>JARAXD010000036.1:0-50449 GCA_033793685.1 Streptomyces sp. ME19-03-3 | reverse complement strand
ACCGTTGAACGCCTTCCAGATCGAGTTCGAAGGCCGACTCACCCCGGCCGGTCACTGACAACCTCAACAACCAAGATCAGCCGTTAATTTGACACACCCCATCGGCCGTGACCTGCGGCCGCCTAGATGATTAGCATCGTGACCTGCTGCTGAGCCGTTGACGCTTGTCAGCGTTGGTCATCATTGAGCGCCCTTCCACGGCCCCAGGACGGCCCGGGAGGGCGCTCGTGCGTTCGGGACATCTGCCTTGTAAGCCTGGTGGTCAGGGTCAGCGAGGGTAGGCAGGTCAGAGCGGCTTTGAAGAGACCCCAGCTCAGCCGGTCATCGCGACTGCGGCGAACCGTCGTTGACCGTGGCTGACCGTCCGATGTGGCACGAATGTGGCACGAAACCTCGTGATCTATAGCTGCTGCGTGATGGAATCTAGAGCCCTCGCCTTCACCTGTCAGGCTCGACTGCTAGCGTCCGGCACCATGTGGGCTCAAGAGACCGTGGCCGGCCGACCAGCTTGGCGGCACACCTCCTCCGGAGTGATCTTCCGTATCGTTCCTGGTGGGACGTTCCGGATGGGCTTGTCCGACGCGGAACTGGACGCGGTCCGCGCCATCGAGCGTTCCGGCGGCGCCGAGGACGGCCTCGGACCGTTCTTCGCCGGTGCCGACCAAGCCCAGCCGGTACGAGAAGTGCGGGTCGAGCCGTTCCTGATTGCCCGCCATCCGCTCACGGTCGCGCAGGTACGGCACTGGCTCCCCGAGTACGAGGACAGCTTCGCCGATTCGGCGTCGGGCACGGCCAGGATCGAGGACGACCTGGACGAACTGCTCGCCACGTTGCCGTTCCGGCTGCCGAGCGAGGCGGAGTGGGAGTACGCGGCCCGGGGCGGCACGACCACCCTGACCTTCCGCGGTGACGGGAAGCCGGCTGAGGACCAATTGCTCGACGTCTTCGCCGACGAGGAGCGGACCGCCGCGGTCGAGAACGCCTTCGGGCTGGCGGCAATGGGGTCGGCGAACGAGATCTGCGCGGACGTGTGGATACCGCATTTCACGGACGCGCCGGCGGACGCCCGCCCCCGCACCGGTGACGGTCCGCGGGTGGTGCGCGGAGGTGCCGGCGACCTCTACCCGTGGCAGGGGTGCGACGAGTGGCTGCTGTTGCTCTCCGCCACCCGCTACGAGCTATACGGCTTTACTGCGGTTCGTCCGGTTGCACCTGTGCCAACCGGTCCGGGGTATGCCCAGACAGCGCGCGTGACAGCTGCCTTGTAAGAGGTCGCGCAGATAGGCGCGGTGGGTGACCCTGGCAACAGAACGGGCACAGGCCTTGGTGATCATGGAGTTGCGACGCTCTGTGATCACTGAGGAGGCCTGTGCCCGCGCTGCCATCATGACTCACCGAACCGCTCTGGGACCAATTCGCGGCCCTGCTGCCCGAGTGGCCGGAGTACCACCCGGACCATCCGCTCGGCTGCCACCGCCAACGCATCGGCGACTGGATCATCTTCGACAAGATGCTGCAACTGCTGCGCTTCGGCTGTTCTTACGAGGCGATCGCAGACACAACGTGCTCGGCCACCACGATCCGCAACCGCCGTGATGAGTGGATACGGCAGGGCCTTTTCGTCCGGCTCAAGCAGATCGCGTTGGAGTCCTACGACCGGATCGTCGGTCTCGTCCTCGACCAGATCGCCGTGGACGGCTCCATCACCAAGGCTCCCGGAGGCGGCGAGGTCGTAGGGCGCTCACCGGTCGACCGTGGCAAACAGGGCCTGAAACGCTCGGGCATGACGGATGGATACGGCATTCCGCTGGGTCGTGTCCTGGCCGGCGCCAACCGCCATGACTCCCCGCTGCTCGCACCGACCCTGGACCGCCCGGACGACCTGGGACCGTTACCCGACGACATCACCGTGCACCTGGACGCCGGCTACGACTCGGACAAGACCCGCGCGCTGCTCAACCAACGTGGCCTCCACGGCCGCATCGCCCACAAAGGCGAGAAGGCGCCTATCCAGGCCAGCCAGCGTTGGCATGTCGAACGCACCCACGCCTGGCAGAAGCGTGGGCTAGGGTGCGCCCTGCGAGGGGGTAGGAGTGGCGGACAAACCGAAATGGCAGAACCATCCGGCCTGGTACCTGGTGATCATGGTGCCGCAGCTACTGTTTGTGATGTCGGAGGACGACGCCATCAGCCGTTTCCTCGACGCGTCGGGTCTTGTGCTGTGGGGATTCCTTTGCGGGCGCGAGTCGGCGAAGCGGGCCGCGTGGCGGAGGAGTGCCGCTGAGGGAGGCGCCGCAGCGGATAAGAGACGCCAATGGCGCGAAGGCCGCCGCGCCACATAGCCCGCAACCCGTCGGTTCTGCAGCCGTGCCGCTGACATCCAACGATGACATCAACGGCCACGAACGGTCCCGGATCGAGTCGGCTGCTGGGAGCCCGACTCCACCATGGACCGGGCGGTTTCTGCAGGTGTGCCGGGACCTCGATCGAACTTAGAGGTCGCGCAGATAGGCGTGCGGTCATGGTCGGCGGTTCGGGCGTTCGTCCCAGCGGTGAGTTGTCCATGCCCGCCGGATCAGGCTGCGTACGGTGATGATCGTGTCGGCAAGGTCGAAGAATGCGTCGATGACGGTCGCGCGCCGTTCGTAGCAGCGGGCGAGCCGGGAGAAGGCGGAGCCGGCAGAGTTCGCCTCGCCGCTCGGCAAGCGCGTCTATGACCTGCGGCGTACCTGCCTGACCTCCTGGCTCAACGCGGGCGTTCCGCCGGCGCAGGTCGCCGAGTGGGCGGGCAACAGCGTCCCCGTCCTGCTTGCTACCTACGCGCGTTGTATCTCCGGTCAGCTACGGGATCACCAGAGGCGGATCGAGGCCGGCAGAGACCTCCCCGAGCCGGACGAAGATCGCTGAACCGGTCCCGCAACATCGACAAGTATTCGACAGAGCCACCCGCGCAAACCCGGTGACAGCCGGACGGCGCCGGAGGGTTCTCGTGATCACCCGCGGGTGGTCCGGGGCTGCCCTGCTCCGCGTGGCAAGGCTCTGACCAGCAAAAAGCCCCTCCATAGGGAGGGGCGCAGTGGGTGCCCCCGGCAGGACTCGAACCTGCGGCCAAGCGCTTAGAAGGCGCCTGCTCTATCCACTGAGCTACGGGGGCCGGACGTTGGCCGCGACCGAACCCGCCCCTGGGGTCGACGGTTCCGTGACCTTGCCGGGGACAAGGATAAGGCTGCGGCCGATGTGCGGCCGGTTGCTTCGCCTTCGTGACACGTTGTGTAGGTTCGGTGAAGCGGTCTGATAATCGCAGGCAGGTGCGAATGTCGCACCCGTTTTGGCGCCTCAGCCGACGGCTGTTGTGCACTCGTTATGCCGGTGTCTCTTCTGATCCTTCTGGCCCGTTCTGCCCTTCTTGCGGGCCGAAAGGCGTGAACCAGGCGGAATGCGCTTCAAAAACCCATCAAAATGGGGCATTCTGCCAATGTGGCGATCTTGGATGTACGGCCCGAACTCCTCGACGCGCTGTCGGCGCTGCGCGACCGCGTCGCAGACGCGCGTTTTCCCCTTCCCCTTCCTGGGGCCGAGCGGGCCCGCCGCACACGACAGGAACTGCTGGCGCAGCTCGACGACTATCTGGTGCCCCGGCTGAAGGCGCCCGAGGCGCCGCTGCTGGCCGTGGTGGGCGGTTCGACGGGGGCGGGGAAGTCCACGCTCGTGAACTCGCTGATCGGGCGCCGGGTGAGTGACGCGGGCGTGCTGCGCCCCACGACGCGCACACCGGTGCTGGTGTGCCACCCCCAGGACCGCGCGTGGTTCGCCGATCCGCGGGTGCTGCCCGGTCTGGCCCGCGCCTGGGCACCCCGCCCGCGGACCGCGGCCGACGCCGACGTGGGGGAGGGCGGTGGGAACGACGAGGAGCGCGAGGCGGAGGAGACCAGGCTGTGGCTGCGTCTGGAGACCGACGACACGCTGCCGCGCGGGCTCGCCCTGCTGGACGCCCCCGACATCGACTCCCTCGTCTCCCGCAACCGCGAACTCGCCGCGGAACTGCTCTGCGCGGCCGACATCTGGATCCTGGTGACCACCGCGTCGCGCTACGCCGACGCCGTGCCGTGGCATCTGCTCCGTACGGCCAAGGAGTACGACGTCACCCTGGCCACCGTCCTGGACCGGGTGCCGCACCAGATCGCCGACGACGTCTCCCAGCACTACGCGGCCCTGCTGACCCGGGCCGGGCTCGGGGACGTACCGCGGTTCACCGTCCCGGAGCTGCCCGAGTCGGCGGGAGCCGGCGGGCTGCTGCCGCACACCGCGGTCGCGGCCCTCGGCAGCTGGCTCGCACACTGCACCGAGGACCCGGCCGCCCGGCACCAGGCGGTGCGGCGCACGATGACGGGGGTCCTGAAGTCACTCGGCAACAGGCTCCCGGAGCTGGCCGGCGCCTCGGCGGCGCAGCACGCCGCCGCGGTGCGTCTGACCCGATGCGTGGACGACGCCTACGACCAGGCCGAGTCCCGCGTGCAGGACGCGGTCGCAGCGGGGGCGCTGCTCGCGGGGGAGGCCCTGGCCAGTTGGCGCGGCTACCCCGGCTGCGGCCCGGCGGCCTTGCTGTCCGCCCTGGCCGAGAGCCTTGCCGCGCTGCTGCGCACCGAGGTCGCGACGGCGGACGAACGGACTGTGGACGCGTGGCGCGGCGACCGGGCGGGCGTCGGCCTGGCGGAGGAGGCCGACCCGGAGGCGGCGGCCGGCGAGGCCGCCGAGCGGATCGAGGGGGCCGTCGACGCGTGGCTGTTCACGGTGAACCGCCTCGCGCACCAGGCGGTGCGCACGAGCGCGGAAGGTGTCGACCCGCAGCACGCGGCGGCGCTCATCGCCGTCGCCGTGCTCGGCGGCCGCAAGGGCACGGTCGCAGGGGAGCGGCTCGCCTCCCTCGTCGGCGCGCACGCGGCACTGCGGGTGGGCGACCGGGCGCGCGAGGAGCTGGACCGGCTCGTCGGCGACGTGCTCGACGCCGAGCGGGAACTGCGGGTGCTCCCGGTGGACGCACTCGATGTGACGGCGAGCCAGCAGGCGTCGCTGATCGCGGAGCTTTCTGTCGTGCGGAAGTCGTACGGATTCCAGGAGAGGTGATCAGGTGCTCACCGAGCGGGTGGACGCGCTGTCGGAACTGCTCGGGCTCTCGCGCACCCGGGTGAGCCACGAGGCGCTCGACGGGGCGGGGGAGCTGCTGGAGCGGGTCGCGGACCGGCGCCGGCTCTCCGCCGACCACACGGTGGTGGCGCTGGCCGGGGCGACGGGCAGCGGGAAGTCGTCCTTGTTCAACGCACTGACGGAGTTGGACCTGTCACGGATCGGGGTCCGCCGGCCGACCACCTCGACGCCGGTCGCCTGCGCCTGGGACCCCCGGGGCGCCTCCGGGCTGCTGGACAGGCTCGGCATCGGGCCCAAGGCGCGGTTCGCCCGGCACAGCGTCCTGGACGAGGGGGCGGAGCGGACGGACGACGGGCCCGCCGGCCTGGTCCTGCTCGACCTGCCGGACCACGACTCGGCGGCGACGGCTCACCGGGACCAGGTGGACCGGGTGCTCAAGCTCGTCGACGTCATCGTGTGGGTGCTCGACCCGGAGAAGTACGCGGACGCCGCCCTGCACGAGCGCTACCTGCGGCCGCTGGCCGGGCACGCCGACGTGACGATCGTCGTCCTCAACCAGATCGACCGGCTTCCCGAGGAGGCCGTCGAGCAGGTCCTGGACGACCTGCGCCGGCTGCTGGACGACGACGGGCTGGCCGTCGGCGAGCACGGCGAGGACGGGGCCATGGTGCTGGCCGTCTCGGCGCTGAGCGGCGACGGCGTACCGGAGCTGAGGGCGGCCATCGGTCAGGTCGTGGCGGAACGCGCCGCCGCGAGCCGGCGGCTGTCCGCGGACGTGGACGGGCTGGCCGAGCGGCTGCGTCCGCTGTACGTCGCCGAGGGGGTGACGGGCCTCACCGACCGGGCCCGGGAGGACTTCACGGCGAGCCTCGCGCACGCCGTGGGCGCTGCGGCGGCGGGCCGGGCGGCGGAGCGGGCGTGGGCCAGGGCCGCCGACGAGGCGTGCGGCACCCCGTGGCGGCGGCTGCGCCGGATCCGCGGCACCGGTCCGGGCGGCGGCACCCTCGACGGCCGCCGCCCGGCGCTGTCGGCGTCGCGGGCGTCGGTCGACGAGGCGGTGCGGGCGGTCGCGGCGGAGGCCGTGGTGGGGCTGCCCGCTCCCTGGGCTCAGGCGGTACGGGAGGCGGCGCGCCGCGGGGGCCGCACGCTCCCGCAGGCCCTGGACGCCGCGGTGGAGCGGGCGGCGCCGGACGAGCCGCTGCGTCCGCGGTGGTGGTCGGTGGCCGGCACGGCGCAGTGGCTGCTGGCGCTGCTCGCGACGGCGGCGCTGGTGTCCGGGACCGTGACGGCGGCGGGCGCGCTGCGGTTGCCGTGGTGGTTGCCGCCCGCGCTGTTGGCGGTGGGAGCGCTGGGCGGTCCGCTGCTCACCCTCGTGAGCCGGTTCGCGGCCCGGGGTCCGGCGCGCCGGTACGGTCAGGCCGCGGAGCGGCGCATGGCCGACGCGGCGGCAGACTGCGGGCGGGCGCGGGTACTGGAACCGCTGGCGGCGGAATTGCTGCGTTACCGGGAAGTGCGGGAGCAGTACGGAGTGCTCGCCGGAAACCACTTCCGGGTGACGGAGTTGTCCACAACCGGCAAGTAGTCCACAGGCCGAATCCGCTTTCTCCACGGGGGCCGTGGCAGGGGCACGATGGAGCCATCGCGGGGCCGGCGGCACAGGGCCGCAGGCCGGCGACGGCAACGGGGGAGCATCGGCGATGAACGAGACACTGGTCACCGTCGTGGGGAATGTCGCCACCAGGCCCGAATTCCGGAAGACGCCCACGGGAGTGCCGGTCGCCAGGTTCCGGCTGGCGACGACCGCGCGCCGCTGGGACCGGGAGCGGGGCGGCTGGTCCGACGGGCCCACCAGCTTCTACACGGTCTGGGCCTGGCGGCAGCTGGGCGAGAACGTGGTGGCCTCGGTCGCGGTCGGTGAACCGGTGCTCGTCCAGGGCCGCCTGAGAGTGCGTGAGGAGGAGCGGGACGGTCAGCGCTGGATCTCGGCCGACGTCGACGCGATCACCTGCGGCCATGATCTGACGCGGGGCACCTCGGCGTTCCGGCGGGTGTCCGCGGCCCGGCCGGACCTCGTGGCTCCGAATGCCGTTGCGGGCGTCGGAGAGCCGATCGCGGGCGATCCGCTGGCCACGCTGTCCGGATAAACCGGACAGCTGGGTATTCGACCCAGCGGTAAATCCCGGTGATTTATCGACAATTTCGGGTTCATGCCTACGCGCGGGTAACGATTCCGATTCGAAATACCGGGCCTTCGTGAATCCCGGTGGCCCTGCTGCGGTTCGTTCCTAGGATGCATCGGTACCCCGGCTTTCCGCGGGGATCCACAGCTGTCGGCGAGGCCTGCCCCCACGTTCAGCCTCGCCCGGAGGGGAAATTCATGTTCACTGCACGGAAGCGGGGAGCTGCCCGCCTTGCCGTCGCGATGGTGGCCTCCGGCCTCCTCGCCGCGGGTTCCATAGCCGTTGCGGGGTCCGCCATCGCGGACGACGCGACCCCCACCGCGCCCGGTGCGACGGCGAAGCTCGTCGGTCCGAAGGTCTTCGGTGAGGCCGTCATCACGGAGAAGGGCAGGACGAAGAAGGTCGGCGCCGGCCTCTTCGAGATGTCCGTCGACGGCGGCGGCACCATCCAGACGTACTGCATCGACATGCACAACCCGACCCAGAACAAGGCCGCCTACAAGGAGGTCTCCTGGGACGAGTCGAGCCTCCACGACAACCCGGACGCGGGCAGGATCAACTGGATCCTGCAGCACTCCTACCCGCAGGTGAACGACCTCGCGGCGCTGCAGGCAGCGGCTGGCATCAAGAAGGGCGTTCTCACTCCGGAGCAGGCTGCCGCCGGCACCCAGGTGGCGATCTGGCGCCTTTCCGACAAGGCCCACGTGGACGCCGTCGACCCGCTCGCCAAGGACCTCGCGAAGTGGCTGGGGAAGAGCGCCAAGGACGTCAAGGAGCCCGAGGCGTCGCTGACCCTCGACCCGCCGGCGGTCTCCGGCAAGGCCGGTGACCTGCTCGGTCCGATCAAGGTCCACACCAACGCCTCCGCCGTCCAGGTGAGCCCCGCGCCCAGTACCCCCTCCGGCGTCACGGTCACCGACAAGAACGGCGCCCAGGTCACCTCCGCCAAGGACGGCGACGAGCTCTACTTCGACGTCGCGGCCGGCACGCCCGACGGCACGACCTCGCTGACGGCCACCGCCAACACCAAGCTCCCGGTCGGCCGCGCCTTCACGGGTGTCGACAGCACCACGCAGGTCCAGATCCTCGCCGGCTCCAGCGACAGCTCCGTCTCCGCGACGGCGACCGGCACCTGGGCCGCCAAGGGCCCGATCCCGGCGGTCTCCGCCGAGGTCGACTGCGCCAAGAACGGCCTGGACGTGACGGCCGCCAATGAGGGTGACCAGCCGTTCACCTTCACGCTGGCCGGCAAGGAGTACACGGTCGAGGCCGGCAAGTCCGAGACCATCACCGTGCCGGTGGCCGAGGACCAGCACTACAAGGTCACCATCACCGGTCCCGAGGGCTTCGAGAAGACCTTCGAGGGTGTCCTCGACTGCCAGACCGCGGGCAACGGGGGCGACACCCCGTCCTCCTCGCCCAGCCCGGCGACGGCCGGCGGCTCCTCCGAGGGGACGGGTGACACCGGCTCCACCACCGGCTCCACGACCGGCGGCGACCTCGCCGAGACCGGTTCGAGCAGCGCCACCCCGGTGATCGCCGGTATCGCGATCGCCCTGGTCGTCGTCGGTGGCGGCGCGGTCTTCCTCCTCCGCAAGAAGAAGGCGGCCCCCTCCGCCGAGTGAACCGACCCCCACGAGGCCGCTCATGAGTGAAGGGGGCGGAGGTCGACAGACCTCCGCCCCCTTCGCCGCTTCCGAGGGCACCCGCCCAGCCGTGTGCGGGCGGCCGATGCCGCGTCCGCCCGATCAACGGCATGCCCCGGCGGTCACCGCCGGCGGGCGGCGGTGAGCCGGTGCTCACCGCCGCTCCTCAAGCGTTCCCGGGTCCCCGCGACCGGCGTGGCGTTCCGTACCGCTCGGTCAGTACTGCTCGGTCTCCACGAAACCCGCGTCCGAGCCGTCGTCCGCGCCGAAGGCAGCGGTGGTCGGGTCGAATCCGGGCGGGCTGTCCTTCAGTGCCAGACCCAGGCCGGCGAGTTTGGCCTTGACCTCGTCGATCGACTTCGCACCGAAGTTGCGGATGTCGAGCAGGTCGGCCTCGGAGCGAGCCAGGAGTTCGCCCACCGAGTGAACGCCCTCGCGCTTGAGGCAGTTGTAGGAACGGACGGTGAGCTCGAGCTCCTCGATCGGCAGCGCCATGTCAGCGGCGAGGGCGGCGTCCGTCGGGGACGGGCCCATGTCGATGCCCTCGGCGTCGACGTTCAGCTCGCGGGCGAGACCGAACAGCTCGACCAGGGTCTTGCCGGCCGAGGCCATGGCGTCACGGGGGCGCATCGCCTGCTTGGTCTCGACGTCGACGACCAGTTTGTCGAAGTCGGTGCGCTGCTCGACACGGGTCGCCTCGACCTTGTATGTGACCTTGAGCACCGGGCTGTAGATGGAGTCGACCGGAATCCGGCCGATCTCCTGGCCCTGCTGCTTGTTCTGGACTCCGGAGACGTAGCCGCGACCGCGCTCGACGGTCAGCTCCATCTCCAGCTTGCCCTTGCCGTTGAGCGTGGCGAGGACCAGGTCGGGGTTGTGCACCTCGACACCGGCCGGGGGCGCGATGTCGGCGGCGGTGACCACGCCCGGGCCCTGCTTGCGCAGGTACAGCGCGACGGGTTCGTCGTGCTCCGAGGAGACGACCAGGGACTTGATGTTGAGGATGAGGTCGGTGACGTCCTCCTTGACACCCGGCACGGTGGTGAACTCGTGCAGGACGCCGTCGATCCGGATCGAGGTGACGGCGGCACCCGGGATCGAGGAGAGGAGCGTGCGGCGGAGCGAGTTGCCGAGGGTGTAGCCGAAGCCCGGCTCCAGCGGCTCGATCACGAACCGGGAGCGGAACTCGTCGACGACCTCTTCGGTCAACGAGGGGCGCTGAGCGATCAGCATGGGGTATTGCCTCCAAATTTCGGCGCCCGCTATGTGACGCCGTAGACACCTCGAAGGGTACGTGCGGTTCGGCCTTCGGCGGGGCTGCCCCGCCCGAGACGCAGCCGGTCGGCGGGCCGGTCTCGTGCCTCGGCGGAGCGCGTCGACCGGATGCCCGCCTGAGAGCCGGCCACCAGGAGGGGTCCAAGGTGCATACTTGGCTCGATGACGAAGCCTTCTGCACCGAAGCGCCATTTGCCTACCAGCCCCTTCAAGGCCCCGGTCGCGCCGCCCCCCAAGCACTTCGCCGTGGGTGACCAGGTCACCCACGACATCTACGGTCTCGGCCGGGTGGTCGGCATCGACGAGGGGATCGCCGCGCTCGTGGATTTCGGTTCGGCCCAGATGCGGATCCCGAGCCCGTACGCGAAGATGACCAAGCTGTAGGACCTCTGTGCCGGGTCACGGCACGCCAGGGCCCGCCAGGGTCCTGTGACGAAAGGGAAACCCCTCATCGATCCGACGTCGCTGTTCTCCGCTCCGGAAGGCCAACCCCGCTGTACGACCGCAGCGTCGCCGCCTCCGACGACGAACCCCTTCCTGACCCCGGACTTCGGGGAAGAGGAGCCCTTCCCGCTCGAAGAGGCACCGGAGCCCGCAACGGCGGGCCCGCGTACCCGGCACCCCAGGGCGACCTAGCCTCCGCGAACGGGTGGTTCCGGGTTGTCCGATTGCCGGCCGCGGGGCGTCCCACCCCGTGGTCGTGGATGAGCCGTCCGCGGTCGTGGACGAGCCGTCCGCCGAAGGAGTGTGCCCGCCCCGGCACCTCGAGCCGCTGCGTCGCGTGGCCACTCCCTCGGGTGCGGCCCGAGGAGGTGGCCGCGGCCGTTCGTCCCGCCCCCGGCTGCCGCACGCCGCGTCCGTGAGACGTCCGCGCGCCGTCTCGCGCCCCCGCGACCGGGCGAGCGCGACCGGGGACGACGACGTCCGCGCAGGGGATCGCAGGTCGGGGGCGTGCCGGGGCGGAGCCCCGGTACTCGTTTCCGCCCAGGGGTGGGCGGCTGGCAAGATGGGGCGTATCTGCCCACACATCGAATGCCGGACGGTTTCTCTTGGCTGAGTTCATCTACACCATGCGCAAGACGCGCAAGGCGCACGGCGACAAGGTGATCCTCGACGACGTCACCCTGAACTTCCTGCCCGGCGCGAAGATCGGTGTCGTGGGACCGAACGGTGCCGGTAAGTCCACCGTGCTCAAGATCATGGCGGGGCTGGAGCAGCCGTCGAACGGTGACGCGTTCCTGTCGCCCGGCTACTCGGTAGGGATCCTGCTGCAGGAGCCCCCGCTGGACGAGTCCAAGACGGTGCTGGAGAACGTCCAGGACGGCGTGGGCCCGATCAAGGGCAAGCTGGACCGGTTCAACGAGATCGCCGAGCTGATGGCGACCGACTACTCCGACGCGCTCCTCGACGAGATGGGCAAGCTGCAGGAGGAGCTGGACCACGCCAACGCCTGGGACCTGGACGCCCAGCTGGAGCAGGCGATGGACGCCCTCGGCTGCCCGCCCGGCGACTGGCCGGTGACCAACCTCTCCGGTGGTGAGAAGCGCCGCGTCGCGCTCTGCAAGCTCCTGCTGGAGGCGCCCGACCTGCTGTTGCTCGACGAGCCCACCAACCACCTGGACGCCGAGTCCGTGCAGTGGCTGGAGCAGCACCTGGCCAAGTACGCGGGCACCGTCGTGGCGATCACCCACGACCGGTACTTCCTGGACAACGTCGCTGAGTGGATCCTCGAGCTCGACCGCGGCCGCGCCTACCCCTACCAGGGCAACTACTCCACGTACCTGGAGACCAAGCAGTCCCGTCTGAAGGTCGAGGGCCAGAAGGACGCCAAGCGCGCCAAGCGGCTCAAGGAAGAGCTGGAGTGGGTCCGCTCCAACGCCAAGGGCCGCCAGGCCAAGTCCAAGGCCCGCCTCGCCCGCTACGAGGAGATGGCCGCCGAAGCCGAGAAGATGCGCAAGCTCGACTTCGAGGAGATCCAGATCCCGCCGGGCCCGCGGCTGGGCAGCATCGTGGTCGAGGTCGACAACCTCTCCAAGGCCTTCGGCGACAAGGTCCTCATCGAGGACCTGTCCTTCACGCTGCCGCGCAACGGCATCGTGGGCGTCATCGGCCCCAACGGCGCCGGCAAGACCACGCTCTTCAAGATGATCCAGGGCCTGGAGTCCCCCGACTCCGGCACGATCAAGGTCGGCGAGACGGTCAAGATCTCCTACGTGGACCAGACCCGAGCCAACATCGACCCCAAGAAGACCCTCTGGGCGGTCGTGTCGGACGAGCTCGACTACATCAACGTCGGCCAGGTCGAGATGCCGTCCCGCGCCTACGTCAGCGCCTTCGGCTTCAAGGGCCCGGACCAGCAGAAGCCGGCCGGTGTGCTCTCCGGCGGTGAGCGCAACCGCCTCAACCTGGCGCTCACCCTCAAGCAGGGCGGCAACCTGCTGCTCCTCGACGAGCCGACCAACGACCTCGACGTCGAGACCCTGTCCTCGCTGGAGAACGCGCTGCTGGACTTCCCCGGCTGCGCCGTGGTCGTCTCCCACGACCGCTGGTTCCTGGACCGGGTGGCCACCCACATCCTCGCCTACGAGGGCGACTCCAAGTGGTTCTGGTTCGAGGGCAACTTCGAGTCGTACGAGAAGAACAAGGTCGAGCGCCTCGGCCCGGACGCCGCCCGGCCGCACCGCGCCACCTACAAGAAGCTCACCCGGGGCTGAGCGGGAGATGGCCCGGCACATCTACCGCTGCCCGCTGCGCTGGTCGGACATGGACGCCTTCGGGCACGTCAACAACGTGGTCTTCCTCCGCTACCTGGAGGAGGCCCGGATCGACTTCATGTTCCGGCTGGCGCCCGGCGAGGGCAGCGAGTCCTTCACGGGCGGGTCCGTCGTCGCCCGCCACGAGATCGACTACCTGCGCCCGCTGGTGCACCGGCACGAGCCGGTGACGGTGGAGACGTGGGTGACCAAGGTGGGTGCCGCCTCACTGACCGTCGCGTACGAGGTCAAGGACGCGCAGACGGTCTACGCGCGCGCCTCCACGGTCGTGGTGCCGTACGACCTCGGGAAGGGCCGGCCGCGCCGGATCACACCGGAGG
Source organism: Streptomyces sp. ME19-03-3 (assembly GCA_033793685.1). Classification (GTDB taxonomy): domain Bacteria; phylum Actinomycetota; class Actinomycetes; order Streptomycetales; family Streptomycetaceae; genus Actinacidiphila. Next base: position 37,109 of record JARAXD010000036.1, on the reverse strand, counting down.
AGCGGTCCTTCCTCGAGGAGTACTACGACGACAGCGCCGGGGCGCCCGTCGACGCCGAAGAGGGGGCAGTCGCCGCATGACGGCGCCCCTGCGACTCGCCGACGCCAGGGAGGCGGACGGTTTCGCCGCCTTCCTGGCCAGGCTGCTGCGCTGGGACAAGGCCGCCGTCGTCCGGCTGCGCGCCTCGGGCACGGCGCTCGCCGTGTTCGGGCAGCCGCCGTTCGGCGCCGGGGTCCTGGCCGTCCGCACCGCCGAGCTGGACGGGGCAGCCGGCGATCTGGACTCGACGGTCTCCGCCGGGCAGCTGCTCGACGGCATCGACGACGTGACGGGGACGGTCGCCGTGCCCGCGCCCGTCACCGGGCCGGCCTGGGCCGGGCTGCTCCCGCCGCGCGGCGGCTGGGAGCGGGTGCCGGGCCTGCCGTCCGCCGAGGACGTGCGCGCGGCTGCCGCGGCCGCGGTGACCGAGTTCCGCGAGCGCAGCGAGGCGCTGCCGCCAGGGAACCGCACCCGTGTGGAGCTGGACGCCATCGCCGACGACATCTGGTCCCGGCAGCTCGGCACGACCGGCCTGCCGCTGCGGGTGGTGCACGCCGCCCACGCGCTGGGCTTCCTCCGCCCGGTGCGTATCCCCGTACCGGCGCCGCGCACCGCGGGTCAGCCGACGGTGCTGCTGCTGGCGGCCGGGCCGTGGCTGCGGCTGCGAACGCCGTACGGCTCGGTGGCCGTGCGGCGGCGTACGCCGGGGCTGCGGGTCAGCCCCGTGTGATCAGCCCGCGGTGTTCACCATCGACCGGGCCGCGTAGACCAGGTAGTCCCACAGCTGGCGCTCGTGCTCGGGCGCCAGGCCGAGCTCGTCGACCGCGGCGCGCATGTGCCGCAGCCACGCGTCGTGCGCGGCCTGGTCGACCTGGAAGGGCGCGTGGCGCATCCGCAGCCGGGGGTGGCCGCGGTTCTCGGTGTAGGTGCGGGGGCCGCCCCAGTACTGCATGAGGAAGAGCCGCATCCGCTCCTCCGCGGGGCCGAGGTCCTCCTCCGGGTACATGGGGCGCAGGATCGGGTCCTCCGCGACGCCTTCGTAGAAGCGGCCGACGAGCCGCCGGAAGGTCGGCTCACCGCCGACCGTCTCGAAGAACGTCTGCTGCTCGACGGTGCCCTGCGGGATCTCATTCACGCATCCCATGGTCTCAGACGGCCCGCGTGCTCCGGAGGGGGCCGTCGTCACGTGATGGTGGTACGGCGCCCGGCGACCGGTATGCCGCCCGGGCCCACCGGGCCGCGGCCCGGTGGGCGGTGACCTTGGTCACCGGCCTTGGTCACCGGCCTCGGTCACCGCGGACGGGGCGCCGGGCCGCCCGGAGCGGGCGCCGAACGACCGGATCGCCGCCACCTGAGAGCTGCCGCCCGTACCGCAGGCGTGGCCGCGGCAGCGCGGGCGCCACAGGCTGATCCTCGCGCCTCCCGAGCGGACCGAGCGCGCCGCGCGGGACGCGGCCCCGGTCGGGCTCAGGGGCGCTTCCCGCACCCCCCGGTGACAGACGGCCGGATCGCCCGGAGGGGCCGCATCGTCGGGAGTCGCGCGCCGGGCCGTGGAGGGCCGGGGTCAGTCGCGGCGGAGGGTGATGGTGGTCCAGGCGCCGACGTGGACGCGGTCGCCGTCCGACAGCGGGACGGGGACGAAGGGGGCGATGGGGTCCTCACCGCCGTTGACGGTGGTGCCGTTCGTGGAGCCCTGGTCCACCACCGACCAGCCGCCGCCGGGCTGCTCCACCAGCACCGCGTGCTGGTGGGAGACGCCCGGGTCCTCCGGTGCCCGGGACAGGTCGATGTCGGGGGCCTGGCCCGTGCTGTGCCGGCGCCGGCCTACGGTGACCTGCGGGCCCGTCAGCGGCATCCGCTGCTCGGGGGAGTAGGAGGGGAAGTACAGTCCGCGTGCCTCGGGACCGCTGCGGGCCATCATGCCGGTGAAGTAGTCCCGGTCGGCGGTGATCACGGCGGTCCAGGTGCCCGGACCCGCCGGCCCGGGTCCCGGGTCCGGCGCATCCGGCGGGGTGAGCAGGAAGTCGCCCGAGCCGACGGTCACCGACTCCGGGGCCAGCGGCTCCGCCGGGCGGTTGATCTGCGACGGGCGCGAGCGCTGCGACTCGTGGCGCTGGTACGGCGGCCCGTCCGGCGGGTAGCCGGGGCGGGAGGGCGGCTGCGGGACGAAGGCCGTCCCCGCGCGGGCGGCGAAGTTGTGGCGGCACTCCTCGCAGAACTGGGCGTGGCCCTCGCGCGGGGTGCCGCACTCGGGGCAGGGCTCGACGGCCGCGGTGGCGTCCGGGTCGTAACGAGGAACGGAGCGGCCGCGGCCGTGCCCGGGATCGTGCTCCGGCTCGCGGGCCGGCCCGTGACCGGAGGTGTGACCGTAAGGGTGGCCGCCGGGGTACGTCGGCGGGGGTGTGGGGACGGAGGGGGAAGGTGGCGCGGACATGCGTATTCCGCACACCTCGCACCAGTCGTCCGTCGCGGACTGGTGACCGTTCGGACAAGTCGACATGTCGCTGCTTCCCCCTCTGCCCCTGTGTCCCGCTGCTCTATCTCTTCACCCGAACGGTCTTCGTCGAACGTGTCTCGAGGGTCATCTCGTCGGCGTCGGCCACCCGGGCCTTGAGCCGCACGGTGCCCGTCGCAGCGTCCACCACGTCGACGACCTTGGCCAGCAGCTTGGCGGTGTCCTCGTTGCCCGAGTCGCCGGCGAGTTGCACCGCGCGGCCGAGCTTGGCGGTCGCGGAGTCGAGGTCGCCCCGCTTGCGGGCCTCAAGGCCCTGCTGGATGACCTGGGCCAGTTCCGCCTGCCCGGTGTAGTGGGCGACCTGCGGGTTGATCCGCGTCGAGGCCGCCATGTCGTCCGTCCACACCGCCCGCACGAGCCCCTGGCCCAGCACGCACGGCGTGCCGTCCGGCTGCGGCTGGACCAGGGAGATCCGGGCCGCCAGCATCTCCTGGCCGATGCCGGCCGCCGGCACGACCACGTTGACGTGGTAGTCGCGCGACTCGTCGCCCCAGGATCCCGTCGGGTAGTCGCCGGCTCGCGGACCGGCCTCGACGCGGCGGGCGGTGAGGTCCTCGACGGTCGGCGCGACCTGCTTGACGTACCGGATCTCCGCACCCTGCGGCGTCCACAGGCGCAGGGCGACGTCGGCGACCTCCTTGCGCATCGCGGTCGTCATCATCCGCCGGAAGTCCGCCTCCAGGCCGGCCGGGTCCGCGACGATGTCCACCGTGCCGAGCAGCGCGGAGGCGATGCCGGTCAGCTCCTTGACCTCCCAGTCGGTGCCGACGCCGCGCGCGTCGCAGGTGAAGTGGCCGGCGCAGGATTCCAGTGCGGCGCGCAACTGCTCGGGCTTCTCGTGCTCGTTGCGGCCGTCGGTGAGCAGGATGCCGTGCCGTATGGACACGTCGGCCGTGGCCATCAGGCGCTTGGACAGCCGCAGCCAGGAGCCGATGGCCGTGCCGCCACCCGAACGCAAACCGCGCAGCGCCTCCTTGGCCTGGTGGCGGGTGACCGGGTCGGCGGTGGCGAGGCCGCCGTTCGCCGGGTAGACCTCCTTTGCCTGGTGGGTGCCGGCCACCACGGCGAAGGCGACGCCGTCGCGGATGGTGTCGATGGCGGCGGCGGTCGCCTCGCGCGCGCTGCGCATCTTGGTCGGCGGGTAGTCCATGGAGCCGGAGCAGTCCACCATGATCACCACGGCGGCCCCGGGCGCGGAGCCCGGCACCTCGCCGGGCCCGTGGGTGGCGACCGGCAGCCCGCCGGTGGTGCCGCCACCGGTCGAGGTCACGGTGACGATGGCGTTGACCTCGCGCCCGCCCTCGGGAAGGTACTCGTTCTGGTAGATGTCGACGGAGAACTGCGGCAGGTTCGACTTGGCGAAGTTGGCCATCGGCTGCGCTCCTTAACTTGGCCGCCTTGGGAAAGAGAGCATCGAGGAGAGGTCAGGGCGCCGGGAAGGGCAGCACGGCGACGGTGATGTTGTCGTGACCACCGCCGTCGATGGCGACCCCGAGCAGGGTGCGGGCACAGTGCAGGGGGCGGGTGTGGGCGTCCTCGGGCACCACGGAGGACAACTCCGCGGCCGACTCCGCGTAGTTCCACAGGCCGTCGGTGCACACCACCACCACGCCCGGTTCGTCGGGTTCGAAGGAAGCGGTGTGCGGGTCCAGTTCCACGGCGTCGGCGCCGAGCCAGCCGGTGATGGCGTGGGCCCGCTCGTCCGCGTACGCCTCTTCCTGCGTCATCAGGCCCATCACCACCATGCGTTCGGCCCACGAGTCGTCCTCGGTCAGCCGGGAGGCCGGCGCTGAGCGGTCGTCGGGGATCCAGTAGGCGCGGCTGTCCCCGATCCAGCCCACGGTGAAGGTCCTGCCGTAGGTGATCGCGCTGACGCAGGTGCACGCGGGCGCGTTGTGGTGGCGACGGGCCTCCTCCTCGGGCGTCTCGGCCGCCAGGTCCGTCACCGCCTGGGCGGCCCCGAGCAGCGCGTCGCGCATCGCGTCCGCCGGGCGGACGCCGCGGGCCAGGGACTCCACGAGGGACGTGCGCACGGTGTGCGCGGCCGTCTCCGAGGCGTCGTCGGGACGGTACGCGGAGGACACCCCGTCGCACACCACGGCGACGACGGCCGGTGTTCCGTCCGGCAGCGCGGTGGTGGCCAGCGCGAAGGCGTCCTCATTGCGGTGGTGGCGCAGGCCCCGGTCGGTCACGGCGGCCACGCCCTCGCACTCCTGCTCCTGGTGGTCGCGGGGCCGGGGCTGGGCGTGCCCGCAGTGCTCGCAGTAGCCGTCCGGGTCGACCTCGCCCAGGCCGCAGGCCACGCACCGCGGCCGGGCCGGCGACGGCCTGCCCGCGGCCGGGTCGAGCCGGGGATCGGCGATCCGCGCCCGGGGCAGGTCGGCGGCGCCCAGGCCGAAGGGGAGGGTGTCGGTGTCCCTCGCCGGCGGGGCCGGTTCGCACGACGGCGGCTCACCGCCGGGCGGTTCGGGGGCGCCGGCGGGGTCGGGCGGCGCCAGTTCGTACGCGTCCGGCCGCCGGGGCGCGGACAGGTCGGCGCCGCAGACGCCGCAGAACTTGTCGTCGGGTTCCAGAGGCTCGCTGCACTCCGGGCAAACGGTCTCGTGCGGCATGGCGGTTACACCCACGTCCGGGGGCGGAGGCGGTTGGCGCGCTCCACCAGATCGATCCTTGTGCGGCCCTGGTCGGCGAGCCGGGCCAGTACCCGGTACGAGTGTTCCAGGCCGAAGCGCAGCCCCCTTTCGTCCAGGTCCCGGCCCAGGAGCTTGGGCGTGGCGGACGGCGCGGAAGCGACCTGGGGCGCGCCACGCCGCCCTGCCAGCACCCAGTCCAGCGCGCTGCCCAGCACCTCGGTGGACAACTGCTCGCGCAGCCGCGTGTCGAGGCCCAGCCGCTGCAGGTCCTCCACCTGCCCGGCCGCGGCCCGCAGGTCGTCCAGGAGCGGTTCCTGCGGGGCGCGTCCGCGCAGCCGGGCCCGGACGGCCGCGACCCGCGCGGCCGTGTAGTGGATCGAGGACTCCGGGACCGACTCCAGGGTGGCCACCGCGCCCGCCCGGTCGCCCGCGGCCAGCCGGACGCGGGCCAGACCGAAGGCCGCGCTCACGTAGCTCCGGTCGGTGGCCCACACGAGCCGGTAGTACTCGGCGGCGTTGTCCAACTGGCCCAGCCTCTCGGCGCAGATGCCCAGCGCCAGCTTGGGGGCGGGCTCGCCGGGGAACGCGTCGTAGACCGCGTCGAAGGACAGTGCGGCGGTGCCGTCGTCACGGCTGACGAGCGCCGCCAGGCCGCGGTACCACACCACGCGCCAGTCGTCGGGGTGATCCTCCTGCAGACCCCGCAACTCCTCGGCGGCGCCGGGAGCGTCGCCGCTGTCGAGCCGGGCGCGCACCGTGCGCAGCCTCAGCTCCGGGGACCGCGTCGGCGCCGCCTGTAGGGCGGCCACCAGCTCGGAGGGCGCGGCGGCCGCGAGGCCGGCCAGGAAGCCGGCGTTGGGGTCGGCGGGGTCGACGTGCGGCACGGGCAGCGAGAGCGCCGCCGCCCGCACGTCGAGCGGCGAGACGGCGGGTCCGGTCGCCGCCGGCGCCGGGGTGGTCCGCTGGGCGGGCACGGTGGAGGGGGGACCCGGTACGGCGAGGCCGTGCCCGCCCGGCCCGGTACCGAGCCGGGGGACCGCCCCGGACGACAGCGGGGGCCGGGGCGGGACGGGTGCGGCGGGGGCCGCTGCGGGCAGGGCCGGTGCGGCGCTCCTGCGGGCGCCGCCGGAGCCGCGGTCGCCCAGGGCGGAGGCGTTCTCGGCGGGCGCCAGCAACCCTGTGTCGGCCACCCGCAGTTCCGGACCGAACAGGGTGGACAGGGCGGGCCGCGGCCTGCTGGTGCCGAGCGCCACGACCTCGCGCAGTACCCCCAGCAGTTGCTCGCCCATCTCCTCCGCGGAGGCGAACCGCCGGCCCGGGTCGGGGTCGGTGGCGCGGACCAGCAGCCGGTAGAAGGACTCGTAGCGGGAGAGGACCTCGACGCCGTCCGGGTCGGGCAGGCTGTCCACGAACACGTTCGTGTAGCCCTGGAAGTCGAAGGTGAGCACCGCCAGCGTCCTCGCCACCGTGTACAGGTCCGAGGCGACTGACGGTCCGACCTCGGGTACCTCGGGTGCCTGGTAGCCGACCGTCCCGTAGATCGGGCTTTCCTGGTCGTCCATCCTGCGGACGGCGCCCATGTCGATGAGTTCCAGCCGGTCCTCGGTCTGGATGGCGTTGTCGGCCTTGAAGTCGCAGTAGAGCAGGTTGCGGCTGTGCAGGTGGCCGAGCGCGTCCAGTGCCTCGATCGCGTAGGCGATGGCCTGCTCGACGGGGAGTGGCTCGCGTCCGCCGTCGGGGCCGCGGCGCTCGTTGGCGATCTCCTTGAGGGACTTGCCACCGACGTACTCCATGACGATGTAGCCGTCGAGGGTGCCGCCCCGCGGGTCGAGGTGTTCGACGAAGTTGTAGATCCGCACGATGTTGGGGTGCTCGATCTCGGCGAGGAAGCGGCGTTCGGAGACCGCCGCGGCCAGCGCGTCCTCGTCGCCGGTGTCGAGCAGGCCCTTGAGCACCACCCAGCGGTCGCTGACCGCCCGGTCCACGGCCAGGTAGATCCAGCCCAGGCCGCCGTGCGCCAGGCAGCCCACCACCTCGTACTGCCCGTGCACCACGTCGCCCGCCCGCAACTTGGGGGTGAACGAGTACGGGTGGCCGCACGTGGTGCAGAAGCCCTCGGTGCGCCCGGGCCGGTCCCCGCGGCTGCGGCCGACCGGCGCCCCGCAGTCGCCCCTGCTGCAGAACCGCTTCCGCTCGGGCACCTGCGGGTCCCGCAGCACCGCGGCTGCCGGGTCGGGACGAGGGATGGGCGGTACGGCCACCAGCCCGGCGCCCAGCTTGGCGCGGGTCGGCCCGCCGGAACCGGAACGCGAACTGCGCACCGAGACGGGGGCGGCGCCGCTCGTGCCGCCGCTCAGCGAGCGGGACAGCCTCCCGGACACCGAGCGGCGCGAGGGACGGGACGAGGAGCGGGCCGAGCCCGTCGCCCCCGAGGAGCGCGAGTGGTGCGAGGAGTGCGAGGAGGGACCGGAGCCCGACCCGCTCCCGGCGGCACCCGACGGCTGCGACGCCTGCGACTGCCGTGGCGCCGGCGAGGGATTCGGCGAACCCCCGCCCGGGCCGGTCACCGTCCCCGCCGCCACGGGGGCGGCCGGCGCCAGCCCGCACGTGTCGCAGAACAGCTCACCCGCGCCCACGTCCTCGATCGTCCCGCCGCAGCCCGGCCGCCGGCATCTCATCGCCCATCCCCCCTGTGGTCGGCAGGTTCCGCCTGCCCCGGCACCAGCGACTCGGCGACGGCCCGCTGGTAGCGCAGCACCGCGTTCTCCGCGGCGCGCAGGTCGCACGGCGCGCTCCACAGCAGACGCCGCGCGTGGTCGTAGCGCTCGATCAGAAGCGGGTCCTCCGCCATGCCGTGGCGCGCCACCTTCGCCCGGTAGGCGTCGAGCCGGCCGCGCAGTTCGGCGCGGACGGCCAGCGGCGCGGTGACCGCGGTCAGTGACGCGCGGGCGCGCAGCAGCTCCTCGTCGGCGCGCTGCTCCAGGCCGTCCAGCAGCGGCGAGAGCCGGTGCCACTGGCCGGTCCTGCGGAATTCGACCGCGACGGAGAGCTGATCGTGCAGCGCGACCGGAGCCCCGCTGACCGCGGGCACCTCCGAGGCGGCGATCTTGGCGAGCACCTCGACCCGGGCGTTGCGCGCCTCGGTGAGCGTGCGGTCGGCGCGCGAGAGGACGTCGCGCAGCCGCATCAGCCGGTGGTCGGCGTCGTCGCGGACGTGCAGGACGGCCTCGACCTCGCGCCGTATGTCCTCCAGGGCGCGCCCGGCCCGGTCGTAGCGCCCGGTGTCGGGCCGGCCGTCGGACCAGAAGGCGAGCGGGTCGCGGAGCACCTCGGCGCGCAGCCCCGTCAGCGAGTCCAGCAACCCCGCGAGGTCGTCGCCGGAGGGGTGGGTGCCGGGACGCACGCCGACGGACTCGGCGAGCGAACGGACCCGCTGAGCCTCCGCGACCAGCAGGTCGACGCGGGCGGGCAGCGCCGACCACACCGCGTCGGCGGCGGACACCACGTCCATCACCTCTGCGTACCACTCGTTCATCCGCGCCAGCAGCTGCTCCATGCTGAGTTGTTCGCTCAGCCGGGCCGGACCGGTCAGGCCCCGTGCCGTCTCCGGCACGGTGCCGCCGGAGACGGTGACGCCGCGGCCCCGCAGCAGCTCGGTCAGCTCCCGCAGTTCGCTCTGGGTGGGCCAGCGGCGGCGGCCGCGCAGGCTCCGGGCGGTGGTCAGGGCCTCGGTGTACGTGTCGAAGTGCGCCCACAGCAGGGCGACGGCCTGCTCGGCGGCGGCCCAGCGCTGCTTGGTGGCACCGCGGAGCTGTGCGCCCTCCAGCAGCCTGCGGCCGGAGTGGTCCTGCAGCGCGAGCAGGGACGCCTCGATCGCGTCCCGCTCGTCACCGAGCCGTGCCAGGGCACGGTCGACGTCCTCACGGCTCATCGCCGGTCCGGATGGTCCCGCGACCGCCATCGCACCTTCCTCCTCTCCCGCCGGTCCCGCGCTTGCCGTCAGCCCTGGTCCCCGTAGAGCGGTTCCGGTGGCCCCTGGATGCCCGGGAGGTCCGCTTCAAGCCAGGTACGGTACGCCCGCATCCAAGGGCTGTCCGTACCGCCGGCGCGGTAGTCCTCCAGCACCTTGTTGACCCGGCGCACCAGGTCGGTGTCCTGCTCGTTCATCGCCACGCCGTAGTACTCGGTGGTGACCGGGGTGCCCACCAGCCGCACCGCCGGGTCCTGGGCCGCCTGGCCGGCGCCGAGCGCGTTGTCGGTGAAGACGGCGTCCGCCTCGCCGAGTTGCAGCATCACCAGGCAGTCCAGCTGGTTCGCCACGGGCAGGACGCGGGGCCGCAGGCGGTCCTTCTTCTTCTCCAGCTCCGCCTCGGCCGTGCTGCCCCGGGCGACGCAGATGCGTTTGCCCTGCACGGAGGAGTCGAACCCCTTGATGGTGGAACCCTGGCGGGGGACCAGCAGCTGCTGCCCCGCCTCGAAGTAGGCGGTGGAGAATGCGATGTGCCGCTCCTTGATCCGTTCGCAGGTGATGCTCACGGTGCGCACCAGCAGGTCGACGTCGCGGTTGTTGACGGCGTCGAAGCGCTTGGCGGTCGGCACGGTCTTGTAGAGGACGGCGTCCTCGCTGCCGAGGATGTCCTTGGCGATGGCCTTGGCCAGGTCGATGTCGAAACCGACGATCTTCCGGGAGGCCGGGTCGCGGTAGCTCCAGCGGTAGCTGTTCTGGTCGACCCCGACGACCAGCCTGCCGCGCTTCCTGATCCGTTCGATCGTCGGACCGCTCGCGGAGGACGGCCGCAGGCTCGCCTCCGGGTGGCCGCCGCAGTCGTCGTCGGCCGCGGCCCTCCCCGGCGCGGCGGCAGGCGGCCCGCCGGTGGGCGTCGTCCGGGCCTGCGGCTGCTCCCGGTCGCCGTCACGCGGCACCAGCACGGCGCCGGCCGTCGCCGCCGCGACCAACGCGGCCGCCGCCACCACGGCCGCCCACCCGCGCACCCGCCGCCCGCGCCCCGCCGCTCCGCTTCCCTTGCGCTCCGTGCGTCCCATCGGCGGCCTCCCCCCGCTCACCGGTACTCCGACAGCCGGCGTCCTATGCCGACCACCGCGCCCGCGGCGCCGAGCACCGCCAGCAACGCGGCGCCCGGCACCAACCCGCTCAGCGCGCCGCGCCCGGCGGCGGCGGCCTGTTCGAACTCCTGCTGCTCGTGGCCGACGGCACGGGCGAGGTTGTCCTCGACCTGGTCGAAGCAGTAGCCGGTGTACTGCTCGGGCCGCTTGCCGTCCTCGTACGTACCGCCGATCGTCTGCGCGACAGCGTCCAGGTAGTCGCCCTCGTCGTCCTTCTCGCGGGCCTCGCCGTGCAGTGCCCACCAGGCCTTCGCGGCCGTCATGGCGGAGGTGACGCCGCCGCGGCCCCGGTCGTCGTCGGCGAGGTCGAGCGCCTGCGCCAGCAGCCCCGTCCGTCCGTCCGCGTCCCTGCCCGCCAGGCCCTGCAGTTGACGGTCGTAGGCCGCGCTGTAGGCGTCCCCGGCGCCGCGGGCCACGAGCGTCAGGTTCTCGTTGCCGCGGGCCTGGAGGGTCTGGATCCGGGCCTCATTGAGGACCTGCAGCGACCGTGCACCGTGCCGGTAGGAGTCGTCGAGCTTCGCGCGGGCGACACCGTGCCCCGCGACCAGCCACAGCAGCACCACGGCGGTGGCCGCCGTCCCCGCCAGCATGCCGGGGTTGAGCACCCGCCGGGTGAGCCGGTACGAACGCCGCTGCGCCCACACCAGCGCGACCAGCGCGACGACGCCGATCGCCCAGGAGGCCAGCGGCAGGGCCTTGGCGTCCTCGTAGTCCCCGCCCAGCCGCGCGGTCTCGATCGTCCACAACTGCTTGGCGTCGGGAAGGAGCTCCTCGCTCATCATCTTGTTGGCGCGCCGCAGATACGCCCCGCCGACGGGGAAGCCCTGGCGGTTGTTGGCCCGGGCCCGCTCGACGAGGCCGGTGTAGACCGGCAGCCGGTGGTTCAGCCGCTCCAGGCGGGTCCGCGCCTGGGCGGAGCCCTCGGAACTGGCCGCCGCGTCGGCGATGTTCCGCGAGGCGATCCGGATGTCCCGGGTGTACCGCTCGCGGTCCTGCTCGGGATCGTCGCCACCGGCCAGGAAGCCGCCGGCCGCGGTGGCGTCCGCGTCGGCGAGCGAGCGGTAGATGTCCGCGGCGCGGGCGCTCAGCGGCCCGCTGTGGCGGATCACCCCGTCGGCCGCGGCCGAGCGCTCGCTGATCTGCCACGCCGTCACCGCGCCGAAGGCGACGACGAGCAGGGCGAGCAGTGCCCCGATGATCCGCAGCCGTCCAGGTTCCGTGGCGGCCGCGGCACGCCACGCGCGTGGCCGTTCCAGCCATGCCCGTCGCCGTCCACCACCGGTAGCGGGCGTATCCGCCCGCACGGTCGGCGACCGCGTCTCCATCGGCGTCCGTGTCACCTGCCGGCCCTCCCCCCGACCCGTTCCCCCGCGCGTACGCGCGACGAGCCCATGACCAGCAGTATGGCCGCCGTCACCGACATCCACCCGGAGATTGCGTGGATCATGCCGTCCGCACAGCCCGCCCGCCGCCCATCGGTCCCCCCGCGCGCCGCCCCCCCACACAGCTCACCACGTACGGGTGAGGGCGTTCGGTTCCCGGTGCGCGGCGGTCGTGACGCGGAGTTGGCCGGTGCGTAGTGTGCCCGCAGTCGCGTGTGCGCCTCGGCGGGCGCGCCGGTGCGGGTCCGGGCCCGGCGGGGTGGCGCCCAAGTACCGGCGGGGAGGTGACGGAGTCCGTGGGCAGTGGGTGGCGGGCGGGGAGGCGTCGTCACGGGCGTCCACCCGGTGATCGCGTGGATCGTGCCGTCCGCGCGGCCTGTAGCCGCCACTGTGCGGTTCCGTGGTGTGCGCGGCGGTCATGACGCGGAGTTGGCCGGTGCGTAGTGTGCCCGCAGTCGCGTGTGCGCCCCGGCGGGCGCGCCGGTGCGGTCCAGGCCCGGCGGGGTGGCGCCCAAGTACCGGCGGGGAGGTGACGGAGTCCGTGGGCAGCGGGTGGCGGGCGGGGAGGCGTCGTCACGGGCGTCCACCCGGTGATCGCGTGGATCGTGCCGTCCGCGCGGCCTGTACGCCGCCACAGTGCGGTTCCGTGGTGTGCGCGGCGGTCATGACGCGGAGTTGGCCGGTGCGTAGTGTGCCCGCAGCCGCGTGTGCGCCTCGGCGGCCGCGCCGGTGCGGTCCAGGCCCAGCAGGGCGGCGCCCAGCACCGGCGGGGAGGTGACGATCTTGGGGACGGCCCTCGGCGCCGAGGCGGCCAGCAGGGAGATGACGGAGTCCGTCAGCAGCGGGTGGCGGGCCGCCAGCACGCCCCCGCCGAGGACGACGTCGGTCGCCTCGTCGAGCAGGCCCAGCCGGCGCAGCGCGACGGTGGCCATGACCACGATCTCCTCGGCCTGCCGTTCCACGATCGCCCGGGCGACCGGGTCGCCGTCCTGCGCGGTGGTGAAGAGGACCGGCGTCAGCTCGTGCTTGCGGGAGGCCGGGAGACGTCCCAGGTGCAGCGCCTCGATCAGGGCGTACATCGAGGTCAGGCCGAAGTGCGCGGGCAGCGCGGCGGCGAGCGCGGTGGCACCGCCGCGACCGTCCTCGGCGCGTGCCGCCCACCACAGTGCCTCGTCGGCCAGGCCCGCCCCGCCGCCCCAGTCGCCGGACAGGTGGCCGATGGCCGGGAAGCGCGCCGTGCGGCCGTCCGGGAGCATGCCCACGCAGTTGATGCCCGCACCGCAGACCACGGCGACCCCGCGCGGCTCGTCGACGCCCGCGCGCAGCAGGGCGAAGGTGTCGTTGGCGACGCTGGTGCCCGTGCCCCAACCGCGGGCGTGCACGGCGCGTTCGAGCTGCTGCTCCTCGACGGGCAGGTCGGCGTTGGCCAGGCACGCGAAGACGTGCCGCACCAGTGGTTCGCCCGGTTGCGCGCGCAGGCCGGAGGCGGCGGCGGCCTCCTCGACGATGCGCGCGATCCCGTCGACCGCCGCCCCGGTGCCGACGGTCTGCGGCTGGAACCCGCCGCCGCGGGCGGCGCCGAGCACCGTCCCGTCGGCGGCGACGAGGGCCACATCGGTCTTGCTGTTGCCCGCGTCGACGGCGAGCACGCCGTCGGCGACGAGAGGGTTCAGGCCCACGCGAGGTGCTCCCGGTTGTGCGCGATCAGACGGTCGGTCAGGCCCTCGGCGTACGCGTACTGGCCGACGAGGGGGTGCGAGAGCAGGGCCTTGAAGACGCGGTCGCGACCGCCGTGCACGGCGGCGGCCAGCGCCAGGTCCTCGTAGGCGGTGACGTTGGCGACCAGGCCGCCGAACAACGGCTCCAGCGGCGGGACGGGCAGCGGGTGCGTCCCGTTCGCGTCCACGGTGGCCGGCACCTCGATGACGGCGTCGTCCGGGAGGAACGGCAGGGTGCCGTTGTTGAGGGTGTTGACGACCTGGACGTCGCCGGTGTCGCGCAGGAGGGAGGAGGCGAGCGCCACGGCGGCCTCGGAGTAGTAGGCCCCGCCGCGCCGGGAGAGCAGCTCGGGCTTCTCGTCGAGGGTCTCGTCCCCGTACATCTCCAGCAGCTCCGCCTCGATGGCGGCCACCTCGGCGGCCCGGGAGGGCTTGGTCCGCATCTCGCGCACGACCTCGTCGTGGGCGTAGAAGTAGCGCAGGTAGTACGAGGGCACCACGCCCAGCCGGTCCAGCACCGCGCGGGGCAGGTGGAGGTCCGCGGCGATGGTGTCGCCGTGTTCGGCGAGCAGCTTCGGCAGTACGTCCTCGCCCCCAGGTCCGCCGATCCGCACGCCGCGCTCCCACGTGAGGTGGTTGAGGCCGACGTGGTCCAGGCGGACCTGCTCGGGCGCCACGCCGAGCAGCCCGGCGAACTTGCGCTGGAAGCCGATGGCGACGTTGCACAGTCCGACCGCCTTGTGCCCGGCCTGCAGCAGGGCGCGGGTGACGATGCCGACCGGGTTGGTGAAGTCGATGATCCACGCGTCCGGGGCGGCCCGGCGGACCCGCTCGGCGATGTCCAGCACCACCGGTACCGTGCGCAGCGCCTTGGCGAGACCGCCCGGCCCGGTGGTCTCCTGGCCGACACAGCCGCACTCCAGCGGCCAGGCCTCGTCCTGCGCCCGGGCGGCCTGGCCGCCGACGCGCAACTGCAGGAGGACGGCGTCGGCCCCGGCCACGCCCGCGTCGAGGTCCGTGGTGGTGGTCACGGTGCCGGGGTGGCCCTGCCTGGCGAAGATGCGCCGGGCGAGCCCGCCGACCAGCCGCAGCCGGTCCTCGGCCGGGTCGACCAGCACCAGCTCCTCGACCGGCAGGGTCTCCCGCAGCCGGGCGAAACCGTCGATGAGTTCCGGGGTGTACGTGGACCCGCCGCCCACGACCGCCAGCTTCATCCTTTGACTCCCGTCAACGTCACGCCTTCGATGAAGGCCTTTTGCGCGAAGAAGAAGACGACGATCACGGGTGCCATGACCAGCACCGTGGCGGCCATCGTCAGGTTCCAGTGGGTGTGGTGCGCGCCCTTGAAGGACTCCAGACCGTAGCTCAGGGTCCAGGCCGCCGGGTTCTCGCTCGCGTAGATCTGCGGGCCGAAGTAGTCGTTCCAGCAGTAGAAGAACTGGAACAGCGCCACGGCGGCGATGGCCGGCTTCGCCATCGGCAGCACGACGCGCAGCATCGTGCGCAGTTCACCGCAGCCGTCGACCCTCGCCGCGTCGGTGTACTCCTTGGGGATGGTGAGCAGGAACTGCCGGAGCAGGAAGATGGTGAACGCGTCACCGAAGGCCATCGGGATGATCAGTGGCCACAGCGTGCCCGACAGGTGCAGCTGCTTCGCCCAGAAGAGGTACATGGGCACGATGACGACCTGCGGGGGCAGCATCATCGTGGAGACCACGAGCATCATCGACAGGTTGCGGCCGCGGAAGCGGAACTTGGCCAGCGCGTAGGCGACCGGCGTGCTGGAGACGACGGTCAGCACGGTCCCGAAGCCCGCGTACAGCAGGGTGTTGCGCCACCAGGTGAGGAATCCGGGGGTGTCCCGGACGGTGGCGAAGTTGCCCCACTCCCAGGTCCTCGGCCACAGCTCGCGGGTGAGGGCCTGGTCGTCGCTCATCACCGCGGTGAGGAGGACGAAGACGAAGGGCAGGACGAAGAAGAGCGCGGCGGCGACGCCGAGGGCGTGCACCGCGATCCAGTGCAGCGCCGCCCTGCGGGCGGCGGCGCGCCGCGCACCGGAGGGGAGGCCGGTGGCGGGCGCCGTGGTGGAAGGGGCGAGGGTGGTGTGGGTGGTCATGGGGTCAGTCCTCCGCCGTCAGGAAGCCGCTGCGGCGGCGCATGAGGAGCGCGGTGAAGGCCATGGCGAGCGCGAAGAGCACCAGGGCGATCACACAGGCCGCGCCGGTGTCGAAGCGCTGGAAGCCGAGGTTGTAGACCAGCTGGGGCAGCGTCAGCGTCGACTTCTCCGGGTAGCCGGGCTCGAACTGCTGGCCCGAACCGCCGATGACGCCGCTGGCGACCTTCCCCGCGACCAGGGGCTGTGTGTAGTACTGCATCGTCTGGATGACCCCGGTCACGACGGCGAACATCACGATGGGGGAGATGTTCGGCAGCGTGACGTAGCGGAACCGCGCCCAGGAACCCGCCCCGTCGAGTTCCGCGGCCTCGTACTGCTCCCTGGGCACGTCGAGCAGCGCGGCCATGAAGATCACCATGAGGTCGCCGATGCCCCACAGGGCCAGCAGCGTGAGGGCGGGCTTCGACCACGTCGGGTCGTTGAACCAGCCGGGCGTCGGCAGCCCAACGCTGCCCAGCAGGTGGTCGACCGGCCCGGTGCCGGGGTTGAGC
Organism: Streptomyces sp. ME19-03-3; assembly: GCA_033793685.1. Taxonomy (GTDB): domain Bacteria; phylum Actinomycetota; class Actinomycetes; order Streptomycetales; family Streptomycetaceae; genus Actinacidiphila. Next base: position 21,031 of record JARAXD010000036.1, on the reverse strand, counting down.
AGGAAGGCGAAGGCCATGGTCGCGGCGACCGGCGGGGCCAGGTAGGGCAGGTAGAAGGCGGTGCGGAACAGTCCCGCCCCCGTCTTGATCCTCGTGATCAGCAGCCCGATCCCGAGCCCGAACACGACCCGCAGGCTGACCATGGCCACGACCAGCCACACGGTGTTGCGCAGCGCGGGCCAGAAGAACGGGTAGTCGTTGAAGACGTACGACCAGTTCCTGACGCCGTTCCAGGTCGGGGGGGTGAACCCGTCGTACTTCATGAAGGAGAAGTAGACGGTGGAGACCAGCGGGTAGGCGAAGAAGACGCCGAAGCCGATGATCCAGGGCGACATGAAGGCGAGGGTGCGAAGCGACGCGCGGCGGCGCTTCGCCCTCAGCATCGGGTGGACGGCGCTCATCAGCGGGCCTGCGCGATGTCCTTGTCGACCTGCTCGTCGACACCCTTGAGGCCGGCGGCCAGGTCGGTCTGCTTGCCCGCCTCATAGGCGTAGCCGAAGTCCTGCAGCGTCAGCTGGTAGGTGCCGCCGTTGACGCTGGCGGGGGTGGTGGTGCTGTCGGGGTTCTGCGCGATCTCCACGAAGGTGCGGAAGAGGGGATCGGCGTCCAGCTCCGGGGACTTCAGGGCGGCGAACGTAGAGGGCACGTTGTGGATGGCGTTGGCGAAGCCAACCACCGCGTGGGTGTCGGTGGTCATGTACTTCACCAGCTCCCAGGCGGCGTTCTTCTTGGTGCTTGTGCTGGCGACGCCGATGATCGTGCCGGACAGGTAGCCCTTGCCGTAGGTTCCGGCCTGGTCGTCGGGCACGGGGAAGGGGGCGACGCCGATCTCGAAGCCCGTGCCCGCCTCCTTCGCCATGCCCGCCCGCCACTCACCGTCGATGGCCATCGCCACCTGGCCGGTGTGGAAGGGGTTCTTGGCGCCCCACTCGTCACCGAAGGACGACCGGTACCTTTCCAGCTTCCTGAAGCCGCCGAGCGCCTTCACCATGTCCTGCTGCCAGGTGAGCATGGCGGCGAACCCCGGGTCCTCGGCGACGTTCGACCTGCCGTCGTCGTCGAAGTACTTCACGCTCCACTGTGCGGCCAGGTGCGTGGTGGTGGACTCGTAGCCGTGGAAGTTCGGCATGAAGCCGAGCTGGGAGTAGGAGTCGCCCTTGCTCCTGGTGAGCTTGACCGCGTCGGCCTTGAACTCCGAGAGCGTCCTGGGCGGGGAGGCGATCCCGGCGGCCTTGAAGGCGTCCTTGTTGTAGTAGAGGCCGTAGGCGTCGCCGAGCAGCGGCAGCGTGCAGCGCTTCCCCTCGAACTGGGTGTACTCCAGCATCGGCTTGGGGAAGGTGGCGGCCGGGTCGATGCCGGCCTTCTTCAGGAACGGGTCCAGGTCGGCGAAGGCGTCGGAGGAGCAGAACTTGCCGACGTTGTCGGTGGTGAAGGAGGAGACGACGTCGGGGGCCTTGGGGCCGCCGGCCCGCAGCGCCTGGTTGATCTTGTCGTCGGTGATGTTGCCCTGCACCTTCACATGGATGGTGGGATGGGCCTTCTCGAACGCCTTGACGTTGGCGTCGATCGCCTTCACCTCGCTGGGCGCGGACCACCCGTGCCAGAAGGTGATGGTCACGTCCTTGGTGGGGTCGTCGCCTGCGGTGTTGTCGGCGGAGCCCGTGCACGCGCTCGTCAACAGGGTTATCGCGGCGGCTGCCGCGACGACGGCCGCGGCCGTCTTGGTGGAACCGGACACTTCGCTTCCTCCGGGGGGCTTCGGGCGGTTCGGGGGTGTGCGAGACCGGCGGCGGACCCGGTGCGGGTCCGTCCGCGATGTGTGCGGGTGGGGCGGTGTGCGGTTGCGGTCAGCGCGAGGTGTCGAACACCTCGTCGCGGGTGGTGGCCAGGGCGCTCTGGAGCGCCCCGGACAGGACGGGGTCGTCCGGTACGCCGCCGAGCACCAGCCGGGGCCGGGGCACGGCCAGTTCGGCCAGTTCGGACTGGACCAGGGAGCGCAGCGGCTCCCCGCCCGCGGCGATCACCCCGCCGGCCAGGACGATCAGCTCGGGGTCGAGGACGGTCACCAGCGAGGCCAGCCCGACGGCGAGCCCGGTGGCGACACGCCGCAGCAGTTCGGCGTGCGCGCCGCCGGCGGTCCCCGCCGCCGCGGCGAGCAGGGCCGAGGCACCCTCGGCCTGCGTGCCGCGCGGTACGGGGAGCCCCAGTTCCCGGGCGATGCGCAGGACCGCGTTGCAGCCGGCCAGTTCCTGGAAGCCGCCGGCGTTGGCCTTGGCGACATGCCGGACCAGAGGCGTCCCCGGCACGGGCATGAAGCCGACCTCGCCGGCGCCGCCGGTCCGGCCGCGGTGCAGCCGCCCGCCGATCACGATGGCGGCGCCGATGCCCTCCTCGTTCCACAGCAGGACGAAGTCGTCGTGGCCCCGGGCCGCGCCGAGCCGCTGCTCGGCGACGGCGGCGAGGTTCACGTCGTTGTCGTACTCCAGGGGGACGGGCAGGGCGGCGGCCAGCTCGTCCAGGAGCGCGGGGGAGTGCCAGCCGGGCAGATGGCTCGCGTAGCGCAGCCGGCCGGTGCTGGGGTCGAAGGCGCCGGGGGTGCCGACGACGATCCGGTGCAGGTCGGTGCGGTGCAGCCCGGCCGCCTCGACCGCGCCGTCGACGGCCTGGACGACCTGTTCGACGGCGCCGCCCTGGCCGCGCCGGCCCCGGCCGGGGGTGACCAGCTCGAAGACGCCGGCCACCCGGCCGGTGATGTCGGCGACGGCGGCACGGACGTGCTCGGTCGTCACGTCGAGGCCGGCGACGTGCGCGGCCGCGGGGTTGACCGCGTACAGCTGAGCGTTGGGCCCCGGGCGCCCGGCGGTCGTACCGGTGGCAAGCACCAGTCCGGCCGCTTCGAGGCGGGCGAGCAGCTGGGAGGCGGTGGGCTTCGACAGACCGGTGAGCTTGCCGATCCTGGTGCGGGAGAGCGGGCCGTGGGCGATGAGCAGGTCGAGCGCGGCACGGTCGTTCATCGCCCGCAGGACACGCGGGGTGCCGGGAGCGCCGGGGCTCGTGGGGGTGCCGGGCACGGTCTCGCCTCCCTCGTCGTGACGGTTCGCCGCAGGCCGCGGCACGGGCTGGTGGCTCGGGGCAGGGTGCGGGGCAGCGGTGCACCGGGCGGTGGTTAGGAAACTTTCCTGTTGGTGAGGAGCAAGGTAGGCGCCCGTGCCGGAGGCGTCAAGGACGGGTCGCCGGGTCGGTGCCGAAGCGTCGTCGGCCGCGCCGGAGCACGCGAGAGGGGCGCCGGGCACCGCCCGGCGCCTTTCTGGGGTGGCGTTCGCTATTTGGCGGTGCTCGGCTGGGACGCCGGCGCGGGCACCAGCGGCTGGGCCGCCAGCGCCTGCGGCGACGCGGGGTTGGCCAGCGCGGACGGCGGGGCGACGGCGGCCGAGGGGTCGGCCTGCTCGTCCTCGTCCGCGGCCTGCGGGGTGCCGCCGGCGATCGTGATTCCGGCGGCGTCGAAGGCCCGTTTGATCCGCCAGCGCAGTTCCCGCGCGACCGCCGCCGACTTGCCCGGCATGGTCTTGGCCTGCGCCTGGATCAGCACCGAGTCGGCGGTGACCGATTCCAGACCCAGCACCTCGACCGGCTCCCACAGCACCTCGTCCCACGGCTGGTCCTTGGCCATGGCCGCGGCGGTCTCCTCGATCACCGTGCGGGCCCGGTCCAGGTCCTCTCCGTAGCCGACCTGGACGTCCACCACGGCCGTCGCCCAGCCCTGGCTGAGGTTGCCGATCCGCTTGACCTCGCCGTTGCGGATGTACCAGATCTCACCGTTCTCGCCGCGCAGCTTGGTCACGCGCAGTCCGACCTCGACCACGGTGCCACTGGCGACGCCCGCGTCGATGACGTCCCCGACGCCGTACTGGTCCTCCAGGATCATGAAGACGCCGGAGAGGAAGTCGGTCACCAGGTTCCGGGCGCCGAAGCCGATCGCCACACCGGCCACACCCGCGCTGGCCAGCAGGGGAGCCAGATTGATCTTCAGTACCGACAGCACGGTCAGCGCCGCCGTCCCCATGATCACGAACGAGGCCACGCTGCGCAGCACCGAGCCGATCGCCTCACTGCGCTGCCGCCGCCGCTCGGCGTTGACCAGCAGTCCGCCGAGGGCGCTCGTGGCCGCGACCTCGGCGCCGCGGTTCATCCGCTCGATGAACTTGGTGATCATGCGGCGGACCACCGTCCGCAGCACCAGCGCGATCACCAGGATGAGCAGGATCCGCAGCCCCGCGGAGAGCCAGTCCGCCCAGTGCCGGCCGATGTAGTCGGCGGCGTCGGTCGCGCTCTTCTGGGCGTCGTCGATCGTCGTGGCGGTGGACGGCGATGGGGACACGGGCGGAAACCTCCGGGTTGGGCAGGGTTCCCACACTAACGGGGGAGGCGCCGAGTCCCGTTGCGTTGTTCGAGCGCGACGTGCGGTGATTCAGGGCATGTAGAAGGGGTGTGGTTGAAAACACCCCTGCTCCGTTACCCGGTCATGGTGGCGCCGCGACCGGGCTTCCGGAGAGACTGTGGGCAGATCGTCCCGGCGCGAGCCACGCGTCGCCGGCGTATAAGGAGGCACCCGTGCCGCATGTCCTGGTCCTCAATGCGTCGTACGAGCCGCTCGGCGTCGTACCGCTCCGCCGCGCACTGATCCTCGTGCTGAACAAGAAGGCCGTGTGCCTCGAGGAATCCGGCGCTTATATGCACAGCGCGACCTGTTCTGTCCCCGCACCCAGTGTTGTCAAGCTCACCAAATTCGTCCGGGTCCCCTTTCGCGGCCCCGTGCCCCTGACCCGGCGGGCCCTGTTCGCCCGGGACGGCGGCCGGTGCGCGTACTGCGGAGGCGTCGCAACCAGCGTCGACCACGTGATCCCGCGCAGCCGCGGAGGCCAGCACACGTGGGAGAACGTGGTCGCTGCCTGCCGCCGGTGCAACCACCTCAAAGCCGACCGGCATGTCGCCGAACTCGGCTGGCGCATGCGTCATCAGCCCGCCCCGCCGTCGGGCCTGGCCTGGCGGATCATCGGGACGGGGCATAGGGACCCGCGCTGGCTGCCATACCTGCAGGCATTCGGCGCGGAGGACGCCATGGCCCGGATCGACGGCATATCCGCCTGAGACCGGGCCTTCGCGTTCCCCGGGCCCGGACCGCCCTCCACCCGGGTCCGGATCCTTGGGAGCGGGCTTCTCGGCCCCCCGACGGCGTCTCCGTGCCGGTCCTGGGCCGAGAGCCCGTGTCCGTCCGCCGCCACTCACTCGTAGCGCTGCCGCGCAGCCGCACGCTCCGGCGCGGGGAGAGGACACGGCGGTGGCCGCCGGGGGCGCCCTCAGGGGAGTGGAGCGGCTTCGGGGGCGGTGGAGCCACAGCGCCTGCGGGGGTGTCCCCGCTGGGGCCCCTGCGGCCACTGCTACCGGGCCGGGAGCCGGTCGTGAACGGCTGCGCGACACTCATGCGACGCCACTCACGGTGACTGTGCCGCCGATCAGGCCGGCGACCCGGCCGGGTTCCTGCCGTCGGGGTGGGGGTCATCGACACCGCTGCCGGGATCCCTGTGCGGTCCCGCGACCGTCACCCGGCAGCGGTCTCCCAGCTCCGCTGCACCGAGCGCGGCGAGCATCAGCACCGAGCGCGGCGAGCATCAGCACCGAGCGGCCCCCCCCCGGGCCTGGGTGTCGGACCGCGGACCGTTCCCCGGCCCCGCTGCCCCGTCGACCGTCGCCCCGCCGACACCGTTGACCACTCCGGGGATGTGGCCGCCTCACAGGAGCGAGCTCGGAGACCCTTCGAGCAGCGCGCTGTAAGCGCCTTCGGCCGCCCTTGCGCCGGGAACGTCCGGCGGGCAGAGGGCGAGGAACGAGGCCGTCGTGCCCGAGTGGCGCAGGCGACCGGATTCCAGCACGGCCACCTGATCCGCCTCCTCGGCGAGGTCGGCGACATCGTGCGTGGAAAGGAGCACCGCCACGTTCTCGGACAGGCCGCGCAGCAGGTCGCGGAAGACACGCCGCTGGCGGGGGTCCATGCCGGCCGTGGGTTCGTCGAGCAGCAGCACCTGCGCGCCGTGCACCAGGGAGCCCGCCACTCCGATGCGGCGCAACTGTCCGCCGGAGACGTTGCTGGTGCGTTCGTTCTCCTTGTCACCGAGTTCGACCTGGCGCAGGGCGCCCCGGGCGGCGTCCCAGGCCTCCCGGCGGCTCATGCCCTTGAGCCAGCCGACGTACGCCACGTACTCGCGAGCGGTCAGCGACGGCACGGGGGCGATGTGCTGCGGCATCCAGGCGACATTCCGCCGGAACTCCCGGCTGCCGCCCTTGAGACTTCCCAGCGTCACGCTGCCGGACCGGGGTGTGGTGACGGAGGCGCCCAGCCGTAGCAGGGTGGACTTGCCGGCACCGTTGGGGCCGAGCAGAACGGTGAGTCCCGGCTGCACCTCGTAGGTGAACCCGTCCAGGACGGGCCGCTTGCGACGCCCGTAGGTGTAGGTGCAGGCGTCATAGCGAAGGCTCACAGTTCCTCCTTCTTCGCGGCGAGAACGTGGGTGGCGACGCCTGCGGCCGCGATCACGATGCACGCGGATGCCGCGAACGGCGATGTGGCGGGCTCCAGGACGAAGCCCCAAGGGTAGGGGTCGGTGGGCTGCCGGTAACCGAAGAGCACCACACCGAAGACCATGGCCACGGGCACCATGACCGCCGCTCCGCGCAGCCACGGGCGCGCCAGGAGCAGCAGGCCGGCCGCGCACGCGGTGTTGCGGCCCAGTGTCCACAGCGGATGCGTGGACGGTTCGTCGAAGGCCAGCGCGGTCAGGGCGCCCGCCAGCTCCAGGAGGGCGACCACCCCGAGGACGAGTGCCGCGTCCAGGCGCCGGATCTTGCGGATGCCGCTGGCCTCCGCCGCGGGGATCCGCGTGTCCAGGCAGAGCGCGAGTACCGCCGCCACGAGGACCGGGACGAACTGGTTGAGCTGGACGGTGGCCGTGCCACCGAGCGTGAGGGCCGGCAGCGGCACAGCGCTGCCTCCGAGCAGCAGGGCCAGCACGAAGGCGGCCGCGCACCCGGCCGGAAGTGTGGTCGTCGCCCTGCGGCAGCGGATCCAGAACGTCATGCGGCGCCACCCTTGGCGCAGGCGGCGTCCAGACCGTGGGTGAACCAGGCGCGCTGTCCCGACTCGGGCAGGTCGAGGACCGTGTCGACCTGCTTCCGGTCCTTCTGCCAGATCACGGTGTTGAAGAAGGGGTCCGCTCTCAGTGCCTTCTCGTACGGGGCCGTCTGCCCGGTGCGCTCGGCCGCCCAGGCGAGGACGACGCGGACCCACGCCTGCTGGGGTGCCCGGCAGGGGAAGCGGACCGCGTTGCGCATCACCTGGTAGCCGAGGTCGCCTCTGCGGGCGGACGCGGTCAGCGGGACGTGCCAGATCCGCGCGGACGACCGCTCCGGGTATCTGCCCTCCACCGCGGTGTCGACGACCCGTGCGGGCGGCTGTGCGACACCCGCGCTGCCGAGCCGCTCGACGGTCTTGGCGACCTGCGCCCGCAAAGTCTCGGGCCCGGCCTTGCTCGAGGCCGCCACACAGATCTCGGGGGCGCGCCCGGCGCAGTTCAACGGCACGGCCTGCGTGCGCATGCCGCCGAAGTAGCCCCAGCCGTCCACGATCCGGCTCGCGCCCAGCGTCGTGGCGGCCACGAGGACGAGGGCCGCCGCGACGCGCACGGTCCGTGGCGCCGCAAGGACCCAGAAGAGTACGGCGGCGGCCGCCAAGCCGCCGGTGAACAGGACCGGTACCGTGGCCGCCGTCAAGCTGTAGGTCTCGCCCGGCGTCGGCGGCTCCGAGATCATTCCCGCGACGTGCCGCCACCACGCGGGGTCGACTGCGACAGAGGTCGCGACGAGCAGGAACGACACAACGCCCACAGCCGGCGCTGCGATCAGGGGACTCACCTTGCTCCCCGCTACGAATCCGACCACCGCCCACAGGGCCAGGTCGACGAGGACCGTGCCCAGCGGGAGGAGACTCCAGCCGTCGGGGACTGTCCGGTTCTGGACGAGCGCCACCACCACCGGGGCCACGGCGGCGAGCCACGCCATGGTCACCGCGGGCCACAGTTGCCGTGCGACCACCTTGGCCCGGGTACGTGCCGGGGCCAGTTCCCAGAAACCGCCCCGCGCGAGCCGTCCCGCTTCCCAGGCCGCCATCACGGCCACGAAGGCCGTGCCGAAGGAGGAAGGTGACCCCACTGCGGTGGCCACGATTCCGGGGGCCCACCCGATGCCATGGGGATCGCTCCACTCGGCCGCCACGTCCAGGTAGTAGTAGACGGTGAAGCACATGAGGAGAAGGCCCAGCCAGATGGGGCTGCCGATCCTAAGGTGACTGCGAAGCGTCACGAGTTTCTCCAGTCGCGGCGGGCCGCGCGGCACACTGCCGCGCGACCCGCCTGATGATGGACCGTCAGTCGGCCTGGGTGGTGTCGACGTACACCGTGTCGACGAAGAGCAGGCCGCCTCCGCCGACGTCCATGGCCTTGAAGTAGTAGTCACCGGACGGCAGGCCGGTCCACTCGCCGTTGCTGGTGCCGCTGCCGAAGCACGCGGTGAACGTCTTCGAGTCGTACTTGGGGTCCACCGCCAGCGCCACGTCACGGTAGTACGCCACGGTGACGTCCTGGGTCCCGTTCTGCACGAAGCAGCCGGTGAACTGGAGCTGCGAGTACGACTCGTCGGCCCAGCGGCGGGACTCGTTGCCCTTGGCCCAGCTCGAGATGTACGACGTCCAGTTGGCGGAGGCGTCCGGTGCCACGATCAGCCCGATGCCGGCGGTCGCCGCAAGTGCGACCGCGACGCGCCGTATGCTGGTGGGGATGGGCATGTGTATCTCCTCTTCCTTGCAGGGATCAGGGGTATTGCTCGTCGCGACGAGGCGTCCTGGGATGCAGCCCGGGACGCCTCGGTGATCATGCACTCGCCATGCGCCACTGACAACCCGCGTTGATCGAGGTGTTCACTCTCCGGTCACCCTTTTTGGACCTGAAGTGAATTGCGCCTCGCATGGTGGCCGGTGTAGGGCCCCGGCCGAAAGCCGCATGTGATACGGCCGGGCGAGTTCCCCGCCGGGAGGTCCCCGGACGGCCCCAACCCATACGCCGGACGGGCACCCCGCGGACGGAAGGGCGCTCCCTGCACCTCATCGACCCGTCGACGTCCCACTGCCCGGCACCGGCGACGAGGCGAAGTGCCGCACCTCACTTTGGCCAAAACTGATGGACCCAACGGCCGGCTCCGGTCCGGCGCCTGGAATTCACCGGAAATGATGACGCGGCGTTGCCGAAGTGAGACGGTCCGCACGGTGCTGCGTGCCTGTGATGAAGACTCGCCCACTCGCTGCCGTGGAGTCCCTCCACGCCCCGACGCCGGCGCCACCCTCGTGTGAGGGCGAGGGCGCAGGCCGGGACGGTCGGCCCGGCCCGCAGGCCCGCCGTCATGCGGACGGGCCGCTACGGTCCTGTGCCCGTGTGGCCGTACCGGCGGTATCGGGCGGCGGCCGCGGACACACCGGCCCCTCGCGGGGAATCCCCGGTCATGCGACCCCTCCCGCATGCGAGGATGGCCGAAAAACCGACGAAGGAGACGGACACGTGCCCGGCACGAACCTCACCCGTGAGGAGGCGCGGCAGCGAGCGCGCCTGCTCACCGTGGACGCGTACGACATCGAGCTCGACCTGAGCGGAGCCCAGGAGGGCGGCACCTTCCGGTCCGTGACCACGGTGCGCTTCGACTCCGCCGAGGCGGGCGCCTCGACCTTCATCGACCTGGTGGCCCCCGGAGTCCGGGAGGTGGTGCTCAACGGCACCGCGCTGGACCCGGCCGAGGTCTTCGCGGACAGCCGCATCGCCCTGCCGTCGCTGCAGGCCGGCGCCAACGAGCTGCGGGTCGTCGCGGACGCGGCGTACACCAACACCGGCGAGGGCCTGCACCGCTTCGTCGACCCGGTCGACAAGCAGGCCTACCTGTACACCCAGTTCGAGGTGCCGGACGCGCGCCGGGTCTTCGCCTGCTTCGAGCAGCCCGACCTCAAGGCGGCCTTCACCTTCAGCGTGAAGGCCCCGGCCGGGTGGACGGTGATCTCCAACTCCCCGACCCCCGAGCCGGTCGAGAATCTGTGGAGCTTCGCGCCCACCCCGCGCATCTCCACGTACATCACCGCGCTGATCGCCGGCCCCTACCACGCGGTGCACAGCACCTGGGAGGGCGAGGGCGGCCGCAGCGTGCCGCTCGGCCTGTACTGCCGGCCCTCGCTGACGGAGTTCCTCGACGCCGACGCCATCTTCGAGGTCACCCGGCAGGGCTTCGACTGGTTCGAGGAGAAGTTCGACTTCCCCTACCCCTTCGCCAAGTACGACCAGCTCTTCGTGCCGGAGTTCAACGCCGGCGCCATGGAGAACGCGGGCGCGGTCACCATCCGCGACCAGTACGTCTTCCGCTCCAAGGTGACCGACGCGGCCTACGAGGTACGCGCCGAGACGATCCTCCACGAGCTGGCCCACATGTGGTTCGGCGACCTGGTCACCATGGAGTGGTGGAACGACCTGTGGCTGAACGAGTCGTTCGCCACCTACACCTCCATCGCCTGCCTGGCCTACGCGCCCGGCAGCAGGTGGCCCCACTCGTGGACCACCTTCGCCAACTCCATGAAGACCTGGGCGTACCGGCAGGACCAGCTGCCGTCCACCCACCCGATCATGGCCGAGATCAACGACCTGCAGGACGTCCAGGTCAACTTCGACGGCATCACCTACGCCAAGGGCGCCTCGGTCCTGAAGCAGTTGGTGGCCTACGTCGGGATGGACGCGTTCTTCACCGGCGTCCAGACGTACTTCAAGCGCCACGCCTGGAAGAACACCCGCCTGACCGACCTGCTGTCCGCCCTGGAGGAGACCTCCGGCCGCGACCTGAAGACCTGGTCGAAGAAGTGGCTGGAGACCGCCGGCATCAACATCCTGCGCCCGCAGATCGAGACCGCCGCCGACGGCACCATCACCTCCTTCGCCGTGCGCCAGGAGGCCCCGGCCCTGCCGGCCGGCGCCAAGGGCGAGTCGATCCTGCGGCCGCACCGCATCGCGGTCGGCGCCTACGAGCTCCAGGACGGCAGGCTGGTCCGTGTTCAGCGCGTCGAGCTGGACGTCGACGGCGAGCTGACCCCGGTGCCCGAGCTGGTCGGCGTCAAGCGGCCGGCGGTCGTGCTGCTCAACGACGACGACCTGTCGTACGCCAAGGTGCGGCTCGACGAGGCCTCGATGGCCACCGTCCGCGAGCACCTCGGCGACTTCACTGAGTCGCTGCCGCGCGCCCTGGTGTGGGCGGCGGCGTGGGATATGACCCGCGACGGAGAACTCGCCACCCGCGACTACCTGGATCTGGTGCTCTCCGGCATCGCCAAGGAGTCCGACATCGGCGTCGTGCAGTCCCTGCACCGCCAGGTGAAGACGGCGCTGGACCTGTACGCCGCCGAGGACTGGCGCGAGACCGGCCTCGCCCGCTGGACCGAGGCGACGCTGGAGCACCTGCGGGCCGCCACTCCCGGCAGCGACCACCAACTGGCGTGGGCCCGCGCGTTCGCCGCGGCGGCCCGCACCAAGGAGCAGCTGGACCTGATCGCCGGGCTGCTGGGCGGCACGGAGACGATCGAGGGCCTGGCCGTCGACACCGAGCTGCGCTGGGCCTTCCTGCAGCGGCTGGCCGCCACCGGCCGTGCCGACGAGGAGGCCATCGCGGCCGAGCTGGGCCGGGACGCCACGGCGGCCGGTGAGCGGCACGCGGCCACCGCGCGCGCCGCGCGTCCGACGGCCGAGGCGAAGGCCGAGGCGTGGGCCTCGGTCGTCGAGGCGGAGAAGCTCACCAACGCCGTCCAGGAGGCCGTCATCGCGGGCTTCTCCGAGCCCGACCAGCGCGAGCTGCTGGCGCCCTACACGCAGCGGTACTTCGCGGCGGTCTCGGACGTCTTCGCCTCCCGCAGCCACGAGATGGCCCAGCAGATCATCGTCGGCCTGTACCCGGCCTACCAGGTCTCCCAGGAGACCCTGGACGCCACCGACGCGTGGCTGGCGGCGGCCGATCCGGCGCCCGCGCTGCGGCGCACGGTGACGGAGTGCCGTGCCGGGGTGGAGCGCGCCCTGAAGGCCCGGGCCGCGGACGCGGCGGCCGGCTGATCCCCCGAACGGCCTTCGAGGCCCCCCGCGGCGCACCGCCGCGGGGGGCCTCGCGTCGTGGCGCGATCCCGCGATCCCCGCCGCACGTCCGGTCGCCCCCTACGCCGTCCGGGGGATGTCCGCGCTGTCACGACGTCGGCAGTCGTGACGCCGCCGCGGGAGGCCGGCAGGGACGCGTCGGGGAACGCCGGAGGCCGGGCCGTGGTGCTCCGCGGCCCGGTCAGCGAGGTGGGAAGGGGATCAGCTCTGCGTCTTGCGGGACTTGTCGGTCGCGACGACCAGTCCCGCGATGATCAGGAACAGGACGATCGGCAGGGCGACGTACAGACCCAGCGTCTGGAGCACGCTCAGGCCGGGGCCCGGGTCCTCGCCGTCGTCGTGCGCGTTCGCGAACGCGGGGGACGACATCAGCAGCATCAGCGCGGTGCCGGCCGTCACGACACCGGCGCGCAGGGCGTTCTTGTTGAGCTTGTCCACGGTCTCAACGTAGCGAACGCTCCCGCGGCCCGCGCGTCCGGGGGTGGTATTACGCTCCGTCGGGTGCCGTCATCGCGGCCCGCACCTCGTGCGCCAGCGCGTGCAGCCGCGGTGAGGCGGCGAGCTGTTCCAGGGTGAGCGGCCGTCCGTCCGGGTCCGCGACCGGCAGCCGCCAGTTGGGGTACTGGTCCGAGGTGCCCGGCAGGTTCTGCGGACGGCGGTCGCCCACCCCGTCCGGCAGCCACACCCCGACCATCCGGGCCGGCGTCCGCACCAGGAAGCGGTGCACGGCCTTCACGACGGCCTCCTCGTCCCGGGTGCCCTCCGGCAGCAGCCCGAGCCGGCCGAGCAGCGCCAGCCACTCCGCGACCTCCACGGCGTCCTCGGCCTGCGCCGCCTCCAGGGGACGGGACAGCAGCCCCAGCCGGTGCCGCAGCCCGACGTGTTCCCCGGTCAGCCGGGCCGCCGTCGTCGGCAGGTCGTGGGTGGTGACCGTCGCCAGCGTGCCGGACCGCCAGGCGGCGGGCGGCAGCGGGCGGGCGCGCGCGGAGCCCCGCGCCGCCTCCCAGTCCCGCTCGAACCAGAGCACCGACGTGCCGAGGATGCCCCGGTCGGCCAGCTCCTCGCGGACGCCCGGCTCGACCGTGCCCAGGTCCTCACCCATGACGACGGCACCGGCGCGCCGCGCCTCCAGGGCGAGGATCCCGAGCATCGCCTCGGCGTCGTAACGGACATACGCGCCCCGCGTCGGCGGCTCGCCCTCGGGCACCCACCACAGGCGGAAGAGCCCCATCACATGGTCGATGCGCAGGCCTCCCGCGTGCCGCAGCACGTTGCGCAGCAGGTCGCGGTAGGGGGCGTACCCCGTTGCGGCCAAAGCGTCCGGGCGCCACGGCGGCAGGCCCCAGTCCTGGCCGTGGGCGTTGAAGGCGTCCGGCGGCGCGCCGACGGACATCCGGCGGGCGAGGGCGTCCTGCAGCGCCCAGGCGTCCGAACCCGAGGGGTGCGCGCCGACCGCGAGGTCGTGGACGATCCCGACCGCCATGCCCGCGTCCCGGGCCGAACGCTGCGCCGCGGCGAGCTGGGTGTCCGTCAGCCAGGCCAGCCAGCAGTGGAAGTCGACCTCGTCCAGCCGATCTCCGCGCAGCCGCGCCACCTGCCCCGAGCGCGGGTCGCGCAGCCCCGTCGGCCAGCGGTGCCAGTCCGGGCCGTGCAGCTCGGCCAGCATCGACCAGGTGGCGTGGTCGTCCAGTGCCTGCCCCTGCTCGCCGAGGAAGTCGCAGTACGCCGCCCGGCGCCCCGGCGACAGCGGCACCTTGCGGACCAGCGCGAGCGCCTCGCGCTTCAGCCCCCACACCGCGTCGCGGTCGATCAGGGCGTCCTTGAGCAGCACCGCGTCGCGCAGCACGGCCGCCTTGCGCAGCAGGTCCGCCGCCCGCTCGCGGTCGTCGGGGCCGAGGTAGGCGTACTCGGGGATCTCCTCCACCCGCAGATACACCGGGTCGGGGAAGCGCCGCGAGGACGGACGGTAGGGCGACGGGTCCGTGGGGTGCCCGGGCACGGCCACGTGCAACGGGTTGACCTGCAGGAAGCCCGCGTGCAACGCACGGCCCGTCCACGCCGCGAGGTCCGCGAGGTCGCCGAGGTCGCCCATGCCCCAGGACCGCGAGGACAGCACGGAGTACAGCTGGGCCATGAATCCCATGACCCGTTCCGGGGGACCGGGCAGCCGTTCCGGTGCCACGACGAGCTGCGCCCGCGCGCTGCGTCCGTCGGGGGCCTGTGCGCGCAGGACGTGCCGCCCCACGGGCAGCGGTGCGACGCCGTCCCAGGACGCCTCGGCGCCGTCCTCCACGGTCACCGACAGCACGGTGCCCTCGGGCAGCGGGTGCCGCAGCGGACGGCCGGTGCGTGTCACCACGCTGCGGGGGAGCAGTCGGCGGCCGGCCCGGCGTTCGTGCTCGGCCAGCGCGTCGCGCACCGCCGCCGGGGTCGAGGCGTCGACGCCCAGCGCCGCCAGCACCGCCACGACCGTCCCGTCCGGCACGCGCACCTCGCGGTCCGGCGACGGGCGGTAGGTGACGTCCACGCCGTGCAGTGCGGCGAGTCTGTCCCGGTCGGCGGCTTCGGTCATCGGATGCCTTCCTGGGTGTCGGCGCGCGGGCGCGTTCTGCGGACTGCCACAGCCATACCCACTGCGTGGCCGGGCAGTCGCGTTGCGTGCGCACGCTCCCACCCAGGAGTGGCTGCACCCGGCCGCACGGCGTGCCGCCGCAGGTCCGCCGCGCCGGCGACGGTGTCCGCCGCGCCGTGTCGCCGACCGCCCGGGCGCGGGTGCCCTTCAGCCCCGCGGCTCAGGCGGCGGACGGGCCGCGCGCGGCCCCGGCCGCGTCGAAGGCGCGGGCCGTGCGGGCCTGCCACGGGGACGCGGCCTCCAACTGGGCCGCGAGCGCGAGCAGGGGGCCCTCCTCGCCGTGCCGGGCGCCGAGCATCATGCCGATGGGCAGGCACTGCTCGGACCACTCCAGCGGCAGTGACACCGCGGGCAGTCCGGCGATGTTCCAGGGCGCGGTGAACGGGGTGAACGCCAGTTGCGCCGCGAAGTCGGCCTCCGGGTCGGCGTCGTCGCGCAGGGCGCCCACCGGGGCGGGGAGCTGCGCCAGCGTCGGGGTGAGCACCGCGTCGTACGGTTCGGCGGCCTCGGCCAGTTTGCGGCCCACGTTTTGCATGACGCCCAGCGTTCGGACGTAGTCGAGGCCGCCCACGTCCTGCCCCTGGGCACGCAGCCAGCGGGTGAGCGGCAGCAGCTCCCGCTCTCTTTCCGGCGCCACGGGGGTCAGCGCGGCCAGTACCGCCCACACCGGGGTGAACGCGTCGCGGTCGCCCGGGGCGAGCGGCTGCGGTACGTCCACGACCTCGTGCCCGAGCCCGGCCAGCAGCGCCGAGGTGCGCTCGTACGCCGCCAGCACCTGCGGGTCGACGGCCACGCCGGGGACGTCCGGCACCGCCCAGCGGGCGATCCGCAGCCGGCGCGGTTCCCGCTCGCACCAGCGCAGGAACGAGCGTTCCGGCGGCGGCAGCCGGAAGGGGTCGCCCGGCGCGGGCACCGACAGCACGTCGAGCAGGGCCGCGGTGTCCCGGACCGTGCGCGCGATGGGCCCGCCCACGGCCAGTCCGCTCCCGTCGCCCCACGGCGCGGGGCTGACCCGGCCCCGGCTGGGCTTCAGCCCGACGACCCCGCAGCAGCTCGCCGGGATGCGGATCGAACCGCCACCGTCGCTGCCGTGCGCCGCCGCCGCGAGCCCGGCGGCGACGGCCGCGGCCGCGCCGCCGCTGCTGCCGCCGGCGCCGCGCGCGAGGTCGTACGGAGTGCGGGCCGGCGGGCCCGCGGCCCCCTCGGTGTAGGCGGGCAGCCCGAACTCCGGGGTGTTGGTCTTGCCGGTCAGGACGGTCCCCGCGTCCCGCAGCAGCCGGACGAGGTGCGCGTCCTGGTCGGCGACCCGGTCGGCGAAGACCGCCGACCCGGAGGTGAAGCGCACCCCGGCGACCGGGGTCAGGTCCTTCACCGGCACCGGTACGCCGAGCAGCGGCGGGAGCGGCCCGCCCTCCTTGAGCACGCGTTCGGCGGCCCGCGCGTCCTCCAGGGCGCGTTCGGGCGTGACGGTCAGATAGGCCCCGAGGGCGGGATCGAGCCGCTCGATCCGGTCGAGGTAGTGGGCCGTCAGCTCCACGGGCGACAGTTCGCCCGTCCGGACGGCCGCGGCCTGCTCCAGCATCGTCAGTTCATGAGGGGCGGACACCCTGCCAGGGTAGGGCCCGACCCTGGACGGGACAGCCGAAGGGGCGGACGCTCCGGGGAGCGCCCGCCCCTTCGGGCAGTGATCGGGCCGAGGGTCAGCCCGCGTTGACCTTGGCGATCAGCACGCTGCCGGTGCCGGCGGTGGTGCCGTCGGCGTCGAGCAGCTGCACCTCGCCGAAGAACCGGCGTCCCTCGGGAGCCGGGGCCGCGACCAGGACGTTCGCCGCGACGTTCGCGGAGCCGCCGTTGGCCAGCGGCACGGTCGCCGCCTCGTCCACGGAGACCGAGCCCAGCGACGACGAGTAGAAGACGTCACGGTAGTCGTACTCGGTGGTGCCGGCCGGGACCGAGTAGCCGTCCACCTGGATGGTGTACGTGCCGGCCGCCGGGTCGGCGATGCTCACGGCCTCCTCCGAGTCGCCGTCCGCGGACTGTGCGACCTGCACCCCGTCGAGGAACACGGTCAGGTCGAGGTCGGCGGAGGTGTCGGAGGTGCCTCCGATGGCGACGTCCAGGCGGGACGCGCCCTCGGGGACGACGACCGTGCTGGTGGCGCTGTCACCCTCGGCGATCGACTTGCGCGACGCCGCGGCGGAACCGAGCGCGCCGCCCTTCAGCCTGCCCTGCACCGGGGCGTAACCGTTGGTGACCTTCCACGAGACCGGGACGGCGGTGCCGACCGTGGCCTCCTCGACGGTCAGGACCTCGGGGTCGAAGGAGACACCGAGCGCGGTCGCGGTCAGGTGGTACGGGTTGTTCAGCGCCGGTGAGGTACGCCGCGCCTCGACCTCGATCTCCCACACACCCGGGATCGGGTTGGCGTAGGAGCGCAGGTCGGGACGGCACCCGTTGGTGGTGGTGTAGTTCGGGTAGCAGAACGTCGTCGAGGTGTTGTCCGCCGGGACGCCCCACGGGGTGATCGCGATGAAGCGGGTCTGGCTGCCCTTGGCCAGGCCGCCCATCGCGATCTCGAGCGTCTTGGCGCCCTGGGGGACGGTCACGAAGTAGGACGTGGTGCCGTTGCGCTGGACCGAGCCCGCGGCCTTGACCGCGAACGACGGCTTGACCTGCGGGGTGGCGACCACCACGGTGTTGAGGATCTGCTGGTCGGTGCCGCGGGTCGCCGGGTCGTCGACCGTCAGGATCGCGCTGTGCAGGCCGGTCGAGCCGGGCTTGGCCTTGACGCGCACGGTCACCGGCTTGTTCAGCGGCAGCGATACGTTGCCGTGGTCGGCGAACCGGAAGGTGCCGTCGTTGTTCACCCACTTCAGGTCGTGCCGGACGGGGCGGTTCGGACCGGTTGTGCGGGTGATGGTGACGTCGTACGTCTTGGTCTGACCCGCCTTCAGGCCGCTCTCGCGGTCGTAGATGCCCGTGCCGCGGCCCGGGGTCGCCAGGAACTGCGACAGGGCCGTGGAGACGGGGGCCTCGACGGTGTACTCGTGGGCGGTGGCGCCGGCCTTGATCAGGCGCCAGGCGTCCACGATGTCGATCAGGCCGGAGCCCTGGGCGTACGCCGGGACGTCCTTGATCTTGTGTGCCGTGCTGGTCAGCGCCGTGCGCAGGGCCGCCGGGCTCAGCGGAATGCGGGCCTGCTTGGCCGCGGACAGCAGCAGCGCGGAGGCGCCGGCGGCTTGCGGGGAGGCCATCGAGGTGCCCTGCAGCATGGCGTAGCCGGGCGGCAGGCTGTAGCCGGCCTCGGGGACCGGGCCACCGGGCTCCCAGGTCGGGATGGTGTTGATGGACGCACCGGGCGCGGAGATGAGCGGAGCGAAGCCGCCGTCCTCACGCGGACCGCGCGAGGAGAAGGGCATCATGTCGTACGCCTTGGTCACCTGCGAGCCGTAGTTGGCCGCCCAGGTCTCCTTGGAGACGGTCGCGCCGACGCTCAGAACCTTGTCGGCCAGGCCGGGGTCGCCGATGGTGTTGGCACCCGGGCCGCTGTTGCCGGCCGAGATGACCAGCTGCACGCCGTAGTCGTCGATGAGGCGGGTGTACGTCTGCGCGCGGGCGTTGTTGCCGTCGTTCAGCGCGGGGAGGCCGCCGATGGACATGTTGATGATGTCCACGCCGTGGTTGACCACCAGGTCGATCATGCCCTCGGTCAGCGCCACGTTGGTGCAGCCCGGCCCGAAGACGCAGGCGCGCGACGAGACGATCTTGGCGCCCGGGGCGGCGCCGTTCATCCTGCCGCCGAACAGGCCGTTGGCGGAGGTGATGCCCGCCACATGGGTGCCGTGCTCGGAGGACGCCAGACCGATGTTGACGAAGTCGGCCTTCTTGCCGACCCAGGTGCCGCCGTACGGGTCCGTGGGGACGTCCTTGCGGATCTGCACCACGAAGGGGATCCGCTCGGAGATGGCGGTGGCGGGGTTGTCGGTGCCGAAGTAGCCGATCTGGAAGCCGTCCTTGTACGGCTTCATCTCGGTGTCGTCGGTGAAGTCCCCGTTGTCGTTCAGGTCGACGCGGACGGTGCCCTTCGCCGGGTCGTACAACACGCCCCAGAAGTCGGTGGTGTCACCGTCGCGGTTGAGGTCGCCGGCCATGTCGCCGCCGGCGGTGGCGGATTCGAAGAAGACCGTGACCTGCTGCGTCGCCTCGGGGGCGGACCAGGTGCGGCCCTGGTAGGTGAGGCGCGGGCCGTTGGTCATACGGCGCCAGCTGCCGTCGCCGTCGGTGATCGGGTCGGTGCTGGTGACCCAGTCGACGATCTTGCGCTCGCCGGTGGTGGTCTTCTGCAGCGCGGGGTGGCCGAGGTCCACGCCCGAGTCGAGGATGCCGATGGTGATGCCGCGACCGTCGGCCTTCGGGTGGTCCTTGACGAAGTCCACCGCGCCGGTCTCGAACGCCGGCTGGTAGGGGTTCTTCGCCGGGGTCTTCGCGTCGGGACCGGGGTACGTGGTGGAGCCGTGGCCGTGGCCGTTCCCGTGGCCCGCCGGTGAACCCTCGCCGCCGCTGTCGGCCGCCGGGGACGGGTCGTCGAGGACGATCTCCTGCTTCAGGTCGATCGCCTGCACCGACGACAGGTTCTGCGCCGCCGTGATCGCCGCGTCCGCCTTGCCCGTCGGGACCGTGGCACGGACGTAGCCGAGGCTGTCGTACGTCCGGTCCACCGACGCGCCCTTGAGCGCGCCGAGCGCGTCCGAGACCTGCTCGGTGGCGCCCTCCTTGGTGGCGATCATGAGCGTGACGTTCTTGTCCCCGCCGGCCTTGGCCTCGGCGAGCAGTTCTGCGTCGGCCGCTCCGAGCTTGTCGTGCGCGGTCTTCACCGCCGCGTCCGCCGGGTCGCCGGGCGTGTCGGCGAAAGCGGTGGAGGCGGAGATTCCGGTCGTCGTCAGCGCGGCGACCAGGCCTGCCGCGAGCGCGACTCGGAACACGCGTCTATTGCCGCGTATGTGATGGAGAGGCATGGGCATCCTGTTCAAGATATGGGCGCCAGTTGACCGACACATTGCGTCATCTGGGGGGTTGTTGGGGAGTGTCATGGGTGGCGCAAGGCCGACATGACGCGAGTACGTCAGGACGCCGGGGCGGGCGCGGGGACGAAGCATGCCGAACCGGCACAGCCGCTCTCTGTCCGGCTGTTCTCCGTTTGTCCGTCCGCCGCTTCGCCGGCCGGTGCTCCCGTCCGTCCGTCGCTCAAGGAGCTGACACGGGCGCGCCCCCTGGCCGCATCCGATGGGTGTGGGTGCCGGAGGGCCGGCCGGGCACCCCGCGACCGGAGGTGTCGCTGTGCGGGAGAGTCGCCGGTCTACGCCGGCGTATGGGCGTCGCCCGTCCCGTATGGCCTGAATCACCCGCGGTGTGGGCCCGAGGCTTCAGCGGCCTTGGCAGGCGGGTGCGTTCGGCGGGGCTCACCGGCACCGGCGACATCCGCGCGGTCGACACGGTCGCAGCGCGGCGGCACGGGCCGCCAGGCGCCATGCCCGCCGGCTTCGTCAGGCAGCCGGCATCACCGCCCACACCAGGGGCCGCGTGCATCCGGCAACCGACGACGGGCAACAGGGAGGCGCCGGTAACGACTCGCGGCGCCGACCGACCGGCCCCTGCAAGCGCCGGCCGGCGCTTGCACCCGGACTCCCGCGCCCCGAGGCGCGGCGTGGTTCGCTCCAGGCTCCGTTGTGAAGGGCGCTCCGTTCTGAAGGGTTCAAGAAGGCCGACGTCGTGCTGCGCGACGTCGACAGGACGGCCGGTCCCCTCGAGGCCCGCAGGCCCCCTGCGGCTCCTCTTTCGGCAAGCACCGGCGGCTGGACGGAGGTTCGTACGCCGACCCGTCGCACATCCGCGACGCGGCGCTCGGCTCGCGCGGGTCGCCAACCCGGCCCGAGGGTGATTCCGCCGACGCCTCGCACGCAGAGGGGTGCTGCTCTCCTTGGTTGTCCGTGGTAGCTGTTAGGTTTCGGAGCGTGACGACGACAGCGTTGACCGAGCAGGGGTCCGGGCATGCCCGGTACACCTATCGGCTGCGGGTGTCGTCGTCGGCGGGTGCCGGTCTGGAGGCGGAGTGGGCGCGGTGCCGGTGGGT
>JARAXD010000035.1:0-54848 GCA_033793685.1 Streptomyces sp. ME19-03-3 | reverse complement strand
TTTCGCCTTCCGACGTCTCCGACTTTATCAGACTCTTTCGCGCCCGATTCCCGCCGGCGGGATTCCCTGCTATTCCTGCTTTCGCGTTTCCGCCTTTCGACTTTCGCGCTCACCGACCTTAGCAGATGCTTTCCGTCGGATTCACCGACCGTGGTGAGGACGTACGTCTCCGTGGCGTTCTCATCGCGGGGTTTCAACCAACGTACTGGAGCGGGGCACCCCGACGCAAATCGAGGGGGCCCCGCTCCTGAGGGTGCGTCAGACCTCCACGACCACGGGGAGGATCATCGGGCGACGGCGGTAGTTGTCGGAGACCCACTTGCCGATCGCGCGGCGGATGAGCTGCTGCAACTGCCGGACCTCGGCGACGCCGTCGGAGGCGGCACGGGCGAGGGACTCCTCGATCTTCGGCAGGACCGCGTTGAAGGCCTCGTCCTCGATGCCGGAACCGCGGGCCTGGACGTACGGGCCGCCGACGACCTTGCCGGTGGTGCTGTCGACGACGATGAACACCGAGACGATGCCCTCCTCGCCGAGGATGCGGCGGTCCTTGAGGGAGGTCTCGGTGACATCGCCGACCGAGAGGCCGTCCACGTAGACGTACCCCGCCTGCACCTTGCCGGTGACCTTGGCGACGCCGTCGACGAGGTCGACGACCACGCCGTCCTCGGCGAGGACGCAGCGCTGCTTCGGGATGCCCGTGGCCTGTCCCAGTTCGGCGTTGGCCCGAAGGTGCCGCCACTCACCGTGGACCGGCATCAGGTTGCGGGGCTTGCAGATGTTGTAGAAGTACAGCAACTCGCCGGCGGAGGCGTGACCGGAGACGTGCACCTTGGCGTTGCCCTTGTGCACGACGTTGGCGCCCCAGCGGGTGAGACCGTTGATCACCCGGTAGACCGCGTTCTCGTTTCCGGGAATGAGCGACGAGGCCAGGACCACAGTGTCGCCCTCGACGATGCGGATCTGGTGGTCGCGGTTGGCCATCCGGGACAGAGCCGCCATGGGTTCGCCCTGGGAGCCGGTACACACCAGGACGATCTTCTCGTCGGGGAGGTCGTCGAGCGTCTTGACGTCCACGATGAGACCCGGTGGGACCCGCAGGTAGCCCAGGTCACGGGCGATTCCCATGTTGCGGACCATGGAGCGGCCGACGAGGGCGACCTTGCGGCCCCGCTCATGGGCGGCGTCCAGGACCTGCTGGATGCGGTGGACGTGGCTGGCGAAGCTGGCCACGATGATCCGCTTCTCGGCCTTGGCGAAGACCTGACGGAGCACCGGCGAGATGTCCCGCTCGTGCGGGATGAAGCCGGGCACTTCCGCGTTGGTGGAGTCCGAGAGCAGCAGGTCGATGCCCTCCTCCGACAGGCGCGCGAAGGCGTGCAGGTCGGTGAGCCGGCCGTCGAGCGGCAGCTGGTCCATCTTGAAGTCGCCGGTGTGCACGACCATGCCGGCCGGGGTGCGGATGGCGACCGCGAGCGCGTCCGGGATGGAGTGGTTGACCGCCACGAACTCGCAGTCGAAGGGCCCGATGCGCTCGCGCTGCCCCTCGGCGACCTCGAGGGTGTAGGGGCGGATGCGGTGCTCGGCGAGCTTGGCCTCGATGAGCGCCAGGGTCAGCTTCGAACCGATCAGCGGAATGTCGTCCTTCTCCCGCAGGAGGAAGGGAACGGCGCCGATGTGGTCCTCGTGGCCGTGGGTGAGCACGATGCCGACGACGTCGTCCAGGCGGTCACGGATGGACGTGAAGTCCGGCAGGATCAGGTCGACTCCGGGCTGCTCCTCCTCCGGGAAAAGCACCCCGCAGTCGACGATCAGCAGCCGGCCTCCGTACTCGAAGACCGTCATGTTGCGGCCGATCTCTCCGAGACCGCCGAGCGGAGTGATGCGCAGGCCCCCTTCGGGCAGCGCGGGGGGTGGGCCGAGCTCAGGGTGCGGATGGCTCAAAGTATCTCCTCACCACGCACGCCACAGGCCCCGGACGAAGGCCCGGGGACACTGTGCGCGTACGACAGCGTGCTTTCTGTTGCGTTGTTCTCATGGACTGGTTTTCAGTTCTCACGCCTTGGTTACAGCTGTACCCCGCCGGCGGCGAGATCCTGCTTCAGCTGCGTCGTCGCGGACTCGTCGAGCTCCACGAGCGGGAGCCGGAGCGGGCCGGCGGGCAGCCCCCGCAGGGACAGTGCGGCCTTGGTGGTGATGACGCCCTGGGTGCGGAAGACGCCGGTGAAGACCGGGAGCAGCTTCTGGTGGATCTCGGCGGCCTTGTGGATGTCGCCGGACAGGTACGCCTCGAGGAGGGCCCGGAGCTCGGGGCTGACCAGATGTCCCACGACGGAGACGAACCCGACGGCGCCGACGGACAGCAGCGGCAGGTTGAGCATGTCGTCGCCGGAGTACCAGGCGAGGCCGCTGCGGCTGATGGCCCAGCTCGCGGCGCCGAGGTCGCCCTTGGCGTCCTTGTTGGCGACGATCCTGGGGTGCTCGGCGAGACGGACGAGTGTCTCGGTCTCGATGGGGACGCCGCTGCGGCCGGGGATGTCGTAGAGCATGACCGGCAGGCCGGTGGCGTCGGCGACGGCGGTGAAGTGCCGGTACAGGCCCTCCTGAGGGGGCTTGTTGTAGTACGGCGTGACCGTGAGCAGCCCGTGGGCTCCTGCACGCTCCGCCTGCCGGGCCAGCTCGACGGTGTGGTGGGTGTCGTTGGTGCCGACGCCCGCGACGACGAAGGCGCGGTCGCCGACCGCCTCCGACACGGCCCGGACGAGTTGCTCTTTCTCCACGTCGCTGGTGGTCGGCGACTCACCGGTCGTGCCGTTGACGACCAGGCCGTCGTTGCCGGCCTCGACGAGGTGGGAGGCGAGCCGCTGCGCGCCGTCGAGGTCGAGGGCGCCGTCCGCGGTGAACGGCGTGACCATTGCGGTCAGGACCCGCCCGAAGGGGGTCCGCGGGGTGGAGGTCGGAGCCATGAGTCCAACGCTACTCGGTGCCGGTGCCCGGGTACCCCCTCGGGACCTGCGATGAGGACTCCGGCGCTGCCTGCTCGGGGGTTCAAGCAGCACCGGAATCCGTTTCTGAAGACTAGACGAATTGCATGAAACCCGGCAATCGGAAGATTCCGGATGAGTGGTGACCTGCTACGGAGCGATCCGGCCGTTGGTGTTGAAGGCGGCGTGGGTGAGCGGCATGAGCTTGGCCCATTCGGCTTCCATCCGCTCCCCGACCATCTCGATCTCCCGCTGCGGGAAGGACGGGACCTTGGCGAGTTCGTGCTGGGTACGCAGGCCGAGGAAGTGCATCAGCGAGCGGGCGTTGCAGGTGGCGTACATCGACGAGAACAGGCCCACGGGCAGCGTGGCGCGGGCGACCTCGCGGGCGACGCCTGCCGCCAGCATCTTCTGGTACGCCTCGTAGGACTGCCGGTAGGAGGCCTCCATGGCCTCGGTGACGGCCGCGTGCTGTTCGGGACTGCCGTGGACGAACTCGTATTTTCCGGGGCGGCCCTGCTGCACGAGCCTGCGTTCCTCACCCGGCACGTAGAAGACCGGCTGGAGCTCCCGGTACCGGCCGGATTCCTCGTTGTACGAGTTGTGCACGACGATGCCGTTGGCGAGGAAGTTGTGCCACGGCCCCTCGACGGACAGGTCGTAGGTCATCTCCTCGCCGTCCTGGACGATGTCCAGGACGCGGTCGGGAACCGCGGACGCGATCTCGTCGCCGCGCTGCGTGAGGGCCTGCTCCTCCCCGCTCTTGCGCGTATGGCAGTCCTCGCACACGGGTGCCAGGTTGCTCGCGTCGAGGGCGAGGGTCAGATCGGCCGCGACGGGCACCCGGTGGTCGAGGGCGAGCGCTTCCCGGGGGAAGGACCGTTCGCACACGTGGCAGGTGTCCGTCTCCGCGATCAGCCGCATCCGCTGCATGGACGTCCACACACCGATGCCGCGTCGCAGACTCGAGGGCACTCGGGCCTCCGAGGGGCGCGGCGCCGTTCCGGCGGTCATGACGGCATCCCCCGCCGCGAGCTCCCCGGCCTTCGCCCAGCCCTCAGGGGTGAGGATCGCGTGGTCCACAGAACACCTCAGCACGCGCCCAGAAGCCGTGGTGATCTTGATCAGCTGTTTGACCCCGGACTCGATGACATCGACGATACGGGCCCGCCGTGCGAGCAGGGTCTCCTCGTCGTAGCAGCGCACGTGGTTGCGGCGGACCGACTCGAGCGTGCGCAGACGCGTACTCGGGTGCTCTTCCCGGAACTCGACCACAGTGCTTTCCGCGGCCTCGCGACTGTCGTAGAGCCCCAGGTAGTGGTTCTCCTCGCCTCGTCGGACCTGGGCCATCCACTTGCCCGCCTCGGCATGCCACGTCACCCCGCCGGCCGAGGCGGGCAGCCGGTCCTCGACGCCGGCGTGCCACAGACGGTGGAGATCCTTGATCGAGCGGCGCCGAAGACTGCCCGCCTCGCTCTCCAGCGTGATCTCCGTGTCGCCCGCGAGACACCACCCGACGCGGTGGCGCATGAACTCGCGGAAGACGAAGATCGGGGCGCTGACGAAGAAGGTCATCGAGTTGTGCTCGAAGGGGCTGCCGTGACGGTCCCGCATCAGGTAGTTGATCAGGCCCTTGGAGCGCTCCGGGTCCTTGGTCAGCTCCGCAAGGGACTGCTCGCCGGCCGTGGAGACACGGGCGGCCCACAGGACGTCGGAGTCGGCGGCGCTGTGCTTGACGAGCTCGACGGTCACGTCGTCGCGGAACTGCACGGAATCGTCGGCGGAGGTGTCGGTCACCGGGCGTCCTTCCTCACGGAGCTTGGGGCGGCGCCCAGCCTATGCGCCCCTCCGACATCGTCCGACACCCGTCGACACCGGGCCCACCCCCGCAAAGCGGAGCAAGGCAGACGACCGGCGGACCACCGCTGGCCGGGCCCGGCGGGGCCCGCTAGCCTCACCGATGTGTCTCTGCCCTTCCTCGCCGCCGACAGCGGCCACGACGAGTACGCCGCGGACGCCGCCCTCCCCCACCGGGTCCAGGACGGATGGATCCGTCCGTACCGACCCGGGCCCTGGCGCGTCGCCGCGGCGGCGATGCTGCTGATGCTCGCCTCGTACCTGCTCTTCGCGGCGGTGATCATGGGCCTTTCGGGCAACGGACCCGGGGTGGCCGCGACGGTCGCCACCGCCCTGCTGGCGATCGGCTGCGTGCTGCGTCTGCTGCGGGTGGGTCTGTGGGTGAGCGGGCGGGGTCTGCGACAGGTGGGTCTGCTGTACACCACGACGCTGCCGTGGAACCGGGTCACGTCCGTGCGTACGGCCCAGCAGCCGGTGAGATGGCTGGGACTGCCCCGGACCGTGCAGGGCCAGGCCCTGGTCGTCACGCGGGCCGGCGGCGAGCGGCTGCGGCCGCTGGTCACCGACCACAACGCGGACTTCCTCGGCCGTACGGAGGCTTTCGACCAGGCGGCCGACGCCATAGAGGGCTGGGCCGCCGAGCTGAACCGCTGAAGCGCCGATTCCGGGCCCGCCAGATCCCGGGCAACCGGGGCGGGGCTCAGCGGGGCACCTGAGGGTGGCACCCGGTGTCGCCGTGCCGGGTGGTGCCGACCACGCTACGTCCCGTGGGTCCGGCGTACGCGACGGCGAGGGCCACGGCCGTGGCATACGCCGATGCCGCGCGTGCTCGCGGCCGCGCCGGCTGCTCGGGCCCGGGGCCGACCGACGAGCCCGACGGTACGCGGACGGCCGCGCCGGGAACGGACCCCGCACGCGCCGAAACCGCCCCACGCCCCGCAAGGGCCGCCCCCCCCGGCCGCACGTCACCGAGAACCGGACCCGGGCTCTCGCGAGGAATCGGCGGGACACGTGGGGGACGGTGCGCGCCCAGAGGACTCGGGCCGGACCGACGGCACAGCCCGCGCGACCGCCCGGACACCCACCGCTGCCAGCGGCATCGGCCACGCCCCGGAACGGAAGCCGCCGTCCCTCGAGCAAGGCATGGCGCCGAACCGGAGAGCCCCTCGCGCGCTCCGCACCGGTGCTGCGGCGCCCGGACACGGGGCGCCGCGAGGCCGTCCGGGCGGGCCGTCGGCAGACCGCGCTCAGGGCGCGTGCGGTGCCTTCCCCCGCAGGGCGATCGCCCGCTGCATGGCCTTGCGGGCCCGCGGGGTGTCGCGGGCGTCGTGGTAGGCGATCGCGAGCCGGAACCAGGAACGCCAGTCCTCCGGCGCGGCCTCCGCCTCGGCCTTGCGTCGGGCGAAGACCGCGTCGGCGGAGGCGCGGTCGACGCGCCCGCTCGGGGTGCGCACCAACTCGTCCTCCGGCAGTCCGCCCTCGGCCTCCAGTTCGCGGGCCAGCCGGTCGGCGTTGCGCGCGAACTGCGTGGTATGGACCAGGAACCAGACGCCGACCAGCGGCAGCACGAGAACGGCCACGCCGAACACCACCGTGACCGGGCGGCCGTCCTGGATCAGCCAGACGCCGCGGGCGCCGGCCAGCACGAAGTAGACGACCAGGACGGCCGCGAGGACGAAGTAGGTGATCTTTGCGCGCATGGTGGGCGGACCCGGCTCTCAGTCTTGTCTCTCGGTCGGTCAGTCGAGGTCCATGAAGTGCTCCAGGCCGAAGGTGAGCCCCGGCGTGGAGACGACCTTGCGCACGCCCAGCAGCACGCCCGGCATGAAGGAGCCGCGATTCATGGAGTCGTGACGGATGGTGAGGATCTCTCCGGCGTCGCCGAAGAGGACCTCCTGGTGGGCGACGAGGCCGCGCAGCCGTACCGCGTGCACGGGCACGCCCTCGACGTCGGCGCCGCGCGCCCCGTCAAGAGCCGTCGCGGTGGCGTCCGGCTGCTCGCCGAGGCCGGCCTCGCGGCGGGCGTCGGCGATGAGCTGGGCGGTGCGGACGGCGGTGCCGCTCGGGGCGTCGACCTTGTCAGGATGGTGCAGCTCGACGATCTCCGCGGACTCGAAGAAGCGGGCCGCCTGGCGCGCGAAGCGCATGGCCAGGACCGCCCCGATGCCGAAGTTCGGCGCGATGAGCACACCGGCCCCCGGCGCCGCCCCGATCCAGCCGCGCAGGGTGTCCAGGCGCTCGTCGGTCCAGCCGGTGGTGCCCACCACGGCGTGAATCCCGTGCCGCAGGCAGAAGTCGAGATTGCCCATGACCGATCCGGGGGTGGTCAGTTCGACCGCGACCTGGGCACCGTTCTCGGCGAGGGTCTCCAGCTTGTCCTCGCGGCCGAGCGCGGCCACCAGTTCCAGGTCGTCCGCGGCCTCGACGGCCTTGACCGCCTCGGCGCCCATGCGGCCCCGTGCCCCGATCACACCAACGCGGATCTTGCTCATCGTTCCAGTCCTCCGGTCCAGACGGTCGGTACGGTCCAGGGCTTCGAGCCCGCGGCCCAGGGCTCAGGACTTCATGCGACGGCCTCGTGCAGGCGGGCGGCCTGCCGGTCCTTCAGCGGGCCTATGACGGCCAGTGAGGGACGCTGTCCCAGGACGTCACGGGCGACCGCACGCACCTCGTCGGGCGTGACCGCGGCGATCCTCTCCAAGGTGGCGTCCACCGACATCTGCTCGCCCCAGCACAGCTCGCTCTTGCCGATCCGGTTCATCAGCGCTCCGGTGTCCTCCAGACTGAGCACGGTGGAGCCCGAGAACTGGCCGATGGCGCGGTGCAGTTCCTCATCGCTCAGCCCGTGTTCGGCGACCTGGCCCAGCTCCTCGCGGCAGATCTTCAGGACTTCGTGGACCCGGCGCGGCTGGCAGCCGGCGTACACGCCGAACAGACCGCAGTCCGCGAAGGACGAGGTGTAGGAGTAGACGCTGTAGGCGAGGCCGCGCTTCTCGCGTACTTCCTGGAACAGCCGCGAGCTCATTCCACCGCCCAGCGCGGTGTTGAGCACCCCCAACGCCCAGCGCCGGTCGTCGTGCCGGGACAGTCCCGGCATGCCGAGCACGACGTGGGCCTGCTCCGTACGGCGTTCCAGCAGCTCCACCCGGCCCTGACCGCGGATCGTACGGGCGCCGTCACGCGGGGGGCGGGGCACGGCGTCCGCGTCGCGGAGAGCGCCCGCGCCCTCGAAGGCCTTGCGGACCTGGCGGACGACGGAGGCGTGGTCGATGTTGCCCGCGGCGGCGACGACCAGGCGGGTCGGGTCGTAGTGCTTCCGGTAGAAGCGGGCGACCTGGTCGCGGGTGAGCGCGTTGATGGTGTCGACGGTGCCGAGGACGGGGCGGCCCAGCGGGGAGTCGCCGAGCATGGCGGTGGCGAACAGGTCGTGGACCTGGTCACCGGGGTCGTCCTCGGTCATCGCGATCTCCTCCAGGACCACACCGCGCTCGGCGTCGATGTCCTCCTGGCGGATCAGGGAGCCGGTCAGCATGTCGCTGACGACGTCGATGGCGAGCGGCAGGTCGGTGTCGAGGACACGCGCGTAGTAGCACGTGTACTCCTTCGCCGTGAAGGCGTTCATCTCCCCGCCGACGGCGTCGATCGCCGCGGAGATCTCCAGCGCGCTGCGCCGCGCCGTGCCCTTGAAGAGCAGGTGCTCCAGGTAGTGCGTGGCACCGCTGAGGGCCGGGGTCTCGTCGCGGGAGCCGACACCGGCCCAGATGCCGAAGGTCGCGGAGCGCACCGTCGGCAGGGTCTCGGTGACGACGCGGAGTCCTCCCGGCAGGACGCTGCGCCGGACCGTGCCGATGCCGTCGGTGCCGGGCAGGAGGGTCTGCGTGCGGACGGCCCGCCCCTTGGTGGAGGGGCGGGCCGTCACGCGTGTGGCGCGGGTGGTCACTTCTCGGACGCGTCCTCGGCCTTGTCGTCGGCCGCGGTCTCTTCGCCCTCGATGACCGGGATCAGCGACAGCTTGCCGCGCTGGTCGATCTCGGCGATCTCGACCTGGACCTTGGAGCCCACGGCGAGGACGTCCTCGACGTTCTCGACGCGCTTGCCGCCGGCCAGCTTGCGGATCTGCGAGATGTGCAGCAGGCCGTCCTTGCCCGGCAGCAGGGAGACGAAGGCACCGAAGGTGGTCGTCTTCACGACCGTGCCCAGGTAGCGCTCGCCGACCTCGGGCATCGTCGGGTTGGCGATGCCGTTGATGGTGGCGCGGGCGGCCTCGGCGGACGGGCCGTCGGCGGCACCGATGTAGATCGTGCCGTCGTCCTCGATGGTGATCTCGGCGCCGGTGTCCTCCTGGATCTGGTTGATCATCTTGCCCTTGGGGCCGATGACCTCGCCGATCTTGTCCACCGGGATCTTGACGGTGATGATGCGCGGGGCGTTCGGCGACATCTCGTCCGGAGTGTCGATCGCCTCCATCATCACGTCGAGGATGTGCAGACGGGCGTCGCGGGCCTGCTTGAGGGCCGCGGCCAGGACCGACGCCGGGATGCCGTCGAGCTTGGTGTCCAGCTGCAGCGCGGTGACGAACTGCTTGGTGCCGGCGACCTTGAAGTCCATGTCGCCGAACGCGTCCTCCGCACCGAGGATGTCGGTGAGGGTGACGTAGTGGGTCTCGCCGTCGACCTCCTGGGAGATCAGGCCCATGGCGATGCCGGCGACGGGGGCCTTCAGCGGCACACCGGCGTTCAGCAGCGACATGGTGGAGGCGCAGACCGAGCCCATCGACGTGGAGCCGTTGGAGCCGAGCGCCTCGGAGACCTGGCGGATGGCGTACGGGAAGTCCTCGCGGGCCGGCAGGACCGGGAGGATCGCCCGCTCGGCCAGCGCGCCGTGGCCGATCTCACGGCGCTTGGGGGAGCCCACGCGGCCGGTCTCGCCGACGGAGTACGGAGGGAAGTTGTAGTTGTGCATGTAGCGCTTGCGCGTCTGGGGCGACAGCGTGTCCAGCTGCTGCTCCATGCGGAGCATGTTCAGCGTGGTGACACCCAGGATCTGGGTCTCGCCGCGCTCGAACAGCGCCGAACCGTGCACCCGCGGGATCGCCTCGACCTCGGCGGCCAGCGTACGGATGTCCGTGACGCCGCGACCGTCGATGCGGACCTTGTCCTTGATGACCCGCTCGCGGACCAGCTTCTTGGTCAGCGACCGGTAGGCGGCGGAGATCTCCTTCTCACGGCCCTCGAACTGCGGCAGCAGCTTCTCGGCGGCGAGGACCTTCACCCGGTCCAGCTCGGCCTCGCGGGCCTGCTTGCCGGCGATGGTCAGCGCCTGCTTCAGCTCGTCGGAGACGGCGGCCTCGAGCGCCTCGAACACGTCGTCCTGGTAGTCCAGGAAGATCGGGAACTCGGCGGTCTCCTTGGCGGCCTTCGCGGCGAGGTCGGCCTGCGCCTTGCACAGCACCTTGATGAAGGGCTTGGAGGCCTCCAGGCCCGCCGCGACGATCTCCTCGGTCGGCGCCTCGGCGCCGTCCTCGACGAGCTTGATGGTCCTGTCGGTGGCCTCGGCCTCGACCATCATGATCGCGACGTCGCCGTCCTCGAGGGTGCGGCCGGCCACGACCATGTCGAAGACGGCCTCCTCCAGCTCGCTGTGGGTCGGGAACGCCACCCACTGGCCGCGGATGAGCGCGACGCGGACGCCGCCGACCGGGCCGGAGAAGGGCAGACCGGCCAGCTGCGTGGAGCAGGAGGCGGCGTTGATGGCGACCACGTCGTACAGGTGGTCGGGGTTGAGCGCCATGACCGTCGCCACGACCTGGATCTCGTTGCGCAGGCCCTTCTTGAAGGACGGGCGCAGCGGGCGGTCGATGAGGCGGCAGGTCAGGATCGCGTCCTCGGAGGGACGGCCCTCACGGCGGAAGAAGGAGCCGGGGATCCGCCCGGCCGCGTACATGCGCTCCTCGACGTCCACCGTCAGCGGGAAGAAGTCGAGCTGGTCCTTCGGGTGCTTCGAGGCGGTCGTGGCCGACAGCACCATGGTGTCGTCGTCCAGGTAGGCCACGGCGGAGCCGGCGGCCTGACGGGCCAGGCGGCCCGTCTCGAAGCGGATCGTGCGGGTGCCGAAGCTGCCATTGTCGATCATGGCCTCGGCGTAGTGGGTCTCGTTCTCCACTATGGGGATTCTCCTCTTTCGTGCCCCCGGGCGTGTTCCCGGGGACCGTCGGTGGAGGGGCGTCCCGCCGGGCCGGTCTTCGATCGAAGCCACCGGGACGTACGTGCTGCCCGGGGGCCACTACCGAGGACCGGCTCTGGTGGCGCTAGGAGGACGCGCCCTCCGCATGCTCTATGGCGTTGTGTATGGGACCAGAGTACAAAGTCGCGGCCTCGGTCTCGCGCTCAGCGCGATTGCCCTTACGTACGCAAAGGGAGCGGCCCCCGGCTGGGAACCGCTCCCTCCACGGCGTCTCAGCGGGCGCCGGCCGCACCGCGGCGGATGCCGAGGCGGTCGACCAGGGCGCGGAAGCGCTGGATGTCCTTCTTGGCCAGGTACTGCAGCAGGCGGCGGCGCTGCCCGACCAGGATCAGCAGACCACGACGGGAGTGGTGGTCGTGCTTGTGGGTCTTGAGGTGCTCGGTCAGGTCCGAGATGCGGCGCGAGAGCAGCGCGACCTGGACCTCCGGGGAGCCGGTGTCGCCCTCCTTGGTGCCGAACTCGGCGATGATCTGCTTCTTCGTCGCGACGTCGAGCGACATGCGGTCTCCTTGTGGTTCGTTGCCTCCGAGCGCCCCTGGTCTGCGTCACAGGAGAAGCTTCGATGACCCGGAAGGCATGACGTACCGCGCTTGGGCGGACACGTCGGTTACACAGAGTACCACCCCGGGCCCGGTGCGATGTCCGGGGCTCGGGGTGGTGGGTGCGGGACCGCGGGTGCGGGGCCTCGCGCTCAGCCGCTGGTCATCCCGCGGGCCTCGGCGTACAGGTCGAGGACCGCGAGGGCGAGCGGGATGAGGGAGAGCAGCACGGTCGCCTCGGCGAGATCGAGCATCCGGCCCCAGAAGGGGGTGACACCCCTGCTCGGGACGATGACGGCGACGGCCACCAGGAGGGCGGCGCCCAGCGCGACCGCGGCGGACAGCCACACGGTGCGGATGTCGAGCGAGGAGTGGTTGCCGCGCAGCAGGTCGGTGAGGACGTCGGCCGGCAGGTTCAGGCAGAGGCCGATGATCAGCAGCCCGGTGGTGATCACACCGGCGACCATCAACGTCACGACCTGCGAGGTGTATCGGAACAGCCGGGCGCGCATCAGTGTCGCCAGGCCCATGGCGAGCGCGAGCAGTTGCGCCCAGGAGTTGTCGGAGAAGCCGAGCACGACGCCCGCGGAGCCCACGATCGCCGCGGCGCAGCCACCGACCAGGCCGAGCAGCAGTTCGTGGCCGCGGCGGGCCTGGCCGGTGATCCGGTCGAAGTCGACCGGATCCTCCTCGCCCTGCCGGTCGCCGTCGCCGCGGTGCCGCGCCTGGACCTGGTCGGGTGACCGGAAGCCGATGGGAAGCCGGGCGAAGCGGGCGGACCAGCCGGGCAGGAAGCCGACGAGTGCGATCACGACGACGGCGGTGACGGCGGCCGCCTCGCGCGGCGCGGCATCGGTGAGGATCGCCACGAAGGTGGCCACGGTGCCGACGCCGGCCGTGAAGGAGGCGGCCACGAACGGCGCGTCCCCTTGCGGCAGCATCAGCACGAGCAGCACGGCGGCGACGAGCACGACCACGCACCCGATGAGGAAGTGCAGCCGGCCGGGCCCCTCGTCGCCGGCGACGCCCAGGATCCCGGAGCCGGCGACGAGCAGCAGCGGCAGGGAGGCGAGGCCGAGTGCGACGGCGGAGTGGCGGTCGTCGTACACGCGGGCGCGGACCGAGGCGAGCGCCACCAGCACCAGGCCCGCGGCGCCGGCGAGGATGCCGGGCAGGCCGTGCATGTCGTGCTTGACCGGCTCGGAGAACCAGAGCACGAAAGCCATGAGGGCGAGCAGGACGACGCCCGCGACCAGTCCCACGCCGCGCATGAGGCCGTCGTTCCAGCTGCGGCGGTCGGCCTCGACCGCGGCGGCCACGGCGTCGACGACGTCGTCGAACACGGCGGGCGGCAGCGAGTCCGCGAATGGACGCAGCAGCAGCAACTCGCCGTCGTGTACGCGCTGTTCGGCGAGGGAGAGGGTGCCGTCGAGGACCCGCCCGTCACGGCGGACCAGGGTGTAGCCGGTGGGAGCCGCTTCGCCGGGAGTCTGCCCCGACAGGCGCAGTATCTCCGGATGGATGTCGGAGAGCGGCACGTCCTCCGGGAGTGCCACATCGATCCGGCTGTTCGGCGCCGCCACCGTGACTCTGCAGAATCCCGTCGCTGAGACCGTGCTCACCTGGAGTGTCCCCCTCGTCCGGTGATGGGTGGGTTGGGGTGAGGTCCACGCGGCCGTCCAGGGTCGGACCCCCGTTCCGCGCTTCGCGATGCGTCACCCTACCGGTTACCCCAAGTCCCTTGTCTCCCACCCGTCCCAGTGCCCTGGAACTGTCATGCCCAGTAGGATCGCCACCTGCCCGCGGTCCGACGCCCGTCCCGCGCGGGGCGGAGCGCGACCGGGACGTGCCATACGGGGGACCGTCGCCACGGGGGCGGCCCGAACTGCGATTCGCGTGAAGGACTGGTGCATCGGTGAGCGTGGTCGTCATCAAGCGCCCGCCGCGGGTTTACCCGCCGGAGGTGCCGAGTGAGGAGGTACGGCTCGAAGCCCCGCCCGAACTGCCGCGCGGCGAGGACCAGGGACTCCTGATGAACCTGCTGCCGATGCTCGGCATGGGCTCGTCGGCGGCGTTCTTCTTCCTGCCCACGGGGTCGGGGACCTCAGGCGGGTTCATGAAGGTCATGGGGGTGCTCATGATGGGCTCCACCGTGGCGATGGTGCTGGCGCAGATCGTGCGCGCCCGCAAGGGGCCGTCGGGACAGATGGCGGAAGCACGCCGGGACTACCTGAAGTACCTGGCGCAGGTGCGCCGCGGGGTGCGCAAGACCGCCCGCCGGCAGCGCGACGCCCAGTACTACCTGCACCCCGCGCCCGAACAGCTGTGGGCGCTGGTCGCGGAGGGCTCGCGGGTGTGGGAACGGCGCTCCACCGACCCGGACTTCGCCCAGGTGCGGGTGGGCCTCGGCCCGCAGCAACTGGCGACACCGCTGGTCGCCCCGGAGACCGCCCCGGTGGACGAGCTGGAGCCGCTGACCGCGCACTCGATGCAGCAGTTCATCGCGGCGCACGGTTCCCTGGACGACCTGCCGCTGGCGGTGGGGCTGCGCTCCTTCTACCACGTGACGGTCTCCGGGGACCCCGACACCGTCTACGGGCAGACCCGTGCCATCGTGGGCCAGCTGTCCTGCCTGCACTCGCCGGAGGACCTGGTCGTCGCCGTCGTGGCGGCGCCCGGCGCCCAGCCGGAGTGGGAATGGGTCAAGTGGCTGCCCCACGCGCAGCACAGCGAGCACGACGGCGCGGGCTCACGCCGTCTGATATGCGGCGACCTGGGCGAGGTCGAGGAGTTGCTGGCGGACGAGCTGGACGGCCGGCCGCGCTTCAACCGCGAGGCCCAGCCGGTGCTGGACCAGCCGCACGTGGTGATCGTGCTGGACGGCGGCGGCGTGCCGGCGGACTCGGTGATCGCCTCCGCCGAGGGCCTGCAGGGCATCACGATCCTCGAGGTCGTCCCCGGCGAGCTGGACGAGGCCCGCGGCTCGCTGTCGATCCGGGTGTGGCGCGACCAGCTGCACCTGGAGGCCGGGGCCGGCACCTTCACCGGCGTCCCCGACGTGCTGTCACCGGTTCAGGCGGAGTCGCTGGCGCGGCAGCTCGCGCCGCTGCGGCTGGGCGCCGCGGACGCCGACGAACCGCTGCTGGCAAACCTGGACTTCACCGACCTGATGGGGATCGGCGACGCGGCGTCGGTGGACGTGGCGCGGACCTGGCGGCCGCGGACCCTCCACGAGCGGCTGCGGGTGCCGATCGGCCTCGGCGAGACCGGCGAGCCCGTCATGCTCGACATCAAGGAGGCCTCGCAGGAGGGCATGGGCCCGCACGGCCTGTGCGTGGGGGCCACCGGTTCCGGCAAGTCCGAGCTGCTGCGCACGCTGGTGCTGGGCCTGGCCGTCACGCACTCCTCGGAGACGCTGAACTTCGTGCTCGCCGACTTCAAGGGCGGCGCGACCTTCACCGGCATGGGCACGATGCCGCACGTGTCGGCGGTCATCACCAACCTGGCCGACGAGCTCACCCTGGTGGACCGCATGCGCGACTCCATCACCGGAGAGCTGACCCGTCGCCAGGAGCTGCTGCGGCAGGCCGGCAACTACGCCAACATCACCGACTACGAGAAGGCCCGTGCGGCGGGTGCGGCCCTCGACCCGCTGCCCTCGCTGGTCCTGATCATCGACGAGTTCTCCGAGCTGCTCGCCGCCAAGCCGGACTTCATCGAGATGTTCATCCAGATCGGGCGTATCGGCCGTTCGCTGGGTGTGCACATGCTGCTGGCCTCGCAGCGCCTGGAGGAAGGCAAGCTGCGCGGCCTGGACACCTTCCTGTCGTACCGCATCGGTCTGCGGACGTTCTCCGCCGCCGAGTCGCGCACCGCGATCGGCGTGCCCGACGCCTACCACCTGCCCAACATCCCCGGCGCCGGCATCCTGAAGTACGGCACCGACACCATGGTGCAGTTCAAGGCCGCGTACGTGTCGGGCACCTACCGGACACCGGGCACCCGCACGGCGAGCGGGGCGCGCATCGACCGCTCCCCCGTACTGTTCACCGCCGCGCCGGTGCCCGTGCGCATCGTCACCGCGCCGGAGCCGGCGCAGAGCGCAGGGCAGACCGACGACGCACTGGCCGACACCGTGCTCGATGTCATCGTCGGCCGGCTGGAGGGCCAGGGACCGCCCGCCCACCAGGTGTGGCTGCCGCCGCTGGACGAGCCGTTCAGCGTCGACCAGGTACTGCCGCCGCTGACGGTGAGCGCCGAACGGGGCCTGCACGCGGACGGCTACACCGCCACCGGCAAGCTGCAGGTGCCGGTCGGACTGGTCGACAAGCCGTTCGAGCAGCGCCGCGACGTCCTGTACGCGGACCTGTCGGGCTCCGGCGGTCACGCGCTGGTCGTCGGTGGCCCCCAGTCCGGCAAGTCGACGCTGGTCCGCACGCTGATCGCGTCCTTCGCGCTCACCCACACCCCGCAGGAGGTGCAGTTCTACGCACTGGACTTCGGCGGGGGCGGTCTGCTCGCCCTGGACGGGCTGGCGCACGTCGGCGGGATCGCCTCGCGCCTGGACGCGGAGAAGGTCCGCCGCACGGTCGCCGAGGTGCACGGCATCCTGGGCGCCCGCGAGGAGTTCTTCCGCGCCAACGTCATCGACTCGATGGGTACCTTCCGCTCCCGCCGGGCCGCGGGTCACTTCCCCGACCAGCCGTGGGGAGACGTCTTCCTCGTGATCGACGGCTGGAGCACCTTCAAGACCGACTACGAGATGCTCGACCCGGTCATCAACGACATCGCCACCCGCGGTCTGGGCTTCGGCATCCACCTGGTGATCACGGCCACCCGCTACACCGAGATCCGGCCCGCGCTGCGCGACCAGATCCTCAGCCGGCTGGAACTGCGCCTCGGCGACCCGATGGAGTCGGAGTTCGACCGCAGGCGCGCCGAGAACGTGCCGGTCGGCAAGCCGGGCCGCGGCCTGTCGCCGGAGAAGCTGGACTACCTGGCGGCGCTGCCCCGGGTCGACGCCTCCTCCGGCGTGGAGGACCTGTCCGAGGGCACGGCGCAGTTCGTGGCCTCGGTCAACGCGGGCTGGTCCGGCCCCACCGCGCCCAAGGTGCGGATGCTGCCGACGATGCTGTCGTCGGACGACCTGCCCAAGGGCGGCGACTTCTCCGACCGGGGCATCGCGATCGGCGTGGACGAACTCACCCTGTCGCCGGTCTTCGTGGACTTCGAGACCGACCCGCTGCTGGTCGTCTACGGCGAGAGCGAGTCCGGCAAGTCCTCGCTGCTGCGGCTCCTCGCCAAGCAGGCCAGTGAGCGCTACGGGCCCGACACGGCACTGTTCGTGGTCGCCGACTTCCGCCGGGCGCTGCTCGGCCAGGTACCGGAGAGCCACCTGTACAAGTACTGCGCGTCCGGACCGCAGCTCCAGGAGGTCATGGAGTCGCTGGCCGGCTCCATGGGCCGCCGTATGCCGGGCCCGGACGTCACGCCCGAGCAACTGCGCAACCGCAGTTGGTACAGTGAGCCGGACGCCTGGGTCTTCGTGGACGACTACGACCTCGTCGCCACCTCGATGGGCAATCCGATGCAGGTGCTGATGGAGTACCTGCCGTTCGCCCGCGACCTGGGCCTGCGCATCGTGCTGTCGCGCAGCACCTCGGGTGCGTCGCGGTCGTCCTTCGAACCGTTCATGACCCGCGTCAAGGAGCTGGGCGCGACCGGTGTGCTGCTGTCCGGCGATCCCGGCGAGGGCCCGGTCTTCGGCAACGTCAAGGCGTCCAAGCTGCCGCCGGGCCGCGCACAGTTCATCACACGGCGCCGCGGCAACCAGCTGATCCAGACCGGCTTCCTGCCGGAGAGCTGACCCGTGCGCCGCGAGCACGGCTGGAGCGGGCCGGACGGCCCGTGCCGGCCGTGCTCGTTGCCTCAGCCGTGCGCGGAGGGCGGCCGGTAAGCGGGCGGCACGTCCCGGGGATCGTGCCGCGCGGCGGACCCGTTCTCCCGTTCGGCCCCTTCCGCTTCTTCCGTCCGGGCCTCCTCGTCGGCCTGCTGCCCGAACCAGCGCCGGGCACGCTCCTCCTGCGCCGCCCGCTGCTCGGGCGTCAGCCTCTCGTCGGCGCGCTTCAGCTCCGCCATGCGCTCGCCGAGCGCGCCGAGGTAGGCGCCGGATCCCAGTGCCTCCCGCATGCTAAGACGGCCGGCGAGCACCTCCCGCGCCATCTCCTTGAGCGCGCCGTCGACCCTGGGGTTGTCGGCCAGCGTCCTGAGAGCCCTGTGCAGGCGACGGGCCTGTGCGGGGTCGTCGGCGACGTCCATCAGGTCCGCGTCGCTGATCTCCTTGCTCATCGGCTCCGTTCCCCTGCCCGAGAGTGTCACGACGGATGTGCGCATGCCATCGTGCCAGCAGGGGGGAGCCGCTGCCAGGTCCGTGTGCCCAGGAGGCGGGTCGGCGCCCCGGCCGGCGCGGACCTGGTGCGTCCACCTGTCGGCCGCCCCGCACACCGCGCTCGCGCAGGGCCGCCGGCCGCCTGCCGGACGGGGCCGGCGCACCGGTCGGCACCGAGCGCCGCACTGCGCGGACCCGGCAGGAGCGCAACGATCGTGCCGCCGGGCTCCGGGGAGCCGGGCGGCACGATCAGCGCACGCGGACGCGGCTGTGGAACGCGGACCGTCAGAAGGTCAGGCTCCAGCGCTGCAGGTGACCCGGGTCCAGGTCGTAGAAACCGGGCGTGCCGTCGATAGCGCTCGCGCAGGGCCGCCGGCCGCCTGCTCTGCCGATAAGCACCCATCGGTGACGCGGACGACTTGCCGGGCCCACCTGGTCATTCACGCCATGGAAACAACAGGAAAAAAACGGATCTTGACTGATAACGAACCATCATGACCAAATGCTGATGCTCCGTCCGCCTCGGGCATCGCCCGCAAGCGGGCCATGCTTGAGGCGGACCACTGGCCAAGGCGGATGTCCGACACGCCCCGCCCAGGGGTGGGTCCGACCGCCTGACACGGCCGCCGTCGGCGTCCCGCGCCCGGTGGGCCGCCGGCCGTCGCTCCGCGGCGGCGATCCGGGCGCGGATCTGCTCGGTCGCGTACGCGTCTCACCGGGCCGGGTCGGCGGCCCACTCCAGCCGGAACCGGGGGCAGCTGAGCACGGCGCACCACGGGTTGAACCAGGCGAGCGGGGCGTTGAACCCCGCGGACGCGTGCGCCGCAAGCAGGCCCAGGGCGAGCGCGACCGCGGCCCACACCGGCAGCCAGAACCACTGCAGGGCGAACTGCGCGAGCAGCCCGGACCTGTTCCTGCGCGGGACCGCGAGACGCGGCGGGGCGGTCACGCCGTGCCCTGCGACCGGTGCACCACCGCCTGCGCGTAGGCAAGCCGTACGTCCAGCCGGTCCGTCCGCACCTTGTACCGCTCGGACATCCCGTGGTACTTCAACGCAGCCGGCGAACCGACCCCCTGCCGCCAGGCCGTGCGGACGGGCAGTGACCAGGCGGAGTCCCCTGTGCCGCCGACCGCCCACAACAGGTTGAGGACCAGCCACAGCGGTGACAGCAGCAGGAACACCGCCCACGAGGTCAGGGTGCCACCGTGCCCGGCGAGCACCCGGTCGCCCGGCAGCCTGATCTCCCACCGCGGCCGCCACCGCGCGCTCTTGGCCGGGGTCCCCAGCTCCCCCAGTTCCTCGCCGGCGGGTCCGAGCACCGACAGCCGCCCGCCGGCCGACTGCCCGCCGACCGGCCGTACGACGAAGCCGAGCGTCTCCCGTCCGGCCAGGTCCCGGTACATCGCGAACCGCGGCTTCGCGTCGGCCCCGGAGCCGGCGGGAGCACCGCGCCCGACGTACACGGTCTCGCCGCCCCGCCGGGGGCGGATGACCTTCTGCAGCGTGAAACCGGCCTGCCTGCGCTCCTGTTCGGAGGGCGGCCGCACCTGGAACGAAACGACACTCATCCGATCACGTCCTGTCCTGTGTCACCCGAAGACGGAACGGGCGTCTCCACCCGCGCTGGGCTGCTCCGGTGACCCCTCGGGGACGCCGCCGGAAGCGCCGCGGTCGCGTGCGAAGTGCACGCTCTCCCCGATCTCGGACATCAGCGCCACGTACACCGGCAGGTCCGCCAGGCTCGGGGTGCTGAGCGAGAAGACGACGAGGTAGCCGCCGAAGGGCGACGGCACGTAGAGCTCGATGTGCAGGAACGCGAAGGGCTCGGCGACCTGTTCGCCGTCGACCGCCGTCGCGTGGAACGACACCACGGCAGGACCGCAGTCCAGGTCCACCTTGTGGACGTCCCGGTGCGGTTCCAGCGAGAGCAACTCGTGCAGCGCCGTCGCCGCCATCCCCGGGTCGCCCGGATCGATCTCCTCGATGCGCACCAGGAGGTTGGCCGTGCTGATCCGGTCGTCCTCGGTGGCGAACAGGCCGAGGGCCGCGTGCAGTACCCCGTCGGCGTCCAGCGACCCGGCGACCTCGCGGTACACCGCGGCGGTGGCCTCCCGCTGGAAGTCGGTGCCGCCGGGCCAGATACGCGCGGCCAGTTCGGACACCTGCGCGTCGAAGGCGTCGGGCGGCAGGTGCAGGGGGATCTCGTGGAAGACGTCCGGGGACTCGAACTCGACGAGCACGCCCGGCGCCTCACGGAGCGACGTGCTCATCAGAGCCTCCCGGCCGCGGGCGTGTCCGAGTTGTTGAACATGTTGTAGACGCCGGTCACGATACCGGGAGCCTGCTGCGCCACCTGCGGTCCCTTGGCCCACCACGACATGGGGTCGAGCGTGCCGTCGGCCCGGATGGCAGCGCCGAGGGAGTTCTTCACGCTCTGCGGGGCGAACTTGTCCACCGCCCAGCTCAGCGCCTTCTCCTTGGCCGAGGATCCGACGGTGTCCAGGACGTGGTTGTCCCAGGCCATCTTCATGCGGTTGCCGAAGCCCTCGGCGCTGACCATCTTGCTGCCCGGCAGTGCCTCCCGCCGCAGCAGGCCGACCTTGCCCTCCAGCTTCTCGACCGTGTAGCCGGCGTTCTTCAGGGCCCGGATCTTGGTCACGTGCTCGATGGAGGCGATGGTCCTGCCGTTCACCTTGTAGAGCTTCATCGGGATCTTGACGCCCTTCATGGCGACCTTCCCCAGCTTGCCGATGGGGATGACGCCCAGACCGTCACCGATCAGGTCCATAGCGCTGACGTCGGCGCCGCCCAATTTCGCCGCCCCGTGGGTGGCCAGGGCGCCCAGCGACAGCGCGCCGCCCGCGAGGGCGAAGGCGCCCGAAAGGGGCGGGCACCAGAGCGTGAGCAGGGACAGGACGCCCATCACCGTCGAGGCGATGCTGAGCCAGTCACCGATCTGCTTGAGCAGGTCGGCGTGCTTGACGCACCAGTTCTGGATGTCGTGGCCGACCTTGGTGAAGAAGTCGGCGAGTCCTTCGAAGAAATCGGCGTCGGGCGCCTTGTCGTTGGCCTTGCGCAGCCGGTCCGCGATGCCCCGGGCGTCGGACTGGTGGTGCTCCAGCAGTTCCTCGGCCCGCTTGATGATGTCCTCGAGCTCCTGCTGCGCCCTCTCCAGCTGCTTGCCCGCGGAGTCGAGGTCCTTGCCCGCCTGGCTCACCCGGTTCGACGCCGCGTCGATCCTCGCCTGGGCGTCGGCGAGTTCGCTCTGCGTCGCGTAGTACTGGCCGGCCATGCGCAGCGCCGGGTCCGCGGCCGCCTGGTTGTAGGCGGACGCCGCGCGGTCGTAGGTGCCCTGCCCGGTCTTCTCCCGCTCCTTGGCCGCCTTGGCCTGCGCCTCGTACTCCCGGGCCTTGTGCTGGTAGTCCGCCAGTTTCAAGCGCCACGAGGACAGCTGGAGCGAGGCCTCGCGCAGGGCGTCCCGGCTGTCGCCCACGTAGCGCGGCAGGTCGCCGACCTTCTCGGCGAAGGCGCTCGCCGCCTCGCCCTCCCAGGTCTTGCCGCCCTTGGTGATCCCAGTGAGCGTCGTGTAGGCGTTGTCCAGGCCCGTCGCGGCCCGCGTGAGCTTGGTGTTGAGGTCCTCGACGCTCTCCAGCCTCCCCGGCGCCGGGTCGAAGCCTATGGAGGGGTATTCCGCCGCCGTCATCGCGCACCGGCCGTGGGCCGCGCCTCGGGGGACGGGGAGGGCGTGGGCTTCGGTGCTGCGCCCTGCGTCATGGCGTCGCGGATCGCCTGCTCC
This sequence comes from Streptomyces sp. ME19-03-3, assembly GCA_033793685.1. Taxonomy (GTDB): domain Bacteria; phylum Actinomycetota; class Actinomycetes; order Streptomycetales; family Streptomycetaceae; genus Actinacidiphila. The sequence continues at coordinate 33,040 of JARAXD010000035.1, read as the reverse complement.
GTGGCCTCGTAGTTGTCCTTGGTGGCCTTGAGCTTCTCCTCGATCTGCTGCGTGCCGTCCGCGATCTTTCCGATGGCGTTGTCCCAGCTGTCGTGGAACTCGTCGCAGGCGTTGTCCAGGGCCTCGCTACCGGTGCTCTTCGGGCCGACGCCCTTCAGCGCGTTGAGCGCCTTGCGCATGTCGTCCTGACTGTCGTGCAACTGCTTCAGCAGCCGGTCGAGGTCCTGGACCTCGACCTTGAAGTGGTCTCCCAATGCGTGTCCCCCGCGTGGACCGCCCGCCGTGCCTCGGCACCAGGGGCGGTGGTCTCAGCCGACCCGCCGAGGCTACCGCTCACCCACGCGCCGCTTCACCCCCTCCCGTGGGCTCCTCGCAGGATCTCCACGTGCCCTGGCGGGGGCCACGGCGTCCGCGGGCACCGCACGGGACGCGAGGTGCCCGGTGCGTCCCGGGTCTGATCCGGTATGTTCGGATGTCATTGGCATGTCCTTGCTCAGGCGACGCGGTTCCGGTGCCAGGGGACCGCACGCAGGGCGGACGTGCCGGGATTGCGGTCAACGGGAATGGGACAAAGGATGAGCACTTCCTTCGACGGATCGCAGGACGGCGAAGCCACACGGATGAGGCTGAACTCCGTACCTGCCGACCCGGGCGGCGGCGGAACGTCCGCCGGAACGACCAAGGTCGACACCCAGCGCCTGGACGGCGCGGCCAACGCGCTGGTCGAACTGCGCGGTGACACCGAGAACGTCGACAACAAGGCCGACGAGGACACCCTCGGCGCCGTCACGGGCCTCAACAGGCACACCGCCCCCGGCCCGCCCGAGGGGGGTTCCTGGGCCACCGCGGGTTCGCTGGTGGGCATGGACGTCCGCTGGGGCGACCAGGTCGCCAACCTCAAGCTCATGCTCCAGGACATCAGCGACAAGCTGCACACCAGCAGCGGCCACTACACCCGCGCCGAGCAGGAGGAACAGGCCCGCCAGGCCTCGATCCACACCCCCTTCGGCTGAGCGGGGACGCGGGGCCCCCGGACCGCACGGAGAATCGCCCCGGCAGGAACAGCCGCCCGGACCGGACGACCGTCCCCCGACGGTCGGACAGGAGCTGACACAGACATGGTGTCCATCCCCTACCTCGACAAGGCCGACCTCGGCCCGCTGGCCGACGCCGCCGCCTCGTGGGGCGCGCTCCCCGCCAAGTACGACGCCCTCCAGCGCGAGTTCGAGCAGCGCGTGATCAACCACCTCAAGGGCCACTGGGAGGGCGACGCCGCGACCGCGGCCTTCGCCACGATGAACCGGGCCCGCACGGAGTACGAGAACGCCGCCACGGAGGCCGGCCGCATCGCCAAGCTGCTCCAGGACGCGCACACCGAGTTCGCCGCGTACCAGAAGCAGCTCCACGCCCTCCTCGACGAGGCGCGCGCCGACCGCTTCCGCGTCTCCGAGGACGGCTCGATCAAGGACGTCGACTCCCGCTGGGACAGCCCGACCGCCTCCGCCTCCCCGGGCTTCGCCACCGAGCGCAAGGAGAAGCTGGACGCGCTGTCGTCGCGCCTGAAGAGCCTGCTCGAACAGGCCACCGCCGCCGACGAGGCCGCGAGCGCCGCCCTCGAACGCGACGCCAACGGCGACAGCCGGTCGTTCAACACCAGCGTCTACACCAGCCTCGACGCCGTGGAGATCGACCAGGCCACCGCCATCGCCGCCAAGGGCGACCAGGCGACGGACGCGGAACTCGACAAGCTGAACCGGATCCTCCACGCCAACAGCAAGGACTCCGACTTCACCACCGGCTTCTACGACAAGCTCGGACCTCGCAAGACGCTGGACTTCTACGCGAACCTGACCGCCCAGGCCGACGAAGAGCCGGACTCCAGGCGCTTCAAGGAGGTCCAGGAACTCCAGAAGAACCTCGGCTACTCCCTGGCCACCGCCACCGACCCGGACAAGCGGCCCCATCTGTCCGACGCCTGGAACGCGGAGCTGCGCGCCCAGGGCGCCCAGAAGTTCACGGTCAGCGACAACCCCGGCTACCCGTACCAGCCGTACGGCTACCAGGTCCTGGGCGGCATCCTCCGGTACGGCGAGTACGACTCGCACTTCCTGACGCCCATCGCGCAGCACGCGGTCTCCCTGGAGGCCGAGAACCCCGACATCTGGATCGAGAACTCCCCGCGCGGCTCACTGAACGAGGACATCACGTCCAACCCCTCCGGCAAGGGCGGCGACGGCTTCGACCCCATGACCGGCATCCTGGAGGGCCTCGGCCACAGCCCTGAGGCAGCCGAGGACTTCTTCACCGGTGACGTGGTCGCCTACCACCGCGACGGCACCGTCGATCCCGGCGGCCACGTCGGCGTGGACCACGGTGACGGGAAGAAGGCCGTCGACTCCTACCTGGACTACTTCACCGACCCCGACCGCGACTGGGTGCCGGACACCGCGAGCCGCGACCTCGAGGAGAGCGCCAAGGCCACCCAGTACGGCCCCGACGCCCTGGGTCACGCACTGGAGGCGGCGACCAGCGGCGTGGCGTACGACTACGAGGGCTCGGACATGCCCGAGCACAGCAGGGCGCAGGCCGGGCTGGTGCACGACATCGTCGAGAAATTCGGCGGTCAGGGCGGCGGGGAACTCGTCAACGGCAAGGACGGGGCGCCCCTGGAGCCGATGCGCGACAGCCTGGGGCACATCGCCGCCGCCTACATGGGAGACGTCCAGCGCGGTGTCTCGGGTGACGACAACCTGCCAGTCCACGGCGCCTCGGCGCATCTGGACCGTGCCGCGACCCAGGCGTTCCTCGCGGAGGTCGGCCAGGACCCCGATGCCTACCAGGCGATCAACGCCTCCCAGCAGGCGTACACCACGGGTCTGGTGGACCGGGCGATGAACGGGGAGACCGACACCCGGGTACCGGTCAGCGACCGGGTCGCCAGCGCGGTCCACCCCGGAGCGACCGTGGCCGGCATCATGAGCGAGGCGCGCGCGGACGCGGTCTGGGACACCAAGCGCGCGCAGGACGAGGACTTCAACAAGAACAGCGAAGACGTCGGCAAGTGGGTCGGACGCGGCGCGGGACTCGTGACCGGGGCGATCAAGGTGCCCGTCGTCGGGGACGTCGCGGGCTGGATGATCGAGGACGTGCAGAGCAGCGTGCTGGAGTCCATCAAGCGGGACAGCTCCACGGAGGCGGAGCACGAGGCCGGACGCGGTTACAGTGACGGCCAGGAGCAGGCGGTGCGCTCCGCGAGGGACGCGGTGCGCCAGGCGGGCGCGCACGGCGGGTACGACACGGACACCATCGGCGATCTACAGGACACCGCTGGACGCGAGGCCCAGCAGAGCCACGCCGCCGGCGCCAAGGCCGAGGACGCCCGTCATGGCTGACCACAAGGGGACACACCAGGTGAACAAGACCGTCCACGCCATCGCGGGCATCCTGCTCCTCGCGGCCGGAGGCGTCGCCTGCTCGTCGGGCGACGGGGCCGAAGGAGGCGGCGGCGCGACTGCGTCGTCGCGGGCCGCGCTGCCGGCCGTGCTCTGCGGCACGTCCGTTTCCACGGAGCCGATCAGCCGGTTCCACCAGGCGCCTGTTTCCGAGGTCGTGGCGAACGAGAGCACGGGAGGCGGCCTGCGAGCGCCTCTCACGGCGCAGTCCGTGGGCGGCGACGAGGGGTACTGCGCCGTCACCGTGGACGGCGAGGTGATCCAGGTGGGATCCCAGCTGCGCAGCGGCCTCGTCGACGAGAAGGACATCGCCCAGCGCGTGAAGGCCGGCGGCAGCGGGCTCGACTGGGGCCCGGCTCGCGGATACATCACGTCCGGCGGCGGCACGGAACTCGCGGTTCTCACCGCTCCCTGCAGGCTCGAGGGCGGCACGTTCGCCGTGGACGTCAGTGTCTCCGCGCCCACGCTGCGCGGAAGCGGGCAGGAGGTCCTGAAGGCACGTGAGGCCATGGCGGAACTCGCCGCCGACGCCGCGCGCTACGTCGCCGAGCACTCCGCGAAATGCCAAGACGCCGGCGGACTTCCGAGTACGGCCCCCACCGTGCGACAGCCGTCGAGGTGAGCGCGGGATCCGAGAGGCCGACCGAATCCGAGAGGCCGACCGAATCCGAGAGGCCGACCGGTCCGGCGATCTGACGATCGCCGCGGCCCGTCATGCGGCCCTCGCGTCCCGGCAGCACGGGGGACGTGAGGGCGGAGGCAGAGCAGGATCGAGAGGGACGACGGGGAGCGGGAACGTCGTAGCCGGTTCTGCGACACGTCCTCGTCGGCCATGCGCGGAGAACCACCGGCTCATTGCCGTCAACCTCCCCATCGCAGACGCGTGGTACGGATCGCCGTCGCCGGCCGCTCTCCGGACACCACCCGGTCTCACCCACCCGCCGCGCGCCGTCCGTGTGCGCTGTGCGCCGTGGGTTCCGCCGCACGGCGCAGGACCAGCCAGACGGGAAGGTCACGCAGCCCGTCCTGGCCGGCGGTCCAGCCGTATTCCTCCGCGATCCGCAGCGCGCGACCCGCCCCCAGTTGCCGGAAGTAGCTGTCGTCCACCTCCACGCGGCCGTCCCGGTGCCGCCACGTCGTCCCGCTGCCCTGACGCCCCTCCAGGACGGGCGCCCTCCCGTCGAACAGGGCACGGAACTGGTCCTCCAGCCACGCCGCGTCGACCGAGCACTCACGCCGCAGCCGTTTGCGGTTGAGCCACATCCGGCGGCGCAGGCGCCACCGCCTGCCGCTGCCAGGCGGGCCCGGCACGTCGAGGCCCCACACGAACGCCAAGGGGAACAGCACCGTGAAGTAGGCGACCAGCACGACGACGTAGGGCAGCAGCCACAGCGCCATGAGGAGGGGGAACCACAGCCACTGGGCCGCGTACCGCAGGCGCAGGGCTGCCGCGGGCCTCGCGGGCCGCACCGCCGTGCGCGGATCGACGTACAACATGTTCATCCGGGCAACCTGCCTGTTCGACACTAACCGAAGGGACTGACGCGGGCGACGCCGTCCAGCACCCTGCCCGCGGTCTCGCGTGCACCGTCGATCGACTCGTGCACCTTCTCCGACACGTACTGAACGTCCTCGGACACCAGTCGCACGCTCGCGGGAATGCGCCCGAGGGGAGTGCTCTCGACCAGCTTCGGCACGACGTGGTCCAAAGCGCTGCCGAGCTTTCCACCTGCGGCACGGTACAGGTTGGCGTCGCCGAACTCCTTGGCGACGGCCACCTTCAGGCGCTCGCCGAAGGTCTCGGCGGTGATCTTGACCGCGTCGACCTTGCCGCCGACGATCCCGAGGGACCGCATGCCCTCGCGTTCGGCGAAGTTGCGGGCCGTGCCGCCGACGGCCGCGACGATGTCGTCCGCGCGCTTGAAGGCGTCGGCGGCCTTGGCACCCATCTGCAGCATGTCGGTGGGGATCTTCACCCCTGTGAACGCCGCGAGCGCGTACCGGTGCCGTCCCGGGCCGGTGCCCGGACGCCTGTCGCTGCTGTTGACACAGCGGCGGCGCCCTCCTGCCGGTGGCCGTTGCCCTCCCCGCTGTACCTCGGCGCCGGAGCACCGCCCTCGAGGGGCGGCACGAACCGGAGGTACCGCCTGCACGCCGATGGTTTCCTCGGCAGGCAGGCGAGGGTCACGGCATGGTCCCTCGTCCGCAGGTGGAACGGCCGCTTCAGCCCCCTGCTACTGATTCGACCACTGTCCCGGGCCCTGCGGTTGCCGCTGGTACGGATTTTCACCCGGGCCGAGGTGATGCTGGTGCGGCGGCGGGCCGTACTGCGGCTGACCGTCGCGGCCCCATCCCGCGGGCGTCCCGGGTCCGCCCGGGCCGTCACCGTTGTTTCCCCTGCTGCGGCGGGCCAGCTTCACGATCAGGAAGACGATGAGCGCGAGCACCAGCAGACCCACCAGGCCGATCACACTGAGCGCGATGACCTGCTTGCGGTCGGCCGCCGCCTGCTCGTCGTCGCTCATGCCACCGCCGGTGGCGTCGGGGGCGGAGGCGGAGGGGCTGTCCGTGGCTCCCTGACCGTCACCGCTCTGCCCGGCCCGCAGCGACTCCGGCACCTCCAGGGGGCCGTACTCGGGCCCCGCGGGGATGTCCCGGGTGAGTGCCGCCAGGGGTTGGATGAAGCCGTAGCCGTAGTGCTTGTCGGGGAGGTCGAGGCCCTTGGCGGATGCGGGAAGACCGGCCGACTTGGTCAGGCGGTTGACGATCTGCCCCGCGGTCAGGTCGGGGAACTTGGACCTGAGGAGGGCCGCCGCCGCGGCCACGAACGCGCTCGCGTCCGAAGTTCCGGTGCCGGAGCGATAGGCCGCGTTGTCCTTGCCGCCTGCGCTCACGATGAATGTGCCAGGGCCCGAGAGCAACAACTGGGGACCGTGGTTGGACCCTTCCCAGATTTCGGTGTTGTTCTTTACCGCGCCCACCGCGATGGCACCCGGGTGTCTCGCCGGGTAGCGCACCTCGGAACCCTCGTTGCCCGAGGCCGCGACCACGACGACGTTCTTCTTGAGGGCGTAGGCGACGGCCTCTGCCTCCGCGTCGACTTTGACCGCTCCTCCGGACGAGACATTGATGACGGAGGCTCCGTGATCAACGGCGTACCGGATCGACTGGGCGAATCCGTCGTCGTGGTGTCCGTCGTCGCGAATGTCAAGGATCTTGGCTTCCGGAGCGAGCCCCATGACGCCGTCGGCCCGTCCCGGCCCATGACCATGTGCCGCGATGATCGAAGCCATCGCGGTGCCGTGATCGTCACCGGTCTGAGGAGCGGTGGAGCCGCCGTCGACGAAGTCCTTCCCCTCGATCACATTGCCCTTGAGATCGACGTGACCGGCGTTGACACCTGAGTCGATGACGGCGACGGTGACACCTTTGCCCCTGGAGATCTTCCAGATGGACGCGGCGTCGAAGGCCTCCAGCGGCCACTGGTCCTCTCTCGTCTGGTCCGCCGAAGCGGCCGGCGCAGCGGCGAAGACCAGCGCACCCGTGAGCACAACGGCGCCCACCGAGCGCAGCGTCCGTGTGAAGGCCATCCTTTGTCCTCTCCCAGGCAGTGGGGGCTGCGGCTTCGCCGGCCGAGCCCCCACACTGTTCTCCATACTGCTGCGTTGCCGCTACTCGATGACCCGAGGAGCGTTGTTGCGCTCGGGCGTCCAGGTTTCCTCGTCCTCGACCAGATAGTCGGGACGCTCACCCTCGCGCCGCTCTTCCTCTTCCGTACGGTCGGTCTGGCCGCGGCCCATCATGCGGTTCGCGCCCTTGCCAACGTTGCTGCCACTGCCGGCTCCCGCGGCCCCGCGGCTCCTGTGCAGGCCCGAGCCGCCCGGCGTGCCGCGGGTGCCCGCTCCGGCGCCCTTGGCGGCACCGACGACGCCGCCGCCACGTCGGGCGAGGCTGCCGCCGCGGCCGGCAGCCGCACCGCCCCTGCCACCAGCACCCGCGCCACCGGCGCCGGGCATACCGCCACGACCCCCGGCGGCTGCGCGGCCGGCACCACCCGCACCCGCGCCACCCGCCGTGCCACCACGTCCACCGAGGCCGCCAAGGGCGCCCGGGACTCCCGCACCGGCTCCGGCACCGACCGAACCGCCGGCGCCCGCGCCACCGACACCGCCGCCCCCGCCACCTGCGGTCCCACCGCCGTACCCGCCGGTCCCGGTCCCGCCGCCGGCGATGCCGTCGATGGCAGTGCCGACCTGCGGCTTGGTGTCGGCCACCGGCTTGTGCACACCGCCGCTGATGCCGGATTCAAGGGGCGACTTCACCTCCCTCGACGGCGTGAGGGTGCCGGCGGGCCCCCCGGTCCTGCCGCGGCCGGAGTCGCTGGGTCGGGGACTGCCGACCTCGGAGGGGATAGGCATGGGCACAGGCGCGACGCCGCCCGGGTCTCCCGGGTAGTCGTCCCCCTCGTCGTAACGCTTGGGCATCGGCTTCTTCGTCCACGTGCCCATCGTCTTGGTCTGCGCGTTGTAGCCCGCGCCGAGCTGCTCCATCTTCACAGCCATCTCGAGCTGCGCTTCCTTGCCCGCCGACAGCGAGCCGCGGTTCTTGTCGAGCGCGGACTGCGTGCCCATCCCGTTGCCGAGATCGGAGTGAAGCTGCGCGTCGCTGCGATCGAACCCGTCTCCGAGGGCGTTGACCGCGCTGGACAGACCGCTGGGCTTCTCCATTGCGTCGACCTGCGGCTTGATCGTCTTCAGGATGGATGCCGCGTTCGACATCGCCACCGATGTGTACCGCGCGTACGACGAGCAGTCGCTGATCATCTTGGTGATGACCTTGGCCTGCGCCTTGAATCCCTCGGCCGCCGCACCGTCCCAGTGCTGGGTGATGTGCTCGACCGCCGCGTCGAACACCGCTTTGGCGCTGCCCGAACCCACCACCAGCTGATCGTGCACCTGCATCCAGCCTTTGGCGCATGACTCGACCTCGACGTGGTCGGCGTTGGCGAGCATGCCCTTCATCTGGTCCATGTTCTTGGTGCCGGCGAAGTCGGTGGTGTGTTCACCGGCGTAGCACTGAGTCGGGGCGTTGTACGCGTCGTACGTCCCCTGGTTGTCAGTCATGGTGCGTTACCCCCTTGGCTGCGGCACGACGTTCTCCACTGCTCACTGCGCCCATACTCAGCCCTTGCCGGAGCCGGACATGCCGCCCTGCACGTCGTATTCGGCGTCCGAGTAGTGGCCGTGCACCTTCTTCGTCTTGCCGCCGAAATCGTTCATGACGTCGTGGATGTAGCTGACGACCGATTCGATGTGCGTCTTCATCTCCGCATGCGCCTGCCTCAGTCCCTCGGCCTCCGCGAATGCGGAACCGAGCGCTCCGGGCGGCAGGTACGTGTCGTTCTTCGCGCAGACGTTCGCCACACCCAACTGGCTGATGACGCCGTTGAGCTTGGTGATCGTGTTCTCGAGCTCACTCAGATCGACCTTGTACTGGTCACTCATCGTGTCGCATCCCCGTTCCTACTCTGGTGTTGATCCCTCGCTTGCGACGCCAGTCACCCAGCACCACGCCGCCGCCCACCAGCAGCGCGACACCGCCGACCGCGCCGCCGACGGTGTAGACGGCGTAGCGCTCCGTGCGTTCCTGGGGGCTCTCACCGAGGATGACGGTGGCCGCCTCGATCTTCTCGTGGGCGCCGGCATTGACGACCGGGTCCGGTGACGGTGCGTCCTTCGGGGGGACCGCGTCGTCGTTGACGGCGGCCACGGGATCGATGACGCCCCAGCCGACGAAGTCGTCCCGGTCCGGCTTGCCTCGGTCCGCCGTCTGCTCGATCTGCGTGATGACCTGGCGGTACGTCCAGTCGGGGTGCTTGGCCCGGATGAGGGCGGCGACACCGGAGACGTACGGCGCGGAGAAGCTGGTGCCCTGGTCGATGCAGTGGCCGCCGAAGGGGACGGTGGAGACCATGTCGACTCCGGGCGCCGCGATGCCCACGAAGGGGCCGGGCTGCGAGAAGGCGGCGCGGGCGTTGTCACGGTCGGAGGCGCCGACCGCGAGGACGCCGTCGTAGGAGGCGGGGTAGGTCAGCTTGACCTGGCCGCTCGCACCGTCGTTGCCGGCGGAGGCGACGATCAGCACGTCGTGCCGCTTGGCGTACTCGACGGCCTGCTCCAGCGCCGAGTCGGGCGGCATCGCCGTGGCGGTGTCCTGCGAGATGTTGACGACCTTGGCGCCTTCGTCGACGGCGTACCTGATCGCCTCGACCATGGTCCTGACCGTGCCGCCGCCCTGGTTGTCGTTCTGGCGGACGGCGAGGATGGACGCGCGCGGGGCGATGCCGACGAAACCGGTGTCTTGCGAGGGCCGGGCGGCGATGATGCCGGCGACCTTGGTGCCGTGGCCGACCGGGTCCTTGGTGCCGTCGTTCTTGCCCCGCTCTATCAGGTCGGTGCCGCCGCGGAACTTGACGGCGGTGGCGAGCTGCCGGTTGTTCTTGTCGACGCCGGTGTCGATGACGGCCACGATCACCCCGAGGCCCTGGGTGTCCTTCCACAACTGGTCCAGCACGATGCGCTGCAGGGACCACGGCCTTCCCTTGATCACGTCGGACGGGAACGAGCACTGGGTGTCGTCGATCTGGAAGCGCTCGCTGTCGCTGTCGTGGTCGTCGGCGAGGACGGTGTGCACGTCCCCGGCGACCGTCACCGAGGCGACTCCTGAACTCGGCAGGCCGAAGGCGGAGAGCGCCGCCGCGGCGGCGATCACGGCGGCGCGCCTCACGGCGTGCGATCCCACTGGTGTCCCGTCCTCCCGTCGTGTGCGGTCCGCGGTCGAACCGCCGGTGAGGGCGGCCATGTACGTCTTCCGTACACGCCCGCCCTCGTCGGGGTCCCGCGGCCAGGCGCGTGATCAGCCCCAGATCTGCTGGTTCTTGCTCTCGGTGGCCTGGTAGTTCTGCGCGGCCGTGTCGAGGGCGCGCGCGATGGCCTCCAGCGTCTGGTGCATGGACGCGGCGCGCTGGTCCCACTCGGCCTGCTTGGCGCGGTAGGCGTCCTGCGCGGAGCCTTCCCACGAGGTCGCGATCTTCTTGACGCCGGCCTCGAGGTCGTCCAGCTGGCGCCTGATGTTGTTGGCCGTCGTGCGCACGTCGGTCGCGGCCTGGGAGATGGTCTGGAAGTTGACCAGGATCTGCCCGGACATGTGATGTCTCCTCAGAAGTTGGATTCGGACGTGTGATCCGGCCGGCGCGGCGTCAGGTGGCCGCGCACGGGACGGTCATCCGAACGGGTTGCCACCCTGCGCCGAGATGCTCTGGATGGACGCGCGCTGCTCCTCTTCGGAGGCGGAGTAGTTCCTGGTGCTGGCGTCCACGGCTTCCTTGATGTCGCCCAGGATCTGATTGATCTTGTTGGCGTCCTGGTTCACCTGCGTCTGCAGGTTGTTGTACGCCGTGGCGGCGGAACCCTTCCACCCCGAGGTGATCGTGTCGATCACGGTCTGGAGGCGGCGGATCTCGCCCTGGATCGAGGAGTTGACCGTGGAGATGCGGTTGCTGAAGGCAACCATCTCCTCCTCGGTCATGGTGAACTGCTGTCCAGCCATGTGTGGCGTCCCCCATGAGACGTAGAAGATCGGATTCAACGTACATCCGAAGATGCCGTCGGTCGTCAACTCTAGCCAATAGCAGTGACAAGGCGAACGGATACCCGGATCCGTATCAGGATCCTGACCTCCTTCACCAAACCCTCACCCTGTCAGGGGCGTTGAGGTTTGGCCAATGGATCGTCCAATACTCAATCAATATCCGTGAAGCCCCGGGAGAAATACCAGTTCAGGAGCCCTGAGCCTGTTTCGCCGCGTCCACATCGAGTGTCGGTCCGCTCGCGAGAAGGTCCGACCAGATCCGCGGCACCGGCACCGGGGAGTTCTTCGCGTAACCGAGCTTGGTCTGCACGACGCCGACCTCGTCGTCCTGTTTGGCGGCGCCGCCGCTGTCGCTGTCGCCGGTCGTCGGCACCGAGTAGCGCAGTCCGGTGTCGGTGACCAGGAAGATGGACCCGATGCGCTTGTCGGTGCCGTCATACGCCTTGTAGAACAGGCCGCTACCGGGCGAGACGTAGGTGTTGGTACCGCTCTGCGCCACGTCCCGGGGGAACTTCCTTCCGGCCCACATCGTCATCGCCGGCCTCTTGGTCAGCTTGTCGTCGACGCCGCTGTACACGCTGCACGCGACCCTGCGGCCGTCCTCCTCGTCCTGGGTGTTGGCCTGAGTGACGGCCTTCTCCGGCCACCCGAGTTCGTCCATGAACGTCTCGCTCGCCCGGGCGGAGGTGACTTCGCCCACGCCCACGGAGACCGGCTCCGGCGACCCGCTGTAGAGCGAGCTCGCCTGGGTGCTGTTGAGCAGCAGTTTGGCCATGAAGTCGGTGACGCGGACGACCCGGTCCCGCTGCACCACGTACTGGTCGTGGTTGGCTTTCAGCACCAGGCCGACCTTCGCGTGCTCGCTGCTCAGGCCCGGGGCGGTGGACGTCTCGCCCATGCCCTCGATCGTCGGGAAGGAAATGGCGGCGCCGGGAACGTTGTTGAGCGTCGACAGGAAGTCGGAGTCCACCTTCTGCGGCTGGGCCGACGCGCCGAAGATGACCTGGCGCAGGGTGTTGACCAGGTCCCGGTGCTCCCTCCAGTCGGGCCCGCCGAGCAGGTAGGTGAAGCCCCGGTCCGTCACCAGGTACTGGGCGCCGCCGGGCACCTCGATGTACATCGCCTCGTCGTCGCGGAGCCGGTTGCCACCCTCCACGAGGGCGGCCTCCTTGGGCTTGCGCTGGTTGACGACGAGCACCGCCCGCCGCGCCGACCGGTCCGTGCCGCCGCCCGGGGTCTCGCACAGCGCCCACGTCTTGGGCGTGCCCGCGTCGGCCTGCCCGGGCAGCCGGTCCGGGGCGTAGGGGATGCCGATGGTGGTGCCCAGCGTCATGCCGCTGTTGTCGAGCACCGACTCCTTGACCTTGATGACCTCGAACTTCTCGGGATCGAGGAGCAGTCGGGCGGAGGCCAGGTTGAGCACGGGGTGCAGCTGCGCCTCACCGTTGGTCTTCAGCACGACGTAGCGGGTGGTGGACTCGTCGCCGACGATGATCTTCTGGGCGGGGGCGTCCCAGCCCTTGGGCGCGGCCGGCTTCAATATGCCCCAGAAGCCGAAGCCGACGACGACCAGCAGGGCCACGACAAGGCTGGGGGCGACGGTCTTGAGCGGCCGCGGGGCGGCCTCCTCCGAACCGTGCGGGGAGGGCTGGAGGAACGCGGCCACCGTGCGTCGGCGCGCGAACGAGTAGGCGTTCAGCTCGTCCCTACGTGTCGCCATTCCTGCGTCAACTCCCCGTTTGTCGCTGCCTGGTTGTGGCGTCCCCCGGTCACGTCGGCCCGCTGCGGTGACGGCTGTGGCAGGGGGACCCCTACTATGCCGTGTGACGATCGCACCGTACGGTACGGGGTGGCGCGATCGGCCCGCCAGCGGCACCCGCACGTGGCCGGCCGACCCGGCGCGAGCGAGCGCCGGACGGGCGCGGGACGCCGGCCACGCGGCACAGGTACCGGCGCGAGTAGAAGGGTTGTACGGGGGATGACCACCGCGACCAGGTCCCGGCGCAGTCCGGGCGACGAGCCACCGCGACAGTACGCCGGACCACCGGACGACGGCCGCGGCGACGCCCCCGCGGCACGGCCCGGGGCCGCGACGCCCGTTCTGACCCGCAGGCCCGGGAGCATGGGCCCCGTGCGGGTGCAGCAGTTCGTGCTGCTCGAGCTGGCATGCGCACTGCTGCTGGCCGGCTGGCTGATCCACAAGGTGGTCGGGCCCGTCGTCGCCGCGGTCATCGCCGTGCCGCTGCTGCTGTTCGGCCTGCTGAGGCGGCGCGGTCGCCCGCTGCCGGAATGGATGGGCACCGCCCGCGCGCTGAAGGCCCGCCGGCGGCGCAACACCGTGGGCGTCCCCCAGGGGACCGACCCCGGATTCGCGCCGGTCGTGGAGTGCGACCCGGCGTTGCGCACCTACGGGTACACCGACGAGCGCGAGCAGCGCGAGATCGGCATGGTCGGCGACGGGACCTTCCTGACGGCCGTCGTCCAGGTGCACGCCGCCGACGAGCCGCTGCGCCCGTCCCGCGGCGCCCGCTCGATCCCCCTGGATCTGCTGCACGGCCTGCTGGCGGTCGACGACATCCGGCTCGCGTCGGTACAGGTCGTCCAGCACACCCAGCCCGCTCCCGCCCCGCACCTTCCCCCGCAGGCTGTGGCCGCGCGCTCCTACGCGCCGCTGCAGGCCCAGAGCGGCACACCCGGGCTGCGGCTCACCTGGATCGCGATCAAACTCGACCCCGAACTGTGCCCGGAGGCGGTGCAGGCGCGCGGCGGCGGCATGGCCGGGGCGCGGCGCGCCCTGCTGCGGGCCGCCGACCACCTGGTGAGCCGACTGGTGGGCACCGGGCTCGAGGCACGGGTGCTGACGGAGCCCGAGATCGTCGCCGCCGTGGCGACGTCGAGTTGCGTGAACCCGCTCGCCACGACCGGCGGCGCGGCCCTCGACGGAAGCCGGCAGGCGCGCCGGACCTCGGAGAGCGCGCGAACGTGGCGCTGCGACGACCGCTGGCACACCACGTACTGGGTCAGCCGCTGGCCGCAGTTGGGCACCGGTGCCACCGCGCTGCCCGACCTGGTCGGCCTGGTGACCTCCTCGCCCGCGCTGGCCAGTACCTTCTCTCTGGTCCTCGCCCCCGGCGGCAGCCGTGCCGCGCTGCTGTCCGGGTACGTACGGCTCACCGGCCGCAGCGAGAACGAACTCATCGAGGCGCGCCGTCAGTTGGAGCTCCGCGCGACCGCGTCCCGGCTGGGCCTGGTGCGGCTGGACCGCGAACAGGTGCCCGGCATCCTCGCCACGCTGCCCCTGGGAGGTACCCGCTGATGTCGGCTCCGACCGTTCCCGCCTTCGGCGGTCAGCGCCCCGGTGCGGGCTCCGGATTCCCCGGCGGCACCGAGCCGCGCCCCTCCCACCTGCCGCAGGGTTCCGACCCGCGCGGCGCCTCGCTCGCCGGCGCCGGACGGCGCACGCTGCGGGCCGCGTTCGGGCTGCTCGGGCCGCGCCGCGACCGGCACACCGTGTCCCCCGCACAGCTGCGCGGGCTGTCTCTGCCGATCGGTGACGACGGTGTGGTCATCGGGATCGACGCCGCGAACCAGCCCGCGGTGCTGGCGCTGAGCCGCCCGGCGCGGCTCGACGTGGTGCTGGTGGGCAGCATGTGGCTGGCGCAGGTGCTGTCGCTGCGCGCCGCGGCGACCGGCGCGCGGGTCGCGGTGGAGACCGCCCGGCCGCAGTCGTGGGCGCCGATGGCGCAGGCGGCGGGCGGCGGCCAGCAGTGCGTGACGGTGCACGAGGTGGGCAGGATCGCCCCCCAGGGGCCCTCGGTGCACAGCCCCGTCGTCATCGTCCGCGACTGCGGGGCCCGCCCGCCGCGCAGCCGGGTGGCGGCGCAGTCCTGGCAGTCCGTCGTGACCCTGCTGCCGTACCTCGGGCCGACGGCTTCGCGGTTGTTCGCCGGCGCCGACGTGGTGGGACTGCAGCGGGTCTCGCCCCAGGAGGCCGAGGTCATCGGCCGGCTCATGGGGCTGTCGGAGGCCGACGTGGCGGCGCTTCCGACGCTCGGCGACAACGTGACGCTGTGGTGCACGCGCAAACACCGGCAGTTCGTGATGACGCAGCCCACCGACGCGGAGGCCGGCCTGCTCGGACCGGCCCGGCGTGTGGACTGACCACGGCGCGCTTCGGGCTTCGTCCTTCGGCCTTCGGACACGGTCTCGTGCGGCGGCGGTTTCCGTGCCGCGGCAGGGGGCATGGGGCACGGGGGTCCGCTTTCCGCGGCTGACGCGCCAACTCGTCGGCGGTGTGGTGCTCGTGCCGGGCGAACGGGCCGTCACCGCGGCGTGCCGGTCGTGATGTCTTCGACGCTTGCCCTACCCGCGGCCCGGGTGATTAGGCTCTTCGGGTGAGCCGCGGCGGCTGTGCCGCGGGAACTCCGACGCGGGGAAACGCGTCCGCTCCGACGGACCGGGCGTGCACATCAGTTGACCAGGAGGCACAGTGAGCAGCGATCAGGACGACATCCGCACGGGCGGGGCCGCCCCGGACGGGGATCAGTCCGACGCGGACCTCACGGGCGAGTTCCAGATCGACTACGCGCCGCCGTCCTGGTACACGCAGCAGGCGGGCGGCGGCGCGCCCACGCCCCCGTCCCCTCCCCCGGGTCCGGGGGCCCCCGCGGTGACTCCTCCGCCGCCTGTCGGGCCCCCGGTGGCCGCCGCGGTGAACCCGCCCGACGGGCCCGCCGCGGGTCCGCCGTCGGGCCGGCCGGTGCCGCCCCCGGCCGCGGCCGCGGCCGGGGCGGCGCCACTGCCACAGCCGCCGGAGCAGGGACCGCCCGCCCCCGCTCCTTCGGTGGCCGCGAACCCCGATCCCGCCCAGGAGGCCACGGCGGCGGCGGTCTTCGCCGACCCCGCGCCCGCCGTGCCCGAGGAAGGGCAGCAGGCGGAACCGCGGCCGGCGCAGGAGGCCGGTCCCGGTTCCGCGCGGACGCCCGAGGCGGAGGCGGAGGCCGCCCTCGATCAGCGGCCCCAGCCGCATGCCGAGCCCCAGCCACAGGCCGAGGCGGAGTCCCTGCAGGCCGAGCCGCAGCCGCGGGCGACCCCGGCGCCCGCCCCGGCGCCGCAGTCCGCGGTGCCGCCGCTGCCACCGGAGTACCGGCCGGCCCCACCGGCGCAGACGCCGCCGCAGGGGTACGGCTACCCGCAGCAGGCAGACCAGGGCGCGCCGTGGGGCGACCCGCAGACACCCGCGCCGCCGCAGGGACACGGCTACGGCTACCCTCAGCCGGCCCCGCCCCCGCAGGGGTACGGCTACCCGCAGCAGGCGAACCAGGGCGCGCCGTGGGGCGCTCCCCACACCCAGCAGCCTCCCCAGCCGCTTCCCCAACCCCCGTACCCACCGCAGGGGTACGGGTACCCGCAGCCCGGACCCGGCCCGCAGGTCCAGCCGCCGGCGCAGCCCGGACCCCAGACGTCCATGCCGCCGTACGCACAGCCGGGACCTCAGCAGCCGCCCGCGCCCGGTCCCGGCCCGTTCCCGCAGCAGGGGCAGCAGCCGATGCCGCCGTACGTCGAGGGCGCCAACCCCCCGGCGCCGCCGCAGGGATACGGGTACCCGCAACCCGGACCCGGCCCGCACGCCCAGCCCCAACCCCAGCCCCAACCCCCGTCACCGGTGCAGCCGCAGCCCCCGGTCCCGCCCCGGCAACAGCAGCAGCCGTCCGTGCCCCCCGTGGACCCGCGCACGGCGGCCGGCTGGGGCGGGCCCGGTCCGGGCCAGGAGCAGCAGCAGCGCGTGACGCACGGCGCCCCGCTCGGCTACAACGCGGCCGTGGAGCTGTCCTCGGAGCGGCTGCTGCGCCAGCAGCCGAAGGCCCGTAAGAACAACAACCAGCCGTCCCGCTTCAAGATCGGCGCCAAGAAGGAGGAGCAGGAGCGCCAGCGCAAGCTGGACCTGATCCGCACCCCGGTGCTGTCCTGCTACCGGATCGCGGTGATCAGCCTCAAGGGCGGCGTCGGCAAGACGACCACCACCACCGCTCTGGGCTCCACACTCGCGTCCGAACGGCAGGACAAGATCCTCGCCATCGACGCCAACCCCGACGCCGGCACCCTCGGCCGCCGGGTGCGCCGGGAGACCGGGGCGACCATCCGCGACCTGGTCCAGGCGCTGCCCCACCTCAACAGCTACATGGACATCCGCCGCTTCACCTCGCAGGCGCCCTCCGGTCTGGAGATCATCGCCAACGACGTGGACCCGGCTGTCTCCACCACCTTCAACGACCAGGACTACCGCCGCGCGGTGGCCCTGCTCGGCCAGCAGTATCCGATCATCCTCACCGACTCCGGCACCGGGCTGCTCTACAGCGCCATGCGCGGCGTGCTCGACCTGGCCGACCAGCTGATCATCGTCTCCACCCCGTCGGTGGACGGAGCCAGCAGCGCCAGCACGACGCTCGACTGGCTCGGCGCGCACGGCTACGCCGACCTCGTGCAGCGCAGCCTGACCGTGATCTCGGGGGTGCGCGAGACCGGCAAGATGATCAAGGTGGACGACATCGTCACCCACTTCGAGACCCGCTGCCGCGGCGTTGTCGTGGTGCCGTTCGACGAGCACCTCGCCGCGGGGGCCGAAGTCGACCTGGACATGATGCGGCCGAAGACCCGGGAGGCGTACTTCCACCTGGCGTCGCTGGTCGCCGAGGACTTCGTCCGAGCCCAGCAGGCACGGGGCCTCTACCCGCCCCAGTACCCGATGCCGCAGCAGCAGGGCGGCTACCCGCCGCCGCAGGGGCAACAGCCGTACCCGCCGCAGCAACCGACGGCCCCGCAGTACGGCTACCCGCCCCAGCCGCCCCACGCCGAGCCGGCGCCGCCGCCCCCGCCGGAGCAGGACGGCGCCCCCCAGGGCTGGACGCAGCCGCCGCCCGCGCCGCAGGAGGCGGACCCCGGTCCACAGCCCCCGGCACAGGGGCACATCCCGCCCGGCTGGACCCGGCAGCAGTGACCGAAGGGGCCCGTCCCGCCATCGTGGCAGGACGGGCCCCTTCGCCGGTCGGTCAGCGGCGCTCCCGCCGCGGCGTCACTCGGAGACGCTCTGAGCGTCGACCAGTTCCCGAGCGCGCTTGACGTCGTCGGCCATCCGCTCCAGGAGCGCGTCGATCGTGTCGAACTTCTCCATGCCCCGCAGGTAGGCGACGAAGTCGACGGCCACGTGCAGCCCGTACAGGTCCAGCCCCACACGGTCGATGGCGTACGCCTCGACGGTGCGGGCGGTCCCGTCGAAGGTGGGATTGGTACCGACGGAGATCGCGGCGGGCATGGCCTCGCCCGCCGCGTGCAGCCAGCCGGCGTAGACCCCGTCGGCGGGGATGGCGGTGTGCGGCAGCGTCTCGACGTTCGCCGTCGGGTAGCCGAGGTCCCGGCCCCGCTGCGCGCCGCGGACGACCACGCCCTCGACGCGGTGCGGCCGGCCCAGGATCTCGGCGGCGCCCGCGACATCGCCCTCCGCGATCAGGCGGCGCGTCATGCTGGAGGAGAACGGCTGGCCACCGCCCGCCTCGCCCGTCAGGTAGAGGTCGACGACGTCCACCTCGTAGTCGTACTTCAGCCCCATCGCGGACAGGAACTCGACGTCACCGGCGGCCTTGTGCCCGAAGCGGAAGTTCGGGCCCTCGACGACGGTCCGCGCCCGGAGCGCGTCGACGAGCACGGTGCGGATGAAATCGCCCGGCGAGAGCTGGGAGAACTCGGTGGTGAACGGCAGGATCAGCAGCGCGTCCACGCCGAGCTCCGCCATCAGCTCGGCGCGGCGGTGGTGTGCCGCCAGCAGCGGTGGGTGGCTGCCGGGGCGGACGACCTCGCTCGGGTGCGGGTCGAAGGTGACGACGACGGAGGAGACGCCCAGCTCGCGGGCGCGCTCGACGGCCCTGCCGATGATCAGCTGGTGCCCGCGGTGGACACCGTCGTACGAGCCGATGGTGACGACGCTGCGTCCCCAGTCCTCGGGGACGTCCTCCAAGCCTCGCCAGCGCTGCACAGTGACCGCTCCTCGACCGCCGATGGTTCTTTGATGATGCAGGTCCAAGCCTGCCATGCCGCGGGACCCACCGGCGCGGCGCCCCCGGTGACGGGGCCGCCGCGATGCGGGCCCGAGGTCTTCCGGCCGCGGGAGGGCCGGGCCGAAGGACACCGCCCAACCTGCGTCGGGGTGCTTCCTCGCCAGATCGCCGGCAGGCCGGATCGCGTCCGGGTGCTCCCCTCCCTCCGTCGCCGATCCGCCCCCTCGGGGCCCACGTACGAGGTGGGCCCGGCGCCTGCGGACGGCCCGCGGACGGACGGCGTCCCGCCCTGGCGCCGCGGCCTCCGTAGCGGCCACGGGCAGGCGTTCCCGGTGCGCCCGGACGGGGCAGCCGGCCCGCCCCGCGCGGATCCGCCCTTGAAAGCGCCCCTCAAGCGCCCCCGTCTTCACCCCGAGCGCCTGCCCGTCGGAGTGAATCGATCGCGCGGAGTGGATAGGGACGGGGGTGGGGGATCGTGCGGCGCGGGCCGCCAGGGGGGAGGGCCCGCGCTCCACGGTTGAGCCGCCCTCCGGGCCTGCCCGCCGCCCGCCGCGGGCCTGGACGCTCCACACACGTCCACCGGCCGCACGGGGTGCCGCGGGACGCGCCGCGGACCGCCGGCGCGCCGTCAGGCCAGGTTGGCCAGGATCCTGGCCTGCCCCTCCTGTGCTTCGACCAGCGCCAGGAACTCCCCCTCCGGCCCGAACACCGCGGTGGGGACCGCTGTCAGGGACGGCGGCGCCTCCAGCCGCACCCCGTTGCCGAGCAGCCGCGCCTGCCGGGCGTCGACGTCCCACCGGGGGAACGCCGCCGCCGCGGCCTCCCCGATGGGCAGCACCGCGAACGCCTCCGTGAGCTGCTCCAGCGTGCGGGCGAGGTCGGTCCCGTAGGGCCCGACACGGGTGCGCCGCAGCGCGGTCAGGTGGCCGCCGACGCCGAGTCCGGCGCCCAGGTCGCGGGCGAGGGCACGGATGTACGTACCGGAGGAGCACTCGACCGTGACGTCGACGTCGACCACGTCGCCGTCCTCGAGCCGCACGTGCCGGACGTCACGCACGAGGAACGCCGACACCGTCACCGGCCGCGCCGCCAGCTCGAAGTCCTCGCCACCGCGCACGCGGGCGTACGAGCGGACGCCGTCCACCTTGATCGCGCTGACCTTGGAGGGCACCTGCATGATGTCCCCGGTGAGCGGCACGATGCCCGCGTCGATGGCCTCGCGGGTGACCCCGTCGGCGGGGACCGAGGCCGTGACCTCTCCCTCCGCGTCGTCCGTGACCGTGCTCCGGCCCAGCCGGATGGTCGCCTCGTACTCCTTGCGGGTGAGCGCCAGGTGCCCGAGCAGCCGGGTGGCCTTCTCGACGCCGATGACGAGGACGCCGGTGGCCATGGGGTCGAGCGTGCCCGCGTGCCCCACGCGCCGTGTCCCGGCAAGCCTGCGCAGCCGGGACACGACGTCGTGCGAGGTCATCCCGCCCGGCTTGTCGACGATGACAAGCCCGTCCTTCATCGGGTGCCGTCCTCCGCCTCGTCGTCGCCCTCGTCGTCGCCCTCGTCGTCGTCCTGCGCCGGCTTGCGGTAGGGGTCGGCTTCGCCCGCGTACGGGGCGTCCGTCGCGGTCTTGCGGACCTCATCGTCGGCGAGCCGGGCCTTGGCGAGCAGGTCCTCGATCGTGCGCGCGTTCTCCGGGACCGCGTCGGCGACGAACGTCAGGCTGGGCGTGAAGCGCACGCCGGTCTGCCGTCCGACCTCCGAGCGGAGGACGCCCTTGGCGCTCTCCAGCGCGGCCGCCGAGGCGGCCCGCTCCTCGTCGTCACCGAAGACCGTGTAGAAGACGGTCGCCTCCCGGAGGTCACCGGTGACCCGGGTGTCGGTGATCGTCACATAGCCCAGCCGCGGATCCTTGATCCGCCTCTGCAGCGTCTCCGCGACCACGACCCGGATGCGGTCCGCCAGCTTGCGCGCCCGCGCGGTGTCGGTCATGCGTGCTCTTCTCTCTTCTCTTCACGCTTCGGTACGTGAGTTCAGTCGTCGTCCCCGTGCACCCGCTGCCGTGCCGACAGCAGGTCCACCTCGGGGCGCGAGGCCATCCAGCGCTCGCAGCGTCCGAGGACGTCCTTGATGTGCCCGAGGTCCCCGGCCACGACCGCCACGCCGATCTCGGCCCTGCGGTAGAGGTCGTGGTGGTCGACCTCGGCGACGCTCACCGCGAACTTGCGGTGCAGCTCGGCCACGATCGGCCGGATGACGGACCGCTTCTCCTTCAGCGAGCGGACGTCGCCGAGAAGCAGGTCGAAGGACAGCGTCCCTACATACATGGGCATCAGGTCAAGCCGACCTGTGAGGCCTCGTAGTGAACGGTGCGAACACCGTGAACAGCAATCACCACAGTAAAGGCAACGGCCGGGGCCGATCGACGGAATTTACGCTCCGCCAACCGGCCCCGGTCATGTGTCCCTCGATCAGACGCGAGGCTTCTCGCGCATCTCGTAGGTCGCGATGACGTCGTCGATCTTGATGTCGTTGTAGTTGCCGAGGTTGATACCGCCCTCGAAACCTTCCCGAATCTCGGTGACGTCGTCCTTGAAGCGCCGCAGGCCCTCGATGTTGAGGTTCTCCGCGACGACCTTGCCGTCGCGCAGCAGGCGCGCCTTGGTGTTGCGCTTGACCTCGCCGGAGCGGATGAGCACACCGGCGATGTTGCCGAGCTTGGAGGAGCGGAAGACCTCGCGGATCTCGGCGGTGCCGAGCTCCACCTCCTCGTACTCGGGCTTGAGCATGCCCTTGAGCGCCGCCTCGATCTCATCGATGACCTGGTAGATCACCGAGTAGTAGCGGACGTCGACACCCTCGCGTTCGGCCAGCGACGTGGCACGGCCCTCGGCCCGCACGTTGAAGCCGATGATGATGGCGTCGGAGCCCGCCGCCAGGGTGACGTCGGTCTCGGTGACCGCACCGACACCCCGGTGGAGGATGCGCAGGTCCACGTCCTCGCCGACGTCGAGCTGGAGCAGCGAGGACTCCAGGGCCTCGACCGAACCGGACGCGTCGCCCTTGATGATGAGGTTGAGCTGCTGGACCTCGCCGGCCTTGAGCACCTTGTCCAGGTCCTCGAGGCTGACCCGGCGACGGGACTTGGCGAAGGCCGCGTTGCGCTCGCGGGCGGCGCGCTTCTCGGCGATCTGCCGGGCCGTACGGTCCTCGTCGACCACCAGGAAGTTGTCGCCGGCACCCGGCACGTTCGTCAGACCGAGCACCAGGACCGGGGTCGAGGGGCCCGCCTCGTCGACGGTGTTGCCGCCGTCGTCGAGCATCGCCCGGACCCGGCCGTACGCGTCGCCGACCACCATGGTGTCGCCGACCCGCAGGGTGCCGCGCTGGACCAGGACGGTCGCCACGGCGCCGCGGCCGCGGTCGAGGTGCGCCTCGATCGCGATGCCCTGGGCGTCCTGCTCCGGGTTGGCGCGCAGGTCGAGCGCGGCGTCCGCGGTCAGGACCACGGCCTCCAGGAGGCTGTCGATGTTCAGGCCCTGCTTGGCGGAGATGTCGACGAACATCGTCTCGCCGCCGTACTCCTCGGCCACCAGGCCGAACTCGGTCAGCTGACCGCGCACCTTCGTCGGGTCGGCGCCCTCGACGTCGATCTTGTTGACCGCGACCACGATCGGCACATCGGCCGCCTTGGCGTGGTTCAGCGCCTCGATCGTCTGGGGCATGACGCCGTCGTTCGCCGCCACCACGAGGATCGCGATGTCGGTGGACTTGGCACCGCGGGCACGCATGGCGGTGAACGCCTCGTGGCCGGGGGTGTCGATGAAGGTGATGGCCCGGTGCTCGCCGTTGACCTCGGTGGCCACCTGGTAGGCACCGATGTGCTGGGTGATGCCGCCGGCCTCGCCCGCGACCACGTTGGTCTTGCGGATCGCGTCGAGGAGGCGGGTCTTGCCGTGGTCGACGTGACCCATGACGGTCACGACCGGCGGACGCGCGACGAGCGCTTCCTCGCCGCCCTCGTTCTCGCCGAACTCGATGTCGAAGGACTCGAGCAGCTCGCGGTCCTCCTCCTCCGGGCTGACGATCTGGAGGGTGTAGTTCATCTCGTCGGCGAGCAGCTGCAGCGTGTCGTCCGAGACGGACTGGGTCGCCGTGACCATCTCGCCGAGGTTCAGCATCACCTGGACGAGCGACGCCGGGTTGGCGCCGATCTTCTCGGCGAAGTCGGTGAGCGAGGCGCCACGGGAGAGGCGCACGGTGTCCCCGTTGCCGCGGGGCAGCAGCACGCCGCCCACGGACGGGGCCTGCATGGCCTCGTACTCCTGGCGCTTCGCCCGCTTCGACTTGCGTCCGCGGGCCGGACGGCCACCGGGGCCGCGGCCGAAGGCGCCCTGTGTGCCACCGCGGCCACCCGGGCCACCGGGACGACCGCCGAAGCCGCCGCCACCGGGACGACCGGCGAAGCCGCCGCCGCCACCGGCACCGCCGCCGGGACGGGGACCGCCGAAGCCGCCGCCGCCACCGGGACGACCGGCACCGCCGCCGCCACCGGGACGACCGGCGAAGCCGCCGCCGCCACCGGGACGACCGGCACCGCCGCCGGGACGCGCGCCCGGGCCACCGGGACGACCCGGACCACCCGGACGGCCCGGGGCACCACCGGCAGCGGGACGCTGCGGCATCATGCCCGGGTTGGGACGGGGGCCGCTGCCCTGCGGACGCGGCATGCCGCCCGGGGTCGGACGGGCACCGCCGGGAGCGCCGCCGCCGGGACGCGGAGCGCCGCCCGGACGCGGACCGCCGGCACCCGGGGCGCCACCCGGGCGCGGGCCGGGCTGGCCGGGGGCGCCGCCGGGACGCGGCGCCTGGGGGCGCGGCATACCGGTGGAGCCGGAGGTGAAGGGGTTGTTGCCCGGACGCGGACCGGCCGGACGGGGGGCGCCGGGACGCGGGGCCTGGCCGCCGGGACGGGCACCGGGGCCGCCCTGGCCACGGCCGCCG
The DNA here is from genome assembly GCA_033793685.1 of Streptomyces sp. ME19-03-3. Classification (GTDB taxonomy): domain Bacteria; phylum Actinomycetota; class Actinomycetes; order Streptomycetales; family Streptomycetaceae; genus Actinacidiphila. Next base: position 8,892 of record JARAXD010000035.1, on the reverse strand, counting down.
TCACGCTGGCCGGGACCGGAGGGACGGGCGCCGGGACGCGCGCCGGGGGCACCGGGACGACCGCCGGCCGGACGCTCGGCCTGGGCCGGGCGCTCCTGGGCAGGCCGCTCCGGGGCCGGGGTCTGCGGGGCCGGGGGCGCGGAGAACTCCGCCTGCGGCACCGGGGTGACCGGCGCGGGCTTGGCCGGGGCCGGCTTGGGACCCGGGGTCGGGCGCGGGCCCGGCGTCGGCGCGGGGCCGCCGGCGGGCTTGGTGGTGGGGGCGGATCCCGCGGCCGGCTTGGGGGCCGGGGCGGCGGGACGGGCCGGCGCACCCGGAGTGGGTGTGGCCGGCTTTGCGGGCGCGGCCTTGCGCGGCGCCGCGGGCCTGGCAGCCGAGGGCTTGCCGGCGGAACCGCCGCCGGGACCCTGCAGTGCGTCAGTCAACTTGCGAACAACCGGCGCCTCGATCGTCGAGGACGCCGAACGGACGAATTCGCCAAGTTCTTGGAGCTTGGCCATGACGACCTTGCTCTCAACTCCGAACTCCTTGGCGAGTTCGTATACCCGGACCTTAGCCACTTCGCTCCTTCATGAGGTCCGGGGTGGTCGTCCGCCGGACCGTCGCTACTTCATGGGCGTACTCATCGCGTGCTCATCGAGTGCTCATCGCAATCTCGACCTACTTCCAACTCGCGGGGTACTGACCGCACGGTCGCCCGCTCGGTCTTCCTACTTACTCACGTGTGCCTGTTCGACGTACCCGCGGAGGTCCGCGGTGTCCAGCGGTCCCGGCACCCGGAAGGCCCGCGGGAACGCCCGGCGGCGGACCGCCAGGTCGAGACAGACGGTGTCGGGGTGCACATAGGCACCCCGACCGGGCAGCGTACCGCGAAGATCAGGGATACAGCACTCCCCGACCACCGCCACACGCAACAGATCGCGCTTGGCCGCTCGCTCCCTGCACCCGATGCATGTTCGCTCCGGGCGTGCTGGGCCGTGCGTCCGGCCAGACATCCTTAGTCTACCTCCCCGCGCCGACCTCACCCCTCCGGGTTATTCGACGCACGGTTGTTCCTCGGTCACCCGCGGATGCTAGTGATCGGCCTGCTCGGTGTCGGGCCGGATGTCGATCCGCCAGCCGGTGAGCCGTGCGGCCAGGCGGGCGTTCTGGCCTTCCTTGCCGATCGCCAGGGAGAGCTGGTAGTCCGGCACGGTCACCCGCGCCGAGCGGGCGGCCATGTCGACGATCTCCACCTTGCTCACCCGAGCGGGTGACAGGGCGTTGGCGACCATCTCGGCCGGATCGTCCGACCAGTCGACGATGTCGATCTTCTCGCCGTTCAGTTCGGCCATCACGGCGCGCACCCGGGCTCCCATGGGGCCGATGCAGGCACCCTTGGCGTTCAGCCCGGATCGGCGGGAATGGACCGCGATCTTCGTGCGGTGGCCGGCTTCGCGGGCGATCGCGGCGACCTCCACGGAACCGTCCGCGATCTCCGGGACCTCCAGCGCGAAGAGCTTCTTCACCAAGCTGGGGTGGGTGCGCGAGAGCGTCACCGACGGACCGCGCACGCCCTTGGCCACCCGGACGACGTAGGAGCGCAGCCGTGTGCCGTGCTTGTAGTCCTCGCCGGGCACCTGCTCCTGCACGGGCAGGATCGCCTCGAGCTTGCCGATGTCGACCAGGACGTTCTTGGGGTCCTTGCCCTGCTGGACCACCCCGGTGACGATGTCCCCCTCGCGGCCGGCGTACTCCCCGAAGGTGACCTCCTCCTCCGCGTCGCGCAGCCGCTGCAGGATGACCTGCTTGGCCGTGGTCGCGGCGATCCGCCCGAAGCCGCTGGGCGTGTCGTCGAACTCCCGGGGCTCGGCACCCTCCGGGGTCTCGGACGGGTCCTCCTTGGCCCACACCGTGACATGGCCGTTGGTGCGGTCCAGCCGCACCCGCGCGTTGCGGCGGCTGCCCGGCTCGCGGTGGTACGCGATGAGGAGCGCCGACTCGATCGCCTCGACCAGCAGGTCGAAGGAGATCTCCTTCTCCCGGACCAGACCCCGCAGGGCACTCATGTCGATGTCCACGGCTACGCCTCCTCAGTGCTCTCGTCGCCGTCAGTATCGGCACCGGCCGGGTCCTTGCGACTGAATTCGATCTCCACCCGCGCCTTGGCGATGTCGCCGAAGACGACACGGGCGGGTTTGGGCTTGCGTCCCTTGACACCCGGGATCTCCAGGTCGAGGCCCTCGTCGTCGACCTTGAGGATCCGCGCGACCAGTTGCTCGCCGCCGGCCGTCGTCAGCTTGACCAGCCGGCCCTCGTTGCGCCGGAAGTGGCGCGGCTCGGTGAGCGGGCGGTCCACACCCGGCGAGGAAACCTCCAGCAGGTACGCCGCCCCTCCCATGGCGTCGGCGTCGTCGAGAGCCTGCGAGATCTCCCGGCTCAGCTCGGCCAGTGTGTCCAGCGGAGCACCGTCTTCGGAGTCCACGATCACCTGGAGCTGCCGGCGGTTGCCCGCGGCGGTCACCTTGACCTCTTCCAGTTCGAGCCCCGTCTGCACGACGAGCGGCTCCAGCAGCCCGCGCAGCCTCTCGCTCTGGGTGGTGCTCATCCGGGTGACTCCTCGGCCGCGTGTGCTGTTGTGATGGAAGGTCGCGTGTCGGCCCAAAGCCTATCGGTTCAGGCCCCGGATCGACGATTCGGCGCCGCGGAGGGCGCCGTCACGGCCCTCAGGCGCCGCGCGGGTACCCTCACGTGACGTGATCACGGGAAGGGACACTGTGCCGCTCAGCAACATTCCCCGCCGGCGCGCGGTCCGCGCCGCCCTCGTCCTGCCGGCCGCGGCCGGACTCCTCGGCGGATGCTCCGACGGGACACGGCCCGGGGGGACTTCCGCCAAGGGCTCGCCGTCGGTCGACGCCGGCGTGGCGCTGCGCGGGCGGGCCGCCCGGGACAGCGCGGCACTGCTCGCGCGGTACGACGCCACCATCGCGGCGCACCCGGACCTGGCGCGGCGGCTGCAGCCGCTGCGGGCCGAAGTGGCTCTCCACGCCGAGGCGTTCGGCGCGTCCGCACCCGCCTCGCCGTCCACCGGGCCTTCGCCGTCGGTCTCACCGTCCGTCCCCACGCGCCCCGCTGAGGCGCTGTCCGCGCTAGTGGCGGCCGAACGCGCGCTCGCCGACGCCCGGGTCGCCGCGCTCCGGGACGCACCGGCGGAACTCGCCCGCCTGCTCGCCTCGGTGGCCGCCTGCGGCGCCGGGCACGTCCTGCTGCTCAAGGAGCACTGATGGCACAGCACGCGCTGCTCAAGGCCGTCCAGGCCGCACTCTCCGCCGAGCACGCCGCGGTGTACGGCTACGGCATCGTCGGCGCCCGCGTCGGCGGTGGTGCCCATGCCGAGCAGGCCCGGCAGGCGTACGACGCGCATCGCGCCCGGCGCGACGCGCTGCGCCGCACCGTCGGCGACCTCGGCGGCGAACCCGTCGCCGCCGAGCCCGCGTACGCCCTGCCGTTCGACGTGCCGGACAGCTCCGCGGCCGTGCGCCTCGCCGCGGAACTGGAGGACCGAGTCGCCGGGGTCTACGCCGACCTGGTGCGCGCCGCCAGGGCCGACCTGCGCCGCGAGGGGGCCGACGCACTGCGCGAGGCGGCGGTCCGCGCAGTGCGCTGGCGCGGCGGGAGCGTAGCCTTCCCGGGGCTGGCCGAACGCTCGCGGCCGGCCGGCGAGAAGGTCGAGCACCAGGAGGGACGTACCCCCACATGACCCCGGCACCACAGCCCCCGCACCTGGCACCGCCCGAGCGGCTCGTCCGCACGGTCACCGCGTGGGAGGGCGAGGCGGGCCGGGCCTGGCTCGACGGCCTCCCCGAGCGAGTCGCGGACCTCCTGGCGCGCTGGGAACTGCGACCCGAGCGGGTGCTCTCCCCCGGCGGCCAGATCAGCATGGTCGTCCTCGTACGGCAGGCCGACGACACTGCGGCGGCGCTCAAGGTGGGACTCGTCACGGACGAGACCCGGCACGAGCACGCCGCGCTCGCCCGCTGGGACGGCCGCGGCGCCGTCCGTCTGCTGCGGGCCGACCCCGACGCCGGGGCGCTCCTCCTGGAGCGCCTGCACAGCGATGTGTCGCTGCGCTCGCTGCCCGAGCAGAAGGCCATGCTCGAGGCGTGCGCCACGCTGCAACGCCTCTGGGTCCCCCCGGGCGAGGGGCACCCGTTCGTGCCGCTCGCCGAGCACACGGCGCGCCTGGCCGCGCTGTTGCGGGAGCGGCGCGAGCGACCGTACGTCCCCGCGGAGGCCCGGGCCCTGATCGACGAGGCCCTCGCGGTCCGCGACGAACTGTGCTCGGCCGCCCCGGGCGAGGCCGTCCTGCTGCACGGCGACTACCACCACGGGAACGTGCTCTCCGCGGACCGTGTCCCGTGGCTGGCCATCGACCCCAAGCCGGTCGCGGGCGAGCCCGCGTACGACCTGGCGTGGCTCGTGCGCGACCGCCTGGAGACGCTGGTCGCGACTCCCGGATCGCAGTCCGCTGCCCGGCGCAGGGTCGCCAAGCTCTCCGACTCCCTGGAGCTCGACCGGGACCGCGTCCGGGCCTGGTCCCTGTTCCGGGCCGTGGAGGCGGGCGTGTGGGCGCTCTCCGTGGGCGACCGCCAGGGCGGGGAGTTGCTATTGGAGTTCGCGGCCTGGCTCTAGGCTCCGCCGGTTGTTGTCGTGTGCGGGAGCGTTGCGGTCGGAGTTGCGGTCTCTCCCCCGCCCCCAGCCTTCGGCCCCTCCGTATGCCGGCCTCTGACCCCTGATGGGGGCAGTGAGGCACTCACGGCAATTCCGGACCGCTGCCGCACCCCGCCAAACCCCGGCATCGCAGGTGACGCACGACCTATGGGGGTTGAGACGGACGAGCGCAACCGGTGCCGGACGGTTCGCGCCCCTGTCGGCCGTCGCCGAACCCCGCGCTTTCGCCAGTGGGGGCCGCCGGCCACGCGCGGTACCCGTACCGCCTTCCCCCTACCAGGCCGCCGCCGGAGCCCCCCGGTTCACGGGGCAGCGGACACCTCGCTCAGGGCTCAGCTGGGCAACCGGGGCCGCGCGGACCGCTTTTCACCCCCCGGGGGTCGGTCGCCCGCGGGACGGAGGGGGCGGGGTCGTTGGGGGCACCCCCGGCCGAAGGCTGGGGGAGGGTGGATGTTCTGGACGCTGCGGCATATTTGCGTGCGGTATCCGGGATGACCGGAGAAGGTGCGCGCCACGCACGTACATATGACAGTCCAGGACGTCCAGCCCCGGAAGGCCCCGCACCCGGCCCACCCCCCGCACCGCGCGAGGCGGTCACTGACCATCCGGGATGGGGGTCCTCCCCCGGCCGAAGGCTGGGGGAGGGCGAGGAGGCGGAGGCGGGGAACCCCCGACCGCAACCACGACGCACCCGCGACCACGACGACCGCGCCGCCCGGCGCAGCCGCTACGCGGACAACCGGGACACCGCGTCCGCGACCGCCAACTCCTCCCGCTCCCCGCTCCGGCGGTCCTTGACCTCGACGACCCCGTCCGCCGCCCCGCGACCCACCACGAGAATCGTCGGCACCCCGAGCAGTTCCGCGTCGGTGAACTTGACGCCGGGTGAGACGCCCGCGCGGTCGTCGACGATGACCCGGACCCCTGCGGCGTGCAGCTTCTCCGCGACCTCGAGCGCCAGCTCCGTCTGCAGCGCCTTGCCCGCCGCCACGACGTGGACGTCCGCCGGCGCGACCTCGCGCGGCCAGCACAGTCCCTGTCCGTCGGCGGTCTGTTCGGCGAGCGCGGCGACGGCGCGGGATACGCCGATGCCGTAGGAGCCCATGGTGACCCGGACCGGCTTGCCGTTCTGGCCGAGGACGTCGAGCTCGAACGCGTCGGCGTACTTGCGGCCGAGCTGGAAGATGTGGCCGATCTCGATGGCCCGGTCCAGCTTGAGGCCGGCGCCGCAGCGCGGGCAGGGGTCGCCGGGCTCGACGGTGACGACGTCGAGGTACTGGTCGACCTCGAAGTCGCGGCCGCAGACGACGTTGCGGGCGTGCGTGTCGGGCTTGTTGGCGCCGGTGACCCAGGCCGTGCCGGGGGCGACGCGCGGATCGGCGAGGTAGCGGACGCCGGTGAGGCCCTGCGGGCCGACGTAGCCCCGGACGAGGTCGGGGCGGCCGGTGAAGTCCTCGGCGGTGACCAGTTCGACCTCGGCGGGGGCGAGGTGCTCGGCGAGCTTGCCGAGGTCGACCTCCCGGTCGCCGGGGACGCCGACGGCGACGATCTCGCCGTCGACCTTGACCAGCAGGTTCTTCAGGGTGGCCGAGGCCGGCACCCCCAGGTGCGCCGCGAGGGTCTCGATGGTGGGGGTGTCGGGGGTGTCGACCTCCTCCAGCGGCGGGTGCGCGACGCCCTCGACCGGGGGCACCACGGTGGTGACGGCCTCGGTGTTGGCGGCGTAGTCGCAGGCGGGGCAGTCGACGAAGGTGTCCTCGCCGGCCGCGGCCGGCGCCAGGAACTCCTCGGAGGCGGAGCCGCCCATCGCGCCGGAGACGGCGGAGACGATGCGGTAGTCGAAGCCGAGCCGCGAGAAGATCTTGATGTAGGCCTCGCGGTGCAGCCGGTACGCCTCGGCCAGGCCCTCGTCGGTGGTGTCGAAGGAGTAGGAGTCCTTCATCTGGAACTCGCGGCCGCGCAGCACGCCGGACCGGGGCCGGGCCTCGTCGCGGTACTTGGTCTGGATCTGGTAGAGGATCACCGGCAGGTCCTTGTAGGACGTGCACTGGTCCTTCACCACCTGGGTGAAGATCTCCTCGTGCGTGGGCCCGAGCACGTACGGCGCGCCCTTGCGGTCGCGGAGCTGGAAGAGCAGGTCGCCGTACTCGCCGGCGCGGCCGGTGGCCTCGTAGTTCTCCCGCGGCAGCAGCGCCGGCAGCAGGACCTCCTGCCCGCCGATGGCGTCCATCTCCTCGCGGACGACGCGGGCCACGTTCTCCAGCACGCGCTTGCCGAGGGGCAGCCAGGTCCACACCCCCGCCGACGAGCGGCGGACGTATCCGGCCCGGACCAGGAGCTTGTGGCTGGCGGTCTCGGCGTCGGCCGGGTCGTCGCGCAGCGTCTTGAGCATCAGCCGGGACATGCGCAGGACCATGGGGCTCTCCAGGGGGTTTCGTACCGTTCCGCCGAGGATATCGAGCCGTGGCGCGCTGCCGGAAACGCGTTTACCGGGCGAGCGGGAGGTGGGCGCCCATGACGGCGTAGGGGCGGGCCGCGCTGGGGAAGTGCACGGCTCTGGCGAGGTCGGTGTAGCCGAGGGCGCGGTAGAGCCGCCGGGCCCGGCTCTCGGTGTCGATGGCGGACAGGATGCTGCGGGGTTCGTCGGCGCCGTCGGTGATGGTGGTGATCAGCGCGCGCCCGATGCCGCGGCCCTGGAAGTCGGGGTGGACGTGCAGTTCGGTGATGGTGAAGGAGTCGTCGAGCCACGCGTCGGTCCCGGCGCGCCGCAGGTAGGGCTCGACGACCGTGGACCACCAGTGGGTGCGGCTGTTGGGCATGCCGTACACGAAGCCGGTGAGCCGCCCGTCGGGGGTGAGCGCGCCGAGCGCGCGCACTCCCGGGAAGCACAGGTGCCGCAACACGATCTGCCGCCGGATGGCGACCTCGTCCGCGCCCAGTCCGAAGGCGACCGCCTGGACGGCCAGTGCCTCGTCCACCCGTGCCGTCAGGTCGATCGGCTCGACCGCCACGTCCTCCATGGGCGGCGACACTACTAGAACAGGACGCTCATGAAGGCGCCGACCTCGGTGAAGCCGACGCGGCGGTAGGCCGCCCGGGCGGGCGCGTTGAAGTCGTTGACGTAGAGGCTGGCCACGGGCGCCACGTCGCGCAGCGCGTAGTGCAGGACGGCGGCCATGCCGGTCTCGGACAGGCGGCGGCCGCGGTGTTCGGGGGCGACCCAGACGCCCTGGATCTGGCAGGCGTGCCGGGTGACGGCGCCGATCTCCGCCTTGAAGACGACCTTGCCGTCCTCGATGCGGGCGAACGCACGGCCGGAGCTGACGAGTTCGGCTACGCGAGCCTGGTAGATCAGTCCGCCGTCGCCGGCGAGCGGGGAGACGCCGACCTCCTCGGTGAACATGGCGACGCAGGCCGGCATGATCACGTCCATCTCGTCGCGCCGGACCCGCCGCACGTACGGGTCGGGTTCGACCTGTGCGGGCAGGGCGCGGGTGACCATCAGCGGCTGGTGGGCGCGGACCTCGCGGGCCGGTCCCCAACCGGGTTCGAGCAGCGACCACAGAGCAGAGGTGGGGGCGGCGGGGCCGACGATGGAGGAGCAGCGGCGCCCGGCGCGCAGCGCCCGCTCGGCGAAGGCGCGCACGGCCTCGGGGCCGGCGCAGATCGGGACGAGGTTGGCGCCGGCGTAGCAGAGTGCCTCGAGCCGGCCCCCGGAGTACCAGCCCCACATCTCCCCGCCGAGGCGCCAGGGGTCGAGACCGGCGACCGCGACCCGGGAGGCGACGAAGGCGTTGGCGACCGGGTCGCGGTCGAGCACCGCGAGGGCGGCGTCGAGTTCGCCGGGTTCCATGACCTTGGTCGTCGTGGTCGTCAACACGTGGGGCGCCTCACCGTACGGGCCGCAGCGATCGGGGGAAGTCCACGCACCTTACCTCGCGAACGCGTGTTCCGCCCGGGCCCGCCCGTATCCCGGACCGCCGGGGGTCCGGGACGCGGGGAGGGGCCGGTGGGTCAGCTGACGGAGACGGAGGGCTCACCGGAGGCGACGCCGTCGGCCTCCATCTGCTCGGCGAGCTTCATGGCCTCTTCGATGAGGGTCTCCACGATCTTCGACTCCGGCACGGTCTTGATGACCTCGCCCTTGACGAAGATCTGCCCCTTGCCGTTGCCCGAGGCCAC
>JARAXD010000034.1:0-59265 GCA_033793685.1 Streptomyces sp. ME19-03-3 | reverse complement strand
GGCGCGCCGCTCCCGGGGGGCTGCGGGGGGGGGGGGGCCCCCCCCCCGGGGGGGGGGGGGGGGGGGGGGGCGGCCCCCCCCCCACCCCCGGCCGTACGGTGCGGTCGGTTGGTGTGTGCGGGTTGTTCGCGCCTGCGGCGGGTATCCCCCGCCCGCCCTCCCCCAGCCTTCGGCCGGGGGGACCCCCACCCGGCGTGGTTGGCGCGGGCCTCGCGGGGTACGTGGTGGGCCGGGGCGGGACTTGCGGGGCTGGGCATTCCGGACCGCATATTCATGTGCATGGCGGGCGGTACTTGTTGTGCCGTCTGTGCTGCACGACACATATGCGTCAGCGTCCAGAACACCCACTCTCCCCCAGCCTTCGGCCGGGGGTGCCCCGAACTCCCCGCCGCCTCCGTCGGTTCCGCGGCCTACGGCCGGTGAGGGGTGTGGGCGGCGACGCACCGGCGACTACGGCTCCCGGTGGACCCGGTGCTGGGCGGCCTGGGCGCGGGGGCGGACGACCAGCAGGTCGACGTTGACGTGGGACGGGCGGGTGACCGCCCAGGTGACCGTGTCCGCGACGTCCTCGGAGGTGAGGGGCTCGGCCACCCCCGCGTAGACGGCGGCGGCCTTCTCCTCGTCGCCGTGGAAGCGGGTGAGGGCGAAGCCCTCGGACTTCACCATGCCGGGGGCGATCTCGATCACGCGGACCGGCTCGCCGAGCAGCTCCAGGCGGAGCGTGCCGGCGAGGGCGTGGGCGCCGTGCTTCGCCGCGACGTAGCCACCGCCGCCCTCGTAGGGCGTGAACGCGGCGGTGGAGGAGAGCACGACCACGGTGCCGTCGCCGGAGGCGATCAGCCCCGGCAGGAACGCCTGGACCGTGTTGAGCACGCCGAGGACGTTGACCTCGTACATCGTGCGCCATTCCGCGGGGTCGGCGGTGGCGACCGGGTCCGCGCCGAGAGCGCCGCCGGCGTTGGCGAACAGGACGTCCACCCGGTCCAGCGAGGCGGCGAGCGCGTCGACGGCGCCTCGGTCGGTGACGTCGAGGGCGACGGCAGCGGCGGAGTGGCCCGCCGCGGTGATCTCCTTGGCGAGCGCCTCCAGGCGGTCGGCGCGCCGGGCGGTGAGCACGACGTGGTAACCGGCTTCGGCCAGCCTGCGGGCGGTGGCGGCACCGATGCCGCTGCTCGCGCCGGTCACGACTGCGGTACGGGGGCTCATGGTCGTGCTGCCTTTCGCCGGTCGGGAGGTCGGGAGCGGCACGTGCCCTCCCACGTCTGCAGCATAGGCGCGTGGCCCGGGACGCCCCTCGGAGGGCCTCCCCGGCCCACGCGGTGAGCGCGGCGGTGCTGGGGCCCACCGTCCAGCGGTACCTGACCGCCGCGGCGCCCGGATCGTGACGGCCGCCGTCCGCCACGTCCTGGACTTCCTCGACGGGCGTCCGCCGCGCGACGTGGTTCAGGCCCCGGAGGCCTGGACCGGGCCGGACGGGCCCCGGCTCAGGCGCTCTGGTCGCCCTCGACGTTGGTGCCCGGGCCGAGTCCGGCGAGCGCGTCCCTGGCGGCGGCGAGGGCGCCGTCGCGGACCTCGGCGTCGGTCGGTGCCTTCTTGTTCTCGAAGTCGCTGCCGTTGTACGTGACCGTCACGACCGCGTTGCCCTTGCGGAACACCACGACCGCCTCGCGCGTCTGCTGCTTGTCCTCGGTCGTCAACTCGACCGACAGGGAAGCTTCGTCACCGATGCCGGGCGTGCTGATCGTCTTCTTCAGGCGCTTGTAGGAGGCCTTCGCCGCGCCCTCGCCGTCCTGGCCGCCGCTCGTCGTGGACACCTCGAAGGTCACGTCGAGCCACCGGTAGTCGAAGCCCTTGAGGGCGTTCCACGAGCAACCGGTGCGGTGCGAGGGATCGGTGAGGGACAGCGGCTTGCCCGCCGTCTTCGCCTCGGGCACCAGCTTCTTGATGGTCGCGGGCTTGATCGCGGAGCACGGCGCGGGCGGTTTGGAGTATGTGGCGGGCGCGTCTTTCGAGTCGTCCGGTGCAGAGCCCGGACCGGAGTCGGAGCCGGAGCCGGACGACGCGGCGGAGCCGGTCCTGGATCCGTGGGCCGACGTGGTGCCGGCGTCCTCGTGGGACGAGGAGGCCATCGTCCAGCCGACGATGGCGAGTACGGCGGTGGGCAGCAGACGAGCCGCCAAGGTGAGGGGCAGGGACGCCACGGCGGTCTTCTCTTCGTCGATCCTGAGGAACCTGGGCTGAAAGGAGGAGCGTGGGGGAGGTGGGGCCTGAGCGTACGACGTGGAGATGAGATTGCCATATGAACGTGGCCCGGGAACAGTCCAGGCGCGGAGTGGGTCGCGTGGCCGGGCCGTACGTCAGGGCGGTTCGCCACAGCCTGACCCGCCGTTGAAGCGGAAGAGGTCGCCGGGCTCGAGAGGCCGCCTTCAGGCGGCCGAAGCGGTCGAGGTCCGGCGCCGGTGCCCGGAGCGGACTCGAGGTCGCCGTCGCGGCCCCGCCGTCCCGTGGACGAAGGCCGGGCAGTGCACGGCCGTGCGGTCGGCCACTTCGGCCGGACGCGGCGCTGCGCCGCCCGCGCGGGCTCCATGGCGCCGATGGCCGCCGAGATCACCCGCGGCGGGAACCGCCCGCCGCGACGGCCGTCATCTCGACGTGACACCCCGGCCGGACCCCGCGTCCACCTGCGGGACGCTCGCTGCCCCGCGTCAAGCGCAAGCGGGACGCGCTGCCCACGCGAGGGCCGCCGCACCATGGTCCGCGGCCCCGGGTACCGACGACGGTCAGGGCGGCGGTACGGCTCCGGGCTCCGTCAGCCCGCGGGTCGGCGACCACACCCCCGTCGGCCCGTTGGTTCGGGCCGGCCCGCGGGGCCATCGCGCCGGGGCGGGCGCCGTGCGGGCTATCGGGTGCGGGCGCCGGGGCGGGAGCTGCCCGGCGCGTGGCTGCGCCGCGCCGGAGCCGGCACCGGGTGATCGGACAGCGGCGGGGTCCGTGGGCGTGCGACCCGCGACGGACGGGAAGGGGGACCGTGCCGGCCGGCGGGCTTGCCCGCCCCACTCCGACCCGCGCCGCGGCAGCCGAAGGGGGGCGGTCAGCGCCTGCGCCCGGTGCCCTCAGCCGAAGCGCGCGACGTAGCGGCGCTGCCAGGGCGTCTCCACCGCGCGCCGGGTGTAGTGCGCGCGCACATAGGCGACGGCCTCACCGGACGGCACCCCGTCCAGCACGGCCAGGCACGCCAGCGCCGTCCCCGTACGGCCGAGCCCGCCGCCGCAGGCCACCTCCACCCGCTCGTCCGCCGCCCTGCGCCACGCCTCGCGCAGCGCCTCCGCGGCGGCGGCGCGGTCGGCCGGCAACCGGAAGTCCGGCCAGCGCACCCAGCGGCTCTCCCATGCCACCGCCGGGGGTTCGTGGCCCAGCAGGTACAGCGCGAACGCGGGGACCGGGCCGGCCGGCAGCGCACGGCGCAGTCCCCGTCCGCGCACCAGACGCCCGGACGGCAGGCGCAGCACCCCCGGCGCGTCCGGCTCCCAGCGGGCGGCGGGCTCAGCGCGCATGGCCGTCGGCAGGGTAGAGCACCGCGCCGGCCAGACCGCCACCGTCCACGGTGCCTGCCGTGAGGCCGGACAGCCGCAGGCAGGCCCCGGCGGTGGCGTCCACGGGAGGACACTCGACGCCTATGGCGCCGACCGCGGTGACCGAGCCGTCGTGATGGAGCTCGCCGCCCGAGGACGGCGCCGGTGGCCCGCCCCCCAGGGTGCCGAGGGCGACGACGTCGTCGGCCGCGTCCGCGGAACGGGAGGCCTCACGGATGTCGAAGCGCCAATGGGCGTCGCTCGCCGTGAGGAGGTATCCCCCCGACCTCCCGCAGGCGGACAGGGCGTCGCGGCGGTCGCGGACGATGTCGGCTATCGCGCAGCACAACGGGGCGTCGTGTCCGGCCGCCGTGCGGATGCGGCTGAAACCGGCGAGCGGGGCGGACCGCATCGCGCCGTCGAGAAGGACGACCGAGGACTCGCGTGCATAGGGATGGCCGCGCTCGGCGATGTCCAGCAGGAAAGGGGCCGCGACCACGGCGCCGGGGAGCACCTCGCCGCCGTGTCCGCGCAGCAGGGGACTGCCGGCCAGGGCCGCCACCGCGGCGGCGACCGCGTCGAGGTCGCGGGCCGCGGCCAGTGCCCTCAGCGCTGCCGCCGGGTCGGGCCGCCCGTCCCGTGCCCCGTGCCGGGCATCGTCGGCCCGGGGACGCGGCCGGGGCGCGGGAATGGCGTTCCAGTCGACGGCGTCGATCTCGGTGAGCAGCATCCACACATGATTTCACCCGCTCCGCACTCTTTGAGTCCGGCCTGCGGGACAGGCGTTCGAGCGGTTGTGCTCCGCCGCGTCTCAAGCGGTCTGACGCAGATATAGCGCGCCGCAACTGTGGCAGAAGGGCTGGGCCTGCGGCGTCCCCCACACGTCCTCGGACTGCACGGCCGCGGAGGGGGACAGCTCCCTGCCGCACAGCCCGGTCGCGGCGCCGTCCTCGACCATGTGCCACGCCCGCAGCGGGCTGTGGCCGACCGGGCCGCCGTCCTCGGTGTCGTACTCCGCACGCATCTCGTACACGGGCATCGTGGGTGCCTCCGAAGGTCGTCCGCCCTGCGTGGTGCCGCGTGTCCAGTATGTCCAAGCGCTGTGCCACCCGGCGATCGCAACCGGCCGCGGGACGGGCGCGGCCCGGACGACGGCCCCGGGCGGGCACGGGAACATGCGCGCCCGCGCAGGGAGTTCGGCGCGGGGAACGGGTGCCCGGCCCGTGCGGCCGGATGCGAGCTGTGGTTCGTCCGCCGGTCTCCCGCCCCGCCGGCGGCGGTCGACCGCTCCTTCGGCGGCGGGGCCGCTCTCTGTGACCGCTGGGCGGCACATCGTCGTCAAGTGCGTCACGGTGTGTGATCGATGAGGTTCCCAGTGCATGAATCGCGCCGGAATTCAGGGGATTTCACCCTATGTATTGACTGCGGGGAGTAATGGAACCTAAGGTGCACATCAGAGGATGACTCAGGTGAGCGGCATCCTGTTCGACACTTCACGTCTGTGATGGTGCGTCCCCACCCGAGGTCCGGGCGCACCCCCCTCGCACCCGTGCCAGGCATACCGGCCGGTGCGATCCGCGCGCGGTCGTACACGACCGGCGCCGACGTTCCGCACCTGAAGGGAACGACAATGCGCGTCCAGAGCATGACCATTCGCCGAGTCGCCGCAGCGGTGATCGCGGCACCGATCCTCGCCCTCGTCGGAGCCGGCGCGGCCGGCGCGGCGCCGCAGCAGGCGGCCCCCGCCTCGCACCAGTCCGTCGTCACCCATGGGGACGGCTGCCGGGGCTACGGCGACTGGGGTTACGGATGGCGTTACAACCACCACTTCAACGACTGCGGCTACGGCTACGGCCACGGCGGCTACGGCGGTTACGGCGGCTACGGCTACGGCGGCTACGACAACGGCGTCGTCGTGGTGGTGGTGTGACCGTCAGTGAACGGGTCTCCGCCCGGCGTCGTCACGGCCACACCAGGCAGTAGAGCTGGTGCCCGCTCTCGTGGCAGCGCTGGGCGAAGTCCTGCCACTCGTGGAGCATCGTGTAGATCACGAACGCGTCCCGCGGGCCGCGGCGGTCCGGGACGGTCGACCAGATGAAGGCGGCGGCACCGAGGGCCTCCTCGTCGGCCTTGCGCAACGGCTCGACGACGGAGTGGGGCAGCTTGACGACGGCGTAGTCGGGGTGGAGCACGACGAGTTCCAGCGGCGGGACCTTCGCCGGGGGTATGCCCTCGATCCCGGTCAGCACCATGGCGGCCAGCGTCTCCGGCTTGACCTTGGTGTACATCCCCTGACCCAGCTCGTCGCCGCCGAGTTCCTCCGGTCGCATCGAGATGGGGACCCGCGCGGCGGTGGCACCATCGGGTGCGCCGAAGTACTTGTAGGTCACCCCCACTCGGCCACCCCTGCTCCCGCTGTTCTCGACGGCCCTGTCGCGCTCTTTCGGTGTCCGGCGGCGCCGGCCGGTGGGGCGGGCGTGCTCCGCGTCGGGGTCGTCCGACCCGCCGCCCACGTCACCGCGTTCGCCACCGCGCTGCATTCCACTACCCGACCATCCGCAGACCCAACCGCGCAACCCGATCATCGTCTCAGATGCACGGTCGATACCTCGTCGCGCAACGCCCGGCATTTGAGAGCATGTGTTTGTGAGCTATCCGTACGCCTACGAAGCGCCAGTTTCTCAGACCTTGTTCGATCGAGCGGCCGCCGTGACCCCCGGCGGGGTGAACAGCCCGGTACGCGCCTTTCGCGCGGTGGGCGGTACTCCCCGGTTCATGGTGTCCGGAACGGGTCCCTACCTGAAGGACGCGGACGGTCGCGAGTACGTCGACCTCGTCTGCTCGTGGGGGCCGATGATCCTTGGCCACGCCCACCCCGAGGTGATCGCCGCGGTGCAGGCGGCGGTCGCGCGGGGTACGTCCTTCGGCACGCCCGGTGAGGGCGAGGTGCAACTGGCCGAGGAGATCGTGGCGCGGGTCGCGCCGGTCGAGCAGGTGCGGCTGGTCTCCTCCGGCACCGAGGCCACGATGTCGGCGATCCGGCTGGCGCGCGGGTTCACGGGCCGGGCCAAGGTGATCAAGTTCGCGGGGTGTTACCACGGTCATGTGGACGCGCTGCTGGCCGCCGCGGGTTCCGGGGTTGCCACCTTCGGGTTGCCCGACACCCCGGGGGTGACGGGCGCGCAGGCCGGCGACACCATCGTGCTGCCCTACAACGACCTGGAGGCGGTCCGGGCCGCGTTCGCCGCCCACCCCGGCGAGATCGCCTGCGTGATCACCGAGGCGTCGCCCGGCAACATGGGCGTCGTGCCGCCGGGCGAGGGCTTCAACCAGGGCCTGGCGGACCTCTGCAGGCAGAGCGGCGCGCTGTACATCTCCGACGAGGTCATGACGGGCTTCCGGGTCTCGCGGGCCGGCTGGTACGGCATCGACGGCGTCCGCCCCGACCTGATGACCTTCGGCAAGGTGATGGGCGGCGGCTTCCCCGCCGCGGCGTTCGGCGGCCGTGCCGACGTGATGGCGCACCTCGCGCCCGCCGGCCCGGTCTACCAGGCGGGCACGCTCTCCGGAAACCCGGTGGCCACCGCCGCGGGCCTCGCCCAGCTGCGGCTGCTGGACGACGCGGAGTACCGGAAGGTCGACTCCGTGGCCGCGGAGGTCTCGGAGCTGGTCTCCGCCGCCCTCGCCAAGGAGGGCGTGGCGCACAGCCTGCAGACCGCGGGCAACATGTTCTCGGTGTTCTTCGCCGAGGAGCGGGTGACGAACTACGAGGAGGCCAGGAAGCAGGAGGCGTTCCGCTTCACCGCCTTCTTCCACGCGATGCTCGCCCAGGGCGTGTACCTGCCGCCCTCCGCCTTCGAGTCGTGGTTCGTCTCGTCGGCGCACGACACCGCCGCCGTCGAGCGCATCGCCGCGGCCCTGCCGGCCGCCGCCCGCGCCGCCGCGGAGGCCGCGGCATGAGCGAGATCACGATCGTCCACCTGATGCGGCACGGCGAGGTGGAGAACCCCACCGGCGTGCTCTACGGACGCCTGCCGGGCTACCACCTGTCGGACCTCGGCCGGAAGATGGCCGACCGGGTCGCCGAGCACCTCGCCGGCCGGGACATCACCTACGTCGTCGCCTCACCGCTGGAGCGCGCCCAGGAGACCGCGGCGCCCATCGCCGCGGTCCTCGGCCTGGACGTCGCCCGTGACGAGCGGCTGATCGAGGCGGACAACGTCTTCCAGGGCAAGACCTTCGGTGTCGGCGACGGCGCGCTCAAGCGCCCGGCCAACTGGAAGCACCTGGTCAACCCGTTGCGGCCGAGCTGGGGCGAGCCGTACGCGGACCAGGTCGTCCGTATGACGGCCGCGCTGGAGGCGGCCCGTGACGCGGCCCGCGGCCACGAGGCGGTGTGCGTCAGCCACCAGTTGCCGATCTGGATCGTGCGCAGCGCGGTCGAGCGGCGGCGCCTGTGGCACGATCCGCGCAAGCGGCAGTGCACCCTGGCGAGTCTGACGTCCTTCACGTTCGAGGACGACCGGATCGTCTCCGTCGGCTACACCGAGCCCGCCAGGGACCTGGTCCCGGCGCATCTGCTGGCCGGGGCGAAACCGGTCAAGGGCGGCAGCAAGGGCTTCGGCGCCTGAGCGGCCCGTCGAGGCAGTGCCCCGGCCACCGCCGCGAGGTGCCCGCACCGTTCGGAGCGCTGGTCGGGGGTGCCCCCGGGCGCGGGCGGCGCACGGCGTAGGGTCGTGGAGGGAGCGGGCTGCGGGGGACGGTCCGGCGCCGCGGCACTGCGCGCCCCGGCACAGGACCGGGCGCGGGACCGCGCCGACCGAGGGCCGGCCGCATCCCATGGAAGGGCGTGGACCGCCGGGTACGGCCTCCGGCGCGCTTCGTGACGGCCGCCGCGTGGCCCGGCCGGTCCGGGCGCCGCGGCCCGGTGGATTCCCGTCCACAGGCGGGAACCCGCCGCCCGCGCGAAGCATCTTGCGCAGGTGAGGCCACGTGGCGACGTACGGGAATTGAGGCGTGAGATGCGGGAGTTCAGCCGACGAGGGGCACTGGGTCTGGCCGCCGGGGCGGCGGCCGCCGCCGGGCTGGCGGGCTGTGCCGGGCAGCACCCGGGCGGGCGGCAGGTGAGCGGGGGGTCGCAGCCGAAGCCCACGGCGTCCGCGGGCAGCCCGTCCGCGTCCGCCTCCCCGTCGGTGCGGACGATCGGTGACGGCTCCACGGCCGACACCGGACCGCAGCCCCACCAGCCCACCGTCGAACGCCTGGAACCGGGGCAGACGCCGCCGCAGTTCGTGATCTTCTCCTGGGACGGGGCGGGCGAGCTGGACAACGGCCTCTTCGAGCGCTTCCGGAAGGTCGCGGGCGAGTACGGGGCGAAGATGACCTTCTTCCTCTCCGGTGTCTACTTGCTCCCCGAGTCCAAGCAGAGGCTCTACAAGCCGCCGCGCAACCCCGTCGGCGCCTCCGACATCGGCTACCTCACCGACGCCCACATACGCGCCACCCTGGAGCAGCTGCGGCTCGCCTGGCTGGAGGGCCACGAGATCGGCACGCACTTCAACGGCCATTTCTGCGCGGGATCCGGCTCGGTGGGCCGCTGGAGCCCGGCCGACTGGCGCAGCGAGATAGACCAGGCCGTCGGTTTCGTGGAGAACTGGCGCACCCACACCGGCTTCACCGACCTGCCCCCGCTGCCCTTCGACTACCGCAAGGAACTGGTCGGCGGCCGCACGCCCTGCCTGCTGGGCCAGCGCTCGCTGCTGCCCACCGCCGCCGGGCTGGGCTGGCGGTACGACGCCAGCGGACCGGGCGGCTCGCAGGTATGGCCGGGCCGGAGCCACGGGCTGTGGGACCTGCCGCTGCAGGCGGTGCCCTTCCCCGGCCACTCCTTCGAGGTGCTGTCGATGGACTACAACATGCTGGCCAACCAGTCGGTGAACTCCACCCGCGGCAACCCTTCCCACTACCCGGCCTGGCAGCGGCAGGCCCGTGACGCCTACCTGGGCGGCTTCCGCCGGGCGTACGAGACCAACCGCGCGCCGCTGTTCATCGGCAACCACTTCGAGCAGTGGAACGGCGGGATCTACATGGACGCCGTCGAGGAGGCGCTGCGGCGGATCGCCGACCACCAGGACGTGCGGCTGGTGTCGTTCCGCCAGTTCGTGGACTGGCTGGACGCGCAGGACCCGGCGGTCCTGGCCAAGCTGCGCACCCTCGGGCCGGGGCAGGCCCCGGCGGGAGGCTGGCGCCGCTTCCTCGCGCAGGAACGTTCCTCCACGTCCCCTTCCCTGGCCGGGACCCCTTCCTAGGGACATCCGCCCGTTTCGTACCGAAAACGGCGGGAAGGCGAGCCGATGCACGGGAACGTGCCGGAGCGCCGAGCCGAGGAGGCGGTGGTCATGCGCACGACGCTGCACGGGAGGAAGGTCGCCTTCCTGGTGGCGCCGGAAGGCGTCGAGCAGGCCGAACTCACCGGCCCCTGGGAGGCCGTACGCGAGGCGGGCGCGACGCCCCGGCTGGTCTCCACCCGGCACGGCCGGATCCAGGCCTTCGAGCACCTCGACCGGGCCGGCACCTTCCCGGTCGACGACACGCTCGGCGAGGTGGTCGCCGCGGACTTCGACGCGCTGGTGCTCCCCGGCGGCGTCGTGAGCCCCGACCTCCTGCGGCTGGACCCGGACGCCGTGTGCTTCACCAGGGACTTCTTCACCGAGGGCCGTCCCGTCGCGGCGATCTGCCATGCGCCGTGGCTGCTCGTGGAGGCAGGCGTCGTGCACGGACGCACCCTCACCTCCTGGCCCAGCGTGTGCACCGACGTCACCAACGCCGGAGGCACCTGGATCGACCAGGAGGTCGTGGTCGACTGCGGCGGCCTGAACGTCCTGGTCACCAGCCGCGGGCCCGGAGACCTCAAGGCCTTCCGCGACGCCTTGGTGGACGAGTTCGCGCACCAGACCGCGAGCCGCGATTAGCTTCCGCTTACTTGGGGCATTCGCCGCTTTCGGTAAAGGTGTCGGGGGTGCGCAAGATCGCCCCCGACCCCATGCGAAACTTTTCACATGAGTCCTACGCGCGCCCTCCGACGCCGTCCGCTCCGCGGTGCCGCGGCACTGGCCGGGGCAGCCGCGCTCGCGCTGGCCGTCACGGCCTGCTCGACCTCCACCACGTCCTCCAACGGCACCGGCTCCGGAACCAACTACGTCGGCGGCACCGGCGAGATCTCCGTGGTCGAGCCGGGCGACCGGGTGGCCGCGCCGGAACTCAGCGGCAAGTCCGTCGAGGGCGCCCCGCTCAGCCTCGCCGACAACAAGGGCAAGGTCGTCGTCCTCAACATCTGGGGCTCGTGGTGCCCGCCCTGCCGGGCCGAGGCGCCGCACCTGGCCGAGGTGGCGAAGGAGACCGAGTCGCAGGGCGTACAGTTCCTCGGCATCAACACCCGGGATCTGCAGACCGCACAGGCCAAGGCCTTCGAGAAGGAGTTCGGCATCCCCTTCCCGAGCTTCTACGACCCGTCCGGCGACCTGGTGCTGCGCTTCCCCAGAGGCAGTGTCAACCCGCAGGCCATCCCCTCCACGCTGATCATCGACCGCCAGGGGAGGATCGCGGTGCGCGCCCTGAAGGAACTCGGCGCGGACGAACTGCACAAGGTCCTCGACCCGGTGATCGCGGAGAAGTGAGGTGAGCGCACTCGCCGTCGGGGCCAACGAGACCGTGCTGAACGGAGCCCTGCTGGCCGCCGTGCCGATCGCGCTCCTCGGCGGTCTGGTCTCGTTCTTCTCCCCGTGCGTGCTGCCGCTCGTCCCCGGCTACCTGTCGTACGTGACCGGGGTCACCGGCACCGACCTGGCCGAGGCGCGCCGTGGGCGGATGCTCGCGGGCGCCTCGCTGTTCGTCGTCGGGTTCACCGCCGTCTTCGTCTCCGGCGGGGCGCTGTTCGGCAACTTCGGCTGGACGCTGCAGGAGCACAAGACGGTCATCACCAAGGTGCTGGGCGCGCTGACGATCGTCATGGGCCTCGCCTTCATGGGCCTGGTGGGTGGCATCACACAGCGCGAGTTCCGCTTCCACCGCAGGCCCACGATGGGGCTGGTGGGCGCCCCGCTGCTCGGTGTGCTCTTCGGGGTGGGCTGGGCCCCGTGCATCGGCCCGACCTTGGCCGCCGTCAACGCGCTCGCCTTCAACGAGGCCAGCGCGGGACGCGGCGCGCTGCTGACCGCCGTCTACTGCCTCGGCCTCGGCCTGCCGTTCATCGTGGCCGCCGTCGCCTTCCGCCGCGCGCTCGGCGCGTTCGGCTGGGTCAAGCGCCACTATGCGTGGGTGATGCGGATCGGCGGTGGCATGCTCGTCGCTGTCGGCGTACTACTCGTCACCGGCGTGTGGGACCACCTCGTCTACCAGATGCAGATCTGGTCGAACGGCTTCACCCCAGGGATCTGATCCATGACATCCAAAGACACCGCGGCGACCGCTCCCGGCGGTCAGGTGGCGGACACCGGTGCCGACCTCGGCGCGGCCGGCGCACAGCTGTCCACGGCGCCCGTCGAGGACCTCGGCCAGGCCGTGCCCGGCTCCTTCGGCGGTGTCCGTGCGCCCGGAGCGGTCGGCGCACTCGCCTGGACCGGCCGCGAGGTATGGGGCTGGACGCGCTGGACCTGGCGCCAGCTCACCTCGATGCGGGTGGCGCTGGTCCTGCTCTTCCTGCTGTCGCTGGCCGCCGTCCCCGGGTCGCTGGTGCCGCAGACCGCCGTGGACGAGATCAAGGCGCAGGACTTCAAGGCCGCCCACACCGCGCTGACCCCGCTCTACGAGAAGCTCGGACTGTTCAACGTCTACAGCTCGGTGTGGTTCTCGGCGATCTACATCCTGCTGTTCGTCTCGCTCGCCGGCTGCATCGTCCCGCGCAGCCGGCAGTTCGTCGGACAGCTCCGTGCCAAGCCCCCGGCCGCCCCGCGCAACCTCAACCGGCTCCCGGCCCACGCGACCTGGCGCACCGAGGCCGCGCCGGACGCGGTGCTCGCCGCCGCGCAGCGCGCGCTGCGCGGCCGCCGCTTCCGCACCCGGGTCACCGGCACGGCGGTCGCCTCGGAGAAGGGCTTCCTGCGCGAGGCCGGCAACCTGGTCTTCCACATCGCCCTGTTCGGCCTGCTGGTGTCCTTCGCGGTGGGCGGGCTGTTCAAGGCCGAGGGCGGCAAGCTGATCGTCGAGGGCGACGGCTTCAACAACACGCTCACCCAGTACGACGACTTCCGGCCGGGCACCTTCTACAGCGCCGACGACCTGGACACCTTCGGCTTCAAGCTGGACGGCTTCAGCGCCTCGTACGCCCGCAGCGGCCCGCAGAAGGGCACCCCGCGCACCTTCCGCGCCAAGGTCCGCTACTGGACGAGCCCGGGCGGCAGGCAGACGCAGTCCACGATCGAGGTCAACAAGCCGCTGGAGGTAGGCAGCTCCAAGGTCTACCTGATCGGCCACGGCTACGCGCCCGTCGTCACCGTCAAGGACGGGCAGGGCAACGTCGTCTTCCAGGGCCCGGTCCCGTTCCTGCCGCGGGACGGCAACCAGACCTCGCCCGGCGTGATCAAGGCGATGGACGTCCGCGACCACGCCGGCAGGAAGACCCAGTACGCCTTCCAGGGTCTGTTCACGCCGACCTTCGCGCTGGACGCGCAGCAGGGGCCGCACTCCACCTTCCCCGCCCTGGACTACCCGGTGCTGGTCCTGACCGCCTACCACGGCGACCTGGGCGTGGACGCCGGCCTGCCGCAGAACGTGTACCAGCTCGACACGAAGAAGATGAAGCAGTACAAGGACGCCGACGGCGAGATCCTCAACGACATGCTGCGGCCGGGCGACAGCCTCGCGCTGCCCGGCGGGGACGGCTCGCTCACCTTCGACGGCGTCAAGACCTGGGCCACCTTCCAGGTCTCCCACCAGGTCGGCAACGGCTGGGCGCTGATCAGCGCCGTGGCCGCGATCGTGGGCCTCGCGGCCTCGCTCTTCATCCAGCGCCGCCGGATCTGGGTGCGCGCGGTACGCGGCGCCGACGGCACCACCGTCGTGGAGCTGGCCGGACTCGGCCGCAGCGAGTCGGCGCGGATCGCCGACGAACTCGGCGCGCTGGCCGCCGACCTCACGGCCACGGCCCCGCCGCTGCCCGAAGCGGACCCCGAAGCGGCCCCCGAACCCTCAGAAGACCCCCTGCACCAGGACGAAGGAGCGCGCGCGTGACCATCGCTGCCGCGGTCAACGAGAACGTCGCCCACACCAGCAACTACCTGATCTACTCGGCGATGGCGGTCTACACGCTCGCCTTCCTCGCGCACATCGCGGAGTGGGTCTTCGGCAGCCGCAGCAAGGTCGCGAGGACCTCCGCCGCGCTCACCCCCGCCGGCGCGCCCGCCGCAGCTGCCGGGGTCACCGTGACCGTGCGGCAGGGCGGCGGCACGGCCACCCTGACCCGCCCCAAGGTCGTCACCCGGTCCTCGGCCAGTGACCGCGGCCTGGCCGACGGCCCCGGTGCGGCCGGCGACACCGAGCAGGGCGACCTGTACGGCCGCATCGCGGTGTCCCTGACCGTGCTGGGGTGGGCGTTGCACGTCGCCGCCGTGGCGGCGCGCGCCTTCTCCGTCCAGCGCGCCCCCTGGGGCAACATGTACGAGTTCTCCACCACCTTCGGCGCCACCGCGGTCACCGCCTACCTGGTGCTGCTCCTGCTGGGCAAGAAGGTCCGCTGGATCGGGCTCTTCCTGACCACCTCGGTGCTGCTCGACCTCGGCCTCGCCGTCTCGGTCCTCTACACCGACAGCGACCAGCTCGTCCCGGCCCTGCACTCGTACTGGCTGTGGATCCACGTCTCCTGCGCCATCATCTCCGGCGCGGTGCTCTACCTGGGCGCGGTGGCGAACCTGCTCTACCTCTTCCGCGACCGTTACGAGACCGGCCTCGCGACCTCCGGCGGCGGAACGGGCACCTGGGACTCCATCATGTACCGCCTGCCGTCGGCGGCGAGCCTGGACAAGTTCGCCTACCGGGTGAACGCCATGGTCTTCCCGCTGTGGACGTTCACCATCATCGCCGGCGCGATCTGGGCCGAGGCCGCCTGGGGCCGGTACTGGGGCTGGGACCCCAAGGAGACCTGGTCCTTCATCACCTGGGTGGTGTACGCGGCCTACCTGCACGCCCGGGCCACCGCCGGCTGGAAGGGCCGCAAGGCCGCCTACCTGGCGCTGCTCGCCTTCGCCTGCTTCCTGTTCAACTACTACGGCGTGAACATCTTCATCACCGGCAAGCACTCCTACGCCGGCCTCTGACCTCCGCGCCGGGGGGCGGCCCGGGCCGGCGACGGCCGGCTTCGCCCGGCGGGCCCGCCTGCGAGTCCGCCGGCCCGGGCGCCCCGCCGACGGGCGCCCGGGCCGGCGCCACCGCGGAGCCCTGGCCACGGGGCGACGGTGGGGATCACGCGCCGATGTCCTCGTTCCACAGGTCGGGCCGGGCCGCGACGAAGCCGGTCATCAGCGCGACGCACTCCGGGTCGTCCAGCAGGACGATCCGAACGCCGTGCTCCGCCAGCCAGTCGTGGCCGCCGTGGAAGGTACGGGTCTCGCCGATGACGACCCGGGAGATGCCGAACTGCCGGACCAGGCCGCTGCAGTACCAGCACGGCGACAGCGTGGTCACCATGGTCGTGCCGCGGTAGGTGCGCTGCCGCCCGGCCGCTCGGAAGGCCGACGTCTCGCCGTGCGCGGACGGATCGCCGTCCTGCACGCGGCGGTTGCGGCCGCGGCCCAGCACCGTGCGGCCGTCCGGGCCGTACAGGGCCGCGCCGATGGGGATGCCGCCCTCCGCGAGCCCGGCCCGGGCCTCGGCGACGGCCGTCGCGAGCATCGTCTGCGCGTCGTCCATGACGCCCAGTGTCCCGCGGGATCAGTCGCGGGGCCGGTCGTCGCGTCCGCCGCCGGCTCCGTCCTCGCGCTGCCGTAGTTCCTCCTCGCGGCGCCGCAGATCGGCCTCCCAGCTCTTCAGCAGCTGCTCGTCCTTCTTGTTCTCCTCGCGCAGCGACCGCAGGAACTCCGGGTTGTCGTCCGGCGCGACCCACTGCGTGCGGTGGTCGCGGTGCCACTCCGAGGGAGTGCTCCCGCCCACCGGAGCCGTACGGTGCTTGCCCGCGACCAGCCAGACGACCGGGCCGACCAGGATCTCACCGAAGATGAGGATGATGATCAGCCAGACGACCTTGGGGAGGCCGCGGACCTGCTCCTCGGGCGTGTTGAGGCAGTCGATGAAGGCGTAGATCATCAACGCCAGCACCAGCAGGAACGGGATGTACCGGATCATCGCGGGAATGCCCCCCAGGCAGCGACGGCGGGGCGCGGCAGGGCCCCGGTGACGGGTCCAGGGTAGTGCGTGCCGGATACTGGACCGCATGGCTTACGACGATCTTCGCTCGCTGCTGAGGGCCCTGGAGAAGGAAGGGGACCTGAAGCGCGTCAAGACCGAGGTGGACCCGTACCTGGAGGTCGGTGAGATCGTCGACCGCGTCAACAAGGCGGGCGGCCCGGCGCTGCTGTTCGAGAACGTCAAGGGCTCCTCGATGCCCCTGGCGATGAACGTGTACGGCACCGACCGCCGGCTGCTGAAGGCGCTCGGCCTGAAGTCCTACGCCGACATCGGCGACCGGATCGGCGGGCTGCTCAAGCCGGAGCTGCCGCACGGCTTCGTCGGCGTGCGCGAGGCCTTCGGCAAGCTCGCCGGGATGACGCACGTGCCGCCGAAGAAGGTGAAGGACGCGCCCGTCCAGGAGGTCGTGCTCACCGGCGAGGACGTCGACCTCGACGCGCTTCCCGCGCTGTTCACCTGGCCCGAGGACGGCGGCTCGTTCTTCAACCTCGGCCTGACACACACCAAGGACCCCGAGACCGGCGTCCGCAACCTGGGCCTGTACCGGCTGCAGCGGCACGACCGCCGCACCATCGGGATGCACTGGCAGATCCACAAGGACAGCCGCAACCACTACCAGGCGGCCCAGCGGCGCGGCGAACGGCTGCCGGTGGCCATCGCGTTCGGCTGTCCGCCCGCCGTGACGTACGCCTCCACCGCGCCGCTGCCGGGCGACATCGACGAGTACCTGCTCGCGGGCTTCGTCGGGGGCAGGCGCGTCGAGATGGTCGACTGCAAGACGGTGCCGCTCCAGGTGCCCGCCCAGGCCGAGGTGGTGCTGGAGGGCTGGCTGGAGCCCGGCAGGATGCTGCCCGAGGGGCCGTTCGGCGACCACACGGGCTTCTACACCCCGCAGGAGCCCTTCCCGGCGCTGACCATCGACTGCGTGACGATGCGTCGCCGGCCTCTGCTGCAGTCCGTCGTGGTCGGCCGGCCGCCGACCGAGGACGGCCCGCTGGGCCGGGCCACCGAGCGGTTCTTCCTCCCGCTGCTGAAGGTCATCGTGCCGGACATCGTGGACTACCACCTGCCCGAGGCCGGCGGCTTCCACAACTGCGCGATCGTCTCGATCGACAAGAAGTACCCCAAGCACGCCCAGAAGGTCATGCACGCCGTCTGGGGAGCGCACATGATGTCGCTGACCAAGCTGATCGTCGTGGTCGACGCCGACTGCGACGTGCACGACCTGCACGAGGTCGCCTGGAGGGCGCTGGGCAACACCGACTACGCCCGCGACCTGACGGTCGTCGAAGGTCCGGTGGACCACCTCGACCACTCCTCGTACCAGCAGTTCTGGGGCGGCAAGGCGGGCATCGACGCGACCCGCAAGCTGCCCGAGGAGGGATACACCCGCGACGGCGGCTGGCCGGAGATGGTGCTCCCCGACCCGGAGACCGCCGCGAAGGTCGACCGCCGCTGGAAGGAGTACGGGCTGTGAGCGCCGAATCCGCGACCCCGGATCTGGTCGGACCCTCCCCGAGGCCGGGCGGCAGGGTCCGGGCGTTCCTGCGGCTGGTGCTGATCGAGCACTCGGTCTTCGCCCTGCCGTTCGCCTACATCGCCGCACTCAGCGCGATGTTCGCCGAGGACCGGTCCGTGCACTGGTGGCAGCTGTTCCTGATCACCGTCGCCATGGTCGGCCTGCGCACCTTCGCGATGGCGTGCAACCGGATCATCGACCGGGAGATCGACGCCCGCAATCCCCGCACCGCGGGACGCGAACTGGTCACCGGCGCCGTGTCCGTGCGCTCGGCGTG
This sequence comes from Streptomyces sp. ME19-03-3, assembly GCA_033793685.1. Lineage (GTDB taxonomy): Bacteria > Actinomycetota > Actinomycetes > Streptomycetales > Streptomycetaceae > Actinacidiphila. Next base: position 41,501 of record JARAXD010000034.1, on the reverse strand, counting down.
GACCGGCGCGCTGATCGCCGTGGCGTTCTTCCTGGGTGCCGCCGCGCTGCTGAACCCGCTGTGCCTGGCGCTGGCCCCGATCGCGGTGGTGCCGATGGTGGTGTACCCGTACGGCAAGCGGTTCACCGACTACCCGCACGCCATCCTCGGCCTCGCGCAGGCCATGGGCCCGGTCGGCGCCTGGCTCGCGGTCTCCGGGTCCTGGTCGTGGGAAGCGGTGATCCTGGGCCTGGCGGTGGGCGTGTGGATCGGCGGCTTCGACCTGATCTTCGCCTGCCAGGACGTGGCCGCCGACCGCGCCCACGGGGTGCGCTCCGTGCCGGCCCGCTTCGGCATCGACGGCGCGCTGTACGGGGCCCGGGTGTGCCACGTGGTGACGACCGTGCTGCTCGTCTGGTACGGACTGGCGGTCGGCGCCGGGGCCTTCTGGTGGGTCGGCATGCTGATCGTGGGCGGCGCCTTCGTCTACGAGCACAGCATCGTCAGGCCCGGCGACCTCAGCAGGCTCAACCGGGCGTTCTTCACGGTCAACGGCTTCATCGGCATAGCGCTGTTCCTGTGCGCCCTGCTGGACCTCGCGGTGCGGGGCCTGGGCGTCTGACGCCGGCCGCGCCGGGTACTCCCGGCGCGGCCGCGCCCCGTCAGCGGCGCACGAACGGCAGGGCGACGAACTTCGGGTAGCTCCACCACTGGCCGCCGTTGGCCTTGGTGCTGCCGATGATGCAGAAGATCACCCCGGTCAGGAGGTGCAGCGCGGCCAGGGCCATCAGACCGAAGGCCGCGAAGGGCAGCCAGACGGGTCCGCCGTGGTCGTACACGGCCAGGGCGGCGAAGCCGCCGCCGTAGCCGACGATGCCCAGGAGGCCCGCGATGGCCGCGGTGATGCCGTAGTTGATCCCCTGCGCGGCGTGGTGCCGGATGAAGGGGTCGTGCTTGTTCCGCTCGTTGGAGCGGATGACCAGCGGGGTCACCCAGGCCAGCGCCCAGCCGATGCAGCACATGCTGCTGCCCGCGACCACGGTGAGCAGCGCGCCCAGGTGGGCCCACATCGCCGTCGTGGTGGGCGGCCGCGGCGGCGGGGGCGGGAACGGCACCGGCCCGTGGGCGTAGTAGCCGTAGCCGTACGGCGGCACGGTGTTCGGCACCGGAGCGGGCGGCGGCGGGTACGGCGGGGCCGACGGGGACATGGCGGGGCCTCCCGGCGCTTGGGCCCGCCCCGGCGGCACGGTCGGCGCCGCCTCCTGCGGTGGTACGTCCTCGTGCTTGCTGAAATCGGTCATGCGTCAACAGCCCCCCGTCGTCGGTGTTGCGGATCCTACGGCGTCATCTGATCGACCCGTCCGCGGGCCGGTCCCGGAAGAGGAAGGCCCCCACGACGCCGCCGATGAGGCCGAAGAGGTGGCCCTGCCAGGAGACCCCCTGCGCGGTGGGCAGGACACCCCACAGGATCGAGCCGTACCCCACAGCGACGACCAGGCCGACCGCGATGTCGATCAGGCGCCGGTCGACGAAGCCGCGCACCAGCAGGTAGCCGAACAGGCCGAAGACGATGCCGGAGGCGCCGGCGGTGTTGGTGTGCGCCGGGGCCACCAGCCAGACCCCGCCACCGCTCGTCATGACGATGACGAAGACCACGCTCAGCAGGCGGCCGGTGCCGCGCAGCGCCGCGAGGAAGCCCAGTACCAGCAGCGGCAGGCTGTTGGCGGCGACGTGGTCGAAGCCGAAGTGGACGAACGCGGCCGGGATGACGTCGCGCAGCTCGCCGATCTGCCGGGGCACGATGCCGAAGGTGTCGAGCGCGTGATGGGTCATCGCGTCGACGCACTCGATCAGCCAGAGCAGGCCCACCCAGATGAACATGATCGCCGCGGCCGTCTTCGCCCGTTCTCCCGGACCCGGACCCGGACCCGGACCCGGACCCGGGGCCGGGGCCGCGTCGCTTCGGACGCTCCGGCGGGCGCCGCCGGCGCCACGGCCGGCGATGGGTCCGTACGCCACAGGCCCCCCTCGTGCTGGTCCGCCGCCCGCCCGGCCGGTCGGGCTCCCCTCACGGTAGACAACGAGACCGGCCTTCGTGGCGGTTCCCGGGCCTACGCGTCCATTCCACCCATCACGAACTGCATCATGGCGCCCATGATGTCCTGGGGGTTGAGCGCAGTGGCCCCGGCCGGCTCGGCGACGGGTACCGCGTCGGGGGCGAAGCCGACGGTCAGCGGCAGCGCGCCGTGGATCTCGTCCTTCGTGTCGAACTGGTCGAGGTCCAGGCTGATCCCCGAGAGCGTGCCGTCCTTGATGGCGACGTCCACGCTGACGTCCTTGTTCGGCACGTCCTTCAGATCGCCGGGCGAGACCCCGTCCGGCAACTGGGCCGCCAGGGGCTCCAGGGCCTTGGCGAGCGCGTCGGCCGTCTTCCCCGCGGACACGGTCACCTTGACGTGGTCGACGCCGTCCTTGCTGCCGGCGTCGGCGAACTTCGCGTTGTGCTCCACGGCCTCGCGGAGCGCCTTGGTGATCAGCTTCTGCGTCTTGCCGTCCAGCGCCGAGGCGTCCGGGAGCGGAGAGCCGGCGGGCCCGTCCTCGCCCATGGTCTTGGCGAACTCCTCGAAGGCCTTGAGGTCGACGGAGACCCACTTGCCGCCGAGCGCGTCCTTGACCGACTTGTACGAGGAGGGCAGGTCGTCGGCGGTGTCCAGGAACTTCTGGATCTCCGCCATGTCGCCCTTGCTCTTCCCGGCGCCGAGATCGCCGGCGAGCGACATGAACCGCCGCAGGTCGAACCGCAGGTAGATCTTCCCGCCCGCCAGACCGCGGACCTCCAGCAGGTCCTTGTCCTTGCCGAGTGAGATCCGCAGCGCCAGCGAGGAGCTGCCCTCCTTGGCGTCCTTCAGCGGTTCGGCGGCGCTCGCGGACAGGGACACGTCGAAATCGGCCAGCATTTCGGCGTTCTCCCGCGAGAACCCGTCCGAGCCCTTCAGGGCGGACCATATCTGCTGCTCACTGCCGTCGAAGCCCACGGACACCGTGACGGCCTTCTGCTGGCCGAGCCGGTCCAGCGCCTGTTGGACCTTGGTACCGGCGCTCACGTTCTCGGCGGTGCCGCACGCGGTGGCGGCGGTGGCGATGAAGGCGGCGCAGCCGGCGGCGGCGATGCCCTTGCGCATGGTGTTGATGGTGTTCTCCTCGATCGGTACAGGAACGGTTGAAGGACCCGTGAGGTGGCCGGAAGGTTGTACGGGTGGGCCGGATAGGCTCGCGGCATGGACGACAGCGAGCGCGGGACACCCTGGGTGGTCGGGGTCTCCGGGGCCTCCGGGACGCCGTACGCCGCGGCGGTGCTGCGGGCGCTGCTGCACGCCGGGGAGGCGGTGGACCTGGTGGTGAGCCGGGCCGCCCGGCTCACCGTCCTGGACGAGACCGGGGCGCCCTTCCGGGACGCGCACTGGCGTGCGGACCTGGGCCGCTGGCTGGCCCGCGGCGCGGACGGCACCCCGGGCCGGTTCGAGACCGACCTGAGCCGGGTGCGGTACTGGTCCGCCGGGGACCTCGCGGCCGGGCCGAGTTCCGGCTCTTACCCGGTCAGGGGCATGCTGATCGTGCCGGCGAGCACGGCCTGCGTGGCGGGTGTCGCCCTCGGGCTCTCCAAGGACCTGTTGCAGCGGGTGGCGAGCGTCACCCTGAAGGAGCGCCGCCCGCTGGTGGTCGCGGTGCGGGAGACGCCGCTGAGCGGCCAGACGCTGCGCCACCTGGTCGCGCTGGACGAGGCGGGCGCCGTGGTGCTGCCGGCCTCGCCCGCCTTCTACGCGGGAGCCCGGCACATCCAGGACCTGGTCGACTTCGTCGCGGGGCGGGTGCTGGACGCCGCACGGGTGCCGCACAAGCTCTACCGCCGCTGGGAGGGCGAGCTTGGCGCCGCCGGGGCCGGGGTGGACGGGGCAGCGGCGGATTGATGCGCAGGGCGCATCCCTGGGCATGCCTTAGATTCTTGTCCTGACAGCGCACTCGCGGCTCGAATGAAGGGGTCCATTCTGATGGACGCGGTGGACAGGCAGCTCATCCAGGCCCTCCGTGAGAACGGCCGGGCCTCGTACGCCGAGCTGGGCCGGCTGGTGGGCCTGTCCGGACCGAGCGTCACCGACCGGATCAACCGGCTGGAGCAGGCCGGCGTGATCACCGGTTACCGCGCCACGATCCGCCCCGCGGCGCTCGGGCTCGGGGTGACCGCCCTGGTGGGCCTGCAGCTCAGCGACGCCGCCGACCACGAGGAGGTGGCGACCCGGCTGCGCGACCTGAACGAGGTCGAGGACTGCTGGTTCATCGCCGGCGACGACTCGTACATGCTCAAGGTGCGCGTTCCCGACGTGGACGGCCTCGAGCACACCATCCGACGGCTGTCGGGCACCAAGGGCGTGGCCCGCACCCGCACCACGATCGTGCTCTCCACGAAGTGGGAGAACCGGGTCGGGGAACTGCCCGAGAGCATCTAGGCGTAAGGTCGGACGGTCGATTTCGGATGGTGAAGGCGAGGCGGGCGATGGACGCGGGACTCAAGCGCGAGCTGGAGGAGAAGGTCTACGCGGGTGAGCGGCTGACCCGCGAGGACGGCATCGCCCTCTACGAGTCCGACGACCTGGCCTGGCTGGGCGGCCTCGCCCACCACGTGCGGACGCGCAAGAACGGCGACGTCGTCCACTTCAACGTCAACCGCCACCTCAACATGACCAACGTGTGCACCGCCTCCTGTGCGTACTGCTCCTTCCAGCGCAAGCCCGGGGAGAAGGACGCCTACACGATGCGCATCGAGGAGGCGGTCCGGCTGGCGAAGCAGATGGAGGGGGAGAACCTCACCGAGCTCCACATCGTCAACGGCCTCCACCCGACGCTGCCGTGGCGCTACTACCCGCGCTCGCTGAAGGCGCTCAAGGAGGCACTGCCGAACGTCTCCCTGAAGGCGTTCACCGCCACGGAGATCCACCACTTCGAGACGATCTCCGGGATGAGCGCGAGCGAGATCCTGGACGAGCTCATCGAGGCCGGTCTGGAGTCGCTGACGGGCGGTGGCGCCGAGATCTTCGACTGGGAGGTGCGGCAGCACATCGTCGACCACCGCACCCACTGGGAGGACTGGTCGCGCATCCACCGCCTGGCGCACGAGAAGGGCCTCAAGACCCCGTGCACCATGCTGTACGGGCACATCGAGGAACCCCGGCACCGGGTGGACCACGTGCTGCGGCTGCGCGAGCTGCAGGACGAGACCGGCGGCTTCCAGGTCTTCATCCCGCTGCGCTACCAGCACGACTTCGTCGACCTCAAGGACGGCAAGGTCCGCAACACCCTGCAGGCGCGGACCACGATGGCCACCGGCGCCGAGGCACTGAAGACCTTCGCCGTCTCCCGGCTGCTGTTCGACAACGTGCCGCACGTGAAGGTGTTCTGGGTCATGCACGGCGTGCAGACCGCCCAGCTGGCGCTGCAGCACGGCGCGGACGACATGGACGGCTCGGTCGTCGAGTACAAGATCACCCACGACGCCGACAACTACGGGACGCCCAACAAGCTCACCCGTGACGACCTGCTGGAGCTCATCCGGGACGCGGGCTTCCGTCCGGTCGAGCGCAACACCCGGTACGAGACCATCCGCGAGTACCCGGGTCCCGACGCGGATCGCCGCGAGTCGCCGCAGCCGATGCGCGTGTGAGACCGGGCGCTGCACGAATGTGATGCCGCCCGCCCGGCCGCCCCGCGGCGGCCGGGCGGGCCGCATCACACGGGCCGCATCACACGGGCCGCATCACACGGGCCGCATCACACGGGCCGCATCACACGGGCCGCATCACCCGCCGCATCCACCCGCCGCATCCGGACGTCGCCTTCACCCCGATGTCTCCCGGTGGCCGGACGCCCGTCGAACCCGGTCAGCCTCGCTGCCTAAGGTGTCGGCCATGGCACTGCGCTTCACTCTCGACCCCGAGCTCACCCCCGCTCTGCGTGACCAGATCGTCTCCCTGTGGACCGACGTCTCCAACGCGGGCGGCGCCGTCGGCTTCGTCGCCCCTGTGGGCCGCGCCGACGTCGCCCTCGAAGCAGAACGGCACTACGCGGCGCTGTCCGAGGGCAGGGCGCACATGGTCGCCGGTTTCGCCGGCGACCGGCTCGCCGCCGCGACCTTCCTCACCTTCAACACCCACCGGCTGATGAGGCACTGGGCCTGGCTCTACACCGTGATGGTCGACCCGTCCCTGCAGGGCCGCGGGTACGGCGCGCGGTTGTTGCAGGCGGCGGAGCGGGCGGGTCGCGACCTCGGCCTGGAGGGGCTGAAGCTCACCTGCCGCGGCGGCATGGGGCTGGAGCGCTTCTACTCCTCGGCCGGCTACGAGGAGGTCGGGCGTGTCCCCGCGGCGATACGGGTCGCCGCAGGTGACGACCGTGACGACGTCACGATGTGGCGCCCGCTGACCTGACGGTCGCGGGCGCGTGCTTCACTGATACGGGTACGTCCGGTACATCCCGCAGGCCGGAACGAGGCGAACGAAGGAAGTGGCAACGACCGTGAGCTGGAAGCCGAGCCCCATGCTGCGCTACTCGCTGATGCGTCTGGGCCTGTTCGCGGCCTGCTTCCTGGTGGTCTGGGGCCTGGTCCGCGTCCGTGTGCTGCCCGCCGGCCTCGGCGACTCCAACCTGCTGTGGGTGATGCTGCTCGCGCTGGTGACCAGCGCGCCGCTGAGCTTCGTCGTGCTGCGCGGGGTGCGCGAGCAGGCCTCCGTGCAGGTCGCCTCGCGTGTGGAGCGGACCAAGGCGAACCTCGCCGCCAGCGCCGCCCAGGAGGACGAGGCGGACGACGCCTCGCGCTCGGCGGCACGCAACAGCTGACCCACCCGGGGCGGGCGCCGGTCGCGCCGCCCGCGCGCGGTAGCGGGCGCGCCGGAAGGGACCACCACAGTGACCACCCGTCCGCCCCGATCCCCTCGAGCGGCTCCCGGTTCCGCGGCCGGCATGACCGCGTGCGAGATCGCCGCCGCGGTGCGGTCAGGCGCCCTGTCGGCGGGTGAGGTCGTGGCGGCGGCACTGGACCGCATCGCCCGCCACGACACGCTGCGGGCCTTCACCGGCGTCTGGCCGGAGGCCGCCGCGGCGCAGGCCACCGAGGTCGACCGCCGCGTCCGCGCGGGGGAGTGGCTGCCGCTGGCCGGCGTGCCCCTCGCGGTCAAGGCCACCGAGTCCGTCACCGCCACTCAGACCCGGCGTCTGGCGCGAGCGGGCTGCGTCCCGGTCGGAGCGACGTCCACCCCCGGCCGCGGCACCGGCTGGCGCACCTGGGGAGCCACCGACCGCGGCCCCACGCTCAATCCGCACGACTCCCGCTGGAGTCCGGGCGGGTCATCGGCCGGCTCGGCCGCCGCGGTGGCCGCCCGGTTGGTGCCGCTGGCCACCGGCAGCGACGGCGCGGGGTCCGTCCGCATCCCGGCGGCATGGTGTTCGGTGATCGGGCTGAAGCCCACCAACGGTCTGGTGCCCGCCCGGGATCGGGCGGGGCTGAACATCGCCGGGCCGCTCGCCCGCAACGCTGCCGACGCCGCCGCCTACCTGGACGCCCTCGCCGACCCCGCGACACGGCCGTGCCCGGCTCCCGCCGAGCGTCCCCTGCGCGTCACGTGGTCGGCGACGCTCGGTTTCGCCGCCACGATCGACAGGATCGGCGCCGTGGCCCGGTCACGGCTTGACGCCCTGGTCCGTGCGGGGGCCTTGGTCCCGCACGACCTCGCCGTCCGGTTGCCCGACCCGGGCCCGTGCTGGGCGGCGCTGCGCGGGCACGGCGCCGGGAGTCCGGACGGCGCGGCAGGCGGCAAGGCAGAGCTGGAACGGGAACTCGACCGTGTGTTCGCCGAAGTCGACCTGATCGCCACCCCGACCACTCCGAACCCGCCCCACGGTCACTGCGGCCCCGGTGACACCATGAGCGTCGCCCTGACCTGGGCCTTCAACATCAGCGGTCATCCGGCGATCAGCCTTCCCGCGGGATGGACCCCGCGCGGGGAACCCGTGGGGCTGCAGCTCGTCGCGCGGCGGCACCGGGAAGCCGACCTGCTGTCCGTCGCAGCGGCCGCCGAGACGGTCACGGTCCTGTAGCGCGGCGGCCAGGGCGCCGCCGGTTCCCGGAGAGGCGCCGGAAGAGGCAGGAGCCCCGCACGGCTGTGCGGGGCTCCTTGGGTACTGCTCGTCGGTTGCTTCGCGTCGGTCCGCGATCAGGCGGGGGTGACGTTCTCCGCCTGCGGGCCCTTCGGACCCTGCGTGACGTCGAAGGTCACCTGCTGGTTCTCCTCCAGCGAACGGAAGCCGGAGGAGTTGATCGCGGAGTAGTGGACGAAGACATCGGGGCCGCCGCCGTCCTGGGCGATGAAGCCGAAGCCCTTCTCGGCGTTGAACCACTTGACGGTTCCGGTAGCCATAAGCCCTCCTTGGGCCAAAGGGTTGCCCTGCTCCAGAACCTGCCCTGCTCACTGCAAGAAGTCTGAAAACTACAAAAGCCCGCGGTCACATGCTCCGCAGGCTCTGTACTGCAAGGGAAACCAAACTGCAACTTGCGACGACAGTAGCACGGAGCATCTGCGGCGGGGAAGAGCGCAAGATCGGAATTCACCCGTGCCGCGCAACGTGCTGACGGGCGGCCCGCCGCGCACCGGCTCCGGCGTGGGGGCCGGGGGCCGCCGGAAGTTACCGGGGGCGGGGGTCTAGCCTCCTGATGTGGACAAATCTGCGCCTCTTCCCTCCGCTGTCGATGTGCGCCGGGTCCGTCCCCGCGTCGGGCACATCCAATTCCTGAACTGCGTGCCCCTTTACTGGGGACTCGCCCGAACGGGTGCCCTGCTGGACCTGGAACTGACCAAGGACACGCCCGAGAAACTCAGCGCCCAGCTGGTCTCCGGAGACCTGGACATCGGTCCGATCACCCTCATGGAGTACCTCCGACACGCCGAGGAGCTGATCGCCCTCCCGGACATCGCCGTCGGCTGCGACGGCCCGGTGATGTCCTGCGTGATCGTGAGCCAGGTCCCGCTGGCGCAGCTGGACCGCGCCCGGGTGGCCCTCGGCTCCACCAGCCGCACCTCGGTCCGGCTGGCCCAGCTGCTGCTCGCCGAGCAGTACGGGGTCGAGCCCGACTACTACACCTGCCCGCCCGACCTCTCGCTGATGATGCAGGAGGCCGAGGCCGCCGTCCTGATCGGGGACGCGGCACTGCGCGCCTCGCTGCACGACGCGCCGCGGCTCGGTCTGGAGGTCCACGACCTCGGGCTGATGTGGAAGGAGTGGACCGGACTGCCCTTCGTCTTCGCCGTCTGGGCCGCGCGCCGCGACTACCTGGACGCCCGGCCCGATGCGGTGCACGAGGTGCACCGGGCCTTCCTCGCGTCCCGGGACCTGAGCATGGAGGAGGTGGAGAAGGTCGCCGAGCAGGCCGCCCGGTGGGAGGCCTTCGACTCCCGCACCCTCCAGCGCTACTTCACCACCCTGGACTTCTCGCTCGGCCCCGAGCAGCTCACCGGCATCGCCGAGTTCGCCCGCCGGGTGGGCTTCCCGGAGCAGGCGCGCGTCGAGCTGCTGGGCGCCGCGGGCTGACCCCGCAGGCCGACCCCACGGGCCCGGCGGCCCCGCCGCCGGGCCCGTCGCCCCTGTCCGCGCGGACCACTACGATCGGCGGCACCCCGGCCGCGGCGGCGGGGGTGACCACCGCGGCCACGGGTACGACTCCACCGACCTTCCGCACCGGCGAGAGGCGCGCAGATGCAGCCCCTGCAAGCGAACGACCCCCCGTCGGTAGGCCCGTACCGTCTGCTCGGCCGGCTGGGCGCCGGCGGGATGGGCCGGGTCTACCTGGGGCGCAGCCCCGGCGGCCGGACGGTGGCCGTGAAGGTGGTGCGCTCGGAGCTCGCCGACGACGCGGAGTTCCGCACCCGCTTCCAGCGCGAGGTCGACGCGGCGCGCCGGGTCGGCGGCGCGTGGAGCGCGCCCGTGCTGGACGCCGACACCGACTCGGCGGTGCCGTGGGTGGCCACCCGCTACGTCGCCGGCCCCGCCCTGTCCGAGGCCGTCCCCGCCTTCGGGCCGCTGTCGCCACAGGGCTTACGCGCGCTGGGCGCCGGACTGGCCGAGGCGCTGCAGGCCGTGCACGGCCGTGGACTGGTGCACCGCGACATCAAACCGTCCAACGTGCTGCTCTCGCTCGACGGTCCCGTGCTGATCGACTTCGGCATCGCCCGCGCCATGGACGCCACGGCCGCGCTGACCGGCACGGGCGTGGTCGTCGGCTCGCCCGGCTACATGGCGCCCGAGCAGGTCACCGGCAGACCCATCGGGCCTGCCGCCGACGTCTTCGCCCTGGGCGCCGTGCTGGCCTTCGCCGCGACCGGCCGCGGCCCCTTCACCGGGGACAGCGCGGCCGTCCTGCTGTACAAGGTGGCCCATGAGGAGCCGGAACTCGACGGCCTCCCCGAGGAGTTGCGCCGGATCGCGCAGGCCTGCCTCGCCAAGGACCCCGCGGCGCGTCCGACGCCCCGCCGGCTCGCCGACCTGCTGGTGCCCGGCGGTGACGCCGTCTCGCTGCTGCGGGCCGGCTGGCTGCCGGCCCCGCTGACGGAGCGCCTGGGAAGGCAGGCCGTCGAACTGCTCGACCTCGAGGCCACCCCGCACCCGGGACCGGGCGGCGGTCACGGCCTCCAGGGGTCGCCCCCCTCGTACGGGTCGTTCGGCCCGCCTCCTTCGGTGACCGAGCCCCGGGACGCACCGCCGTTCGCCGCCACGCCGCCGCCCGCGCCCGCTCGGGGCCGCCGTCGCGGCCGTGTCGCCGTGCCGGCGGCGACGGCGGTCGGACTGGCCGCGGTCGCCGTGGCCCTGGCCCTGCTGCTGCCGGGACTCGTGGACGGTTCGGGTCAGGCCGAGGGCGGCGACCGCACCCCCTCGCGCGGCGCGGGATCCGGCACGGCGACGGCGTCCCGGACCCCGTCCACGTCACCGGCGGCGTCCTCCCCGGCAGCGTCCTCGCCTTCGGGGTCCTCGGTGTCGGAGCCGCGCCTGAGCGCACTGCCGAAGGCCTTCGTCGGCACCTGGAAGGGCGACACCGTCACCGCCGGCGGAATGCCGGGGACGATGGAGATCACCCTGCGCGAGGGCAAGGTCGGCGCGGTCGTCGGCCGCGACAGGAGCGTGCTGGACCTGCTCGGCCAGTCCTACGACTGCAGCGGCGACTGGAAGCTCGCCGAGGCCACGCGCAGCAGCGTCGTGCTCGACACCAGCGGCGGCGTCAACCCCCATCCCGGGATCTGCTCCGACGGTTCGGCGGACGAGCGGCTCACCCTCAACGCGGACGGCTCGCTCCACTACCGCTCGGGCGACTCCCTGGCCGGTCGGCCGGAAGGGGACCTCAGGAAGCAGGACGGCTGATCCCCTGGCGTAGGCTGAGCGGGTCCGTCAACGACCCTCGGAAGGGATGCCCGGTGAGCGAGAACGCCGACCTGCAGTCCGTCCTCGACCGTGCCGCCGACGGCGGCCGCATCACGCCCGAGGAGGCGCTCGACCTCTACCGCTCCGCGCCCCTGCACGCCCTCGGCGCCGCCGCCGACGCCGTGCGCCGCCGCCGCTACGCGGGTACCGAGCACATCGCGACGTACATCATCGAGCGCAACATCAACTACACCAACGTCTGCGTGACGGCGTGCAAGTTCTGCGCCTTCTACGCCGCGCCCAAGGACACCGCCAAGGGCTGGACCCGGGACCTCGACGACATCCTGCGCCGCTGCGCGGAGACCGTGGAACTCGGCGGCACCCAGATCATGTTCCAGGGCGGCCACCACCCCGACTACGGCGTCGAGTACTACGAGAAGCACTTCAGCGCCATCAAGCAGGCCTTCCCGCAGCTGGTCATCCACTCCCTCGGCGCCTCCGAGGTCGAGCACATGGCACGCATCTCCAAGGTGTCGGTGGAGGAGGCCATCAGCCGCATCCACGCCGCGGGCCTGGACTCGTTCGCCGGCGCCGGCGCCGAACTGCTGCCGGCCCGCCCGCGCAAGGCGATCGCCCCGCTGAAGGAGAGCGGCGAGCGCTGGCTGGAGATCATGGAGACCGCGCACAGGCTCGGTGTGGAGTCGACCTCCACGATGCTCATGGGCACCGGCGAGACCAACGCCGAACGCATCGAGCACCTGAGGATGATCCGCGACGTCCAGGACCGCACGGGCGGCTTCCGCGCGTTCATCCCGTACACGTACCAGCCGGAGAACAACCACCTGAAGGGCCGGACCCAGGCCACGCTCTTCGAGTACCTGCGGATGATCGCCATCGCACGGATCTTCCTCGACAACGTCGCCCACATCCAGGGCTCCTGGCTCACCACCGGCAAGGAGGTCGGTCAGCTGTCGCTGCACTACGGCGCCGACGACCTCGGCTCGGTGATGCTGGAGGAGAACGTGGTCTCCTCGGCGGGCGCCAGGCACCGCTCCAACCGCATGGAGCTGATCCACCTGATCCGCGCCGCCGGCCGGGTCCCGGCGCAGCGCGCCACCACCTACGAGCACCTCGTCGTCCACGACGACCCGGCGAACGACCCGGTCGACGACCATGTCGTCTCCCACCTGTCGTCGACCGCCATCGAGGGGGGCACGGCGCACCCGGAGCTGAAGCTGCTCAGCACCTCCTGACCCCGCCGATGCTGACGATCCATTCCGGGAGCGACGGCACGGCCCTGGTGGTCGAGGGCGGCCTGCTGGCCGGCGTCGGTCCGCTCGGTGCGCTGCGGGCCGCCCACCCGGGCGCTCGCGTGCGGAGCTGGCCGGGCGTGCTGCGCCCCGGCCTGACCCACGAGGGCGAGCTTCCGACGGCCCCCACCCCGCGCGAGCGAGTGCACGCCCTGCTGCTGCGCGGGGTCACAGCCGTCGCCACCGCCCCGGCCGAGCCCGCGCTGCGCTCCGCCCTGGACCGCAGCGGGCTGCTGTCGGCCCGCCAGGCCCCGCCCCTGGAGCCGGGCGGCCGGGCGGACTTCGCCGTCTTCGACGAGCAGGGCCGCTGCCTGGCCACCGTCGTCGCCGGCCGTCTCCTGCACCGCAGGGCCTGACGGCCTCGCGCCGTGGCCGGTGCGACCGGGCCGAAGACCCCCTCCCGGAGCATCGCCGCGTCCGGCGGCACGTCGGCCGGCACGGTCGGCGGGTAGACGTACCCGGGGCGGTCCGGGAGGGGGTCCCCGGGCGCCCCGCGCCGGCGCGCGGCCCCGGTGCGCGAAGCGGCCGCCCGTGCGTCGCGGATGCCCGGCGGACCCTCCTTCGACGCGTCGGCCGTCGGGCGTCGCCCGTGCCGCGCCTCGCACGGGGCCCCTGCGCGGGGCGCGGGGCCGCCGGGTGAACAATGGGGACGTGACCCGAGCCTCCCTGGACAAGCAGCCGTACGAAGTCGCCGCGATGTTCGACGACGTCGCGGCCAACTACGACCTGACCAACGACGTGCTGTCGCTCGGCCAGGACCGCCGCTGGCGCAAGGTCGTCGCGCAGGCCCTCGCCGTCCGTCCGGGCGAGCGCGTGCTGGACCTCGGAGCCGGCACGGGCACGTCCTCGCTGCCCTTCGCGGAGGCGGGCGCCCGCGTCGTGCCGTGCGACTTCTCCCTGGGCATGCTGCGCGAGGGCAAGCGCAGGCACCCCTTCCTCCCGCTCACCGCGGGTGACGCGACGCGACTGCCCTTCGCCGACGGGGTGTTCGACGCCGTCACGATCTCCTTCGCACTGCGCAACGTCCACGACACCGACGCGGCGCTGCGCGAGATGCTACGGGTCACCCGTCCCGGCGGGCGGGTGGTCATCTGCGAGTTCAGCCACCCCACCTGGGCGCCGTTCCGCACGGTCTACACCGAGTACCTGATGCGCGCCCTCCCGCCGGTCGCCCGGGCCGTCAGCAGCAACCCCGACGCGTACGTGTACCTGGCCGAGTCCATCCGCGCCTGGCCCGACCAGCCCGCCCTCGCCGGGCGCCTGCGGGAGGCCGGATGGTCGAGGGTCGCCTGGCGCAACCTGTCGGGCGGCGTCGTGGCGCTGCACCGCGCGGTGCGCTGAGAGGCCGCGCGGACAGACGGGACGACGGCGCGTGCCGATGGCTCCCGCCTGGCGGCGTTGTCGTCGCTCGGTCGGCGGGGATGCGTACCCGCATCCTCCGTGGCTCTTCGGGCCCGGGGGTGCCATCACCGCTGCGTCTGCCTTCTCCGCCGTGCCGGACACGGCCCTCGGCCCGCTCCGCGCTCCACCCACCCATCCGCGCGGCCACCAAGTCGGGGCGCCCGGTCCGTGCGCGAGAGCGGCCGCATAGACTGCACGGGTCCGGTCCGGCCGCTGCCGGCCGGTCGCAGACCGGCCGCATCGGCCCAGAGCAGCGAGGAGCACCGTGACCGAGACCGCCGCTTCGGAACGCAGCGCCGATGTGATCGTCGTAGGTGCCGGGCCCGCCGGTTCGACGACGGCCTACTACCTGGCGAAGGCCGGACTCGACGTCCTGCTGCTGGAGAAGACCGCCTTCCCTCGCGAGAAGGTGTGCGGCGACGGCCTGACGCCCCGGGCGACCAAGCAACTGGTCGCGATGGGCATCGACATCTCCGAGGAGGCCGGCTGGCTGCGCAACAAGGGCCTGCGCATCATCGGCGGCGGCGTCCGGCTGCAGCTGGACTGGCCGGACCTGGCCTCGTTCCCGGACTACGGGCTGGTGCGCAAGCGCGAGGACTTCGACGAACTCCTCGCCCGCCAGGCGCAGAAGGCCGGTGCCCGGCTCTACGAGCGCTGCAACGTGGGCGCCCCGATCCGCGACGAGCGCACCGGCCGCATCACCGGCGTCGAGGCCAAACTGGGCGAGGAGAAGACCCCAGTCACCTTCCACGCGCCGCTCGTGGTCGCCGCCGACGGCAACTCCACCCGGCTCTCCCTCCAGATGGGCCTGCACCGCCGTGAGGACCGCCCGATGGGCGTGGCCGTGCGCACGTATTTCACCTCCCCGCGGCACGACGACGACTACCTGGAGTCCTGGCTGGAGTTGTGGGACCGGCGCGTCCCCGGCGACCCGCGGCTGCTGCCCGGCTACGGCTGGATCTTCGGCATGGGTGACGGCACGTCCAACGTGGGCCTGGGCGTGCTCAACACCTCCGCGGCCTTCAAGGAGCTGGACTGGCGCGAGGTGCTGAAGGCCTGGTGCGCCTCGATGCCCGAGGACTGGGGATACACCGAGGAGAACATGACCGGGCCGATCCGCGGCGCGGCGCTCCCGATGGCCTTCAACCGCCAGCCGCACTACACCAAGGGCCTGCTGCTGGTCGGTGACGCGGGCGGTCTCGTCAACCCGTTCAACGGCGAGGGCATCGCCTACGCGATGGAGTCCGGCCAGATCGCTGCCGACGTCGTCGTCCAGGCGCACGCGCGCGGTACCGCGGCCCAGCGGGAGCTGGCGCTGCAGTCGTACCCGCGGATCCTCAAGGACACCTACGGCGGCTACTACACGCTCGGCCGGGCCTTCGTGAAGCTGATCGGCAACCCGAAGGTCATGAAGCTGGCGACCCAGCGCGGCCTGACGCACCCGATGCTGATGCGCTTCACGCTGAAGCTGCTGGCGAACCTCACCGACCCGTCGGGCGGCGACGCCATGGACCGCGTGATCAACGGCCTGTCGAAGGTGGCGCCCCGCTCCTGATTCCCCGGCGTCCGCTTGCCGCGCCGGCCCGTGCAGCTCGGGCCGGCGCGGCTTTTTGTGCCGTCAACGGGAGGGACGGCAGAGAGGCAGTGCTGAAAACGACCCTTTCCTTACCTCCGGAGGGTACGATGCGTACCTATGGAGAGGGATTGGTTGTCCGTCGAGCAAGTCGCGGACCTGCTCGGCCTGCACGTGCGTACGGTGCGCGGCTACATCCGCGACGGCCGGCTGGGTGCCGTGCGCATCGGCAAGCAGTACCGCGTCGCCCGGGCCGACCTGGACGCCCTCACGGGTGCGCCTCCACCTGCCGCGCGGCGGCGGGTGGAGGTCTCGGCCATCGTCGAGGTGGACGGCATCGGGGCGGCCGCCGCCGACCGCCTGGGCACCCTTCTCGTGGCCGGCGCCCAGATGGCGCGGGACCCCCACGAGTTGGCGCGGGTCCGGACGGCGTACGACGACGAGCGCTCACGGCTGAAGGTCGTGGTGCTCGGTGGCCCCGCGGCGACGGCGGACGTCCTGCGCACCCTCGACGACGTCCTGGGAGGGGAGAACGACATGTTCACGGAAGAGCGCACGAGGGGCCCGGAGGCGGGCCGTGGCTGACGTGGTGACCGAGCGTCGGGGCGTGCCCGTCCTCGTCTGCGGCGAGGACGGCGCGAAAGTCTCGGGCGTCCAGGACGCGCTGGACCTGATCGGATCGACCTACCACCGGGCGGAGGTGGTGGCCCTCCCCGTCGCCCGGCTGGACGAGCGGTTCTTCGCCCTGCGCACCGGCCTGGCGGGGGAGATCATGCAGAAGTTCGTCAACTACCGCATCACGCTTGCCGTCGTGGGCGACGTGTCGGCGTACACGGCGGCCGGTACGGCCTTTCGGGACCTGGTCCGCGAGTGCAACCGCGGCGACCGCACCTGGTTCCTGGACGACCTCGAAGCGCTCGACGCCCGCCTGGGCCGACCGGGTGCCGGGTCCGGTGCGGTGCCAACGGCAAGCGCCTGAGGGTACGTTGTCCCGGCCGGCGTCGCGGCGGCGCCGGCGGAACCGTGAACCGCGCCGGTCCGCCGCCCGGTTGGGGCGGAGCCGGCTGGGCGGGCGCGGCCGCGACCGGCCGCCGATCCCTTGACATCGATGTCGTTGACATCGATGTCACATGGGCCTGCCTCGGAGTCAGCTGGCGCCCGAAATGCGGGATTTGAGGCGTTGTGCTCATACTTTTGATCACTGCTCGGGGATCCGTGATCAACAGAAGGGTGCAGACATGAGCACGCGCATAACTCAGGTCCTGGCCGCCGCGGCCGCATCGGTCCTGCTCGCCGGAGGGGGCGTGCTCGCGGCCGGCCCGGCCTCCGCGGCCTCCACGGACCACCGCCCGAGCGACAGCCGTGGTGACGACCGGCGTGGTGACGACCGGCGTGGCGACGACCGGCGTGGTGACGACCGGCGTGGTGACGACCGGCGTGGCGACCGGAGGGGGCAGTGTTCGGTCGGGCTGGGCTCCTGGAAGCTGGAGTACCGTCCCGGACGCCTGGTGCGGGTCTCCAGCCACGGTCGCGCCCAATGGGTCCGAACGCCGGGCCAATGGGTCAGGGTCTGGCACGGCGGAGGCCGTGACTGCCACCGCAGGTGATCCAGGCGCCCGGAGCCCGGTGCCCCGCCCCGGCGGAGCAGGGCTGCGGCACGTGAGCCCCTGGCGGGGCTCCCCGGGTCGTCCGGCCCCGCGTGCGGTACCTCTCCTTGCGGCGGGGCCGGACCCGTACGTCCGGCCGCCCGCCGGGGCGCGGCGGCCTCCCTCGCGGTGGTGAGGACCGCACGCGGCCGGAACAGCGCAGGCCGCCGGCCCGTACTGGGTCGGCGGCCTGCGTGGGGCCGGTGGCCCGGGATCAGAGCACGCGGACGGCGGACGTCGGCATGTAGTTCGACATCTGCTGGATCACGACGCCCTTGCTCGGGTTGGCCGCGTCCAGGTACTGCCCGCCGCCGATGTAGACGGCCACGTGGTAGGCGGAGCCGACTCCGCCCCAGAAGAGAAGGTCGCCCGGCCGGACCGCGCTCACGGAGACCTGGGTGCCGAAGGTCGACTGCGCCTGCGAGGTACGCGGCAGGTCGACGCCGATGGTGCGGAAGGCGGCCTGGGTCAGACCGGAGCAGTCGTATGCGCTGGGGCCCGTGGCGCCGTAGACGTACGGCTTGCCGACCTGGGCCTTCAGGAAGCCGATGACGGAGGCGGCGCTGCCCGTCGCGGAGGTCGAGGAGGCGGCCAGCGCGGTGCGTCCGGCGGAGCGGGACGCGGCTGCGGTCTCGCGTGCCTCGGCGGCCTTGGCCGCGGCACGCGACCGCGCGTCGGCGGCGGCCTTCTTCTTCTGGGCGGCCTTCATGGCCTCGGTGCGCGCCTGCTCACGGGCGGCGTCCAGCTGCTGCTCGACGACGGTCTCGTCGATGGCGTCGGCGGCCTCGGCGGCGCTGGTGGTGGTGGAGAGGGCGGGGATGACGGGGATGCTCCCCGTGGTCGCCGGGTCGGCGGTCGAGGGCTCGGCGTTCGCCGGGGCCGACATTCCGGTGAGGGCGAGCGTTCCGATGACGCCGCCGGCGACTCCTGCGCGGCGCACCCAGTTGGGGCTCTGCGCTTCGCGTCGCCGGCGGCGTATATGCGGGGTCTGAAGGGACATGAGGACTTGGGTATCAGGCCAAGTCGGTTCCGTTCAACAAAAGTGTGATGCGCCACAGTTGGCTCACGAGCAGTGCTATTGTCCCCTTTTTGATCTTCCTTATTCGGGATGATAGGGACATCCAAGTCCAAATCCTCGTGCGCGCGTTCACGTGCCTCCCGGCCGCCGTCAGCGCGGTTTTCCGCGCCTCACCCGCCTGTGCGGCGAGGCGCTATCACGTCTCCCGGTCCAGCTCCAATTTGCCTCGGGTCGCCGGTGCCTGATAGTGCGACACCCCCGTTCACCAGCGGAAACGCGAGTAAATATGACTTCTGGTGATCGTTTGGGATGCCTGAGTGAGAAGATCACCGCTCATCCCCGTTCATGATCGTTCGACTGGTGGCAGAGATCACAAAGGCGAGAGTGGACCCCGTGTCGCAGATCACAGACCGGGAGGCATAGGATGCGGGCAGTCTGGGCTTGTGAACTGCCTCACATGGAGGGGATCCAGGTGGCGTGGGGCGCACGTCCGGGCACGGTCCGTCATCAGTCATCGTCGACTGGAAGGAGCGGGGACGTGAATGCCTACGCGCCCATCTTCGTGCTGGGCGGCCTCGGGGCCGGCTTCGCGATCTTCTCCGTGGTCATGGCCTCCATCATCGGCCCGAAACGGTACAACCGGGCCAAACTGGAGGCATATGAGTGCGGCATCGAGCCGACTCCGCATCCAGCCGGGGGTGGCCGTTTCCCTATCAAGTACTACCTGACGGCGATGCTCTTCATCGTCTTCGACATCGAGATCGTCTTTCTCTACCCCTGGGCCGTCACCTTCGACGCCCTCGGGGTCTTCGGGCTCGTCGAGATGCTCCTCTTCGTGCTCACCGTCTTCGTCGCCTACGCCTACGTCTGGCGTCGCGGCGGCCTGGAATGGGACTAGGGGCGGGAGAATAGCCATGGGTATTGAAGAGAAGCTGCCGAGCGGGTTCCTGCTCACCTCCGTCGAGTCGGCGGCCGGCTGGGTCCGGAAGGCCTCGGTCTTCCCGGCCACGTTCGGCCTCGCGTGCTGCGCCATCGAGATGATGACCACCGGGGCCGGGCGGTACGACCTCGCCCGCTTCGGCATGGAGGTCTTCCGCGGGTCTCCGCGCCAGGCGGACCTGATGATCGTGGCCGGCCGGGTGAGCCAGAAGATGGCCCCCGTCCTGCGCCAGGTCTACGACCAGATGCCGAATCCCAAGTGGGTGATCTCGATGGGGGTCTGCGCATCGAGCGGCGGGATGTTCAACAACTACGCGATCGTGCAGGGCGTCGACCACGTGGTGCCTGTCGACATCTACCTGCCCGGATGTCCGCCCCGCCCCGAGATGCTGATGGACGCCATCCTCAAGCTCCACCACAAGATCCAGCACAGCAAGCTCGGCGTGAACCGCGAAGAGGCCGCGCGCGAGGCGGAGGAGGCGGCGCTGAAGGCGCTGCCGACCATCGAGATGAAGGGGCTGCTTCGGTGAGCGAGGCACGCGAGGCACGCGACGTACGCGGAGCCGCCGGGCCGCGGGCGACGGTGACGCCCGCCGCCGCGCGTCCGGGGGCGTCCGCCGCTCCCCGGCGCGCGGTGCGGGCGGGCGGAGCGGCGCGGACCACCCGGGCGACAGCGTCACAGGAGAAGGAAGGGGGCGCGCGATGACGGACAACCCGGACACCCCGAACCCGGACAAGGACGTCAACGCGGCCGGCCTGCCCGGCCAGCGCGGGGACCACGGTGAGGCGATCCGCGTCCAGCGCGGCATGTTCGGCGCCCGGAACGGCGGCGACACCTCCGGTTACGGCGGTCTGGTGCGCACCGTGCGGCTGCCCGGGGCGGCGAGCCGTCCGTACGGCGGCTGGTTCGACGAGGTCGCCGACGAACTCGAGGGCGCCCTCGAGGAACAGGGACTCCTCCCGGACAACGCGATCGAGAAGGTCGTCGTGGACCGCGGCGAGGTCACCTTCCACATCGTGCCCGAGCACCTGCCCCGGGTCGCCAGGACCCTGCGGGACGACCCCGCGCTGCGCTTCGAGCTCTGCACGGGCGTGAGCGGCGTCCACTTCCCGGAGGACAAGGGCCGCGAGCTGCACGCCGTGTACCACCTGCGCTCGATCACCCACAACCGGCTGATCCGGCTGGAGGTGAGCGTCTCCGACGCGGACCGGCACATCCCGTCGCTCGTCGAGGTCTACCCGACCAACGACTGGCACGAGCGCGAGGCCTACGACTTCTTCGGGATCGTCTTCGACGGGCACCCCGCCCTGCTCCGGATCATGATGCCGGACGACTGGCAGGGCCACCCGCAGCGCAAGGACTACCCCCTCGGCGGCATCCCCGTCGAGTACAAGGGCGCCCAGATCCCTGCACCGGACCAGCGGAGGTCGTACTCGTGAGCACGCACGACTCCAGGCAAGCACCCCAGCAGGCCGAGGAGCGGGAGACCACCGAGGGCCGGGTCTTCACGGTCACCGGCGGCGACTGGGACGAACTGGCCGAGACCGTCGGCAAGGCCGACGACGAGCGCATCGTCGTCAACATGGGCCCGCAGCACCCCTCCACCCACGGTGTGCTCCGGCTGATCCTCGAGATCGACGGCGAGACGGTCACCGAGGCCCGCTGCGGCATCGGCTACCTCCACACCGGCATCGAGAAGAACATGGAGTTCCGGACCTGGACCCAGGGGTCCACGTTCGTGACGCGCATGGACTACCTGACGCCGTTCTTCAACGAGACGGCGTACTGCCTGGCGGTGGAGAAGCTGCTCGGCATCACCGACGCGGTCCCGGACCGCGCCTCGGTGATCCGCGTGATGCTGATGGAGCTCAACCGGATCTCCTCGCACCTGGTGGCCATCGCCACCGGCGGCATGGAGCTCGGCGCCACCACGATCATGATCTACGGCTTCCGCGACCGCGAGATGATCCTGGATGTCTTCGAGCTGATCACCGGCCTGCGGATGAACCACGCCTACGTCCGCCCCGGCGGCCTCGCCCAGGACCTGCCGCCCGGCGCCGTGGACCAGGTCCGCGAGTTCGTGAAGAAGTTCCGCAAGAACCTTCCGGAGTACGACAAGCTCGCCACCGGCAACCCGATCTTCAAGGCCCGCATGCAGGACGTGGGCTACCTGGACCTGGCCGGCTGCATGGCGCTGGGCGCCACCGGCCCGATCCTGCGCTCCACCGGCCTGCCGCACGACCTGCGCAAGTCCCAGCCGTACTGCGGCTACGAGAACTACGAGTTCGAGGTGCCGACCGTCGACACCTGCGACTCCTACGGGCGGTTCCTGCTCCGCCTGGAGGAGATGCGGCAGTCGCTGGACATCGTCGAGCAGTGCCTTGACCGGCTGCAGCCCGGCCCCGTCATGGTCGCCGACAAGAAGATCGCCTGGCCGGCGCAGCTCGCGCTCGGCCCGGACGGGCTCGGCAACTCGCTCGACCACATCAAGAAGATCATGGGCACCTCCATGGAGGCCCTGATCCACCACTTCAAGCTGGTCACCGAGGGCTTCCGGGTCCCGGCCGGCCAGGCCTACGTCGCCGTCGAGTCGCCCAAGGGCGAACTCGGCGTCCATGTGGTCAGCGACGGGGGCACCCGCCCCTTCCGCGTCCACTTCCGCGACCCGTCCTTCACCAACCTGCAGTCCATGGCGGCGATGTGCGAGGGCGGCCAGGTCGCCGACGTCATCGTCGCGGTGGCGTCCATCGACCCCGTGATGGGAGGCGTCGACCGGTGACAGAGGTATCACTCGGCATCCCCGCGATGCCCGCGCCGGACTACCCGGCCGACGTACGGCACCGGCTGGACGAGGACGCGGCGAAGATCATCGCGCGCTACCCCGGCAGCCGCAGTGCCCTGCTGCCGCTGCTGCACCTGGTGCAGGCGGAGGAGGGCCACGTCACCCGCACCGGCGTCCGCTTCTGTGCCGAGCAGCTGGGGCTGACCACGGCCGAGGTCACCGCGGTGGCCACCTTCTACTCGATGTACCGGCGGAAGCCGTCGGGCGAGTACCAGGTCGGGGTCTGCACCAACACCCTGTGCGCGGTCATGGGCGGTGACGCGATCTTCGACGAGCTCAAGCGGCACCTCGGCGTCGAGAACGGCGAGACCACCGAGGACGGCAAGATCACGCTGGAGCACATCGAGTGCAACGCGGCGTGCGACTTCGCCCCCGTGGTGATGGTCAACTGGGAGTTCTTCGACAACCAGGACCCGGCCTCGGCCAAGCGGCTCGTCGACGACCTCCGCGCCGGCCGCACCGTGGAACCCACCCGCGGCGCTCCTCTCTGCTCGTTCAAGGAGACGTCCCGGATCCTCGCCGGGTTCCCCGACGAGCGTCCCGGCGCCGTCGAGGCGAGCGGCGGCGCCGGCCCCGCCTCGCTGGCGGGCCTGCGGCTCGCCCGCGGCGAGTCGCTGCCGGGCACCGGGGCCGGCGTGCCCCGGCAGACCTCCGCCCCGCCGCAGGACGAGACGCCCCCGGCCCACCCCAGCTCCCACGACGCCCCGCTGGACTCCGCGGTCTCCGACCCGGACCACCCGGCGGGACCGGTCACGGAGCGTCCGACCGAAGGCGAGGAGGACCGGTGACCATGGTCGACTCGGCGGAGAAGGTGCTGGCACCCGTTCTCTCGGCCTTCTGGGACGATCCGCAGTCCTGGACCCTCAAGACGTACCGCCGGCACGAGGGCTACGAGGGCCTGCGCAAGGCGCTGTCCCTGCCCCCCGACGACGTGATCGCCCTCGTCAAGGACGCCGGCCTGCGCGGCCGCGGCGGCGCGGGCTTCCCCACCGGGATGAAGTGGCAGTTCATCCCGCAGGGCGACGGCAAGCCGCACTACCTCGTCGTCAACGCGGACGAGTCGGAGCCCGGCACCTGCAAGGACATCCCGCTGCTCTTCGCCAACCCGCACTCGCTCATCGAGGGCATGGTGATCGCCTGCCACGCGATCCGCTCGAACCACGCCTTCATCTACCTGCGCGGCGAGGTCGTCCCCGTGCTGCGGCGGCTGCACCACGCCGTGGACGAGGCCTACAAGGCCGGCTTCCTCGGCAAGAACATCCTCGGCAGCGGCTTCGACCTGGAGCTGACCGTCCACGCCGGTGCGGGCGCCTACATCTGCGGTGAGGAGACCGCGCTGCTGGACTCCCTCGAGGGACGCCGCGGCCAGCCCCGGCTGCGCCCGCCCTTCCCGGCGGTCGAGGGCCTGTACGCCTGCCCGACGGTGGTCAACAACGTCGAGTCCATCGCCTCGGTGCCGTCGATCCTGCTCAAGGGCAAGGACTGGTTCCGCTCGATGGGCAGCGAGAAGTCCCCGGGCTTCACGCTCTACTCGCTCAGCGGCCACGTCGCCAACCCCGGCCAGTACGAGGCCCCGCTGGGCGTCACCCTGCGCCAGCTGCTGAGCCTCAGCGGCGGCATGCGGCCCGGCCACCGGCTGAAGTTCTGGACCCCGGGCGGCTCCTCGACCCCGATGTTCACCGACGAGCACCTCGACGTCCCGCTGGACTACGAGGGCGTCGGCGCCGCGGGTTCCATGCTCGGCACCAAGGCGCTGCAGTGCTTCGACGAGACGACCTGCGTGGTGCGGGCCGTCACCCGCTGGACCGAGTTCTACGCCCACGAGTCCTGCGGCAAGTGCACCCCGTGCCGCGAGGGCACCTACTGGCTCGTCCAGTTGCTGCGGGACATTGAACGCGGGGCCGGCTCGTTGGCGGACCTCGACAAGCTCGCCGACATCGCCGACAACATCAACGGCAAGTCCTTCTGCGCACTCGGTGACGGAGCGGCCAGCCCGATCTTCTCCTCCCTCCAGTACTTCCGCGACGAGTACGTGGAGCACCTGGAGGGCCGCGGCTGCCCCTTCGATCCGTCCAAGTCCACGGCCTGGGCCGACAAGTCCCCCCTGGAGGTGAACGCGTGACCGTCACCACCAACGCCGCTTCCGGTGAGGCGGCGGTGCCGCCCGAGGACCTGGTGTCCGTGACCATCGACGGCATCGAGATCTCCGTGCCCAAAGGCACCCTGGTGATCCGTGCGGCCGAGCTGATCGGCATCGAGATCCCGCGCTTTTGCGACCACCCCCTCCTCGACCCCGTCGGCGCGTGCCGCCAGTGCATCGTCGAGGTCGAGGGCCAGCGCAAGCCGATGGCCTCCTGCACGATCACCTGCACCGACGGGATGGTCGTCAGGACGCAACTCACCTCCGGCGTCGCGGAGAAGGCCCAGCGCGGGGTGATGGAGCTGCTGCTCATCAACCACCCGCTGGACTGCCCGGTCTGCGACAAGGGCGGCGAGTGCCCGCTGCAGAACCAGGCGATGTCCGCCGGCCAGGCCGACACCCGCTTCGAGGGACGCAAGCGGACCTACGACAAGCCCGTCCCGATCTCCACCCAGGTGCTGCTGGACCGCGAGCGCTGCGTGCTGTGCGCGCGCTGCACCCGCTTCTCCCAGCAGATCGCCGGCGACCCGATGATCGAGCTGGTGGAGCGCGGTGCGCTGCAGCAGGTCGGCACCGGCGAGGGCGACCCCTTCCAGTCGTACTTCTCCGGCAACACCATCCAGATCTGCCCGGTCGGCGCCCTGACCTCGGCGGCCTACCGCTTCCGGTCCCGGCCCTTCGACCTGGTCTCCTCGCCGGGCGTGTGCGAGCACTGCGCGGGCGGCTGCGCCACCCGTACCGACCACCGGCGCGGCAAGGTCATGCGCCGGCTCGCGCAGGACGACCCCGAGGTCAACGAGGAGTGGATCTGCGACAAGGGCCGCTTCGGGTTCCGCTACGCGCAGCGCCCCGAGCGGCTCAGCACCCCGCTGGTCCGCAACGCCGACACCGGTGAACTGGAGACCGCGAGCTGGCCCGAGGCCCTGGAGGCCGCCGCCCACGGACTCGCCGCGGCCCGCGGCCGCACCGGCGTGCTGACCGGCGGCCGGCTCACCGTCGAGGACGCGTACGCCTACGCCAAGTTCGCCCGCCTCGTCCTCGACACCAACGACGTCGACTTCCGGGCCCGCGTCCACTCCGCTGAGGAGGCCGAGTTCCTCGCCGCCGTCGTGGCGGGCCGCGGACGCGACCTGTCCGGCGACGGCGTCACCTACACCCTGCTGGAGAAGGCCCCCGCCGTGCTGCTGGCCGGACTGGAGGCCGAGGAGGAGGCGCCCGGCGTCTTCCTGCGGCTGCGCAAGGCGTGGCGCAGGCACCAGCAGCGCACCTTCGCGCTCGCCCCGTTCGCCACCCGCGGGCTGGAGAAGGCGGGCGGCACCCTGCTGCCCGCCGCGCCCGGCACCGAGACCGAGTGGCTGGACGCCCTCGCCGGTGGCGGCGCCTCCGGCGAGGCCGGGGGTCGGGGGGATCTGGACGGCAACGGCCGTACCGCCTACGAGGCGCTGCGCGCCGAGGGGGCGGTCGTCCTGGTCGGCGAGCGGCTGGCCGCCGTCCCCGGGGCGCTGTCCGCGGTCGTGCGGCTCGCCCGCGCGACCGGCGCCCGGCTGGCGTGGATCCCGCGCCGCGCGGGCGAGCGCGGTGCGCTCGAGGCGGGCGCTCTGCCCGGGCTGCTGCCCGGCGGCCGCCCGGTCACCGACCCGCGGGCCCGTGACGAGGTCGCCGAGGTGTGGGGGGTGGCGACGCTCCCGTCCCGCCGCGGCCGCGACACCGGCGAGATCCTGGAGGCGGCCACGAGCGGCCTGCTCGGCGCGCTGGTCGTGGGCGGCGTCGAGCCGGCCGACCTGCCCGACCCGGCCCGCGCCCGGGCGGCCCTGGAGGCGGCGGGCTTCGTGGTCAGCCTGGAGCAGCGCCCCGGAGAGGTCACCGAGCGGGCGGACGTCGTCCTGCCGGTCGCCGCGGTCGCCGAGAAGGCCGGCACCTTCCTCAACTGGGAGGGCCGGGCGCGGCTCTTCGAGGCCGCGATCAAGCCGGCCCAGCAGGTCCAGTCGCACCAGTTCCCCGACGCCCGGGTACTGACCATGCTGGCCGATGCGATGGACGTGGCCCTCGGCCTCGCCGACGTCCGCTCGGCCCGCGCCGAGCTGTCCCGGCTCGCCCCGTACCAGGGCCCGCGCACCGCGGCACCGCAGGCGACCGGGCAGCGGGTGCCGAAGCCCGGCAGCGGCGAGGCGGTCCTCGCGGGCCACCGGCTGCTGCTCGACCAGGGCCTGCTGCAACAGGGCGACGACGCCCTCGCCGGCACCCGCCACGCGGCGGTGGCCCGCCTGTCGGCGGCCACCGCGAAGGAGATCGGCGTCGCCGACGGCGAACCGCTGGAGGTGTCCGGTCCGCTGGGCACGCTCCGGCTGCCGCTGCAGGTGACGGCGATGGCCGACCGGGTCGTGTGGGTGCCCCTCAACTCGGTCGGCGGGGGAGCCGCCTCGGACACCGGCGCCCTGCCGGGCCAGGTCGTCCGGATCGCCCCGGTCGCCGTGGACGCCGCTGCCGCACCGGAGGTGACCCCGTGACGGGACTGACGACGCTTGCCGCCGAGGACCTGTCCCTGTTCGGACGGGACCCGTGGTGGCTGATCGCCATCAAGGCGGTCTTCTGTTTCGCGTTCCTCATGCTGACCGTGCTCTTCTCCATCGTGTGGGAGCGCAAGGTCGTCGCCTGGATGCAGCTGCGCATCGGCCCCAACCGGCACGGTCCCTGGGGCATGCTGCAGTCGCTCGCCGACGGCGTGAAGCTGATGCTCAAGGAAGACCTCGTCGTCAAGAAGGCCGACAAGGTCGTCTACGTGCTGGCCCCGATCGTGGCGGCCATCCCGGCCTTCATGGCCATCGCGGTGATCCCCTTCGGCCCGGCGGGCAACGAGATCTCCATCTTCGGCCACCGCACGCCGATGCAGCTCACCGATCTGCCGATCGGCGTCCTCTACATCCTGGCCACCGCCTCCGTCGGCATCTACGGCATCGTGCTGGCCGGCTGGTCCTCCGGCTCGACGTACCCGCTGCTCGGCGGACTGCGCTCCTGCGCGCAGATGATCTCCTACGAGATCGCGATGGGCGTCGCCTTCGCGTCGGTCTTCCTCTACTCCGGCTCGATGTCGACCTCGCAGATCGTCGCCCAGCAGGAGGGCCGCTGGTACGTGCTGCTGCTGCCGGTGTCCTTCATCATCTACATCGGCACCATGGTGGGCGAGACCAACCGCGCCCCGTTCGACATGCCCGAGTCCGAGGGCGACCTGGTCGGCGGCTTCAACACCGAGTACTCCTCCATCAAGTTCGCGCTCTTCATGCTCGCCGAGTACGTGAACATGGTGACCGTCTCGGCGGTGGCCACCACCCTCTTCCTGGGCGGCTGGCGGGCCCCGTGGCCCATCAGCACCTTCTGGGAGGGCGCCAACCACGGCTGGTGGCCGCTGCTGTGGTTCGTGATCAAGGTGCAGCTGCTGCTCTTCTTCTTCATCTGGCTGCGCGGCACGCTGCCCCGCGTCCGCTACGACCAGCTGATGAAACTGGGCTGGAAGGTCCTGATCCCGGTCTCGATGGTGTGGCTGATGCTGGTGGCCACCGTGCGGGCGCTGCGCAACGAGAACCACGACATCCAGTCCGTCGTGCTCTACGTCGGCGGCGGTCTGGTGCTGCTGCTCCTGGTCACGCTGGTCTTCGACATCTTCCGCGACCGCGGGGAGAAGGCCCGGGACGCGGCAGGGAAAGCCGGCCCGCCGGAGCCGTTCGACCCCATGGCGGGCGGGTTCCCCGTACCGCCGCTGCCCGGCCAGGAGCTGCCGCCCGTCCCGCGGCGGCCGTCCCGTGCGGAGCGTCAACTCGTAGGCAAGGAGGCCGACGATGCCTGAGTTCCTGGGCCCGGTAGCCGGCTTCGGCGTGACCTTCAAGGCCATGTTCAAGAAGCGGCTGACCGAGCAGTACCCCGAGGAGAAGAAGCCGACGGCGCCGCGGTTCCACGGCCGCCACCAGCTCAACCGGCACCCGGACGGGCTGGAGAAGTGCGTGGGCTGCGAGCTGTGCGCCTGGGCCTGCCCGGCGGACGCGATCTACGTCGAGGGCGCCGACAACACCGACGAGGAGCGCTACTCGCCCGGGGAGCGCTACGGCCGCGTCTACCAGATCAACTACGCCCGCTGCATCCTGTGCGGGCTGTGCATCGAGGCCTGCCCGACGCGTGCCCTGACCATGACGAACGAGTACGAGCTCGCCGACAGCAGCCGCGAGTCGCTGATCTTCACCAAGGAGCAGCTGCTGGCGGGGCTGACCGAGGGCATGGTCGACACGCCGCACGCGATCTTCCCCGGCATGGACGAGGGCGACTACTACCGCGGCGCGGTGACCCAGGCGGCCCCCGGGACCGAGCGCCAGGTCGCTGTCTCCAAGGGCGAGAAGCCGGACGAGACGGTGCCGGGCGGCCGGGGCGAACCGGGCGTGTCGGTCCCCGCGACGGGCGGCACCGTTCCGGCCGGGACGGGAGGCGAGGCATGAACGACGTGACCAGCCTGGCGAGCCTGACGTCGGCGGCCGGGTACTCCACCTCCACCGGGGAGGCGGTCCAGTTCTGGGTGCTCGGCACCGTCGCGGTGCTCGGCGCGCTCGCGACCGTGCTGATGAAGAAGGCCGTGCACAGCGCGCTGTCGCTAGCCGGAACGATGATCGTCCTGGCGGTCTTCTACCTGGCGCAGGGCGCGTACTTCCTCGGCATCGTCCAGATCGTCGTCTACACCGGCGCGATCATGATGCTCTTCCTCTTCGTCGTCATGCTGGTCGGCATCACCGCCGCCGACTCGCTCAAGGAGACGTTGAAGGGCCAGCGTTGGCTGGCCGCCGGAGCCGGCATCGGCTTCGGCGTGCTGCTGATCGCCGGCATCGCCAACGCCTCGATCGAGAACTTCCAGGGGCTCGGCCAGGCCAACGCCGGCGGCAACGTCGAGGGCCTCGCCTCGCTGATCTTCACCAAGTACGTATGGGCCTTCGAGATCACCGGCGCACTGCTCATCACCGCCGCCGTAGGCGCCATGGTCCTCACCCACCGCGAGCGCACGCAGGCCCGCGCCACCCAGCGCGAACTCAGCCTGCGGCGCGTGCGGGAGGCCGTGTCGTCCGGCCGGCAGCCCGGGGCGTCGGGCTCCGCCTGGCCCCTGCCCACTCCGGCCCCCGCGCCCGGCGTCTACGCCCGCAACAACGCGGTCGACGTCCCCGGCCTCCTGCCGGACGGCACGGCCTCCGAGGTCAGCGTCAGCCCGACGCTGCGCGGCCGCGGTCAGTACCGGGACGTGTCCGCGGAGGCGGTCGCCAAGGTCGCCGAGCTGGAACAGCGCTCCGAGGAGGCGTCGAAGTGAATCCGGTCAACTACCTGTACCTGTCGGCGCTGCTGTTCACCATCGGCGCGGCCGGGGTGCTGATCCGGCGCAACGCGATCATCGTCTTCATGTGCGTCGAGCTGATGCTGAACGCCGCCAACCTGGCGTTCGTCACCTTCTCCCGCATGCACGGCAACCTCGACGGCCAGATCATCGCCTTCTTCACGATGGTCGTCGCCGCAGCGGAGGTCGTCGTGGGCCTGGCGATCATCGTGACGATCTTCCGCTCCCGCCACTCGGCCTCGGTCGACGACGCCAGCCTGATGAAGCTCTAAGGGGTAGCGACAGTGGACTACTTGATCGGATGGCTCGTCCTCCTGCCGCTGCTGGGGGCCGGCGTGCTGCTCACCGGCGGCCGGAGGCTGGACCGCGCGGGCCACTGGATCGGCACCGCGCTCGCGGGGGCGTCCTTCGTCGTCGCGGCGGTGCTCTTCTTCGACATGCTGGGCCGCGGGGGCGAGGACCGCGCGCTGCACTCGACCGCCTTCACCTGGATCTCGGTCGGCGGCTTCCAGGCGGACGTGGCCTTCCAGCTCGACCAGCTGTCGATGACCTTCGCCCTGCTGATCACCGGTGTGGGCACGCTCATCCACATCTACTCGATCGGCTACATGGAGCACGACGAGCGGCGCCGCCGCTTCTTCGGCTACCTCAACCTCTTCCTCGCGGCGATGCTCCTGCTGGTCCTCGCCGACAACTACCTGCTGCTGTACGTCGGGTGGGAGGGCGTGGGCCTCGCCTCGTACCTGCTGATCGGCTTCTGGCAGCACAAGCCGAGCGCGGCGACCGCGGCCAAGAAGGCCTTCATCGTCAACCGCGTCGGTGACGTCGGCCTGTCGATCGCGATCATGCTGCTGTTCACCACCTTCGGCACCTTCACCTTCGAGCCGCTCTTCGGCCAGGTGGACAAGGCGGGTGAGGGCGTCCTGACCGGCATCGGCCTGATGCTGCTGCTCGCCGCCTGCGGCAAGTCGGCCCAGGTTCCGCTGCAGTCCTGGCTCGGCGACGCGATGGAGGGCCCGACCCCGGTCTCGGCCCTGATCCACGCGGCGACGATGGTGACCGCCGGCGTCTACCTGATCACCCGCTCCGGCGCGATCTTCAACGCCGCACCCACCGCGCAGGTGGCCGTGGTGACGGTAGGCGCGGTCACGCTGCTCTTCGGTGCGATCGTCGGTTGCGCGAAGGACGACATCAAGAAGGCGCTGGCCGGCTCGACGATGTCGCAGATCGGCTACATGGTGATGGCCGCGGGCCTCGGCCCGATCGGCTACGTCTTCGCGATCATGCACCTGGTCACCCACGGCTTCTTCAAGGCGGGGCTCTTCCTCGGCGCCGGATCGGTCATGCACGGCATGAACGACGAGGTGGACATGCGGAAGTACGGGGCCCTGCGGAAGTACATGCCGGTCACCTTCGCCACCTTCGGCCTCGGCTATCTGGCGATCATCGGCTTCCCGGGACTGTCCGGCTTCTTCTCCAAGGACAAGATCATCGAGGCCGCCTTCGCCAAGGGCGGCACCGAGGGCTGGATCCTCGGCGGCGCGGCCCTGCTGGGCGCGGCGATCACCGCGTTCTACATGACCCGCGTGGTGCTGATGACCTTCTTCGGCGAGAAGCGCTGGCAGCCCGACGCGGACGGCCATGAGCCGCACCCGCACGAGTCGCCCAGGTCGATGACGATCCCCATGGTCGTCCTGGCCTTCGGCTCGGTCTTCGCGGGCTTCCTGTTCAGCTGGAACGAGGCCTTCGTGAAGTGGCTGGAGCCGGTCACCGGTCACGAGGAGGGCCACCCGCCGATCGGCGCGGCCGCCGTCACCGGCGCCACGATGGTGGTGATGGTGCTCGGCGTGGGTCTGGCCTGGGTCATGTACGGACGCCGCCCCGTCCCCTCCGTCGCCCCGCGGGCCAGTTGGCTCACCCGCGCCGCGCGGCGCGACCTGCTCCAGGACGACTTCAACCACGTCGCCCTGGTGCTGCCCGGCGAGTACCTCACCCGCGGCCTGGTCTACCTGGACCACAAGGGCGTGGACGGGGTCGTCAACGGCACGGCGGCCGCCGTCGGCGGCCTCTCCGGCCGGATGCGGCGGCTCCAGAACGGTTATGTGCGCAGCTACGCCGTGTCGATGCTGGCGGGCACCGCGGTGCTGGTCGCCGCGACGCTGCTGATGAGGGGTGTTGCCTGATGTCCTTCCCCCTGCTCACGCTGACCGCCGGGCTTCCGGCGCTCGGCGCGATCGCCACCGCCGCGGTGCCGGCGGCGCGGCGCGGGGCCGCCAAGTGGCTCGCGCTGCTCGTCTCACTGGCGACGCTTGTGCTGGCCGCCGTCGTCTTCGTGCGCTTCGACCCGGGCGGGACCCGGTACCAGCTCACCGAGTCCCACGCCTGGATCGCCGACTTCGGCGTCCGCTACGAACTCGGTGTGGACGGCATCGCCGTCGCGCTGATCGGGCTGACCGCGCTGCTCGTGCCGTTCGTCATCGGGGCGGGCTGGCACGACGCCGACCCCCTGGAGGAGAAGAACCTGGGCGGCCGCTGGCGGCCCACCCAGGGCTTCTTCGCGCTGATCCTGCTGGTCGAGGCGATGGTGATCATCTCCTTCGAGGCCACGGACGTCTTCCTCTTCTACATCTTCTTCGAGGCCATGCTCATCCCGATGTACTTCCTCATCGGCGGCTTCGGGGACCGTGCCCACGAGCACGGCGAGGAGGAGGCGGCCCGCCAGCGTTCCTACGCGGCGGTGAAGTTCCTGCTCTACAACCTGGCCGGCGGGCTCATCATGCTGGCCGCGGTCATCGGGCTCTACGCCGTCACCGCCGACCAGCTCGGCCAGGGCACCTTCTCCCTGCAGGAGATCCTGCAGGCCCGGGCGTCGGGCAAGCTCGACATGTCCACCACCGCCGAACGCGCCCTGTTCCTGGGCTTCTTCTTCGCGTTCGCGGTCAAGGCCCCGCTCTTCCCGCTGCACACCTGGCTGCCCAACGCCATGGGCGAGGCCACGGCGCCGGTCGCAGTGCTCATCACCGCGGTCGTCGACAAGGTCGGCACCTTCGCGATGCTCCGCTTCTGCCTCCAGCTCTTCCCCGGGGCCAGCACGTGGGCGACGCCGGTGATCCTGGTGCTGGCGCTGATCAGCATCGTCTACGGCGCCCTGCTCGCCGTCGGCCAGCGCGACATCAAGCGGCTGATCGCATACGCGTCGATCTCCCACTTCGGCTTCATCATCCTCGGCATCTTCGCGCTGACCTCCCAGGGCCAGGGCGGGGCGACGCTGTACATGGTCAACCACGGCATCTCCACCGCGGCGCTGATGCTGGTCGCGGGCTTCCTGATCTCCCGCCGCGGCTCCCGCCTCATCGCCTCCTACGGCGGGGTGCAGAAGGTGGCCCCGGTACTGGCCGGCACCTTCCTGATCGGCGGTCTGGCCACCCTGTCGCTGCCGGGGCTCGCGCCCTTCGTCAGTGAGTTCCTCGTCCTCGTCGGGACGTTCAGCCGCTATCCGGTGGCAGGGATCGTCGCCACCACCGGCATCGTCCTCGCCGCGCTGTACGTCCTCGTCCTCTACCAGCGGACGATGACCGGCCCGGTGAAGGCCGAGGTGCAGGGGATGCCCGATCTGAAGGTCAGGGAACTCGCCGTGGTGGCACCGCTGGTCGCGCTGCTGATCCTGCTCGGCGTGTACCCGAAGCCGCTGACCGACGTCGTCAACCCGGCGGTGCAGCAGACGCTCTCCGACGTGCACAAGACCGATCCCAAGCCGGCGCTGGAGGCATCCAAGTGAGCAGCACAGTTGCTGTCCACAGCCTGTGGACAACGGCGGCACCGCTCGCCGCCGACAAGATCGACGCGCCGAAGATCGAGTACGCCCAGCTCGCTCCGGTCCTGATCGTCTTCGGTGTGGCGATCCTCGGCATCCTCGCCGAGGCGTTCCTGCCGCGGCGCCTGCGCTACACCGGGCAGGTCGGTCTCGCGGTCGTCGGTCTGGCCGCCGCCTTCGCCGCGGTCGTGGCGCTCGCGGCGGGCGGCTACGCCACGACGAAGGCGCACATCGCCGCCATGGGCGCGGTCGCGGTCGACGGCCCGTCCCTCTTCCTGCAGGGCACCATCCTGCTGGTGGGCCTGGTCGGACTGTTCACCTTCGCCGAGCGCCGGCTCGACCCCAAGGCACACGGCCGCAACGTCGACTCCTTCGCGGCGCAGGGCTCCGCGGTGCCCGGCAGCGACCAGGAGAAGGACGCCGTCCGCGCCGGCTTCACCACCACGGAGGTCTTCCCGCTGCTGATGTTCGCCATCGGCGGCATGCTGATCTTCCCGGCGGCCAACGACCTGCTGACGCTCTTCGTGGCCCTGGAGGTCTTCTCCCTCCCGCTCTACCTGCTCTGCGCCCTCGCCCGGCGCCGCCGCCTGATGTCGCAGGAGGCGGCGGTCAAGTACTTCCTGCTGGGCGCCTTCTCCTCCGCCTTCCTGCTCTTCGGCATCGCCCTGCTGTACGGCTACGCGGGCACCGTCTCGTACTCCGGCATCGCGTCGGTCGTCGACGGCACCGCCAAGCTCACCCCGGCGCTGGCCGACTCCACGGGCAACGACGCGCTGCTGCTGATCGGTGCCGCGCTGGTCGGCATGGGGCTGCTGTTCAAGGTGGGCGCGGTGCCGTTCCACATGTGGACGCCGGACGTCTACGAGGGCGCGCCGACCCCGGTCACCGGCTTCATGGCCGCGGCGACCAAGGTGGCCGCCTTCGGCGCGCTGCTGCGGCTGCTGTACGTGGTCCTGCCGGAGCTGCGCTGGGACTGGCGGCCGGTGCTGTGGGGCGTCGCGATCCTCACGATGCTGGTCGGCGCGATCGTGGCGGTCACCCAGACCGACGTGAAGCGCCTGCTCGCGTACTCCTCGATCGCGCACGCCGGGTTCATCCTGGCCGGTGTCATCGCGACCACGCCGGAGGGCGTCTCCTCGGTGCTCTTCTACCTGGCGGCGTACTCCTTCGTGACGCTGGGCGCCTTCGCGGTCGTCACGCTGGTGCGCGACGCGGGCGGGGAGGCCACGCACCTCTCGCGCTGGGCGGGCCTGGGGCGGCGCTCCCCGCTGGTGGCCGCGGTCTTCGCGGTCTTCCTGCTCGCCTTCGCCGGCATCCCGCTGACCTCGGGGTTCGCCGGGAAGTTCGCGGTCTTCAGCGCAGCCGCGCAGGGCGGCGCGGTGCCGCTGGTGATCGTGGGTGTGATCTCCTCCGCCATCGCGGCGTTCTTCTACATCCGGGTCATCGTGCTGATGTTCTTCAGCGAGCCGAAGGCCGACGGCCCCACGGTCGCCGTGCCCTCGCCGCTGACGTCCACGGCCATCGCGGTGGGCGTGGCCGTCACCCTGGTGCTGGGAGTCGCGCCCCAGTACTTCCTGGACCTCGCGAACCAGGCGGGCGTCTTCGTCCGCTGACCTCCTCGCACGGCCCGAGCGCCCCGCGACCGGATATCCGGTCGCGGGGCGCCGTGCGCGGCGCCGCCGTGCGGCCCCGCACGGTCGTCACGGCCCGTCGCCCCCGCTCGGCTACGCGCCGATGCGCGCCGCTCACGGGCGACCTCCTGGCTGCCCCGCACCGGCGACGACCTCGGGTTCGAAGGCTGCCCGGCCGACCCGCGGGCCCGCGGGCCGGTGCCGCGTTCGGTCGCGCGGCACAGGGCGGGCGTCGCCGCGACCGGTAACGGCGCCGGGGCGCCGGGGGCGGCGTACGCAAGCCCCGCCGGCCCGGAGGCGTCGGCCCGGTCCCACGGCCATCCACGGGGCCGCGCCCGGCACTTGCCGCAGCCCGCCGTTCGCGTCGGCGCGCTTCGGCGTACTGCGGGGGAGGCATGGCGGGCGGTCCGCGGGGAAGACGGGGCAGGGGGTGGAGACCCCCGGCGCAGGCCTTCACGGGTGCCCCGCACGGGGGGTCCGAGGCGGTGGTGGGGCCCGCGGCGCGGCGCGGCGCGGGGCTCGGAAAGAACGGTCGCACAGGCGGGCAAAACAGGGCGTAGTGGCCCGAGGGGGCCATGCCCTCGCAGTGATCGAGAGGTGACCGGTTACTCTGCCGGTGTAGTACAGCGCCACGCCGCAAGCCGCAGAAGCGATCTCAGCGACAGGAGAATCCCAGGTGACGACCGTCGTCGGGCCCTTCGGGCTGAGCGTCATGGACGAGGATCTCGAGTCCGGGGTCCGGGCGGGGCTGGCCGCGGTCGAGGAGGGCCTCCTGGAGGCCACCAAGAGCGATGTGCGGTTCATCACCGAAGCGGCCCGCCACCTCGTGCACGCGGGTGGGAAGCGGTTCCGCCCGCTGCTGGTGCTGCTGGCCGCCCAGTTCGGCGACGCGCACGCGCCCGGCATCGTGCCGTCGGCCGTGGTGGTGGAACTGACGCATCTGGCGACGCTGTACCACGACGACGTCATGGACGAGGCGGAGGTACGCCGCGGCGTGCCGAGCGCCAACGCCCGCTGGGACAACTCGGTGGCCGTACTGACCGGCGACTTCCTGTTCTCCAAGGCCTCGCACATACTGGCCGACCTCGGGCCGGAGGCCGTACGCATTCAGGCCGAGGCCTTCGAGCGGCTGGTCACCGGGCAGATCCTCGAGACCGTCGGCCCGCGCGACGGACGCGACCCGGTCGACCACTACCTGGAAGTCATCGCCGGCAAGACGAGCTCGCTGATCGCCGTCTCCTGCCGCTTCGGCGCGATGATGTCCGGCGCCGACGAGAGCGTCGTGGACATCGTCACCCAGTACGGCGAGCGCGTCGGCACGGCCTTCCAGCTCGCCGACGACGTGCTGGACATCGCCAGCGACTCGCACGAGTCCGGCAAGACCCCCGGCACGGACCTGCGTGAGGGCGTGCCGACCCTGCCCGTGCTGCACCTGCGTGCGGCCGTGGCCAAGGCGGGCGGCTTCGCGTCGGCGGACGAGCGGCGGCTGTGCGAGCTCCTCGACGGCGATCTGACGGACGAACGGCGGCACGCCGAGGCCCTGGGGCTGCTGCGCGCCCATCCGGCGCTGGAGCAGGCCCGGCGCGACACCGTGCGCTACGCGGACGAGGCGCGGGCCCTGCTGGCGCCGCTGCCGGACTGCCCCGCAAAGCAGGCCCTGGAGGGCCTGTGCGACGCCGTGGTGCACCGCGCGGGCTGACCGAGCGGGGACGGCCGTCCCCGGCGTCCACGCGGCTCCTGCGGCTCCTGCGGACACGCGGGGGAGAGTGCGGGTCCGCCTCCCCCTGAGCCGTTGTCAGGGACCGTCATCCCAGAGGCGTACGCCGGATTGCTCCCGGCGGGCGATGTGCCCCGGGGGGCCGGATTGATGGGATAAGAGGCACCAACGCGCGGCGGATCGGGTGACAATGGCCCGAGGCGGACGAGTGCGACGCTGACGGAACCCGCCGTTGACAACGGAGGTAGGGACGTGATGGCACCCATCCAGCCCATGGACGACACCCCGGAGACCAGGCGCCGGAGCAAGGCGATACGTTACGCGGTCCCGGTGGCCGCGGCGGCAGCCGCCGCGGCGACCATCGGGCTCGTACCGGCGCTCGCGAACGCGGGCAGCCCCGATCTGCCCAGGATCACGGCCGAGGAGCTGATCGCCAAAGTCGCCGCCTCGGACGCCCGGACGATCTCCGGATCGGTCCGCGTCAGCACGGACCTCGGCCTGCCGTCCGTGCTGACCGGCACCACGGGGGACACCGGGCCCTTCGGCGGCGGCGGGCACGGGGAGTCCTCGGCCGACCCGAAGGAGCAGCTGCCCCAGCTCCTGGCCGGCTCCCACACCCTGCGTGTGGCGGCCGACGGACCGCTGAAGCAGAAGGTGTCGATCGTCCGGAACGCCGCCGAGTACAGCCTCATCCACAACGGTGACGAGGTCTGGGCCTACGACAGCGGCAGCAACCAGGCCTACCACCTGACCGGCCTCCCGGGTCAGGCGCGGGGCGAGGAGCGGGCCGGTGGCGGGCACGAGCCCCCCGAGGGCTGGCCGGCCACCCCTCAGGAGGCGGCGAAAAAGATCCTCGACGCAGCGGACGACAGCTCCACCGTCGCGGTGGACGGCACGGCGCGGATCGCCGGGCGGGACGCCTACCAGCTGGTGATCAGGCCCAAGGCCACCGACTCCACCGTCGGGTCGATCCGGATCGGCGTCGACGCCGGAACCGGTGTGCCGCTGCGGTTCACCCTCGCCCCGAAGGGCGGCGGCAAGGCCATCCTGGACGTCGCCTTCACCAAGGTCGACTTCTCCCGCCCCGCCGCCTCGACCTTCGACTTCACCCCGCCCAAGGGCGCGAAGGTGACGACGGAGAAGGCCGGAGACAGCTCGCAGGCGAAGGCCGGACGGGAGGAGCCCGGTGACCTGGGCGGCCCTGACGGTCTGGACGGCCTGGACGGTCTGCGGGGTATGGAAGGCGTGGACGTCCTCGGCAAGGGCTGGGACACGGTCACCGAGCTGAAGCTGCCGCAGGAGGCGCTGGGCACGAACCGGTCCAAGGGCGCGGAGCAGGCTCCCGGCCTGGGCGGACGGGGGCTGCTCGACACCTTCGGCAAGGAGGTCAAGGGCGACTTCGGCACCGGCACGGTGGTCGGCACCCGCCTGGTCAACGCGCTGATCACCGACAGCGGCAGGGTCTACGTGGGCACTGTGACCCAGGACGCCCTGGTCGAGGCCGCGGACACGGCCGC
The DNA here is from genome assembly GCA_033793685.1 of Streptomyces sp. ME19-03-3. Taxonomy (GTDB): domain Bacteria; phylum Actinomycetota; class Actinomycetes; order Streptomycetales; family Streptomycetaceae; genus Actinacidiphila. Next base: position 3,160 of record JARAXD010000034.1, on the reverse strand, counting down.
GCATCAGGGCCGATGAGGCGTGGGCGGTGACGGACCGCCCGGCAGCCGCCCCGCCGCGCGGAAACGGGCCGGAAACCGCGCCGGACCCGACGCCCGGCTGTGCGCCGACGGGCTGGTCCACCTGCGCGACCGCGCCATCGGGGCCGCTCTCGGCGCACCGTGCGCCGCGCCGCACACCCCGGGGCCTCCATGGACCACGCCTGCGACACGATGGCACCGGCACGATGCGAAGGAGCGCCGATGGGGAAGCCGTCCGCCCAGACCGGTGAGCACGCCGTCTCCACGAGCGGACTCACCAAGAGGTACCGCGGCGGGCAGCTCGCCGTCGACGGGCTCGACCTGGCCGTCCCCAGAGGCAGCGTCTTCGGCTTCCTGGGGCCCAACGGCTCCGGGAAGACGACGACGATCCGGATGCTCATGGGGCTCGTCGCCCCGACCGCCGGCACGGTGCGGGTGCTCGGCGAACCCGTGCCGGGCGGGGTGCGCGGTGTCCTGCCGCGCGTGGGCGCGCTGATCGAGGGTCCCGCCCTCTACGGCTTCCTCTCCGGCCGTGACAACCTGCTGCGCTTCGACGTCGCCGATCCCACCGCCGAGCCCCGCACCCGCGCGGTACGGGTCGACACGGCCCTGGAGAGGGTGGGTCTGACCGCCGCCGCCGGCAGGAAGGCACGCGCCTACTCGCTCGGTATGAAGCAGCGGCTCGGCCTGGCGGCCGCGCTGCTGCGGCCCCGCGAGCTGCTGGTGCTGGACGAGCCCACCAACGGCCTGGACCCACAGGGCATGCGGGAGATCCGCTCGCTCGTCCGGGAACTGGCGGCGGACGGCACCACGGTCTTCCTCTCCTCCCACCTCCTCGACGAGATCGAACAGGTCTGCACCCACGCCGCCGTGATGTCCCGCGGCCGGTTGATCACCCAGGGTCCGGTGGCGGCGCTGTCCTGCGCAGGGCGCCTGGTGGTCACCACCCCGGACCCCGCAGAGGCCCTGCGGGTGCTGAAGGAGCAGGGGGTCACCGGCCTGACCGCCGACGGCGACCGGGTCACCGGGGAGCTGCCGCAGGACCCGGCGGCCCTCCCCGACCTCGCCGAACTCAACGCCGCGCTGGTCGCCGCGAACGTCCGCGTCCGCGGCTTCGGCGTGGAACGGGCATCACTGGAGGACGCGTTCGTCGCGCTGACCGGAGAGGGCTTCGATGTCGCAGGCTGACACCCTGACCAGGTCGGTGTGGCCGATCCGCTCGCTCGGGCTGCTGCGCAGCGAGCTGGTGACCGTGCTCCGCCGCGGCCGCACCCTCGCCCTGCTGGCCGTCCTGGCCGGGGTCCCGGTGCTCATCGGGATCGCGGTGCGGATCGAGACCGGTGACAGCTCGCCCGGCGGCGGGGGCGGGGGCGGCCCGGCCTTCGTCGCCCTGGTCACCAACAACGGTCTCTTCCTGGTCTTCGCCTCGCTCGCCGCGACGCTGCCCTTCTTCCTCCCCATGGCGGTCGGTGTCGTGGCCGGTGACGCCATCGCCGGCGAGGCCCACGCGGGCACCCTGCGCTACCTGCTGGTCGCCCCGGCCGGGCGTACCCGTCTGCTGGTCTCCAAATACGTCTGCGTGCTGGCCTTCTGCCTGATCGGCACCCTCGTCGTGGCCGTCTCGGCACTGGTGACGGGCGCGCTGCTCTTCCCGCTCGGCGATGTCACCCTGCTGTCGGGCACGACGGTCCCCTTCTCCGAGGGTCTGCTGCGCGCCCTGCTGGTCGCCCTGGTCGTGGCGGCCTCGCTCTCCGGCATCGCCGCGCTCGGCCTGTTCGTCTCCACGCTCACCGACAGCGGTGTCGCCGCCATGGCCACCACCGTGGGCCTGCTGATCACCGTGCAGATCGTGGACACGATCCCCCAACTGCACGCTGTGCAGCCCTATCTCTTCCCCCACTACTGGCTGAGCTTCGCCGACCTGGTCCGCAACCCCGTCTACTGGGACGAGACGCGCAGCAACGTCCAGCTCCAGGCCCTCTACGTCGCCGTGTTCGGCTCCGCGGCCTGGGCCCGGCTCACCACCCGCGACATCACCGCCTGACCGGGACCGGTCAGCCGAAGAAGGTCTTGGCCCGCCCCAGCGCGGCCGTGTCCCGCAGGATGTCGCCCGGGCTGCTGCCGTGGCCCAGCAGCGCCCCGCCCCAGCGCATCCCCGCGTAGGCGGCCGTGTGGCGCAGCGTGCCGACCAGCGGGGCCGCCGTCGCCGGGTCCTGACTGCTGTGCACGGTCACCGACCACAGGGCCTTACCGCGCATCCGCTCCAGGAAGTCCAGCCCCGGCACCCGCATCCAGTCCGACCACTGGTCCAGGTAGAGCTTGACGCCGGTCGAGACGCTGTACCAGTGCAGAGGGGAGACCACCACGATGTCGGTGGCCGCCAAGGTGGCCTCCAGGAGCGTGGAAGCGTGTCCGGACGGCGCGGGACGGGGTGCCTCGGGCCCGTGCCGGAGGTCCTCCGAGAGCGGCAGCGGCAAGTCCTTCAGCCGCAGCCAGCGCCGGTCCACGGTGGGCGGAAGCTGCTCCGCGGCGTGCCGCGCCAACGTCTCGGTGTTGCCGCCGGGGCGGCTGCTTCCCACCAGGAACAGGAAGGTCCGCTGCGAGTCCGACACCCCGTCATCTCCTTGCGCATGCATTAGTTGCGTACGCATGGAGATGCTGTCATCGCGCCGCCCCGGCCGTCAAGGCGGGTGCCGGAGACCCGGAGGGCTACGCGACGTCGAACTCGTTCCCCTCCGGGTCGGCCATGACGACCCAGGTGCCGGAGGGTTCCGCTATCCGCCGCAGCGTCGTCACACCGAGCCCCTCCAGTCGCGCCACCTCCGCCTCCAGCCGACCGGTGCCCGGGTGGAGGTCGATGTGCAGCCGGTTCTTCACCTGATTCCTCCCCGGCCTTCAGGCCGGGGAGGAATGGGCCCTTGAGCCGGAGCCGCGAAGCGGCGGAGCTCTCTGCAGATCCGTCCTGACCCGCACTCTCCTTCGTTGTCCGTGGTAGCTGTTAGGTTTCGGAGCGTGACGACGACAGCGTTGATCGAGCAGGGGTCCGGGCATGCCCGGTACACCTACCGGCTTCGTGTGTCGTCGACCGCCCGCGCCGGCCTGGTGGCGGAGTGGGCGCGGTGCCGGTGGGTGTGGAACGAGT
>JARAXD010000033.1:47229-66165 GCA_033793685.1 Streptomyces sp. ME19-03-3 | reverse complement strand
CGCCCAGGGCGTGCACCGCGGTGTCCCCGCTGCCGAAGGTGCGCACCAGGTCCTCGACCACGACCATCGCCTCGGCGCCCGCCCCGTCGCCCGCAGGGCTCTCATGTCGTTCCAGCAGTCCCTCGCTCATGCCGGTCAGCATAAACGGCACCCACCATTACCACTGTTCACACGTTCGTAACAAGCAGCTGCTTGGATCACGCCGATCGACCCATCGCCGGCTTCCCGTCTCGCACCTCTGGACGGCAATGGGACGTCCGTGCGATCGCTTCGCGTCATGGCGCGTAGGCTTTCGTCACTCTTCACTCTCCTCACCGCTGAGCGGTGACCTGCCGAACACTCGCAACAGATCGTTACGGGCATCGAGAACGGGGGCATGGTGCCGGGATTCCTTCTGCTGCGCCTGCGCGCGCACCGGCTGCTACTCGCTGCCGCACTGCTGTCGGTCCTGCTGACCACGTGCGCGGTGGCCGCACTGGCGGCGTTCAGCGACGCGGTCGGCGACGCCGGGCTCCGGCGTGCGCTGCAGGGTCCGTCGGCCGGCAGGACGCTGGTCGACGTGTACTCCGACGTGTCCGGCAAGGACACCCGGCAGGTCGACTCCCGCGTACGCAAGGCCGTGGCGAAGGGCTACGACGGACTGCCGGTGCACGTGTGGTCGAGCACCCGCTCGGCCTCGTACGGCCTGCCGACGACTCTGCGCCCGGCGGGAGCACCGCGGTCGGGCGACCCGGACCTCACGTTGTTCGCGAGCTTGGAGCGTTCGCGGGTCACGCTGGTGGAAGGCACCTTCCCCGGCGCCCCGCGCCACGGGAGCCCCATGCCGGTGGCGCTGCCCGAGACCGCCGCCCGTTCCCTCGGCCTGCGGCCGGGAGACGAGGTCACGCTGGCCGACCGGCTGGGCGGGCCGCCGCTGCGCGTCCGGCTGACGGGTCTGTACCGGCCCGCCGACCCCGGCGCCCTGTACTGGCGGCTCGACCCGCTGGCAGGGCACGGCGTGCGGACGGAGTCCTACACGACCTACGGTCCCCTGCTGGTGGACCCGCGGGCGTTCACGGCAGGCGTGGTCGCTCCGAATACGATGCAGTGGATCGCCACGGCGGACTTCTCGTCCATGACCACCGGCCGCATGGACCGGGTCGGTCAGGACGTCCGCCGGACGGTGCAGGGGCTGGAGGGCTCGGACTCCGGTGCCGTCTCGGCGAGCAGTGCGTTGCCCGACCTGCTCGCCGAGGTGAAGGGCGGGCTCCTCGTCAGCCGGTCGACCCTGCTGATCAGCACGCTGCAGCTGGTGCTGCTGGCGGCGCTGTCCCTGCTCCTCGTCGCGTCGCTGCTGGCAGGGGAACGCACGGGAGAGACCGCGCAGTTGCGGGCCCGCGGCGGCTCGCGCGCCCGGATTGCCGCTCTCTCCGCCGCCGAGGCCCTGCTGCTGGTCGTACCCGCCGCGGTGGCGGGACCGCTGCTCGCGGGACCGCTGGTACGGCTGCTCGCCGGGCACGGCGCGCTGCCCCGGGCCGGGGTGCGCCTGGAACCCTCGTTCACGACAGCGGCGTGGGCGGCCGCGCTGACCGCGCTGGCCTGCGCACTGATCGTGCTGGCGCCCGCGCTGCGGCGGTCGGGGACGTACGCCGGGGAGCATGCCGCCGCGGGCAGGCGGCGTGCGCTGCCGGCCGCCCTGCAAGCGGGCGCGGACCTCTCCCTCGTGGTCCTGGCGGCTCTGGCGTACTGGCAGCTCTCCGGCCGCGACACCGGGACGGGGGTGCTCAGCTCCGACACGACCGGGAAGCTGGGTCTCGACCCGGTGCTGGTGGTGGCGCCCGCGCTCTGTCTGCTGGCGGGCGCCGTCGTGGCACTGCGCCTGCTGCCCCTGGCCGCGCGGCTGGGCGAGCGGCGTGCGGCCAGGAGCCACGGGCTGTACGGGCCCTTGGTGGGATGGCAGCTGTCCCGGCGCCCGGGACGCGGCGCCGGACCGGCACTGCTGCTGGTCTTCGCCGTGTCGCTCAGCATGTTCGCGATCGCCGAGGACGCCACCTGGTCGCAGTCCCAGCGAGACCAGGCCGACTTCGCCGCCGGATCGGACATCCGCGTGGACGGCTCGGCCACCCCGCCCTTCGGGCAGGGCGGCGTCTACGACCGCGTGCCGGGCATCAAGGCGGTCAGCCCGAGCGCGCGCACCACCGTCTCCCTGCCACAGGACCAGCTCGCGACCCTGCTCACCATGGACGCACCTGCCGCGGGTCGCGTGATGCGGTCGCGCGACGACTTGTCCAGCACCTCCATGGCGGAGCTGATGAAGGCGCTGCGAACGGACGAGGCCGCGGCGGTGAAGGAGGGCTTCGCCCTGCCCGCGGACGCTGCCCGGCTTCGCGTGACCCTCCGCATCCAGGCCTCCGGGACCGGCGGCCGCGGACACCGGGGCAAGGCGGCCGACGACCTGTACACGACCGTCGTCGACCGATACGGCGTTCCCTACACCTTCTCCCTGGGTCAGGTCCCCGCCGACGGGCGGCTCCACACGCTTGAGGTGGACTTCGCCGCCGAGGCGGGAAGGGCCGCCGGCGCGGCGCCCGCCGGGCCGCTGCGGGTCACCTCCTTCCAGGCCCGCTACCCGGTCCCCCCGCGGAACGAACACCACCGCCTCGCCATCACCGGCGTGGCCGGGGTGACCGCGGACGGGACCGCGCGTGCCGTGCCCGCTCCGTCAGGAGCGACCTGGACCGGAAACGCGGCGTTCCAGGACCCCGACGTCCCGAGGGGCCCGGGGACCGGCTACCTCCTCTCCTCCGCCGCGTCGCCGCGGTCCGACGAGCACACCCCGCTGACGGTCGATTACCAGACGGGCCAGGCGCCCTACGAGGGCTTTCACTTCCCCGAGGGCGCGAGTGAGGCATTCGTCACCCTGCGTGCCGGCGTGCCGGCACCGCAGGCACTGCCCGCGGTCGTCACGGACGCCTTTCTCCGTGCCGTCGACGCCAAGGTCGGTGCCGAGGTGCCCATGGACCTGGCGGGCGGCGTCCGGCTGAAGATCAAGATCATCGATGCCGTCCGGGCGCTCCCGACCACCGGGAACGGATCCGCCGGCACCGACGGAGGCGCGCTCCTCATGGACCTGGCAAGCGTCGAACGAGCGCTGTCCTTCCATGACGCGACGCCACTGGAGCCCGCCGAGTGGTGGCTGGCGACGGAGCCGGGCGCCACCGGACAGGTCGCGAAGACGCTCCGTGCCCGAGGGGACATCAGAACTGTGCTGGTGCGCGACGAAGCGCGGGCGGAGTTGAGCCGTGACCCGTTGGGAGCGGGTCCGCTGTCGGCGCTGCCCGCGACGGTGGTGGCCGCGACGGTGCTGGCGGCGGTCGGTTTCGCGGTGGCTTCGGTCGGCACGGTCCGCGAGCGGTCCGCCGAGTTCGCGGTGCTGCGGGCACTGGGCGTCAGGCAGCGGTCACTGGCCCGGGTGATCGCGGCGGAGCAAGGAGTACTGGTAGTGGTCGCGGTGGCAGTGGGCGTGGGGCTCGGCGGGTTCCTGACCCGGCTGATCGTTCCGTTGATCGTGCTGACATCGGGGGCACAGAGCCCGGTGCCGGCCGTAAGGGTGGTGTTGCCGACGGGACCCCTTCTGCCGCTGATCGCCGTGGTGGCGCTGCTGCCGCTGCTCGCAGTGGTCCTGTCGGCACTACGAGCGGAAGGTCCGGCGCGCGTTCTGCGCCGGCAGGGAGGTGAGTGACATGACCGCATCCCGTGTGCGCCGTCAGGGATCATGGACATGGGCCCGCTTGCGTGCCGCGCCCGGCGGAGCGCTCGCGCTGGCCGCGCTGGTGCTGGTCACCGCCTTTCTGGCGGCGGCGTTGCCGCGCACCGTCGACGCCTATGAGGACGCCGCGCTGCACGAGACGCTCCGGCGAGCCACCCTGTCCGACCGAAGCGTCACCGCCACCATCAAGGTGCCGTTCGCCCCGATGGGCGGCGAGGACCCGTTCCCGGAACGCGACCTGGCCGCGAAGGAGAAGGCGTTCGTCGACATCGTGCGGCCGCCGCTGAAGCTGGCCACCTCGCAGGCGGTGCACGGGGTGCGCAACGCCGAAGCGGCGCGCGCCACCGACCCGGGCCTGGCCCGCCCGACCCCTGGCGTCGACCCGCAGATGACGCTGGTGGCGCAGCCCCGCCTCGACGACGCCGCCCGGCTCGTCTCCGGGCGCCTGCCGGGCACGGCGAAGCGGGCCGGAGAGGTGGAGGCCGTTGTGACGACGGCCACCGCGAAGGTGATCGGCCTGCGCACAGGCTTCGCCATCCATCTCCCGGCGAGCAGCGGCGGCCACCTCACGGTGCGGGTGACGGGGATCGTCACCCCGCGCTCCGCCGGCGCGACCTTCTGGAACGCCGAGCCGGACCTGCGCTCGCCGACTCTTGTCGCCGTTCCTACGAAGGACGGGGGTGAATACCATTACTGGCGCTTCAGCGCGCTCATCTCCACGGACGCCTCGGCGAAGGTGCTCGACCTGTCCGGCGGTGCCCTGCTGTACTGGCACCACCCGGTCGACGTCTCCGCGCTCGCCGCCCACGACGTACCGTCGCTGCTCGACCGTTTGTCCTCGTTGAGCGGCGGACCCGACGCGGAGCGGGCACGCGAGGTGACGGGGGCACCCGGGTTCGCCGTCGCACAGAGCGGCCCGGCCACGTTGCTGGCACCGTTCGACCGCGAGCGGGCGGCGGCGTCCCCCCTGGTCCTGGTGGCCACGCTGGGTGTCGGGACGGTGGCTGGCGTGGTCCTGCTCATGGCGGGCGGCCTGGCGGCGGCACGGCGGCGTACCGAGGTCCAGGTCATGCGGGTACGGGGCAGCGGCCGAGCCGCGCTGTTCCTGCGGCTGCTCGGGGAGAACGCGCTGATCGTGCTGCCCTGCGCGGCCGCCGGGACGGCGCTCGCCCTTGGGGTGGTGCCCGCCGGCCGTTACGCCATGTCGGTCGCGGCCGGCGCGGTGGTGGCGGTGGTCGCCGTACTCGCCCTGCCCGTACGTGCGCTGGTGCTGTCCGGCCGGTTCGGCCTTCCGGAGCGGGAGGACCTCGCCGAGGCACGTCCCTCACGCCGCCGTACGGTGGCCGAAGTGGCCGTCGCGGTGGTCGTGATCGCCGCCATGGTGGCGCTGCGGCGCCGGGGCACGGCGGACGGAGGCGCGGACGCGCTCACGGCCGCGACACCGGTCCTCGTGGCGGTGGGCTCCGCGCTGGTGCTGCTGCGTCTGTACCCGCTGCCGCTGCGGCTGCTGGCCCGGCCGGCGGCCCGGCTGCGGGGTACGGTGCTGCACCTGGGGCTGGCGCGGGCGGGTCGGACCTCCTCCGCGGCGGCGCTGCCGCTGGTGGCGCTGCTGGTGGCGCTCGCGGTGACGTCCTTCGGCGGCTCGGTCCTGACCGGGGTGGAGACCGGACGGGACGACGCCGCTGTGCGGATGGTCGGTGCCGACGCGCGGATCGAATCGGTCGTCGCCCTCCCGGCCGACATCAGTGAACGGGTACGGAAAGTGCGGGGCGTACGCGACACCACCTCGGTGCGCGTCGAGACGGGACTGTCGACGACCTCGGGAAACACGAGGTACTCCCTGGTCATCGTCGATCCCGTGAAGTACGCCGCGCTCGTCTCGGCCACCGGACTCGGCGCCCCCTTCCCCGCACGGGCGCTCGCCGACGGCGGCGACGACGGTGTTCTCCCGGCGGTCGTCTCGCCCCGACTGGCACCAGAGTTCAGCCAACCGAACGCGACGGTGCAGGCGGACGCGGGCGCCACCCCGGTCCGCGTGGTCGCCGTCCGGGACAAGACGCCCGCCGTCTCCAGCAGCGACTTCGTCATCGTCTCGGCGGCCGCGATGGCACAGGCCCACGCGGACGAGTCCGCCGATCTGCTGGCCCCGACGACGCTGTTCGCGACCGGGCCGAAGCTGGACGAAAGAGGCATGAGCGCCCTGGCAGAACAGCAGAGCGAGGGAGTGATCCACGAGGGGCTGTTCGTGACACTGCGGGCGCAGGAGCGGGCCCGGTTCGTCGGCTCGGCCCTGCAGACCGGAGCCCGCCATGTCTACCTGGCGGCGGTCGCGGGCGCCGCCGGCTACAGCGTGCTCGCCCTCCTCCTGTCCCTGCTGCACCACGCGCCGCAGCGCAAGGCGCTGCTGGCGCGGCTGCGGACGATGGGGATGCCGGGCCGTCAGCGGCAGTGGCTCGCGGTACTGGACATGCTGCCGCAGATCCTGCTCGCCGCGATCGGCGGGATCCTGGTCAGCCTGGCCACGGTGTCCCTGCTGCGGCCGTCGGTCGACCTGACCGCTCTGGCCTTCAACTCCCGCGCATCGGACGCGGACATCTCGGGCACGGTGCTGCGCACCGATCCCGCCTCGCTGCTGCTACCCGCGGCCGGGCTCGTCGTCCTGGCGAGCCTGGTGCTCGCCGCGCAGGCCTGGTTGACGGGACGACGGGGAGAAGCCACCGAACTCCGGATGGGGGAACGATCATGAGTCAGGACACGTCCGTGGGCGCCGAGCGCGGCCACGTCACGCTGGCGGAGCTGGAACGGCGGGTCAACGAGAGCCGGGAGCAGCCCGCCTACGGGCACGACGCCCTGATCGTCTGCGACCGGCTGGTGCGGATCTTCACCGCGCAGGGCGTGGAGGTGCAGGCCCTGCAGGGACTGGACCTGCTGGTGCGGCAGGGCGAACTGATGGCCCTGGTCGGAGCGTCGGGCAGCGGGAAGTCCACGTTGCTGAACGTCCTGGCCGGGCTGGACACCCCCACCGCGGGGGCCGCCTCCGTGGCCGGCTTCGACCTGCTCGCCATGGACGCCCGTTCGCGCCTGCGCTACCAGCGCGAGGTCGTCGGCTTTGTCTGGCAGCAGACCTCACGCAACCTGCTGCCCTACCTGACGGCCCTGCAGAACGTCGTCCTGCCCATGCGTCTGTCGGGCCGGGTCAAGGGCCGTAAGGCACGCGTCGACCGCGCCACCGAACTGCTCGACATGATGGGCGTCGCCTACTGCGCCGACCGCCGCCCCCAGCAGATGTCCGGCGGCGAGCAGCAGCGCACCGCCATCGCCGTCGCCCTGGCCAACCACCCCTCCCTGGTCCTGGCCGACGAGCCCACTGGGCAGCTGGACTCGGCCTCCTCGGAACACGTCTTCGGCGCGTTCCGCACCGCCAACAAGGAACTCGGCACCACGATCGTCGTCGTCACCCACGACCAGGCCGTGGCCGACGCGGTCGACCGCACCGTCGCCATCCGCGACGGCCGCACCGCCTCCGAGGTCGTCCGCCGCACCAGCACCGACGAGGAGGGCCGCACCACCGTCCACGCCAGCGAGTACGCCACCGTGGACCGCTCCGGCCGCCTCCAGCTGCCGCGCGACTTCACCCAGGCCCTGGAGATCCGCAACCGCGTCATGCTCGAACTCGAACCCGACCACATCGCCGTCCGCCCCGACCGCGTCAGCGAGGACTGACGCCCGCGGGCCCGGGGCCCCGGTCGCCCACACGCCCGGGGCCGCCTGCAGCCGCCCGCAGCCGCTCGCTCAGGTGGCCCCGGTCCGCGGGGCGGCACGGCGACGTGCGGGTGAGGGCGGACGTGGCGACGCGAAGGACGCAGTCCGCCGACGTACGGCCAGTGTGCTCGGTTCCGCTTCACCACCGTCAATGCAGCGGTCACCTGACCTCCACTTCGGGCCCATGTGGTGAGCCGACCGGCGCGTCCGGAACCCCGGGCCGGTCCACGACGCCCGACCGCGGACCCGTCAAGGCCGCACCCCGATTGCGCCCAGAGCGTGATGGGCGACGGCAGGCCGCGCGAGCGGGCACATTGAATCCTCCCCCCGCCAAAGCAGGGGGATTCCTGGCTCACGTGGGCTGGAGACCTGCGGTCCGTCAGCTCTTACACGATCAGCACCAGCCGGGTTGAGACCAGCCCGGTGTGATGAAACAAATCCAGGAGGTGCATGTGCTGTCTTGGCTCTCGATCAGCACGGTGTACGCGCTGCTTGGTTCTCGCAACGCACCGCGATCAGCCTACCCGACGGTGTGGGCGGTCTTTCGCCCTGACGGCGAAACCCCGTTCCCTGCCCTGCTCCGCAGGGGTCCGATTCCTCCCCGGCCTGAAGGCCGAGGCGTCCTAGGAAGTTACCGGTGACCGGTATGAAGCTGCTGACACTGGGTGGTACGGAGTTCGTGGGACGCGCCGTCGTCGAGGCCGCACTCGAGCGGGGCTGGCAGGTCACGGTGTTCCACCGCGGCCGCCACCAGGCGCCGCCCGGCGCCGCGGAACTGCTCGGGGAACGCGGTACCGAAGGCGGCCTCGCCGCCCTCGCGGACGGCGAGTGGGACGCCGTCGTCGACACCTGGTCCGGCGCGCCCGCCGCCGTGCGGGAGACCGCCCGTCTGCTGGCCGGCCGGGCCCGGACGTACGCCTACGTCTCCAGCCGTTCCGTGTACGCCTACCCCGCGGCCGCCGGCCTCGACGAGGACGGCCCGGTGGTGGACGCCTCCCCCGGCGACGGCGCCGACGTCGACTACGCCCGCGCCAAACGCGGCGGCGAACTCGCCGCCGCCGAGTCCTTCGGCGACTGCGCCCTCCTGGTGCGCGCGGGCCTCATCCTCGGCCCCTACGAGAACATCGGCCGCCTGCCGTGGTGGCTCACCCGCGTCGCCCGCGGCGGCCCCGTCCTCGCCCCCGGCCCCCGCGACCTGCCCCTGCAGTACGTCGACGCCCGCGACCTCGCCGCATGGATCCTGGACGCCGTGCGATCCGGCCTGGGCGGCGCCTACGACCTCGTCAGCCCGTCCGGGCACACCACCACCGGCGAACTCCTCGACGCCTGCGCCGCCGTCACGGGCTCCGACGCCGAGCTGCGCTGGACCGACCCCGAGACGGTGCTGGCCGCCGGCATCGAACCCTGGACCGAACTGCCGGTATGGCTGCCCCCGGGCGAGGACCACGACGCGCTCCACAGCAGCGACGTCTCGCGCGCCCTGGCCACCGGCCTGCGCTGCCGCCCCGTCACCGAGACCGTCGCCGACACCTGGGAGTGGCTGCGCTCCGTGGGCGGCACGCCACCCCAGCGTCCCGACCGCCCGGTGGTCGGCCTCGATCCGGCGAAGGAGGCCAAGGCGCTCGGCATCTGAGCCCACGGTGGGGCTCACGACCGGGACCACCGGCGTGCCCTCCGCACACCTGGGGCGCGGGTCAGTTCGGGGCCGGGGTCACCAGGACCTCTTTCAGGCGGGCCAGTTCGGCCGCCGTCAGGCCGCGGTCCCGCAACCAGCGGCCCGCGCCCCCGTGCGCGGTGTGGAGGGTGGCGAGGAAGCGGCGCATGACACGCGGCTCGGAGGCCATGAAGGCGTGCTCCACGGCCGGGAGGTCGCGGTACGAGGGCAGGCGCGTCAGGCGGGCGCGGAGGCGGACGACACGCTGTGCGGTGAGGGCGTAGTCGGCGGCGACGGCCGCGGCGGGCACGCCCACCGCGTCGAGCAGGAGGGCCGCGAGGACCCCGGTGCGGTCCTTGCCGACGGCGCAGTGGAACACGACGGCGTGCTGGTCGGTGTCGGCGACGACACGCGCCGCGGAGACCAGCGACGCGCCGCTGCCGTCCAGCAGTCCGAGGTAGAAACCGGTCGCGTCGCCGTCGTCCGCGGTGGTCGCCGGGACGGTGTCGGTGACCAGCGCCCGCACACGGCTGACCGGGAGGTTCATCCTGCGTACGGCGGTGTCCGCCAGCAGTCCGTGCCCTTCGCGGGCGGCCTCGTCGGGGCCGCGCAGGTCGAGGACGGTGCGCAGTTCGTAGCGACCGAGCAGCAGTTCCACGTCGCCGGCCGTGGCCTCCTGCAGGGTGCTGGCCCGGTAGACGACGCCGCGCCGGGTCGTGCCGCCGCCCCGCACGGGCAGACCGCCGAGGTCGCGCATGTTGTCGACCTCCGCCAGTTCGACCCAGCGCGGCGCCTCGCCGGCGGATCCGTCTCTCGTCGCCTCCAAGGCGTCCTCCTCGTACGGCCCCTGGCCATGGTGCCGTGCGTGGCCGCCCCGGTCCACCGGCGACCGCGGGCGCGGCGATATCGTCGGCCGACGCGGGACGCTCCGGGCGCCCCGGCCACCGACCGGAGGTGCCCGCCATGACCCAGCCCGATCCGCCCAGGGAGCCGCTGGTGCGCACCGAGCGGCACGGCCGCGTCCTGGTGGTACGGATGTGCCGGGCGGACAAGCGCAACGCCGTGGACCGGCACCTGGCCGAGTCGCTCGACGCGGCGTTCAACACCCTTGAGGACGACCCGGAGCTGTGGGCCGGCGTCCTCACCGGCTCCGACGGGGTGTTCAGCGCGGGCAGCGACCTGAACGCCATCGGCGACTACGTCACCGAGCGCGGCGGAGAGTACGGCCTGATCCGCCGGCACCGGCGCAAGCCGCTGGTGGCCGCCGTGGAGGGCGCCGCGCTGGGCGGCGGGATGGAGTTGGTCCTCGCCTGCGACCTGGTGGTGGCCGCGTCGACCGCGCGCTTCGGGCTGCCGGAGGTGCGCCTGGGCCTGGTGCCCACCTGCGCGGGGCTGTTCCGCGGTCCGCGCGCCCTGCCCGTCAACCTGGCCAGGGAGATGGTGCTGACCGGCGACCCCGTCGACGCCGCGCGAGCGCACGCCGCCGGCCTGGTCAACCGCGTCACCCCGGAGGGCGGGGCACTGGCCGGCGCCCTCGCACTCGCGTCGCGGGTCTGCGAGAACGCCCCGGTCGCCGTCCAGGCGAGTCTGGTGGCGATGGACGCGTGGCTCTCCGGTTCCGACGCGCTCGGATGGCGGGCCACCGAGGAGGCGACCAGCACCGTGCTGGCCTCGCAGGACCGGCACGAAGGCGTCGCCGCGTTCCTGGACCGCCGCCCGCCCCGCTGGACCGGCCGCTGACGACGCCCGTGACCCGCGGGTACACGCAACCGGGTGACTCCGGCGTGCGCCGCGCCGAGGGCGGGGCTTATCTGGAAGCCGGACGGTGTCGTCCGGACGCGGTCCGCCGCGCGCAGGAGGCGCCCCGAGCGAGGAGCTTCCTTTTGGCACGCAGGATTCCGCCGACCACCGCGGTCGCCGTGGTGTTCGTCGCCGCGCTGTTCATGGCGATCATGGACACCACCATCGTCAACGTCGCCGTTCCGGCCATCGGCGAGGACTTCGGCGTGCCCGCCTCCGGGTTGGGCGGCGTCAACATCGGCTACCTGGTCAGCCTGGCGGTCTTCATCCCCGTCGCCGGCTGGCTCTCCGACCGGTTCGGCACCCGCCGGGTGTTCCTGGCCGCGCTCGTCGCCTTCACCGGCGCGTCGGCGCTGTGCGCCATGTCGACGAGTCTGGAGCAGCTCACCCTGTACCGGATCCTGCAGGGCGCCGGCGGCGGCCTGCTCGTCCCGGTCGGCCAGACGATGCTCTTCCGGGCCTACCCGCCCGCCGAGCGGATCAAGGCACAGCGCGCGCTGATGGTGCCGACCGCGATCGCCCCGGCCGTCGGCCCGGTACTGGGCGGCTGGCTGTGCGACGCCGTGTCGTGGCACTGGGTCTTCCTGGTCAACCTCCCGGTCGGCACCGCGGCCGTGGTCTTCGGACTGCTCTTCCTGCCCGACTACCGCCTGGAGCGCCCCGGGCGCTTCGACCTCATCGGCTTCCTCCTGGCCGGCGGCGGTCTCTCACTGACGCTGTACGCACTGGCCAACGGCGCCGGCGACGGCTGGGGCACGACGGGCATCCTCGTGCCGCTGCTCCTGGGGGTCGCCGCGCTCGGCGCCATGGTGCTGGTCGAACGGCGGATCAGGATGCCCATGCTGGACCTGGAGCTGTTCCGGGACCGGCTGTTCCGTGCCAACACCATTGTGATGTTCCCGCTCAGCGCCGTCTTCCTCGGCACCGTGTGGCTCTACCCGATGTTCCTTCAGGAGGCGCTGGGCTTCAGCGCCTTCGAGAGCGGCCTGGCGACCTGGCCGGAGGCGGTGGGCGTGATGGCCGCCGCGCAGATCGCCCCGCGCCTGTACCGGCGGATCGGACCGCGCTGGCTCATGGTGGGCGGTTCGGCCGGCATGGGCGTCTGCGTGGCGGTGATGACCGGGTTCACGACGTCCACGTCGCCCTGGGTACTGCGCGGGGTGCTCTTCGTCCTCGGCTACTGCATCGGGCATGTGATGATGTCGGCGCAGAACGCCGCCTTCGCCACCATCCCCGGCCCCTCGACGGGCCGGGCCGCGACCGTGTTCAACATGCAGCGGCAACTTGGCGGGGCCTTCGGGACCGCCGTCATCGCCACGCTCCTCACAGCGGTCGGGACGACGACCGTGACGGCGGGCGCCACCACCGCCAACCTGGGCGCCTACCACGCCGGTTTCGTGCTCTGCACGGGTCTGGCCCTGATCTCCGCGGTCGCCGCGCTCTTCGTCTCCGACAAGGACGCCCTGGGCGTCGAGACGCCCGGCCGGGGCCGCCACGCCCGCACCGGCACGGCGGCGGCCTCATCGGCTTCGTGAAGTACCGCCGGTCCGGGGCCACCTCCTTCGCCCCGTCACACGCGCGGCCCTGACATCGGCGCATACCCCGACTCGAACGCCTCCGCCCCGACCACGCCCCCGCGCTCCCGGCGTTCGAACGGGAGAACCGGGTGCACTTCGCCGCGTCGAGACCCGACCGGGGCGACGACTACTTCGTCTACTTCGACGAGCGGCACAGGGCGCTGCTCGCGGAACAGGAGGAGGGGTGTCTGCCACTTCCACGTCCTCGTCGCCGCAGACGGCGCGGTCCTGAGATGAACATCGTCGACGTGGCGGACGGGGCGGCCGAGCGGGGTACCGGATCGCGGAGAGCGCGGCCGGACGGGGGCTCGCCACCGCGGCGGTTCAGGAGGTGTGCGCCCGGGCTGCCGGGGAGTACGGGCTGACGACGCTGTGGGCGGTCACCACGCTCGACAACGCCGGATCGCGCACCGTGCTGACCCGTACCGGGTTCGCCTCCGCCGGCACGGTCGAGCTCGCTGGCAGACCCGGGCTCAGGTTCGTACGGGAACTGGGGGACGGGACGGCCGCGCCGTCCGTGCGCAGCACGCGAGCGGTCAGGGCACGCACTCCCGGGAGGGCGCACACGCCGATGCCGGGCAGGGCGGAGACCAGGGTGAGCACGCCGTACACGACGGCGGTCCGCAGGCCCTGGTCCGCACCCAGTCCCGCGGCGCCGAACGCCAGCGCCGCGGCGGCCTCCCGAGGGCCCCAGCCGCCGATGTTGACGGGCAGTCCCATCACCAGCAGAGCCAGGACCAGCGGCGGTACCAGCGCTCCGACCGGCGCCGGCGAACCGGCGACACGGGCCGCGACGACGAACAGGGCGACGTGGCCCACGAGTCCCGCCGCCGACAGCGCGACCACGCCGGGCCAGGTGCCGCGCTCGAGCAGTGAGCCGCGGACGTCGGCCAGCCACGTGGTCAGCGCACGCCGCCCCTTGGTACCGCGCCGCCACAGCAGCCACCCGCCGAGGACCGCCACCACGGCGGTCACGGTACCCGCGGCCCGCGCGGCGTCCCGCCCCGGCACGAGGTCCCCGGCGACGGCCGTGAGGAGGGAGGGCCGGATCAGCAGGACCGCGCCGCCGAGCGCCAGGACGACGATCTGACCGCCGGCCCGCTCCAGGACCACGGCGCGCACGCCGCGGCCGACGTCGCCGGAGTTCCTGCCGTGCCGTACGGCCCGTTCGACGTCGCCGAGCACACCCGCCGGGAGCACCGCGTTGAGCAGCAGCGCCCGGTAGTAGTCGGACACGGCCCGGGCCATCGGGAGCCGCAGGCCCAGCCGGCGGGCGACCAACCGCCAGCGCCAGGCGCTGCACACGGTGGTGAGCAGTCCGATGGCGAGGGCGGCGAACACGGCGGGGCCGTCCACGACCCGCAGGCCGTCGACGAACGCGTCGGTGCCGAGCCGCCACACGAGCACGGCGAGGATGCCCGCGCCGGTCGACAGCCGCAGCCAGGCCCACAGTCGCCGCTTCACGGGGCCTCCCCTGCGGGCAGCGCGAGCAGGTCGCCGTGGCCGACGACGGCGGTCAGCCGCCCGGCCGCGCACTCCTCGAGCCGGCGGCGCAGGTAGGCCTGCGCCGCGGCGGCCAGGCCGGGCTCCTGCTCGACGGCCGCACCGACCCAGCCGCGCAGCCATGCGGCGGCGAGGGCGGACCGGTCCGCGCCGAGCCGCCAGGGGCTGGGCCGGGTCGTGACGGCGGCGCCGTACCGGGTGAACGCCCGGGTGGCGGCGCCGAGGGCGTCGGGACCGAGCAGTGCCCGGCCGCCGGCCCTTCGCCGCTGGTGCGCGTCGAAGGCGGCGGCGATGTCCCCGTCGAGCGGGTCCGCGGGCCCGAGTTCCACCTCGCCGACCACACTGAGGCCGAACAGCACGGGGACGCCTGCGGCGGTGCAGGTGGCGGCGAGCGCGTCGACCTCGTCGGCGGTGAGCAGGTCCAGCAGCGCGGAGGCCGTGACGAGCGACGTCCCGGCCAGATCACCGGTGGCAAGCCTGGTGAGGTCGCCCTCGTGCGTCTCGGCCGTGACGGGACCGCCTCCCGCCGTGAGACCGGTGAGGCTCGCCGCCGCCAGGGCGAGCAGGCCGGGATCGTGGTCGTGGAGGATCCAGTGCTGCGGGCCGGGCAGCCGTCCGACGAGCCAGCGGCCCATGGCGCCGGTGCCGCAGCCGAGGTCGCGGACGACGAGCGGGCCGGCGCCGCGGGGCACTGCCGCCAGGTGCTCGCGCAGCGGCCCGAGCAGCTCCGCAGCGCGCGCCGCGGCGTCGGCGTCCTCGCGCAGGGCGAGCCAGTGCGGAGTGAAGGCGGCGGTGTCGGACGGGGTCATCGGGTTCCCTCCCGAAGCGGTTCCAGCACCGTGCTCATCTCCCGAGCTGCGTGCTCCCAGCCGTGCAGCGTCTCGCGCCGTCCGCGGGCGGCCGCCCGCAACCGGCCGCGCAGGCCGGCCTCGCCCAGCCAGCGGCGGAGCGCCGCGGCGAGTCGGGTCGCGTCGTCCGGGGGGACGAGGAGGCCGGGCGGTGTCCCGTCCGGTGCCAGGCCGAGAGCGTCGGGCACTCCTCCGGTGGCGGAGGCCAGGACGGGCGTGCCGCGCATCAAAGCCTCGGTGACGACCATGCCGAAGGTCTCGGCGCGGGACGGCAGGACGAGCAGGTCCGCGGTGGCGTACTCCGCCGCGAGGGGCTCACCGGTGAGCGGGCCGGTGAGGTGCACGCGGTCGTCGAGGCCGTGCCGGGTGATCAGTGCGCGTACGCGGGCGAGGTGCCTGGGTTCGCGGCCCGGCGGACCCACGCAGCGGCACGTCCACGGCAGGTCGGCCACGTCCGCCAGTGCCTCGACCAGCACGTCGTGGCCCTTGCGCGGGGTCAGGGAGGCGACGCACAGCAGCCGCGTGCCGCCCGCGGTGGCGGGCGTGAGCGGCGCGGGGTCGGTACCGGGCATGACCGTGTGGACCCGGCCCGCGGGCAGCGCGTGCCGTTCGGCGATGCGCCGGGTGG
The DNA here is from genome assembly GCA_033793685.1 of Streptomyces sp. ME19-03-3. GTDB lineage: Bacteria > Actinomycetota > Actinomycetes > Streptomycetales > Streptomycetaceae > Actinacidiphila. The sequence continues at coordinate 50,645 of JARAXD010000033.1, read as the reverse complement.
CCCAGGGGCTGGTGGCGACGACCGCCGCGGCGGCCCGCAGGGTCTCGCGCTCGAGTGCGTCGAGTGCGCGGGCCGCCGCGGGATCGAGGCCGGTCTCGTCGGCGAGCGGAAGGTGCACCAGGACGGCGGTGCGCAGCCGGTGCGTCTGCGGCACGACGACCTCGGGGACCGCGCAGGCCACGAGTCCGTCGAGTAGGACGACGGCACCGTCCGGCACCGCCGCGAGTGCCCCGGCCAGCGCCTGCCGGGCGGCGGTGTCCGGACACGGCCACGCGCCGCGCACGGCGACTTCCCGCAGCGGCCGGCCCGTCGCCGCCAGGGTCTGGCACAGGCGCCGGTCGTAGACGTTGCCGCCGCTGGGCGCGGTGGCGTCGTCGACCCCGCCCGGGAGGACGACGTACGCGGGGCTGCTCACAGCGAACGCTCGTAGCTCGCCCAGGCGACGTGCGACTCGTGCAGCGTGACGGAGATGCCGGTCAGGCCCTGCGCGCCCGCACCCAGCTTGCCCGCGGCCACGCTCTCGGCGAGCCGGTCCGCGATGACCTTGGCCAGGAACTCGGTGGAGGTGTTGATCCCGGCGAAGTCGGGATCGTCGTCGAGGTTGCGGTAGTTGAGCGCGGCGAGCACCGCGCCCAGCTCCTGGGTGGCCAGACCGATGTCGACGACGATGTTGTCCGTGTCGAGTTCCGGGCGGCGGAATGTGGCGTCCACCAGGAACGTCGCCCCGTGCAACCGCTGCGCCGGTCCGAAGACCTCGCCGCGGAAGCTGTGGGCGATCATGACATGGTCGCGGACGGTGATACTGAACACGCGAGGACACCCTTCGCCGAAGGCCTAACCGGTTCGGTAGGCAATACGGTGGCAGAGCGCTGAATGTTCACCGCCCGCGATCTGCTTCATCAGCGCGGGCAGTTCCTCGAAGTCGCTCTCGCCGGTGACCAGGGCGTCGTAGACGGGGTCGGCCAGCAGGCGCAGGGCCAGTGCCATCCGGTCCGCGTAGGTACGCCGGGTGCGGCGCGCGGGTGAGACGGTGCCGACCTGGCTGCTGCGCACGACCAGGCGGCGGGAGTGGAAGGCCTCGCCCAGCGGCAGGGCGACGCGCCGGTCGCCGTACCAGCTCAGCTCGACCACGGTGCCCTCCGGCTCCAGCAGTTCCAGGCAGCGGGCGAGCCCGGCCTCGGTGGCGCTGGCGTGGACGACCAGGTCGCAACCGCCCTCCGCCGCGTCGGGGTGCGCGAAGCCCACGCCGAGGGCCTTCGCGACCGCGGCGCGGGAGGAGTCGACGTCCACGAGCTGCACCCGCGCGCCCGGGACTCCCGCGAGGACGGCGGCGACGCTGCAGCCGACCATGCCGGCGCCGACCACGGCGATCCGGTCCCCGATCTGCGGGCCCGCGTCCCAGACCGCGTTGACCGCGGTCTCCACGGTGCCGGCCAGCACCGCGCGGCCCGCCGGAACGTCACCGGGCACGGGCGTCACGGCGGTCGCCGGGACGACGTAGCGGGTCTGGTGCGGGTAGAGGCAGAAGACGGTGCGGCCGAGCAGCCCGCCCGGCCCCTGCTCGACCACCCCCACGTTGAGGTAGCCGTACTTCACCGGCCCCGGGAAGTCGCCGTCCTGGAAGGGTGCCCGCATCACCTGGTGCTGGCTCGCGGGCACCCCGCCCCGGAAGACCAGGGTCTCCGTGCCGCGGCTCACCCCGGAGTACAGGGTGCGGACCAGCACCTCCCCCGGCCCGGGCTCCTCGAGGGCGACCTCCCTGACCTCGCCCTCGCCCGGTTCACGAAGCCAGAACGCGCGCGCCGAACGCTCCACCGCTTTCCTCCGTACTCCATGCCGGGCACCAGGTACCGGCCGTCCGGGTGGTACCGGGCCCGTACCGTACGCGGCTGTGCCGCGCAGGCGACAATCGGGGACGTCTCATGACCGTGTTGACCGTTGGATCCGAGTTCCGTGGGGGCACCGCCGGCCGCGAGCAGGCCGGGGCGGCGGCGGCCCAGGTGGCGCTGATCGCCGCGCTGTGGGCCACCGTGGGCCTGGACACCGCCGGGTGGCTGGTCGGTACCGGCTACGCGGCGGGCACCTGGGCGCTGCTGGCGGCGGCCCTGCGCCGGGCGGGACGGCGCTCACTGGGCCCGGCCGACCACGTCACCCTGGTCCGCGCCGTGCTCGTCGGCGGCGTGACGGCCCTGGTGGCGGGAGGTGTCGGGCACGGAGCGCCGCTGCTCACGGGGCTGACCGCGGTGGCGCTGGCTTTGGACGCGGTGGACGGCAGGGTCGCGCGGCGCACGGGCACGGCGTCGGCCCTGGGCGCGCGCTTCGACATGGAGGTGGACGCCTTCCTGATCCTGGTGCTCAGCGCGCGGCTCGCCCTGACCCTCGGCCCATGGGTGCTCGCGATCGGTGCCATGCGGTACGCCTTCGTGGCGGCGGCGCGGCCGCTGCCGTGGCTGCACGCGCCGCTGCCGCCGAGTTTCGCGCGCAAGACCGTGGCGGCCCTGCAGGGCGTCGTCCTGCTCGTGGCCTGCTCGGGGCTCGTCCCCGCGGGGGTCTGCGCGGCCCTGACGGTGCTGGCGCTGGCCTCGCTGGTGTGGTCGTTCGGCCGCGACGTGCTCTGGCTGCGGCGGCACCGCCCGGCACCCGGGTCCCCGACGGGCCGCACACCGGCCGATGGGGCGGCGGGGGACACACGCACCCTGGTGCCCGCGTCCCCGGCCGGCCGCATCCGCTGACCCGGCGCGCTCGCTGCCCGGTCGCGCCCACCGCGTACGGGGCCGGCCCGCGCGTGCTTCGGGAGGCCCGGGAAGCCCGTGCATGCCGCCGCGCCCCGTCCGCGCTCGCCATCGGCGTTCCCGCCGGTGCTGATCGCGGTATCCGTCCCAGCCGGCGAACGCCGGTATCTCGACCAGGCCGCCCTCTTCTTCGACGTGCAGGGCCACGGTCGAGTGGGACCGGTCCTCTGGGCAATGGGGCCCGCGCCACGTCAACGGACCGGCGGATTGCGCGTGGGCACATGACGCGGCGCCGCGTCCGCCGCCGATCTCAGGAGCGGCGTTCCGCCTTCGCTGACGAACATGAAGCCCCTGGGGGGTTGCCACGCCCGGTGTGGTGCCGGCGCGGGCGGCACGTCCTCTGGCCCGGCGTCTTCGGGCTCCCTCCTGGGGCCGCCCGCCGCGCGGAGCGGGGCGCCCGCCCCGCCGACGGGCCGGCGTACCGAGGTCCTGACAGCGCGGCGCCTTCGCCGACTCCGCCCGCGGCACCCGGCCGTGCCGTCACACGCACTCCCACGACCTCCCGCCGGGGTGTCCATGCCGCACCCGGCGCGGGGCCCGTTCAGGCGTCCTGGCGCGGGAGGTAGCGCAGCAGCACCACGTCGCCGATCCGGCGGCTCTCCGCGAGCGTCATCCGCTGCCGGG
>JARAXD010000033.1:0-47130 GCA_033793685.1 Streptomyces sp. ME19-03-3 | reverse complement strand
TACGCCAGGTGCAGTTCGTCGGCGAGCCCGGCGCTCAGGAACATGGTGTGGACCACTCCCCCGCCCTCGACCATGAGCCGACCGACACCGCGCCCGGCGCGGGGCCCGTTCAGGCGTCCTGGCGCGGGAGGTAGCGCAGCAGCACCACGTCGCCGATCCGGCGGCTCTCCGCGAGCGTCATCCGCTGCCGGGGGCCCTGCGGGAAGACGATGCGCGGGGCGTCGGCCTGGCCGACGAAGAACGGCGCGTACGCCAGGTGCAGTTCGTCGGCGAGCCCGGCGCTCAGGAACATGGTGTGGACCACTCCCCCGCCCTCGACCATGAGCCGACCGACACCGCGCCCGGCGAGGTCGGCCAGCAGGAGCCGGAGGTCCAGCGGGTCGCCGGCGTCGACGACGCAGCAGACGTCGCCGAGGCGTTCGCGGACGCGCCGGCTCGCGCCGGACGTCGTGTAGACGACCTTCTCGCACTCCCCTGTGGTGAAGAACCGGGCCCCGGGGTCCAGTTTCCCGCTCTCCGTGACCGTGACCTTGACCGGCGTGGGCGACAGCCCCGCGGCGACGCGCCGTTCGCGGCGCTCGGCGGAGCACACCAGAAGCCGCGGGTCGTCGGACCGTATGGTGTTGGCCCCCACGAGGATGGCGTCCACGCCCGCGCGGACCTCGTCGACGCGGTCGAAGTCCTCCTCGTTGGAGAGCAGCAGCCGGCTCGTGCTCGTGTCGTCCAGGCATCCGTCCAGCGAGCAGGCCGCGGACAGCAGTACGTACGGGCGCGATCTCATGCAACCACGTTGCCGCACAGAAGCGTTCGCGGATGCGAAGGTTTCGTAAGTCGCACGAAAGACTCCGGATCGATGTAGGGTGCGTCGATCTCGTGAGGCCTGGTCAGGGGGCTCAAGACGCAACTGCCGTCGGGCCACCGGCGCGTCTTGCGCGTTCACCAGCGGGCCGTGGCCGGCGCACCGCGAAGAGACCCGGCAGCAGGCTCCGCGAACAACGACCGCGGCACGTCCCCCGGCGCGAACGGCGAACGCCGGACGCGCGGTCGTCCTGGCACGCGCGTCCCGGCGAACGCGCCCGTACGCATGCTCGAACGCCGCGCCGGGAAAGGACGGCCGAACGCAGACGTCCCGCGCCGCCTCGGAGTCGCCCGCGAGGTCCAGCGCTCCTCGGCGGACCCGCTTCTCGCTCATACCGTCGGCACGCGGGAACAGCATCCGGTCGGCGGCCGCACCGGTCCGTGGGCAGGGGCCGGGCGGCTGAGTAGCAAGAGGAAACCTAGGTGTACACTGTCATCGCGCGGCGACACGGTCGCAACGACGTGGCGGAGCGGAGACCGCATCGTCCAGGAGGTGGTGAGCGACCATGGCACGGCACGTGTCGGGCCCCGAAGAGGACCAGCCGGCCTGCTCCATCGAGCGGAGCCTGCAGATCGTCGGTGACCGCTGGTCCCTCCTGGTGCTGCGCGAGATCTTCTCCGAACGGCACCGCTTCGCCGAGATCCAGACCTCGCTGGGAATCGCGCCGAACCTCCTCAGCGCCCGGCTCAAGCTGCTCGTCGACGCCGGGGTGCTGTGCACGCGCGCGTACCAGGAGCCGGGCAGCAGGCAGCGGCAGAGCTACCACCTGACCGACGCCGGGCGGGAGCTCAACATCGTCATGGCCTCCCTCCAGCAGTGGGGCGACCGCCATCGGCCGCGCCCGTCCGGCCCCTCCGCGCGCCGGCGCACGCGCTCGACCGGGCAGGCCGTGCATGTCGGCTTCCTCACCGACGACGGCCACGAGGTGCCGGGCACCGACGTGACCCTCGCCGTGCCGCAGCCCACCGGGGCGGCCTGACCGGCGGGGGCTCTGGCGCCCTCCGGTCGAGCGGCGGTCAGCGCAGGTCGGCCCGCTCGGCGGTGTCGTCGAGGAAGCCGCCCGACTGGTGCCGCCACAGCCTGGCGTAGGCGCCGTCCACCGCGAGCAGCTCCTGGTGCGTGCCCTGCTCGACGATGTGCCCGCGGTCCAGGACGACCAGCCGGTCCATGCCGGCGACCGTGCTCAGCCGGTGCGCCACCACGAGCGCCGTCCTCCCCTCCATCAACCGCCACAGCGCCTCCTGGACGAGGATCTCGCTCTCCGAGTCCAGGGCGCTGGTCGCCTCGTCGAGCAGCAGGACCGGCGCGTCGCGCAGGATCGCCCGGGCGAGCGCCACCCGCTGCCGCTGTCCGCCGGAAAGCTTGATCCCTCGCTCGCCGACCATGGTGTCGAAGCCGTCGGGCAGCGCGTCGACGAACTCCGTGACGTGCGCCGCCCGGGCGGCGCGGAGGATGTCCCCCTCGGTGGCGTCCGGCCGGGCGAAGGCGATGTTGTCCCGCAGCGAGCGGTGGAACATCGCCGGGTCCTGCGGTACGTAGGAGATCAGGCTGCGCAGGTCGGCCTGGCGCAGCAGGCTGATGTCCTGCCCGCCGATCAGGATCCGGCCGCCGTCGATGTCGTTCATCCGCAGCAGCAACCGGGTGAGCGTGGTCTTGCCGCCGCCGGACCGGCCCACCAGCCCGACCCGGGCACCGTCGGGCACGGCCAGGTCGAGCTTCTCGAAGAGCGGCTCCCCGCCTCCGTGGGCGAAGGTCACGTGCTCGAACCGGACGCCGGCGCCCCGGGGCCGCAGCGGCTCCGGCGCGGGCGGGTCGAGCACGGTGGGCGGCTGCAGCAGCAGCTCGGTGAACTGCGCGGCCTCCGTCATCGAGCTCTCCAGGCGGCGGTAGATCTGGTTGAACTCGAACATGATCCGCGTCGCGTTGGAGTAGTAGGTGAAGGCCACCACCACCGCCTCCACACCGTGCGCGCCCGCGCCGAGCGTGACCGCGAGCAGCAGGCCGAGGGCGTTGGTCAGCACGGACAGCGGTGCGACCAGCGTGTCGATGCGCAGGTTGCCGTAGTCCCAGGACTTGAGCGTGAGCCTGCGCGACTCGGCGACGCGGGAGCGGTGCTCGGCGGCCTCGCGTTCCTCGGCGGCGAACGCCCGGACGGTGTCCATGTTCATCAGGCTGTCGGCGACGTGCCCGGACACCCGGGCGATCGCCTCCTCGCGCCGGCGGACGAGCGCCTGACGCCGGCGGATGAGGGGCGCCACGCACAGCGCGGTCACCGCGATCATCGCCAGAAGGCCGACCACCAGCAGCGGTTCGTAGGCCCAGAGCACCACCGACCCGAACATCAGCGGTACGAAGCTGCCCACCACGTTGAACGTCAGTGTGTCGACGAACTCCTCGAAGCGCGAGGCGAAGCTCAGCACCCGCTTGGTGAGCGACCCGGCGAAGTTGTCGTGGAAGAACGACGCGTCCTTGGCGAACAACTCGTCCATGCCGACCACGTACAGGTGCTCGATGCCGAGCGCGTCGACCCGGTTGATGCAGTGCAGGCCGATCCGCCAGAGTGTCTCGGCGAGCAACAGGACACCGGCGAAGGCCAGGACGTAGGGCAGGGTCGAGCCGAGGCCGGGGGCGGTGCCGTCGACGAAGCCGCCGACGAGCTTCGCGACGACCAACGGCGCGACGTAGGCGATGCCGATGTTGCCGAGGGCCGGCGACAGCATCGCCGGGAGCGTCAGCCACCGAAGCCGGGCCAGCTCCCTTCCGTAGTGACGAAGCGCCAGGAGCACCGGGCCCCTGGCCGACCGGATCCTGCGTGACTCAGGCGATCCCATCTCCACCCTGCGGTGTCGTGCGGCGGGGTGCCGCGTGGTTATTCGGGAAAGGCCGCTGCCATCGTCGCGGTGCGGCGCTGTGTTCGGGCCGGCGACCGGCGCGGACGGCGATGTGCCGGCATGCGATGAGCGGACGGTCCAGACGTGGCAGTGTCCCGCGCCGGCCGGCGCGCAGTCCAAGCGTTTTCCGGCCCGGCGGTACGGCGCACGGAGGCTGCCCGGCGCACAGGCGGAGCCCTCGGCGGCGCGGCCGCGCCCCGGGGCGACCGGGGGGCGTCTGTTCGCCCCGTCCGCGCCTCATGTGCCGCACCATGCCCGCAAACAAAACCAGCGGGTCTGCCACGAATGGCAAACCCGCTGGTCAGCACCGTCGGGACGACAGGATTTGAACCTGCGACCCCTTGACCCCCAGTCAAGTGCGCTACCAAGCTGCGCCACGTCCCGGTGCCGGATCGTCCTGGGCTTTCCGCCCGGCCGACCGCGCACGAGAACAATACCGCACGTCGTCGGGTGCTCGCTCGCACCATCGCCGCGCCCCGTACGGAGCCGGCGCGGGCGGGGTACCCGACCGCGGATGAGTAGCCGTACTCATGTGGCCCGGGCCGCGCGGGCCGATGCTTCGGGCATGGCGAATCCGATCCAGCAGCAGAACACGGCGGCCTACTCCGCCCAGGCCGCACTCTCGTTCGCCGTCGCCCTCGGGGCGACGGTCGTGGGCATCGCCTACCTGCCGGTCGGCCCGTGGGTGCGGGCCTTCCTGGCAGTGGGACTGCTCTACGTGGTGACCTCGGCGTTCACGCTCGCCAAGGTCGTCCGCGACCGGCAGGAGGCAGGCCAGGTGACGAGCCGGGTCGACCAGGCCCGGCTGGACAAGCTGCTGGCCGAGCACGACCCGTTCAAGGTCGACGGGGTGTAGCCACCTGGTCGCCCAGCAGGTGGCGCGCGCCGGGGCCCTGGGCGGCGGCGGTGTCGTCAGGGTTGTACAGGGCGCACTTGCGCAAGGAGAGGCAGCCGCAGCCGATGCAGCCGGTGATCTTGCCCTTGAGCCGTTCCAACCCGGCGATCTGCTCGTCGATGCGGCGGGTCCAGGTACGGGCGACGGCGTTCCACTCGGCGGCGCTGGGGGCGCGGTCCTCGGGCAGCCGGGCCAGGGCCGCGCCGGCCTCCTCCAGCGACAGGCCGACGCGCTGGGCGGCCCGGATGAAGGCGACGCGGCGCAGCGTGGCGCGGGCGTAGCGGCGCTGCCCGCCTGCGGTGCGCTCGGAGTGGATGAGCCCGAGGTCCTCGTAGTAGCGCAGGGCCGAGGGGGCGACGCCGCTGCGGGCGGCGAGTTCGCCGATGGCCAGGCGGTCGCGGCGCGGCGCGGGGTCGCTCATGGGCCCGAGCGTACCGCTTGACTTCAAGCCGACTTGAGGTCGCACCCTCTATCCATGACTGCGACCAGCGCGGACACCGCGTACGCGTACGACGATCTACGGCGGCTGATGTCACTCATGCCGGGTGACGAGAAGCACGGCCCCGCCGCCACCTCCACCCTGGACGTCCTGTGGGTGCTCTACGACCGCGTGCTGCGGGTCACCCCGGGCACCGCGGAGGATTCCGGCCGGGACCGCTTCCTGCTCTCCAAGGGCCACGGGCCTATGGCGTACTACGCGGTGCTCGCCGCCAAGGGCTTCGTCCCGATGGAGTGGCTGGCGGACTTCGGCTCCTTCGGCTCGCCCCTCGGCCACCACCCGGACCGCGTGCTCGTGCCGGGCGCCGAGATCGGCTCCGGTTCGCTCGGCCACGGACTGCCGATCGCGGTGGGCAGCGCCCTGGGACTGCGGGCGCAGGGCCTGACCGACGCCATGGTGTGGGTGCTGGTCGGCGACGCCGAACTGGACGAGGGCAGCAACCACGAGGCCGTCGCCTTCGCCGGCGCCGCCGGCCTGGAGGGCCTGCACGTCGTCGTCGTCGACAACGCCTCCGCGACCTACCGGCGCCCCGGAGGTCCCGCCTCGCTCTTCGCGGCCGAGGGCTGGTCCGTGACGGGCGTCGACGGCCGCGACCACGAGGCGCTGTACCAGGCGTTCACCGCGCCGCACCCCGGGCGGCCGCACGCCGTCGTCGCCCGCGTCGAGCCCAAGCGCTGACCACCGCCCCGATGACCCGAGGAGACCGTGCCATGGACACCATGCGTGACCGCTTCACCGCCGTCGCCGCCCGCCTGCTCGACGAGGACCCGCGGCTGGCCGTCGTGCTGGCGGTCATCTCCGGGGACCGCTTCACGGACGCCGCCCGCGAGCATCCCGACCGGGTGATCGACGTGGGCATCCGAGAGCAGTTGCTGGTCGGCGTGGCGGGCGGGCTGGCGCTGACCGGGCTGCGGCCGATCGTGCACACCTTCGGCAGCTTTCTGGTGGAGCGCCCCTTCGAGCAGGTTAAGCTGGACCTCGGGCACCAGGACGCCGGGGCGGTGCTGGTCAGCTCGGGAGCCTCGTACGACATCGCCGCGGGCGGCCGCACCCACCAGGCGCCCGGTGACGTCGCCCTGCTCGACACCCTCGACGGCTGGACCGTGCACGTGCCCGGCCACCCCGACGAGGCGGAGGCCCTGCTGCGGCATGCGGCGGCCGACGGCGACGAGCGGGTCTACGTACGGCTCAGTGAGCAGTCCAACCGCGCCGCCCGGACCGTCTCGCCGGGCCGGTTCCGGATGCTGCGCGAGGGCCGGGCGGGCGTGGTCGTCGCCGTGGGCCCGCTCCTGGACACCGCGCTGGCGGCGGTCGCGGGCCTGGACGTCACCGTGCTGTACGCCTCCACCGTGCGCCCCTTCGACGCGGCCGGGCTGCGGGCGGCCGTGGCGGGCACGAACGCGGCGGACGTGGTGCTGGTCGAGCCCTACCTGACGGGTACGTCGGCGCACTTCGCCACCGAGGCGCTGCTCGACCTGCCGCACCGCGTCCTCGCGCTCGGCACCGCCCGCGAGGAGCTGCGCCGCTACGGCACCTGGCAGGAGCACGCGGCGGCCCACGGCCTGGACGCGGCGTCGCTCCGCGCGCGCATCGCGGGCTTCCTGGCGGATTCGGCGCGCCCCCGGGGCTTGGTGGGGCCGGCCGCCCGCTAGGCCGTCTCCGGGAGCTGCCCCGGGCACGGCACTCCCCCGTCCTTCGGCCGGAGGCGCCCCCACGCCGCGCTGCCGTATCGGGGGGGTGTCCCCAGGTGCGGCGCATCGCAGGGCGGAGAGCCGTCCTCGTAGTGGGCCACTCGGGCGGCCGTACCCGAGAGCTCATGGCGCGGCACGCCGCCTGCTTCCAGAACGACGTGGTCCCCGGCGCTCGCCGAGGCCCTCCGGGCGGCCGCCGCTGATGTGACGACACGACCCAGACAAGGCCGACCCGCCCTCCCGGGAAGGGGGGGTCGGCCTTGCCGACGCCCCGGACGACGATGTCGAAGCCCCGGACGACGATGCGGCACCTGCCCCGGCTGACGCGCGGGGGAACCATGCCGGGGGCCTTCCCGGCGCAGGCCGGTGGCGCGCCTGCGCCCCGGCCCGCGTCTGCCCGGCGCCGCAGGCGCGCTAGCTGCAGGGGAGCCGGGCGCGCTAGCTCCAGGGGAGCCGGGCGCGGTGCCGCCAGTACGCCGGGGCCGGTTCTGCCAGGGCGGTGAGCCGGGCCAGCTGCTCCGCGTCGAGCGCGACGGAGGCGGCTCGGACGTTGGCGGCGACCTGGCCGCTCGTGGCCGCGCCGGAGAGCACGATGCCGACCCAGGGGCGGCGCAGGACCGCCGCGAGGGCCACCGCGTCGGGCGTGGCCCCGGTCCGTTCTGCCACCTCGGCGAGGGGGCACTCCGGGTCGGCCGTCGCCAGGCGGCCGTTGGCCATGGCCTCCTTGACGATCACCAAGAGTCCGGCGTCGTGGGCCTCGGCCAGGGCCCCACCGGCGGAGGGCTCCAGCAGGTTGTAGGTGGCCTGCACCACGGAGAACAGGAGCTGCCCGTCCACCGTCACCTTCAACGCCGCGCGGATCGCCTCGGCCTGCAGCGGACCGCTGGTGGACAGGCCCACGGCCACCCCGTCGGCCGCCAGCCGGGCGAGGCGTGCCTGCAGCTCCCGGTCGGTGAGGGCCGGGCTGTCCGGGGTGACGGAGTGGATCTGGTAGAGGTCGAGGCGGTCGCCGAGCAGCGCGCGGGTCTCGGCGATCTGCCGGTCGTAGGTGGCGGTGCCGTGGTCCTTGACCTCGTGCACCTCGGCGTCGACCCGCCAGTCCGCCGTGTAGGTGTAGCCCCACTTGCTGCCGACGACCACGTCGGTGGCCATGGGGTGGGCGTCCAGCCAGCTCGCGAGGAACTCCTCGGCCCGGCCGTAGGAGCGGGCCGCGTCGACATAGCGGATGCCTGCCGCGTATGCGGCGTCGAGGACCGCGTGGGCGCGCTCCCGCATCGCCTCGACGGTGCGCTCGGCGGGCAGGTCGGCGGCACGGCCGAGGTCGATGTAGCCGGGGCGGCCGACGGCGGCGAGGCCGAGACCGAGCCGGGGCAGGGGCGCGGTGACGAGGCGTTCGAAGAGCACGGTCGCCACCGTACTCCCGGAGGAGTACGCCGATCCGGTGCCTGAGGCGGACGTCGCGGTTGATCACCGGAATGCATAGTGGGAGCGTCACACTCGTCCTCCCTTGTCGAGCCGAGGATCACGCATGCGATTCGCCCTGCCCACGACCTGGCGCAAGCGGCGGCGGCTGGCGGCAGGCGCCGCCGCCCTCGCCCTGCTCGCCGGGGGCGGCGTCGTCACCCTCGCGACGGCCGAGTCCCCCGCCCCCGTGCACCGCCAGGACCGGGTCTTCTCGCTGCCCGAGGCCCCGGGCAGCGCCGCGAAGGTGCGCATCGACACCTCCTACTTCACCTCGGGCGGGTCTGCGCCACGCCCGGCGGTGCTGCTCGCGCACGGGTTCGGCGGCAGCAAGGACGACATGCGGGCCCAGGCAGAGTCCCTCGCCCGGAGCGGCTACGCCGTGCTGACCTGGTCGGCACGGGGCTTCGGCGCCTCCGGCGGGCGGATCGGGCTCAACAGCCCCGACGCCGAGGTCGCCGACGTCTCACGGCTCGTCGACTGGCTGGGCCACAGGCCCGAGGTGCTGCGCGACGGCCGGGACGACCCGCGGGTCGGCGTCGCCGGCGCCTCCTACGGCGGGGCGATCTCGCTGCTGGCCGCCGCCCACGACCGGCGGGTGGACGCCGTCGTGCCGGCGATCACCTGGTGGGACCTCGGTGAGGCGCTGTTCCCGCAGGGCGTGTTCAAGAAGCTGTGGGCGGGGATCTTCTTCTCCACGGGCTCGCACGGCGCCGCCTGCGGCTTCACCGCCGAACTGTGCGCGATGTACGACCGTTCGGCCGTCGCCGGCCGCCCGGACGCCGCGGCACTGCACTTGCTGACGCGCTCCAGCCCCTCCTCGGTGGCCGGGCGCATCAAGGTGCCGACTCTGGTGGTGCAGGGCCAGAACGACTCCCTCTTCCCGCTGGACCAGGGCGACGCCATCGCGCGCGCCGTCGCCGCGAACGGCGCGCCCGTGGCCGTCGACTGGTTCTCCGGCGGGCACGACGGCGGCGACCAGGAGACGTCCCGGATCCAGGCGCGCACCACGGCCTGGTTCGACCGCTGGCTGAAGCGGGACATGGCGGCCGACACCGGACCCGCGTTCCGCGTCACCCGGACCGGAGGCGTCGACACCACCGACGGCCGGGCGGTACGCCGCGGCGCGGACGCCGACACATACCCGGGGCTGCAGGGCACGCGCACCCGGACGGTCGCGCTCGGCGGGCGCGCGCAGACGGTGGCCAACCCCGCGGGCGGCAGCCCGCCCGCGATCTCGGCGGTGCCCGGTGTGGGCGCCCTCTCCCAGCTCTCCGACCTCGGACAGGGGCTGTCGCTGTCCCTGGACTTCCCCGGCCAGCGTGCCGCCTTCGACTCGGCGCCGCTGACCTCGTCGCTGCGGCTGACGGGCGCCGCGACGACGCGGGTCACCGTCTCCACCGACGCACCCGCCGGCGCGGTGCTCTTCGCCAAGCTCTACGACGTGGCCCCCGACGGCGACGAGAGCCTGCCGCACCAACTGGTCGCGCCGCTGCGGGTCGAGGGGGACGGCACGGTGCCGGTGCGGCTGCCCGCCGTGGACCACGAGTTCGCCGCCGGCCACCGGCTGCGGCTGGTGCTGTCCACCACCGACCTCGGCTACGCCTCCCCCGCCGCGGCCGCCACGTACCGGGTGTCGCTGCCCGAGGGCGCGGCGCTGAGCGTGCCGACGGACCCGCGACTGACCACCGGCCAGGGCGCCCTGCCCGCCTGGGTGTGGCTGCTGCCGGTCGCCGCGCTCGCGCTGGCGGCGGCGCTGCTGGCCACCGGCCGGCGCCGGGCGGGCACGGTGCGGCAGGCGCCCGATCCGGACCTCGCGGACGTCCCGTTGGAGATCTCCGGGCTGTCCAAGCGCTACCGCGGCGCGGCGGACCGCTACGCCGTGCGGGAGGTGGCGTTCCGGGTGGAGCGGGGGCAGGTGCTGGGCCTGCTCGGCCCCAACGGCGCAGGCAAGACGACCACGATGCGCATGATGATGGGCCTCATCCGGCCCGACGCGGGCACGATCCGCGTGTTCGGCCACGCGATCCGGCCGGGCGCGCCCGTGCTGTCCCGAGTGGGTGCCTTCGTGGAGGGGGCGGGCTTCCTGCCGCATCTGACGGGGCGGGCCAACCTGGAGCTGTACTGGCGGACCACGGGCCGGCCTGCCGCCGACGCCCACCTCGAGGAGGCCCTGGAGATCGCGGGCCTCGGCGAGGCCCTGGAGCGCGCGGTACGCACGTACTCGCAGGGCATGCGGCAGCGGCTCGCCATCGCGCAGGCCATGCTGGGCCTGCCCGACCTGCTGATCCTCGACGAGCCGACCAACGGCCTCGACCCGCCGCAGATCCGCGAGATGCGTGAGATGGTGCGCCGCTACGCGGCCGCCGGCCGCACCGTCCTCGTCTCCAGCCACCTGCTGTCGGAGGTCGAGCAGAGCTGCACGCACCTGGTCGTGATGGACAAGGGGCGGCTCGTCGCGGCAGGTCCGGTCGGCGAGATCGCCGGCAGCGGCCGCACGCTCTTCGTCGGCGCGCCGGGCATGGCGGACGAGGCCCGGGAGGCGGTCGCCGCGAAGCTGTCGGCGCTGCCGGGTGTCGAGGCGGCTCAGTGCGTGGACGGCGGGCTGCTGGTGCGGCCCGGCACGATGAGCGCGCCGGAGCTGCTGTCGGAACTCCTGCGCCTCGACGTGCCGGTGGAGCGTGTCGGCCCGCACCGCCGCCTGGAGGACGCGTTCTTGACCCTGATCGGAGGACCCGCGTGACCGAGACCCTGGAACCGGCCGAGGGGTACCGTCCGGGCCGCACCCTCCCGTTGCGGGTCGAGGCGGTACGGCAGATGCTGCGGCGCCGTACGCTCGTCGCGTTCGGCGTGGTGCTCGGCCTGCCGGTGGTCGTGTGGGCGGCCTTCGCCATCGGCGGCACCCCCGGGGGGCGTGACTCCGGGCCGACGATGATGGACGTGGCCACCGCCTCGGGCGTCAACTTCTCGCTGGCGGTGCTCTTCGTCTCCTCCGGCTTCCTGCTGACGATCCCGGTCGCCCTCTTCTTCGGCGACACGGTCGCCTCGGAGGCCGGCTGGTCCTCGCTACGCTACCTGCTGGCCGCCCCGGTGCCCCGCGCCCGGCTGCTCACCTCCAAGGCGCTGGTCTCCCTCGTCTTCAGCGCCGCGGCCGTGCTTGCGCTGCCCGCGGTGGCGCTCGGGGTCGGCACGCTCGCCTACGGCTGGGGCGACCTGGAGCTGACCACGGCCGGCTCGCTGCCCCCGGGCACCGCGACGGCGCGGCTCGCAGTCGCGGCCCTCTACGTCTTCGTGGGCCAACTGGCCGTCGCTGGTTTCGCCTTCTGGCTCTCCACACTCACCGACGCGCCGCTGGGGGCGGTCGGCGGGGCCGTGGGCGTCGCGATCCTCTCCAACATCCTGGACGCGATCACGGCGCTGGGCTCGTTGCGGGACGTCCTGCCGACGCACTGGCAGTACGCCTGGATCGACGCGCTCCAGCCTCGCCTCGAGTGGTCGGGCATGCTCAAGGGCACCTCGGTGTCGCTGTCCTTCGCGGTGGTCTTCTTCGCGCTCGCCTTCCGCGGCTTCCGGGGGAAGGACATCGTGTCCTGAGGGTCGGGCCTGGGCGCCCCGCCCCCACGTTCCTCACGCCGGGGCGCTGTCCGGCTGGGGGGCGGCCGGCCGCGCGTCGTCGGTGAGGGTGGGCCAGGTGCGTGCGGCGGCCCCGTGCGCGATCGCCCGCCACCAGGGGTCGAGCGGCAGCCCGGCCGCGGGCTCGAAGGGCTCGCCGGGGCGCGGCACGGCGACTCGGGCGCCTGCGGCGAGCGCCGCGGTGACGGTTCCCTCGGCGGGCTCCTCCCACGGGTGCGGGGCGAGGTTGAACGTGCCCCAGTGGATGGGCAGCATGACCTCGCCCCGCAGGTCCTGGTGGGCGCGGACGCCCTCCTCGGGGGTCATGTGGATGTCAGGCCAGAACTCGCTGTAGGCGCCGATCTGCACCATCGTGGCGTCGAACGGCCCGTACGCCTCGCCGATCTCCGCGAAGCCGGGGAAATAGCCGGTGTCGCCGCTGTGGTAGACGCGGTGCCCGGGCCCCGCGAGGACCCAGGACGCCCACAGCGTGTGCTGGGTGTTGCGGATCGCCCGGCCGCAGAAGTGCCGCGCCGGGGTCGCGGTGAGGGTGAGGCCGGCGACCCGCGTCGACTCGTGCCAGTCCAGCTCGGTCATGCGGTCCGCGGGGACGCCCCAGCGTTCCAGGTGGGCACCGACGCCCAGCGGCACGACGAAGCGGGTGCCGGTCCCGGCCAGCGCCTTGATGGTGGGCATGTCGAGGTGGTCGTAGTGGTCGTGGGAGATGACGACCGCGTCGGCCTCGCCCAGTTCCGGCAGCGCCACCGGCGGCCGGTGCAGGCGTTTGGGACCGACGAAGGAGAACGGGGAGCACCGCTCGCCCCAGACGGGGTCGAACAGGACGCGGCGGCCGTCGATCTCGGCCAGCACGGTGGAGTGGCCCATCCAGGTGAGTCGCAGTCCCGAGGCGGGCGGTGCGGTCAGGTCGGCGAGGGTCGTGGTGTGCAGCGGGATCTCGCCGGCCGGGGCCCTGCGGACCCGCTCCTCCTTGCGGAAGTACGTCCGGGCGAACCGCAGCATCGATCCGGAGGGCGCCGTACGTGCGCCGACCGGGTTGGTGAAGACCCCGTCGGCGAAGTTCGGCGACCGCCGGATGCGCTCCATCCGCTCCCCGTAAGGGTTGTCCCCGAAGGCGGGGATGAGGCTGGAGAGCAGGGAACGCCTCGGACTGGGGCCGGACACGGTACCTCCCGTTGGTCGGCGGTCACGAACGCGCCGTGAGCCGTCCGGCCCCCGGCAGAACCAGTATGTACAGCGACAACTCCTACACCGGTCATTCCGGTTCCGCTTCCCTGCGTGCAATCGGCCGGCCACGGCTCGCCGGCTTCCGCCCACGGCCGGGCGGCAGGCTGTGACCAGGCTGTTCGCCGGTGCGGGAGACAGCGTCCCGTGCTCTTGATGGTGCCACCGTCACGGGCGGGGCGCCGCCCGCCCGCCCAGGTGCGGGCGGGGCGGGCCGCGCAGGGGGCGGGCGGCTGGGCCGCCTAGGCGGGACGGGGCTGGCCGTAGGCGCGCTCGACGTGCAGCTTCAGGACGAGGCGCCTGTCCTCGACCATGGCCCGGCGGTAGTCGTCCCAGTCGGGGTGCTCGCCCTGGATCGCCCGGTACAGGTCGATGAGCTCCTCGACGGTCGCGTCACCGCGCTCCGCCGCGACGGGGGTGAGCTCGGCCGTGCCCTCCGCCACGGTCCAGGCCCAGCGGTCGGGCGTGGTGACGTGATAGCTCGCGCGGGGGTCGCGGCGCAGGTTGCGGGTCTTGGCCCGGTCGTCGGTGAGGGAGACCCGCAGCACCCGGGTGTCCGAGTCGTAGTGGTGGTTGACGTTGGACAGTTGGGGGCGGCCGTCGCGCTTGAGGGTAACGAGCACGCCGTCATGGGTGCCGGCGAGCAGGCTCAGGAGGTCTTTGTCGCTCATGACCGCCTCAACGAGCGCCAGGAGGCGAGGATTCCACCCGGTGTCCGCCGGCGGCCGCATTCGGCGGGTGTCCGCGGAGACCCCGTCGTCGGCCGCCCCGGGACCGGACAGCGGCGCGCCCACCTGGACGGCGGCCTTGGCGAGCCGTGCCGCGTGGGAGCGCACGGCGGCCATTTCCCGTCGCTGTACCGGCGACCTGTCGCGCCCGGCCGCTGCCGCGGGCGTCCGCACTCGCTCCGGGCGCGGTCCGCGGCGCACCGTGTGCGGCGGCTGCGCGTCCTCCTGCGGCGTGCTCGGCCGCCCCGCGGCGGCCCGCCCACCGTGGCCACCGCCTCCCTGCCGGCCTCGTTCCGACCGCCTCTGCCGCCGCCGTGGTCGCCGGCCCCTTGTCAAGCGCCGCCTCGACGGGCCCGACGCCCCCTGGGCCTCGGCGTACGGCGCGTGGGCGGCCGCGTGACGGCGGGGGCCGCCTGTGCGTCGCCCGGACGGTCGGGGCAGCCGCCCTGCGGCTCCCTGCCCGTCCGGCGACGGGTACCCGGCTGCCCTCAGCCCCCGGCTGCCACGGGCGGCGACGTGTCGCGCCCCAGGTAGGTCAGGGCGCCGGGGTCCGGGACGGGGAGCTCACGGAAGCCCATCCGGTCGTAGAAGGCACGGGCGGCGGTGTTGGCGGTCACCATGCCGAGGTGGACTGCGCCGACGCCCCGGCCGGCGAGGGCGGAGAGGAAACGCACCATCAGCTCCCGCCCGTGGCCGCGCCCCTGGTACTCGGGCAGCAGGTCGATGTGCAGGTGCGCGGGATAGTCGGCGAGCTCGGGCACGATCATGCGCTCGGGGCGGTGCAGGAGGTCCGCCAGCTCGTCGTCCGCGGTGACCAGAGGACCGGACGGCCTCGGGTGGCGGTGCTCGAGCCGGGGCAGCCACTCGCGGCGGAAGCGCCGCACGAAAGCGGCGGTGTCCGCGGTGCCGACGATGTAGCCGACGGCGCGCATGCCGTCGTCCGCGACGAAGGCGAGTTCGGGCTCGAGGTGGGCGTAGGGACCGGCGAAGTTGTCCGGCAGCAGATCGAGGTCGGTGAACAGGTGCCGCGCGTCGCCGCCTTCGTGGCCGGTGCGTACGCAGATGTCATAGACGGCGGGCCGGTCCCCCGGGCGGTACGGGCGGATGAGGGTACGGGGGGTCATGCGAGCATGATGCACGTCATGGGAGCGCTCCCACAACCCCTGCGGCGACCCGGCTGCCGCACGCGCAGCGGGTCACGGCGAACCCCCGGAGAGCACCGCGTCGGCGCGGCCCGGGCGGAGTGACACTGGAGAGAGGAGTCATGAACGGTTCGGTCCAGCTCGGACGCGTGTTCGGTGTCCCGCTCCGGATGCACTGGAGCGTGCCCGTCCTCGTCGTGCTGCTCGCCTACGGGCTGGGCCGTCAGACACTGCCCGCCTGGGTACCGGGGCTGTCGGGGACCGCCTACACGGTCGCAGCGGCCGCGGGGGCCGTCCTGCTGATGGCGAGCCTGCTCGCGCACGAGGTCGCCCACGCGGCGACGGCCCGGCGCGAGCACGTGTCGGTGGAGGACGTGACCTTGTGGGCCATGGGCGGTATGACGCGCATGGGACGGCCCCGCTCCGCGGGCGTGGCCTTCAGAGTGGCGGTCAGCGGCCCGGTGGCCAGCCTGGTCGTCGGGGGCGCCGCGCTCGGGGCGGGTGTCGGCATCGACGCGGTGGCCCACCGGTCGCTGCCGGGGGCGCTGCTGATGTGGCTGGGCTGGGCGAACCTGCTGCTCGGCGTCTTCAACCTGCTGCCCGCCGCACCCCTGGACGGAGGCCGGGTGCTGCAGGCGCTGCTGTGGTGGCGGACCGGGGACCGCGACCGCGCCGACCGCGTCGCCGGGCGCGGTGGGCAGATCCTCGGCTTCCTGTTCGTGATGGCCGGCTGGCTCACCTTCGCCCGCGGCGCGACAAGCGGCCTGTGGCTCGCCCTCGTCGGGGTCTTCATGGCGCTGACCGCGGGCGCCGAGCGCCAGCGAGCCGTCATCAACGCGGCCCTGCGCGGTGTGCGGCTCGCCGACGCCATGTCCGCCCCCGTCGTGACCGGCCCCGACTGGCTGCCGGTGGACCGCTTCATCGACGAGGTGGCGGTGGCCGCCCGCCATTCCACCCTGCCCCTCGTCGACTTCGACGGCCGCCTCAGCGGGGTGCTGTCGTCGCGCCGGCTCGCGTCCGTGCCCGCCGAGCGCCGCTCCGACGTGCGGGTCCGGGACGTCGCCGTCCCGCTGTCGCAGACCACCACCGGCACGCCGGAGGAGTTCCTCAACGACGCACTCGACCGCCTCCGCCCCGGCGCGGGCGGGGTCCGCGTCATCGTCGTCGACGGCGGCCGGCCGGTCGGCATCGTGACCGGCAGCGATGTCACCCGGCTCGTGCAGCACCGCCGCATGGCGGGCGGACGGCCCCCCGCGTGACCCGCGCGGAGGCTGCGCGCACGGTACGGACGGTCCAGGATGGAGCCATGTTGCTCGCGGAGCTCGCCCGGACGTCCCGGGAGGTGGCCGCCACGTCCGCCAGGTCCCAGAAGGTGGCGGCGCTGGCCCGGCTGCTGCGTACCGCGGAGCCCGACGAGGCGCCCGTGGTGGTCACCTACCTGGCGGGCCGGCTGCCCCAGCGGCGTACCGGGGTCGGTTGGAGCACCCTGCGGGAGCGGGCGGAGCCCGCGCCGGCGCCCCGGCTGACCGTGCGCGAGGTCCACGAGGCGCTGGACCGGATCGCGGCGGTCACCGGCAAGGGGGCGGCGGCGCGGCGCAAGCTGCTGGTGGCGGAGCTGATGGCTGCCGCCACGCAGGAGGAGCAGGCGTTCCTGCTGGGGCTGCTCGGCGGGGAGCTGCGCCAGGGGGCGTTGGACGCGCTCGCGGTGGAGGCTCTCGCCGTGGCGGCGGGCGCGCCCCCGCCGCAGGTGCGGCGCGCGGTGATGCTCGGCGGATCGCTCGGCGCCGTGGCACGGGCGCTGCTGGCCGGGGGTCCGCAGGCGCTGGCGGCGTTCCGTCTGGAGGTGGGCCGTCCGGTGCAGCCGATGCTCGCGCAGACCGCGAAGGACGTGGACGAGGCCCTGGACCGGCTGGGCCCGTGCGCCCTGGAGGAGAAGCTGGACGGCATCCGCGTCCAGGTGCACCGCGACGGCGAGGACGTTCGCGTGTACACCCGCACGCTGGAGGAGATCACCGGCCGGCTCCCGGAAGTCGTCGCCGCGGCACGGGAACTGGCCGTGTCGCAGGCCGTGCTCGACGGTGAGGTGATCTCCTTCGGGCAGGACGGCCGCCCGCGCGCCTTCCAGGAGACCTCCTCCCGGGTGGGTTCGCGCCTGGACGTGGCGGCCGCCCGGGAGTCGCTGCCCGTGGCACCGGTCTTCTTCGACGTGCTGTCGGTCGACGGTCGCGACCTGCTGGACCTGACCACCGCCGAGCGCCACGAGGAGCTGGCCCGGGTCGCCCCCGCGCCGCGCCGGGTGCGCCGGCTGGTGGCCGCCGATCCGGGCGATCCGGCGGTGCGGCAGGCGGCCCGCGACTTCGCGGACCAGGTGCTGGAACGGGGCCACGAGGGGATCGTGGCCAAGGCGCTGGACGCCCCGTACAGCGCGGGGCGGCGCGGGGCGGCCTGGCTGAAGGTGAAGCCGGTGCACACCCTCGACCTGGTGGTCCTCGCCGCCGAGTGGGGCCATGGCAGGCGCACCGGCAAGCTGTCCAACCTCCACCTCGGAGCCCGCCGCCCCGACGGCGGCTTCGCGATGCTGGGCAAGACCTTCAAGGGCCTGACCGACGCCATGCTCGCCTGGCAGACCGAGCGCCTTGCCGAACTGGCCGTCAGCGACGACGGATGGGTGGTCCGGGTCCGTCCGGAACTCGTCGTGGAGATCGCCTTCGACGGCCTCCAGCGCTCCAGCCGCTACCCGGCGGGCGTCACGCTCCGCTTCGCACGCGTCCTGCGCTACCGCGAGGACAAGACGGCCGACGAGGCGGACACCGTCGAGGCGGTGCTGGCGCTGCGGCGCTGAGCGGCGGCCGGGCGGGGGCGGGCCGGCCGGACCCGTCGGCCGGGCGGGGCGAGGCCAGGTCGTGGGGGGATCACCTCCGGATCGTCCCGCGCCCGCTCCGGAAGGCCCGCTTCACCTCTCACCTCCCCCCGGCAGTCGCGTCACGAACGCGGCGTACGCCGCCTCGTCGAAGAGGACGAAGCGGACCTCCTCGACCGCGGTGTCCGTCTCCAGGACGGTGGCCACGGCGATGCGTGCGGCGTCCTCGACGGGCCAGCGGTAGACGCCGGTGGAGATCGCGGGGAAGGCGACCGTCCTCGCGCCGACCTCGTCGGCGACGCGCAGTGCCTCGCGGTGGCAGGAGGCCAGCAGTCCGGAGCGGTCCTCGCCGGCGCTGTGCACCGGGCCGACGGTGTGGATCACCCAGCGGGCGGGCAGCCGGCCGGCCGTGGTGGCGACGGCCTGCCCGGTGGGCAGGCCGCGTCCGTACCGCGAGGCGCGCAGCGCACGGCATTCCTCCAGGATCTCCGGGCCGCCGCGGCGGTGGATGGCGCCGTCGACGCCGCCGCCTCCGAGCAGTGAGGAGTTGGCGGCGTTGACGACGGCGTCCACGGGCTGCTGCGTGATGTCGCCCCGGACGAGCGTGATGCGTGCCATACGGGTGATCCTGCCACTGCCGGTGCCCGGCCGCCCGGACGGCTTCGCCGCCGCGGTCACCAGTCGCAGGGCACCCGCAGGTCGAGCAGCGAGTCGCAGAACTCGGCGGGCGGCTGCGGCCAGCCGGCGTGGTACCAGTGCGCGATCCGCCAGCCCAGCCGCTTGGGCCACAGCGGCAGCTGCCGCAGGTCGTCGACGGGGACCCAGACGGGTTCGGCGGCCTTCGCCAGGTCCAGGGAGGAGCGGGGGCCGATCTCTCCGTCGGCCTCGACGAGGAAGTAGTGCCCGGGGTGCGACCCGCGGTGGACCCGGTCCACTCGGGCGATCTCCCGCACGACGGTGCCGCTCAGACCCGTCTCCTCCGCGAGTTCGCGCAGGACGGCCGCCTGCGGGGTCTCGCCCGGCTCGACCCCGCCGCCGGGTATCTCGAAGTAGTCCCCGCGCCGGTGCCGGTAGCGGATGAGCAGCACGCTCCCCGCGCGCACGATCACGGCACCGGCCCGGGTCCGCTGGGGCGGCCGGCCCAGCGGGTCCTCCACCACGAGGCGGCCCCGCCACCAGGGCGGTCCGTCCCAGGAGCGCAGGATGGCCTCCCACGCCGTCCACGGCGCGAGCGGCAGGTGCAGCGCCTCCGCCCGGCCGAGCAGCCGGGCGGGCGCGGGGCCGGGCGGCCGTGGTCCGGCGGCCCGGTAGTACAGATGGGTGCCGTCGGTCGCGCGCACCTCCAGGCAGGGCCCGGGGGCGGTGCGGACGTCGACGCCGAGGAGGTCGCGGGCCACCTCGCGGGCTGTCCCGGCGGGGTCGCCGCGCGGCGGTACGGGGGCCCGCGGCAGGCTCAAGTCGCTGTGTACGGCGAGTCGTTGGTCATGGAAGAGCAGCACTCCCGCATGCAGTGTGGACATCCCGCCGACGCTAGCAGCGTTCGCTGCGCGTGCCCCGCGTTTGTGCCGGGACTTCGGCCGGCAATACGCACCACGGGCGGCGGCGCCGTCTGGTGGTCGGCCACCGCTCGTCGCACCCTGGAAGGGAGGAGGCGAACTGACATGACACGTCCGGTCGGTATAGACCTCGGCACCACCAACTCGGTCGTCTGTGCGCTGGAGGGCGGTGAGCCCTCCGTCATCGCCAACACGGAGGGTGCGCGGACCACGCCGTCGGTGGTGGCCTTCAGCAAGGGCGGCGAGGTTCTCGTCGGCGAGATCGCCAAGCGCCAGGCCGTGACCAACGTGGAGCGGACCGCCCGCTCGGTCAAGCGGCACATGGGCGACCCGGACTGGCGGTTCCCCGAGTCCGGGACCATCGACGGCAAGCGCTACACGGCCCAGGAGATCTCGGCCCGGGTGCTGCAGAAACTGAAGCGGGACGCGGAGGCGTACCTGGGCGAGGACGTGACGGACGCGGTGATCACGGTGCCCGCCTACTTCGACGACGTCCAGCGCACCGCGACCAAGGAGGCCGGGGAGATCGCCGGCCTGAACGTGCTGCGGATCATCAACGAGCCCACGGCCGCGGCCCTGGCGTACGGCCTGGACAAGGAGAACGACCATACGATCCTGGTCTTCGACCTGGGCGGCGGCACCTTCGACGTGTCCCTGCTGGACATCGGCGAGGGCGTGGTGGAGGTCAAGGCCACCAACGGCGACACGGAACTGGGCGGCGACGACTGGGACCAGCGGATCGTCGACCACCTCGTGGAGCGCTTCAAGAACGCCTACGGAGTGGACCTGGCCAAGGACAAGATGGCGCTGCAGCGGCTGCGCGAGGCGGCCGAGCGGGCGAAGATCGAGCTGTCCTCGTCCACGGAGACGACGATCAACCTGCCCTACATCACGGCGTCCGCCGAGGGTCCGCTGCACCTGGACGAGAAGCTGACGCGCGCCCAGTTCCAGCAGCTGACCGCGGACCTGCTGGAGCGCTGCAAGGGCCCCTTCCACCAGGCGGTCAAGGACGCGCGGATCAACGTGGCCGACGTCGACCACGTCATCCTGGTCGGCGGGTCGACCCGGATGCCGGCGGTGACGGAGCTGGTGAAGTCGCTGACCGGCAAGGAGCCGCACAAGGGCGTCAACCCCGACGAGGTCGTCGCCATCGGCGCCAGCCTGCAGGCGGGTGTGCTCAAGGGCGAGGTCAAGGACGTCCTGCTGCTGGACGTCACCCCGCTGTCCCTGGGAATCGAGACCAAGGGCGGCATCATGACCAAGCTGATCGAGCGCAACACGACCATCCCCACGAGGCGCTCGGAGATCTTCACCACGGCCGAGGACAACCAGCCGTCGGTGCAGATCCAGGTCTACCAGGGCGAACGCGAGATCGCGGCGTACAACAAGAAGCTCGGCGTCTTCGAGCTGACCGGGCTGCCCCCGGCGCCGCGCGGCATCCCGCAGATCGAGGTCTCCTTCGACATCGACGCCAACGGCATCATGCACGTCACCGCCAAGGACCTCGGCACGGGCAAGGAACAGAAGATGACCGTGACCGGCGGCTCCGGGCTGCCCAAGAGCGACATCGACCGCATGATGCGCGAGGCCGAGCAGTACGCGGAGGAGGACCGCAAGCGCCGCGAGGAGGCCGAGACCCGCAACAACGCGGAGAGCCTGGTCTACTCCACTGAGAAGCTGCTGCGGGACAACCCCGACAAGGTCCCCGGTGACCTGAGGTCGGAGGTCGAGTCAGCGGCGGCGGAGCTGAAGGAGCAGCTGAAGGGCACGGACGCGGCGGGCATCCGCCAGGCGACCGAGCGGCTGACCGCCTCGGCGCAGAAGATCGGCACCGCGATGTACGCCCAGGCCCGGGCCGAGCAGTCCGCGACGGGCGAGGGCGGAGCCCCGCACGCGGAGCCGCCCGAGGCCGGCGAGGACGTGGTGGACGCGGAGATCGTCGACGACGACAGGCGGGAGGGAGGCCCGGCGTGAACCGCGCAGGCCCGCCGGCGGGCGGCGAGCTGCGGGCGCTACTCGCCGAACGCACGGCGGACCTGCAGCGGCTGAAGGCCGAGTACGACAACTACCGCAAGCGGGTGCGCCGGGACCGGCTGGCGGTACGGGAGGCGGCCGTCGCCAACGTGCTGCAAGGGCTGCTGCCGGTCCTGGACGCGGTCGACCGGGCGCGGGAGCTCGGCGAGGTGACCGGTGGCTTCC
Source organism: Streptomyces sp. ME19-03-3 (assembly GCA_033793685.1). Lineage (GTDB taxonomy): Bacteria > Actinomycetota > Actinomycetes > Streptomycetales > Streptomycetaceae > Actinacidiphila. Next base: position 25,495 of record JARAXD010000033.1, on the reverse strand, counting down.
GCGCCGTCGCGGAAGTGCTGGAGACGCGGCTCGCGGAACTGGGGCTGCGGGCCTTCGGCGAGCCCGGCGAGCCCTTCGACCCGGTGCGTCACGAGGCGGTCGGCGCGTCGAGCGTCCCCGGCGCGGACCACCTGGTCTGCGGTGAGGTCGTACGGCCGGGCTACCGGGTCGGGGCGCACCTGCTGCGCCCCGCGGAGGTGGTGGTCAGGGCACCTGCGGGGCCACCGGCCCGGGTGCACCCTGGAGGTATGGAGACAACCCACAAGGTCGATGTGGCGCCGTTGGGTTCCGACCACCGCTACCGCCGGGTGCACATCCGGGGCGTCGGGTGGGAGGAGCTGGAGCGGGAGGAGTTCGAGCCGCGGGTGCGGCGCGCCTTCCCGGACATCGACGTCTCGGACCCGGATCAGGTGCACTGGGCCGACCACCCCGGCGAGTGGCCGCGGTGGCAACCGGGCGAAGCCTGAGCGCGACCGTCCGAACGAAGCCTGATCGCGACGTCCGGGCGAAGCCTGATCGCGGCCGTCCGGGCGAAGCCTGAGCGCGGCCGTCCGGCGGGGACCTCACCCCGCGGGCGCGTCAGCGGGAGTCCGCCGCCAGTAGCGCGGCGATCCGCTCGACGGCGAAGGCGTAGCCCTGCACTCCGCAGCCCGCGATGACGGCGTCGGCCCGCGCCGAGACGTAGCTGTGGTGCCGGAAGGCCTCGCGCCGGTGGATGTTGGAGATGTGCACCTCGACCACGGGCAGGCCGTCGCAGGCGATGAGAGCGTCCAGGATCGCCACCGAGGTGTGGGAGTAGGCACCGGGGTTGACCACGATGCCCGCGTGGTGTTCGCGGGCCTCGTGGATCCAGTCGATCAGCTGTCCCTCGTGGTTGCTCTGCCGGCAGTCGGCCGTCCCCCCGAGCCGCGCCGCCGTCGCGCCGCACAGGGCCTCGACGTCGGCGAGGGTCTCGCGGCCGTAGATCTCCGGTTGCCGCTGACCGAGCAGGTTGAGGTTGGGACCGTTGAGGACCATGATCGGTGCGCTCGCGAGGGTGCGGGTCATGTCCCCAAGGTCTACCACGCGATCATCCGAAGCTGACGGCGGCGTCCATCTTCCAGACCAGCACCTCGGCGCCCTCGGCGCCGGCCGTGACCCGCTGCCCCTCGGCCCCGGTGACGCGCACGGCGTCGCCCTTGGCCAGGAGTCCGGCGCCTTCCAGGGCGACCTCGCCCTTGGCGACGTACAGGTGCACGAGAGGGGCGGTGGGCAGGGCGAGGGTCTGCTGCGGGGTCATGCGGGCGGCCTGCAGGGCGGCGTGCTTCTGCCGGATGGAGATGGCGCGCTGGTCGCGGTCGCGGTCCATCCCGGAGGCGACCGTGACCCAGCCGCCGCGGGCGAGTTCCTCGTTGATGTCGAGCTGCTCGTAGCCGGGCTTGATGCCCTGCTCGTCGGGAAGGACCCACATCTGCACGAAGTGCACCGGCTCCTTGTGCTCGGGCCCGCCGGTCAGCTTCCAGCTGTCGTTCTTCTCGCTGTGCAGGATGCCGGTGCCCGCGCTCATCCGCTGGGCGAGGCCCGGGTAGATGACGCCGTTGTGGCCCTCGGAGTCCTGGTGGACCAGGCCGCCCTCGAGCACCCAGGTGACGATCTCCATGTCGCGGTGCGGATGGGTGTCGAATCCGGTGCCGGGGGCGACGACATCGTCGTTGGAGACCAGCAGCAGCCCGAAATGGGTGTTCTTCGGGTCGTAGTGGTGGCTGAAGGAGAAGCAGTGGTGCGAGTCGAGCCAGCCGGCGCGGGTGTGGAACCGCTGGCCGGCGCGGCGGACATCCAGCTGGGGGGCCATCGGGTGTCTCCTTCTGCGGGGTGTGGTGCCTGTCAGCCAACCTAACATGTTGAATCTAGAACTACATTCCCTGGATGCCGTAGCTCCGCAGCTTGCGGTAGACCGTGGCGCGCGCGATGCCCAGTGCCTTCGCCGCCCGGGCCTTGTTGCCCCCGTGGGTGCGCAGCGCCTCGAGGATCGCGTCCCGCTCGGCCCGCTCCAGACTGCCGAGACGGCGCCCGCCGGCCCCGCCGCGCACGGCGTCCGGCAGTTCCTCCGGGCGCACCGGACCGCTCATCCGGCGCCCCTCCGCGAGCGTCCTGACCACCGTCGCCAGTTCGGCGACGTTGCCCGGCCAGGTGTGCCGCTCCAGGGTGCGCCGGGCCTCGACGGTCCAGGTCAGCGGTGGGTGGCCGGGAGCCGGTCGCGGACTGAGTGCGGCGAGCAGCGCCGGGAGGTCCTCGGGGCGCTCGCGCAACGGCGGCAGCGACAGCGAGCGCGCCGCCAGCCGTCCCAGCAGACGGTCCAGGCAGGCGCCCGTCCGGTCGCCGGGGGTGTGAGTGGCGGTCAGCCCCAGTTGCGGGCGCTCCTCGAGGAGCGCCACCAGTGCCGCGGCGGCGCCTGCGTCCAGTGCCTCGACGTGGCGCAGGAGGAGCCCGGCCGGCGCGGGGCGGACGGCCACCCGCCGCACCCAGTCGCGCGCCGCCGCACCGGTCACCTGCGCCGCGTCCAGCTCCACGTCACCGCACCGGACGGCGCGGGCAAGCGTCGTCTTGCCGGTGCCCGGCTCCCCGGACACCAGCAGGGGCCCGTGCTCGCCTCCGAACCGGACGGCACGGGCCACCGCGGAGCGCCAGGACAGTGACGCGCCCACGAGCCCCGGCAGTCTCGGCTCCGGGGCGGGCGGCAGCCCAGCCGCCCCCTCCGCGGGGGCGGACAGCACGGCGACGGCGCCAATGACCTCGCCGGAGTCCAGGACGGGGTGGAGCCGGGCCCGCCAGCCGCTGTCCGGCAGGGGCAGCTCGTACGCCTCGGCCCGGCCTTCGCGCACCATGCCGCCGGCCCGGCGCTCCAGCAGCGCCAGAGCGTCGTCGGACAGTCGCCGCGCGGCCTCGGCGCTCACGATCCGGCTCCTGCCGTCGGCGGCGACGACCGCCCGGCCGTTCGGCCGCTCGCGCAGGTAGGCGCCGAGCAGCAGTTCTTCGGGGGATGTATCGGATTGAGACACGCCGGCGGTCTCCCTCTGATCCACGATCGGTTCGTTGCCATTTCAATTATCCGTCAAGGAGCCGCGTTGATGGAGACCGTCGAGACCGATGTGCTCATCGTGGGCAGTGGGCCTGCCGGGGCGAGCGCCGCACTGGCGCTGAGCACGTACGGGGTACCGAACATCGTGGTCACGCGCCACGGCAGGCTGGCCGACACACCCCGAGCCCACATCACCAACCAGCGGACCATGGAGGTGCTGCGGGACCTCGGCGTCGAGGAGGAGGTCGTCGCCCGGGCGACACCCCAGCACCTGATGGGGAACACCGTCTTCTGCACCAGCCTCGCGGGCGAGGAACTGGGGCGGCTGCGTGCCTGGGGCAACGACCCGCTGGTCCAGGCCGCGCACGAGCTCGCCAGCCCGAGCCGCATGTGCGACATGCCGCAGCACCGGATGGAGCCGGTGCTGGTGGAGGCGGCCGTCGCGCGCGGCACGCAACTGCGCTACAGCACCGTCTACACGTCCTTCGAGCAGGATGACGAGGGCGTGACCGTCCTCGTCGAGGACCGGCTGCGCGGCGACCGGTACGCGATCCGTGCCAAGTACCTGATCGGCGCCGACGGCGGACGCAGCAGGGTCGCCGAGGACGCCGGCCTGCCGATGTCAGGGGCGATGGGTGTGGCGGGCAGCGTCAACATCGTCTTCGACGCCGACCTCAGCCGGTACGTCGCCCACCGCCCCGGCACCCTGTACTGGGTGCTCACGCCCGGCGCGACGGTCGGCGGAATCGGCGCGGGTCTGGTCCGCAACGTCCGGCCGTGGAACGAGTGGCTCATCGTGTGGGGCTACGACGTCAAGGCAGCACCCCCGGACCTCACCGAGGAGTACGCCCTGTCGGTGGTCCGCAAGCTCGTCGGAGACGACGAGGTCCCGGTCACGATCCGCTCGACGTCCGCCTGGACGGTCAACGAGATGTACGCCGAGACCTACTCCAACGGCCGGGTCTTCTGCGCGGGCGACGCCGCCCACCGGCACCCGCCGTCCAACGGGCTTGGTTCCAACACCTCCATCCAGGACTCGTACAACCTGGCCTGGAAACTGAAGCTGGTCCTGGACGGCACCGCCGCGCCCTCGCTGCTGGACACCTACACCGCCGAGCGGGCGCCGGTCGGCAGGCAGATCGTCACCCGCGCCAACAAGTCGATCGGGGAGACCGCCCCGGTCTTCGAGGCCCTGGACCTGCTGGCTCCGCGCAGCCCCGAGCAGCTGCTCGCCAACATCGAGTCCCGCAAGGAGGCGACGCCGGCCGGCGAGAAGCGGCGCGCCCGGCTGCGCGAGGCGATCGACTTCAAGCGGTACGAGTTCAACGCCCACGGCGTGGAGCTCAACCAGCGCTACGCCTCGGCGGCCGTCGTCCCCGACGGCACCGCCGACCCGGGGTTCGACCGCGACCCCGAGCTGTACCACCAGCCGAGCAGCCGTCCCGGCGCCAAGCTGCCGCACGCCTGGCTGACGTCGGGCACCCGGACGCTGTCCACGCTCGACCTGGGCGGCAAGGGCCGGTTCACACTGCTGACCGGCATCGGCGGCGAGGCCTGGGTGGCGGCGGCCCGAGCGGCCGGCGCAGAACTGGGGCTGGACATCGCCACCGCGGTGATCGGCCCCGGGCACGCGTACGAGGACCCGTACGGCGACTGGGCGCGCGTGCGCGACATCGGCGACACGGGCGCGCTGCTCGTGCGGCCGGACCTGTACATCGCCTTCCGGCGCGCCGACGGGGCCGCCGACGACGCCGAGGCGCGTGCCGAGCTCGGCGCTGCGCTGCGGCGCATTCTGGGACGAAACTGACGAGGAGCAAGTATGGACTTCACCGAACAGAGCGCGACCCCTGCCGTCGTGGAGAGTTTCGCGCGGACGCCCGACGCGCGGCTGCGGGAGATCCTGGGAAGTCTCACCCGGCACCTGCACGACTTCATCCGGGATGTCGAACCCACGATGAACGAGTGGGAGCGGGCGATCGACTTCCTCACCCGCACCGGGCACGCCTCCACCGACACGCGGCAGGAGTTCATCCTGCTGTCCGACGTGCTCGGCGTGTCGATGCTGGTCGAGACGATCAACCAGCGGAAGTCGGCCGGGGATGGGGTCACCGACTCCACCGTGCTGGGACCGTTCCACATGGTCGAATCCCCCGAGCGGAAGTTCGGCGACGCCATCGACATGATCGGCTCGGGCGATCCCTGCGTGGTCACCGGGCGCGTGGTCTCCGTGGACGGCACACCGCTGCCGGGCGCCACGGTCGACGTGTGGCAGGCCGACGAGCACGGCTTCTACGACGTCCAGCAGCCAGGCGAGCAGCCCCAGGGCAACGGGCGCGGACTGTTCGAAACCGACGCGGAGGGCCGCTTCCGGTTCCGCACCGTCGTGCCCGCGCACTACCCGATCCCGACCGACGGTCCGGTCGGCGAGCTGCTGAATGCCACGGAGCGTCATCCGTACCGGCCCGCGCACATCCACTTCATCGCGGACGCCGCGGGCTACCAGCCCGTCACCACGCACGTGTTCGTCCAGGACAGCCCCTACCTGGAGTCGGACGCGGTCTTCGCGGTCAAGAAGAGCCTGGTCCAGGCGTTCACCGAGGTGGACGACCCGGAACTGGCCGCCCGATACGGAGTGACCAGCCCCTTCCGGCTGGCGAATTTCGACATCGTGCTGCAGCGGTCATGAGCCTGGAGTTCGTGCACGAGGCGCTGCCGATGCGGGTGGTCTTCCGCGCCGGGGCCGCCACCACGGCCGTGGCGGAGGAGACCGGACGGCTCGGTCTGCGCCGCGTGCTGGTGCTCTGCGGCCGGCACGGCGAGGACACGGCGCGCTCGGTCGCCGCGTCCCTCGGTGCGGCCTGCGCGGGCGTCCACCCGGGCGCGGTGATGCATGTGCCGGTGAAGGTGGCCGACGAGGCCGTCACCGTGGCCCGGGACCTCGGGGCCGACGGCCTGGTCGCGGTCGGCGGCGGCTCGGCCGTCGGCCTGGGCAAGGCGGTCGCGCTGCGCACCGGGCTGCCGCTGCTGGCCGTGCCGACCACCTATTCGGGATCCGAGATGACCCCGGTGTGGGGCCTGACGGAGGACGGCGTCAAACGCACCGGCCGCGACCGCCGCGTCCTGCCGCGCAGTGTCGTCTACGACCCGCGGCTCACCCTGTCGATGCCGCCGGCGCTGTCCGGCACCAGCGGCGTCAACGCTCTCGCCCACGCGGTCGAGGCCCTGTACGCCCCCGACGCCACCCCCGTCGTGTCGCTGATGGCCGAGGAGGGGGTGCGCGCCCTGGCACAGGCGCTGCCCCGGGTCGTCGCCGACCCGGACGACCTGGACGCACGCGGCCGGGCCCTGTACGGGGCCTGGCTGTGCGGGGCGTGCCTCGGGGCCACCACGATGGGCCTGCACCACAAGCTGGCCCATGTGCTCGGCGGCACCTTCGACCTGCCGCACTCGGCGACCCACACGGTGCTGCTGCCGTACGTCCTCGCCTTCAACGGCCCGGCCGCACCGGACGCGACGGCCGCGCTGCGCCGGGCGCTGGGCACCGAGGAACCGGCACGGGGACTGTGGGAGCTGGGCGGGCGGCTCGGCGCGCCGCGCTCGCTGGCGGAGGTCGGTCTGCCGGCCGACGGCATCGCCCGTGTCGTGGAACTGGTGGGAGCGGCCTCGTACGCCAACCCGCGCCCCGCGGAAGCGGACGACCTGCGCGCGCTGCTGACGGCGGCTTACGAAGGCGCCCCACCGACGGGCTGACCGACGCGCCGGCGGGTGCGCGGCGCGGCCGGGCCCGTTGCCAAAAGGGTTGCCGCGCCCGGTCCGCACCCGCCACCGCGCGCACTCGCCGCACTCGCCTGCTCCCACGCCGGCACCGACCGCCCCGCCCCGGTGCCGGCTCCCCTGCGTTGTCGTTGGCCGTGGGGACACCCGCCGACCGCCGTCAATCGGACCGCGGCCCTGCGGCATTCCGCCGCGCGAGCGAACACCGTCGCGCCCTTCGGTCATGCGAGCGGGCATTCAGCCCCGCACGTCCCGGGGACGACCCGCCGCCGACCCGCCGTTCTCCGGATCGCGGAAGTCCCTCAGCCCGGACGCCGCGCCTCCCGGTCCGGCAACCCGGACGGGCCGCCGCCGTAGTCCAGCCGTTCCGCCGTCCTGACGAGCCGGTCCAACGCGGCGCCGTCCCGCGGCCCACCGTAAAGAGCACGGCGGGCCCGCGCCACAACGCCGCACAGGGGTGCGGAAAACAGACGTCTCACGCGACAAAACGCCATATCCCGCCACCCCTTCCGCCGGTTGGATATATCTACCAGGGCTGAGCGTATGAGAAATACGGCACCGAAACGGGCAGCGGAGCGGCCGGCCCTGCCGCGGCGGATCCGCGGGGAGCAAGCGGCAAGGGCGACTCGGTGGGAACCGTACCCTCTGTCGACCGTCGGGCGCCTGCGGGACGAACCCGGCGTGGCCGAGGACCTCGGCCTGCCGGCCCTCGACGTCACGCCGCGCCCGCGCCGCACGGAGCCGGGCCCCCACCCCGCCGACACGGCCACCCACCGGGTCGGGGTCTCCCTCCCCCGGTCCCCGTGGGCAGATGGGTGGACACCGGGATCCGCCACACGGGCCGGGGGCAGCGCGGATCACGGTCCCGCCCGGCCCCGCCCTCGCACCGGGCCGCGGGGGCGCCGCGGTGGCTGGTACCGCCCGAAAGGAGGACGGCACGCCTGCGCACGCCTACATCGGTGGAACCGGTCCTGCGTCCGGCAGTTGTGGCCGCGGACCGCCGAGGCTGAACCCGGTCGCACGCGGTACGTCCCCCCGCGCGGGCCCGGGGACGGTGCGCCCGCGAGCTCGCCAGTCGGCCAGGAGTGCCGTGTAGATGGGAGGGTCCATCCAGTAGGCGCCCGTCAGTTCGGCAAAGGTCCGGTGGTGCTCCAGGTGACCCAAGGGCAGGGATCCGAGGATCGAGGAAGTGCTGCTGTCCATCAAGCTTCCTAGCAAGGGGGCCACCGGCTTCAGCCGGTGGTCGGACTACTTCTCTGGCCCGCTCTGACCTCAGAGGTGTGCACGTATCCGCACTGTTCACCTCCGCCATGACATACCTGATCCGTTGGACACACCTCATGTGCATGATCGACGCCGGTCATGATCCGGAAGGCGCGTCAGTTTGCGGCGGCGTGTACGACCTCGGGCTCCACATCGTGTGGTGCCCGAAGCACCGCCGTCCGGTCCTCGGCGGGACGATCGCGGCACGCCTGGACGAACCGATCCAGCAGAAGGCCAACGAGCGGGGGTGGGAGGTCGTGGCGCTCGAAATCATGCCCGACCACCATGGTGCGCCACGGCCGCGCGCGGGCCATGATCGCCACCGCTGGAGCGGGCGGCGCCTACCTCCTCGCGCGTGACGGGGACGGCCCGCCCCGTCACATCCCGGCCGTCACCCCGGCGGCCCCGGTGGCGGACTCCAACGGGGCGGGCGGCGCCTTCCTCTGCGGCTTCCTCCACGGGCGCATGCGCGGAGCGGACTTCGCGTTCGCGTCCTGCGCCCGCCTCTGCGCGACGGCGGGTGCGTACACGTGCACGGCACGCGGCAACCCAACCCTCGTCGACGCCGCGACGCTGGATTGCGCTCAGGTCTCCCTCTCCGGCTCGTAGTCGGCCTCCTCCAGTCCGAAGGTCCAGGCGACCCCCTCGCGGGCCGTCCGGGTCCGCGGCGGCACCCGCAGCCAGTAGGTGCGGTGGGTGCCGTCCGGCTCCGGCGTGGAGTTGACGACCTCGACCATCACCAGTGGTTCGTCACCCTCCAGTTCGATCCGCCACAGCACCCCGGCCGCGTCCCGCTGCACGGGCTCCGCCCCGGACTCCTCCAAGTAGCGCTCGTAGCCGTAGTACTCAAGCATCACCCGGCGCAGCTCGGCGTTCTCCTCCTCGCGTATGCGGTGCGGGGTCAGCCCGGCGAGCCCGTCGAGGAACTCGGCGGGGACCGGCATACCGCGCCAGGCGTGCAGCGCGAAGCCGTCCGCGAAGGCCAGCGCGGGACCGTCGCCGCGGTCCAGCCGGCCCGCCTCGTCCCGGTGGAGCTCCAGGGGGCGTTCGGCGACGACCGCCGCCCGCTCGTACGGCCACCACCATCCGGCGTTCCCGGCGACCGCGGCGATCCCGGCCAGTTCCCCCCGCGTGCCCTCCTCGCCGTCGAAGGCGGCCAGCCAGGCCGCGTCGTGCTGCCCGTGCACGGCGTCCAGCAGTGCGAGTCGCACCGCCCGCTCGCCCCCGGGCACCGCAGGCGCGGCGTCGACCAGCGCGGTCCGTATCCGGTCGGTCAGCAGCACCGTCGTGTCCCACAACTGCGCGCCCGTGACGGCCCAATGGGCCGCCCAGCCGGCCGGCCCGAGCCGTCCGGCGAGCCGCTCCCGCGCGGCGGCCCACGGACGGCTCCGCACCGCGTCCCGGACGCTGCCGCCCGCCGTGCCGTCCGCCGTCAGGCGCGCGGCGAGGGCCACCGCCTCCAGTGGCGAGGCCGCCCACACGATCCGTTCGGGTTCCGGCAGCCCGGCCAGCCGGTAGGCCAGGCGCACCCCCTCCTCCGCCGCCGCCCGGTCCGCGGGTCCGGTCGCCGCGACGACCTCGCGCCACACGGCCGTCGCGTCCGCCGTCCCGTCCGCCGTCGCGGCCCTGTCCGCCGCCGTGCCCTTTTCCACCACCGTCGTCATCGATCCGCCCCCGTCCTCGTCAGTCCGCCACGACGCGCACCGCGCCGGGCGCGTACTCGCGCTGCCGCACCACCCGGTACCAGCCCTTGGGCAGTGGTATCGCGGCGTGCTCCTCGTGCACCACCCGTCCCCCTTCAGGCACATGGAGGTACGCCGCGCCGAACGGACCGGCCTCGCGCACCAGCGTCCCCGGCCCGACCACCGCGTGGGCGTGTCCGGTCACCTCTCCGAGGGCCAGTACGAGCCTGCCCCGCGCGTCCCGCGGCAGCCGCGGCAGCCGCTCCGTGCCCGGCGGTACCGCCGCCTCCGTGACGGGCACGATCAGGACGTCCCCCTGTCGGTACATGCGTGTCTCCCCTCGCCGTCGGCGCCGGCCGACCCCGATGTCCACGACGCTACGCGGGGGGTCCGACAACGCCTCCCGGACGGCTTCCACACAGCCCGCGGGATCCGCTGTCGGTGCGGCTTGGTAGAACTCTTCGCGAGCGACCACCAGCGTCACGGCCACCGCCTGCGCGGCACCACGTCCGTCCTCCCCGGGAGACTCCTGATGTCCTACGTCGAGCATCTGAAGGAACTGAACGGCCTGCCGGCCTTCGACTTCCCCGCTCCCGACGCGCGCCACGAACTGCCGGCCGCCGGCGCGGTGGCCTGGCGACTGTCCAGCAACCCGTGGGACGACGACGCCAAGGAGTCCTTCGCGCAGGTGTGGGACCGCTTCCTGGACACGGTGGAACCCGCCGGGGTCCGGGCCCTCGTCGTGGGGCAGTGGGGCGAACCGTACGACAACGACTCCGCTGCCGTCGTACGACCGCTCGTGGACGCCCGTGACCGGCTGACCGCTCTGGAGGCCGTCTTCATCGGCGACCTCGAGATGGAGGAGGCCGAGATCTCCTGGATCGAGCAGTCCGACGTGACGCCCGTGCTCGAGGCCTACCCGCGGCTGGAGGTGCTGGGCGTCCGCGGCGGCACGGGGCTGCGCTTCCCGGCCGTCCGCCACCAGCGGCTGCGCACGCTGCGCTTCGAGGCCGGCGGTCTGCCCGGGGAGGTCGTCCGCGGCGTCGCCGCGAGCGAACTGCCCGCACTGGAGCATCTGGAGCTGTGGCTCGGCGTGACGGAGTACGGGGGCGACGCCACGGTCGCCGACCTCGCGCCGATCCTCGCCGGCGGCCGCTTCCCCGCCCTGCGCCACCTCGGCCTGCGCAACAGCGAGATCCAGGACGAGGTGGCCGCCGCCGTCGCCGCGGCCCCCGTCGTGGCCCAGCTCTCCTCGCTCGACCTGTCCCTGGGCGTGCTCACCGACGACGGTGTGTCCGCCCTTCTCGCCGGCCAGCCGCTGACCCATCTGCACTGGCTGGACCTCCACCACAACTTCGTCACCGAGGCGGTCGCCGAGCGCGCGCGGGCCTCCCTCGAGCCCTCGGGCGTCGAGGTCGACCTCTCGGAACCCGGTGAAGAGGACGAGTGGGACGGCGAGATCCACCGCTACACCGCCGTCGCGGAGTGAGGCCGTCATGACCGTCGCACGCCATCTGGAAACCCTCCACGGCCTCCCCGTGTACACGCTGCCCGAGGCCGGCACCGCCGAACTGCCCGAGCCCGACACCGTGGCCTGGCGGCTGGACTGCTTCGAGGCCGGCGAGATCCCCTTCCCCGAGATGTGGGGCCACTTCACCGCGGTGGTCGACACCACGCGGGTGCGCGCCCTCGTCATCGGGCCCTGGTGGGACGACGACGAGTACTCCGACCTGCGTCCCGCGCTGGAGACGGTGCTGGCGGACGCGGGGCGCTTCCCCGCGCTGCGCGCGCTGTTCCTGGCCGACGTGATCGGTGAGGAGTGCGAGGTCTCCTGGCTGCAGCTGACCGACGTCACGCCCGTCCTCGAACGCTTCCCGCAGTTGGAGGAGTTCGGTGTGCGCGGCGGCGACTCCCAGGGCATCGGCGAGGAGCCGCTGTCGCTGCGCCCGGTCCGCCATGAGGCGCTGCGCGTGCTGCGCCTGGAGTCCGGCGGCCTTCCCGGCGCCGTGGTGCGGGCGGTCGCCGCCTGTGAACTGCCCGCACTGGAGCATCTGGAGCTGTGGCTCGGCGTGCCGCAGTACGGAGGCGACGCCACGGTCGCCGACCTCGCGCCGATCCTCGCCGGCGGCCGCTTCCCCGCCCTGCGCCACCTCGGCCTGCAGGACAGCGAGATCCAGGACGAGATCGCGGCGGCGGTGGCCTCTGCGCCCGTCGTCGCGCAGTTGGAGACGCTCAGCCTGTCCATGGGGATCCTCACCGACACCGGCGCCGAGGCACTGCTGGGCGGCCGGCCGCTCACCCACCTCAAGCGGCTCGACCTGCACCACCACTTCCTGAGCGAGGCCGTGGCCGAGCGGCTGCGTGCGGCCGTGGCGGCGGCGGGCACCGAGGTCGACCTGTCGGAGCACCGCGAGCCGCACCGCTGGCAGGACGAGGAGTGGCGTTATGTCGCCGTCTCCGAGTAGCGGCACCGGCGACGTGCTCCGCGTCACCGTGGTGGGCAACCCCGGCAACCGCAGGACGACGCTGTTCGCGGCGGCGGTGCTGGCAGCGGGGTATCCCGCGCCGCGCGTGCTGGCGTGGCGCGATGTGCTGCGCGGCGATCACGCCTTCGTGCCCGGTGAGTTCGTGCGCCTCGACTCCCCCGGTGAGGACGCCGAGGTCGACCGGCTGCTGCGGGGCGCCGAGGATCCGGCCCGGGTCGAGGGCACCGCGCTGTGGTACCGCCGGTTCACCGCCGCCGTGCGGGAGGTGGCGGTGGCGGCCCGCCGGGCCGGCGCGGTGCCGTCCGCGGACGCCGGGGACATCGCGGTCCTGTTCGACAAGCGCCGCTGCCACGCCCGGCTCGCCGCAGCGGGCGTCCCGGTGCCGCCCGCTCTCGACGGGCCACCGGTACAGGGCTGGGCCGAGCTCAAGGAACGTCTGCGGGCCGCCCGGATCTCCCGGGCGTTCCTCAAGCCCGCCCACGGCTCCTCCGCCTCCGGTGTGGTGGCGCTGGCGACGGCGGGTCCCGGCCGGGTCAAGGCCACGACCTCGGTGGAGACCACCGGCGACGGACGCCTGTTCAACTCGCTGCGGGTACGCGAGTACCGCACGGAACCGGAGGTGGCCGCCCTCGTCGACGCACTGGCCCCGGACGGGCTGCACGTCGAGCGCTGGGTGCCGAAGGCGTCCCAGCACGGCCGGGCGGCCGACCTGCGGGTGGTGGTGGTAGCCGGCCGCGCCACGCACGCCGTCGTCCGCACGAGTCCGCACCCGATGACGAATCTCCACCTCGGCGGTGCCCGCGGCGACCTGGACGCAGCCCGCGCGGCGATCCGCGCCGCGGGCGGCGACTTCGGTGACGTGCTGGCTACCGCCGAACGGGCTGCGGCGTGCTTCCCCGGCACGCTCTGCGTCGGCGTGGACGTCCTGCCCGCGACCGGCTGGCGGCGCTTCGCCGTCGGCGAGGTCAACGCCTTCGGGGATCTGCTGCCGCGGCTCACGGGCCTACCGGGCAGCGCGGCCGAGGGCCTGGACACCTACGCCGCCCAGGTCGCCGCCCTGCCCGCAGCGATGGGACGCGCGCGACACGAGGAGCACCACCATGACGCCACCGCTTGACATGAACCAGGTCGTGGGCAGCCACGACATCCTGCTGGTCACACTGGACACCCTCCGCCACGACGTTGCGCAGGAGTTGGCCGCGGCAGGCCGTATCCCCCACCTGGCCCGTCATCTGCCCGGCGGCCGGTGGGAGCGCCGGCACGCGCCCGGCAGCTTCACCTACGCCTCCCACCAGGCGATCTTCGCGGGCTTCCTGCCGACACCCACCGCGCCCGGCCCCCATCCGAGGCTGTTCGCGGCGCGCTTCGCGGGCAGCGAGAGCACCGCGGACGGCACCTTCGTGTACGACACTCCGGATCTGGTGTCGGGCCTGGCCGCGGCCGGCTACCGCACGGTGTGCATCGGCGGCGTCGGCTTCTTCAACAAGCAGGCGCCCCTGGGGTCGGTGCTGCCCGGGCTCTTCCAGGAGAGCCACTGGGAGCCGGAGTTCGGTGTCGCCTCCCCCACCTCCTTCGAGGCACAGGTGACCCGCGCCGAGGAGGTCGTCGCAGGTCTGCCGCCGCAGCAGCGGCTGTTCCTCTTCCTGAACGTGTCGGCGCTGCACCAGCCCAACTGGTTCCACCTGCCCGGCGCCACCTCGGAGGCGGGCGACTCGCGAGCCACCCACGCCGCCGCCCTGGAGTACGTCGACCGCCACATCGGCAGGCTCTTCGCCGCCGCCTCCAGTCGCCGTCCGTGTCTGGCCGTCGTCTGCTCCGACCACGGCACGGCGTACGGCGAGGACGGCCACACCGGCCACCGCATCGGCCACGAGGTCGTGTGGACGGTGCCCTACGCCCACTTCCTCCTCGACGGGGCCGCCCGATGACCTCCACCGATGTGACGCTCTCCCCGACGCCCGCGGCCGCGGCCTCGTCGCGCCCGTACCGGCACTATGTGTACGCGTATCCGCACAAGACGGCCTACCGCGCGCTGCGCCGCGAGGAGGCCCGGTTGCGGGATCTGTGGGCTGACCAGCCCAAGGACGCGCTGTCCCTCTACTTCCACATCCCGTTCTGCGAGGTCCGCTGCGGCTTCTGCAACCTCTTCACCAGGATCGGCGCTCCCGGCGATCTGGCCACCGCCTACCTGGACGCTCTGGAGCGCCAGGTGGCGGCGGTGCGGGAAGCGCTGGGCGAGGGCGCGCGGTTCGCCAACGCGGCCTTCGGCGGCGGCACTCCCACGTACCTGGCAGCCACCGAGCTGGAACGGCTGTGCGATCTGGCCGAAGGCCTGGGGGCGGACCTGCGCGCTATCCCGCTCTCCGTGGAGGCCTCCCCCGCCACCGCGACCGCCGACCGGCTGTCGGTCCTGGCGCGGCGCGGCACGACCCGCCTGAGCCTGGGGGTGCAGAGCTTCGTCGAGGCCGAGGCGCGCGCCGCCGTCCGTCCCCAGCGCCGGGGCGACGTCGAGGCGGCGCTGGGCAGGATCCGGGAGGCGGGCATCCCCGTCCTCAACATCGACCTGATCTACGGCATCGACGGCCAGACCGAGCGGTCCTGGACGCGGTCGCTGGACGCCGCGCTGGCCTGGCGGCCCGAGGAGCTGTATCTGTACCCGCTGTACGTGCGCCCGCTGACCGGCCTCGGGCGGCACGCCACCGGCACCACCGCCGCCACCGGTACCGAGCACAGCGAGGCCGCGTGGGACGAGCAGCGGTTGCGGCTGTACCGCCACGGCCGCGACCACCTGCTGGCACACGGCTACGAGCAGGTGTCGATGCGCATGTTCCGCCGTACGGGCGCCCCGGCCACCGGCGGCGGGGACTACGCCTGCCAGACCGACGGCATGGTGGGACTCGGCTGCGGGGCCCGCTCGTACACCTCCACGCTGCACTACTCCTTCGACTACGCCGTCGACATGCACCGCATCCGCGGCATCATCGACGCCTACACGGCGCGCACCACACAGGAGTTCGGCCACGCCGACTTCGGCTGGGCGATGGACGACGAGGAGACCCGCCGCCGCCACCTGCTGCAGTCCCTGCTGCAGGCCGAGGGGCTGCCCCTCGCGGAGTACCGGGCCCGGTTCGGCACCGCTCCCGGGGAGGACTTCGCCGAGGAGCTGGAGCGCTTCGCGGACCGGGGCTGGCTGGACGACGCCGCGGGTCCCGACGTGCTGCGGCTGTCGCCGGAGGGCCTGGCCCACTCCGACGCGGCCGGCCCCGAGCTGTTCTCCGCGGCCGTGCGCCGGCGCATGGCCGCCTACGAACCCAAGTGAGGCCTCCGCCATGGACCTGACGATCCTCTACCGCGGCCCGCTGGCCTCGTGCGACTACGACTGTCCGTACTGCCCCTTCGCCAAGCGGCGCGACAGCCGCGCCGAGCTGACCGCCGACCGCGCCGCGCTTGAGCGCTTCGCCGACTGGGCGGCCGCGCGGACCGGCGACCGGCTGTCCCTGCTGTTCACCCCGTGGGGCGAGGGCCTGGTGCGCTCCTGGTACCGGCGGAACCTGGTGGAGCTGAGCCGGCTGCCGCACGTGCGCCGGGTGGCGATCCAGACCAACCTCAGCTGCCGCACGCAGTGGCTTGACGAGGCCGACCTCGACACGCTCGCCCTGTGGTGCACCTTCCACCCCGGCCAGACGCCCTACGACCGGTTCCTGGCCAAGTGCCGCGACCTCGCGGACCGGGGTGTCCGGCACAGTGTGGGCGTCGTCGGCCTGCCGGAGCACCTGGAGCAGGCCCGCCGGCTGCGCGCCGACCTTCCGGACCACGTCTACCTGTGGGTCAACGCCGCCGAGGGCCACACATACACCGACGCCGAGGCGGAGCGGTGGACCGCGCTGGACCCGCTGTTCCCGTACAGCCGGCATCCGCACCGCAGCGCGGGGCTGCCGTGCCGCACGGGTGAGTCGGTCATATCGGTGGACGGCGACGGCACGGTGCGGCGCTGCCATTTCGTCCGTGAGGAGCTGGGCAACCTCTACGACGGCTCCTATCGCGCGGCGCTGCGCCCACGGGCATGCCCGCTGGCCGTCTGCGACTGCCACATCGGCTATGTCCACCTCGAGACACTGCCGTTGTACGACGTGTTCGCGGGTGGGGTCCTGGAGCGGATCCCCGCCGCGCCACCGCCGGGGCGGACATCGCTGCGCCTGCTGACGCCGACGTCTGCGTAGCGGAGGGCCGGCGGGGACCGGGGCCCGCGTCAGTCCTTGCGGCCGACGCCTCCCCAGAAGGCGATACGGACGTTCTCGCCCTCCTGCGGGAGCGGGCCGTCCGGACGCCACAGCGGGACCTGCACCAGGCCGGGATCGACCAGAGGGAACCCCTCGAAGAAGGGCTCGATCTCCGGCTTGCCGCGCAGGGTGAGCGTGGAGGTGGCGTTCTTGTAGGCCTCGCCGGCGTCGGCGTCGACGTCCCGGTGGAAGTCGGTCGTACCGTGGCTGAGGATCAGAAGGCTGCCGGCCGCCAGGTTCTTGGTGAGGGTGCGCACGATTCCGGCCGGGTCCTCGTCGTCGCGGACGAAGTGCAGGAGCGCGACGAGCATCAGGGCGACGGGTTCGTCGAAGTCGATCAGCTCCCGGATGGTGGCGTGCTCCAGGACGGTCTCGGGCCTGCGGACGTCACCGAGGAAGAAGCCGGCGTTGCCGGTGTTGGTGAGCCGGGCGCCGGCGTGGGCGGCCACGATCGGGTCATTGTCGACATAGGCGACCCGGGCCTCGGGGAGGACGGCGCGGGCGACCTCGTGGGTGTTGGGCGAGGTCGGGATGCCGGTGCCGATGTCGACGAACTGCCGGATGCCCTGCCCCGCCGCGTAGCGCACCGCGCGCTGCATGAAGTCCCGGTTGGCGCGCGCGCTGGGGCGCGCGTCGGGGGTCATGCGGATCACCATCTCGGCCGCCTCGCGGTCGGCCTCGTAGTTGTCCTTGCCGCCGAGGTAGTAGTCGTACATCCGGGCCGGGTGCGGCCGCGTGGTGTCGATCTCCTCGGCGGGGATGCCCTTGTCGGTCAACGCCCTGCTCCGTTCGGATTCCGGTGGCCCTTGCGGGTCCAGGTGGGTGGGGTCGTGTTCGCCCGGTCGGTCCCGCCGCTCACGGCGGCGGGAAGTCGGCCCGGCCTGCCTCGGCGCCCTGGATGAACGGCGTCGTCTCGGCGCGGGTGCGGATGAGGCAGGGACCGTCCGGGTCGGCGGACCGCCGTGACGCCACCCGGCCGTCGTCCGTCGTGAGGACTTCGGCGCAGGCGCCGCCGCTGCCCCCGCCCCACCGCTTGCGCCGGTCCTCGCCACCGGGTTCCCTCGCAGGCACGTTGCCGATCCGCTCCATGGTCAAGTCTCCTTGTGGATCTCACCGAGGATCCGCAAGGTGCTCCGGGTGGGCGCGGCTTGTGCGCACATCCGGTCCAGGGCCTCCAAGAAGGCCGAGACGTCGTCGCGGTCGTCGAAGTAGACGCCCCCGACCAGGCTTTCGGAGTAGACGACGTCCGGGAGGTCGTGCGTCTGGAACCGGAAGATGTGGAACGGGCCGTACATGGCGGGGTGCGGTCCGGCCGTGAACGGCATGATCTGCAGCCGGACGTCGGGCAGGGCGCAGGCGTCGATCAGCCTGGCGATCTGGGCGCGCATGACCGCCGGGCGGCCGATGGGTCTTCGCAGGACCGTCTCGTCCATGACGATCCAGACCAGGGGCGCGTCCTGCCGGGTGAGCAGCGCCTGGCGTTCCATGCGCAGCGCGACCCCGCGTGCGACCTCCTCGTCGCCTGCGCGCGGGTTCCCCGCCCGCAGCACCGCGCGCGCGTAGTCCTCGGTCTGCAGCAATCCGGGGACGTAGTGGGGCTCGTAGGCGCGGATGACTCCGGCCTCGCCCTCCAGGCTCACGAAGGCGCTGAACCAGTCGGGCAGCACGTCGCGATAGCGGTGCCACCAGCCGGGCTGGTTGGCCTCCCTGGCCAGCGCGAGGAATTCCTCGAGGTCCCGACCGGTGACCCCGTACGTGCGCAGCAGCTTCTCGACGTAGGGGATCTTCAGGCCGACCTCGGCCTTCTCCATGCGGCGGATCGTGGCATGGGTGACGTCGAGGGCCCGGCCGGCCTCCTCGAAGGAGAGCCCGGCCTTCTCGCGCAGGTCCTGGAGCCGTTTGCCGAGCACCACCCGCAGGACGGTGGGAGCACCGGCCGACCGCGCGTCCGTCACGACCACTTCCCCAACTCCCCTCTGGTGTAGCCAGTGTGTCATGCCGTCAGTGCACCCGGACAGTGCGCACCAGCCGTTCTGCAAATGACAGATCGCACCTTGCCAACAGTTCGGACGGGGCCCCATAGTTAGCGACGTGGCCTCCTCACCAGTCGCTCTGCGGTTAGAGCGCCGTGGCACCCCCGACGCCCGTCGCTGCCAGGATCTGTTCCGTCTGCCCGCTCACGGGTCCTCGGTCGCCGACGCACGCCGTCGCGTGCGGGCACGGCTGCGGGAGTGGGGGGCGGACGAGGGACTGCGCGACGACGCCGAGATGATCGTTTCCGAGCTGTTCACCAACGCGGTCATGCACACCGGAAGCGAGTTCGTCACGTGCGGGATGCGCTACGACGGTGCCCGGCTGCGGCTCGAGGTCAGCGACGAGGGGCGTGCGCCGACCGCACCGCGGCCGCGGGCGGCGGGCGTGGACGAGGAGGGCGGACGCGGCCTGCTGCTCGTGGGAGCGCTCTCGCAGGCCTGGGGGGTCCGGCCCACCGACGACGGCGGCGGCCGGGTCGTCTGGGCAGAACTCGCCCCCGGGGCGCAGCCCGTCTGACGGCTCCCCGCCGGACGAGTGAAGCGCCCCGGCCGACCCTCGGCTACAGCGGCAGCAGGTCCGGGCGTTTGGCCACCACGTTGTCGCCGGAGGACTCCCCGCGCAGCCGTCGGCCGATCCACGGCACCAGGTACTCGCGGGCCCACTGGATGTTGTCCCGCCGGATCTCCGCGGGCGCGCGGAACGGCTCCGGCGGCCACGCCTGGTCCGGGTCGGCCGGCACCTCCAGCCCCAGCACCTGGGCGGCACGCAGCGCGACCCTGGTGTGCCCCTCGGCCGACAGGTGGAGGCGGTCGGCGTCCCAGGCCCTGCGGTCCTGGACCGATCGCAGCGACCACAGGTCCAGCACCGGGCAGTCGTACCGGTCGGCGATGGCGCGCACGTGCGCGGTGTACGTGGCGATCCTGCCGCGCAGATGCCGCAGCACGGGAACGCCGCGGGTGTCGAAGCCGGTGCAGAGCACGACGGTGCCGACGGCCGTGGTGAGGCGGGCGACAGCCGCCTCGTACCGCTCGGCGACGTCGTCCGGGTCGCTGCCGGGACGCAGGATGTCGTTGCCGCCCGCGCAGAAGGTCACGAGGTCGGGCGCGAGCTCCACGGCCCGCGGCACCTGCTCCTCGACGATCTGGTCGAGCAGGCGGCCACGCACCGCGAGGTTCGCGTACCGGAAGTCGTGCTCGGGCCGGCGGTCGGACAGGAGGACCGCCAGCCGGTCGGCCCAGCCGATGAACGTTCCGTCGGGGCCCGGGTCGCCTACGCCCTCCGTGAAGCTGTCCCCCACGGCGGTGTACGACCCGATGGCGGCACTGTCGTTTCTTTTCGAATCGTCTCGCACGTCCGCACATACTTCTCCCCCTCAAGTGACCTACGCCACCGTAACCAGGGGTTGACGGGTGGTGATCTATCCCACCGTCGGAATCCTCCGGAACCGGAATAGCCGGAACCCCGCCCTCAGCCGACCGGGCGAGCTGAGCCGAAGGAACCCGACCAACCGGACCCGTCCGGACAGGAACCGACCGGACGAGGACCCGGCCGGACGGCACCGCCGCCGACCATCGCATACCGCACGGTACGGGCGGCCCCCGGTGCCGTATGGTCGGCAGTGGTCCGGCCGCCGGTGACCCGCACCGCCCGGCCGCTGAGCGAAGGAGCGCCGGTGACCGAGCAGACGCCGCAGACCGCCCCGTCGGAACCCGAGCTGACCGCGGTGCGCAACTTCCGTGACGTCGGCGGCCTTCCGACGACCGACGGCCGCCGGGTGCGGTACGGGCGGCTCTTCCGCAGCGGACACCTGGCGCACGCCACCGCCGAGGACGCGGGCTTCCTGTCCTCCCTCGGGCTCCACACCGTCTTCGACTTCCGCAACGCCTCCGACCTGAAACTGGAGGGCCCGGACGTCGAACTGCCCGGCGTGCGCAATGTGAACCTGCCGCTGAGCGACCCGGCCCAGGGCGCCACATTCTGGACGACCGTCCGCGAAGGCGACGTCGCCGCGCTGCGTGAGGTCCTCGGCGAGGGCCGCGCCGCCGCGCGCATGCTGGAGGCCTACCGCCGCATCGTGCTGGACCGCACCGCCGAGCACTCACGCATGCTGGAGCTGCTCACGGAGGACGAGTCGGTGCCCGCGCTGCTGCACTGCGCCGCGGGCAAGGACAGGGCCGGTACCTCGGTCGCCGTCATTCTGCTCGCCCTCGGGGTCGAGCGCGCCGCGATCATGGAGGACTACCTCAAGAGCAACGAGGCGCACCGCCGTTACCGCATCAGGCGCGCCGATCACGCGGAACCGGCAGGCACCCCCGAGGTGATGGAGCTGCTCGCCCCCCTCTTCGACGCGCGCAAGGAGTACCTGGAGACGGCCTTCGACACCATCGAGGAGCGCTGGGGATCGGTGGACCGCTATGTGGAGGAGGCGCTCGGCCTCACGCCCGCGCGCCGCGAGCGGCTGCGCGCGCTGTTCCTGGACGGCGCGCAGCCGGCCTGACCCCGGCAGCGGACGGCGTCCTACTTGGCACCGGCCAGGTGGAAGATCAGGAAGAAGAACGCGGCGATGACGTGGACCCCCACCAGGTAGATGAAGGTGCGCACCTTGAAGCCCATGGGGGCCTTGTCACCGGGGTTGCCGGACATGGTCAGTCCTCTCGTCATGCGCCGTGGAGGCGCGGTGAGCGGCCGTCGCCCAGGCACAGCTCGGCGACGGAACTGCGCAGCAGCGTGTGGACGAACAGCAGATCGACGCCGTCCGGCGAGGCCGCCGCGATGCGGTGCGGGGTGAGCGAGTCGAAGTGGGCGCTGTCGCCGGGCACCAGCCGGTGCACGGCCTCCCCGAGGGTCAAGCGCAGCTCGCCCCCGAGGACGTACAGCCATTCCTCGCCGACGTGGACGCGGACCAGCCCCTCCTGAGGGCCGGGGGGCACGTGAAGCCGCAGCGCCTGCATGGCCCGCCCGGGGTTCCCGGCCGGCCAGTACGTCCAGCCTCCGGCCGCCGCAGGCGCCACGGAACCGCCGCGGACGACGGGGTCGCGTTCCGGGTAGGTCTCGCCGAGCAGGTCGGACACCGTGGTGCCGTAGGTGCGGGCGAGTGTCAGCAGCATGGGGAGCGAGGGCTGCCGCTGCCCGGTCTCCAGCCGGGACAGGTGCGCCGGCGACAGCCCGGCGCGCGCGGCGGCCGCCTCGAGCGTCAGCCCACCCCGGCGGCGCAGCGCGCGCAGCTGGGGGGCGACGTCCGGCATGGGCGCCTCGTCCGCGGGTGGTGAGGTCATACCTCAGGTATAGACACGCTTCGCCCCTGAGGCAAAAAGATTGCCTCAGAGGCAAGGGTGCTCGGCCCAGGGCGGCGCCGCGGTCAGCGGCCCGCGACCGCCTGCTTCACCAGTGTCCTGCCGAACTCCCACATCAGGCCACCGCCGCTGTGTGCGTCATCCATCACGGCGGTGAAGGCGTCCATGAAGCGGTCCACCTCGCGCTCCCCGATGACCAGCGGAGGGATCAGCTTGATCACCTCCAGATGGTCCCCGGAGACCTGGGTGAGGATACGGTGCCGCTGCAGCAGCGGCACGACGACCATCTGCGCGAAGAGGCCCTTGCGAGCCGCCTGGAGCATCGTCCAGCGGCCACGCAGCTTCAGTGACGTCGGCCGCCCGAACTCGATGCCGATCATCAGGCCCCGGCCGCGCACCTCGTGCAGCAGTTCGTAGCGGTCGACGAGGGCGGCGAGGCGGTCGCGGAGCAGGTCTCCGGTGACCCGCGCGTTGTCGACGAGCTTCTCGTCCTCCATCACCGCGAGAGTGGCCAGCCCCGCGGCCATGGCCTGGGCGTTGGAGCCGAAGCTCGCGGAGTGCACCAGCACCCGGTCCATGGACGAGTAGATCTTCTTGAAGATCCAGTCCTTGCCGAGGGTCGCGCCCACCGGCACGTAGCCGCCCGACAGCGCCTTGGCCACGCAGACCAGGTCCGGTTCCACGCCCTCCTCGTGCCGGTACGCGAAGAAGTCGCCGGTACGGCCGATGCCGGTCTGCACCTCGTCGGCGATGAGCAGCGCCTTGTGCCGGTGCAGCAGCTCCTGCGCCGCCCGCAGGTAGCCGGGGGGCGCTGCGTGGACGCCCTTGCCCTGGATCGGCTCGACGATCAGCGCGGCCACGTCGCCCTCGGCCAGCTCGCGCCGCAGGGCCGCCAGATCGCCCAGTGGCACGGCGGTGTCGGGGAGCAGCGGATCGAAGCCGTCCCGGAAACCGCCCTCGCCGTTGACCGACAGCGATCCGGTGGTCAGCCCGTGGAACGCGTGGCCGCAGTAGAGCACGCGGGGCCGGCCGGTGGCGTAGCGGGCGAACTTCAGGGCCGTCTCGACCGCCTCGGTACCGCTGTTGCCGAAGAACACCCGGTTCAGGCCCGGCGCGTACGACAGCAGCTTCTCCGCGAGCAGCCCCGGCAGCGGCTGGCAGTCGAAGCGGGTGAGGTCGGCCAGACCGGCGTCCAGGACGTCGTGCAGCGCCTTGCGGACGACGGGGTGGTGGCGGCCGAGGCCCATCACGCCGAAGCCGGCGAGCATGTCGAGGTGGTCCCGGCCCTCGTCGTCCCAGAAGTACGCGCCCTCGGCCCGCTCGTAGACCTTGTCGAAACCGATGGTGTGCAGCATGCGCGGCAACTGGTGGTTGAGGTACCTGGCGTGCAAGTCGTAGCGCTCGGCGCCGCGCTCGGCCAGCAGTCTCGCCAGGTCGAACCCCTTGGGCTCAGGATCGGGCGGTGTCATCGCTCACATGCCTCTCTTTCGAATGCCGCTCGTCCACATGCCGCTCGTACGCACGCCGCTCGTCCACACGCCGCTCGTCCGCCGCGAGACGGGTCAGGGTGGCCCCGATCCGGCCGGCGATCTCCGCGGGGGTGAGCCCGATGTCGGCCAGCACCTCGCCGCGCTTGGCGTGCGCCAGGAACTGCTGAGGGATGCCGAAGTCACGGACCGGCACATCGGTCTCCGCGTCCCGCAGGGCCTGCGCGACCGCCGAACCGACGCCTCCCGCACGGCCGTTGTCCTCGACGACGGCGACCATGCGGTGCCGGGCGGCGAGCACGGGCAACTGCGCGTCGAGCGGCTTGACCCAACGGGGGTCGACGACCGTGACGCCGATGCCGCGCTCGCGCAGCAGGGCGGCCGCGGCAAGGCAGACCGAGCCGAGGGCTCCGACGGACACCATCAGCACGTCCGGCCGGTCGCCGCGGTGCAGGACGTCCATGCCGCCGACCCGGTCGATGGCCGGCAGGGCCTCGCCGACGGTCTCCTTGGGGAAGCGGACGACTGTGGGCGCGTCGTCGACGTCGATCGCCTCGCGCAGTTGGGCGCGCAGTTGGTCGGCGTCGCGCGGCGCGGCGATCCGCAGACCCGGGACGACCTGGAGGATCGACATGTCCCACATGCCGTTGTGGGAGGCGCCGTCGTCGCCGGTGACGCCCGCCCGGTCCAGCACGAAGGTGACCCCGCACTTGTGCAGTGCCACGTCCATCAGGACCTGGTCGAAGGCACGGTTGAGGAAGGTCGCGTACACGGCGACGACCGGGTGCAGGCCACCGGTCGCCAGACCCGCCGCCGAGACCGCCGCGTGCTGCTCGGCGATCCCGACGTCGTAGACGCGGCGCGGGAAGGCCTTGGCGAACTTCTCCAGCCCGACCGGCTGCAGCATGGCCGCCGTGATCGCCACGACCTCCGGGCGCTCGGCGCCGATCCGGACCATCTCGTTGCCGAAGACCGAGGTCCACTTCGGGCCGCTCGACGGGGTGAGCGGTGCACAGGTGAGCGGGTCCATGGCGCCCACCGCATGAAAGCGGTCGGCCTCGTCGCGCTCGGCGAAGGCGTAGCCGCGGCCCTTCTCGGTGAGGCAGTGCACGAGCACGGGGCCGTGGAAGCGCCGGGCCCGGCGCAGCGCGGACTCGACCGCGGCGACGTCGTGACCGTCGATCGGGCCGAGGTACTTCAGGCCCAGGTCCTCGAACAGGCCCTGCGGGGCGAAGGCGTCCTTGAAGCCCTTCTTGGCGCCGTGCAGGGACTCGTAGAGCGGCTTGCCGACGACGGGCGTCTGCTGCAGCATCTGCTTGCCCCAGGCCAGGAAGCGCTCGTAGCCGTCGGTGGTGCGCAAGGTCGCCAGATGGTTGGCGAGCCCGCCGATGGTCGGGGCGTAGGAGCGCTCGTTGTCGTTGACGACGATGATCAGCGGGCGGTCCTTGGCGGCGGCGATGTTGTTCAGCGCCTCCCAGGCCATGCCGCCGGTCAGCGCGCCGTCGCCGATGACGGCCACGACGTGGTCGCGCCTGCCGAGCACCTGGTTGGCCTTGGCCAGGCCGTCGGCCCAGCCGAGCACCGTGGAGGCGTGGCTGTTCTCGATGACGTCGTGCTCGGACTCGGCGCGCGAGGGATACCCGGACAGGCCCCCCTTGCCGCGCAGTTTGGAGAAGTCCTGACGCCCGGTCAGGATCTTGTGGACGTAGGACTGGTGCCCGGTGTCCCACAGGATGCGGTCGGCCGGCGAGTCGAAGACCCGGTGCAGGGCGATGGTCAACTCGACCACGCCCAGATTGGGTCCCAGGTGCCCCCCGGTCCTGGCCACCGCTTGCACCAGGAACGCACGGATCTCGTCCGCGAGTTGGCCCAACCGCTCCGGCGGAAGGACCTTGAGTTCGCGTGGACCACGGATGTTCTCGAGCAGCGACACTTTCCCACCTCGCTCCCCTACCGGGGATTGTTTCGCTTCAGCTCACACTGATCTCGGGATCTCCGGACGGCACGCCGTCGGCCCGCATGCGCTCGGCGAGCTTCAGGGCCTCTTCGATGAGGGTCTCCACGATCTTCGACTCCGGCACGGTCTTGATGACCTCGCCCTTGACGAAGATCTGCCCCTTGCCGTTGCCCGAGGCCAC
>JARAXD010000032.1:0-67069 GCA_033793685.1 Streptomyces sp. ME19-03-3 | reverse complement strand
CCGCGGGGTGCGCCCGGGGCCCCCCCCCCCCGGGTGCGCCCCGGGCGGCCCGGGGGGCGGGGGCCCCCCCCCCCCCCCCCCGCCCCGGGGGGGGGGGGGGGGGGGGGGGGGGCTCCCCCCCCCCCCCCCCCACGCCTCGTCGTTCGATGCCGGCCGTCGGCCGGCCGGAGCCGTCGGCCGGTACACGGAGCGTCCGGGCAGCCCTGCCAGGAATCCGACGAATACGCGGAAGGCGAGGCCGGTGGACAAGCGGCGGACCGGCGACGACCGGACGACCGCGGACGGGGCCGGCTCCGGCGGCGCCGGCGTGGCGGCGCCGGCGTGGGAGCGGAGGCGCGGGGCGGAGGCGCGGACGCACCGGCAACCGGACCGCCGCGCGCCGTGGCGCCCCACATATCCTCACCTGCCCACAGTTGTCATCGGGGAGTGATCGACACCGTCGGCAACTCGCATATAGTGACCGCCAGTTCCCCGCGAACGCGGAGCCCGTACGGGTTTCGTGCACGTGGTGGTGCGCGTTTTTGCCGGATTCCCCTTCGCTCATCCCCTTCGCCCATCCCTTAGTCCGAACGGTCCCGAGGTCCTGATCGATGACAGCGCAGACCGCGCTACCGCGCCCGCGGACCGGGCGCCTGCGCACCCCGGCACGGCCGCGCGAGCAGCGTGCTCCGCTCGCGTACCTGGCGCGGGCCCTGGCGGTACCCCTGGTGGTCACCGTGCCGGTGGCCGTCTGGACCGCCGCCGCCGCCCATGGTTCGCTGCGCGCCCCCGTCGTGAGCGGCGCCGCCGCGGGGATCCTCGTGCTGGTGGTGGCCGTGGCCGTGGCGGCGCAGGAGCGCTGGCGGGCACGCCGGCTGGCCGGGCAGCTCGATGCGGTGCGGTCGGAGACGGAACGTTTCGCCGATGAGTTGCTGCCTGCCGCCGTCCGGCGTGTCACCGCCGGTGAGACCGTGGACCGCGTGCTCAGCGCCGTACGGGAGCCGCTGACCGCCCCGCAGCGCCGCATCCTCACCCTGGTCGCCGACCGGGTGGGCACCAGCGAGTCGCGCCGCGCCGCGGCGATGGCCGTCGGCGCCAACGCCGCCGGACGCATGCAGGCTCTGGCTACCGGCATGCTGGCCGACCTGCGGCAGATGGAGCACCGGCACACCGACCCGGCCGTGCTGCACGACCTGCTGCACCTGGACCACCGCACCGCCCAGGCCGGCCGGCTCGCCGACAGCATCGCCGTGCTGACGGGGGCCCGTTCCGGACGCCGCTGGGCCAAGCCGATCCGGATGGAGTCGATCCTGCGCGGCGCCATGGGGCGCATCGCCGGATACCAGCGGGTGCGGCTGCACTCCACCAGCGAGGTCGCCGTCGTCGGCCACGCCGCCGAGGGCGTGATGCACGCGCTCGCCGAACTCATGGACAACGCGGCCAACTTCTCCCCGCCCACCGCCGAGGTCCACGTGTACGTGGAGGAGGTGCCCGCGGGTACGGTCGTCACGGTCGAGGACAGCGGCCTGGTCATGGGCGAGGTCGCGCTGCGCCGGGCGCAGAGCGCCGTCGCCGCCGACTCCGGGGACCTGACCGGGCTGTCCGGGACCAGGCTCGGCCTGACGGTCGTTGGCCGACTGGCCCGCAAGCACGGTCTGACGGTCTCCTTCCGGCCCTCGGCCCGCGGCGGCACCGGCGCGGTCATGATGATCCCGCAGGAACTGCTCACCGTCCCGCGCCCCGGCACCGCGGCGGGCCTCGAGGCCTCACCCGTCCTGCCCCCGCCGGCCCCGGCCGCCGCCCCGACCCCTCCGGCCGCGGCCGAGCGGCCCGACCAGGACGAGGAGGCCGTGCGCACGGCACCGGAGCTGGGAGAGAGCGGACTGCCCAAGCGCCGCCGCGGCCAGACGCTGTCCGCCGCCGGCCATGACCGTCCCGGCCACGACCGGTCTGCCGCGCGCCCGGGCCCGAGCACCGCCGCCCCCGGCACGCCGGCCGAACGGGCCGCGCGGTTCAGCACCTTCCGCAGCGCGGTGCACGGAACCGCCCCCGCCGCGGCCGTACCCGCCCCCGACCACGAGTCCCCCGTGTCCGCGCCCGGCGCGGACCGCGACGAGCACAACGCGACGGACCCATCCCCAGAAAGCGACGCGCGATGACCGCACCAGCCACCGGCCACACCAGTACGGACGAGCGGCTCAACTGGCTGCTGGAGAACCTGCTGGAGCGCACCCCGGGCGCCCGCCACGCCCTGGTCCTGTCCCGGGACGGGCTCAAGCTCTGCCGCACCCCCGAGCTCTCGGTGGACCAGGCGGACCAACTCGCGGCGATCTCCGCCGGGATCCAGAGCCTGTCGCAGGGCGCGTCCATCGAGTTCGGCGACGGCAGCGGCGGTGTGCGGCAGGCCATGGCCGAGTTCTACGGCGGGATCCTGTTCATCGTCGAGGCCGGTGACGGCGCCCACCTCGCGGTGGTCGCCGACGACGACGCCGAGGTCGGCCTGATCGGACACAACATGCACGAGCTGGTCGAGCAGCTCGGGGAGCACCTGAGCGCGCCGCCGCGCGAGGTGCCCGGCGAGGACGGCGACGGCGCATGACACGCCGCCCGGCCCGGGAGGAGGACCCGGACCGGCTGTACACCCTGACGTCGGGTCGCAGCCGGCCCGCGGCGAAGGTTTTCGACCTGGTGACCCTGGTGGTCGCCGAGTGCGATCCGGTCCCGGGGATGCAGTCCGAGCACGCGGCGATCCTGCGCATCTGCCGCCGGCCCACCGCGATGGTGGAGGTCGCCGCCGACCTGGGGCTGCCGGTCGGCATCACCCAGATACTCCTGTGCGACCTGCTGGACACCGGCCGGATCAGTGCCCGGCACCCCCGTACCGCCCGGACGGCGGCTCACATTCCGGACCCCGAGATCCTGGAGCAGGTGCTCGTTGGACTACGCAACCTCTGACCCCGGCCTCGTTCCCGGACCGCCGGGGCCGCGGGCGCCGCTCGCCGCGAGCGCCGACAACGGGCTCAAGATCGTCATCACCGGTGGCTTCGGCGTCGGGAAGACCACCATGGTCCGCTCGGTCAGCGAGATCCGTCCGCTGAACACCGAGGAGACGATGACGCAGGCCGGCGCCGAGGTCGACGACCTCGCCGGTGTGGGGACGAAGACGTCCACCACCGTGGCCTTCGACTTCGGCCGGATCAGCGTCAACCCGCGTACCGTGCTCTACCTGTTCGGCGCACCCGGGCAGGAGCGGTTCTGGTTCCTGTGGGACCGGCTGTTCTCCGGCACGCTCGGCGCGGTGGTGCTGGTCGACACCCGCCGGCTGGACGACTCCTGGTACGCCATCGACCGACTGGAGCACCACGGCACGCCGTTCGTGGTGGCCCGCAACGACTTCGGCGGACCGAGGCACTCGGAGGATCAGGTCCGCGACGCGCTGTCGCTCGCGGACGGGGTGCCGCTGGTGGACTGCGACGCCCGGTCCCGGCAGTCCTCGAAGGACGTCCTCATCACCCTCGTCCAGCACCTGCAGACCCTGTCCTCCGCCAAGCCGTCCGCCCGGGAGATGACCGCTCCGTGACCAGCCAGCCCTCCGCGGCCGCAGGCACCGACCCGTTCGCCGGGGCGGTACCGTTCAGCGGCCCGCGCTTCCACGTCGAGCCCGCCTCCCTCTACCGGGAGTTGCGGCGCGACCACGGCGCCCTGGCCCCCGTGATGCTCGACGGCGGCATACCGGCCTGGCTCGTCCTGGGCTACCGGGAACTGCTGCACGTCACCGGTGACCCGGTGCTCTTCAGCCGCGACTCGGACCTGTGGAACCAGTGGGACCGCATCCCCGACGACTGGCCGCTGCTGCCCATGATCGGCCGCAAGCAGCCGTCGATCCTCTACACCGTGGGCGAACGCCACCGGCGGCGCGCCGCGATGATGGGCCACGCCATGGAGGCCATCGACGCGGTCGAACTGCGCCGCCACGCCGAACGCTACGCCGACGAGCTCGTCGACACCTTCTGCGGCAGCGGCAAGGCCGACCTCCTCGAGCAGTTCGCGATGCTGCTCCCGGTCCGCGTGCTCGCCCGGCTGTACGGCTTCCCCGAGGAGCAGGGCCCGCACCTGGTGAAGGCCGTCAAGGATTTGGTCGACGGGGGCCCGGACGCCATCGCCGGGCAGGGTTACGTCTACTCCGCGATGACCGAACTGCTCGCGGCGAAGAAGGAGGAGCCGGGCGCGGACGTGGTCTCGCGCATGCTCGCCGACCGGTACGACTTCTCCGACGAGGAGATCGTGCAGGACCTGATGGTGATGACCGTGGCCGGCCACCAGCCCACCGCGGACTGGATCGGCAACTCGCTGCGGCTGATGCTGACCGACGACCGCTTCGCGGCCTCGTTCACCGGCGGCCGCCACAGCGTCGGGCAGGCCATGAACGAGGTCCTGTGGGAGGACACCCCCACCCAGAACATCGCCGGCAGGTGGGCCAGCCGCGACACCCGCCTCGGGGGCCGCCACATCACCTCCGGCGACCTGCTCATCCTCGGTTTCGCCGCGGCCAACGCCGACCCCCAGGTGCACCTGGAGGCCGGGGCGTCCACCAACGGCAACAACGCCTGGTTCTCCTTCGGCCACGGCGAACACCGCTGCCCGTTCCCGGCGCAGGAGATCGCCGAGGCCATCGCCCGTACCGGGATCGAGGTGCTGCTGGACCGGCTGCCCGACCTCGAACTCGCGGTCGACGCCTCCGGTCTGGTGCGCCGTCCGTCCCCGTGGCTGCGCGGCATGACCAAGCTCCCCGTGCGTTTCACACCCACCCCCGTGCTAGGAGAACTCTGATGAAGTGCCCGGTCACCGGCCACGAGGCGGCCTCCCCGATCGTGCTGGACCCGCTGGTGGGCGACCTGGTCGCCGAGAGCGCCGCGCTGCGCGAGGCGGGCCCGCTGGCCGCCGTCGTCCTTCCCGGCGGGGTGCCGGTGTGGGCGGTGACGCACCACGCGGAGGCCCGCGCGCTGCTGACCGACCCGCGACTGGTGAAGGACATCGCCCACTGGGACGCCTTCAACCGCGGTGAGATACCCGCCGACTGGGCCCTGATCGGCCTGGCCAACCCGGGCCGCTCCATGCTCACCGTGGACGGCGCCGACCACCGCCGGATGCGTTCCCTGGTCGCCCAGGCGCTCACCCCGCGCCGCGTCGAGCAGATGCGGGCCCGGATCGAGGAGCTGACGGCCGGGCTCCTGGACCGCGTCGAGGAGGCGGCACGCGAGGGCGGGGTACTGGATCTCAAGGCGACCTTCGCCTACCCGCTGCCCATGTACGTCGTGCAGGAGCTGATGGGCATCGACGAGGCCCACCTGCCCCGGCTGAAGGTGCTGTTCGAGAAGTTCTTCTCCACCCAGACCCCGCCCGAGGAGGTCATCGCCACCCTCGGCGAGCTCGCCGGCCTCATGGCCAGGACCGTCGCCGACCGGCGTGCCGAGCCCGGCGACGACCTCACCAGCGCCCTGATCGCGGCCTCCGAGGACGGTGACCACCTCACCGACGAGGAGATCCAGAGCACCCTGCAGCTGATGATCGCCGCCGGTCACGAGACCACGATCTCTCTCATCGTGAACGCGGTGGTGAACCTGCTCACCCACCCCGACCAGCTCGCGCTGGTACGGGAGGGCGAGGCGAGCTGGGAGTCGGTGGTGGAGGAGACCCTGCGCCACTCCACACCCACCTCGCACGTGCTGATCCGCTTCGCCACCGAGGACGTCCCCATCGGCGACAAGGTCATCGCCAAGGGCGAGGCGCTGATCGTCTCCTACGCGGCGATCGGCGGCGACGAGAAGCAGCACGGCCCGAGCGCCGGCGTCTTCGACATCACCCGTGAGCACCCCATCCGGCACATCGCCTTCGGACACGGCCCGCACGTGTGCCCGGGCGCCGCGCTGTCCCGGCTGGAGGCCTCGGTCGCACTCCCCGCACTGTTCGAGCGCTTCCCCAAGCTCGACCTGGCGGTCCCCGCGGCGGAGCTGCGCAACAAGCCCGTGGTCACCCAGAACGACCTCTTCGAGCTGCCGGTCACCGTCAACTGAGTTACCGTCGGTCTCCGGCACCGTCCCGCACCGCTCGAGCCGGTGCGGGACGGTGCCGGACCGTCCGGACCCGCGATATCGCCACCCGGCCGGCACCGGCCCGCCTTCCGGCGGCCCCGGGCTCCTGACGGCGACCCGGTGCGGCCCCGCCCGGCATGCCGGGCGGGGCCGCACCGTCATACAGGCCGGACCGCGGTGCGGCCGGGACGCTGGACCCGTCAGGCGCCGGCGGCCTCGGGCGTCGGCCGGTCCTCGGCCGCCTCGCGCCGGGCGGGGACGGTGACCTCCCTGGCCTCGCCCGTCGTGCCGCCCTCGTCGCCCCGCTCGGGCGCCGCGTACGGCGCGCCCGCCGCGGTGCCCGTCGGCACGGCGGGGACCATGACGTCGAGGTCGGCGTCGGCCGGCCGGCGGTCGCGGCGGACGTCCCCGACGATGAGGGCGACCACGGCGGCGGAACCGACGAACTCCAGCAGCGTCTGCGAGGTGTCCACGAGGGTCACCGGCGTCGAGCCGACCGCGTAGCCCCACAGGTCCGTGAACCCCGGCGGCATCATGAAGAGCGAAAGACCCACCGAGAACCCCGGGGCGGTGGGCCGCCGCCGGGCTGCGAGCAGCATGCCGGCCCCGCACAGCACCGTCAGGCACACCCACTGGTAGGGCGACGGCACCGCCAGGACGGCCCGCCCGCTTCCCCTGCCGACGATCAGGTCGGTGAGCACCTCCGGGCCGACCTGAACGGCCGTCACGGCATTGCGGCCGATGTAGAAGACGTTGAGGATCGCGAGCAGCGCTCCGGAGGCGGTGGCCGTCACCTTCACGGGGCGCACGCCGCCCGTCACCGCGTCCGCGGCGGCGGCCTCGTACTCCATGTGCCGGACGAGCAGCAGGAGGGCGCCCAGGACGAGGGAGATCACCACCGCGAGGACGGCGGTGCCGCCCACCGCGCTCAGCGAGGCGCCCCTCAGGGTGCCGAACCACGGGTCCGAGGGCGAGTCGAGCAGCAGGTACCAGACCGCGGGGAGGCGAAATCCGAGAGTCGCGGTGCACGAGGTCAGCAGCAGGCCGCCCGCGCCGCGGGTACGGAAGAGGGCCGCAAGACCGGCACAGAGCTGCAGTGCCGCCAGGCCGAGGTCGAGCGAGGAGGTCGCCGACAGGCCCGGTACCGAGCCGTTGGTCCACAACGTCCAGGCCCCCGGCAGACCGAGCACGACGATGTCGTAGAGCAGCCAGAACGCCGTCTGCGCGAACAGCGCCAGGCTGAGCAGGCCCACGGCTATCCGCACTTGGTTGATCGACATTCCCGGTCGGTTCATGGCGCGCTGTCCCCTCGACGGGCAATGGTGGTTGAGTTCACAACCATCCCAATGACGGAGCAGAGCATAAACGCTCACCCGTGTGCCCGCGCCAATCCGCCACTTGGCCACCCACCGTGCAAAACCGTGCAGGAACGACGCTCGCTCGTACGGCGGATGACGCCGAGTCAGTGCTTCGGGCGGGCCCGTGGGGCCCGGACGTCCGGCAGGGCGCACGCGTGCGCGGGTCAGCCCTTGCGGGCCTCGATCAGATAGCGCTGCGCGTAGGCCACGAAGGGCCCGTGCCGTTCCATGAAGCCGTGCAGCTCCGCCAGCCGTTCGCGGTAGGCGTCCACCGTGAAGCCCGGCACGATCCAGATGACCTTGCGCAGGAAGTGGACCACGGCGGCGATGTCGTGGAACTCCATGCGCAGTGCCTCCTGGCGCAGGTCCACGACCTCCAGGCCCGCCGCCTCGGCGCGCGCGGTGGCCTCCACCGGGCTGGAGCCGGGCGTGGTCGTGAAGGGGTCCTGCCGCGCGTGCGACACGACCGGCCCGGGTCCCATCAGGTGGTCCGACAGCTCCCGCACAGTGCCCGCGCCGACCTGCTGGGACAGGTAGGTGCCCCCGGGACGCAGCACCCGGCGCACCTCGTCCCAGCGGGTCACCACCGGATGCCGGCTGACGACGAGGTCGAAGTGGCCGTCGGGGAAGGGGAGGTCGGCCGTGTCCTCCACCTGGACGACAGCGCCGCCCAAGGGCGCCAGGTTGCGGCGGGCGATCTCCAGGTTGGGCGCCCAGGACTCCGTCGCCGCGAGCACCGCAGGGGCGGTGGGTATGGTCGCCAGGACCTCCCCGCCGCCGGTCTGGATGTCGAGCACGGCCGCGGCGCGGGCGGTCCGCCGCGCGAGCAGTCCGGCGTAGCCCCACGACGGGCGTTGCTCGGTGGCGCGGCCGGTGAACCAGGAGAAGTCCCAGCCCTCGGTCGGGACGGCCGCCCCTTCGGCGAGGAGTTCTCGGAATGTCGGCATGGGCGCGAGAGTGGCACACCCGTGTGGTCGCGCGCATCCGGATTACCCGTGCCCGGCACGCACCCCCCGCGCGGTCGTCGGCAGCCGGCCCTGACGGGTGTGAAGGACATCGGAGTGCCCTCGGCCGAGGCCGGGGCCCTGCCGTACGTGGCGGAGTCGACCGTGGACCAGACGTCGTCCCGGGTGGCTGACGCCCCCGACATCGTCCAGTTCGACGCACCAGCGCTCCGCCGACACCACCCGCGTGTACGGCTCGGTGCCGTGCGGACCTTCCGGCAGTCCTTGTCGTGCTCGGTGGGGTACGAGCTCCGGGTCGACCTGCGCCTGCCGGTGCCGTTCGACGAGGAGTGCCGCACCCGCCGGGTGCGGTCGGTGCACCGCTGCACCATGCGGGGGCGCTGACCGGTGGCCGTCCTGCGCGCGACGTGCCGGTGGTCGTCGAGCACCCCGGTGACGGGCGGCTCCGCCTTCGCGGCCGGGGCGCGGGCGCCGAAGGAAGCGGCGGCCGACGGCGCGGAGCGGGCCGCAGCGGGGGAGTCGGGGCTCCCGTAGCCGCCCAGCAGCTCGACCAGGAGCCCGGCGGTGACGGCGGCGGAGTACGGGCGGCGGTGTCCGTGCACTTGGCTCCTTGACCTTCCGGAACGTCGACGTACATGTGACGGTGGACGGCAGGGGTGTTGCGGGAGCCGGTTCCCACCGCGATCATGACGCATGGTGGTGGGACCCGGTTCCCTCGTCGCCCGGTCGGGCCGGCGCTTCGACGCCGGCTGCCCGTCTCCCGCGTCCGACGGCCGGACGCTGGGTAGGAAGCCGGACGGGGGACGGCTGGAAGCTGTCCAGTCGTCAGTGCGTCAGTGTGAGTCGTAGGAAGTCTTTGTAGTCCTTACCCGGGCCCTCGACGGCCCGGGAAGGGGGGATCTCGGTGGGTAAGACGTCTGCGTTCGTCCGTATCGACGGTCCGCAGGAGCGGGCCGCGCACAACGAGGCCGTACGGGAGCGGGTGGGCGGGCCACTCCGCGTACCGGGCCCGTCGCTGCTCAATCCCGGCCTGGGTCGAGTGGAGCCGCAGGTCATGGCCTGGGCCCGAAACGCCGGTCTGCTGTCCGAACCGACCTGCGACCAGGCGGGCCGGGAAGGGCAGGTCGCCATGGCCGGGCACGTGTGGCCGTGGGCGGCCGCGGACCGACTGACGGAACTGGCCCGCCTGACCCTGTGGATGTTCGCCGTCGACGACGGCAGCGACACAGGCCCGGACCCGGGCACCGACGCCCGACTCCAGGCCATGGCATGTGCCGTCGACGGCTGTGAACGCCAGGCGTCCGCGTCGGCGTCCCCGGCCGTGCGCGTCCTGGGCGAGGTGGTACCGCGGGTGACGGGCGCCATGGGGGCGGCCTGGGGCGACCGGTTCCGCCGCCACCTGACGGCGTGGATCCGCACGAACCAGGACATGCTCCGGATCCGCGCCGGCGAGGAGGTGCCGACCCCGGAGGCCTACGTCGCCTGGCGACGCGTCTCCGGTGCCACCGGTTGGTGTTTCGACCTCATCGAGTACGCCCAGGAGGCGGAGGTGCCCGCGGCGATCTGGTACTCGCCGGCCTGCCGGGCGCTGCGCGAGGCGGCCGCCGACGTCATCGGCTGGACCAACGACCTGTTCTCCGTGGACAAGGAGTTGCGTTCCGGGGAGACCACCAACCTGGTCCTCGTCCTGCGCCACCACCACGGCCTCACCCTGGACGACGCGGTCGACGAGACCCGGCTGTGGCACGCCCGGCGTGTCGCCGCGCTGCGCACCGCGACACGCGACCTGTACGCCACCGCCCTGGCGACCGACCTCACCTCCGCACAACTGGCGGCCGTCTGCCAGTACGCCGACGGCATCCACGCCTGGGCCCGCGGTTTCCTCGACTTCTCGCAGGCCTCCGCCCGCTACAGCGCCCCGCGGGAATAGCCGGGGCGTCCCCAGGGACGCGCCGCGACGGCAGCGAGGAGCACGGGGGAGCGGGGTGCCCCCGAGGGATGGGGGGTGAGCGCCGCCACCCTGCTTGCTTCCGCGGCCCGGTGGGGCGGGCCACCCGGGCCGCCCGCCTGTTCGACCGCCCTTCCGGTACCGCTCTTCCGGAAGCGCGCGGGTTCACGGACTCCGGGTGCGGTGGAACGGGACGGAGCCGGTGGTCATGACGGCGCGCGGGCCGCGCCGGTCCAGGATCCGGCCGACGCGGATTCCGGCGAGGGCGGAGACGACGAGGGCGAGCGAGAAGGCCGCGGTGGTCGCGCCCGCCGGCCAGCCGGTGGCGTGCGTGATCTCGGGGTTCAGGACGGGGAAGGCGTAGTAGACGATGCCCCAGCTGGTGATCTGCGTCAGGCAGAGTGCGGGCAGGGCGGTGCGGGGCCGCGACCGGTCCCCCGATCCGGTCGAGGCCCCGCGGGCTGGGGTGTTGAGGTCGGTCACGAGCCGCAGCAGCCGCCCGCCGCGGCCTCCTCGGCCGCCGTGGCGCCGACGGCCACCGCGGTGGGGGCGCCGAGCTGGACGAGCTGGGGCGCCGGGGCGCAGCAGCCGCCGCTCTGGTCGGATTCGGGGGCGTCGAAGAGGCCGGCGCCGCCGCACACCCCGGTCTCGGGCAGGGTCAGTTCGACGCGGTCGGCCGCTTCGAGGTCGCCGGCGATCGCGGCGGCGACGGAGCGGACCTGCTCGTAGCCGGTCATGGCGAGGAACGTGGGGGCGCGGCCGTAGGACTTCATGCCGACCAGGTAGATGCCCTGTTCGGGGTGCGAGAGCTCGCGGTGGCCGTGGGGGTAGACGGTGCCGCAGGAGTGCTGGTTGGGGTCGATCAGCGGGGCGAGCTCGACGGGGGCCTGGAGGCGCTCGTCGAGACCGAGGCGGACCTCAGACAGGAAGGACAGGTCGGGGCGGAAGCCGGTCAGCACGATCACCTCGTCGACCGGGTCGAGGCGGCGGCCGTCCTCGGCCACGAGCACGAGCTGCCGGCCGTCGCGCTCGATCGCCTCGGTGCGAAAGCCCGTGACCGCGTCGGCGTACCCCTGGTCGACGGCGGCCTTGGCCGCCAGACCCAGGGCGCCGCGCGCCGGGAGCTGGTCGGCTTCGCCGCCGCCGAAGGTGGAGCCGGAGATGCCGCGGCGCAGGATCCACACGCCCTTCGTGCCGGTCCCGTCGTCGGCCTTGGCGAGGTCGGCGAGGTAGGCGAGCGCGGTGAAGGCGGAGGCGCCGGAGCCGATGACGGCGGTGCGCTTGCCCGCGTACCGGGCGCGGACAGCCGGGTCCTTCAGGTCGGGGACGCGGTAGGTGACATGGTCAGCGGCCGCGCGCTCGCCGAGGGCGGCCAGTCCGCTGGCGCCGGCGGGACTGGGGGTAGTCCAGGTGCCGGAGGCGTCGATGACCGCGCGGGCGAACAGCCGCTCTTCGCTTCCGCCGGCGTAGGCGACATGGACGACGAAGGGCTGGGCGTCACGGTCGCCGTCGACGATCCGGTCCCGGCCCGCCCGGGAGACGCCGGCGACCTGGGCGCCGGTGCGCACGCGCTCGCCGAGGATGTCGGCGAGCGGCTGCAGATACTGCTCGGCCCAGTCGCCACCGGAGGGGTAGGTGCCGGAGTCGGGGCGGGTCCAGCCGGTGGGGGCGAGGAGCTTCTCCGCAGCGGGGTCGACGACCTCGCCCCAGGTAGAGAACAGCCGCACGTGCGACCACTCGCGCACCGCGGCACCGGCGGCCGGGCCGGCTTCCAGGACCAGGGGGTCGATGCCCTGGTCGATGAGGTGGGCGGCGGCGGCCAGGCCGGCGGGTCCGGCTCCGATCACGACGACGGGCAGCTCGGTGGTGGCGGGCGCGTTCACGGCGACTCCTTGCGTATTTCGACATCTGTCGATGGGCTTGCGCGGCCCAGCATGGCACCTGTATCGATAAGCGTCAACATAGACATTCATCGAAACCAGGGAGTTCGTTCATGGAGCACGTCGACGTCGCGGTGACGGGCTGTTGCGCGAGCCGCCCACGCAGCTCGTCATCGACGAGGGCCGCTACCGCGCCGCCCTCGCCCAGGGCGCCCCGGACCGGCGGCCGGTCTTCACCGGTGTCGACGGCGCGAAGTCTGCTGGACGGACGGGAGCCGCGAGGAAGTCGACGCGATCGTGCCGGCCACCGGCTACCGGCCCGACCTGCCGTACCTGGTCGGCCTGGACGGCGCGCTCGACGCCACCGGGCACCCCCGCCACCGCGGCGGCGTCTCGGCCGCCGTGCCGGGCCTGGCCTTCGCCGGGCTGGAGTGGCAGCGCTCCCTGTCCTCCAACGCGCCGCGCGGAGTCGGCCGGGACGCCGCCCGCATCGCCCGCCACCTCGCCGCACATCTTCGGAGCCGGTGACCCTCGCACGCTTGGTTCGACGTGTGTCAACATAGACGCATGTCGAATGCGAAGGTGCTGCCGCTGCTCGAGCCCGCCGACGGTCAGGGTCTGGCGCCGTGCTGCCCGCCGCTGACCGAGCGGCCGATGACCGCCGAGGAGGCCGAGACCGCCGCGCGGATGTTCAAGGCGCTCGGCGACCCGGTCCGCCTCCGTCTCTTCTCGGCCGTGGCCTCCCACGAGGGCGGCGAGGCGTGCGTGTGCGACATCTCCGACGTCGGCGTCTCCCAGCCCACCGTCTCCCACCACCTGAAGAAGCTCAAGGAGGCCGGGCTGCTCACCTCCGAGCGGCGCGGCACCTGGGTCTACTACCGCGTCGAGCCGTCCGTGCTGGCGGCGATGGGCAAGCTGCTGGCCCTGCCGGCCGCGGCCTGACCGGGGCGGGGAGGGGGACGTCGTGGGGAGCGGATTGGCGAGCGCGGTGATCGTGCCGCTGGCGCCGGAGCACGCCGGGCAGGTGCTGGCCATCTACCAGGCGGGGATCGACGAGGGGAACGCCACCTTCGAGACCGTCGCGCCGACCTGGGAGGCGTTCGATGCGGCGAAGCTGCCCGAGCACCGCTTCGCCGCCGTCGACACGGACGGGACGGTGCTGGGCTGGGTGGCCGCCAGCCGGGTCTCCGACCGGTGCGCCTACGCGGGCGTGGTCGAGCACTCCGTCCACCCCGCCGCCCGCGGCCGCGGCGCCGCCTCCGCCCTGCTGAAGGCTCTGGTGGATTCCACCGAACGGGCCGGGATCTGGACGATCCAGTCGGGGATCTTCCCCGAGAACACCGCCAGCCTCGCTGTTCACCTGCGGGCCGGCTTCCGTGTCATCGGCACGCGGGAGCGGATCGGGCGCCATCACGGCGTCTGGCGCGACGTCGTTCTTCTCGAGCGCCGCAGCCCCGCCATCACCTGACCGGTCAAGGCAGCTGGGCGATTGCGAGGGCGGCGTCGCGGGCGGTGCGGCCGACGCCGATGAGCGTGGCCGAGGCCGGGCCGGTCCAGTCGCCGTAGCCGAGCAGGTGCAGCCGCGGCTCGCCGAGGGCGCGTGTGCCGTCGGTGGCGATGTGGCCGCGCGGGCCCCGCAGGTTCATCGGGGCCAGGTGGGCCAGTGCCGGGCGGAAGCCGGTGCACCAGATCACCGCGTCCGCACCGCTCTGGCTGCCGTCGGCCCACCGGACACCGGTAGCGGTGAGCTGGTCGAACATCGGCTTGGCAGTCAGGAGTCCGGCGTCGCGGGCGGCACGGACGGGCGGCACGGCCACGATGTCGCCGAGCGAGGCCACTCCGCCGGTGTCGCTTCGGCCGGCGTCCAGGGCGCGGCGGCGGGCGGTGGCGACATCGAACAGGGCACGGCCGTCGATCTCGTCCGGCAGGAACCGCGGCAGGCGCTGGGTCACCCAGGTCACCTCGACATGGCCGTCCAGGGCAAGGTCGGCGGCGATCTGGGCGCCGGAGTTCCCGCCGCCGACCACGATGACACGCTGCCCGGCGA
The DNA here is from genome assembly GCA_033793685.1 of Streptomyces sp. ME19-03-3. Lineage (GTDB taxonomy): Bacteria > Actinomycetota > Actinomycetes > Streptomycetales > Streptomycetaceae > Actinacidiphila. The sequence goes on along the minus strand of JARAXD010000032.1, from coordinate 52,800 downwards.
AGTCGGCCGGACGGCGGTAGTTCACCGTGTGCAGGTGCCGGCCGGTGAAGGTGCTGCGGCCGGTCACGGCGGGGAGGAAGGGCCGCGACCAGCTGCCGGTGGCGCTGATGACCGCACGGGCACGCCAGGTGCCGGAGTCTGCTTCGACCATGAGGCGGTCCGCGTCGCGGCGTACGACGTCCACACGGGTGCCGTGCTGGACGGGCAGGTCGTAGCGCTTTTCGTAGTCGGTGAGGTAGTCCACCACGTGCCCGGCGTCCGGGTACGTCTCGCCCGCCTGGGCGGGCATGAGGCGGCCGGGCAGGGAGGAGTGCTCGGCCGGGGAGAACAGGTGCAGCGAGTCCCACATGTGCTGCCACGACCCGCCCGGCGCCGCCTCCGCGTCCAGGATCACGAAGTCGAGGCGCTGGCGGCGCAAGTGGTAGCCGGCGGCGAGCCCTACCTGGCCGCCGCCGACCACCACCACATCCGTCTGCTGCGTCACGGGGCCGTCGTCACTGCGTCGGCGGTGAACTTCCGGCGCCAGGCGAGCGCGACGTAGACCAGGCCGATCAGCACCGGCACTTCGATGAGCGGGCCGACGACACCGGACAGGGCCTGGCCGGAGGTGACGCCGAAGGTGGCGATGGCGACCGCGATGGCCAGCTCGAAGTTGTTGCCCGCCGCGGTGAAGGCGAGGGTGGCGGTGCGGTCATAGGCCAGACCCAGGCCCTTGCCCAGGAGGAAGGTCCCGAAGAACATCACCGCGAAGTAGACCAGCAGCGGCAGTGCGATCCGGGCGACGTCCAGCGGCTGTGAGGTGATGGTCTTCCCTTGCAGCGCGAAGAGGATGACGATCGTGAAGAGCAGCCCGTACAGCGCCCAAGGGCCGATCTTCGGCAGGAACTGCTGTTCGTAGTCGGCGCGGCCGAACTTTTTCTCGCCCAGGCGGCGGGTGAGGAAGCCGGCGGCGAGCGGGATGCCGAGGAAGATGACCACGTTCAGTGCGATCTTCCACATGGAGATGTCGAGGTGCTCGCCGTCGCCGAGGCCGAGCCAGCCGGGCAGCAGGTCGAGGTAGAACCAGCCCAGCAGGCCGAACGCGACGACCTGGAAGACCGAGTTCAGGGCGACGAGGACGGCGGCGGCCTCACGGTCGCCGCAGGCGAGGTCGTTCCAGATGATCACCATGGCGATGCAGCGGGCCAGGCCGACGATGATCAGGCCAGTGCGGTACTCGGGCAGGTCCGGCAGGAAGATCCACGCGAGCGCGAACATGATCGCCGGGCCGACGATCCAGTTGATGACCAGCGAGGAGGTCATCAGCTTGCGGTCGCCGGTGACGGCGTCGAGCCGGTCGTAGCGGACCTTCGCCAGCACCGGATACATCATGATCAGCAAGCCGAGCGCGATCGGCAGGGAGATCCCGCCGATCTCCACCTTCGCGAGCGCGTCGTTCAGGCCGGGGATGAGCCTGCCGAGCCCGAGGCCGGCGGCCATCGCGGCGAGGATCCACACGGCGAGGTAGCGGTCGAGGGTGGAGAGCTTCTTGACGATCGAGTCGTCGCCGGCCGCCTCAGCGCTCGTGGCGCGGGCGGTGGTGGGCTCGGGGGAGGTCACGGGCAGGCCCTTTTGTTCTCGGCGGCGGTGCGGGCGGATTCGGCGAGCTCTGCGAATCGCCCGGACAGGCCGGCCAGGACGTCGGGCTTGAGCTTGTAGTAGGTGAAGCGGCCGCACGGCTCGGTCTCCACCAGCCCGGCCTCGCGCAGCACCTTCATGTGGTTGGACAGGTTGGTCTGCTTGGCCCCGGTCTCCTCCACCAGGTGCGTGGTGCACAGCGTCTCGCGCGCCAGCAGGGTCACGATCCGCAGCCGGAGCGGATCGCCCAGCGCCCGGATCACATCAGGATCGACTGAAGTCAACATGCGCTGATACTGTCACATCACCGTTCGCTGATACCAGCGGATGCTGATGTCATGGGTGGCGTGCTGCCGCCGCGAGACGAGAGAGCCCCTCATGCCCGAGAGCCCCGGCACGAAGCCGTCCGTCCTGTTCGTCTGCGTCCACAACGCCGGCCGTTCCCAGATGGCCGCCGCCTGGCTGACCCACCTGGCAGGGGACCGCGTCGAGGTCCGCTCCGCCGGCTCCAACCCGGGCGAGCAGGTCAACCCGGCCGCCGTCGCCGCGATGGCCGAGGTCGGCATCGACATCTCCGCCGAGGTCCCGAAGATCCTCACCGTGGACGCGGTGAAGGAGTCCGACGTGTGCATCACCATGGGCTGCGGCGACACCTGCCCTGTCTTCCCCGGCAAGCGCTACCTGGACTGGAAGCTGGACGACCCGGCCGGCCAGGGCGTCCAAGCCGTCCGCCCGATCCGCGACGAGATCAAGACCCTGGTGGAGGGCCTGATCGCCGAGATCGCCCCGGCCAAGCCGGAGGCGACGGCGTGAGCGAGATACGCGACGTCGTCATCATCGGTTCCGGCCCCGCCGGATACACCGCCGCCCTGTATACCGCCCGCGCCCAGCTGCGTCCCTGCTGTTTGGCAGCAGCACCTTCGTCGGCGGCGCGCTCCTCTGGCTGACCAGCAGATGCGGGTTCGTCGAGGCTGGCCAGCGGCGATGGCGGTAGGTCAGCCACTCGGCGGCCAAGCTGTGCGTGAACTGCTCAAGGCAGAGGGTGTGCCGCAGCAGGCCGCGTCGGATCTCGACGGTGCCGCGGGTCCACGGCCTCCTCGGCACCGAGCCAGTACCGCTATGCCTGACCGCCCTTCCGGTACCGCCCTTCCGTCACCGCCGCTCCGGGTTCCCGGGCCGGACGGCGGCCGGCGACGGGGCGGCGTGCTGGTGCGCCCGCGCCACGCGTGTCGGTCGCGGAGCGGCCGGGCGGCGCCTCGCGCGCCGCCCGGCCACCGTGCCGCGTCCCCAGGACCGGCGCGTCACCTCCACCGGGAGCACCGCCCGGTCCCCGTACCAGTCGCCGTCCATGGTGATGACCTTGGTGTGCGTCATGGTCGGCAGGTGGTGCCGAACGCGCACGCCGCAGTCCAGGAGCCGCTGGTAGGAGCGCTGAAGGCGACCGCCCGCTGCCCGTGAGCATGCGCCGGGACCCCGGCCCCGGGCCCGCGGTCAGTCGCGGGTGACGTGCCCGTCGACCAGCCGCCACAGCCCGAGCGGGTTCTCCGGGGCCAGTGCCTCGGGGAGCAGCGCGTCCGGGAAGCCCTGGTAGGTGACGGGCCGCAGGAAGCGCTCGATCGCGCTCATGCCGACGGAGGTGAAGCGGCTGTCGGTGGTGGCCGGGAACGGACCGCCGTGGATGGTGGCGTGGCCGACCTCCTGCGGGTGCGCGAAGGCGTTCACCACGATCCTGCCGGTACGGCGCTCCAGGACCGGCAGCAGGCGGGCGGCCAGCGGGTGGTCATCCGCCTCGAGGTGCATGGTCGCCGAGAGCTGGCCGCGGAAGCTGCGTGCCGCCTCCGCCATCTGCTCCGCACCGGTCAGCCGGACGAGCAGCGCGGCGGGTCCGAAAACCTCCTCGGCCAGCGCCGGATCGGCCAGGAACCGGTCTCCGTCGACCTCGAGCAGCCGCGCTTGGCCCTCGTGCGTGCCCGCGGGCTCCGGCCCGGCCGCGACAGCCGCGGCACCCCGGTCGCGCAGGCGCCGCGTCCCGCGGCCGTATGCGTCGTGGATCCCGGGGGTGAGCATGGTCCGCGCGCCCATGGCCCGTACCCGTGCCGCGGCCGCCTCGCGCAGTTCGGCGTACCCCGGGCCGTCGACGGCGAGCAGCACCGCCGGCTTCAGGCAGGCCTGGCCGACGTTCACGAGCATGCGCTCGGCGAAGCCGTCGCCGATCGCGCCGCCGCGCGCCGCCAGCGCCGCGGGCAGGACGAAGGTCGGGTTGACGCTGGTCATCTCGGCGAAGACCGGGATCGGGTCGGGGCGCAGCTGCGCCCGCCGGTACAGGGCCATGCCGCCGACCTCGGAGCCGGTGAAGGTGACCGCCTTGACCAGCGGATGGTCCACCAGGGCCTCGCCGATCGCGTTGCCCGCCCCCCGCACCATCGAGAACACGCCCTCGTGCAGCCCGGAGTCGGCGACGGCGCCCTGAATGACCCGCCCCTGCAGTTCGGAGGCGCCGGGGTGGGCGTTGTGGGCCTTGAGGATCACCGGGCAGCCCGCCGCGAGGGCGGCTGCCGTGTCACCGCCCGCGACCGAGTACGAGATGGGGAAGTTGCTCGCACCGAAGACGGCCACCGGACCGATGGCGATCTTCTGCATGCGGTGGTCCATGCGCGGCCGCGGCTGCCGGTCCGGCAGGGCTGGGTCAACGGCGGCCCGCCGGAACCGGCCCTGCCGGACGACCTCTGCGAACTGCCGGAACTGGCCGGCGGACTTGACCGCCTCGGCCTCCAGTTGCGCCACGGGAAGGCCCGTCTCCAGGGCGGCCCGCTCGGCCAGTTCGCCCTTGATCCCCTCGAGCCGGTCCGCGATCAGCTCGAGGAACGCGGCCCGCTCGTCGAGGCCGGTGCGGTTGTAGCTGTCGTACGCCTCGTCGGCCAGCCGCGCGGCGCGGTCGACCTCGGCCGCCCCGCCGAGCGCGAACTCCGGTCCGACCAGCGCGCCGGTCGCCGGGTCGAGCGCCTTCATCGTGCCCGCGGACGCGGGCACGCAGGAGGCGCCTATCAACATCTGTCCGGTCAGTCGCATGTCAGTGGTCTCCGTTCTCCAGCGTCTTGAGCAAGTCGGCTGTGGTGGTGATGGAGTGGGCGTAGGTGGGGCCGTTGAGCTCGTGGGCGGCGTGCATCATCTCGGGGCGGTAGGCCGCGGTGGCGTCGCGGACCAGAGTCACGTGGTAGCCGAGCTCCATGGCGTAGCGGCCGGTGGACTCGATGCAGGTGTTGGCGAGCAGCCCGACGAGGATCACATGGGTGATGCCGTGCTGCTTGAGCCGGAAGTCGAGGTCGGTGTTGGCGAATCCGCTCTGCGACCAGTGCTCCTGGACGACGACGTCAGCGTCGGCGGGCCGGAAGTCGGGGTGGAACTCGCCGCCCCAGGTGCCGAGGGCGAAGGTGTGCCGCTCCTGGATGACGCGGTGCGTCGGGTTGGGGTGCGCCCAGTCCTCGTAGTCCCCCTCCTGCCAGCGGCGGTGGGGGACGAAGACCACCTTCCGGCCGGTCGTGCGGGCCGCGCCGACGACGGCGCGGAGGTTGTCGAGCAGACCCACCTCGGTGGCGACGGGCTCGAGCGCGGGCCAGACCTTGCCCCCCTCGGAGAGGAAGTCGTTGTAGGGGTCGACCAGCAGGATCGCCGTGCGCGTGGGGTCGTGGACATCGGTCATGACGCGTCCTTCGCTATCTGGATTATTTGCATCATCCTCAATCAGGATTACTCTCGTCATCCTGGAAGTCAAGGAACGACGGCGAGGTACCCGCGATGACCCCTGACGCACTGCGTGAAGCCCTGATCGGCGCCTGGCGCCTGGTGTCCTACGAGGCCACCGACATCGAGACCGGCGAGGTCGTGGAGCCCTTCGGGCCGCATCCCCGGGGTCTGATCACCTATGGCCGCGACGGACACATGTCCGCCCAGATCATGCGGATCGGGCGGCCGGAGTTCCGCCACGGGCGGCTCGAGGAAGGGCTGCCGCAAGAGCTGGCCGCCGCGGCCGCGGGCTATCTCGCGTACGCCGGCACCTTCGAGGTCCCGTCGGCGGACACGGTCGTGCACCGTGTGGAGCTGAGCCTGTTCCCCAACTGGGTGGGCGGTGCCCTGACGCGGATCGCCCACCTGGACGGCCGCGTACTGCGGCTGAGCCTGCCCGGTTCCACCAGGATCTGGGGCGCGGTGCGCACGGGCGTCCTGATCTGGGAGCGAGTCGGGCGGTAGCGGCCGTCTCTCCTGTGAGGCGCGGAAGCGGAGCGCGGGCGCCGGGCCCGCGCTCCGCGCAGGGGGGAGTTATGCGCGCGCGGCGGGAGTCGCGGCCGGGTCCGCGTCCGCCCGCCCAGGGTGGGCGCCGTGGCCCCGCCGGGTGCTCGTGCGGCGGGGGCGCAGGCCGTACCAGGCGAGCGTGAGGCCCGCGAGGGCCAGGAGGCCGAGGCCGCCCGCCACCACGCCGTGCCAGCCGGAGGCCGAGAAGAGCACGCCGGCGACGGCGGAACCTGCGGCGCCACCGCCGAAGACGGCGAACATGTACACCGTGTTGAGCCGTCCCCGGCTCCTGGGTGCGGCGGTGAAGATGCGGGCCTGATTGGCTATCTGGCTGCTGGTCACCCCGTAGCCGAGGAGGTTGCATCCCACGGCGAGGACGACGAGCGACCGCCCTGCGAACCCGAAGAGCACGAAGGCCGCCACTGCCGAGGCGACCGACAGGCTGTTGACCGCGAGCGGCCCCCACCGGTCGGTGAGGCGTCCCGAGTAGCGGGCGGCCAGGGCGCCCGGAACGCTGCACAGGCCGAAGAGGCCGACGACCGCCGGACCCAGTCCGATGGGCGGCGCGGTGAGGTGGAAGGCGAGCGTGGACCAGAAGGCGGAGAAGGAGCCGAAGACCGTCGCCCCCAGTGCGGCCGACAGGCGCAGCGGCGCATGGTCCACCAGCAGCCGGGGCAGCGAGGCCAGCAATCGCCCGTAGCCGCCGGAGGCGGCGGCCCCGGTCGGCCGCTCGGCCGGCATGTAGCGGGGGAGGACGAGCAGCAGCGCCGCCGTGGCCACCGCGGCGGCCAGGAAGCCGGCCCGCCAGGTGCCCGCGGCCTCGGCGATGAGCCCCGAGGCGGTGCGGGAGAGCAGAGCGCCCATCGTCAGCCCGGTGCCGACCGCGCCCAGGACCCGCCCGGCCTGGCCGGGGGCGGCCATGGACGCGACCGTGGGCATGATCACCTGCGGCAGCACGGTGCCGGCCGAGAGCACGAGCGTCGCCATGCCCAGCAACGCCACGGACGGTGCCACGGCGCCCGCCAGCAGCGCGAGGGCGGTCACCGTCAGCAGGACCCGGGACAGCCGGCGCAGCCGGGCGCGGTCCGCGAGCGGCACGACGGCCACGATGCCCAGCGCGTAGCCGATCTGTCCGGCCGTGGCCACGAGCCCGGCGGCCGAGGCGGAGATGCCGAAGCCGCGGGCGATCTGGTCCAGGAGGGGCTGGGTGAAGTAGATGTTGGCGACCGTGATCGCCGTCGCCGTGGCGAAGACGGGGAGGGTTCCCCGCCTGACATGCGGCTGGATTGCTGCGGTGGTCATGGGTCCTCGCGGAGGTTCGCGGGCGGGAGTGCGGAGGCTGCGGCTTGCCCGGTGGAGGCGCGCGCCGGAATCTGGATGGTCTTCGTCATCCTCATGTCAGGATGGTGTGCGTCATCCTGGATGTCAAAGGCGTGCGCGGGTCGCGGTGGGGCCGCGAGCGCGGCCGCGAGGGCTCCCGGGCCAGGTGTATGATGTCCATCATCCACATAGGTCGGGTCGGTCCGACGCACACCCGGGAGGTCAGGCGATGGGTCACTCGCAGGCAGCCAAGGCCGAGTCACGCGAGAAGGTCCTGCGGATCACCGCCCGCCGGATCCGGGAGGAAGGCATGACCCGCCCCGGCGTCGCGGACCTCATGAAGGAGGCGGGACTGACCCACGGCGGGTTCTACAAGCACTTCACCTCGCGCGACGACCTGATGGCGCAGGCGGCGGCGCTGGCCCTGGCCGACGGTGAGGGCAAGATGGCCGAGGCCGCCCGCAAGGACCCCGATCAGCCCCGCTCGGGGCTGATCGACGCGTACCTCAGCGCCCGGCACCGCGACGCGCCCGGCACCGGCTGCGCCCTGGTGACCCTCGGCGCCAGCGCCGGTCGCGGCGACGAGGCGTTGAAGGAGTCGTACGAGTTGCAGGTACGCAAGTACCTCGCGCTCATCGGCGAGGCGGCGCGGGGCGACGCTCCCGACGCCGAGTCGGAGGCCGACGCGATGCTCACCCTCAGCGCCCTCGTCGGCGCGCTGCTGATCTCCCGCGCTGTCGCCGACCCCGGGCTGTCCGACCGGATCCTGACCGCGGTCGCCGGACGCCTGAAGGACATGGGCGCGCACGTACCCGCGGAGGCATGACCGCCCTCCCGGCCCGGATGCGCCGGCGCGTCCACCTCGCCGGCGCCGAGGTGCCCGCCGGGGTAACCCTCCGGTCGGATCGCCGGCGGGGGGCGCGGACTGGTGCGGGTGCGCGCCGCCGCGGACCGTCGGCTCCGTACCGCCGAGCGTTCGCCGCGGCGGCGGGCGGAGCGGATCCGGTGTGATCGGGTGAGTAACAGCCCGCGCTCCCAGGTCGGCGGTGTCCGCGTGCCACGCCACCGTGGTGGTCTCCGACCGGGGCGAGGTGCCGGCGCTTGCTCATGGACCGACCCCCGCCTCGTCGAGATCACCCCCGAGCCGCTGCGGCACGTCTTCCTCGCCGACTCCGGCGGATCGAGGCCGGGCTGCGCGAGGGGCCCGCGCCCGCCGCCGGGCTGCCCGGGGTGCGCGACGTGCGGGTGCTGGGCGCGATCGTCCTCGGCCTGCGTCACCAGGGCGCACGGGTCGCCCGCGTGCCGGCTTCATCAGTCTGGAGGGTTGCTCCAGGCCGAAGCGGCGGAAGGCCGCCTCCCGCCGGCGGCTCCCCTCCGGTCCGGCGGCGGAACACCAGCCAGACCGGTTCGGGGTCCGGGAAGCCCGGCTCACCCCGGTTGGCGGTAAGCACGCGCGGCCTTCACGAAACCTTTCCCGCCGTCCTCGGCCGGAACCGCGCCCGGCGGGGCAGGCGCACGACGACAACACGTTGCGACACGGCGACGCGCGGCCGAACCGGGCCCACGAGGGGACGTCCATGCGAGAACTGACGGGGCATCTGCCCCTGCGGCTGATCACCGGGAACCGGCGGGTCCTCGATCTGTCGGCGGACTGCCGGTACCGTCCCGACGACCCGTACACCGTCCGGATGGGCTTCGGCCACAGCGAGGGTGCCCGGGCGAAGGCGCAGTGGGTGCTCTCCCGCGAGCTCCTGCTGGCCGGGCTCGCGGCCCCCGCCGGGGACGGCGACGTCCATGTCGCGCCCGACGGCCACGCCCGCACCCGGATCACTCTCGCCGGCCCGGGCGGCACGGCCGTCCTTCAGGTCGCCACGGCTGAACTCGCCGGCTTCCTGGCCGCCACCGCGGAGCTCGTACCGCTCGGCACCGAGAGCGCCCGCATCGACTGGGACGCCTGCATCGCCGGACTCCTGTCGGCCTGAGCGCCCCCAGGGCGCACCCGGTCCGGGTGCGGCGGCGCCGTGCCGGCCCCACCGCGGGCGGCACCGTGACCAGGCGCCGGCGTGGCGGTCCCGCTCGTCGCCGGCCCCCGGTTCACGCCGCGCGGCCGCCTCGCGGTGCTCCCACCGCCGAGTTGCCTCCCAAGAGCCCACCGCTGTCCAGCGACACCCCTGCCGTCCCGCCGCGGACCCCGGCGCACTTCCCCGCGCCGCCACCCGTTCGGCGGCGGCCGCCGCCTTCGCGACGTGGACCCGGCCCGTCACGACGGCGCCGGCGGAGATGGGCGTGCCAGCCGCACGGGCACCGCCGCCCGCGAGCTGATGATCAGCGCCATCGAGGGCGCCATCGCCGTCGCGTGGGCGGAGCGGGACGTACGCGCCCTGACGACAGTGGCCCGTGACTCGGCCACAGCTGGACTCCCGCGTCGCGCCGAGCGACTGAGCCGCCCTGGTCCGTCCGCCACGACCGGTCGGGGGTGCTTCGCACACGGGGAACGGTGTGCACGGCGCCTCTGCGCGGTCGACGCGGTAGGCCCTCCGTCGCCGCCTGCCCGGGCCGATGCGCCGGGCGCTGGGGGGAGGTGCCCGAGATCGAGCGAGGTGCGGAGGCAGCTCGCGACAAGGGCCACTTCCCTTCCCGCAACGCGTTCGACGATGTCGCCACCACCCGGTTCGTTCCCCGACGCCACCCGCCGTCGGGTCTCCGACGCCGCCCGCCACCGTGCCCGACCCGAGCAGGGCCCGACGGACCACGCGCTCTTCCCACCCCGGCCGCCCGGCGTGGATCCCGGTGCCGCCGGGCGGCCCGGTCTCGGCGCGCCGGGTCCCCGCCGCGGCATTACGGTTTGAGCACCGGCGTGTTCGGCCCGGCCGGGGGCCCTGTGCGCGGCCGCCTCGGAACCCGGCTGAACCCGGCGTCCCACTGCGACGAGGAGGACTCAGGATCATGCCGTACGCAACAGCGAAGGACGGGACCCAGATCTTCTTCAAGGACTGGGGGACGGGCCAGCCCGTCGTGTTCTCCCACGGGTGGCCGTTGACGGCGGACGCGTGGGACCCGCAGATGAAGTGGATGGTGGACCACGGATTCCGTGGTGTCGCCCACGACCGCCGCGGCGGCGGGCGCTCCGGCCAGCCCTGGGAGGGCAACGACCTCGACACCTACGCCGACGACCTGGCGGCCGTGATCGAGGAACTCGACCTGCGTGACGTCATCCTCGTCGGGCACTCGACCGGTGGCGGCGAGGTCACGCGCTACATGGGGCGGCACGGCACGGGCCGGGTCGCCAAGGCGGTGCTGCTGGGTGCGATCCCCCCGCTGATGCTGAAGACGCAGGCCAATCCCGAGGGCCAGCCGATCGAGGTCTTCGACGAGATCCGCAACGGCGTGGCCACGGACCGGTCCCAGTTCTACCGGGACCTCAGCGGCCCGTTCCACGGCGCGAACCGCGAGGGCTCGACCGTCAGCCAGGGCACCCGCGACCAGTTCTGGCTGTGGAGCATGACGGTGGGCATCAAGGGCGCCTACGACTGCGTCAAGGCGTTCTCCGAGACCGACACCACCGAGGACCTCAAGAAGATCGACGTCCCGACGCTCATCGTGCACGGTGACGACGACCAGATCGTGCCCATCGTGGCTTCGGGCGCCCTGAGTTCGAAGCTGGTCAAGGGAGCGGTCTACAAGGTGTACGAGGGAGCCCCGCACGGGCTGGCGCTGGTGCCCAAGTTCGCCGAACGGTTCAACGCCGACCTGCTGGAGTTCGCGCGCGGCTGAGTCGTGTGAGCGGCTACCGACGAGGGTTCTCTTGGCGCCGGCGGCGCATGATGACCGACAGGTCGAGGAGCGCGGCGACGGCGAGCACCGCACACACCACGGCGAGCCCGACGTACGTGCCCCGGCCGGGGGAGTCACCGCTCGCGGCGCGCGCCGCGAGCGTCGCGAACAGCGCCGTCCCCAGCACGAACAGCGGCGCGAACAGGCTGACGAGCGCCAGTCTCAGACCGAGGGCGCTCCGCGCGGTGACGGGTTCCGTGCCCGTGCGCTCGTAGCGGCGTCCCACGAAGCCGGATCGCGACCGCGGTACCGGCGGCCTCCCCTGGGAGGACGACATGCGGTTCACCCGGAACTTCCGAGAATGCCCCGGCCTTCGGGCCGGGGAGGAGTCGGACCCCTGCGGAGCAGGGCAGGGAACGGGGTTTCGCCGTCAGGGCGAAAGACCGCCCACGCCGTCGGGTGAGCTGATCGCGGTGCGTTGCGAAAACCAGGCAGCGCGTACACCGTGCTGATCGAGAGCCAAGACAGCACGTGCACCTCCTGGATTTGTTTCATCGAACCGGGCTGGTCTCAACCCGGCTGGTGTTGATCGTGTAAGAGCTGACGGACCGCAGGTCTCCAGCCCACGTGAGCCAGGAATCCCCCTGCTTCAGCGGGGGGAGGATTCAAACTGCACCTCCTGTGCTCGGGGCGTGGGGAGCGCCTACCCGGCGGCCCGCCGTCGACGCCCTCGGTCCGAGAATGGCCCGCGACCGTGCGCGTCACCCGGCCCGTACGTCCTCGGCCGCGCAGTGGCCTGCTCCGTCTCTCTCCGGTGAGCCCGGACCGTCACCCCGAGCGCGACCGGTCGCGCGCCGGGCGACGCCGGTCGCCCGGCGCGCGGCCCGGCGCGCGGCCCGGCCGGTCCGCCCGGGCCGAGGGCACCGGCGGCCGGTCCGACCGTGTCTCCCCATCCGGCGCCACCCGCCCGCGACGGCGACGCCGGACGCGCTCGCCGCGGACCGCCAGGCGCAACCTGGCCAGGGCGGCGAAGCGTTCCCGCTGGGCGCGGGCGGCCTCGTCCAGCTCCTCCATCAGCCGATGGGAACGGTGTTCCAGGGCGAGCTCGTCGATGATGCGGTCCACCTCGGCGAGCAGTGCCCCGTGCAACTGCCACGCCTGCGGGTGCTGCCGCACCCGGTCGAGCAGTATGTCGGCGACCTTGTCCCGGCTCGCGCGGGCCGCCGCGAGCTCCGCGGCCAGCCGGGCCTCGGCCTCCTCGGCGTTGCTGCTCACCTGCGTGGTCACCAGGATGGCGAAGCTGACGAGCGCCCCTCCGACATGGGCGAAGAGCTCCTCCAGGGCGACCGCCACGTCGCGGTCGAACAGCGGCTCACCGGGGCCGCGCCGCTTGGCGAGGTCGGTCAGCGACCGTGCCAGGACGCGCAGCACCACCACGCAGATCTCCAGGGTGTCCAGACCGGTCCGCAACACGACCCGCGACAACAGCCCCTCCCGGACACGGGGATTGAGACGCAGACTGTCCTCGGCACGGCGCAGCGCGGCGTCGACCTCGGCGACGTCCTGGTCCAGGCGGCGCGCCTCGTGCAGCCGCGCCGCGGCCCGCTCCACCGTGGTGGGGGAGCCCAGCTCCTCGGCGCAGTACAGCAGGAGATGACGCATGCGGCGGGCCAGGTCCTCGATGGACGCCCCGGCGGTTCCCACCCATACGGGCGGCGCGAACAGGACGTTGAGCAGCAGCCCCACCCCTGCCCCGATGAGGGTCTCCAGTACGCGGTCCCAGGCCTGCGCCGTCAACTGGCTCACACCGAGCACCAGCATCGCGCTGATCGCGACCTCGTTGACGAACTCGTCGACCCGCACGAACTGCCCGATGACCAGCGCCGCGAGGATGATCAGACCCAGGCTCCACCACGTCAGCCCCACCAATGCGCTGAAGCCGACGGCGATCAGCACGCCCACCACCACGGAGTTGACCCGGCGGACGCCCGTGGTGAGCGTCGAGTAGAGCGTCACCTGCACGACGAGGAGGGCGGTGAGCGGCGCTGTGAGCGGGGCAGGCTCATCACTGACGTGTACGGCGATCACGTAGGAGATGGTCGCCGCGATGGTCGCCCGCGCGGTGAGGGTGACGACCGGGTCCCGGCTGCGGCGGGCCATCCAGGTCACCGCATCACGTAGAGTCACCTTCTGCCTCTTCCCGCACAAACCCCGCGTACACCTGCGAGTCCCGCCCGTTGCCCGGACAGCGGGGCCGTGCGGCGGGAACCGGCGCCTATGCCGGGCTGTCGAGCGGGGTCGCGGCCAGCAGGGCGGTCAGCTCCGCACGGTGCAGGCCCGCTATCGGGGCGACCAGGTCCGGGTGCCGGAGCAGGGCGGACGCCGCGCGGTCGTGGGCGCCGGGAGTGGTGAGCCTGAGGGCGTCGCCCACGAGGGTGGAGCCGTGTTCGGTGGCGGCCACCGCGGTGACCGCGCGGGCGGCCAGGGCCGGGTCGGACAGCAGGCAGGCCGCCCAGCTCACGACGATCTCGTCCACCCAGCTCCGCCAGCCCGCCCCGGCGTCCCCGGCGTCCCTGGCGTCCCCGGCGTCCGCGTGGTCTCCCCCAGCACCGCCCACCCGGTCCAGCCGGCCGGCGCCGCCGGGCGCGAGGAGCCCGAGCAGGGCGGCGTCCAGCGCGGTCGGGTAGCGCAGGGCGGCGGCGACCGTGGCGGCCTGGCGGGCCTGCGCCTCCGTCAGTGCACGGCTGAGCGCTCCGCCGGTCGCCGGATAGGCCGACAGCAGCCATCGGGTGGCCGCGGAGATGACCGATGAGAACTCGCTGTGCATCCCGAACGAACCGTCCTCCGTGCGCGTGGATGCCGCGCCCGGCCGGTGCGCGGCGCGCCCAGCGTACGCAGAACACCGCTTTCGCGACATGAGCCGCATCACTCCCGCGGGTATCACTGTCGCGCACCCCCTCCGGCGCGCTTCGTCCCGCGTGGCAGGGTCGCCGGTATCCGTGTGCGGTATCCGGCGTACCAGCTCCGGGACGGGTACCGCAGCGTGGTCCTCGTCCTCGCGAGGCCGGCGCAGGGTCCCGGAAGGAGCGGATACCCTGCGCCGCCGCCCCGCGGCCGGCGGTCAGGACCGGCCGCGGCCGCTGACGAAGTCGCGGGCGCGGTCGACGAGACCGGCGCCGGGAGCCAGAAGCTTGTTGGCGGGAGGGGTGTCCGGGGCGGCGGGGTGGGGGCGGGTCGGGGCGAGGGACTTGGCGCGGCGCACCTTGTCGCCGAGGTCGTCGAGCGCCTCGGGGGAGCAGGCGCCGCTGAGCCGGGGGAAGAGCGTGCCCTCCTCGTCCTGGACGTGCGCGGTCACCTCGTCCATCAGCCGCATCAGCAGAGGGTGGAAACGACCGTCGTTCGGCGGCAGCTGCTCCAGTTCCTTCAGCAGTTCCTCGATCCTGGAGTGGTCCGCGATCTCCTTGTCCGCGATGCGGTCCCCGTCCTCGACGTGCTCGCGGACGGCCGGGTAGAGGTACTGCTCCTCCGCCACCGAGTGCCGCACCAGCTCGATGGTCACCTCGTCCACCAGCTCCCGCAGCGCCGGGTCGCCGGTCGACATCGACTGCATGCGGTCGAAGATCTCCTCGACCTCGCGGTGGTCGGCCAGCAGCTCAGCGATCACGTTTCCGCCGTGTCCCATTCCCTCACGCCTTTCCGTGCGGCAGTACGGCCCGGGCGTGCGCCGGGGCCGTACCCCATGCATTCCACCCTCCCGGCGCCGAGCCCACCCGGCGACGCGGTCACCACCCGCCCGGCGGCACCTGAGCGGGGACGCCCCCCCAGGCCGGCGGTGCGGGTGCGCGCCGGTACACGACCGCGCGCGGCATCCCGGTGACCCCCGAGTACGCCGGGTCGGGGACCGACGGCCCGCGCAGGGTGACGGCCGGGCGTTGCGGACCGGCGCCCGTCGGCTTGCGGGGACAGCGAGGAGGGCGCACACAATGGTCGGCGGGTGGGGCCCCAGAGGATCCGGGCGGCGCCGACATCCCGCGTGCCGGTCCGGGACGAGTGGAGGAGAGCCCAGTGAGCGTTCCACCGCCCTCGCTCACCCGTCCCGGAGGCCCGCCCGCGGGCCCCCTGTCCGGGCCCGACACCGCCGGCCAGGGACCGCCCCCCGGCCAGGGCCCGCCCGGCCGGCGGCGCCGTACCCCGACGGTCGCCGTGGGGGCACCGCCCGCGCCACCGGGCGAACCGCCGGACGACGGCGACGGCGGAGGCGGAGGAGGCGGGGACGGGGGCGGGGACGAGCGCCCCTGGTGGCGCTCGGCCACCAAGGTGGCCGTGATCACCGCGGCGGTGGTGGCCGCGGTGGCCCTGGCCGTGGTGTTCACCCGGCCCGGCGGGGTCTCGGGCGGTGAGCAGGGGGAGCTCTTCCTGCAGACGGCGGGCAGCGCAGGACCCGACCCGTTCACGCGGTCGACGGCCGAGCAGACCACCGCCCCGTCGGCGACTCCGGCGCTGCCGACCCCGTCGACGACGGGCGGCACCGTCCGGCAGGTCTACAGCGGCGGAGTGCCCGGCCTGTACGGCGGCACGCCCGGCGCCGCGAGTTGCGACGTGGACAAGCAGATCGGCGCCCTGTCCGCGGACCCGTCGAAGACCAAGGCGTTCGCCAGGGCGCTGGGCCTCAGGCCGGCCGGTGTGCCGGCGTACCTGCGGGACCTGACCCCGCTCCTACTCCGCGCCGACACCCGGGTCACCAACCACGGATACCGCGGCGGCCGGCCCACCGCCTTCCAGGCGGTGCTGCAGGCCGGAACCGCGGTCCTGGTGGACGACCGGGGCATGCCCAGGGTGCGCTGCGCCTGCGGGAATCCCCTGACGCGGCCGGTCGAGCAGGAAGGCGGCACCACGACCGTCGGCAAGGCGTGGCCCGGCTACCAGCCGTCGCGGACGGTGGTGGTGGTCCCGGCGTCCGTGCCGGTCGAGAGGTTCGTGGTCCGCGACCCGGACACCGGAGAGTGGCTCACCAGGGCCGGCGGCGACGGCACGGCCTCGGGCGACGAGCGGACGACGGCACCGCCCAGCGCACCGTCGGGCAGCCCGCCGGGGTCACCGCGGGGCGGCTCGGCCGGTACTGCCGCGCCGTCGGGGGAACCCGGCGGAATCCCGGCGTCCCCGCCGTCCGGCACCGGCCGCGCTCCGGGCGGCACCGAACCCGGGACGCCCGCCCCGCCGGGGGAAGTGAGTCCCCCGCCCGGCGGGGCGCGGGCGCCCCGGTGACGGCCCGGGCCGCGTTCGGCCCGGCGTGCGGAGGCCGAACCCGGGACTCAACCCCGGTACGTGGTGAAGTCGGCCATCATCGCCATGTCCTCGTGCTCGAGGTTGTGGCAGTGCATCATGAACGTGCCCGGGTAGTCGGTGAAGCGGACCGCCACCTCCACGGTCTCGCCCGGCCCCGTGGCCACCGTGTCCTTCCACCCCGCGTCGAACGAGCCCGGCTTCTTGCCGTTGCGGGACAGCACCCGGAAGGCGTCGAGGTGCACGTGCACGGAATGGAAGAACACCGAGGTGAACTTCCAGATCTCGACCGTGCCGAGCTTCACGTCGGCGAGTGAGCGGCCGGGCTTGTACGGGAAACCGTTGATCGTCCAGCCGTCGCGCGAGTGCCGGAAGGCGAAGGTCCGGTGCGCCACGGCCTTGCGGGGGTCGAGGACGGTCGCCGGGTGACGCGACAGCCGCTTGGGGATGTGGGTGTCGTCGTGCGGCTTCCGTGAGGAGGGCGAGACGTCGAAGCGCATGACCTGCGCGGTGCTCCCGCTGCCGAACCGGTTGACCAGGCGCACCTTGGTCCCCGGCCGGTAGCGGGCGAAGTCGACGATGACGTCGAAGCGCTCGGCGGGCGCCATGCGCAGGCTGTCGTGGGCCAGCGGACTGCCCAGCAGTCCGCCGTCACTGCCGATCTGCAGCAGGCCCCTGCCGCCCGGAGGCGGGGGGTCCAGTTCCAGGCGGAAGTCGCGGACGTTGCTGCCGTTGAGGAACCGCAGCCGGTAGCGCTGCCGCCTGACCCGGTGCACGGGCCACGGCGCGCCGTTGACCAGGATGACGTCGCCCATCATGCCGAAGTGGTGCGCGTGCACGACGCCCGGCTTGTGCATGCCGGAGTCGATGGCCGGGTACAGCAGCCCGCCGTTCTCGCCGAACGCCCGGTCGGCGAGCAGCAGCGGGATGTCGCGGGAGCCGCGCGGCAGGTCCAGCGCGTCCTCCTCGTCGTCCGTCACGAGGTGGAAGCCGGCCAGTCCGCGGTAGACCGCGGGGCCGGTGTAGCCCATGCGGTGGTCGTGGTACCAGAGCGTCGCCGCGCGCTGCAGCATCGGGTAGGTGTAGCTGCGCTGGCCGTGGGTGAGCTGCCCGGACGAGCCGTGCATCTCCGGCATGCCCGCCATCGCGTCGTCGTACGACATGCCGCTGCCGACCGGCATCGTCAGGTCGATCGGGTAGCCGTCGCTCTCGGCGGGCGTGTGACCGCCGTGCAGGTGGACCACGGTCGGCTGGGGCAACTCGTTGCGGTGGGTGACGACTGTGCGGCGACCCGAGCGGGAGACGACCGTGGGCCCCGGGAAGAGGCCGTCGTAGGTCCAGCAGCTCGTGCGCAGGCCTGGGAGGATCTCCAGCCGCGCCACGCGCTGGGTCATGTGGTAGTAGTCGGTCGTCGCCGTCCGCAGGATGGGTTGCAGGACCGGCGGGATCGGGAGGGGTACCTGGAACGGGCGGGGGAGCCGGGCCTTGCTCCGCAGGAGCCCGCCCGGTGGTACATCGGCCAGCGGCGTGCCCGCCCAGGCTCTGCTCGTCGCACCCGCCCCGACGACGGCCGCACCCGCGGCGAGAAAGCGGCGCCTGCCGATGCCTTCGATCACGTAGGGCTCCCAAATGTGACGATTTGCGCAATTTCTCGGTCGGCGACACAATAGCCCGCCCGCGCCGTACGCAACGGCGCCACACGCTGACCCGGCGAACAACGGCAGGACCGGCCCGCCACCTGCTCGGCCCTCGGTTCCCGGCTGCCCCGGGGTCCCCGGTCAAACCTTTCGGCGGTGTCGCCCGGCGGCGTCGTGCCGGGGGTCCAGGACGCCCGCGCCGATACCGGCCAGCACCAGCCCGGCCGCCAGCAGCAGCCCCTGCGGCAGCGCCATGCCGAGCAGGATCCAGGCCAGCGCCACCACCAGGAGGAACCAGCCCAGTCGCCGCCGGTACTCCCGTGGCGCGCAGGGACGCCCCGTCCGCAGGCCCTCGGCGAAGCGGGGGTCGGTACGCTGGAAGTCGGCGTCGATGTCCTCGATGCCCTTGTGCTGGTACGGCATGGTGTCCTCCTCCCGGAGCCTGTTGGGCCCTGTCTCCTCCACCATCGCCCGCGCCCACCTGCCGGACCATCGGGGTCGGCACCCAATCCGCACGCCCGGAAATGGGTGCCGCCCCCGATGGCGGCGCCCCCCCGTCCCGGGCAGGCTGGAAGCGGGACCCGGGTACCCGTCAGCCACGGCAGGAGGCGGGCCGCGCCTCAGGACGGCGGAGCCGAGCCGGTGGATCGTGGAGGCGGGGACCCCGAGGAGGGCGGGACATGTCGCTGTACTGGCGGATCTTCCTGCTGAACGGTGCGGTGCTGGTCGGAGCCGCCGTGCTGCTGCTGGGCCCCGTCACGGTCTCCACCCCCGTGCTGCTGGCCGAGGCGCTGGTGCTGGGCGTGGGGCTGGTCGCGATGCTCGTCGCCAACGCCCTGCTGCTGCGCATCGGACTCGCCCCGCTGCAGCGGCTGAGCCGCGCGATGAACTCGGCCGACCTGCTGCGCCCCGGCAGCCGCCCCGCCGTCACCGGCTCGGGCGAGGTGGCCATGCTGATCACCACGTTCAACACCATGCTCGACCGTCTGGAGGCCGAGCGCGCCACCACCAGCGCCCGGGTGCTGGCCGCGCTGGAAGCCGAACGGCAGCGCATTGCGCGGGAACTGCACGACGAGGTCGGCCAGACCCTCACCGCCGTCGTCCTGCAGTTGGGTCGCAGCGCCGATCTGGCACCGGCCCCCCTGGGGGAGGACCTGCGGCAGGTGCAGGAGACCACCCGGGCCGGGCTGGACGAGATCCGCCGCATCGCGCGCCGGCTCCGTCCCGGTGTCCTCGAGGAACTCGGCCTGCACAGCGCCGTGCGCGCCCTGGCCGGCGAGTTCACCACCCCGGAGCTCACCGTCGTGGACCACTCCGGGCCGGCACTTCCCGCGTTCGACCACGAGACCGAGCTGGTGCTCTACCGGGTGGCCCAGGAGGCGGTCACCAACGCGGCCCGGCACTCGCGCGCGGACCGGGTGGAGATCCACCTCGGCGCCGCCCCCGGAGGCGGGACGGAACTCCTCGTCCGGGACAACGGCAAGGGCATCGGCGACGTCCCCGAGGGCGCCGGAATCCGCGGCATGCGCGAACGAGCCCTGCTCATCGGAGCCGTGCTGACCATCGGTGCCGCCCCCGGCGGCGGCACCGAGATCCGCCTCCACGTACCCGCGCCGGCGATGGACGGTCCGCGATGACGGCCCCGCCCCCGACCCGCATCCTGCTCGCCGACGATCACGCGCTCGTGCGGCGCGGCGTCCGGCTGATCCTTGACGGCGAACCCGACCTGACCGTCGTCGCCGAGGCCGGGGACGGCGCAGAGGCCGTCGCGAAGGCCCGCGAGGAGCCGGTCGACCTGGCCGTCCTGGACATCGCGATGCCCCGCATGACCGGCCTGCAGGCCGCCCGGGAACTCAGCAGGCTGCGTCCCGGTCTGCGCATCCTCATCCTGACGATGTACGACAACGAGCAGTACTTCTTCGAGGCCCTCAAGTCCGGTGCCAGCGGATACGTGCTGAAGTCCGTCGCCGACCGCGACCTGGTCGCGGCCTGCCGGGCCGCCGTACGCGACGAGCCGTTCATCTACCCCGGCGCCGTCACCACCCTGATCCGCAGTTACCTCGAGCGTGCCCGGCAGGGAGAACCCCTGCCCGCCCGCGCCATCACCGAACGCGAGGAGGAGATCCTCAAGCTCGTCGCCGAGGGCCACACATCGCAGGAGATCGCCGACCTGCTCTTCATCAGCATCAAGACGGTCGAGCGCCACCGCGCCAACCTCCTGCAGAAGCTCGGTCTGCGCGACCGCCTGGAACTCACGCGCTACGCCATCCGGGCCGGGCTCATCGAGCCCTGACACGGCGGTGACCGCTCAGGTCCCGGCAAGGACCTTGTCGACCTCTTCCAGGAAGGCGTCCAGATCCTTCGGGGTGCGCGAGGTGACCAGCGGATAGCCGGCGGAGGCGTCGCTCACCACCGGTTCGTCGACCCAGGACGCGGCGCCCGCGTTGAGCAGGTCGGTCCGCACCGAGGCGTACGAGGTGAGCGTCTTGCCGTTCGCGACGCCGGCCTCGACCAGCGCCCACGGGCCGTGGCAGATCGCCGCGATCGGGCGCCCGGACGAGGCGAACGCCCGTACGACGTCCATCGCCTTCCCCTGAAGGCGGAGGTTGTCGGCGTTGATCGTGCCGCCGGGGATGAGCAGCAGGTCGAAAGCGGTCGGATCCACTTCGTCGAGGGTGGTGTCCGGCTCCACGACCTTGCCGGGATCCTTGTCCCCGACCAGGGTCTGCACGTCGCCGCGGCGCGTCGCGGCGACCGTGACGTCGGCGCCCCTGTCACGCAGGTGCTCGACCGGGACGACCAGTTCGTCCTGCTCGACCCCGTAGTTGCTGACGACCGCCAGAACGCGGCGGCCGCCCGGAAACGTGGCAGCCATGGGTTTTCCCCTTTCTGTGCGCTTATCGTGGGTACGGGCGCCTGCCCCGGCCCGCGCCCGGAAAACGTGCCTGTCCCGCCTCACCGAGCATGACTCACCCGCCGCAGCCGGGGTACGCGAGCTACGGAAGGCGAGGTAGGTCGGCGAAGGGCGGGCGAAGAGGAGCCTGCGATGAGCGAAGCGCGGCCACCGCTGGGCGTCGACCAGCTCGAGGGCAGGGCGCCCGGTCCGGGCGGACACATGGACCCACTGGGAGTCGCCGCGGTCCTGCTGGGGCCGGACGGGCGGATCGACATGTGGAGCCCGCAAGCGGAGCGGCTGTTCGGCTACACCGCCGAGGAGGCGGTCGGCCGTTACGCCGCTGCGCTCCTGGTCCGGCCCGAGCAGCGCGACGACGCCTTGGCGCTGTTCGCCCAGGCGCTGGCCTCCGGGCGCAGCTGGTCGGGCGCCTTCCCCGTGCGCCGCAAGGACGGCACCACCCGGTTGACGGAATTCGGCAACGTACGCCTGACGGACGGGCGCGGCCGCGCCTACGCCCTGGGCATGGCCACCGACCGCCCCGTCGTGCAACGGCTGGAACGGGGCCTCACCCTCTCCGTCCAACTCGTCGCCCAGTCCCCGATCGGGCTCGGGGTGCTCGACACCGACCTGCGCTACCTGTCCGTCAACCCCGCCCTGGCGGCGATGCACGGCGTACCGGAGGACGACCACATCGGGCGCACGTTCCGCGAGGTGCTCCCCGGCGCCAGGTTCCGCTTCGCCGAGAACGCGCTCCGGCAGGTCCTGCGCACGGGCACGCCGATCGTCGACCGGTACGTCGTGGGCCGCACGCCCGCCGACCTGACCGCCGACCGGGCCTGGTCGGTCTCCTACTACCGGCTGGAGGACCACGACGGGCGTGCCCTGGGCGTCGCGACCGCTGTGGTGGACGTCACCGACCGGCACCGCTCGGCCCAGGAAGCGGACCGCGCCCGGTGGCGCCTCGCCGTGATCGCCGACAGCTCCGCCCGTATCGGCACCTCCCTGGAGGTGGAGCAGACCGCCCGGGAACTCGCCGAGGTCGCCGTCCCCGAACTGGCCGACATCGCCGCGGTCGACGTCCTGGACTCGGCGCTGCGCGACGACGGCGGCGAGCCGGACCCCCACCGCCCCCGCTTCCGCGCGATCTCCGCCAAGTGCACCGCCTCCGTGGAGGCGGCCAGTGCCTTCGGCCCGCCGGGCCGCCTCGTCTCCTACGGCCCCGACCACCTGGCCGCGCACTGCCTGGACACCGGCCGTCCGGGCCTGATGACGCACGCCGACGAGCGGAGTCTGCTGCGCATCGCCCGCGATCCCGACGGCGCCTCGCTGCTCGCCCGGGCGGGCGTCCACTCGGCCATGGCGGTGCCGCTCATCGCCCGCGGCCGGATCCTCGGTGTCCTCGGCCTGGCCCGCGCCCACACCCCCGAGCCCTTCGACGAGGACGACCAGACCCTCGCCGGCGAACTCGCCTCCCGCGCCGCGGTGTCCATGGACAACGCGCGCCTCCACGAGCAACTGCGCAGTATCGCGGAGACCCTGCAGCGCAGCCTCCTGCCGCAACTGCCTCCGGTCCACCCGCGGGTCGAACTCGCCGCGCGCTACTGCGCCGCCCAGGCCAGCAGCGAGGTGGGGGGCGACTGGTACGACGTGATCCCCTTCGACGACGGCAGGGTCGCCTTCGTCATCGGCGATGTCATGGGCAGCGGCGTCCCGGCGGCCACCACCATGGGGAGGCTGCGCACCGCCACCTCCACCCTCGCCGGCCTCGGCCTCGAGCCGGCCCAGGTCCTCGGTCACCTCGACCGGATCACCTACGGGCTGGACCCCTACATCGCCACCTGCGTCTACGCGGTCTACGACCCCGCACGGGGCGTCTGCCACCTCGCCAACGCAGGCCACCTGCCCCCGGTCGTCGTACGCGTCGGCGAGCCTCCGGAACTGCTCGACCTGCCCACCGGCACCCCTCTGGGGGTGGTCGGCGGCGCGTCCTTCGAGAGCACCACCGTCGACCTCGGTCCCGGCGACCGCCTCGTCCTCTACACCGACGGTCTGGTCGAGACGCGCGACCGCGCCATCGACGAGCGCCTCGACGATCTGCTCCGCCTCCTGGACGTTCCCGAGGAGCCGGTCGAGGAGACCTGCGACCGCCTCCTCACCGCACTCCGGCACCCCGAGGACCGCGACGACGTGGCCCTGCTCATCGCCCGACCGAGGGATGCGTGACGGCCCGGGGACGGCGCGGCGGCCCCTGCTCCGGTCCGTCGCGGGTGGCGGTCGGCGAGGGGTTTTGATCCGCGACCGGCAGACCGCCCCGACGGCGGCGGTGGGCCCCGCGGTGACGGGACGGACGTCTGCCGTGGTGGCGCTCGTGGTGCCAGCGCGCGCGTCCCGACCGGCATTTCTCGTTCACCCCTGGCCGGTCCGGGGCCGGGCGGTTGCCGACGCGGTGAGGGGGTCGCCGCTTTGCGGCACCTGTGGGCCGGACGCGGAGGACACCCCCGAGCTCGGCGCGTGCCGGGTGTGGTCCTCGGTGCCCGGGCCGGTCGCCGGCCGGTCGCGGGGGCGCTGTCCGGCACGTGACGGGGCGTACGGCGGGGGCGGCCCCGTGCCCCGACGGCGGCGGTGGGCCCCGCGGCGACGGGACGGACGTCTGCCGTGGTGGCGCTCGTGGT
Source organism: Streptomyces sp. ME19-03-3 (assembly GCA_033793685.1). Classification (GTDB taxonomy): domain Bacteria; phylum Actinomycetota; class Actinomycetes; order Streptomycetales; family Streptomycetaceae; genus Actinacidiphila. The sequence goes on along the minus strand of JARAXD010000032.1, from coordinate 29,311 downwards.
GCCAGCGCGCGCGTCCCGACCGGCATTTCTCGTTCACCCCTGGCCGGTCCGGAGCCGGGCGGTTGCCGACGCGGTGAGGGGGTCGCCGCTTTGCGGCACCTGTGGGCCGGACGCGGAGGACACCCCCGAGCCCGGTGGGTGCCGGGTGTGGTCCCTCGGTGCCCGGGCCGGTCGCCGGCCGGTCGCGGGGGCGCTGTCCGGCGCGTGACGGGGCGTACGGCGGGGGCGGCCCCGTGCCCCAGCGGGGGCGTCCCGTGCGGGGCCCGGGACGCGGCATCGTCCGCGCCGCGGGGCCGGACACCCGGCGGGCCACACCGGGCGGATCCGGTGGTCATGAACCGCGAGGAGCTGGGTATCCGAACCCTGTACGAAAGGGGTGAAACGAAATGGCCGCCAGGTCCGCGCCCAGGCGTGGACGGCAGGCGACGTCGACGGCCGGACCCGCCTGCGAGGAGGCCCGACGATCGAGCCCCGTGCGCGATCGCCACCCCGCGGCTCGCACCACCGGCACCGCCGCCCAGGCACACGGCAACGGCGACCCGGGCCGGGCAAGGGAGTACATCATGGTCATCCTCGGCATCATCCTGCTCATCATCGGATTCCTCACCGGGATCTCCATCCTGTGGACCCTGGGAATCATCCTCGTGGTCATCGGCCTCGTGCTCTGGGTTCTGGGAGCCGTGGGGCACGCCGTCGGCGGGCGCCGCCACTACTACTGACGGCCCGTGGGCCCCGAGCGCGCGCCGCGTCCCGTGAGGGCGCGGCGCCCCCACGTGCGGCACCGGACCCCGGCCCCGACCCCGGACGGCTGATCGCGCGGAGCAGGGCGGCGGGTCGCCCGGATGGGTGGCCTGCAGTGGTCGCCTGGGCGGGCGGGGGATTGGTTGTGATATGTCCCCCCGACGCCCAGGTGCACTGGAGTATTCGCATGGAATCCGGTTCCTCCGCGCACAACTGCCCCTTCGACTTCGCCGAAGCCCTCGAATTCGACCCGCAGCTGAGGCGCTTCATGGAGAACGAGCAGATCTCCCGCATCAAGCTGCCGCACGGCGAGGGTGAGGCCTGGCTCGTCACGCGGTACGAGGACGTGCGGACGGTGACGACCGACCGGCGTTTCAGCCGTGCCGCCGTCGTCGGCAAGGACTTCCCCCGCATGACGCCGGAGCCGATCGTCCAGGACGAGGCCATCAACGTGATGGACCCGCCGGACAGCAGCCGACTGCGCTCGCTGGTCTCCAAGGGCTTCACCCCGCGGAACGTCGAACACATGCGCCCCAGCATCGAGCGGGTCGTCACCGAACTGCTCGACACCATGGAGGAGAGCGGCTCACCGGCCGACCTCGTGGAGCACCTCGCGGCGCCGCTCCCGCTGGCCGCCATCTGCGAGGTCCTCGACATCCCCGACGAGGACAGCTGGGAGCTGCGCCGCCACGCCCGCACCATGATGGACTTCAGCCCCGACAACCGGGACAACGCCGTCCACTCCAAGGCCTACCTGCGGGAGTACTTCACGAAGCTCACCGCGCAGCGGCGAGCCCACCCGGGCGACGACCTGGTCAGCGTCCTGGCCACGGCCCGTGACGGGGACGAGATCCTCAACGACAAGGAACTCGCCGTCATGGCCATGGTCCTGCTCATCACGGGCCAGGACACCACGTCCAACGAGATCGGCAACATGGCCTTCACCCTGCTCACCCGCCCGCGCGAGCTGGCCTTGCTGCGCGAGCAGCCGGACCGCGTCCCGCAGGCCATCGAGGAGATGCTGCGGTACATCCCGTTCCGCAAGGGGGTCGGGATCCCGCGGATCGCCACTGAGGACGTCGAGATGGGCGGTGTGCTGATCCGGGCCGGTGACGTCGTCCACGTCTCCTACCTGACCGCGAACCGCGACCCCGAGAAGTTCGACCGCCCCGACGAGCTGGACCTGGACCGCTCCGGCACACCTCACATGACCTTCGGCTGGGGCGGCCACCACTGCCTGGGCGCGCCCCTGGCGACCATGGAGCTCCAGGTGGCCTTCAGGGAACTGCTGCGCCGCTTCCCGGACCTGAGGCTGGCCAAGCCGGCCAACGAGGTGCGGTGGAGCGCCACGTCGATCTGGCGCTACCCGGTCGCCCTGCACGTCGCCTGGTGACCTGCCGGCTCCGCACGGCTCCCCGCGGCCCCGCACCCACGCCCCCCGCAGGGGTGCGGGGCCGCTGCCGTCACGTCGTCCCTCGTGACGGCGGGCGCGGGCCGCTCCGACATGCGGAATCCGCCCAAGTGACGTACGTTTTCCTGGTGGACGCAAAACTGAACAGGCCATGAATCCACTGCGACAGCGGTCGGTCCCCCTTTGAGAACCGTCTTGTGCCGGGACCTGCTGGACGTCCCACTGTGAGCGCGCCGACGTTTGCGCCCGTACCCCCTACCGCATTTTCGTGACAGGTACGGGCCTGCTCCGGAAATCCCGGAGCAGCGCACCACATGGACCATAGCCCGCCGAGGGGCAGGAAATGGAGCCACCCATGGCTGTTCTGTGCAAGCCGGTGATTTCGGTACCCGACAACGTTATCACCTGCGAACAAACGCTCGAGCTGGCACGGCGGCTGCACAAGGACCACCCGCAACTCGACCTGACCCTCCAGCTCATCGAGCACACGGGCGTCCAGAAGCGGCACCTGATCCAGCCGATCGAAGAGGTGCTCAAACATCCGGGCTTCGACGTACGAAGCCAGATCTACGAGGCGGAGTCGAAGGCACGGGTGCCCGCCGTCATACGGCAGGCCCTGGACGAGGCCGAGTTGGAGCCGGAGAACATCGACCTCATCGTGTACGTCTCGTGCACGGGCTTCATGATGCCGTCGCTGACCGCGTGGCTCATCAACAAGATGGGCTTCCGCCACGACACCCGCCAGTTGCCGATCGCGCAACTGGGTTGTGCGGCCGGAGGCGCGGCCATCAACCGCGCCCACGACTTCTGCACGGCCTACCCCGAGGCCAACGCCCTCATCGTGGCATGCGAGTTCTGCTCGCTGTGCTACCAGCCCACCGACCTCAGCGTCGGAACGCTGCTGTCCAACGGCCTGTTCGGCGACGGCATCGCGGCCGCCGTCGTCCGGGGCAGCGGCGGCACCGGGATGCGGCTGGAGCGCAACGCCTCCTACCTCATCCCGGACACCGAGGAGTGGATCTCCTACGCGGTACGTCAGACGGGCTTCCACTTCCAGCTCGACAAGCGCGTACCCGGAACCATGGAACCCCTGGCGCCGGTGCTCCGCCAGGTCGCCGAGGACCACGCGTGGAACGCGGCCAAGCTGGACTTCTACATCATCCACGCCGGCGGCCCCCGCATCCTGGACGACCTGTGCCGCTTCCTCGGCGTCCCGCCCGAGTCGTTCCGGTTCAGCCGGGCCACGTTGACCGAGTACGGCAACATCGCGAGCGCCGTGGTCCTCGACGCCCTGTACCGGATGTTCGAGGAGGGCTCCGCCCTCGACGGACACCGCGGGCTGCTGGCCGGCTTCGGCCCGGGCATCACCGCGGAGATGGTGCTGGGGACCTGGGTCACCGACGGGATCGACTCCACGGCGGCTCACCGGCAGACCCATGGGGACTACGACGTCATCACCTGAGCCGTGGTTCCGTTGGGAGCCCGGGCCGGCGGCGGCCGGGGACGCCACGGCGTCCCTCCCGCCGGCCGGCCCGGACCCGGCAACGGGCGCACGGGACCTGCCCGGTCCTGCGACGCGGCGGCCGCCCGGCCGCCGCGTCGCTCCCGCGTCCCCCGTCCGTCAGGCCGTGGCCGCCTGGTCGCGGGCGCTCACGAAGCCCACCACGGCCTGCGCGAAGCGCTCGGGCTCCTCGATGTGCCCGAAGTGCCCGCTGTTCTCCAGGACCAGCAGCTGCGACCCGGGAATCAGCTCATGCAGTTCGGTGCCCCACCGCAGACCGCAGATCACGTCGTACCGGCCGACCACGACCAGCGTCGGCACGGCGAGCGCCGCCAACGGCTCGCGGTCGTCCACCAGATCGGGAACGAGGTCGGCGTCGAGCCCCGAGATGTGCGTGCCCGAGACCGTGGCGCGCATCGGGGCGAACTCCTCCTCCCGGCCCCAGTAGTCGGCGAAGTACGAGGGGATCAGACCCCTGAGCGCCGCCGTCATCTCCGCGTCGCCGGAGAGGGAGGGAACACTCTGCAGGGCCCCCATGACCTCCGGCAGGTCGGGGCGATGGGCGTTCCGCGCGCCGAACGCCTCGAGCTGGCGCATCAGCTCGGCCCCGAGCTCGGGGCCGGTGACCGGTGCGCTGTCGTACAGGACGACCCCGGCGACGCGCTCGGGCCGGTACAGGGCGTGGTACTGGACGACGAACCCGCCGTGCGAGTGCCCCAGCAGGTGTACGCGCGAAACGCCCAGGTGCTCGACGAGGGCGTCCAGGAAACGGCTGTAGAGCTCACGGGTGTAACCGTGCGGGTGCGAGGGCAGACGGCCCGAGCCGCCCGTGCCGATCGGCTCCGGGTAGACGACCGTGAGGTGCCGCTCGACCTCGGGCATGCGCAGGTACTCCCAGTGCACGCCCGGCCCGCCCGAGTGCGCGATGCACACCGGGCCGGTGCCGTGGACGTGGTAGCTCTGCACGAGCCCGTCCACCTCGAAAGTGTGCGTGCCGGGGGACAGGGGGTCGGTCGTGTCAAGAGACATCGGTACTCCGCGTCGGGAAGTCGGTGACAGGGACACCGGCAGGACGCGGGACGGGACGGAAAGTTCGATCACCGGCGCGTGACGCCGATCACAGCGTCGCACGGCCGCCGCTCGCGCTCGCGGGGGCCGGTCGGCCCCGTCGGGCGGCGGAGACGATCCGGGTCCCGCCGCCGGAGCGCCGGCGCGTGCCGAGGGTCGTCGCAGGAGGAAAGGAGCACGGCCATGGGCGGCAGGGCGGTGTTCTGGCGCTGGCGCCGCAATCCGCTGCGGCGGCGGTGCGATGTCCTGGAGGGCTGGACGGGCGTGGCGGCGGCCCTGCTGATCGCCGCCGGTGCCCCGGCGGTCGGCGCCGCGACGGCGGCCGCGGTGGAGCACTCCGAGCTGCGGCGCAGCCAGGGCATCCACCTGACGACGGCCGTACTGACCCAGAACGCGGCGAAGGCCGCGGCGAACCCGTACACGGGCTCCGTCGGCAAGGTCCTCACCGCCGTCCGGTGGACCGCCCCGGACGGCTCCACCCGGACCGGCGCGGCCCGCGTCGACCCGGGGAGCCCCGCGGGATCCCCGACGACCGTCTGGGTGGACGCCGACGGCCGCCTGCAGCAGAGCCGGCTCACCCCCGCGCAGGCCGAGGCCCAGGGCGTCGTCTTCGGCACGGTCGCCGCGATGGGCACCTGCGCGCTCGTGCTTGCCGGTCGCTGGGGCGTCCGCCTGCGGATCGACCGCCACCGCGCCGCCGCGTGGGGTCGCGACTGGGAGGAGACCGGCCCTTCATGGGGCCGCCGCCGGGCCTGAGCGCCATCACCCCACGGATGGGCGCACGGGCCGGGTCGCCGTCCCGCGGCTGGGGCAGGCTGGAAGCGGACGAGCGGCAGAGGCGAGGAGGAGGCACGGTGAGCGGCCTGGTGGTCGTGGGAGCGGACGGCTCGGCCTCGAGCCTCGCCGCTGTGGCGACGGCGGCGCGGGAGGCCGAGTGGCGCGGCGCCGGCCTGCGGGTGGTGCACGCCTTCCTTTGGCCTGCCCTGCACGTGCCCCTGGGGCCCTCGGAACTCGGCCCGCACGAGGGAGGCTTGCGCAACGCCGCGCAGCGGGTGGTGGTGGAGGCCGTCGAACACGCCAGGAGCACGGCACCGGACGTGGAGGTCACCCACGCCGTGGTGACCGGGGAACCCCTCACCGTGCTGGAGGCCCAGTCGCGCGCCGCGGAACTCGTGGTCGTGGGATCCCGCGGGATGGGCGGCTTCGTCGGCCTGATGCTGGGCTCGACGGCCGTGCACCTCGCCGCGCACGGCCAGTGCCCGGTCATGGTGGTGCGTGAGCAGTCGGCGGCAGGCGGACCGGTCCTGCTGGGCGTCGACGGCTCACCGGCGAACGTGGGCGCGGTCGACTTCGCCTTCGCCGAGGCCGAGTTGCGCGGCGCCGAACTCCTGGCTCTGCACGCGTGGACGCCCTGGCGGACGCCGGTGCCCCCGCCGCAGGACCCCGCGATGCCGTACGCGAGTGAGCCGGGCGAACTCGCCCGCTCCGAGGAACGCCTGGTGGCGGAGGTCATCGCGGGACGGCGGGAGCGCCACCCCGGGGTCGAGGTGCGCGCGAAGGCGGTGCGCGGCGGGACCCGCGAGATCCTCATCGAGGAGAGCCGGACCGCCCAGCTCCTCGTGGTGGGCGCACGGGGCCGGGGCGGCTTCACCGGGCTGCTGCTCGGCTCCGTCAGCCAGGCGTTGCTGCACCACGCCCACTGCCCGGTCGCCGTGGTGCGAGGTTCCGCCGACCGACCGTGAGTGCTCCGCACCGCGGACGGGCACCCGCTCATGGTCCGTCACCTTCGCACGCGTCAGCCGGCTGTCCGGTCACCGTCCGGGGGAGCGGATGACCGGTAGGGCGGCGGGTGACCACCTCGTCGGAGGCGGCCGCAGGACCGGCGCGATGCCCGCGGCGTCGGCGGCGATCGCGTCCTGGCGGGTCCTCCTGCGTCATGACCGGTCACGGGCATCGCCAAGGCCCGCCAGCGTCACCCCCCACCGCCGGGCCCGCCACGGCCCCGTAGGCTTGATCGCAGTGGTGACCTGCTCCCACCGTCGGACCGGGTGTGGTGCCGGACATGCGCCGATCGGCCGCCCGGGCCGGCCCCGGCGGCCTCTGCCCGGGGCCGGCTGCGGCACGGAAGGGTGGGGGTGGACCACCCGCGCCCGCCGTTCCGTTCGTCCAGGAGGAGCCTCATGCCCCGTACGGTCACCGCCGGTCTCGATGGATCGCCCGAGAGCCGGGCCGCGGCGGACTGGGCCGCCCGTGAGGCGCTGCGCCGCGGCCTGCCGCTGCGGCTCCTGCACGTCCACGACCGGCAGCCGTACAGCTCCGTCTACGCCCCGCTGGCGGGAGCGGTGGCAGGCCCGGACCCCGACACGCAGCGGCGGTGGGCCGAGTCCGTGCCGCGCGACGCCGCCGCCCAACTCACCGGGCGCCACCCGGACCTGGAGATCTCCGCCGGGCTGGTGAGCGGGCAGCCCGCGGCGGCCCTCGCGGCCGCCGCCGGGGAGTCGGAGCTGCTGGTGCTCGGCTCCCGGGGCCTGGGCGCGCTCGCCGGGTTCCTCGTCGGCTCCGTCGCCTCCGCGACCGTCGCCCAGGCCGTACGCCCCGTGGTTCTCGTACGGGCCGGCCAGACGGGCGAGGACGAGCACCGCCCGGACCTCGACGGGCTGGTCTCGCAGTACACGCCCTTCCGCGACGTGGTGCTCGGCATCGACCTGGACAGGCCCCACGAGGACCTGTTGGCCTTCGCCTTCGAGGCCGCGGTGCTGCGCGGGACGGGTCTGCGCGTCGTGCACGGCTGGAACCTGCCGGCCTCCTACGGCTTCAACCCGGCAGCGATCGCCCTCGACCTGGAGCACGAACTGACCGACGCCCAGGCGAAGGCGCTGACCCAGGCGCTGGCGCCGTGGCGGGCCAAGTACCCCGCTGTCGAGGTCGCGGAGCTCTCCCTGGCCGGTGGGGCGGCGCGCCATCTCGTCGAGGCGGCGGCGGACGCCTCGCTGGTCGTCGTCGGGCGCCGCGTCCGGCACGCGGCCGCCGGTGCGCACATCGGCCCCGTGACGCACGCGGTGCTGCACCACGCCAAGGCGCCCGTGGCAGTCGTCCCGCACGACTGACCGGCCTCCGCGGCCCGGGACGTTCCGCCGCGGTGGTCGGTGCGGGCTGATGCCGCCCGTGCGCCCCTCCCGAGCCGGGTTGCCGCGCCGCCGACGAGCCGGTGGACCGGTAAGCGGCTCCTGCCGCCGTGGCGGGGAGGGGCCGGCGACCCTTCAGCGATCGGTCACCCTGGGCGCGTCCGCCGGTCAGGATCCCGTGCGGACGACGTGTTCGACGAGCCTGAACGCGCCGCTGACGAGCCGGTGGACCGGTAAGCGGCTCCTGCCGCCGGCGGGAGGGGCCGGCGACCCTTCAGCGATCGGTCACCCTGGGCGCGTCCGCCGGTCAGGATCCCGTGCGGACGACGTGTTCGACGAGCCTGAACGCCTCGCCGATGAGCACGGTGTCCTCGTCCCGGTACGTTTCGTGCTGCCCGTTGGACAGGACGAACCCTCCGCTCGATCCGACGGCCTCCGGGGCCACGGCATGCTCGCCGGGGTCACCCTCGCCTGCGAGCAGCATCACCATCGCACGCTCGGTGTTGGTCACCCATGCGAGCAGTCGCCCGGACGAACTGGTCAGCCACGTCCCGAGCCCCCTGGCGGTCCTCGCCCGGAGGACCTCCGCCACCGTCTCGGACGCCCCGGCGCGGGGCCGTCGTCATCGATCACCCAAGCTTCGGGCATGCCCGACGATCTCACGGACGGATCCCGGAGCAAGTGGCCTGGAAAAGGCACCGCATGCGCCTGGCCCCCGCCGGCGGGGCGGTCGGCGAGGCTCATGCCCTGGCGGGACGGGGCAGCAGCGACGCCGGAACCAGGCCGAGGGCGGCGAGCCCGGCGAGGAGGACGAGGGTGGTGCTCATCGCCGCACCCGGCACACCGGCCGTTCCCGACGTCCCGGCCGCGACCGCGATACCGAGGGTCGGCCCGACGTTCATCGCCGTCTGCTTCAGGCCCCCCACGACCCCGGCGTACCCGGGCGGCGCCTCGCCCACGACGGAGGCCGTCGCCGTCACCATGACGGTTGCGAAACCCGCCCCCAGCACGGCGAACGCCGTGGCCATGGCGGACCGGGCATCGCCCGGTCCGTACCGCGAGAGCAGCGTGATGCCCATGACCACCAGCAGCGTTCCGCAGACAGCGGTACGGCGCGGCCCGCAGCGGCGCAGCGCGGCACCGGCGACGGGTGCGCCGAGCACCATGAGGGCCGTCAGGGGGAGCACCCTCAGGCCCGTGGCCAGCGGATCGAGACGCAGCACGTCCTGCAGGTAGAACGTGGCCCGGAACAACGTGCCGAACAGCCCCGCGGTCGTCACCAGCAGGATGGCGGCGGACGCCGCCACGGGTACCGAACGGGCCACCACGCGGGGCAGGTTGGGGTGCCGCGCGCGCCGCTCGTACACGATGAGTACCGCGAGGGCGCCCGCGGCGGCGAGGAGTTCGAGCGCCGTGCCGGTCCCCGTCCACCCACGCCCGGGTATGCCCGCCAGCGCGTGGACGAAGACCGCGAGGGTCAGCGCGAGCAGAGCCGAGCCGGCCAGGCCGACGCTTTGCCCGCCCTCGTCCGGCCGCGCCGACGCGGGCACCCGGACGGTGAGCGTGAGCAGGGCGATCGCGAACGCGAGGGGCACATTGACCCAGAACACCGCGCGCCACCCCAGCTGCGCCACGACAAGTCCGCCCAGCACGGGACCGGCACCCGCGGCCACCGCGAGCGCGCTCGTCCGGACGGCGATCGGCCTGCCGAGCCGGTCGTCCGGGTACGCCAGCCGCAGCAGTGCCAGCGTCGCGGGCTGCAGGAGCGCGCCGAAAGCGCCTTGGACCACGCGCAGAGCGATCACCCAGCCGACGCTCCCCGTGGCGGCCATCCCGGCCGAGGCCGCCCCGAAACCCAGTACCCCGGCGGCCAGCAGGCGCCGGTGGCCGTAGCGGTCCCCGAGGCGCCCCGCGAGCACGAGCAGCGCGGCCACCGCCACCAGGTAGCCGGTACTGGTCCACTGCACCTGGGCCATGCTCGCGCCCAGATCGCGCTGGAGAACCGGCTGCGCCACCAGCAGCACGCCGCCGTCGAGGGCGACGATCGCGGCGCCCGCGACGCTCGCCGCCAGCGCGAGCCGCTGCCGCGCGGGGGAGATCACGCGGGCGCCGGCCCGAGGTGGGCGTCGATGACCGCCGCGACGAGTTGCTCGTACCGCAGCGCCTCGGCGCCCGGGTCGTCGGCCCCCAGGACGACCTGGAGGCTGCCCCAGGTCCAGAGTTGGACGAGACCGTGCAGGTTCGACCAGAGGGCGGCGGCCGTCACGGCGGCGGCCGTCACGGCGGCGGGCGCCGCCGCGGCGGCTGTCGCGGCGGCCTGCTCGGCCCGGCACCTGGTGACGAGTTCGACGATGGCCTCGAACAGGGGCAGCGACGTCTCCCGCAGCCGCGGACCGCCGTCCGGCTGCGGTGCGCCGTCCAGCAGGTCATGGCGGAACATCAGCTCGAAGGCTCTCCGACCCACGGTGCGCTGCGCCTGCGCCGGTGAGTGCGGGCCCGGGTGGTGCGCCGTCGCTCCCGGGACCGGCGTGTGATCGCTTATCGGAGGCCTTCCCGGCCTTCCCTCGCGCCGGAGAACTCGGCGCGCACGGCGTCCGTGTGCTCGCCGAGCCCCGGCACCGACCCCATCACGGCCTCGCGTCCGCGAACCGTCACGGGCGGCAGCAGCCCGCGCAGCGGGCCGCAGGGCGTGTCGAACGCACGCCACCGGTCGCGGACCTCGAGCTGCGGATGGGCCGCGAACTCCGCGAGCGACCGCAGCCTGGCGTTCGCGATCCGGGAGCCGTCAAGACGCTCCAGGACCTCGTCCGCCGCGAAGGAGGCGAAGTGCTCCTCGATGATCGCGGTCAGCTCGTCGTCGTGGGCGTGACGCAGCGGGTTGTCGGCAAAGCGCGGGTCTCGGACCAACTCCGGCTTTTCCAGGACCTTCTCGCACAGCGCGACCCAGTCCCGGTCGCTCTGCACGCTAAGGAAGACATCGCCGCCGTCACCCGTCCGGTAGTTGCCGTACGGTGAGATCGACGGGTGCCGGGCGCCGCTGCGGGCCGGCGGGGCGCTCCCGTACAGGCCCTGGAGGAGCGGCTGCCCCAGCCACTCGCCGAGCGCGTCCAGCATCGCCACGTCGAAGGCGCTGCCCTCGCCGGTGCGTTCACGTTCGTACAGTGCGGTGAGCACCCCGGTGTAGGCGTACATCCCTGCCGCGATGTCGGCGATCGAGATCCCGGCCCGCGCAGGGTTCCGCGGCGTGCCGGTGAGCGACACCAGCCCCGACTCACACTGCACCAGCAGGTCGAACGCCTTCTTCGTCGCGTAGGGCCCGCGGTCGCCGTAGCCCGACACACCGCACCAGATCAGCCGCGGATGCCGGGCGCGCAGCGTCTGCGCGCCCAGACCGAGCCGCTCCGCGGACCCGGGCGCGAGGTTCTGGACGAAGACGTCGGCCGCGGCGAGGATCCGGTCGAGCAGGGCGCGGTCCGCGTCCTGCTTGAGGTCCAGGACCACGCTTTCCTTGCCACGGTTGCACCAGACGAAATACGCGGACTGGCCCCCGGCGGCCCGGTCGTACTCCCGGGCGAAGTCGCCGCCCGGCCGCTCGATCTTGATCACCCGAGCGCCGAGGTCCGCGAGCTGACGGGTGGCGAACGGCGCGGCGACGGCCTGCTCCAGCGACACGACGGTGACTCCGTCCAATGCCTGCCCTGGGGGCCGCGGCCCCGGTGGTCGCCGCGACCGCTGCCCTTTCCGCTGCTCTGACTGCTGCCCTGAGTGCTGTGCCTGCTGCCGGTGCTGCTGCACGGTCACGCTCCTGGTCTGTGTGCGGTCGGGAGCCGCCAGGTCCACCACTGCGCCGCCCGCCGGGGGCGGCAGGCCGGGCCACAAACGTGGACGTCGGGCCCGGACCACGGGCGTGGACCGGCGGGACGCGGCCACGTCGACAGCCCGTGCCCCGTGGGCATCGACTCCACACACCCGTGCCGAGTCCCGCACCCGCGCCGCCCCCGCCCGCGCTTCACCGCGCCGTGGCGCGACCCCGCCTGCTACAATGATCGTGTTGGCCTTCGGCGCCCCCATTGGGTGCGCGCGGAGGCTTTTTTCATGCCTTCTGACACGTCCGCCTCCCCAACACTTCCCTCCCGCAGGTACCGTGACCTGCTCCGCAACAGCGAGTTCGCCGGGTTGTACGCCGGTTTCACCCTGACGGTCGCCGCCGGCGCCTTGTCGGGGCTCGCACTCGGCACGCTGGTGGACCGTCAGACGCGGTCGCCCTTCCTGACCGCCGTGAGCATGTACGGCGCGACGTTCGCGACGGTGCTCGGCGCACTGACGCTGATGTCGGTCGCCGACGGAAACCGTCCCCGCCGGACCCTTGTCTCGCTCCAGTGCGTATCGCTCCTGGGTGCCGGCGCGCAAGCCGTACCGGGGCTGCCGCTGACCGGCCGTTTCGGACTGCTCCTGCTGCTGGGGTTCTTCCAGTCCCTGGGGACCGGGACGCGGATGGGGCTGCTCGCCGAGGTGGTGCCGAGCTCGGCCTACGCGCTCGCACGTTCCCTGATGAACATCACCTCGGGTGGCATGGCCGTCCTCGGCTACGCCCTCGGGGCCGTACTCCTGCGGTGTCTCAGCCCGCAGGGGGTCTTCGTCATCGCGACGGGCCTGACCGGCGCCGGACTGATCGCGGTGGCGGCGACCGTCCGGGAACGCTCTGTCCGTATGACCCGCCGCCCCGGACTGCGCCGGACCTGGACCACCAACGCCGCGCTCTTCTCCCATTCCGGTCGGCGCGCACTGCTGCTCAACCTCTGGGTTCCCAACGGCCTGGTCGTCGGCTGCGAGGCCCTCTTCATCTCCTACGACGCGGGTCACGCAGGCGCCTTCCTGGCCGCCGGATCGGCGGGCCTGCTGCTGGGTGACCTCGCCGTGGGGCGACTGCTCACGGCCGGTCAGCGACGCCGCTGCGCGTTCGCCCTGCGACTGCTGCTCGCCGTCCCCTACCTGCTGTTCGCCGGCTACCCGCCCGTGCTGCCGGCGACCGCCGCGGTGTTCCTCGCCAGTGCCGGGTTCGCCGCCACTCTGCCCCTGCAGGAGCAGCTTCTCGCGTTGACCCCCGATCCGGTGCGCGGCCAGGTCCAGGGAGTCGAGTCCGCCGGGCGGATGACGTGGCAAGGCATCGGAGCCGCGATCGCCGGCGGCACCGCTCAGTACCTCACCCCCGGCGCGGCCATCACCGCGACGGCCGCGCTCTCCATCGCCGTCACTGTCCTCTCCCGGCCCTTCGTGGTCCGGGCACAGGCCGTTCGGGTCGAACCGGCCGACGCAAGCCGGTAGCCGGTCGGTCGATCGTTCCACGGCAGCACGGCCGGCGGCGTGTCCGTACGCGCCCCTGGGCTGCGCTGCCGGTCGGCGGTGCCGGTCCGTCAGCAGGGCGGGCCGACAGCCCCGGCGCAGCGGCTGCCGGACCGCTCGGGCGGACCCGAAGGGTCACCCGCCGCGGGCGGCGGCGCACTCGGGCGCCGCGATGCGCATGTCCGCTCCCTGGAACAGCCGGTAGGCGATCGGCAGCACGACCGTGCTGACCCCAGTCTCCGCCAGGCGGTATCCCGCCGCGCGGCGAGCGACGGCGGCAGGACGGCGCGACAGCGCTACGCGGCGGTCCTCGCCACGCCCCGGCGGCACGCCGCTCGGCGACGAACCGGAGGAGAGCCCAGGCCGCACCGGCCGCGGTCGACGGGGACACCGTGAGGTGCGGACCGGGCGGCAGGAGGACCATCTGGCCGGCGGCTCCGACCGGCACCGTCAGCGCGGCCATCAGGCCGATCGGTCCGGGCGCCGCACAGCCGCCCCCGTCATCCCCAGTAGGGGGCCGAAGCACACCGCGACCACCGCCCAGAAGAAAATGTCCGAGCCGGCGTCAACGAGGAGGTGGTCCGTCGCGTAGTACGTCGGTGTGGCGGCGACCAGGGCCGGCGAGCCGGCCAGTGCCCCACGGGCCGGCGTCCCGGCGAGCAGGCCCACGGCCACCGCGAGAGCGGCCCAGGACCAGCCCGCGTCCAGCAGCAGGCTCAGCACCTTGGCGGCGCCGCCGAAGGCGGTGCCCGTGATCGGGGCGCTGAGCTCCGTGTACGGCGACGACAGCGCGTTGACGAGCGCGGTGAGCGCACCGAAGACGGCTCCGGCCGCCAGGAAGCCCATGATCCTCATGCCGGGAGGTTGGCGAACTTCCCGTTCCCGCAGGGCAGTTCGCTGATCCACGGCCGCGGTCAGCCGTCGGCGGCCTTACGGAGGCTCGCGAAGAGCGCGCGGGCCTCCGTGCCGTCCGGCCGCTGCCAGCCGGCGACGACGTGACCCAGCACGTCGTCCTCGGCGGCGTCGGCCGCGCCGGGCAGGAGTGCGCGCGCCACGCGGAGGACCAGCAGGCCGGCCGGGCCCGCGTCGACGGTCACGTCGGTCGTGGCCTTGGGGCCCTCGGTGACGGATCCGGCGCCCGACACGGCGGCGTCCGCCGGTCCCGTGTAGTGGCGCCCCACGGTCGGGTCGGGCGTGTCGCTGACGCTCTGGGCCTGCGCCTCGGCCTCGCCGCGTAGGAAGGCGACCAACTGAGCCACCACGACCGGGTCGTGCGCGCCGTCGTAGATCCAGCGCGTGCCCAGCACCCCGTGCTCCGTGGTGCCGATGAGGGCGTCCTCGGCGCCGTCCCGCGGCGCGCCGCGGTAGGCCATGGGCACGTGGTAGGCGGCGCCGTCCTGGTCGCTGACCACCATGAACTCCACCCCGACCTCACCCAGGGGGTCGTCCAGGCGGAAACCGCCGGCCTTGACCAGCTCCGGCCGCCGGCCCCCTCCCGCGTACCAGGTCTGCCGGGGGAGCCAATCGGTGAGCAGTTCCAGTTTGGTCGGCGAGAGCGTGGTGCGGTGGATGAGCGACATGGCTGTGGAGCCTCCTCTTAATGAGCCCTTACGTGGGAGGGGACATCGTCCCATTCGGGTCCGACACGCGGTCGGCCGGCCGCGGCGGTCGTCTCCCCCAGCCGCCATACATCGGTAAGGTGACCGTATGGCGAAGCAGAAGGTCACCATCACCCTCGACGAGGACACCGTCGCGGCGGTCGACAAGCTGGCCGGCGGCCCCGGCGGCAACCGGTCGGCGTTCATCGAGGCGGCCGTCACCGAACGGCTCCAGCGCACCGAACGAGCGCTGCGCGCCGTCGACTGGCTCGCGGCCCGGGCCCGCCAGGACCATCCCGGCGAGTGGGAGGCCGCGCTCGAGGCCGTCGCCTCCGCCGACGCACGGCGCGGCTTCGAGACCGCTCCTCCCGCCGAACCGGGTCAGGCCGCGTGAGCGGCGGGTACATCCTCGACCACTCCGCGGTCCGGGCCCTGGCCCTGGGGCGGCCGTACATGGTCGCCCGGGTCATCCGCTCGGCGCGGACCGCGGTACCGCTGTACGTCCCGGCGGTCCCCTTCGCGCAGGGACTGGCCGAGTCGGTCCTCGGTGAGGTGTACGAGCGCCTCCAGGACGCCCTGGCGGCGCCGTGCTTCGTCTTCCGGGCGCTCGGCGAGGCCGCCTCCTGGTCCGTGGCGCAGATCGCCCACGAGCGCGCGACGGATCTGGCCACCGCGCACGCCGCGCACCTGGCCCTGTCCACCGGACTGCCCGTCCTCACCCGGCAGCCGGAGGCGTACAAGCGCGTGGACGCCCGGATCGACACCGAGCAGATCGTCTGAGGCCGCCGGCGCCCTCACCGTTCCACGAGCGCGGCCGCGGCCTCCACGTGCGGCGGCAGGCCGCGGCGGTCGCGCAGGGCGGCGGGCAGGCGGGTGAGTACCCCGCGCAGCGCTTCACGCGCCACGGGATCGCCCGCGGCGTCGGCCGCGAGGGTCCAGGTGCGCCGCAGCGCCAGGGGCAGGGGGCGGCGGAGCCAGGCGGTGAGCACCTCGTTGCGGCGCTGGACGCTGCGCCGTCCCGGGCGCGGGCCCGGGGACGGCTGGTGGACCGACAGGACCTGGGGGCAGTAGCAGCAGGACCAGCCGCGGGCCGCCAGGTCGTAGGCGAGAAGCGCCTCCTCGCCACCGACGAAGAGCAGCGGGTGGTAGCCGCCCGCGGCGAGGTAGGCGGTCCGGCGGACGACCGCGGCGCAGGCCAGAAAGCCCATGATCTGCGGGCCGGGCAGATCGGGGGCGCGGCCCAGAGGGGAGCTCGCCAGTACCCCGTGGAGGGGATCGGGCGCACCGGCCGCCCCCACGCGCGTCCGGGCGGCGAGCAGGCCCATCCGCGGATGGGCCGCCATGAGGTCGCGGGCGGTGGACAACGCACCGGGCGCCCACCAGGAGTCGTCGTCGCTGAAGGCCACGTAAGGGGTTCTCGCCTGTCGTACGCCCAGCGTGCGGCCGCAGGCGCCGAGGTTGGCCCCGGCCCGCACCACCCGTACCCGGGGGAAGGCCTCGGCGACCGCTTCGGCGCTGCCGTCCTCGGAGGCGTTGTCGACGACGATGACCGGTGGTCGTTCCGGGAGCGAGGTCAGTCGGCCGAGCGTCTCGAGCAGCTCCCTGCGCCGGTTGTGCGTGATCGTGACGACAGTGGTGAGGCAGTCCACGGTCATGTGCGGCTCCTCCGCCGTCCGGGGACGGTCGCCGCCGGACCGCGGTGAGTGGCCGGGCGGCGGTGACGCGGGCGTTCACGTCTCACTTCCTGGGTACCCGAAGGGCGCCCCCGGTGCTCGGCGGACGTCCCGAGCGAGGCGCCGGCGGTGAAGTGCCGGCAGAGGCAGCGGGGGAGCCCACGAGGAGGCGCATCATGTCCGAAGCGCTGGACGAAGCGGACCGGCGACGGATCCGGACCGTGCTGACCGCCGAGCTGCGGGAGGCGCGTGACGCGCTGGAGGCGGCGGAGCGGGCGCGGGCCGGCCTTGCCGCGGACTGCCTCCTGGACGCCGGGGACGCGGCGGACCGGGCGACGGCGGAGCAGCTGCTGGACGCCGATGCCGCCCGGTACACGGACCGGATCCGTCGCGCTCGCGCGGCCCTGGGCCGCGTCGAGGAGGGGGTGTACGGATCCTGCGAGGTGTGCGGGAGGCCGATCGGCCGGGAGCGTCTGCTGGCGCTGCCTCTGGGCGGGCGGTGCGTCGGCTGCTCGGCGGGACGGGAGCCAGGGGGACCGGCCGCCTGAACGGCGGAGCGGGCTGCCCGCGGTGGTCGGTGCAATTTCCAGGGTCTTGACCGCCACAACATGGGTAAGTGTCGGATGAAACATCCGAAATGAGTGGGGATGGTTTAGATGGCCTCTACGCGACCGAGTATCGAGCAGCACCCCGACCTGCTGGCGCTGCGCGCGGAGTACGAGCGGACCACCGCAACCAACCGGGGCCAGGCGATCGAGGCCATGGGCCTGGTGACGGGCACCTACCTGGCGGCGTCTCCCTGGATCGTGGGGTTCAACAATCTGTCGACGATAACCGTCGGCACCCTGATCGCCGGTATCGCGTACGCGGCGCTCATGGGCGGCTTGGGCCGGGGCTTCGAGCGCACCCACTCCATGGCGTGGGCCGCGGCCGTCATCGGCCTGTGGACGATCATCTCGCCGTGGTGCATCGCCGGGGACGTCAGCACGACGCGCACGATCACCAACAACGTGGTGGTCGGCGTGATCGCGCTGCTGCTCGCGCTGGCGGCGGCCTCGATGCGGCCGGGCGCGGGCCGTGGGAGTTCGTCGGACATGAAGGAGATGAGGGGCTCCACCGGAGGCTCACGCATCTGACCGGCTCCCGCGCGGTACGCACCGCCGGGCGCGTTCCCGTCCAGGGACCGCCCGGCGGTTCGCGTCCGCACACCGCGTCCGCACACCGCGTCCGCACACCGCGTCCGCACACCGCGTCCGCACACCGCGTCCGCACACCCCGTCCGCACACCGCGTCCGCACACCGCGTCCGCACGCCGTGAAGCCCCCTCGCGTCCTCGTCTCAGCCGCCGCCGGAGCCGAAGGTGACGGGCAGCCGCGAGGGGCCGCGCAGCACGCGCGGCCGCCACAGCAGTGTGTCGGCCGGCACGGCCAGCGTGAGGCCGGGCAGACGGCGCAGGGCGGTGCCGATGGCGATCCTGCCCTCCAGCCGGGCCAGCGGCGCCCCCAGGCAGTAGTGGATGCCGTGGCCGAAGGCGAGGTGGGCGTTGTCCGCCCGGGTGATGTCCAGGCGGTCCGGGTCGGCGAACCGCGCCGGGTCGCGGTCGGCGATGGCGGAGGCGACCACCACGGTCGCGCCGCGCGGGATCGCCACCCCCGCGATGGTCAGGTCCTCGCGGGCGAAGCGCGCGATGCCGGGGTTGACCGGTCCGTCGTAGCGCAGGAACTCCTCGATCGCGCCGGGCAGCAGCTCCGGGTCCTCGACCACCATCCGCAACTGGTCGGGGTGGGTGAGCAGCGCGGCCATGCCGTTGCCGATCAGGTTGACGGTGGTGATGTACCCGGCGACCAGGAGCAGGAAGGCCATCGCGATCAGTTCGTGCCGGTCCAGCCGCTGCTCGTCGTCATGGGTGGCGATCAGCGCGCTGAGCAGGTCGTCCCCGGGATCCGCGCGTTTGGCGTCCAGCAGCGCGGTGAGGTAGGCGTGCATCTTCTGCCAGGCCGCCTCGATCTTGGCCGGGTCCGGCGGCTGGGGGCCCTGGAGGACCATGTCGTCGGTCCACCGCTGGAAGTCGAAGCGGTCGCGGACGGGCACGCCGAGAAGTTCGCTGATGACCGTGACCGGCAGCGGCACCGCGAAGTCCTCGACGAGGTCGGCTCGCCCGGCCGGGACGACCGCGTCCAGCAGTTCGTCGGCGACGGCCTGGACACGCGGCTCCAGCTCGGCCACGCGGCGGGCGGTGAACGCCTTGGAGACCAGCCGGCGCAGCCGGGTGTGGTCGGGCGGGTCGGCGCGCAGCATGGTGCGGATCATCGAGTCGCGCTCGGTGGTCGGCAGCCGCTTCATCAGACGCGGGTCCGCGGCATCCCGGACGTCGCTGCTCAGCCGCGGGTCGGTGAGCGCCGCCAGGCCGTCCTCGTACCGGGTGACGAGCCAGGCCTCGAGCTCGCCCTGGATGACCGCGCGGCGCACGGGGCCCTCCCGGCGTAGTTCCCGATACAGGGGGAAGGGATCGGCGACGAACGCCGGATCGGCGAAGGGCAGGGCGACCGGCTGCTGGCTCATCGGGCCTCCGGGAGGGCGTGGCACCTCATGACGGCATCCATGCGCACATCACTGCGCACTGTTCAAGAATAATATGACCCGTTATGTCGGGTATGGGATCTCGGCGGAGGGCGGGGCGATGGAACGGACGACCTGCTGCGTGGTGGGCGGCGGCCCGGCGGGCATGGTGCTGGCGCTACTGCTGGCCAGGGCCGGGGTGGAGGTCACCGTCCTGGAGAAGCACGGCGACTTCCTGCGCGACTTCCGCGGCGACACGGTGCATCCCTCGACGCTCGCCCTGCTGGACGAGCTCGGCCTGGCCGAACGTTTCGCCGCGCTTCCGCAACGCCGCGTCACCACGGTCCAGTTGCCGATCGGCCCCGGGCGGTCGCTGGTCACCGTCTCGGACGTCGCCACGCTGCGCGGTCCGTACAACTACGTGGCGATGGTGCCGCAGTGGGACCTGCTGGACCTGCTGGCGGACGAGGCACGCCGCGAGCCGGCGTTCACCCTGCGCATGGGCACCGAGGTGACCTCCTTCCTCGAGGAACGCGGCCGGATCGCGGGCGTGCGCTACCGCACGGCACAGGGCCGCGACGGCGAACTGCGGGCCACCCTGACCGTGGCGTGCGACGGCCGCGGGTCACTCGCCCGCTCCCGGCCGGAACTGGGCCTGCGGGAGTTCGGCTGCCCGATGGACGCGTGGTGGTTCCGGGTGCCGCGGGACCCGGGCGACCCGGAAGGACTGGTGGCCGGGGTCGGCGACCGCTTCCTCACCGCGATGATCGATCGCGGCCCGTACTGGCAGTGTGCCGCGTTGATCCCCAAGGGCAGCGACGCCGACCTCCGGGCGGCGGGCCTCGACCGCTTCCTCGCCGCGTTCTCGGCCGCCGTGCCGTGGCTGGGCGACCGTGTGCACGCCGTGCGCTCCTGGGACGAGGTGAAACTGCTCGACGTGCGCTGCGACCGGCTCGAGCGCTGGCATCGCCCGGGACTGCTGTGCATCGGCGACGCCGCCCACGCGATGTCGCCCGTGTTCGGGATCGGCATCAACCTCGCCGTGGAGGACGCCGTCGCCACGGCGCGCCATCTCGTGGAGCCGCTGCGCCGCGGCAGCGTCGGGTTGCGCGACGTGCGCGCCGTCCAGCTCCGCCGATGGCCGACCACGGCCGCCACCCAGGCCCTGCAGCGCCTGGCCCACCGCCGCTTCGTCGCCCCGGTGCTGGCCGGACGGTCCGCGCTCGGCGACGCCGACCGCGCGGGGCGGCTCGCCGGCCTGCTGGGCTCCACGCCGTGGCTCAGGCGGGTGCCCGCGTACTTCATCGGTTACGGCGCCCTGCGCGAGCGGCCGCCGGCGGCGTCGGTGCGGTAGGCCCCGCCCCCTCCCCGGCGGTGGTGCCGCAGAGGGGGGCGGTGGGTGGGGCGGGGCCGGTCCCTTGGGCGGCCTTCCTCGGCTCCTTCCACCCCCAGGACCGCCAGGGCACGGCGTCCTGATGACCGGCGTGCCGTTCCTGCCGGCTCCTGTCCGGGCCGCCGCGGCGCACGGCGCCGAGGGAGCCGATCGCTGCCCGGTGCGCGGGAGCATGCCCGTAGGGACAGGCCGTGGGCCTGGTCCGCCCCACGACCGGTATGGGTGCCCGGCGAGCCCCACGCCCGCCTCGGCGGGCGCGTCGTCCGGCGCCGCGGTCCGGGCTCAGGCAGCCCTGGCGGCGTTGCGGGCGATGGCGTTCACCACCGTCGGCCACACCTGCTCCGGCAGGTCGTGGCCCATCCCGGGGATCAGCAGCAGTTCGCTGCCCGGGACCGCGGCCGCCGTGGCCCGGCCGCCGCTGGGGTCGACCAGGGGGTCCTGTTCGCCGTGCACCACGACCGTCGGCACCGTCACCGACCGCAGGCCCTCGGTGCGGTTCGGCGAGGCGAGGATGGCGGCGTACTGGCGCACATAGCCCTCCGGGCGGTACGCGCGGTCGTAGGCCGCGGTCAGGCGCTCGCGGAGGTCCCCCGGGGCCGGTGGGTAGGCCGGGGAGCCGATCACGGCGGCCCGGCGCACCCCCTCGTCGATGACCGCCTCGCGCGTCAGGGGGGCGCCCTTCGAGCCGGGCAGCGCCGCGATGGCCTGCGCGGACGCCCGGCCGACGGACCGGTCGCCGGTGGTGGACATGATGGAGCACAGCGACAGCGCCCGTTCAGGGTGGTCGATCACCAACTGCTGGGCGATCATGCCGCCCATCGAGGCGCCGACGACGTGCGCGGCGCGGAGGTCCAGCGCGTCCAGCAGGCCCACGGCATCGTCGGCCATGTCGGCCAGCAGGTAGGGGACGCCGGAGGAGTCGCCCGACAGGACGGCGTGGATGTCCGGGACGGGGTGGCCGTCGAGACCGGTCGACAGGCCGGCGTCGCGGTTGTCGTAGCGCACGACGTGGAAACCGCGGTCCGCGAGCGCAGCGCAGAACTCCGGATGCCACAGGGTCATCTGCGCACCCAGGCCCATGATGAGCAGTAGCGCCGGATCGCCGGGGGCACCGAAGGTGTCGTACTCGAGCTCGATTCCGTTGGACTTGGCGCGCGGCATGCGGGGCTCCTCGGGGCTCGGGGGAATCGGTCATACCGTCCAGTCGGTACGATAGCCGCGCTGCCGGCGTTGGGCACCCCTGGCGCCGGGACGCGACCGGGCGGGGGCCGCGGGCGGCGTCACCCTGGTGGGCGGCTCGGGGCCCTCCCGCCCCGCTCGGCGAGTGACATGCTGCCCGCGAGGACGCGGGAGCGCACCCCGGGCGGAGTTCCGCCCCGAGGTGACGTGGGAATGCCGTTGCATTACATTCATGTGCTGTAACTCATATGTGGCGGCGGCCCGGGACCGTACGCGGACGGAGAGGACGAGGATGAGCGCAGGGGGCAGCGCCGGCGGTGGCCCGAAGGCGGGCCGTGTCGCCGGGTCGCGGGCCGGCGGCCGGCCGCGTGATCCGGCGATCGAGCAGGCGATCATCCGGGCTACGCGCGAGCGCCTGGTCACCGACGGTTACTCACAGATGACCCTCGGGGACATCGTCGCCGATGCCGGCGTCACCCGCCCCACGCTCTACCGGCGTTGGGCCAACAAGTACGACCTGGTCGTGGACGCCCTCGAGTACGGCTTCCGTGCCCAGCGCGAGGCGTACCCGGACGTCGACCTGGAAGCGCTGCCCCCGGTCGAGGCGTTCAAGGAGGCCGTGCGCCGCCTCGATCCGCGCTACCACAACCGGGGCGCGATGACCCTGCACGGCAACTTCATGGCGGAGGTCGAACGCGCCCCGGGCCTGCTGGAACAGTTGCGTGAGCACGGGGTGCGACCGAGGTGCGACGAGTTGACGCAGACCCTGCTGATGCTCCGCGAACGCGGCGAGCTCCGCGAGGACGTCGACATCGACACTGTCGTGACGCTCTGCTTCGGCAGTTACTTCGCCGACTACCTGCGCACCGGCGGTTCCGGTGCGGATGTGGCGGACCGCGTCGTCGCGACCCTCTGGCCCGCCATCGCGGCGCATCGCGACGCCGCCCCTTGATCGGGAGGGCGGGCGTCCCCGGGCGCGGGCGCGCGGCGGGTGACGCCGGTGACGTCGCGGTGAGTCCGCCCGGCGCGATCGCCGACGGCCGGTACGCGCGCCGGTGCCATTGGCTGCCGCCGTCGGGGCGCGTGTCGCGGCGTCCGTCCGCGACCACGGCGCCCGCCACGCGACGCGTTGCCGCCGGCGACCCGCCGGGGCGGGGTCCCCGGAACGCACCCCGGCGGTGTGTGCGGCAGCGGAAGCGGACGGCGCCCGAGCGCGGCCTCCGGCGCCCTGGCGGGACCGCGCCTTGCTGGGCGTCAGGCGGCCGCCGGACACTGCACGGCCACCAGCGCCACGTCGTCGTTGAGCCGTCCGCCCGTGTGGCGGATCAGGTCCGCCAGGACGTTCCCGAGCAGGGACTCGGGGTCGCACGCCGCCCCTGGAAGGGGTTCGAGGTCGGCCACGGAGTAGAAGGCGCCCGAACGGTCCCGGGCCTCGGCGAGGCCGTCGGTGTAGAGCAGGAGGAGGTCGCGCGGGGCGAGCGGGAAACTGTCCTCGTGGTACCCGGCGGGGTCGAGGCCGGCCAGCCCGAGCGGCGGGGCCGGCGCCGATCCCGCGAGGGCGGTCACGCGGCCGTCCCGCAGCAGCAGTGGCAGGGGGTGCCCGCAGCTGACCGTACGCACGACGTCCTCGCCGGGCGGGATCTCCACCAGCAGGGCGGTGATGAACCGTTCCGGCGCGTTCGCGTCGGCCTCGGACACCTCGGCCACGTGCCGGCGGACGCTGGCCTCGAGCGCCGCGGCCAGGGCGGGCAGGGTCCGGTGCTGGTGCACCGCCTCGCGGAAGGCGCCGAGCAGTGCCGCCGTGTCGTCCAGTGCCTGCAGGCCCTTGCCCTTGACGTCGCCGATCAGGAGCCGGACGCCGTACGGCGTCCGCGCCGCGGCGTACAGATCGCCGCCGACCTCGGCCATGGTCTCGGCCGCCCGGTACGCCGAGGCAACCCTCAGGTTCTCGATCCGGCGGGGGAGGGGCCGCATGACGACCTGCTGCGCCGCCTCGGAGACCACCCGCAACTGGCATGCCTCGCGGCGGTTTCGGTCGTGGACCCTGCAGGCCGCGAGGAGGAAGAGGGAGACCACCAGCAGAGCCACGACGTGCGTCGGCAGGACGGGGGAGCGCAGCAGGCCGTCGTGGATGTCGCAGATCACCGCGGCCACCAGGGACAGCACCGCCACCGCGGCGGTGGCCCGCGCCGTCGAGATCGCCGCCGTCAGGGCGGGCGCGGCGATGAGCAGGGACGCCAGGTGCACGTCGGTCGACGCGACGAGACCGGTTCCCGTGATGATCAGCACGAGCGCGACGGGGGCGCCTGTCCCGGAGCGCCGCACCCTGTGCCAGGCGCCGGCCAAGCTCCCGCCGCGTCGCGCCGGACGGCGCCCGGGGGCGCGGCCCTGAGGCATTCGTGCCGCGTTCGCGCCGGGCGCGTGGTCCCCTGCGCGCCGGATGCGCTTCTCCACGGGCCTGACCTCCTCGCCCGGCCCGCCACCTGTGCAGGTGAGGGAGCCGACTGGGCAATTTCATTACATGTAGTGCATGTAACGTTAATCGATCCCGCGAGGATTCCGTCCGGGACCGGACCCGCCAATTGCCCGAGGCCGCGGTGGCGGCCGCGTCGCCCGGCTTCACCGCCCGCCGGGGCATCCCGCACGACACCACCCGCCGCACCCGTCCGGTCCGCGGACGGGTACGAGGTCCGGGCGCGCGGCGCAGTAGCATGCGAAGGACGGCTTCGCCGCACGCACCGCCCATCGATCCGGAGATACCGACGCGCACATGGTGACCATCGCCTACCAGGGAGAGCCCGGATCGAATTCGGCCGCTGCCGCCCACGCCCTGTACCCGGAGGGCGGGCAGCTGCCCTGCACCACCTTCGAACAGGCGCTGGAGGCGGTTGCCCTCGGGACCGCCGACCTGGCCGTGATCCCCGTGGACAACTCGGCGGCCGGCCGTGTCGCCGACGTCCACCACCTGCTGCCGGAAGCGGATCTCACGATCATCGCGGAGTACTTCCTGCCGATCCGCTTCGACCTGATGGGTGTCCCCGGCGCCACGCCGGCGGACGTCGCTTTCGTCCGCAGCCATGTGCACGCCCTGGGGCAGTGCCGGAAGATCATCCGCGAGGGCGGTTGGCAGACGCTGGTCAGCGACGACACCGCGGGGGCCGCCCGCGAGGTCGCGGAGCTCGGCGATCCGCGGCACGCGGCCCTCGCCCCGCCCGGAGCCGCCGACCTGTACGGGCTGCAGGTGCTGCGCGGCGGCGTCGAGGACAGCTCGGACAACACCACCCGTTTTGTCGTCCTCACCCGTGAAGCCGAGTTCCCGCCGGTCTCGGACGCGCCGATGATGACCAGCCTGTTCTTCTCCGTGCGCAACATCCCGAGCGCGCTCTACAAGGCGCTCGGCGGTTTCTCCAGCAACGCGGTCAACCTCACCAAGATCGAGAGCTACCAGGTGGGCGCGGGCCTCAAGGCCAGCCGCTTCTACATCGAGATCGAGGGCCACCCCGAGGAGCCCAGTGTGGCCCTGGCGCTGGAGGAACTGCGCTTCTTCTCCTCCGAGGTGCGGATCATGGGCGTGTACCCGGCGCATCCGCACCGGTGCCCCGACCAGGCCTGACCCGGAGCCGTTCCGGGACGGGGCGACCGCCCGGCCGGACGGGGGCAGCAGGAGTCGACTTCCGCCCCCCCGAGGGGCGCCAGAGTCGGGGCCCCCGCGCTTTCGAGGAAGCCGGGAACTGTGCCGGCATCGCCGTCGACCAGCGCGTACGCCCCGTTCCGCACCCATGCTGTACACCGTGCTGTACGCTCAGGGCATGTCGAAGGCAGTCACGATCCGGGTTCCCGACGAGCTCCACGCTTCGCTGCAGCAGCGCGCCGAGGCCGAGGGCACGACGGTCACCGCCCTCATCACCGAGGCAGCACGCAACGCGGTCCGCGACCCCCGTCTGGCAAGCGCCGCGGAAGCGTTCCGGGACTTCGTCGCCGACCAGGCCGACGCCTTCGACGCGGCCTTCCCCGACGACGCGCCTGCCCGCCCGGACGCCGCCCGGGTGGCCTGAGTGGACCTGCGCATCGACATCCGCTGGCTCCTGGAGCGCCAAGCCGACGTCCTGCCCAAGCGGCCATCGGTCCACGACTTCTCAGGCCTCGTGGCCGCCGTCGCACGCCACCGCGTCAACACGCCGCAGATCGGCGCCACCGTCGACAACGCCTGGCGCGCCGCCGCCCTCATGCACGCGATCATCCGACTGCGCCCACTGCCCGCCCGCAACGCCCTGTACGGCGCCGCGGTCGCCACGGCCTACATGGACGCCGCGGGTGAAGGCATCAACCCGCCCTACGGCGCCCTGATCGACCTCGCACGCGACATCGACACCGGCCGCGCCGACGGATACGACACCGCCGACCGCATCCGCTCCTGGCGCATCTGACCCGCGGCGCCCTCACATTCGAGTCGGCCGGACGCCGGACGTGACGGAAGGCAGGCCCGCGACCTGCGCGCAGGCGTCCGCCGCTTCGGCCGTGGCGGGGATCGCCGCAGCCCGTGCGCCGCAGTCCCCGAGCGCTCCGGCCAGCCGTTCCAGGGCCGCCCGCCCCCGGAACGCCGCGTGGCCGAGCCCGCCGCCACGGTGCTCCCCGTACTGCTCATCGCGTCCCTGGTGAGCGGTGCCACCTCCGTGCCGGCCGGTCGCCCAGCGGCAGCAGGAAGGGCATGCGCCCGCGCGCCGGACGGGGCCGCTTCGTCGCGGGTGCGACCGCACGCGCCGCCCGCCCGCCGTGCCCACGACTGTGCGGGCGCAGATCCTCGTGCCGTTCGCCGCGAGCCTCGTCGCCGACCACGCGCGGGGCCGCCCCGAGACCCTCGCCCGCGTCCTGTGTCTCAGCGCGCACCGGGACTCGCGCGTCAGGGCCACCGCATGCCCTCCTCGTCCCCCTTCGCGCGGGTCACACCTGCGAGGGCGGGGTCTCACCGCGACGGCCCACACGCGTGACCCGGTCGGCACACGCCGCCGGGCCTGCCGCCGTGTAGCCGTGAACACTCAGGTGCCGAGGGCCCCGCCCTGAGCCTCGAGGAAAGCGAGATACGGCATGACGGCACATCTGGAGTCCCGTTCCCGGCGTCGCATACGTCGCGCCCACATCGCCGCGGCCGGCTGCGCCCTGGCCGTGTGCGCGTCGGCAGCGGCCCCCGCCGTGGCGAACGGCGACACCACCGGAACGAAGCCGACGGTGGTCCTGATCCATGGGGCGTTCGCCGACGCCTCGAGCTGGGACGGGGTGATCGAACGGCTGGAGGCCCGCGGCTACCCCGTCTTCGCCCCCGCCAACCCGCTGCGCGGGCTGTACAGCGACTCCGCGTACATCGCCTCCGTGCTGAAGAGCGTCAAGGGACCGATCGTCCTGGCCGGGCACTCCTACGGCGGCGCGGTGATCAGCTCGGCAGCGGCCGGCAACCCGAACGTGAAGTCGCTGGTGTACGTCTCGGCACTGATGCCCGACGTCGGTGAGAGCGGTATGTCGCTGTCCGAGCGGTTCCCCAGCGCCCTCGCCACGGCCACCAAGTCCATGCCGTTCACCACGGGCGGTGACGTCAGCGGTACCGACCTCTACCTCAAGCGCGACAAGGTGCACCCGGTGTTCGCGGCCTGCCTGTCGGCGAGCCGGGCGAACCTGCTGGCGGTCACCCAGCGGCCCGCGACCACCACCGCGTTCTCGGAGAAGGCCAAGGTCGCGGCCTGGAAGACCATCCCGTCCTGGGCCCTCGTCGGCCGCCAGGACATGACCATCAACCCGGAGCAGGAGCGCTTCCAGGCCAAGCGCGCCCACGCGCACACCGTGGAGCTCGACACCTGCCACGTGTCGCTGATCGCGCGCCCCGACGCCGTCGCCGACCTGATCCTCCAGGCGGCCACCGCCGCCGGGACCGGCCGCCCGGCGCTGGCGGACACCGGATCCGCGGAGCCCCGGACCGACGCCGGCGTTCTCGCGGGCATCGCCGGAGGCGTGCTGGTCGCGGGCGCGGGAGCCTTCCTCGGTGCCCGTCGTCTGGGGCGCCGCTCCACCTGAGGACGCTGAGCGCAAGCAGTGCCCGCCCTCGATGCCCGTGCGTGCCGCCGGCGTCAGCCCGGAACTGTCCGTCCCCCGGACCGGCCGTGACGGTGCAGGCGGCGGTGCGGACCGACCCGTCGTGCGTGACGTCGAGGAAGGGCCGGTGGATGCCCGGGCCCGGGGCCGTGGCGTGGAGGAGGCGCCCGGCCCGGGCGCGGTGCGGCCGTAGGGCGCCATGGGCCGGGTATGGGCGGCCGCCCGGGAGCGCGTACCCGCATGAGAGCATCACGGACATGTTCCCGGAGACCGCCCGGCTGCGTCTGCGCCGCTTCCTCCCCGATGACGCGCCGGCCCTGGCCGCCTACCGCTCCGATCCCGCTGTCGCCCGCTACCAGACGTGGCGCGAACCGGTGTCCCCGGAGGCAGCCGCGGGCCTCGTCGCACGGTTCGCCGCGGGGGATCCGACGGAGCCCGGCTGGTTCCAGTACGCGGTGGAGTTCGCCGCCACCGGCCAGCTGATCGGCGACGTCGGGGTACGCCTGGACGAGAACCGCATGCAGGCCGACCTCGGCTTCACCCTGGCCCGTGCGCACCAGGGCCGCGGCTACGCCACCGAGGCCGTCACCGCGCTGCTGGATCTGCTCTTCACCGAGCACGGACTGCGCCGGGTCTCCGCCGAGTGCGACGCCCGCAACACCGCCTCGGCGCGGTTGCTGGAACGTGTGGGGTTCCGGCGGGAGGGCCGCCGTGCGGCCCACACCTGGATCAAGGGCGAGTGGACCGACGACCTGCTGTTCGGCCTGCTCGCCGACGACTGGGAGCAGCGGCACGGGGCCCGTCGTCCGGATGGGGAATGACAGGGTCCGCTTCACGGTTGCACTGCTCGCGGGAGGCCTGACCAGGGACTCCTCGGGGACCGCGGAGCGGCTGGCCCCGGGGTACCGCCCTGGCGGGAGAACGGCCCCGCTCCGGTTCGGCGCCGGCCAGGTCCCCCCTTCCCGGCCGGCGCCGATCGTATGGGGTGCCTCCCCGTGGCGTGCGGCAGTCAGGCGACGGGCCGGCTCCCGGACGCAGTGCGGACGACTCGTCAGGATGTTTGGCGCCGCGGTCACTTGAGCCCGGGTGGGTCAGTCCGACTCGCAGGAATGTCTCGGCGGGTGTCTGATGGGAGCAGCGGCCCGGGGCCCCGGAGTGGCCCCCGATGAAACGGCCCCGGGCCCGCTTCGTACGTTCGGCTCCCGCGCGCTCCCGCCGACTGCCCATGCGCGGCGTCTTTGTGGCGCATCGTCAACAGCCGGCGTACTGCGGGGTCCGTGCGGTGGCGGCCACGCCTGCGTGATCGAACCACCGCGCTGAGTAGCCGGGCCGGGCCGCCGGCCGCCGGGGCGATCTCTGGGCCGGGTGGGGTGGTCACGTCGGTGGTGGACGCCGGCTGCCCGGGCGCACGCGTCGCCGGCCCGCCGCGCGGCCGGGTGCCGGAGTCCAGCGCCGGCGGTCCGGATGTCCCGGTGGACTGCCGCCGCCGGCAGTGTCGAGGCCTGCGCCGCGTGCCCAGTGGCAGGTGCGGCGTGCGCCCGGTGGTGCGGTGTTTGATTCGCCGGTCGGGGGGTGTGGGGGGATGCTGGGGTGTATGGGTACGGGTGTTCCTGCGGGTTCTGTTGCTCGGGCGGTGCTG
>JARAXD010000031.1:0-69956 GCA_033793685.1 Streptomyces sp. ME19-03-3 | reverse complement strand
ACCGATCAAACCGATCGACTCACCCCGGTACGCGGTGAAACTCACCCCGCGCACCGCGTGCACCTTACGCACGTTCGGATTGGCCTCGCGGCGGACCAGCCGCGACAGCGCGTTCACCGCGCTGCCCCGGCCGCCGCCGGCGCCGTGCACCCGGTACACGATGTGCAGGTCGTCCACGATCACGGTGGGGATGCGCTCGCCGCCCGGGGCGGTGTCGTTGTGCTCAGCCACGGCCGTAGCTCTCCTCGGCCTTCCAGAAGTACACGAAGCCCCCGACGCCCATGACCACGGCCCAGCCCAGCGCCAGCACCCAGACGTGCGGGGGCAACTGCGCGGAGGTGAAACTGCGGATCAGCGCGAAGCGCATCAGGTCGATGTAGACCGCCGCCGGGTTGACGTCCAGGGCGACCTTGACCGCGGCCGGAGCGGCGGCGGCGAAGTGGCTGATGCTGTACATGACACCGGATGCGTACATCCAGGTGCGCAGGATGAACGGCATCAGCTGCGCCAGGTCGGTCATCTTGCTGCCGAGCCGGGCCATCACCAGCGCCAGGCCCGCGTTGAACACGCACTGCAGGACCAGCGCCGGCACGACGAGCAGCCAGGACAGTCCCGGCACCTCGCCGGTCATCAGCACGATCGCCAGCAGCACGAACATGGACATCAGCAGCTGCTGCAGCTGGACCAGCGTGAAGGCGATCGGCAGGCTCGCGCGCGGGAAGTGCAGCGCGCGGATCAGGCCGAGGTTGCCCGAGACCGCGCGCACCCCCGCAAGGACCGAGGACTGGGTGAAGGTGAAGATGAAGACGCCGGTGACCAGGAAGGCGATGAAATTGTCGACACCCCGGTCGGTCCCCAGCAGCAGGCCGAAGATGAAGTAGTACACGGCCGCGTTGAGCAGCGGGGTCAGCACCTGCCACAACTGGCCCAGCCGGGCCTGCGTGTACTGCGCCGACGCGCGGGCCCGGGCGAACGCCGAGATGAAGTGCCGGCGTCCCCACAACTGCCGCACATAGGCGCCGAGGCCCGGCCGGGCGCCGCTGACCGACAGGCCGTACGTGGCCGCCAGCTGGGACGGCGTGAGGCCGCCGCTCCCCGTGGGCACCGATCCCACGGAGACCGCACCGCCGTGCGTTGTCTCACTCACAGTTGACACTTTCGTCCTCTTGGCGCGTCACGGGCCGGGCCCGTGACGCGCGGGGTCACTCTCGTCCGAGCTTGTCAGATGATCGGGGGCCGGCCCAGTCGGGTGAGGCGCCACACCGTCCGCCACCGCATGGGCCGGCGCGGGCCGCTCGGCTTCGTCCAGCCTTCCCCGAACCCGGCGAACCACGACTTCAGCGCGGCGGCCGAGGGCCTGCGCAGCAAGGTCAGCAGCATCCACACGCCCAGGTAGACCGGGACCAGGAGCCAGGGCAGGTTGCGGCGGGCCAGCCACACACGGTTGCGGGCCACCATGCGGTGGTAGACCGCATGCCGGCTCGGCGCGGTCAGCGGGTGGAACAGCACCATGTCCGCGCGGTAGTCGATCATCCAGCCGGCGTCGAGGGCCCGCCATGCGAGGTCGGTCTCCTCGTGGGCGTAGAAGAACTCGTCCGGCAGACCGCCGACCTCCTGGAACACCGCCGTACGCACCGCGTTCGCGCCGCCGAGGAAGGTCGTGACGCGCGAGGAGCGCAGCGGGTCCGAGGCCCGCAGCCGGGGGACGTGACGGCGCTGGGTGGTCCCGGACTCCGGGTCCGCGATCCGGAAGCTCACGATGCCGAGCCGCGGGTCCGCGCCGAAGGCCTCGCGGATCAACTCCGCGGTGTCCTCGTTCGGCAGCAGCCCGTCGTCGTCCAGGAAGAGCAGGACGTCGACCTCGCTGCCACCCGGGCCGAAGGCCTCGATGCCGACGTTGCGACCGCCGGGGATGCCCAGGTTCTCGGGCAGCTCCACGGTGCGCACGCCGGCGGGCAGGTCGGGCAGCGGTGAGCCGTTGCCGACGACGGCGATCTCGATCGCGGGCCCCCGCTGCCTGGCGACCGAGTCCAGCAGGTCGCGCAGCTCCTGGGGGCGGTTGCCCATGGTGATGATCACCGCGCCGAGGCGGATCGTTGCCGCCGACGTCCCCACGGCGCTCACCTCAGCCTGCTCGACGCGAGGATCGACACCAGGTGCAGCAGCGTCTGCAGCACGGCGATGGCGGCCAGGGCGCAGACGGCGATGCGGGTGAACAGCAGGTCCCCGTGGAAGGAGTCCGCGATGCCGGCCGCGAGGATCAGCAGTGATGCCTCCACGCCGCCCACCAGCCGGTGGAACTTCAGTGCGGCGGCGGCCTTGCGGGCCAGCGCCAGCCCTGAGGAGCGGGGTACGGAGGCCTCGTCCTGGACGGCCGGGAGGCCGCTGCGGGCGCGGGCCACGTCGACCAGGTCCGTCTCCGCCTTGATCAGGATGGCCCCGAGTGCGGCCAGCGTCCCGAGGAAGGCCCAGCCCCACTGGGTGCCGGCACCGTCGCGGTGGAAGAGGTCGGCCGCCCGCAGCCCGAAGCCGACCAGCAGCGCCGCCTCCGACAGGTAGTGCCCCACCCGGTCGAGGTAGACGCCGGTGATCGAGGTCTGCTTGCGCCAGCGGGCGACCTCGCCGTCCACGCAGTCCAGCAGCAGGTACAGCTGGATGAGCAGCGCACCGGCCACGGCGCCGGCCAGGCCGGGCACGAGAAGTGCCGCGCCGGCCGCTATGCCGGCGACGATCATGAGGTATGTGAGCTGATTGGGCGTCACACGGCTGCTGACGAGATGCCTCGTCCAGCGCAGTGAGATCTCACGCATGTAGATGCGTCCCGCCCAGTGCTCACCACTGCGCCGGTCCTTCAGCCCTGCGGGGTGAACGACCGGCCGAAGCTCAGCTACCGATGGTTTTGGCATAGTCGGCGTATGCGTCCCTGATCTGGTCGGTGGACAGCTCCAGGTGCTCCAGGATCGTGTAGCGCCCGGGGCGGGTCTGCGGAGCGTATTCGACGGCCTTGACGAACTCGGCCTCGGTAAAACCGATTTCACTCGGAGTGGTGGGTAGCCCGTGGCGGTGCAGCACCTCGGCGAAGAGCCCGGCCTCCTCCTCGGCGCCGCGCAGGAACATCGCGAAGGCGGCACCGATGCCGACCTGCTCTCCGTGGGCGGCGGCCCGCTTGGGGTACAGCAGATCGATGGCGTGGCTGATCTCGTGGCACGCCCCGGAGGCGGGGCGGCTGTCGCCGCTGATCGACATCGCGATGCCGGTGAGCACGAGCGCCTCGGACAGTACGGTCAGGAACTCGTCCTCGCCCGTGCCACCGGGGTGCCGCAGCACCGACTCGCCGGCCGTGCGCGCCATGGCGGCGGCCAGCCCGTCGATCGGCTCGCCGGTCTCGCGATGCGACAGCTCCCAGTCCGCGATGCACGAGATGTTCGAGATCGCGTCCCCGATCCCGGAACGCACGTACCGCACGGGTGCCTCGCGGATCACGTCCAGGTCGATGACCATCGCGATGGGGCTCGGCACGCCGTAGGAGCCGCGGCCGTTGTCGTTGTCCAGGGTGGACACCGGCGAGCACAGCCCGTCGTGCGCCAGGTTGGTCGCCACCGCCACCAGCGGCAGACCGACGCGTGCGGCGGCGTACTTGGCCGCGTCGATGATCTTCCCGCCGCCGAGCCCGACCACCGCGTCGTAGCGGCTGCCGCGCATGGCGTCGGCCAGCTTCACGGCGCCGTCGATGGACCCCCCGGCCACCTCGTACCAGTCGGCACCGGGCAGCGCCGGTTCGAGCCGCTGGCGCAGCACGGTGCCGGAGCCGCTGCTTATCGCGATCGCGAGCCGGCCGGAGCTGGAGATGCGCTGGTCGGCCAGCACGCTCGCCAGGTCGTCCAGGGCCCCGGCACGAATGTCGACGACGACCGGCGAGGGGATGAGCCTCGTCAGTACCGGCACGCGATCTCCCGGGCACGGTTCAGGTCGTCGTGGTTGTCGATCTCGACCCAGGACACGTCGCCGATGGGAGCGACGTCGATCTGGAAGCCGCGGTTGACCAGCTCCTGGTAGCCGTCCTCGTAGTACAGCTGCGGGTCGCGCTCGAACGTGGCCTTCAAGGCGTCGGCCAGGTCCGCGGCGGCCTCGCTCTCGATGAGCGTCACGCCGATGTACTCGCCGGTGGCGGACGCCGGATCCATCAGCTTGGTGATCCGCTGGACGCCCTTGCCGTCGGCGGTGATGACCTTCATCTCCTCGTCGGCGAGCTGCTTGACCGTGTCGAGGGCGAGGATGATGCGCTGCCCGTCGCCGCGGGCGGCGAGCAGGGTCTTCTCGACGGAGACCGGGTGAACCGTGTCGCCGTTGGCCAGGATGACGCCATCCTTGATGACGTCGCGAGCGCACCACAGCGAGTAGGCGTTGTTCCACTCCTCGGCCTTGTCGTTCTCGACGAGGTGGAGCTTCACTCCGTACTTCGCCTCCAGAGCGGCCTGCCGCTCGTACACGGCCTCCTTGCGGTAGCCGACGACGATGGCGGCCTCGGTCAGGCCGACCTCGGCGAAGTTGCCCAATGTGAGGTCCAGCACGGTTGTGGATCCCTCACCTGCCGGGTCCACCGGCACCAAGGCCTTCGGCAAGGTGTCGGTGTAGGGGCGCAGTCGCCGTCCGGCGCCGGCCGCCAGCACGAGCCCGATCATGCAGGTCCTCCAGTTTCGTCGTGAGCAGCGGGTGCCTGTGATGACACCCAGAAGCCGATGCTCTCCGTGAGCACCACCACCGCCAGCGCGACGGCGAGGACCGTCAGCGCGACCGTGAAACCTGTGTTGTGCGCCAGGGCCGCGGCCGCCGCGGTGACCAGCAGTACCCGGCCTTCGTGACCGCCCGTCGCGCACACCAGGGCCCGCGGGGGCGCCCCGGTCCCGCCGCGGATGCGGTACACCGTGTCGTAGTGATGGTAGGCGACCGCGGCCACCAGTCCGAAAGCCGCCGGCAACGCCCCGTTTTCCCCGGAGACCGCCGCGAGAACCAGGATCGTCACGTACTCGGCCGCCCGGAACACCGGTGGCACGAGCCAGTCGAGGGCTCCCTTGAGCGGCCTGGCTACGGCCAGGGCCGAGGTCACGGCGTAGCAGCAGGCGGCGGCGAGCGGCCACCAGCTGCCCGCCGGGGCGAGGATCGACGTGGTGATCATCACTGCCGCGCCCACCACCGCGGCCACCACCGCGGCCACCGGGACGCCGCGGCCGCGGAAAAGGCGCGCGAGGCCCTCGCCGAGCGGGCCGGTGTCGGCCAGGTCCGCCAGCACGTGGGCCTCGCCGTCGCCGGCAGGCGTCGCACCGCGCACCGAGCGCAGCACGCGGCCCGCCGCCGTGTAGCAGGCGGCCAGCCCCGAGGCGACGAGCAGCACGGTGAACGTGACGCGCGGCGTGGTCACCGCCGTCAACACCGCGATCAGCGCCCAGCGTTCACCGATGGGTAGCACGATCACGCGGCGCAGCCACACCGTCCAGCCGACGCTGTCCAGCTTCCGGGACAGCGCCGCCGCGCCCGCGCCGGTGGCCGCGTCCCCGGTGGTCTCGGCGAAGGCGAAGTCCACGACGTGGCGGCAGGTCTGCAGCACTATCGCCCCGAGCGCCAGCGCCCAGACGTCGTCGCCACCGCGGGCGGCGCCGAGCGCGAGGCCTGCGTAGTAGGCGTACTCCTTGGCGCGGTCGAAGGTGGCGTCCAGCCAGGCGCCGAGCGTGGAGTACCGCAGCGAGTAGCGGGCCAGCTGGCCGTCGGTGCAGTCCAGGACGAAGGAGGCCAGCAGCAGTACGCCCGCGGCCACGAAACCCAGCCGGGTCCCCGTGGCCGCGCACCCGGCCGCAACCAGGGCCACCAGCAACGAGGCGGTGGTGACCTGGTTCGGGGTGAGTCCGCGGCGGGCGCACCAGCGCGCGATGTAGCGGGAGTAGGGGCTGATGAAGAACGTGGTGAAAAAGCCGTCACGGGACTTCACGGCGCTGCGCAGCCGCACCGCCTCGTCGTCGACGGCGGCGACGGCCGCCCCTGCGCTCGCCCGGTCCGCGGCGTCGGCAGGCACGGTCGCCACCAGGACCCCCAGGTCAGGACGGTGCACGGGGACGCCGCCCGCCTCCATGCGCGCGGCGAGCCGGTCCGCGAGGGTGTCCCCCTCGCCTGCCTCGCCGGTCTGCGCGAGGGCCTGCACCAGTGCGGGTCGGGCGGCCGGGCGTACGGAGACCGCTCCGGCCACCGCGGAGGCATCGAAGCGGGGGTCGATCAGACCAAGGCGTAGCGCGTGCAGGTGGCCGACGAAGCGCGGGTCGACCACGGCGACGCGCTCGGCCACCGGGACGGCGTCCAGGCGTGCGGCGAGTGAGGAAGCGTCCTCCACGGTCACGACCTCGAATCCGAGGTTCCGCAGGTATCCCTCGATCGGCGACATCGCGACCGGCGGACCAGTGAGGATGGCGGTCGACAGAAGGACTCAACTCCCTGGTGTGGACAAGTGCTCGGCGCCTTCCCAGGCGCCACCCGCCACAGGCGCGAACGCCGTGCCTGGGCCGTGTCGGCAGAGGCTATCGGACTCCTGGAGGACTCCGTTCACCGGTCGTTTCCTGTGTGGTGAACCGCTGCGCATGATCATCGTGGTGGGTCGTGTGAATCCGGACAGCCGATGGATACGTTGTGCGCTACCGCCGGCACGGAGAGTGCCCGCCCGGGTCCCAGTCGGATCCTGGCGGTTCGCGGCCACCGGAACGGCCTTTCGGCTGCCCGGGCGAGGGGACCACCTACAGCCGTCCGGCCCAGGGCGTCCCCTCGACCGTTCGGAGGGACGAAAGCCGTGGAGAGCGCGATCGCGGTGTGGCGGGGACACCGTCGGACGCGCGCCGGAACCGTGCGTCCGCCCCGCGCCCGGCTGCCCGCCCTTCCACAACCCGGGACGTGACGATCCGGCGACCCGGCGACTGGGCGAGCCGGCGACTGCGCAACCGAACCGCGCCGCGGCGGGGACGCCATGCCGGAGGCACGCGGGCCGGTTGCCTGCACACCGACACGGACGGGCGCGGAGCGGCCTGGGGGCGTTTTCCGGGCCTCGTCGCGGCCCGGTCGGCTCGTCGCCGTCCCGGCGGGGTCCTGACGGGTCCTGCGCGGTCCGGAGCGCGGAACCGGCTGGGGTGTCCCGCCGGGCGGCATCCCGGCCGCCGCCCCCGCGGCCGGGATGCCGCCCGGCGCTGCCCGCTCCCGCGGGGAGCAACTAGGGTGTCGCCATGACTTGGTTGATCACCGGCGGGTCGGGCTTCATCGGATCTCACGTCGTGCGGGCCATGAGCCGCGCGGGCGAGAGCGTGGTCGTGCTCGACGACGGCTCGTCCGGTGTCCCGGCCAGGGTCCCCGGGCACGTACCGGTGGTGACCGGCTCCGTCCTGGACCGCGCGGCGCTGGACCGCGTGATCGCCGGGCACGGTGTCACGGGTGTGGTGCACCTGGCCGCCCTGAAGCAGGTGGGCGAGTCGGTGGAGCAGCCGCTGCGCTACTACCGGACGAACCTCGGCGGCCTCGGCACGCTGCTGGAGGCGGTGGCGGACGCCCGCATCGGCCGCTTCGTCTTCTCCTCCTCCGCCGCCGTGTACGGCATGCCCGACGTGCCGCTGGTGACAGAGTCAACGCCGTGCCTGCCGCTGAGCCCCTACGGCGAGACCAAGCTGGCCGGCGAGTGGCTGGTCAGAGCGGCCGGACGGGCGCACGGGATCGCCACCGCCTGTCTGCGCTACTTCAACGTCGCGGGGGCGGCCGAGCCCGCGCTCGCCGACAGCGGGGTGTCCAACATCGTCCCGATGGTCTTCGACCGGCTGACCCGGGGCGAGGCCCCGCAGATCTTCGGAGACGACTACGCCACCCCCGACGGCACGTGTGTGCGCGACTACATCCATGTCGAGGACCTCGCCGACGCGCATCTCGCGGCCGCCCGCTGGGTCGGCGAGCGGGACGGCGGCGCGGACCTGACGGTGAACATCGGACGCGGCGAGGGCGTCTCGGTCCGGGAGATGGTCGACGTCATCCTCGAGGTCGTCGGCCGCAAGGACGTCGAGCCGGTGATCCTGCCGCGACGCGCGGGCGACCCGGCGAGCGTGGTCGCCTCCGCGGAGCTGATCCGCCGGGAACTGGGCTGGACGGCGACCCGCGGCGTCCGCGAGACGGTCGAGTCCGCCTGGGAGGGCTGGTGCCTGCGGCACCCGGAGGCCCGGGGCGCCTGACACGGGTGTACCCAGCGCACCGTCCCCGGGGCGCCTGACACGGGTGTACCCAGCCCACCGTCCCCGGGGCGCCGCCCGCGCTCGCTCGGCGGGCCGGCTCCGGGAGGTGCGAGAGGCGTCCTCCACGGGACGCGTGACAAGCGGTGGGGATCACCCGGTCCCGTGTCCCGGCCCCCGATCGCCCGCTCACCCCGTCCGTCCTGCGGTCGTCCCCGGTGGTCGGGAGGGGCGGCGACCACTGTCCCGGCACCCGTGTCGCCGCCCATCGCCGCAGGTCAAAGGCCGGCAGAAGGCACGTCCGCGAGTTGCCCGCCGACGGTGCCCGTTGTTCACTGGGCTCGCCGGTCGCCGCGCGCGGGCACGCCGTGGTGCGGCGGGCGACGGACGGGAGCGGCGCGCTATGGGCGCAGGACACGCGCACGGCCACGGCCACCCGCACGGAGCGGGGTCCGTACCGGTGGGCACGGCGGCCGCCGCCTACCGCGGCCGGCTGCGCATGGCGCTCGGCATCACCGTGTTCATCCTCGTGGCGGAGGTCGTGGGCAGTGCGCTCACCGGATCGCTCGCCCTGCTCGCCGACGCCGGGCACATGGCCACCGACGCGGCGGGCCTGGCGATGGCGCTGGTCGCCATCCACTTCGCCAACCGCCCGCCGAGCGAACGCCGCACCTTCGGGCTGGCGCGGGCCGAGATCCTCTCGGCGATGGCCAACGCGGTGCTGCTGTTCGGCGTGGGTGTCCTGATCTTCTACGAGGCGGTCCGCCGGCTGGTGGCACCCACGCCGGTCGAGGGCTGGCCGACCGTCGTCTTCGGTGCGGTCGGCCTGGTGGCGAACTCGGTGTCCCTGCTGCTGCTGATGCGCGGCCAGCGCGAGAGCCTGAACGTACGGGGTGCGTTCCTGGAGGTCATGGCGGACGCGCTGGGCTCGCTGGCCGTGGTCGTGGCGGCCCTCGTGATCCTGGCGACCGGATGGCAGCAGGCGGACCCGGTGGCGTCGATCCTGATCGGTGCGATGATCGTCCCGCGGACGTGGAAGCTGCTGCGCGAGGCGATCGACGTGCTGCTGGAGGCGGCGCCCAGGGACGTGGACATGGCCCGCGTGCGCGCCCACATCCTGGCACGGCCCGGGGTGGCGGGGCTGCACGACCTGCACGTGTGGACGATCACCTCGGGGATGCCGGTCCTCTCCGCCCACGTCGTGGTGAGCAGGGACGTCCTGGACGCGGTCGGGCACGAGAAGATGCTGCACGACCTGCAGGGCTGTCTGGGCACCCACTTCGACGTGGAGCACTGCACCTTCCAGCTCGAGCCCGTGGGGCACGAGGAGCACGAGGCGCGGCTGTGCCACTGAAGAACACCCTGCCGCGCGACGCGGTGTCATGACGCGGGAACGCGCTGCGACCACCGCGCGCGTGCCCGCGTGAGGCAGACTGAGGACTTGTCGTCGAAGCAAAGGATGGCCATGCCCACGAGCCCCGCCGCCGGCCGGCCCCGCACCCCCGCCGCGGAACCCTCCTCCAACGGTGCCCCGGCACCGATCCTCCTCGAGCTGGTCGACGAGGCCGGTGCGACGATCGGCACCGCGGAGAAGCTGTCGGCCCACCTGCCGCCGGGGCGGCTCCATCGGGCGTTCTCGGTCTTCCTCTTCGACGGCGCGGGCAGGCTGCTGCTGCAGCGCCGGGCGGCGGGGAAGTACCACTCCCCCGGCGTGTGGTCGAACACCTGCTGCGGCCATCCCTACCCCGACGAACCGCCCTTCGTGGCCGCCGCACGCCGCACCGGCGAGGAACTCGGTGTGGCGCCCGCACTGATGCGGGAGGCCGGTACGGTCCGCTACAACCACCCGGATCCGGCGTCGGGGCTGGTCGAGCAGGAGTACAACCACCTCTTCGTGGGCCTGGTGACCGCGCCCCTGGACCCGGATCCGGAGGAGATCGGCGAGACCGCGTTCGTCTCTCCCGCCGAGCTCGACGCGCTCCGGGCCGCAGGGCCGTTCTCGGCCTGGTTCCCGACCGTGCTCGACGCCGCACTGCCCGCGGTCCGCGAGCTGACGGGCGACGCGGACTGGTAGCCCGGCCGGGTCCGCGGGGCGCCCGGCGGTCAGTACGTCACGCCGGGCGGCAGCGGCAGCGCGGCCCAGATGACCTTGCCGCCGGTCGTGGTCTGCTGGACGTCGCACATCCCGCCCGCCTCCGCGGTGACCGTCTTGACCAGCAGCAGGCCGCGCCCGTTGGTGTCGGCGTCGTCGACCTGGAGCGCCTTGGGCCGGTACGGGTGGTTGTCCTCGACGGCCACCCGTACCCAGTCCACGCCCACGGCGAACTCCACCGCGATCTCCGGCGACAGCAGCGCGGCGTGCCGCACCGCGTTGG
Source organism: Streptomyces sp. ME19-03-3 (assembly GCA_033793685.1). Lineage (GTDB taxonomy): Bacteria > Actinomycetota > Actinomycetes > Streptomycetales > Streptomycetaceae > Actinacidiphila. The sequence continues at coordinate 59,341 of JARAXD010000031.1, read as the reverse complement.
TGACCAACTCGGAGACGATCAGCAGCAGGCCGTGCAGCAGGTCCTCGCCGACCGGCACGCCCTGGCCGACGATCAGCTCCCGCACCGCGCGCCGGGCCTGCGGCACCGAGGAGTCCAGCGCGGGTGCCGTGAAGCGCCACACCCCCTGGTAGGGGCGCGGGACAGCCGGTGCCGTCGGGGGCACCGGGTCGGGGGGCGGGACGCTCCCGCGTACGTCCATGGCGGTCTTCACCCTCGCATTCGCGCGATGCATCCCGCGGCCCCCGCGGCCGCGCACGGCGGCGGCGGGGTCCGCCTCACGGATCGAGTGTCGGCAGGTAACAGGCCCACCCCGAGCCGCTGACCGCAAATCCGCACCTTTCGACCGCGTACGACTTCATACGATCGGACGTGTCAGGCCCGTGAACCCTACTGATCCGGCAGTTCCGGTTCACTGTCGCGCCAGCGGGGCGTCCCGGACATCGCTGACCATCCCGACGATCCGCCGGCCGCCGAGACCCGCGCCGAGCAGTCCCAGCCCGTCGAAGAGCAGCGCGAGCGAGAAGAAGGCGCCGATGACATAGAGGCTGCTCTCGGGCCAGTCGGCCAGGACGAGGACCGCCAGCGCGATACCCACGGCGCCCTGGACGAGCGTCCACACCATGTGCGGGCCGCGCACCACCATGCCGCCGAAGAGCCGGAAGATCCCGCCGGTCAGGAACAGCAGCGCCGCGAACATGGTGAGGGCGGCCGCCGTCTGCTCGGGATTGCGGACCACCACGACCCCGGCGGCGATGTAGAGCGCCGCGACGACCAGGGCGAGCCAGAAGAAGGTGCTGCTGCGGTTCAGCACCGCCTGGACCAGGCCCACGACACCGCCGACCAGCAGCAGCCAGCCGAAGAGCAGCATCGAGGTGATGGTCGCGAAACCGACGTAGAACAGCCCGAGCAGGCCGCCCACCACCAGGACCACCCCCAGGGCGGCGACCCAGCCGAAGTCGCGCTTGAGCGCGGCCTCCGGGGTCTGCGGATGCTTCTTGCGTCCCTTGAACGGGGCCATGGCCGCCGCCTCCTTCACGTTCGTCGGGACCCAGTGGGGATCTATCGCCCATATACCCGATATGTCGCGATCCGGACCGGGGTAGGATCCCGGTCCGGCGGCCTGCGCGGCCTCCCCGGTCCTCGCCGGCCGGGGACGACGAGACGAGATGAGGGATGCGGGCATGTCCGAGCCGTCCGGCCCCGGCCTGCGGGTGCACACGGTGGCCGCCACCGCCACCGTGACGATCAGCAATCCGGCCAAGCGCAACGCGATGACCGTGGCGATGTGGCGGGAGCTGCCCCGCCTGCTCGAAGGCCTCGCGGCGGATCCCGCCGTCCGCGTCCTGGTGCTCACCGGGGCCGGCGGCACCTTCTGCTCCGGCGCGGACATCTCCGGCCTGCGCGACCCGGCGAACGGTCCCGGCGCGGCGCAGAGCGCGGTCGTGGAGGCGGAGGAGGCGCTCGCGGCGTTCCCCAAGCCGACGCTGGCCGCGATCCGCGGTGCCTGCGTGGGCGGCGGCTGCCAGCTCGCAGCCGCATGCGACCTGCGGTTCGCCGCGCAGGGCGCGCGTTTCGGGGTCACCCCGGCGCGGTTGGGCATCGTCTACCCGGCGTCCGCCACCCGAAGACTGGTGGACCTGGTCGGACCGTCGACGGCGAAGTACCTGCTGTACTCGGCCGAGCTGATCGGCCACGAGCAGGCGTTGCGGGCCGGACTGGTGGACGAGGTGCTGGCTGAGGACGAGCTGGACAAGCGGGTCGAGGAGTTCGCCGGGGTGCTGGCCTCACGGTCGCTGCTGACGCAGGCGGCGGCCAAGGAGTTCGTCGCGCCGGGCCTCGCCCCCGAGCGGATCGGGCACTGGACCCGCCAGGCGGAGACCAGTGACGACACCGCCGAGGGTGTGGCCGCGTTCCTGGAGGACCGTGAGCCCCGGTTCACCTGGACCGCGGGCGGTAGGCGCGGTCGTCCCGGTCCGCCGCCACACGGCGCCGGACCGGGACCTGGGCCCGCCGGCAATCCGTGAGCGGCAGGACGCCCTTCATCCGAGCGGGCCGGCGCCGGGCCCGACACCCGCGCGGGGCGCCGGGCCGGCGTTCCGCGCCGTCTCGGTGCCGCCGGTCCTTCGATCGATGAGGTGATCCGTTCTCGCGCACGCCGGACGGTGGGGATGCGCCGATCTCGACGGTCGTCCGGCAACCAGGGGCGCAGGGCCGGTGGTCAGCGGACGACCCTGACGGGTTCCTCCCCCGATCCGCCGGGGCCGGCCGCGTCCTTCCTGGACGTACCGTGCGCACAGGGCAACGCCGGATGGCGCCCCAGCAGCACGACGCCCACGGCGATCGCGGCGAGTCCAGCCGCTTCGAAGGCCAGCGCGCCGGGCGTGACGCGCACGCGGTCGCCGAGGAAGCCGACGCCGCAGGCGATCCCGGCGAGCGGCTGGGCGGCGGTGAGCGCGGGCAGCGACATGCGCAGGGGGGCCGTTTCGAAGGCGCTCTGCACGAGCATCAGCCCGGTCAGCCCGATCACGACGACCGCGTACAGCTGCCAGTGCATGAAGAGCGAGCCGACGCCGCCGGCCTGGGCGATCTGGCCGGAGATCCGGGTCAGGGCGTCCTGGAGGCCGTAGAGCAGTCCCGCGGCGAGCGCCAGCACCGTCGCCTCCGGCGGCGGGCGCAGCCGCCGCGCACAGGCGACCAGGAGCAGCGCCAGACCGACGACGACACCGACCACCAGCCAGTGGCGCAGCGCCCCGGCGAGCGGTCCACCGCCCGAAGGGCGGCCGGCCACGATGAAGGCCGTCACGCCGAGCGCCAGCAGGGTCACGCCCGCCCAGCCGTGCCACCCGAGTCTCTGGCCGGTGAGGCGGCGCGAGAGCGCCATCGCGAAGAGCAGGTTGGTCGCGGTCAGCGGCTCGACGAGGGAGACCTCGCCCTTGGTGAGCGCGAGGGCGCTGAGCAGCATGCCGCAGATCATCAGGAAGACGCCGAGCAGCCACTGCGGCATCCGCATGAGGTCCAGCAGCAGCCTGAAGGTGAGGAAGTCGGACAGCGGAGCGCGCTGGGCGGCCAGCTGCTGGAGTACGAAGCCGAGCCCCAGACAGCAAGCGGCCCCCACCCCGAGCAGGAACACGGCCACCTCGTCAACCTCCCGGTGTCGCCGACTGGCCCGACCATAGCCCCTCACCCGTCTTGATCGCGACGATTGTCCGCTCCTGCCTCGTCTCCGGCCGGGGCGGACGCGACGGGGTACGGTGCCGTGTCCCTGCCCCGCCCGGGCACGGGCAGGTCGGCCACGATGCCGCGGATGAAGTGCAGCTCGGCGACGACGTCGGCGATGGTCTCGCACTGCGGGGTCGCGGGCAGCTCCGGGGGCCCCGCGGCCGGGGCCCGGCCGTCGAGGGTGTCGGCCACCGCCGTGAGTGCGGCGATGACCTGGGCTCCCTCGCGGGCCGAGGGACGGGGGGCTCCTTGCTCCATTCGGACGACGCAGGCGGTGGTCGCGTCCACGATCCGCTCGCAGGCGGCCACCACGCGGATCCAGTCGCCGCCGCTGCCGCCGCGCCGGGGGGACAGCTCGGCGGCGAGGGTCTCGGCGGCGGCACGGGCCTCGCCCAGGGCTCTGTAGGCCGACCTGCGCAGCACCCTGCGCTCCTCGGGACGCTCGCCCGCGGGCACGGTCAGGACGTGGTCGAGGTAGTCCCGCGTCCGTCTCTGGGCGACCGCCAGCAGGTGGCCGACCCGGGCGGGGGTCCCGGCGAGCCGTGGCAGGTGGCCCACGACCACGACGATCGCGCAGGCGATCGCGGTGTCCGCCAGCCTGGCCGCGGCCGCCTGGGTGTCGCCGCCGGCCCAGACGAACGCCAGCACCATGATCGTGACGGCGGTGGTCTGCAGCGCGTAGTGACGGGCCGCGAACGGCAGGAGCGCGCCCGCCGCACAGGCGCAGACCGCGGTCCACCAGAGCCCGCCGCTCAGGACAGCGGCGAGCCCCGCGAAGACCAGCACGCCGAGCACGGTGCCGAAGAAGCGGTTGACGACCCGGGAGAACAGCGGGCCGATGTCGGGCTTCACCAGGAACGCGGCCGTCAGCGGCAGCCAGTACCAGTGGTCGGCGCGCAGGGCCAGGGCCACCGCCGCACTGGCGGTGACGCACACCGCGACCTTCATCCCGTACTCGCGGCCCGCAGGCCCGAGGACGCGGCGACGCAGCATCGGCGCCGACCCGCGTGCGGGCAGCGGCGCCACGTCCTCCGGGCGGTCGGTGCCGGGCACCGTACGGGCGAAGACGGCGGAGGCGTGCAGCAGCATGGCGTCGAACGCGGCGCGGGCCGCCGTGGTCGTCTCGGGCGCGGCCAGCGGGCCGGGCGCCGCTCCCGTCCGCACGGCCTCGGCCAGCCGGCGCGGCCCGTCCCCGGTCCGGGGCGGCAGCGGCCGGGCCTCCCAGAGCAGTGCCGCGGCGGCGTCGGTCAGCTCCGTGGCCACCCCGAAGCGTTCCGCGAGCAGCAGCTCCCCGGGGCTCGGACGCCTGCGCAGCACACGCCGGCTCAGCCGCCGCAGCCGGACGGCCTCGTCGCCCCGGTCCAGGGCGGCACTCAGCCGCCGCCGCGCGGCCTCGGCGCCCGGACCGCCCGCGGCGTCGAGGGCATCGGCGAGAGCGTCGAAGATGCGGGCCAGTGAGGCGCGCTCGCCGTCCATCGCGCCGCCGGCAGGACGCGGCGGGCGCAGGACGAGACGGAGCAGGAGCAGCCAGCTTGCCCCCACGAGGAAGCCCAGGGCCTTGTACACCGGCCCGCCGGCCAGCAGCAGTCCCATCCCGACCACGGTGGCGGCCAGTGCCTGCATCCCGGCCCGCGAGCAGAGCGGACCGACCACGCTGACCGCGCCCGAGGCCCCGCCCGCCGCGAACAGCACCGGCAGCGCCCACCAACCGCTCAGGGCGTTCTGGGTCACGGCACCCACCAGCACGCCGAAGGTCGCGACCAGCGCGGGCAGACCGATGTCGACGACACCCGTCCTACGGGTCCCCGGCAGGTCGTTGAAGCCCGCGAACAGCGCCCCGAGCCCGGCCAGCACCCCCAGTTCGAGACGTCCGAAGCCGATCCCCAGTGCGAGCAGCGGCCCCGCCGCCAGCGCCCCGCGCAGCACGGCCGGCCACGGCACGGGCGCCGGCTGCCAGAGCAGGGGATGGGCCAGCCAGGACGGCAGTTCGACGGGCCGGCGGCCGGGCCCACGGAGCAGCACGCGCAACCTCACGGACGGAAACGATGTCGGCGTCGGGAAACGACGCGGGCCGACGGGGTGTCCGGCCGTCGCCTCCCCTTCCTCAGCCTATCGGGAGCGGTCCGCCCGCACCGCCGCACCGCGGCGGTGCGGCGGTGCGGCAGATCGGTGCCGCCCGCGGCCTCAGGCGGGGAGCTGCGCCTCGATGGCGGCGACGATCTCGTCGGCCTCGGGCTCGGTGCGGGGGCGGAACCGGCCGGCGACCCGGCCGTCGGCGGCGACGAGGAACTTCTCGAAGTTCCACTGGACGTCGCCCGCCTGGCCCTCGGCGTCTGCGGTCTCGGTCAGCGCCGCGTACAGCGGGTGCCGCTGGTCGCCGTTGACGTCGGACTTCTCGTAGAGCGGGAAGCTCACCCCGTAGGTCGCGGAGCAGAAGGTCGCGATCTCCTCGGCCGTGCCCGGCTCCTGGCCGGCGAACTGGTTGCTCGGGAAGCCCAGGACGGTGAACCCGCGGTCGGCATACCGCTTCTGCAGCCGCTCCAGGCCCTCGTACTGCGGCGTCAGACCGCACTTGGACGCCACGTTGACGATCAGCAGGGCCTTGCCCCGGTGGTCGGCGAGGGACGTGGGCTCACCGGTGAGGGTGCGCAGCGGGATGTCGTAGATGCTCACGTGGAAATCTCCTCGGTTGTTGGCGCGGACGGACCGCAGGCCGACCTTTCAACCCCGGCCACGGCGCCGGTCTTCCCGTGGCGGGTCGTCGGGGACGCGGCCGCGCGCGGTCAGTGCTCGGTGACGCGGCCGGAGTCGACCCGGATGCGCCGGGTGGTCCGGACGGCCTCCAGCATGCGGCGGTCGTGGGTGACCAGCAGCAGGGTGCCGTCGTAGGAGGCCAGGGCGGACTCGAGCTGCTCGATGGCGGGCAGGTCGAGGTGGTTGGTGGGCTCGTCGAGGACGAGGAGGTTGACGCCGCGGCCCTGCAGGAGGGCGAGGGCGGCGCGGGTGCGCTCGCCCGGGGAGAGGGTGGCGGCGGGGCGCAGGACGTGGGCGGCCTTGAGGCCGAACTTGGCCAGCAGGGTGCGCACATCGGCGGGAGCGGTGTCGGGTACCTCGGCGCCGAAGGCGTCCAGCAGCGACTCGCCGCCGTGGAAGAGCTCGCGAGCCTGGTCGACCTCGCCGACGACGACGCCGGGGCCGAGGTGGGACGCGCCCGTGTCAAGAGGCACGCGGCCCAGCAGGGCGGCCAGCAGGGTCGACTTGCCGGAGCCGTTGGCCCCGGTGATGGCGACCCGGTCGGCCCAGTCGATCTGCAGGTCGACCGGCCCGAGGGTGAACTCCGCGCCGCGGCGGACCTCGGCGCCGCGCAGCGTGGCGACGACCGCGCCGGCGCGGGGCGCCGCGGCGATCTCCATGCGCAGCTCCCACTCCTTGCGGGGCTCCTCGACGACGTCGAGGCGTTCGATCATGCGCTGGGTCTGCCGGGCCTTGGCGGCCTGCTTCTCGGTGGACTCGGTGCGCAGCTTCCGGCCGATCTTGTCGTTGTCGCTCGCCTTGCGGCGGGCGTTGCGGACGCCGTGCTCCATCCAGTTGCGCTGCATACGGGCGCGGGACTCGAGGGCGGCCCTGGTGTCGGCGAAGTCCTCGTACGCCTCGCGGGCGTGCCGGCGGGCGGTCTCGCGCTCCTCCAGGTAGGCGGCGTACCCGCCGCCGTAGGTGTTGACCTCCTGCTGGGCGTGGTCGAGTTCCACGACGCGGTTGACGGTGCGGGTCAGGAACTCGCGGTCGTGGCTGACCAGGACGGTGGCCGCCTTCAGGCCCCGGACGAAGGTCTCCAGGCGCTCCAGTCCGTCCAGGTCGAGGTCGTTGGTGGGCTCGTCCAGGAGGAAGACGTCATAGCGGCTGAGCAGCAGGGACGCCAGGCCCGCGCGGGCCGCCTGCCCGCCGGAGAGGGCCGTCATGGGCGTGTCGAGGCCGACGCCGAGGCCGAGCGCCTCGCCGACCTCCTCGGCCCGCTCGTCGAGGTCCGCGCCGCCGAGGGCGAGCCAGCGCTCCAGGCCGTCGTTGTAGGCGTCGTCCGCGCCCGGAGCCCCGTCGACCAGCGCCTGTGTGGCGGCGTCGAGCTCGGCCTGGGCGGCGGCCACCCCGGTACGCCGGGCGAGGAAGGCCCGCACGGTCTCGTCCGGGCGGCGTTCGGGCTCCTGCGGGAGGTGGCCGACGGTCGCGGTGGGCGGGCTGAGCCGCAGCTGCCCCTGCTCGGGCGTGCTCAGGCCCGCGAGCATGCGCAGCAGCGTCGACTTCCCGGCACCGTTGGCCCCGACCAGGCCGACGACGTCACCGGGGGCGACGACGAGGTCGAGGCCGGAGAACAGGACGCGGTCCCCATGGCCGGCGGCAAGATCCTTGACGACAAGAGTGGCACTCATCAGGCTGCCGATGCTATCGCCCCACCGTCCCGGGCCCGCGCCCGCGACCGGGCGGCAGCATCCGGGACGGCCGCCGGCCGCCCCCGAACCAGGAGGGAACGCCCCATGCCGAGCAGGAAGGCCCTCGTGCGCCGCCCAGGCCCGCGCCTCGCCGAGGGGCTGGTGACCCACCTCGCGCGCTCCCCCGTGGACGCCGGGCTCGCCGCGCGCCAGTGGGACGGGTATGTGGCGGCGCTGCGCGCCCACGGCTGGCAGACGCTGGAGGTGCCGGCGGCCGACGACTGCCCTGACGCGGTCTTCGTCGAGGACGCGGTGGTCGTCTTCCGCGACGTGGCGCTGCTCGCCCGGTCCGGCGCCGCGTCCCGGCGCGCGGAGGCGGCCGGGGCCGAGGAGGCGGTCACGGCGCTGGGCCTGTCGGTCAGCCGGGTGCGCGCACCCGGCACGCTGGACGGCGGCGACGTGCTCAAGGTGGGCGACACCGTCTACGTGGGCCGGGGCGGAAGGACCAACGCCGAGGGGGTACGGCAGTTGCGGTCGGCGTTCGAGCCGCTCGGGGCGCGCGTGGTGGCCGTGCCCGTCACCAAGGTGCTGCATCTGAAGTCCGCGGTGACGGCGCTGCCGGACGGCACCGTCATCGGGTACCCGCCGCTGGTTGACGACCCGTCGGTCTACCCCCGTTTCCTGCCGGTACCGGAGGAGGCGGGCGCGCACGTGGTGCTGCTCGGCGGCGGCCGACTGCTGATGGCGGCGAGCGCGCCGCGCAGCGTCACACTCCTGGGCGACCTGGGGTATGAGCCCGTTGTGGTGGACATCGGCGAGTTCGAGAAGCTCGAGGGGTGCGTGACCTGCCTTTCCGTCCGCCTGCGGGAGTTGTACGCCTGACGGCGGGTTGCCTTTTGAGGGCTCCCTAACCTACGGTTTCGTAACTTACGATTCCGTAGACACTCTCAGCGACCACTCAGGAGCCCCGCGTGACCATTGCCCCGTCCCAGAGCACAGGTTCGGAAGCATGGAGCGACACCAGGCTGCTGTACGCCTTGGAAGAGGCCGTCGAGACCGAGATCAACCGTCACCTGGCGGTGGCCAAGGAATGGATGCCCCACGAGTACGTTCCGTGGAGCCAGGGCCGTGACTTCGACGGGGTGATGGGCGGCGAGGCCTGGGCGCCCGAACAGTCGCAGGTTACCGAGATCGGCCGGATATCGCTGGTGGTCAACCTGCTCACGGAGGACAACCTCCCGAGCTACCACCACGAGATCGCCACCCTCTTCGGCCGGGACGGCGCCTGGGGCACCTGGGTCCACCGCTGGACCGCGGAGGAGGGCCGGCACGCCATCGTGATGCGGGACTACCTGCTGACCACCCGTGCCGTGGACCCGGTGGAGCTGGAGCGGCTGCGTATGCGGCACATGTCGGAGGGCTTCGAGTCCGACAACGGGCACAGCATGCTGCAGTCGGTGGCGTATGTGGCGTTCCAGGAACTGGCCACCCGCATCTCGCACCGCAACACGGGCCGCGCGTCGGGCGACCCGCTGTGCGAGCGCATGCTGGCGCGCATCGCGACGGACGAGAACCTGCACATGGTCTTCTACCGCAACCTGCTGGCGGCGGCGCTGCAACTGGCTCCGGACCAGGCGATGCGGGCGATCCGTGACGTGGTCGTCGGCTTCCGCATGCCAGGGCACGGGATGCCCGGTTTCGAGCGCTCCGCGGCGCGCATCGCCATCGGCGGCATCTACAACCTCCGCATCCACCACGACGATGTGCTCCAGCCCGTACTGCGGCACCTGAAGGTGCTGGAGACCTCCGGGCTCGGCCCGGAGGGCCTCAAGGCCCAGGAGGAACTGGGCTTCTTCATGGGCGAGCTGGACAGCCAGGCCCGCAAGTTCGAGGAGCGCAGGGACGCCCTGCTGGCCCGGCGGGCCGCCCGGGCCTGATCGAGCGGTGTGCGGTGGGGCGCCCCCCCGCAGGCGCCCCACCGCACGGTAGGGCGGCACACCGGCGTGGCGACCTCACGGCCATCCGGATCAGGCGTTCGCCGTCGTGCTCGAACTCCTTGCGGCATCCTGCCCGTCCGCGGGTGGAAGCCCGGCCCGTGGCTGCGCGCCGGCCCGGAGCCGCGCGGGTCCAACGCGACGGCCCGCCGGACCGGATGGCCCCCGAAGCCTCTCCCGGACGCCAGAGCGTCCCCCAGGCGGTCCTCGTGCTCGTTGAGCGGGTGGAAGCCGACGGGCCCGCCGCCCTCCTCGGCGACGGTGGCGGACCGCGTGCCGACGTCCGCCGCCGTGCGCTTCGGCGGCACACGGCGATGTCCGCCACGCTGCCGTCCACCCGTGCGACATCGACCGCGGGACCAGCGTGGCCGGGAAGGGCGGTTCCCCCGGGCGGGCCGGCGTGCCGGGTGGGTCACGACGCCTTCCACGCCCCGAGCGTGCCGCGCGCCGGGCGCGGCGTCATCGGAACGTTCCCGATCCTCACCCGCTGAGGGCGGGAAGCGGCGGCATCGGCAGGCCGGTCGGGCCTCCCGGCCCACCCGGCCCCGGGACCCGGACCGGCGGCCGTCGTCGACCTCCCGGCACCTGCCGGGGCCACCGGGCGCCGAACACTGTGCCGGGTCGTCACCTGTTGGTGGAGCGAACGGCCGCGCGCGACGGGCTCAGGCGGCGATGCCGCGCCTGTCCATGGAGTCCTCGACGATGCGCAGCCCTTCCAGCCCCGGCAGCTTCGCGATGTGCGCGTCGATGTCGCGGATGAGCTTGCGGCCCTCGAAGCCCGCGAAGAGGTACGTCATGACGTGCGTGACCTCGCTCTCGGGCATGACGCCCGAGCCGACCGGGCCCCATGCCTTCTCCAGCGCGAAGCGGGCCACCACCCGGGCCTTCTTGCTCGCCGCGAGCCGTTCTCGCGCCTGGGACGCGTAGAACGCGACGTGCTTCGTCTCCTGCTGTGCGATCCGCTGCAGCAGCGTGACCAGCACCGGGTGGGTCTCCAGGGCGGCGAGCCGGTGGTACGCGGCGGTGGCCGACCATTCGTTCGCCGCGCCCCATGCCATGTGCACGGCGACGAAGTCATGTCCGATGAGGCGGCTCATCGCCGTCTGCTTCACCGTCCCCAGGCGGTCCCTCCAGCCGAGCTTCAGACGGGTCGCCTTGAGCGCGTCGAAGTCGACGCGCACGCCGTGCCGCTCGAGCACGGCCGCGAGCGCTTCGCCGTGCCAGAACTCCTCGCGGTTCCACATCGTCATGAAGGTTCCCACCGCGGGCTCGTTGTGGGACGGGGTCGTCAGCAGATCACGCATGTAGCAGACCGTGTGGTACTCGATGTCGCACATGTAGCGCAGCGTGCGCAGCGTCCCCTCGGGCAGCGGGTCGCGCTCGAACGCGTCGAAGTCCAGGTCGGCCCACTGCACCCCGGTGGAGTTCTTCGCGTACTTGTCTATGTCGAAAGCCATCAGTCGCTCTCCTCGACGGTGTGCGGCGGCATGGTCGTCCGCGCGGCGACGACCTCGCCGCGTACACCCGGACCGCCGCTCTTCCAACGGTGGATGTCCCACTTCCGCTGGTGGGACGCGCGTGCCAGTCCGGCGTCGGGATTGACCGCCGAGGGCTTGCCCAGCAGCGACAGCCACGCCAGGTCGCAGTGGCTGTCCCCGTAGCCGTAGGAGGCCGCGAGGTCGAAACCGCCCTCCTCGGCGTACCGCCGGAGCCACGCGGCCCTCGCCTCGTCGACAAGCGGCGGCTTCGCGAGGTAGCCGGTGAGCACACCGTCCTTCACGTGCATGGAGCTGCCGACGACCTCGTCGAACAGACCGGCGAGCGGCGCGGCGAGCAGGCCGATGGAGCCGGTGACCAGGACGGTGCGGTGCCCGGCGGCACGGTGCTCGCGGATGCGCGCCACGGCGTCGGCGCAGGTGTGCCGCAGCATCGTGTCGGCGTAGCCGCGCCGCACGGCCTCCTCGAGACGGGCGACGGGCATGCCCCGGTAGCGGCGCAGGAGCGCGCGGATGAACTCGCCGCGGTCGCGCCTCTCGGCGCGGAGGTAGCCGGGTAGCGAGACGAGCAGGTCCGCGGCTTCCTTCGGCCACGCGCCCTTGCGGAAGCCCGAGGTACGCACCCAGAGGTACTGCTCGACGATGTTGGAGTCGACGACGGTCCGTTCGAGGTCGAAGACCGCGAGCACGTCGGTGCGCCGCGGCAGCACGGGCTTCGGGCGGCTGTTCGCCGGCCGGTTGGCCGCGGTCCTGCGGCGGCGGTGGGCCGCGGTCAGCTCGCTCAGGGACGGGAGGTGCACCTTCTGCAGGTACTCCTCCCAGTCGATGCGCGCCACGTCGAAGCCGCGGTCCTCGCGCACCTCGGGCGGAAGGGCGTGGTGCAGCGCGCGGGCGTTGCGGTCGTCGAAGACGATCTCGGTCCGCACGTACGCGCGGTAGAGGTCGGTGAATTCCTCGAGGGTGGCGATGCCGGCGCGCAGCGTGGCGTTCCGCGCGGTGAGAGCGCGCTTGCGCTCGTCGTTCGGCAGCAGCCGCAGACCGGCGTCCCAGAGGTCGGCCTTCTTCTTCGCCAGCGCGAGTCGACGGTTGAACGTGCGCTCGCCCGCGAACTTCCAGGTCGGAACCTCGACGAAGCCGTCGTTCTCGGGCAGCGGGTGCTGCGTGTAGTAGTGGTGCACGTTCTCGTACATGCGGTGGAACGGCAGCGGGTTCGACGCGCCCGAGGCGATGTGGAAGTACCCCGGCTCGCCCGCGGGGGCCGGGTTGGCCGCCGCGGCGAGGATGGCGTTGACGACGAAGTCGACGGGGATGACGTCGAGGATCGAGTCGGGCAGCCCGGGGAAGTCCGGCAGTTGCCCGCGGCCGTAGGCGAAGATCAGCGGATCGGCGACCTTGAAGCCGTCGATCCAGCCGGGGAAGGGATGCCGGAGGGCGCTCTCGATGATCGCGGGCCGGACCACGGAAAGGCGGTGTCCGGCCTCGCCCCAGAGGTCCTCCGCGGCACGTTCCGCGAGCGCCTTCGTCAGGGTGTAGACGTCGGTCCAGCCCAGGCTCTGGGCGCGCCGCCGGCCGGCGTCGACGAGGTGGGAACGCACCCATGCGCGCCGCGCCTCCTCGGCGGCGCGGGCCACCGTGATCGGGCCCTCCTTCGCGTGCTCGCCGCGGGCACGGGACATGAAGCCCTCGAGCCGCTCCGGTTCGCGCGAGGCGAGTTCGGTGCGCTCGCGGGCCTGCGCCGCGAAGGCCCACTCGGTGCGCCAGTCGACGTCGTGCTCGAGCTTGGTCTCGAAGAGCGCACCGCGACGGAGTCCCCCGACGTAGCAGGTCGACACGTGGACGACGTGCGGATCCGATCCGGAGGCGAGCAGGGCCTGGTAGAGGCTCACCGCACCGTTGACGTTGGTGTCGAACGCCTCGTGGACAGGCGGGTCGAAGGAGACGGTCGACGCCGAGTGGATCACGACGTCGAGGTCGGAGGGCAGTTCGGGAACGCTGGTCATGCTGCCGTCCAGCACGGTGATCCGCTCGTCGGCGATGCGCACGGCCGCCTCGGCGCCCACAAGGTCCCGCCAACGCTCGAACGCGGGCTTGCGCAGCAGCCGGCGGAGGCGGTCCCGCCCGGTCTGGCTGCCCTTCCCCCTGACGAGGAGAGAGATGTGCGTGCCGGGGTGGTCGCTGAGCAGTCTCTCCAGCACGGCCTGCCCGACGAATCCGGTGGCGCCGGTGAGCAGGACGTGCGAGGTGCCGAGTTCGGTCTTCGCGGTGTGCGGTCTCACGGAACGAGCCTCGATTCCACGGTGGATGCGACACCGGGACCGATGCCGGGAAGCGCGGCGACCATCGCGCGGATACGGCGGGCCTCGGCCCGTCCGCTCCGGTCGCCGAAGACGTGGCGCTCGAAGAAGGCGCGCTCGTGCCGGGAGCGCGCGACCGAGCCGAGCGGCCAGGCGGTGTGCCGCAGCGCGCGACGGGTGATGCGACGGGCGCGGGCCGACTGCCGGAGCCGTCGCTCCGCCTCCTCGGCGAAGAAGTGGATGTGGCGCTGCTTGATCTCCACGACGGGGTCGATGATCGACGCCATGGCAGGGGACACGCCGGCCAGACGCCGGTAGGCCGCCTGCGTGATCCATTCATCGACGAGGCCGGTCGTCATGTGCTCGGCGACGACGAGCGGGCCGGTGACGTTCGCGACGAGGGAGCGACGGATCGGGCCTCGGCGCTCGCGGCGCTCCGCCGGCACCCTCCGCGGCGGGCCCGCGCTCGACGGGAGATCGCGGACGGCGGGAGAGGCGTCCAGGACGGCGTCGAGGGCGTCGGCGATCCAGAACCTCTCGAACATCCAGGTGGTCAGGAAGGCGGTGACCCGGGCGTCCTTGTGCGTCGCCGTGACGAGGAGGTCGCGCACACGGCGCAGCGTCGCCCGTTCCATGTCGCGCAGCGCGCGAACGAGCCGGAGGGACTCGGTGTCGAGCGGCTCTTCGGCCAGCGGTCCGAGGTCGAGGGTTCCGCGGTGACTGCCGTGTGCCGTACGGGCGAACTCACGCACGTCGAAGCCCGCTGTCCCGGGCGACAGCGCGGCCGTCGCCTCGTCGTTCGCGTTCATGCACTGGCGCTTTCTGGGGCGGGAGCGGGAATCGCTCGCAAGAGGTCCGGAAGGGCGCGAAGCCTTTCGGGGGTCGTCACCTGAGACCGCGATACCGGAGTCGGTGTGACATCCGGCCGGGTGCGTCCGCCTCCGTACCGCGGCGAACCATGCAAAAGCGGTGCCGCGCAGGGGACCGACCTGTCCCCACCTGTACCGGCCGTCGCCGCCGCCGGTGCGGGGTGTTCCACGGGGCGGTTCCCGGGGCCTCGGAAGCCTGTGCGGAAGGTCGTGTCACAGGCTCGCTCGCCGGCTGGTCTGACTGTGCGTTGCGGTATCGACGGAATGAACCGAGGGATCCATGGGGTGTGTCGTGCGTGAGGCATCAGCCATCGGGCTGCCCGGACGCGGCCACGCGGGCGGTTCCTCCGGCACGGAACCGGGAGCGTTCCCCGGTCCCGGGGTCCCGTCGCAGAGGCGGGTTGTCCACCGGACGGCCCGGAGGGAAAGCGGTGCCGGGATCGACTGCGAGTACCCGCTCGCCGACCTGTGCAACGGCTACGAGCGGGGAGCTCGGATGGTGAGCAGATGGCACGTACAACCATGGTGAGCCGTGGCGGCGTCGCGCTTGTCACCGGCGGTACGTCCGGGATCGGAGCCGCGTTCGCGCGGGTTCTCGCGGACCGGGGGTGGGACCTCGTCCTGGTGGCCCGCGAGAGGCAGCGACTGGACCGGATGGCGGTCGAACTCGCGTCCCTGGGCCGCGCCGTCGAGGTGCTGGCCGCCGACCTGTCCGATCGCGCCGACGTCGAGCGTGTCGCCGCCCGGCTGCAGGACCCCACCCGCCCGGTGGACCTGCTCGTGAACAACGCCGGTTTCGGCGTGCACGTACCGATGACCTCGGCCGACACCGCCGTGCACGACCGGGCGATCGAGGTCATGGGACGCACGGTGCTGGTGCTCGCCGGCGCCGCCGGACGGGCCATGCGCGAGCGCGGGCACGGTGCGATCGTCAACGTGTCGAGCACGGCCGGGTTCGTCACCATGGGGAGCTATTCGGCCGTCAAGGCCTTCGTGACCTCGCTCTCGGAGGGGCTGGCGAACGAACTGCACGGGACCGGCGTCACCGTGACGGCGCTCTGCCCGGGCTGGGTCCGCACGGAATTCCACCTGCGGGCCGGAATCCGGTCGTCGGGCATTCCGGAGTTCCTCTGGCTCGACGCCGAGCGACTCGTCGAAGCGAGCCTGCGCGACGTGGGGCGTGGGCGGGTGATCTCCGTTCCCAGTCTCCGGTACCGGTCGCTCATCTGGTTCACGCGGCATCTTCCGCGCCGCACCGTGCGGTGGATCTCACGACGCATCTCGTCCGGTCGTGACGACAGCCGCACTCACTGAAGGAATCGGTGCGGGCGAGCCCGCACGGGAAGGAAGCGGATGCACGCGACGAAGCGCGACCGTTTCACGTCACGCTCTCACGCTGCGGCGCGTTTCGTCGCACAGCGGGGCCTGTTGAAACCCATCGTCTGGAGTGTGACCGACGTCACGGTTCTCGGGCGCGAGCGCGTGGAGAACGTCAAGGACGCGTATGTCGTCGTCGCCAATCACACCTCGCATCTCGACACGCCGCTCATCATGGGCGCACTGCCTCGCCGGCTGGCGCGCTATCTCGCGGTGGGAGCCGCCGCCGACTACTTCTTCGACGTGCGCAGGCGGCGCGGCCTCACGACTCTGTTCTTCAACGCCTTCCCTGTCGACCGCACCGGAAGGAACCCGCGCGCGGTGAGCGCCAAGGCCCTGTTGAACCGGGGGGTGCCGCTCCTCATCTTTCCCGAGGGCACCCGCTCGCACGACGGATCTCTCGGGGCTTTCAAGCCCGGCGCGGCGGCGCTCGCCTCGTCGGCCCGGCTGCCCGTGCTCCCCGTCGCGGTCATCGGCGCGCACGCGGCACATCCTCGCGGCTCGAATTGGCCGAAACCCGGGCGCCTGCCCGTCGGCGTCGTGTTCGGCGAACCGCTCACCGCCCTTCCGGATGAGTCGGTGAGCGACTTCACCGAACGCATCCGCTCGGCGGTCGTCGCCCTCGCCGAGGAGAACACCGACCGCGTCCTCGGCGCGAAAGCCGCAGCGCCGCACGTGGCCATACCCGAAGGAGACCGTCCGTGACCGAACCCACCCACCGCACCGACGCCTGGCGCACGAGCGATGTGAGACACATGAAGTGGTGGGGCTGGGGCGTGGAGGGCGTCGGCTTCCGCCACGAGGACAAGCCCGGTTTCGCGCCTTTCGTCCAGAAGGCCGTCGGCCTCGATCTGACGGCGGGTGAACCTGCCGGACGGCCCGACCTCTCGGAGTTGAAGGTACCTGCCTCGAGGGCGTCGGAGGAGTTCGTCGCGCTCCTGAGCGGCATCGTCGGAGCGGAGAACGCCCTCGTCGACGACATGTCACGGGTCGTCCACACGTACGGCAAGAGCCTGCGTGACCTGGTCCGCGTCCGCGCGGGCCGGCTTGCGCGCACGTCCGACGTGGTCGTCTACCCGGCCGACGAGGCGCAGGTGCAGCGGGTCGTCGACGCAGCCGTCGCGGCCGACGCCGTGATCATTCCGTTCGGGGGCGGCAGCAACATCGCGGGGAGCCTCGAGCCGCACGCGAACGAGTCGCGGGTGATCGTCTCCCTCGACCTCGGCCGCCTGGGGCGGGTACTGGAGATCGACTCCGACTCCGGACTCGCGCGCATCCAAGCCGGCGCGCAGGGACCCGACCTGGAGGCCCGGCTCAACCAGGACGGCTGGACACTGGGACACTTCCCCGACTCGTTCACCCATTCGACGCTCGGCGGCTGGGTCGCGACGCGCTCGTCCGGCATGCAGTCGGACAAGTACGGCGACATCGCGGACATCGTCAAGGGGATGCGCGTCGTGCGGACCGGTGGGGTCCTCGTGATCCGTGCCGTTCCGAGCGCGTCGACCGGGCCGAGCGTGCGGGAGATGGTGGTGGGCTCGGAGGGCCGCCTCGGCGTCATCACCGAGGTCACCGTGCAGGTGCACCGGCTCCCCGAGAGGCGTGGGATCCACGCCTACTTCTTCAAGGACTTCGACCACGGCCTCGCCGCGATGCGGGAGATCGCCGAGAGCGACGTCTCGCCCTCGGTCACCCGGATCTCGGACGCGCACGAGACGGCCTTCTCCCTGGCGACGAGCAAGAAGTCGCAGGGCATCAAGAAGAAGGCCCAGGCCGGCCTCATGGCGTATCTGAGGAAGCGCGGCTGGAACCTCGACGAGATGTGCCTCTCGTTCATCGGCTTCGAAGGCGGCAAGGCGCACGTGAAGCGGCAGAAGTCGATCGTCGACCGGATCGTGCGCAGGCACCACGGCATCGGTGTCGGCCAGGGACCCGGTGCGCTCTACGACCAGAAGAAGTTCGACACGCCGTACATCCGCGACTTCCTGCTCGACCACGGTGCCGCCGGCGACGTGAGCGAGACCGCCGGTCCCTGGTCGAAGCTCCGTGGCATCCATGCGGCGGTCTACGACGCGGCCGACCGCGCCTACGAGGAGATCGGCCGCAAGGGCTGGACGATGTCGCACCTGTCGCACTCGTACCACTCCGGGGCCTGCCTCTACTTCACGTTCGCCTTCGTGTTCGGCGACGACCCGCTGGGCGAGTACGACAAGGTCAAGCGCGCGATACAGCAGGCGTTCGTCGACGCCGGCGGCACGATCTCGCACCATCACGGGGTGGGTCTGGAGCACGCGCCGTGGCTGGAGGAGGACATCTCGACGCAGGGCGTCGCCGTGGTGTCGGGTCTCTTCGACGCCGTGGACCCGGGTGGCAACTTCAACCCGCGCAAGATCGTGGTCTGAGCCCCGGCGGTCCATCCGCCGGTTCGGCCGGGGAGAGTGCCGGTTCCGCGAGGGTGGGGGCGCAGTGCCCGCACGCCGAGGGAACGGCGGAGCGCGGCGACGGCTGGGGGTGCGGCAGCCCCCGGCTCGTCCGGTGGGCCGTTGGGGGGGCGGCCCCGGCGTTCGCCCGGGACGCGCCCGGTGCGGCCCCCGGCTGCCGACCGGGCGGTGACCGGAACGGCGCTCGGGGCCGTTGCGGAAAAATCATGCAAGCACGCTTGCTTGTTCACGACCGCGCTGCCAGCCTGTGACGCGCACGGCTTCTGACGTTGCGTCATTCAGGGGGACTCTTGTCCGACCCCACACCCGTACTGGGCGATCTGCGGGACGAGAGCGAGGGCCTGGACGCCCTGGTCGCCGCACTCCCACCCGGCGCGTGGGCGACACCGACGCCGGCCCCGGGCTGGACGATCGCGCACCAGGTCGCGCATCTCGCCTGGACCGACCGGCAGTCCTTGCTCGCGGTCACCGACCCGGATGGCTTCGGCTCCGTGGTGGATAAGGCCGCCGCCGCAATCGGCACCTTCGTCGACGACGGTGCCGAGCAGGGCGCGGCGCTGCCGCCCGCGGAGTTGCTGGCGCGCTGGCGCTCGGGGCGGGCGGAGCTGCAGGCGGCGCTTCGGGCGCAGCCGCCGGGGACGCGCTTGCCGTGGTTCGGGCCGCCGATGAGCGCCGCGTCCATGGCCTCGGCCCGGCTCATGGAGAGCTGGGCGCACGGCGAGGACATCGCGGACGCGCTCGGCGTACGGCGCACGCCGACCGCGCGGCTGCGGCACGTGGCGCGGATCGCCGTGCGGGCCCGTGACTACGCGTACGTCGTCAACGGACTGGCCCCGCCCCCCGAGGAGTTCCGGGTCGAGCTCGTCGCCCCCGACGGCGCGGTGTGGGCGTACGGCCCGGAGGACGCCGCGCAGCGCGTCACGGGCCCTGCGCTCGATTTGTGCCTGCTGGCGACCCGCCGCCGGCACCGGGCCGACCTCGCCGTGCGCGCCGAGGGCGCGGACGCCGACCGCTGGCTGGACATCGCCCAGGCCTTCGCGGGACCGCCGGGGCCGGGCCGCCGGCCGCGCGAAGGAGGTGCGGCGTGAGCACAGCCAACCGTACGGCGATGCTGGAACGCCTCGCCGAGCTGGCGGCCGAACATGAGAAGGCCCTCGCGGGCGGCGGCCCCACGTACGTCGACCGGCACCGCTCGCGGGGCAAGCTCACCGCCCGGGAGCGGGTGGAACTGCTGGTGGACCGGGACAGCCCGTTCCTGGAGCTGTCGCCGCTCGCGGCCTGGGGCAGCGACCACCCGGTCGGCGCGTCGCTGGTGACCGGGATCGGCGTGGTCGAGGGCACCGAGTGCGTGATCACCGCCAACGACCCCACGGTGCGCGGCGGGGCGAGCAACCCGTGGACGCTGAGGAAGGCTCTGCGGGCCAACGAGATCGCGCGCGCCAACCGGCTGCCGCTGGTCAACCTCGTGGAGTCGGGCGGCGCGGACCTGCCCAGCCAGAAGGAGATCTTCATCCCGGGCGGCGCGCTCTTCCGCGACCTGACCCGGCTGTCGGCGGCCGGCATCCCCACCGTCGCCGTCGTGTTCGGCAACTCGACGGCCGGCGGCGCGTACATCCCGGGGATGTCCGACCACGTGATCATGGTCAAGGAGCGCTCCAAGGTGTTCCTCGGTGGCCCGCCCCTGGTGAAGATGGCCACCGGCGAGGAAAGCGACGACGAGGCGCTCGGCGGCGCCGAGATGCACGCCCGTACCTCGGGCCTCGCGGACCACTTCGCGCTGGACGAGCCCGACGCGCTGCGCACCGCCCGCCGGGTGGTGGCCCGGCTCGACTGGCGGAAGCACGGCTCCGCCCCCGCCGCCGGCTACGACCCGCCGCGGTACGCCGAGGACGACCTGCTGGACATCGTCCCCGCCGACCTCAAGACGCCGTTCGACCCGCGCGAGGTCATCGCGCGGGTGGTGGACGGATCGGAGTTCGACGAGTTCAAGCCGCTGTACGGGACGAGCCTGGCGACCGGCTGGGCGCGGGTGCACGGCTATCCCGTGGGGATCCTCGCCAACGCGCAGGGCGTGCTGTTCAGCGCCGAGGCGCAGAAGGCCGCGCAGTTCATCCAGCTCGCCAACCAGCGCGACGTCCCGCTCTTGTTCTTGCACAACACCACCGGCTACATGGTGGGCCGCGAGTACGAGCAGGGCGGCATCATCAAGCACGGCGCCATGATGATCAACGCGGTGTCCAACTCGAAGGTCCCGCACATCTCCGTCCTCATGGGCGCGAGTTACGGCGCCGGGCACTACGGCATGTGCGGCCGCGCCTTCGAACCGCGCTTCCTGTTCGCCTGGCCCAGCGCCAAGTCGGCCGTCATGGGCCCGGCGCAGCTCGCCGGGGTGCTGTCCATCGTGGCGCGGCAGTCGGCGGCCGCCCGGGGCCTGCCGTTCGACGAGGAGGCCGACGCCGGGCTGCGGGCGATGGTGGAGCAGCAGATCGAGTCCGAGTCCCTGCCCATGTTCCTGTCGGGGCGGCTGTACGACGACGGGGTGATCGACCCGCGCGACACGCGCACGGTGCTGGGCGTGTGCCTGTCGGCGGTCCACAGCGCACCGGTCGAGGGCGCCCGCGGCGGCTTCGGCGTCTTCCGGATGTGAGGAGCTTCGACCGTGATCGCATCAGTGCTGGTGGCCAACCGCGGCGAGATCGCCCGCCGGATCTTCCGCACCTGCCGCGACCTGGGCATCGCCACCGTCGCCGTCCACTCGGACGCGGACGCGAGCGCCCCGCACGTACGGGAGGCGGACGCCGCCGTACGGCTGCCGGGCGACGCGCCCGCCGACACCTATCTGCGCGGCGACCTCATCGTCAAGGCCGCGCTCGCCGCGGGCGCCGACGCCGTCCACCCCGGCTACGGATTCCTGTCGGAGAACGCCGACTTCGCCCGCGCCGTCATCGCGGCGGGCCTGACCTGGATCGGGCCCGAGCCCGAGGCCATCGAGGCCATGGGCTCCAAGACCCGCGCCAAGCGGCTGATGGCCGCGGCCGGCGTGCCGGTGCTGGAAGCGGTTCCCGGCGACCTGCCCGTACTGGTCAAGGCCGCGGCGGGCGGCGGCGGTCGGGGGATGCGCGTCGTCCGGGAGGCGGCCGACCTCGAGCGGGAACTGGCCGCCGCCCGCGCCGAGGCGCTGTCCGCCTTCGGGGACGGCGAGGTCTTCCTGGAGCCTTACGTCGAGGACGGCCGGCACATCGAGGTGCAGGTGCTGGCCGACACCCACGGCACCGTGTGGACGCTCGGCGAACGCGACTGCTCGGTGCAGCGCCGCCACCAAAAGGTGATCGAGGAGACGCCGGCGCCCGGCATCACCGGCGAACTGCGCCGGACGCTGCACGAGGCGGCCGACGCCGCGGCGCGGGCCATCGGCTACGTCGGCGCGGGCACGGTGGAGTTCCTGGTGTCGCCGGACGGCCGGCCGTACTTCCTGGAGATGAACACCCGCCTCCAGGTGGAGCACCCGGTGACCGAGTGCGTCTTCGGTGTGGACCTCGTCGCGCTGCAACTGGACGTCGCCGAGGACGGGAAGCTCCCGGCCGCTCCCCCGGCTCCCTCCGGGCACGCCGTGGAGGCCCGGCTGTACGCCGAGGACCCGGCCCGCGACTGGCAGCCGCAGACCGGCCTCCTGCACCGCTTCCGACTGCCGCAGGCGCCGGGGCTGCGGGTGGACGCGGGCTTCGGCAACGGCGACCGGATCGGAGTGCACTACGACGCGATGCTCGCCAAGGTCGTCGCCCACGCCGCCACCCGCCCGCAGGCGCTGCGACTGCTCGCCGGCGCCCTGGAGCGGGCCCGGGTGCACGGCCTGACGACCAACCGCGACCTGCTCGTGAGGGTGCTGCGTGACCCGGACTTCGCCGCGGGGCGGCTGTCCACGGCCTTCCTCGACCGCCTCGGCCCGGCGCCCGCCGCGGACGAGGGCGCGGTGCGGTCGGCGGCCCTGGCCGCCGCGCTGGCCGACGCCTCGGGCCGCCATCCGCTCGGCGGCTGGCGCAACCTGCCGTCGGCACCGCAGTCCAAGACGTACCGCGCAGAGCCGGGCGGCGCGGAGTACGAGGTCCGCTACCGGCTCGGCCGAGCCGGCCTCATCGCCGAGGGCCAGCCGGACGTCCGCCTGCTGGAGCGGACGCCGCAGCGGGTCGTGCTCGAGGTCGCCGGGGTGCGCCGCGCCTTCGACGTCGCGGTCTACGGGGACGAGGTGTGCGTCGACGGCCCGTCGGGCGCCCACCGCTTCACCGCGCTCCCCCGCTTCCCCGACCCGGTCGCGCACCTCGCGCCGGGTTCGCTGCTGGCCCCGATGCCGGGGACGGTGGTCCGGGTCGCGGACGTCGCCGTCGGCGACAAGGTGGCCGCCGGGCAGCCGCTGCTGTGGCTGGAGGCCATGAAGATGGAGCACCGCGTCGCCGCCCCGGCGGACGGTGTGCTCACCGCACTGCACGCCGAGGCCGGCCGCCAGGTCGACGTCGGAGCCGTACTGGCCGTCGTCCAGGAAGAGGGTTCCTCATGAGCGCCACGCCCGTCGCGCACGGACCGACAGGCACCTTCGACAACGTTCTGCTGGAGAGCGAGGAGCGGCGCGCGCTGCGCAGGGCCGTCTCCGGCCTGGGGCGCCGCTACGGGCGTTCCTACTTCCTCGACGCCGTGCGCGAGGGGCGGCACACCGACAAGCTGTGGCAGGAGGCCGGCGCGCTCGGCTATCTCGGCGTCAACCTGCCGCAGGAGCACGGCGGCGGGGGCGGCGGCCTGGCCGAACTGGCCATCGTCCTGGAGGAACTGGGCGCCGCGGGCTGCCCGTTGCTGCTGCTCATCGTCTCCCCCGCGATCTGCGGCACGGTCATAGCGCGCTTCGGGACCGAGGAGCAGAAGCGCCGGTGGCTGCCCGGGCTCGCGGACGGCTCCGTCCGGATGGCGTTCGGCATCACCGAGCCGGACGCCGGTTCCAACGCGCACCGGCTGACCACCACGGCCCGCCGGGACGGATCGGACTGGCTGCTCACGGGCCGCAAGGTCTTCGTCTCCGGCGTCGACATCGCCGACGCGACGCTCATCGTGGGCCGCACCGAGGACGCGCGCACGGGCAAGCTGAAGCCGTGCCTGTTCGTGGTGGAGCGGGGGACGCCCGGCTTCGAGTTCCGGCCGATCGACATGGAACTGTCCGCGCCGGAGAAGCAGTTCCACATCTTCATGGACGACGTACGACTGCCCGCCGACGCCCTCGTCGGCGACGAGGACGCGGGGCTGCTGCAGTTGTTCGCGGGCCTCAACCCCGAGCGCGTCATGACGGCCGCCTTCTCGATCGGCATGGGCCGCTTCGCGCTCGACGCCGCCGTGGCGTACGCGCGCACGCGGCAGGTGTGGAAGGCCCCCATCGGCTCGCACCAGGCCATCGCCCACCCGCTGGCGCAGGCCCACATCGAGCTGGAACTGGCCCGGCTGATGATGCAGAAGGCCGCGTTCCTGTACGACGCCGGGGACGACATGGCCGCCGGCGAGGCCGCCAACATGGCGAAGTACGCGGCGGCCGAGGCGGGCGCGAAGGCCGTCGACCAGGCCGTGCACACCCTCGGCGGCAACGGCCTGACGGCCGAGTACGGGCTGGCCTCCCTCCTGACGGCCTCGCGCGTGGGCCGCATCGCGCCCGTCAGCCGGGAGATGATCCTCAACTACGTCTCGCACCACACCTTGGGCCTGCCCAAGTCCTACTGAGCACGTCCTACCGAGGAGGGGGGAGCGGCCATGACTGAGCCGGCCGTGTTCCGCAGCGAGTACCCCGAGGTTCCCGCCGTCGACCTGCCGATCCACGAGGCCGTGCTGGGCCACGCCGCCGAGTTCGGCGACCGGCCCGCGCTGGTCGACGGCGTGGAGGGCACGACCATCACCTACGCGCAGCTCGACTCCTTCACCCGTCGCATCGCGGCGGCGCTGGCGGAGTCGGGGCTGCGCAAGGGCGACGTCCTCGCCCTGCACAGCCCCAACACCATCGCCTACCCGCCGGTCTTCTACGGCGCCACGCGCGCCGGCGCGGCCGTCACCACGGTGCATCCGCTTGCCACCGCCGAGGAGTTCGCCCGGCAGCTGCATGACAGCGGCGCTTCGTGGATCGTCACCGTCTCGCCGCTGCTGGAGACGGCCCGCAAGGCCGCGGAACAGGCGGGCGGCGTCCGGGAGATCCTGGTCTGCGACAGCGCCGAGGGCCATCGCTCCGTCCTCGACCTGCTGGGCTGCACCGCCCCCGAGCCGGACATCGCCTTCGACCCGGGCGTGGACCTGGCCGCGCTGCCGTACTCCTCGGGCACCACCGCCCTGCCCAAGGGCGTGATGCTGACCCACCGCAACATCGCCACCAACCTGGCCCAGCTGGAGCCGACGCTGTCGATGGGGCCGGGGCACCGCATCCTGGCCGTGCTGCCGTTCTTCCACATCTACGGGCTCACCGCGCTCATGAACGCGCCGCTGCGCAAGGGCGCCACGGTCGTGGTGCTGCCGCGCTTCGATCTGGAGCAGTTCCTGAAGGCGGTCGAGACCCACCGGGTGCAGGGGCTGTTCGTGGCCCCGCCGATCGTGCTGGCGCTCGCCAAGCACCCGGCGGTCGCCGCACGCGACCTCGGCTCGCTGGAGTACGTGCTGTGCTCGGCGGCCCCGCTCGACGCGGAGCTCGCCCGGGCCTGCTCCCAGCGGCTGGGGCTGCCGCCGATCCTGCAGGCGTACGGGATGACGGAACTCTCGCCGGGCACGCACGTGGTGCCGCTGGACGCGCACGACGCGCCGCCGGGAGCGGTCGGCAAGCTGCTGCCGAGCACCGAGATGCGCATCGTGCCGCTCGACGGGGCGGACGGCACCGACGGCACCGGTGAGATCCACATCCGCGGTCCGCAGGTCATGAAGGGATACCTGGGGCGGCCCGACGAGACCGCCGCCATGATCGACGAGGAGGGCTGGCTGCACACCGGCGACGTGGGCCGGGTGGACGCCGACGGCTGGCTGCATGTCGTCGACCGGGTCAAGGAGCTGATCAAGTACAAGGGCTACCAGGTGCCGCCCGCCGAGCTGGAGGCCATGCTGCTCACCGACCCGCGGGTGGCCGACGCGGCGGTCATCGGCGTGGTGGACGAGGACGGCAACGAGGTCCCCAAGGCGTACGTGGTACCGCAGCAGGGCTCCGCCCTCACCGCCAACGACGTGATCGCACACGTGGCCGCGCGGGTCGCCCCGTACAAGAAGGTGCGCCGGGTGGAGTTCACCGACGCGATACCGAGGGCCGCCAGCGGCAAGATCCTGCGGCGTGAACTGCGCGCCCGGGAGGGGAAAGCGAGCCGATGACCGACGACGCCGCGGCACCCTGCGTGCGGAGCGCGCACGACCGGGGGATCTCCACGCTGACGCTGGACTCCCCGCACAACCGCAACGCGCTGTCCGCACGCATGCTCGGCGAGCTGTCCGAAGCGCTGGCCCAGGCCGGCGAGGACCCGACCACGCGGGCGGTGCTGCTCACGCACACCGGCGGCACCTTCTGCGCGGGCGCGGACCTGAAGGAGGCGACGTCGCCGCAGGGGCCGGGGCGGCTCGTGGCACTGCTGCGGGCGGTCGTGGAACTGCCCAAGCCGGTCGTCGCGCACGTGAGGGGGCACGTGCGCGCGGGCGGCCTGGGGCTGCTGGCGGCCTGTGACGTCCCGGTGGCGGGACCAGGGGCGAGCTTCGCCTTCACCGAGGCCCGGCTCGGCCTCGCCCCGGCCGTGATCTCGCTGACGGTGCTGCCGCGCATGGACGCCCGGGCCGCCGCGCGCCACTACCTGACGGGCGAGGTCTTCGACACCGCGGAGGCCGTCCGCACCGGCCTGGTCGCCGCACCCGAGGAGGCGCTGGACGGCATCCTCGCCGGGCTGCGCGCGGCGTCGCCGCAGGGGCTCGCCGAGTCCAAGGCGCTCACGACGGCCGCCGTGCTACGCGGCTTCGACCGGGACGCGGAGGCGCTGACCGAGCAGTCGGCCCGGCTGTTCGGCTCATCCGAGGCGGCGGAGGGTATGCGGGCCTTCCTCGAACGGCGGGCCGCGCCATGGGCGCTGTGAGCACCACGCGCACGCCCAAGCAGGACCGCAGCCGCGCCACCCGGCAGCGGTTGCTGGAGGCGGCCGTCGCGTGCCTGGCCGAACGCGGCTGGGCGGGCAGCACGGTGACGGTGGTCGCGGAGCGGGCGGGGGTGTCGCGGGGCGCGGCGCAGCACCACTTCCCCACCCGTGAGGACCTGTTCACCGGGGCCATCGAGTTCGTCGCCGAGCAGTGGCTGGTCGCCCTGCGGGAGCATGTCCACGCCCTCCCCCGCGAGGGCCCGCCCCGCACGCACGCGGTGGTCGGCATGGTCGTCGACCTGTACACGGGCCCGATCTTCCGGGCGGCCCTGCACCTGTGGGTGGCCGCCGCCGACGAGGAGCGGCTGCGGCCCCGCGTCACGGCGCTGGAGACGCGCATCGGCCGGGAGGCGCACCGCCTCGCCGTGGAGATGCTCGGCGCGGACGAGGCGGTGCCGGGGGTCAGGGAGACCGTGCAGGCCACCCTCGACATGGCGCGGGGCCTGGGCCTGGCGAACCTCCTCGGCGACGACAGCGTCCGCCGGGCGGCCATCGTCCGCGCGTGGTCGGCGGTTCTGGACGGGGTGCTGCGCCGCGGCATCTGAGCCGCCCGCTCGCCGCGTGCGCGGCGACGTACGGGTGCCCCTATGACGTCGTCTCATCTGGTGAGTCCGCGGTAGCAGATGAGGGTGCAGGCGATGCTGGTGAAGGCCACGAAGTGGTCGGCGATGCGTTCGTGGCGGCGGTGGAGCCGACGGCATCCGGCGAGCCAGGCCATGGTCGGTTGCGACCTTCCAGCGATGCCGACCCAGGCGGGCCCACCGGGCATGAAAGGGCAGATCGGCTGCCCCTGCATTCCTGAAGAAATGCGGGAACCGGCGACCCCGTCGTACGGTAAGTCGGCGATCGACACTACTGCGGGGCATGACGGCCGGCGACACGTCCTCGAGCGCAGTACGCAGAACGTGAAATCCCGACGCTTGAGCTGCGAAACAGAATCACGCCGGCGGCGTGTCACCCGTCCGAGCCCCGTGGCCCAGGCGCATCTGCCGGGAGATGGATCTACCCGCTCGTGACGAGCCAGCCGCGTACGGGTGCCCATCACGGTGACGTGCAGGGTGTCGAAAAGCGCCAGACGGCCGTACTGCCGCAAGCTCGACGAGCCGGTGGCCGACACCGTGGTGGTCGTCCTGCACCGCGGGGCCGGGCGCACGGCGCCGTGCCCCCGGCCACTGTTCGGTCACTCTGCGTTCTGGAGTTCCGCTGTCTCCGCGCTCTTGGCCGCGACCTTCGACTGCTGCTTGGGATTCCCGGCGTTGATGGCGAAGAACGCGACCAGTGCGGCGGCGGCGAGGAATCCGGTGGCCCACCAGTAGGCCACGGAGTAGCCGTGCACCAGCGACAGGTTGGTGAGTGAGGCGGAGCCGTGGTGGGAGGCGACGTATCCGGTGGTCGCGCTCGCGGCGATGGTGTTGAGCAGCGCGGTGCCGATGGAACCGCCCATCTGCTGCGAGGTGTTGGTCATGGCTGAGGCGACTCCGACGTCGCGGGACTCGACACCGTGGGCACCCAGGCTGAAGGCGGGCATGAACGCCGTACCGATGCCGACGCCCACCACGATCTCGGCAACCGCGATGAAGCCGAACGAGGAATCGACGTCAAGCAGGGCGAGCATCAGCACACCGGCACCGGAGACGGCGTAGCCGAAGCCCATCAGCAGGCCGGGGCGTATCCGCTGTGAGAGGCGGGCGCCGATCTGCGTGGAGCCGATAGCCTGCGCTGCGGCCATCGGGATGAAGGCGGCACCACTCTGTACCGGCGAGTATCCCTTCACCAGTTGGAAGTAGTAGCTGAGGAAGAGGAACATGCCGAACATGGACACGACGGAGAGGGCGAGGGAAAGGTAGGAGCCTGCGCGGTTGCGTTCGGTGAGGACGCGCAGCGGCAGCAGTGGCGACTTCACCTTGGCCTCCAGCAGGACGAATGCCGCCAGCAGGAGGACGGAGAGGACGAACATGCCGATGGTCACGCCTGCGTCCCAGCCGTCGCTCTCCGCTTTGGCGAAGCCGAAGACCAGGGCGACGGCACCGCCACTGGCGAGGATGGCTCCCGGCACGTCCAGCCGGCCACGGCTCGTTTGCGCTCCGCGGTCGCGGACGACTGTGAGGACACCGATGATGCCGATGGCCGCGATGGGAAGGTTGATGTAGAAGCCCCAGCGCCAGTCGGTGTACTCGGTGAACACTCCACCGAGCAGCAGACCCAGGGCGCCGCCCGCGGTGGCAATGGCGCCGTAGATTCCGAAGGCCTTGGCACGCTCCTTGGCATCGGTGAACGCCAGTGAGATCAGCGCCAGGGCAGCAGGGGCCAGAAGCGCGCCGAAGACGCCCTGAAGGGCACGGGCGGTGAGGAGGGTGGGCAGGTTTTGCGCCGCGCCGCCGATGCCGGAGGCCACGGCGAAGCCGACCAGTCCGATCACGAACACCCGCTTGCGGCCCCAGAGGTCGCCCAGGCGTCCGCCAAGAATGAGCAGACCGCCGAAGGCCAGGCCGTAGGCGGTGATGACCCATTGCCGGCCGCCGTCGGTGAAGTGCAGGTCATGCTGAGCAGACGGCAGAGCGATATTCATGATCGCCCCGTCGAGGAAGACCATCAGCTGGGCGATGGCGATGAACAGCAGGGCCAACCAGCGTCGGGGGTCGGGATGGTGGACGTCGTGGGACATGACTGGCATTCCTTGGAGGTGTCGAGTGTCGGCCGGGCTACGTCAGTGGAAGATGTGCGCCGCGCCGGTAGCGCGGGCCTGCTCGATGGAGTCGGTCAGGCGCGCCGGAACAGGGCGCGCGGCCGGGTATCTGGCTGCCGTCGGCGGCCCCGGGGTCCCAGGCGAGCAGGGAGGGCAGTCGGGCGTCGTTTCCGCCCACGGAGTACCCGAGGGCGGCGGGCATGGCGCCACCCACGCACGACTGCGGTAACCGGGAGGGGCGGACAGCGGTGTCCGCGCCCCAGCCGCCGGCCGGAAGGCAATCGGCGACGTACACCAGGGGCTCTTCACGATCGTTGTAACGCGGCTGCGGCAAGCCGCGTGCGACTCTGTCGCGTGTGCTGAGGCCGGGGAGTTCCCATGCCGGAGGCAAGGTGATCGCGGGGATACAGGAGATGGGAGACGGGACCCCCGGGCGGCTCCGTCCAACGGGGTCATCACTCTATTTTAAGTCGAACGATCGTTAAATTAAAAGAGGAAAAATGTCCTCCTACCACGCCGCGTTGGCAGCAGTCGGGAAATCGGTCGTCGCACGCTCAGCGCAGGCAGTTCAAGGCGACCTCCGCAGCCCGCGTCAGCGCGGCCCGATCCGGATTTATGGCACCCATGACCCGCAGGCCCTGGAAATTCATGGCAAGGAATCCTGCGAGGTCTGCGGCACTCTGGTCAGCCGAGATCTCGCCCCGCCCCTGCGCCTCGGCGATGGCCTCGAAGAGCGTGAGCTCAAGCAGCTGCGTCGTCGCGCGAAGCCGCTCGGCCACCTGCACGTCGCTGTGCGCACGCTCCATCGCCGCCCCCACAATCAGGCATGACGCCTGACCGGGACCGCAGGTCACCTCGTCGATCACTGCTTCGAAAGCCGCACGGATCGTGTCCCGCACGTCACCGCCGGCGCGCAGCAACTCGATGAACGGCAGCGCGTAGCGTCGCCGGTACAAGTCCAGGGCAGCCAGGTAGAGACCTTCCTTGCTGCCGAAGGCGGCATAGATCGAACCGCTGCCGATCTCCATGGCCTCCGACAGGTCACGCACGGACGTGCCGCCGTACCCGGTACGCCGGAACGCCTGCATCGCCGCGGTGACGGCGGTCTCGGTGTCGAACTCGCGAGTGCGTGCCATGAGCCCGACCGTACCTGTTGATGGAACGATCGGCAAATAAAAAGTGGCCCTGCGGACGAGGCGGTCAATGCCCGCTGCTGCCGAACATTGCCGTGGGCGGGCGCGGCTCGGACAGAGTCGCCGATGTCGATGCCACAGCGGGGGCGCGGCGTCACGGCGGGAGTGACCGGTACGGCATGCCGCAGACGAAATGCGACGCGGTCGCCCCGCACCGGGTCCGTACGCTCCCACAGCAGGTCTTCGGGACAGGTGCGAGGGCCGGACGGGGTTGCCTCGGGCCGGCCGTGGGCTCCCACGCGGGCAAGCCGCGCTGCGGGATCCCGGTCGGGCCGGCGTCACCCTCCGCGAAGAGCGTGCTCAGGCCTTCGGCCATGGTGATGGTCCCGCAGCGCGGTACGTACACCGTTGTCGCCCGGCGCAGCGGCGGGCCGCACACCCTCGGCTTCCCACCATGCCCATCAGCGTGCGGGGACGTCCGCGGGAAACCGGTCGTCGTGAGCCCGCCCAACTCTCTGTCTCGCCCCGCCGCGTCCTGGGCTCCATGATGGAAGTACGACGGTGTTCGACCAACCGACCACGAGGTTTGCGGACCATGCCGTGATCGCCGACGTACGCCAGGACCGACTGTTCGCAGACGCTCTCGAACGTGCTGTACGGGAGTTGGGTGCCTTTGCGGCCATTGTGTACGTGGCCCAGGTGGGCGAGCGAGACCTGATCGCTACGGCTGTCGGCGGCACACCACCGGCAGTCTTCACCATGCCGGACCGCATCCACCACGAGAGCACCCACGCCTCGGCGACCGCTTGGCGTACCGGGCGCCCGGTGACTTCGAGCCTGCCCATCGGGGGTCCGGAGCTGGATCCCTCGTCGCAGCTCATCTCCTATCCGTACTCGGTGGTCTCGGTTCCCCTCGCGTCGGGGGATGGGGTCTTCGGCGCGTTGACCGCGCTGTGGGTCCCGCCCCGGCCTACCGAGACGCCACGCCTACTGGACGGCCTTGCCGAAGTGGGTGCGCGGCTGGAAGCGGGCCTGCGGTCCCTGCCACCCCGAGAAGAGGCGGCGACCATCAGGCCCTCACCCATGATCGTCCCGGTGCTCGGGAGGGCAGGCCCGGCGGCGGGTCGGCACCGATGGGGCCTGCCGGATCTCGCCGGTTCGTCAGCGCTGTCCCAGATGTATCACTTCCACAAATTGTCGGCTCGACTCAATCGCGCTTCCGGCATCGCGGGCGTCGTGTCAGCGGCCCGTGAGTTGATCATGAAGCCTTTTGGTGCGTGTGCCCTTGTCCTGGTGGTCGGCCAGGCGGGCCGGTTGCGGGTCGTCGGCCATGACGGCAGTGCCCGGCTGGCACGGAGGATCCACGGCTCCCGGCTGGACCGCAGAGCCCCCGCAGCCGATGTGCTGCGCACCAACAAACCACTCTTCCTGGCGGACCGCGGCGCGGTCCTGCGCCTCTACCCCGACACCGAGGTCACCGACCAGGAGGCCCTGGCGGTCGTGCCCGTCGCCGGCAGCGGCCACGTCCTCGGCTGCCTCGTACTCGGCTTCGACACACAGAGGGACTTCCCGGCCGAAGAACAGACACTTCTGCTGATGATGTCCACCCACCTCGCCGTCGCCATGGAGCGCGAGTCCCTCACGGAGGCCGAGCACGCGCTGATCGACGCCTTGCAGCGCAAGCTGCTGCCCCGCACGCTTCCCGAATGGTCGGAGCTCGTCGCGACCGCCCGCTACCAATCGCCCCCGGCCGCATCCGAGATGGGCGGTGACTGGTATGACGTCATCGCGCTTCCAGGCCGGCAAGTCGGCCTCGTCGTGGGAGACGTGGAGGGCCACAATGCCGACAGTGCGGTCATCATGGGGCAGCTCCGCAGCAGTCTGCACGCCTACGCCGCCGAGGGGCACGACCCGGCCGACGTCCTGGCCAGATCCAGCACGCTGCTCGCGGAACTGGACACCGAACTCTACGCCACCTGCTGCTTCGTGCGCGTGGATTTGGAGTTCGGCGTCGCCGAAGTCGCCCTGGCCGGACACCCAGCGCCCCTGCTGCGCAGACCGAACGGGACCATCGTCTCTGTGGAGGCGCCGGCCAATGTCCCGCTGGCGGTCATGCCCGGAGAGCACGCTTATGCCACCGCCGAGACCACCATCGCTCCGGATACGCTGCTGATGCTCTACACCGACGGGCTCGCCTGCGAGCCGCGCGGCGATCCCTCCGTCGACGCCCGTCGACTCCTGGAGTCGGTTGAAGGCGTGGAACGCAGGTCCCTGGACGGGCTCGCCGACATGATCATGCAAGGAGTGGTCGACACGAACTGCTCCGCACGGCCCTTCGACGACGTCGTCTTGCTGCTGGCCCTCTTCGAGGGCGATCCCTCCACCCCACTGCCAAGAGTCGACCGCCTGTCGATCAACCGGCACGACATCCAGGGGGTCAAAGCTGCGCGGCGCTTCGTCCGGGGCTTCCTGCGCCGCCGCGGGCTCTCCCGCCTCGTCGACGACATGGAGGTCATCTCCTCGGAAGCCGTCACCAACGCGCTCATCCACGCCGACAGCGAGGTGGAGGTGCGGTTGCGCGAGTATCCCGACAGAGTCCACCTCGAAGTACGCGACACCGACGCCAAACCCCCCATCCCCACCTCCGTCACCAGCTCGCCCGCAACGAACGAGATCGCCGAGCACGGACGGGGGATGAGCATCGTCGACTGGCTCGCCACCACGTGGGGCAGCTCGCCGAACGGACGCGGCAAGACGGTCTGGGCGGACGTCGCCAAAGAGCAGCGAGAATGACCAGGGCCGCGGAGCGCGGTGTGAGGTGACACCCCGGATCCACGACACATCTCACCATGTGACCGGATCTCGCGTGTGCAGGCGGTCATCCTGCCCCTGTGTGCCTCTGTCCCACATCCGGAGCGGAGCTGGCTCGCGATTTTCGGCACGGCCCGTGGACGGGCGCGGTGTCGAGTTCCGCCAACCTGTCGTCACTCGGGCGCAGAGCGTCCCCCGGGTCACCATATCCTCGACAGGACGGCGCTCCGCGCGCCCCGTTCGGCAGGCCACTGCCACCGTCGGAGCGCAGCCCCCACACGATCGGACACACGCAGGCTTCGGATGCTCTCCTCGGGTATCACGCCGCACCTGCCCGCTCTCTCGGGCATGCTTCAGCGGCCGAGACGTCCATCATCCAGCGAATCAGGTCCCGGTGTTCGGAAGGCCCGGCGAGCGCCATCAGGCAGGCGACCGGTCCTCGAGCAGGCGTCCACGTCCCTCATGACCAGTCGGGCGGCGACCGGCACGCCCAGTGCCGACACGGTCATCCAAGAAGTCTTGTCGACGTGCCCGGGCTACGCCCGTTGGCGTCTCGCCGGGCATGAGACGGGGTGAGGCTCCTGATGGCTCGGCTGTCGACCACGAGCAACGTGAACGCCCGGAGCCTCGCGCGCTCGTCTGTCCATCGGGGGCCGCCTGAACGACGCTTCGGTTCGTGTCCGGGCTGCTCAACGCCCAGCGTCGCAAGTGCGGGGCCCGCCTGGAGAGTGTCGCGTCGGACCGGCGGAGCCTCCTCCGGGTGTCGGCGCATCTCTCCGCGCTGCGGACACACTCGCACTCCCGCCCCGGACTCCGAGGCAGAACGCTTGCTGTGAGAAGGAGCCTCACCCGCTCGCACGCGGTCTCCTCGACACATGCGCTCCGGTCCGGCCGCCGTGACGGCCGGACCGGAGCGGGGCGTCACTCGGTGATGTCCACGACGACCTTGCCGTCGGACTGCCCGCGCTCGACCAGCTCGTGCGCCGCGGCGACCGTGGCCATCGAGAAGTGACGCGTGTCGACGCGGGGCTGCAGCGCGCCTGCCTCGGCGAGGGCGGCGGCCTGCCGCATGATCTCGCCGTGGTGCTCGCGCCCGCGGCCGGTGAGCATAGGCAGCAGCGTGAAGACTCCGGAGTAGGTGGCTCCGCGGAAGGACAGCGGCGCGAGAGCGTGTGTGCCCCATCCGAGGGCGCTCACCACGTGCCCGGTGTAGGTGCGCGCGGCGGTGAAGGACGCGTCGAGTGTCTGTCCTCCGACGGTGTCGTAGACGATGTCGAAGCCCTCCCCACCGGTGTGCTCGGCAATGTACGCCTCGACCGACGTGGAAGTGTAGTCGATCGGCGCCGCGCCCAGGCGTGCGATGGTCTCCAGGCTTCGCGGCGAACCGGTGGCGAAGACCTGGGCGCCCCGGGCCTTTGCCAGTTGGACGGCTACGTGACCGATGCCGCCGGCGCCGCCGCGCACGAGCACCTTCTGCCCCGTGTGCACCCCCGCCCGGTCCACCAGGCCCTCCCAGGCGGTGATGAAGACCAGCGGAAGCGCCGCGGCCTGACGCATCGTGAGTTCGGAGGGCTTACGGGCCAGCAGGCGTGCGTCCACGGCCGCGTACTCGGCGAGGGAGCCCTGCAGATCGCCTACCCCACCGGTCATCCCGAAGACCTCGTCACCCGGCGCGAAGCCCGTGACATCCGCACTGACCTCCTCGACCACACCGGCGAGGTCCATGCCGAGCACGGCGGGAAGCACGCTGCGGGCGTGGGCAGCCTTCCCTGCGCGAATCTTGGTGTCCAGGGGGTTCACACCGCTGGCTGCGATCCGCACCAGCACCTGACCCGGACCGGGAGTCGGCCTGGCGATCTCGCTCATGGTCAGGGGGCCGCCGAACTCTTCAAGCAGCACGGCACGCATCGTGGCGCCAAGGGAGGATGTCACGTCAGTTCCTTTCAAACGGACAGGTCTGTTCTTTTTCGGGGATCGAACGCCCCGTCGACGGTGCGAACGCCGTCGACGGAGCAGACGAATAGGTCGTGAGGATCAGGCGGCCGGCGGGCAGGCCTGCTCGACGACGGCAAGCGGCACGGCCTTGGCGGCGGCGGGTATCGCCGGGTTCTGCTCAAGCCTGCCCGCGTCCAGAGTGCCGTCGATGAGCAGGGTCAGTCGCAGTGGCAGGCTGTCGGTTGCCGCGGCGCCGGCCTCCTCGGCCGGCTCGCGCACCCAGGCCCGCACGGTCCGCTGGTGCTCGACGGTCACCTCGTGCGGCGAACTGCCCGGCTCGCTCTCCCCCGCGGCGTTGGCGAAGGGGCAGCCGTGAAAGCCATGGCGCTCGTAGAAGGCGGAGACTGCGGCGAACAGGACCACCACCAGCCACCCTTGAGGATCGTCGCCGGCTGCCAGGGCGGGCGTGCACGGCTCGCCCCGCCAAGATTCGTCGACCCGGTGCAGATACGCGGCGGCCAGTCCGTCCTTGGCGGGGAAGCGCACATAGAGCGTGGACTTGGCCACCTCGGACTCCGCGATGACGCGGTCCACCCCGACACCGCGCAGGCCGTGCGCCGAGAACAGCGCCTCGGCCGCCGCAGGATGCGCTCCCGCACCGGAAGGTGCTCAGCCGTCGCGGTCATGCCGCTCACCTCGTTCCCACCGGGCCGCGCGGCCCCGGTGCATCGAAACTAACAGACAAGTCTGTCCGATACAGACGAGGCGCTGGTCACACTCTTGACCGCGACCCCCGCGCCGGCCCCCTCCGCGGGAACGCGAGATGCCGTCCGCGACACGATCGCGCCGTGCCGTGCCGTGCCGTGCCGTGCCGTGCCGTGCCGTGCCGTGCCGTGGCAGTCAATCATGACCGCGCCGCCTGCGGGCTGGTCGTTCGCCGCGACAGGCGGCCATCACTTACCAAACATTAGCGACTTATGTGCCTCTTGGACGCCCAACGCGACCGACGCACCATGGGACGCATGACCGAGCACACGTCCGGCCCCTCACCAGCCGACTGCCCCGTCCGCCGTCGCTGACGCGACGGCTGATCAGCAGGTTGGCGCCCGTCCGCTGGCATGGGGGGACGGACCCGACGGCGAAGGCATCCAGGTCGCGGTGACGGCTCGGTCTGCGCAAGCCATCCCGGCGCGCCTGCCGCGCGTCTGCCGTGCTGCACGGCCGGAGTGCCGGTCTTCGCTGACAGGGCCCGACCGTGGCTCCTGCCGGCCGTTTCATCCCGGGCGCGGCCGCGCCCAAGCACGCGGTCAACGTCGGTCCGGTCCAAGGGCCGTGCCACCACAAGGAGGAAAGACGATGGCGTCTCCTGCCAAGCTCGCACATGTGGTCCTGCGGACGCAGCACCTGAAGGAAATGCGGGAATGGTATGTGACCGTGCTCGACGGCAAGGTCATGCACGAGGACCCGGCTTCGGCCTTCATCACCTATGACGATGAGCACCACCGGATCGCGCTGGCCAACATGACGGACCTGGAGAACCCCGACCAGGCAGAGCAGGTCCGGCCGATCGTGAAGCGGGAGAAGCCCGCCCCCGTCACCGCGGACACCGACATCTTCCAGGCGCTCGCCGGTCCCGCCACGGGGCTGTTCCACATCGCCTTCACCTACGACACGCTCCTGGAGCTGCTGGACACCTACCAGCGGCTGGCCGCCGCCGAGATCTGGCCGGTCCTGGCGATGAACCACGGCGTGACCACCTCGATGTACTACCGGGACCCCGAGGACAACCTGGTGGAACTGCAGATCGACAACTTCGCCACGGCGGAAGAGGCCGAGGACTTCATGCAGGGCGAGGTCTGGCTCCGCCGCCCCGGCGGTGCCCCCATCGACCTCGACGCCCTGGTGGAGCGCTTCCGGGCCGGCGAATCCTTCAAGGATCTGGTCACGCCGACCTGGTGACCTCCTGAAAGCACCTGCCTCCCGTCTTTGTGCGGGCACACGAGAGGCAGGTTGCCCGCGGCGACCCTCGCGCGGGCCCTGGCTGGTGTGGCGGACGATCCGGACGGACAGCCGCCCGCCGCACCAGCCTCCCCATCCCCCGTGTGCCGACCGCTGCCGCCGCAGCTCGTGGCGCCGTGCAGCGCGACGTCACGCCACGGGTCCCGGTCGTGCCGGCCCACCGCGACGAAACCCACTCTTGCCGACAGAACCCGAACTGGAGAAACAGCTCATGCCCCAGGAATCCGAGAACCGCCTCAGTGTCGTCGTGATCGGAGGCGGCTACGCCGGCATCCGTGCGGCCCGGGAGCTGGACGACATCGCCGACGTCGTCCTCGTCGAGCCGCGCGACTCCTTCCGCCACAACATCGGTGCCCTCCGCGCGACGGTGCAGCCGGACTGGGCGCACAACATCTTCATGTCCTACGAGCGCCTGCTCACCCGGGGCACGGTGGTGCACGAGCGGGCCGTACGGGTCGAGCCCGGCCACGTCGAGCTGGCCTCTGGTCAGGTCCTGCGGCCTGACTTCCTGGTGCTGGCGACCGGATCGCGGTACCCCTTCCCCGCCAAGGACGGGGAGGAGAGCAGCGCGAGGTCCAAGGAGAACTACGCCAGGACGGCGAAGGAGCTGGAGCAGGCGGACCACGCACTGGTCCTGGGTGCCGGCGCGGTCGGCATCGAGATGGTCGGCGAGATCCTGGCACAGTGGCCGGGAAAGAAGGTCACTCTTCTCGACCCCTCCTCGGACGTGCTCGGCGGCAACTACCCGGAGAAGCTGCGGACGGCACTGCGGAAGATGATCACCGAGGCCGGAGTGGACCTGCGTCTGGGAGAGGGCCTCACGGAACTGCCCGAGGCGCCCGCCGGTGTAGTGGCGCCGTTCACGGCGCAGACCACCACGGGCCGGACGATCGAGGCGGACCTGTGGCTGCGCTGCTTCGGCAGCGCTGTGCCCTCCGACTATCTCGCCGGGAGCCTGGCCGCAGCGCGCACCACCTCGGGGACGGTGCGGGTCGGCGAGGACATGCGGGTCGAGGGCCACGAGACCGTGTACGCGGTGGGCGACATCGCCGATCTCGGCCTTCCGACCGCGTTCCTCGCCGACATCCAGGCGGAGGTGGCCGCACAGAACATCCGGCGGCACATCCTCGGTGAGGAAGAGGGCCAGAACGCCGTGTTCGCGGACCCCTTCCCGCACCTCGTCGTGCCCTTCGGCCCGGGCCGGGGAACCGGCTGGCTGGTCCACCAGGAGGACCTGCTCGACGACGCCTCGGTCGCGCAGCTCAAGGGGGACCACCTGCTCGTGGCCATGTACACGGACAAGCTCGGCCTGACCGAAGGTGCCTGGACCCTCGGCCACTGAGCCCGCTCGGAACGGCCGCCCATCGGGTGAGCCGGCACTGCGGAGGGTGGCACACCCCCACGCGGCGGGCGTGTCAGCCGCACCCGGGCGTCACCCTCCGCAGTGGCCGCTGAAGAGGCTCACCGAACGAAGCACACCCCCCCTTACCCAAAGATGAGGCTCAGTGATCGCTGAACCAACCACCGCTGCGGAGTGGCAGCCTGGTACCGAACCCGACCTGGCGGCCGTGCAGGCGCGGGTGGCGTGTCTGGACGTGATCGACGCGTTCTTCCGCAGGGTCGACGGCGGCGAGGCCGCACGCACCGTGGAACTGTTCACCACGGACGGCGAACTGGTGATGGGCTCGTCGTCCTTCTCGGGAAGCGGGCTCGCCGCGGCCATGCGGGCGCGGCAGGAGGACAGCGGCAAGCAGGGCGTCCACGTCCCGGCCACCTCCTCCTTTCACCTGCTCTCGCCGGCCGAGGCCGAGGTCCGCACGTACCTGCACCTGTACCGGCAGGCCGACCAGCGGGCGGACACTACTCCAGTGCCTCGTGCGGTGACGCTGCTCACGGACCGTTTCGTGAAGGGCGACGACGGCCGCTGGCGTATCGCCCGGCGCGTCGTCGACATCATCGCGGGAGGTGAATGACCATGCGTTTGTACCGCACACCCGCGGGGCTGGCCCGTGGCGAGGGCGATGAGCTCGCTCTTCTCGACCTCCCCCACCTCGATGTCGCCGATCTGCTGTCAGACGGCATCGAACAGGCCCGACGCGCCCCTGTCCGCAGCAAAATACCGTTCCAGGAGGCGGTGCTCCTGTCACCGGTGGCGGTTCCGGGCACGCTGGTGATCGCCGGTGCCAACTACCGGGATCACGTGGCGGAGGCCGGCATGCCGACCCCCACCGCCCCGCCGTTCCTCACCGTGACGGGCATGAACGCGACCGGGCCGAACGAGACCATCTGGCTACCGGCCGAGGCCCCCTCGCAGGTCGACTACGAAGCAGAACTCGCGGTGGTGATCGGCCGGCCGGGACGGGACATCCCGGTGGGACGGGCGTGGCACCACGTCGCGGGGCTGATCGCGGTCAATGACGTCTCCGCCCGTGACGTGCAGTTGGCGGCGATGACCAACGGAGTCGTCACCGACATCGACGGGGTTCGGAGGGGGAAGTCCTTCCCGCACTTCAAGCCCATGGGTCCGGCACTGGTCACCGTGGACGAGACCGGGACCGACTTGGACCTGGCGATCCGCACATATGTCAACGGCGAGGTGCGCCAGGACTCCCGTACCAGCGAGATGATCTTCTCTGTTCCGGAAATCATCTCCCATGTCTCGGCCACGACGCCCCTCCTGCCCGGCGACGTGGTGCTGACCGGGACACCCGGCGGCGTCGCCTTGGCGAGCGGCGGATACCTGCGCTCCGGGGACGTGGTCATTGTGGAGATCGAGGGGCTGGGCCGGCTCCGCAACCCCGTGCACATGGCTCCCCCGGTCCCCAACTAGACAGTACGTCTTCCGCCGGCCAGGTGCCGGCAGTAGACGCGCTCCAGCCGTGTGCCAACACGGCGGTGATCCCGCGCGTGCGCCAACTCGAACTGAAGGAAGGTCAGATGGACAAGGTGGTCGGCTCGGCACACGACGCGGTGGCCGACATCCCCCGTGGCG
This sequence comes from Streptomyces sp. ME19-03-3, assembly GCA_033793685.1. Classification (GTDB taxonomy): domain Bacteria; phylum Actinomycetota; class Actinomycetes; order Streptomycetales; family Streptomycetaceae; genus Actinacidiphila. The sequence goes on along the minus strand of JARAXD010000031.1, from coordinate 19,459 downwards.
CCACCCTCGCGGTCGGCGGCTTCGGGCTCTCGGGCATCCCCTCCACCCTTATCTCGGCTCTTGTCGCAGCAGGTACTTCCGGTTTGGCCGTGGTGTCCAACAACTGCGGTGTCGACGACGGCGGCCTGGGCCTCCTGCTGCGGGCAGGTCGCATCGCCCGCATGACCTCGTCCTACGTCGGCGAGAACAAGGAGTTCGCCCGCCAGTACCTGGAAGGCGAGCTCGAGGTGGAACTGGTGCCCCAAGGCACCCTCGGCGAACGGCTGCGCGCCGGCGGCGCGGGCATCCCGGCCTTCTACACCCCAGCCGGCGCAGGAACCCTTGTGGAAGAGGGCGGACTGCCCTGGCGTTACGCGCCGGACGGCAGCACGGCGGTCGCCTCCCCGCCCAAGGAAGTGCGGGAATTCGGCGGCCGCCGGTACCTGCTGGAAGAAGCCATCACCACCGATTTCGCGCTCGTCCGGGCGGCGGTCGCGGACCGGCACGGCAACCTCGTCTTCCACGCCGCCGCCCGCAACTTCAACCCGCTGTGCGCCATGGCCGGCCGGACGACGGTGGTGGAGGCAGACCGGATCGTCGAGCCCGGTGAGATCCCGCCCGACGCCGTCCACCTGCCGGGCATCTACGTCGACCGCGTGGTGGCCGCCGACGTCACGGACAAGCGCATCGAGCGCCGCACGGTGCGCGAGCCGGGCGACGTCTGACTCAGCTCCCGACACGCCACACCCGTCACAGACACGACGCAGGAGGAACATTGACGACCACCGGGACCCACAGCGGCGAACTGCGCGACGCGCTGGCCGCACGCGCGGCCAGGGAACTGACCGATGGACAGTACGTGAACCTCGGCATCGGCCTGCCCACCCTGATTCCCAATCACCTTCCCCCCGGTGTACACGTGGTGCTGCACGCCGAGAACGGGATCCTCGGCGTCGGCCCCTACCCGTACGAGGAGGAGGTGGACCCGGACCTGATCAATGCCGGGAAGGAAACCGTCACCGTCCTGCCCGGCGCCGCCTACTTCGACTCGGCGGCCTCCTTCGGCATGGTCCGTTCCGGCCGCATCGACACGACGATTCTCGGCGCCATGCAGGTGTCCGCCGGCGGAGACCTGGCCAACTGGACGATTCCTGGGAAAATGGTCAAAGGCATGGGTGGTGCCATGGATCTCGTCCACGGCGCCCGCAGGGTGGTCGTGGTCATGGAACACACGGCCCGCGACGGCTCCCCGAAGATCGTCCGGGAATGCACCCTGCCGCTCACCGGCCGCGGTGTCGTCGACCGGATCATCACCGAACTGGCGGTCTTCGACGTGACCGCCGACGGCCTGCATCTGGTGGAACTCGGCCATGGCGCCACCGTCGACATGGTTCGCGCGGCAACCGAGCCGCCGTTCTCCGTTGCCGACCCACTGCGGTGAACCGACATCGACGTACCCGTCAGCTGCCGGCCGGCCGTGCCCGCGCGTCACGGCCACCGGCACGGCGTCGCGGACCTGCAGTGTGAGGTTCCTGGCGCACTCACCACCATGGCAAGCCACCTCGACCTGCACGGCAGGAAGCAACATACCCCGGATGAGGCCCCCTCTCCGTCGCAGCGAGCGGCACGCCGGGACATCGGGACATACCGCTTCCGTCCCGTCCCGTCGCGGCACGCGGCAGCAGCGGCCGAGCGAACTCCCTCTCGGTATCTGGCGGTTCATGGCGACGTATCACCGGACCATGATCCACCAGACAAGATCGTTTGACGACAGGATCTAGTCGCACGGGGCCCGAGCGGCATCCGCCGAGTGCCCGCGTCCGCGTTGTTCCTCGGCCGCCCGGGAGCCAAGCTCCCAGGACATCGTGGCTGACGAGGGTCAGGCCAGTACGAACCGGCCAAGGCTCCGGTGTCATTGCGTAACGCGCCAAGGGCGCAGCCCCAGTCCCCGGCCCGCTGTACGGGCAGCTTCTCACCCACGAGCCTCTCCACGTCCGCACGCCGGTACGGCACCGGCACCGGCACCGGCACCGGGGCATTGCTCCGGATGTCACCGTCCCGGCAGGCTTCGTACACCGCGTCGGCAGATGTGAAGGGCCGCAGCACCAGACGGTCGCTCTCACGCGTCACCGGATGCGTCGCGGCAGTTAGACCACCGTCAGCAAGCGGCGACCAGCGAATGTCCCGACGGAGCACCGCCCTCGCGACGCCCCGGACCGGTCAACGGTTGTCGCAGCACCCCCGATCAGCTGCCCCTGGCAGGTGCCGCACCACCCAATCGCGGCACGCGATGCTCGCTCCCTCACCTGCCAACGCCGAGGGGCCCGGACGTCCCGATGTGAACGGCGAGGGCTCCTGTCCGCGACATCGTCGCGGACAGGAGCCCTCATCATGCCTGGCCGCTGTCTCGCTACTTGAGGCCGAAGGCGCGAACCACCGTCTGCGTCACGTAGTTACCCTTCGTGTCACGCGCAGTCGTACGCAAGCTCGCGAAACGAGCCCTGGACGGCGCGTCGAACCGCACCTTCCAGCCGTCTCCCGACTGCCGCAGCGTCGTCTTGCCCCACGTGGCACCGTCGTCGTAGGAGACCTCCAGCGTCACCGTGCGGATCGCTCCCGTGCCCGCGGCTCCCGCCAGATGCGACGGAGTGACCGTCAGCCACGAACGGCGGTGTGCCTTGCCGGACAGGTCGGTGGGCACCGCGTAGTCGAGCTGCACCAGCGGCAGGGGCGTGAGAACCGTGTAATCCGTGGTGCCGGAGGAGAAGCCCCACTCGGTGCGCGTGCGAGTCGAGTACGGACGATCCGGCAGATTCCGCTGTCCCTCCACCACGAGGCGGTAGGGCAGCGGCTCCGGTGACATGCCGTCGACGGTGACGATGTGCTCGTTGACGTCCTCGCCGAGGAGCCGGTCGCCCTGGTACAGCGAGATCTTCGAGGTGTCGCCAGTGGCCCAGGCGACGCCCGCGTGACCGCCGGAGTCTCCCCATGCCGGCAACGCGGACGTGCTGATGACGTCGCCGGTGCGGAAGGGGGCCCGCAACCTGATGCCGTCGTTGACGACTCTCGGGCGCTGGATGGGTGAGAACCAGCTCTCGCTCGCGGTACCGCGCGGCTTGTAGGAGCGCACGGCGCTCCGCTGGCCTAGGTCGGCCGTGGTCACGTCGGAGACCCAGCGGGCGTCGGGACCGGCTGTGACCCACGACGTCAGCGTGCCCTGCCTCGCGACCTGGGTGGCGTCGCTCAGCATGGGAGCGGCGGCGAACACGTCGGCGCGGAGCTGGCGGGCCTCACCCTGCAGGGTGTCGCGGAACGACTCGTCGATGCGGGCGAGTTCAACTGGTCCGGGGCGGTAGGACGGGTCACGCGGGATGGCACCGTCGTGCCGGCGGACCAGGTCGTACAGGTAGCGCGGATGCGGGTGCGAGACGACCTTCAGTGTCGTGGCGCCGGTCCTGCCGAGTCGGCTCAGCAGTCGGGCGGCGTCGTCGGTGCCGAGCGAGGCCACCGGCAGCGGAGCGGCGGGCAGATCGATCCATGCCCAAGGGTTGAACTTGCCGTAACCGTTGTTGAGGATCAGCAGCTGCCGGGCGCCGGCCTTCGCCGCAGCCGCGGCCTGCTCCGAGGCAGAGACGGTGTCGTTGACGCGGACGACCGCCACCTGGCCGCGCACCGTCACCTTGCGGAAGTCCGCTGCCGAGCCGTCTCCGGCCCAGACGGCCCGGTACACGCCGGTGCCTTCGGGCAGGGCGGGGGACAGATCCTGCACCACGACGTCGTCATAGGTCTGTGAGTCGGAGGAGATCGTGAGCGGCGGCTGGATCTGCCGCCAGCGGGTCGCGAAGGTGTACGAGCCCTCCGTCACCTTCGGGGTCGGGGTCACCCAGAGGCTGTCGTACCGCCAGGTGTCGGGACGGTAGCTTTGCGTGAAGGGGACCAGGCCGCTGTTGCTCCGGTGCTGGTCCACCCGCATGAACTGGTTGGCGGTCGGCTGCGGAGTGAAGGCGGCGGCCTTGCGCAGTGCGGCGGCGTCGAACTGGACGGCGCGGTCGGCCTCGAGGTCGATCTGCGGCGCGGAGAACATCGCGAAGCCCAGTGTGTGCGTGCCGTCGATACCGGGCACGCCGGCATCCAGCCACGCCGAGTAGGTACTCGGTGGCAGGCGCAGGGTGAGGCTGCCCGAGGCGTCGACCTGGTAGATCTTGGGCTCGGTGTCGCGCTTGACGTCCTTGAGGACGAGTGTGCCCGGCAGGGGGGCGCCGTGCCTGTCCTTCGCCGTGACGGACAGCTTGACCCGGTGCCCCTCCTTGTTCACGCCGATCGGCGTGCGGGTGAGAACCTTTCCGTCGGCGCCGCTGGCGGTGAGCAGGCCGGAGTAGGCGCCTTCGTCCTGGGCCGCGTCGAGGTTGGTGATCACGCCCACGGTGGCGGTGCCGTGCGCGGGGACGGTCACCCGGGGGTCGGAGAGGGTGAACAGGCCCTCGGGCAGGTTGTCTCCGATCAGGCCCAGGTCCACGGTGACCGGCTGGGCGTCGGTGTTCGTGTACGTGACGTCCTTGCGGAACGTCTGGCCGGGCGTGTACGGGTAGTGCGCCTGGGCGTATGCGGACGCCGGGGCGATCAGCGTGGCCTTCGTAGCGGCCGCGATGTCCAGCCGGCCGCTGCCGGCCTCGAAGGGGCTGTAACGCCGGGTGCTCGACGTAGTGCTGACCAGGGCGTCCTTCAGCTGCTGCCCGGTCCAGTCCGGGTGCTTCGCGGCCAGCAGGACCGCGGCGCCGGCGACGTGCGGCGTGGCCATCGAGGTGCCGCTCATCGTCTGGTAGGAGCCTTCGCCCTCCGGCGCGTACTGCGAACGCGCCGCCAGGATGTTCACACCCGGGGCGGTCAGATCGGGCTTGAGGCCGTTGTCGCCGACCCGCGGACCGCGGCTGGAGAAGGACGCCAGTTGGTCCACGCCCTTGCCCGGGCCGTTCACCGCACCGACCGTCAGCGCGGCGTCCGCCGCGCCGGGCGCGCCCACGCTGAACGGCTGCGGACCGGAGTTGCCCGCCGCGATGACGAACAGCGCCCCGGTCTCCTCACTGAGCCGGTTCACGGCCTGGCTGAGCGGGTCGGTGCCGTCGGTGGGAGCGCCGCCCAGGCTCATGCTGACGACCTTGGCGTGCTGGTCGCGGGCGGCCCACTCCATGCCGGCCAGGATCCAGGAATTCTGGCCGCTGCCGTCGTTGTCCAGGACCTTGCCGATGTGCAGCGCCGCGCCGGGGGCGACGCCCTTCTCCACACCGCCCGACGCCGCACCGGTCCCGGCGACGGTGGAGGCGACGTGCGTGCCGTGACCGTGCCGGTCGGTGACGTCCTGATCCGGCACGAAACTCTCCGCCGCCGCGATGCGGCCTGCGAAGTCGCGATGCGCGGCGTCGATACCGGTGTCCAGCACGGCCACGTCCACACCCTGCCCGGTGTCCCCTCCCGCCCACACCTCCGGCGCGCCGATCTGCGCCGTCGTGTCGGACAGAGTGGCCTTCGCCTTGCCGTCCAGCCACACCTTGGCGATACCGCCGGCGAACCGTCCGCCTGACGGCGTGGCACCGGCAGTGCGCGCGTCGGCACCGGTCAAGGAGGACCAGAAGGTCGCCGTCTCGGCGTGATCCGCCGATATCGCCGCGCCTTGAATACTGCTGAGCGTCAGGGACTTGTGCGCCCCCTGCGGGGTTTTCGCGCTGCGGGACCGGGCCGCCGCGTCGGTGTACGTGACGATCAGCGGCAACCGGTCGGTGTGGGCATCGTCGTAGTCGTCGGCGAGCAACTCCGTGACGTTGAACAACCCTTCGTCCAACGCTCCGGAGGCGACGTAGGGCATCGCGGCATCAGGGTAGACGTAGGTGTCGGCGCCTACTGTCATGACCCGCGCGCCATGGGACCTGCCATGAGCGTCGGTCACCGACGTGACGGCGTCCTTGTCGCCGTTCGAGGTCACCGTGACCTTGTCACCGGTGATCAACGTGACGGTGCGCACCACCGCAGGTCCGACGCCGGTTGCGGTGGGAGAGGGGGACGGCTGGGGTGTGCCGGCAGACGCGGCCGGACTGGTGGCCGTCAGCACCACCAGGGCGGCCGCGGCAGCGGCAGTCAACCCGCGTCCGCGGGACGGAGGCATACGCAAAGGAACCTCATGTGCTAGTTGTGCGGAAGATGTTCGCAGTCAGCCATCCGGGCGCGTCACTGTAAAGGCAACAAAAGGCAACGCTTCGGCACTTCTGTGCCATGTCGCCAATGAGACAAGGCGTAAACAGGGATACAGCCTGACATCTCAGGCCATTTGCGCGACGGAAGGGTACCCGGTCCCCAAGCCGTTCGAACGTGCCTGTCACCTTGAGTGCACAGGAGACCAGGTGAGCCCCATCGCATGTTGTGCCCACGTCCGCAGGCGGTCGTCGCATGCGCGCAATGCAACGGATGCGGGTGGACCGTCGTCACGTCCCCTGTGTACGACGGGACAAGTGCACGGCATCACCGCCACGCGGTGGAGCAGGTCGCCAAGGTCGCAGATCCGTGCAGGGCTCCATCCCGTGGAGTGCCGCAGCAGGTGGTACGCCTCGGCGATGAGCTGCATGTCGGCGTACTCAATGCCGTTGTGGGCCATTTTCACGAAGTGGCCCGCGCCATCCGGGCCGAGGTGGGGCGACGGCGGGGCTGCCGTCGGGAGTGGTGGCGGCGGTATCGTTCAGCACGGGGGCAAGGAGCTGATAGGCGTGAGGCGAGCCGCCGCGCATGATGCTGGGGCCGTTGAGGGTGCCTTCCTCGCCGCCGGAGATGCCGGTACCGAGGAAGTGGACTCCCGATTCGCTCAGGGTCGCCTCCCGGCGGCTGGTGTCGGCGAAGTGCGCGTTGCCGCCGTCGACGATGACGTCACCGGGGTCGAGAAGCGGAGCATACTCGGCGATCACGTCGTCGGTCCCCTGACCGGCCTGCACCTTGACGATCAGACGCCGCGGCCGCTGCAAGCGGCCACCATCTCCTGCGCGCTTGCCGCCGGGATGAAGGTGCCTTCATTCGCGAAGGCGGTGGCGAGGTCGGTGGTGCTCTTCACAGAGCGGTTGTGGATGGCCACGGAGCAGCCGTGGCGGGCCAGATCGCGGGCGAGGTTGCGGCCCGTCACGGCGAGGACGGTCACACCGATCTGTGCACCGCTGTGCATGACGTTCTCCTTGATTCGGCAGGCCCCGAACGCACCGTCCGGGGCGGTGAACCGTTGTGATCGCGTCGTCGGGCCGCGGTGATGCGGGTGCTCGTGGCCCGGCGTTGCCGGGGACGGTGCCCCGGCCTGTTCGCAGGTAACAGGCGGCACTCAGCCCCGGCACGAGGCGGAGACCGGGAAGGCCGGCGCTCGACCGACGTCACACGGTCGAGTTCCGGCTGTCGGGTTGGGCGGCGGTCATACCGTATGCGTCCGCGATAAGGCCGAACGACCGCAGGCGCGTCTGCAATCCGTGGACGTAGCTGGTGATGAGCAGTTCGTCGGCCTGCGTGCGTTCCGCCAGCCGGTCGAGTCCTTGGCGTACGACGTCCGGGGTGCCGTACTCGACGGTTGCCATCCAGTTCCTCACGAAGTCCTTTTCCGAGGGACTGAACACGTGCCTCCGTGCTTCCTGCGGGGTGGGCATGAGGGCCTTGTGGCCTCGCTGGCTGCGCATCATGGATATGACCCCGGTGAGGACCTGAGCGTACGCCTCGCTCTCGTCCTCGGCAGCCAGCGCCTGCACGGTCACCATGGCATAGGGCCGGTCCAGGACCGTCGAGGGCCGGAATTCCTCGCGGTACAGGCGCAGGGCGGCATCGGTGTGCTGTGAGGCGAAGTGGTGCGCGAAGGCGAACGGCAAGCCGAGATGGGCGGCCAGACGGGCACTGAAGCCGCTGGAACCCAGCAGCCACATCGTCGGGCGGGTGCTCGAAGGAACTCCACCCGGCAGTCTTCCCTGCGCAGGGCCGGGGATCGCGTGCACGTCGGCGTACAGGTGCCCGGGGGGATGCTCGTCGTGCAAGAAGCCCGCGAGGTCGCTCAATTGCTCTGGGAAGCTGTCCGCGCCCTGATGAGGGCTGTCGGTACGCCTCAGAGCCGCTGCCGCAGCGTGATCGGTTCCGGGCGCGCGCCCGATGCCGAGGTCGATGCGGCCAGGAGCCAGGGCGTCGAGCATGCCGAACTGCTCCGCCACGACGAGTGGAGCGTGATTGGGCAACATGACGCCGCCGGAACCCAGGCGGATGCTGCGGGTGCGGGCCGCGATGTGCGACAGGAGGACAGCCGGTGAGGAGCTGGCGACCTCTGGAAGCGAGTGGTGCTCGGCCACCCAGAAGCGATGGTAACCACGGGCTTCCGCTTGTTGGGCCAGGAGCACGCTGGTGTGCAGGGCCTGAGTGGCCGACGTGCCCTGTCCCACGGTGGCGAGCTCGAGGACGGACAGGGGAACAGGTGCCGTTCCGGTAGGAGGTGCGAAGAAGGATGAGTCGTTCATCGTGCGCCTTGGGTCAGGGGGACTCGCCCGGGTGGTGGGTCCTGGTGGATGTGCCTGCCGTAGTGGGTCGTGCCGTCGATACCGACCGGGCAGAGGTATGAGCTGTTCGGTGGGTGTCGGATTCCGGAGAAAGCGTTCATGAAGCGGGGGGTCGCGGCACCAGCGCCATAAACGATTCAGGACTGAACGATCATGGTCACCGCAGGTCAGTTCGTCGGGCAGATCGCTCGCGAACGTGTATGCCCGCGGGCGGGACCGCGAGGAAGTCGGACACCTCCCACTCACGAGAATCTGTGTCGTTCGCGCAAGTATAATCTGTAGCGTTCGCTCAAACACGTATGCTCCACCCATGGGATGCGTGGGAGCGATCGACACGGAGGGGTCACGCGAACGTCCGTGAACGCCTTCCGGAAGACCTGCGCATCGCGAGCAGGACCGATACCGGGAGCAAGACGCTCTTCCGCTCATGGAGGCACCCGCTGAACGGGCCACACGCCGCCGCCTGATGAACGCCATCGGGGGCGCCTCGGCCGAACGGGCAGTGCGGATGTTCATCTGAAGGTGCCGCGCCCCCGGCCGGGCACGACACACATACGCAGCTTCGGCCCGAACGAATGGGAAAAAGATGAAAACAGTGGGAGTATCCGAGTTCGGAGGGCCGGAAGCCCTGCGCGTCTTCGAGGTGCCCGAGCCTCATGCCGGTCCCGGGCAGGTACGCATCCGGGTCCACGCCGCCACGGTGAACCCCGGTGACCGCTACCTGCGTATCGGGGCGCTGGGCCCCACAGCCCCCGCACCCCCGTATGTCCCTGGCATGGAAGCAGCCGGGGTACTGGACGAGATCGGCACCGGCACGGAGACCGATCTGTGCCTGGGGGACCGGGTGATGGCGATGGCCGACCCGACCAGTGCCCTGGGCGGCGCCTACGCGCAGTACGTCGTCCTGCCCGCGGAGCAGGTCGCCCGCGCACCGCAGGGCACGACCCATGCCGAGGCGGCAACCCTGCCGATGAACGGGCTGACCGCGCGGCTCGCCATCGACCTGACCGGGCTCTCACCGGGGCAGACACTCGCGGTCACCGGCGCAGCAGGAGCCGTCGGCGGCTACGTGACCCAGATGGCCAAAGCGGGCGGACTCACCGTCGTCGCGGACGCCTCGCCGGCCGATGAGGAGCTCGTGCGCTCGTTCGGTGCCGACATCGTCGTAACCCGGGGTGCCGATGTTGCTCAGCACATTCTGCGGGCCGTGCCGGCGGGAGTGGCAGGGCTGATCGACGCGGCGGCCATCGGTTCGGCGGCTGTGGCCCCGGCGGTTCATGACGGCGGCGTCATCGTCACCGTCCTCGGCGAAGGAACCCGCGCCCTCAGCCCCGACGAGATGCGGCGGCGGTCTCTGCGTGTGCGCATGGTCTTCGTCCCGGACTACCTGGGCGACCGCAGCCGGCTCGACGACCTGCGTGAGCAGACCGAAGCGGGAAAGCTGACCCTGCGCGTGGCTCGCACCTTCGCTCCCGAACACGCCTCCGAGGCCCACCGTCTGTTGGAGGCCGGCGGCGTACGCGGTCGCCTCGTCCTGGAGTTCTGAACCGCCCCGTCTGCGTTCGCGGAGGCGGCGCAGGGGAACCTAGGCGCGTGTGTCACGTTTGCCACGGTCCCGCGCTGGATTCCCTGTGCCGCCTCCGCCGCGTCATCCTGTCGCGGACGACGGACGTGGGTGACGACTCTGCGGCCGAAGGGCAGGCGAGTTCGCAGGGATCGGGTGCCGGGGAGGCAGCAAACGGATCACGAGGACTCCGGCCACCGCCGGCTCCTCGCGCTTTGCGAACCGCCGTCTCGGAGGACGGATCCGCTCAGCGCGACGCGTGGAACGCGCCGCACCGAGTTTCCGGCCGCGGAGGCAGAACCCGCCCGGTGTGGATCAGGTGTCACTTCCCGGCCACCAGGCGCGGGTGGGGAACACCGTTCCGGTGAAGTGAGGGCCGATGGTCGCGGTGCCGGGCCGGGAGAGTTCCCCGACGAGCGCGTGCCGGGAGGCGACCGCGGCCTGGGGGTCGAGGTCACCGGTCCAGCACATGTCCGGGTGCAGGACCTCGGCCGCCGTGTGCATGGCGTCGCCAACGACGATCGCGCGTTGAGCGCCCTCCCCGGACAGGACGAAGCTCACATGTCCCGGGGTGTGCCCAGGTGTGAGAAGAGCCTCGATTCCCTGGTACGGCTGGTCGCCGGTGCGCAGGTCGTGGCGGCGTGAGCCGATGACGCCGTACTGCCGCGGGGTCGGTGCGGTCAGACGTGCCATGTTGGCGGGCCGACCCCAGAAGTCGAATTCGCCGACGCCGACGAGATACTCGGCATTGGGGAACGTGGGTTCGGTGGAGACGTCGTCGGGGGTGATCCAGCCGACGTGGTCGGCGTGAAGGTGGGACAGGAGGACCGCGTCGATGTCGTCCGGCCGCAGGTCGGCCTCCGCGAGACTGTCCAGTAGTTGCCCGCCCGCCATCACGCCCGCGGTCAGGGCGGGGTCCGGGGACGGTATGGGGATGACACGCGGTCCGATCCCGGTGTCGATGAGTATGCGTGCGTCAGGTGTCTCGACGAGAAGGGCGCCGACACTGAGCAGCAGCATGCCGTCCTCGTCGAGCAGCTTCAGCTCGGAATCCCGCGCGAGATGCACATGTTCCGGGTATGCCTGCAGAGGATGGGCGCGGATGATGCCGTCGGGAAGGTAGCGGACATTCAGGTCCCCCAGACGCATGGCTTCGCCGGGTGCGGGTGTCGCGGTCATGTTTCTTCTCCTGAAGAGGCTTGCACGGGGCGCCGGCGACCGGTCACGCCGCTCACCACGGTGACGAGAAGCCAGATGATCACTCCGGCGAGAGCCGCCACGACATAGCCGCCGTCATCGGGGTAGGCCGATCCATGCGGTGTGCGGGATTGCAGGACGACGGCGGTCAGCACACTGCCGAAGCCGTAACCGACATAGCGGAAGACCTGGTTGAAGCCGAGTGCGCTGCCGCGTTGATCGCTGCCGGTGTTCTCCACGATGAGCCCCGGTGCGGTGGAGAAGATGATGCCGATTCCGATGCCCGCCACGAGCATCGCGGCCACCAGACCCGGCAGGCTGTGCCGCCAGAGGGCGAACAACGCCATCGCGGCCATCATCACGACACCGGCCAGCGGCAGCGTCCAGCGTGCCGGGAGCCACCTGCCCAGTCGGCGGGTGATCCATCCGGCGGCGAGACTTCCCAGCGCCTGCGGAAGCATGAGAAGACCGGCGACCACGGCGGACTTGTCCAGCCCTCCGGTCGTCGACGGTGCCTGAATCATGCGGGTGCTCACGGACAGCAGCAGGTACATGCCGATCCCGGCCAGCAGCACGGTGACATGGGCGCTGAGCACCGGACGTACCCGCAGCTGCCGGAGGTCGACCAGCGGGTGCTCCGTACGCGTCTCAAACCGGGCCCAGGCCGCGCCCACGAGCAGCGCCGTGACGCCGGCTGTCAGGGTGGCCGGCGACGTCCAGCCCCAGTTCCCGCCTTCGGAGGTGGCCAGGATCAAAGCGGTGACCGGTAGGGCGAACAGGACGGCGCCAGGCACGTCGATCGCTGACGCGGGACGGTCACGGGGGGCGGGGACGACGGCCAGCGCGGCGAGCAGGGCTGCCACGGTCACCGCGGCACCGAACCAGTAGGCGCCGGAAATGCCCGCACCCTGGGCGAGAACCCCGGTGAGGGGATAACCGAGCCCGACACCCGCCGCGTTGACGATCGAGAGGATCGCGACGACGCGCTTTCGCCGATCGGGATCGCCGGAGAAGGTGTCGCTGGCGACCGCGATGGTCATCGGTGCCAGGCCCTGCCCGGCACCCTGCAGGCCTCGGCCGATCAGGAGCACAGGGAAGTTCGAGGTTCCCAGTGCGGCGACGACCGAGCCGATGGCCACGAGCGTGAGTGCCACCAGAACCGCGATGCGCCGGTGACGGGTGTCACCGAGCCTGCCCATCACGGGGGTGATCGCCACCGCGACGAGGACGGTGATGGTGAGGGTCCACTGAGCCGTCGCCAGGGACACCTGCGTCGACTGGGCGATGGCCGGCATGAGCGGGGCGCCCAGGCTGCTGACCAGGGCACCCACGAGGGTGATCAGAAGAAGACCGGCGACCCGCCACCGGTCCCCCCGCACAGGGGAGACCGGGGCGGTGTGTCTCACGGTGGGGATGGGATTCACCGCTACCTCAGGCCCAGTCGAATTCGATGACGGGCTTGATCTCGCTCCACGTACGCATCCGCTCGAACGCCGTGTTGATCTCGTCGAGCCGGTACCGGTTCGAGAGCAGGGCGTCCCAGGCGAAGCGGTCCGCGTGGGTGCGGAGGAAGTCCAGGGCCTTCCAGTAGTGGTCGACGCCGGCGGATCGGGACCCGATCAGCGTCGCCTGCTTGTGCATGATCACACTGGGGTTGAACGGCACGTCGCGCTGATGTGCCTGGCCGACGATGAGGTAGCGGCCACCGGGCCGGAGCATGTCGATGCCCTCGGAGAAGGCCGACGGGACGCCGGACATCTCCAGCACGACCTCGGCGCCCCGGCCGTCGGTCAGGTCCTTCACGATCGCTGCGCGCTCCGCGCCGGAGGTGACCTCGGCCACGTCGATACACACGTCGGCGCCCCACTGGGCGGCGACCTCGAGCCGCTCGGCGGGACCGCCGATCACGATGACCCGGCCCGCACCCTCGGCGACCGCCTTGGCCACGGCGAACAGTCCGACCGGTCCGGCGCCCTGCACCACGACCGTGTCGGTCGCGGCTATTCGACCCAGCCGTTCGAAGCCGTGCATCACCGTGCGCAGCGAGCACGCCGCGGCGGAGGCCACCGCGTCCGGGACATCGTCCGGGACGCGGACCCTGCCGGCGGTCGGGTACACGTACCCGTATTCGGAGAAGCCGCCGTGCAGGAACGGGTAGGTGTGAGCGCTCTCGGTCATATAACGGCGCCGGTTCTCGCACAGGCTCGGCTCGCCGTCGATGACGCAGGCTCGGCAGCGGCCGCACATGCCGTGGGTCCAGACGACCCGATCGCCCTCCGCGAGTGGCTGGCCGAGCGAGTCGGTGCGCGGACCGTCACCGAAGGCCGCGATCCGGCCCACCATCTCATGCCCGAGAATCAGGGGAAGTGCGCCGCCGACATCACCCGCGGAGCCGTCCGCGACGTGTATGTCGGTGCCGCACAGCGTCGCGGCGGTCATGCGGACCAGCAGCGCGTCCCGCTCGATGACCGCGGGGATCTCCACGTCCAGTACCCGCAGTGCTGCGCCGGTGGCGGTCAGTGCGGCCGCGCGGCTGGTCGCCGGGATCTGGGCGGTCACTGGTCACTCCCCTGCGCTGTGGCGTCCTTGCGGGTGCGGGCCACCAGGCGGGCCGCTTCGACGAGGCCCGAGGCGCCGGCGAGGCCGCGTGCCAGCACCTCCGAGGGGTCACCGCCGCCCGCACGCACGGCGTCGGCGAAGTGGTGCATGTCCTTGTGCATCAGGGTGTGGACGTGTTCGGCCAGCTCCGGCGTGATGTCCCCGCCGAGCGCGCGGAGCGCGGCGCTGCCGCCGCTGCTGGCGCAGACCACGTCGATGAGGGCCGGAACGTCCAGACCGACCTGGGCGGCCAGGCCCAGGACGTCCTCGGCGTTCTTCATGTTGGTGATCGTCAGCGCATTGTTGAACAGCTTGGTGAACTGCCCCGCGCCGGCCGGTCCCATCAGCTCGACCGTGTCACTGAAGGTGGCGAACACCGGCCGGGCCGCCTCGAACGCGTCCCGGGACCCACCGGTGAAGGTGGTCAGGGTGCGGGCGCGGGCGCCGGGGCTGCCGCCGCTCACCGGTGCGTCGAGGTAGACCCCTCCGGCCCGGGCGACGTGGTCGGCGATGCGTACGGCCTCGTTGGGGTCGCCGGTGCCGTGGTTGACGATGATCGTCCCAGGAGCGACAGCGGCCAGCAGGCCCTGGCCGTCCAGCACGTCCCACAGGTCGGCGTCGTCGCGCAGGCACAAGCCGATCATCTGGACGGCTGCCCCGAGATCGGCCACGGTGTCGTGAACGGTGTGCGGGACCTTCTCCACCGCGGCCAGCGAGGCGGGGCGCCGCGCCCACACATGCAGCTCAAAGCCGTTCTCGCCGATGGCTTCCGCCATGGGGCCGCCCTGGTCGCCGAGACCGATGAAGCCGATCTTCTCGATGGTCACCTGCATTGCTTGGTTCTTTCGTCGGAGCGGATGAGAAGCGGGGGCTGGAATTGCGCGCTCAGCGGACGATGTCACTGGCCAGCTCCCACAGCCGCTCGGCGTTCGCCGGGTCCAGCGCGTAGCGGGCCACGCCGGGGACGCCGAGCTGCGTGGGGCGCGCGTCGACCACCGGTGCCTGGTTGACATCCTCGAAGTAGCGGCCGCCGACCCCTTCGACCAGGGGTGACGCCGCGAGGAACACGGTGGTCGCGGCGCCCTGCCCGACCGTCTTGCGGTACGGCTCCGGTGTCCGCAGGCCGCCGGTGTGGCGCTGCAGGTTGGTCGCGATCGCACCGGGGTGCAGAGCGTTGGCCGTGATGCCCTCGGCGGACCAGCGGCGCTGCGCCTCGACGGCCAGGAGGACCTCCGCCGTCTTGGACTGGCCGTAGGCGGTGAGTGCGTCGTATGGGCGGAAGCGGAAGTCGATGTCGTCGAAGACGACCGGGGAGAACAGGTGGCCGCCGGAGGACACCGAGACCAGGCGCGCACCCTCCGCGTCGGCGAGTGCGCGGTGCAGCCCCAGGGTGAGGGCGAAATGACCCAGGTAGTTGGTGGCGAACTGCTGCTCGTGGCCGGCGATGCCGCGCTCGAGCTCCGGCGGCATCATGATTCCGGCGTTGTTGACCAGGACGTGCAGCGGGCCCTGCCAGGCGGCGGTGAAGGCGCGTACCGACTCCAGGTCGGACACGTCCAGGCGGGCGACGTGGATCGCGTCGTTCCCGGTGGCCCTGCGCAGGTCCGCCGCGGCCTGCTCGCCGGCGTCGGGGCGGCGCACGGCGAGTGTGACCTCGGCGCCGGCGGCCGCCAGAGCGCGGGCGGTCTCGACGCCGATGCCCGAGTTGGCGCCCGTGACGACCACCCGCTTTCCGGACAGGTCGACGCCCTCGATCACCTCGGAGGCGGTGCTGTGGCGGTTGAACGGGGTGGTGAAGAGCTGGGACATGTGAAGCGTTCCTCCTGGTTCGCGGTCGGTGTCGCCAGGCTGCACCGACCGCCGCCCGGCGGACCAGGACGGGCTGAGACCGGGACCGGCAGGGCCACCCAGGAAACCGGAATGCCTTCGTACGCTGGACATATGCCAGCCACCGACGATGCCAACGCACTGGGCCGCTACCTGCGCGCCCGCAGGGAACTCATCTCACCAGACGAGGCCGGCGTTCCCGATCAGGGCAACCGGCGTGTCCCGGGGCTGCGCCGCGAGGAGGTCGCCTTTCTCGCGGGCATCAGTTCCGACTACTACAACCGCCTGGAGCAGGGCCGCGACAAGAACCCCTCCGAGCAGGTCCTGCGCAGCATCGCCCGCGCCCTGCGGCTGGACGAGGAAGCCAGCGCCTACCTGCTGCAGATCGCCGCACCGAAAAACCCGCAGCGCAAACGGCCTCACAGGCCCGGAAAGGTCAGCGACGGCATTCGCACGCTCATCGACTCCTGGCCGCTCACTCCGGCGTACGTCCACGACAGGTACATGGACATACTCGCCGCCAACGACCTCGCCGTCGCGCTCTCACCGTTCAACGCCCCCGGCCACAACGGCATCCTCGCCGCGTTCCTGGAACCCGAGATGCAAGAGCTCCATCAGGACTGGGACGACATGACCGCCCGGGTCGTCCCCTACCTGCGCTCCATCGTCGGCGCCGACATCCACGACCCGCGTCTCGTCGAAATCGTCGGCGAACTCTCCCTGAGCAGCGAACGCTTCCGCACCCTATGGGCCCGCCAGGACGTCAGGCACAAGACCACCGGCACCACCCTGTTCCGCCACCCCCAGGCCGGCCCACTGGAACTGCGCTACGAAAAGCTGCTCATACCGAGCGCCGGACACACCCTGATCACCTACCACGCGCAGCCGGGCAGCGCCTCCGAAGAACGCCTGCGCCTGCTCGCCAGCATGCACGCCCCCGACCATGCCGACACCTCACCGGCCGCCGCCGACCAGCCCGCCTCCGGCAACACCACCCCGTGAAGGACATATGGAGCATCAGCGGCCACACCGGATAGCCGCGAACTGTGCGGCCAGTGGCGTTCCACACGGCCCTCACCTGCCGAGGCGCGTGAGGTGCCCTGCCCCCACGTGGAATACGGCGACATTTCGCCGGTGCCTGCGGTAGTCGCGTGTAGGCCAGGCACGTCCACGCGCGCGTTCCGGCCCTCCCCACATCGAGGACGCGCAGAACGCCCTGACCCCCTTCCTGGACGTCGGCCCGGTCCTGGACCAGCAGGCACAGCTCCTCCCGTACCACATGATCGTCGCCCCGCCGGAGAACCAGCACCGCGGCCAGGGCCTGGGAAACACCCGCAGCGGGCTGCTGGACCACATCACCCCGGAGGCCGCCGGCATCATCGAGAAGGCGATGAAGTCGGGCGACGTCATGGTCATGCAGTTCCGCTCGATGGGCGGCGCCGTACACGACATCCCGGAGGACGCCATGGCCTGGTCGCACCGCACCCAGCACTTCGCTGTCGTCGCCGCCACCGCCTCCAGCCATGTCACCCGCATGAACGCCCACTGGGCACGGCTGTACCCGCTCCTGAACGGCATGTACCCCAGCTTCGAGACGGACACCGATCCGGCCCGTCTTGCGGACGCCTTCCCCGAGCCCGTCCTCACCCGGCTACGCGCCCTGAAAGCCGCCTGGGATCCGGACAACATCTTCAACCGCAACTTCAGCATCCCGCCCGCAGTGCCCTCCGACGCTGCCACGCACCGCGGTGAAGCAGCCCTCGCCGGGTCACAGCACTGACCCTCAAGGCCCCTGGTGCCGGGCGCTCGCCGCGCCCGGCACCAGGAAGCCCCTGCCCTTGGGCGTATGCGGTGCGAAGCCCTCCCCTCGTCACCCGCCCGTGCCGCGGTGAGTACGTCCTCCTGCCATCTGCGACGCCCGGATGCGTGACAAGCGCTCCCCCGGCCCACCCATCAGGGGAAGGGAACGCGCTGTCCGACCGTTCTTCCTTCAGAGAGGTCGAGGACGGCGCCCCGTCCCAACCGGCGTTGACAACGGCAGCGGCATGCCGAGCCGGCCGCCCGGTGCCGGAAGGTGTGCTGAGTCTCCGCCCGGCGGCGCCCAGTCCCCAAACAGGCAACCGACCGAGA
This sequence comes from Streptomyces sp. ME19-03-3, assembly GCA_033793685.1. Taxonomy (GTDB): domain Bacteria; phylum Actinomycetota; class Actinomycetes; order Streptomycetales; family Streptomycetaceae; genus Actinacidiphila. The sequence continues at coordinate 1,612 of JARAXD010000031.1, read as the reverse complement.
TTGGAGTTTCTGGAATGCACGCTTCACCATCCGCGCAGTGCAAGGAACGCAGCATCGACGACAGCACCTGCCCGAATCTGCTGGGCGCGTTGGAGTTCGTCGGGCGGCGTTGGACAGGAGGAATTCTGGCGGCCGCAGCACATGGGGCCCGGCGCCACAGTGAGTTCCGGACGATGGTCGGTGGTCTCTCCGACCGCCTGTTGACGCAGCGCCTGAAGGAACTGGCCGCCGAGGGACTGATCGAGCGCACGGTGATGCCGACCACGCCCGTGCAGATCCGCTACAACTTGACACCGGACGGCCAGTCGCTCCTGAACGCACTGCAACCCCTGGTCCAGTGGATGGCCCGCCGCTCCGTCCCGGTGAGCGCGGCACAGACACCCGTCCACCGCCCCGGCTGACCGCTTGGGGCTGCGGCAGGTGCGCCCTGCCGGTATCGCTCATCCGGGACGACCCCGAGCCGGGTGGGCAGGTCACGCCCTCGTGGCGGAGACTCCTGCACGCGGCATGGGCTTGCTCGCGGCCCTCACCGCGACATGTGGTGCGACGGTGTCGCCGGCGTTCGCCGACGGCGCACCCCAGCCCGGCGAACCACCGGCAAGCCCACCGTCGTCCTCGTGCACGGCGCGTTCGCCGACGCCTCGGCCTGGACCGGCGTGGTCGAGCGGCTGCGCGCCGCCGGGTATCCGGTCATGGCTCCTGCCAACCCACTCAGAGGTTGGTCTGCAGTACGACGGTGCCTACACCGCGAGCGTGCTGCGCAGTATCAAGGGCCCGGTAGTCCTCGTCGGTCACTCCCACGGCGGCTCGGTCATCCACCAGGCAGCTCTCAGCAGCCCCCACGTGAAGGCTATGGTGTTCGCGGCCGGCTTCCTTCCGGCGAAGGGCGAGAGCGCGAGCGAACCAGCGGCCAAGTACCCCGGCAGCACATTGGGCCAGACCCTGACGCAGGTGCCCTTCCCGCTTCCCGGTGGGGGTACCGGGACTGATCTGTACATCAAGCAGGAACCGTTCCACAAACAGTTCGCCGCCGACGTCCCGTCCGCACAGGCCACGGTCATGGCTGTCACCCGACGCCACGTCGCCGCTCAGGCCCTGGAGGACAAGGCGAGCGGTGAGGCGTGGAGGAACATCCCGTCGTTCGACCTGATCGCGAGCAACGACAAGAACATCCCGGCCGCGGCACAGCGCTGGATGGCCGAGCGAGCCAACGCCGTCTCGGTCGAAGTGCCGTCCTCGCACGCCGCACCTGTCTCGCACCCCGAGGCCATGACCCGGCTCATCGAGCATGCGGCCCACCTGCCTTCGGTGACCGCCCCGAGCCTCGCGGCCACCGGCGGCCCCACCTGGCTGCCGGTCGGCCTGACCGCGGGCGCCACATCGCTGGGGGCAGGTCTCGTTACGGCGGTCCGCCGACGCCGGATCGCCGGGCCGTACGCGAAGACGACGCGGACGTCGACGTGAGCTGCTGTCGCCCGGACAAACCTGTCAGCCCTTGCCGGCGGGTGCCGTACCCCTTCGGCTCACTCGCTGTTCGTGCCGCTACTTGGCCGGTACGCGGATGATCAGGGCGTCGCCCTGGCCGCCGCCACCGCACAGGGCCGCCGCGCCC
>JARAXD010000030.1:0-76441 GCA_033793685.1 Streptomyces sp. ME19-03-3 | reverse complement strand
CCCCCGGCAGATACACCAGCACCCGAGCCCCGTTGAACAACGGCTCGAACCCGAACTCCGCCTCCGCCTCCGGCCCCGGCAACGGACCCGCCACCGCCATCATCGGCGACCACACCGGCAGCACCGCCCGAGCAACAGAACCCGCAGGAACACCCGTACCCATACACCCCAGCATCCCCCCACACCCCCCGACCGGCGAATCAAACACCGCACCACCCGACTGGCGAACGCGGGCACGACGCGGGCGCGAATTCGGCGGTCATACACCGCGGTTTTCGGGGTAGGCGCCGCGGGAACGGCCGGACGCACCGGCCGGCACTCACACCACCGCGGAGGTACAGCGATGTCCCCCCAGCCCCGACCGGGTCGGCACACGGCGTCCATGACGTTCGACCACATGCTGGAGCGGGTGCGGTACGACGGCGTCTACCCCACCCGGGAACGGGCCCAGGAAGCCGTACGGGCGGTGCTCGGCGCCCTGGGCCGCCGGCTCATCGGCGACGAACGCGTCGCCCTGGCCGCATGCCTGCCCGTCGAGGCGGCGCTGATCTTCACTGCCGAGATCCCGGAGATCCGGCCCATCGCCTGCGGCGCCTTCGTCGAGGACCTGGCGGCCCGCACCGGCGGCACCACCGCCACGGCACGGTGGGACTGCTGCACCGTGCTGGCCGTGGTCGCCCGGCTGGCCGGACGCGACCTGGTCACCCGCGTCCTCGACCAGCTTCCCTGCGACTACGCCCCGCTGTTCGGCCGCGACGGCCTTGTCGGCGCGGCCTGAGCGCGGCGGCCGAGGCGCCTGCCCCTGGCACGCGCCGGACGCGGCGCCCTCCGGGAGCGGTGCGGGTTGTTCCGCATGACTGGGTCAGGGCACGGGGCGTCGGCGGGACACCGCCCGTCGAGGCCAGGGCGGACGCTCAGGACGTGTGCGCGGGCCGGACGCTCAGGACGTGTGCGCGGAGGTTCCGGTGCCCGTCCGGTCCTCCCGCGGCCCCTGCTTGGTCCCTCCCGAGGCCACGATCCGCGAGGCGGCCCGGACACGTGCGCGACGGCGCCGGGTCACCAGGCGCCTGGTGACCAGCGCGGCCGCGCCCGCGACGACCAGCGCGGGGATCGCGACGAGGCCGGCCTGATGGAGCAGTTCGGTGGCGGCCGCACCGGCGAAGTAGCCCAGCAGCACATTGCCGACGCCCCACACCAGCGAGGCGGCGCTGCTGTAGCGGAAGAAGCGCCGGTACGGCATGCCGGACGCCCCCGCGACAAACGGCAGGAAGGTGCGGACGAACCCGACGAAACGCCCGGTGAACACCGCCGCTCCGCCGTGACGCACCAGGAAGTGCTGGGCCCGCCCCATGCGGCTGTCGGGCCGTATCCGGTGCAGCCACGTGCCCGGGTGGCGTTCGTAGTACCGGCCCAGCGCGTAGCCGAGACTGTCACCGACCATGCCGCCGGTGACGACGGCGGCGGCCAGCAGAAGGGGATCCAGATCACCCCGGCCGGCGATGGCGGAGGCCAGCAGGATGACCGTCTCGCCTGGGAGGAGCAGGCCGACGAACGCGCTCGTCTCCCCCGCCGTAACGGCGAAAACGACGACGTACGTCCACCATCCGGCCGCTTCGATCAGACCGTCCACATGCATGGTCGTCAGCCCGCCTGCCGCAGCGGCGCGGCTTCGGGTGCGCGTCGCGCCTGCCCCCGGTAGGGCACGAGACGTGCGGTGAACCAGGCGAGCACCGGCACGACCGCGGCCAGGAGTGCGCCGGCCACCGGTTCGTCGGCGGTCGCCACCGCGGCGGCCACCGAGAAGAGGGCGGTCGCCGAGACGGCGATCCGCACCCAGACGGCCGGGGCGGTGGCGAGAACCGCGAGCGCGGTCAGCAGGTACCAGCCCGCGCCGGCCCCGTGCTGCGCGAAGTGGTCCGCCAGGTACTCAGGGGCGGGGGAGACCCCGCGCACCGGTACCCGTCCCATCGAGGCCGAGAGCGCGAGGCCGGCCGCGCCGGACAGCACCAGCGCCACGGCGACCCGGACGTAGAGGGCGGGATGCCGGTGGGCCAGCCACAGCAACGTCACCGCCATGAGGGGCCAGGGCGCCACGGCGTGGATCCGGTCGAGCGCGTGCGCCGCGTCCTGCCCCAGTGCCGTCCAGCCATCTCTCGCGGATGGGGGTGGGTTCACGGCGTTCTCCTGATCAGGTACGCGCCGCCAGGCGGCGCGTCGACATCGTCTTCGATCAGGAAAAACGGAGCCAAGTCTCCACTAATTTCCGCCGTGACGCGGCTCACACGCCCCGGCCCGGCGAGCGCGGCCGGTTCGCCGCCCGGGGCCCGTGCCGCCCGAAGGCCCCCGACAGCCTCGCGGCGCCGCCTGTACGCAGCCGCCGGAGGCGGGTCGATCCGGGTCACCGGCCGGTAGGCGCGCGGCAGGTCGAGGCATGGCAGGTCCACAGGCGCCGGAAGCGGCCGGCCCCGCACCGGACCTTGTACCGGTCTGCGAGAGGCCGGCGCCCGCCGCCGGCGGCCGGCCCGTGCCCGTCGGCTGCCGGACGCGCACGCCGCGAGCACGCCTGACCTGCGACACCGGCTCTGACCTACCCGACAGCGGTACCCGCCGACGGCGGCGTCGGGTACCGCGGGGCCCCCGCGGCAGCGGGACGGCCCTGCCGTCGGTGACGCGTGAGAGTACCCGGTGCGGTGAGGCCATGCCGGCCGCCTGCTCCCGCTGCCCTTCGGCGGAGGGATACGCACGTCCACCCGTAGTCCGGACGGTCGGCGGGGGGTGTTCAGCCGGGTGGGGGGTTCCCGGGAGGCGGCCGGGGAGGAATCGTTTCTGTTGAGGAGAAGTCGACGCGGTCGCCGGCACCGCGCCATGATCCCGACTCCGGTCGGATCGGGAGTCCCGCGCGAGTCACAGTCGCCGGGAGGTATGCGAACACCGTATGCGCGGGACCCACGGCAGAGAACGCCAACTGGACAGGGGAAACGACGAGAGCGACTCCGTGCGGTACCTCGGCCACGCCGGGGCCGGCGGCTCCTACCGGGCAGTCCCTCGCCCGGCTGCTGGAGTCCGCCCCTCGTGACCGGGAAAGCGTCACGACGCCGACCGTCCCGACGCCGACCACGACGGCTTCGGACCCGGGTTCCACGTACGTGACGGCCACGCCGCCGGTGTCGCTCGGCGGCTCCACGGGAAGAGGTGTGCGAGCGGCGCCTGCGTTGCCTCGTTCGGCCGGACGAGGCGGCGGCTCCTACCGGGCAGTCCCTCGCCCGGCTGCTGGAGTCCGCCCCTCGTGACCGGGAAAGCGTCACGACGCAGACCGTCCCGACGCCGACCACGACGGCTTCGGACCCGGGTTCCGCGTACGTGACGGCCACGCCGCCGGTGTCGCTCGGCGGCTCCACGGGAAGAAGGCCTCGCCCCGGGGCTCGCTCGAGCAGCTCGTCGGCCTGCTTGCGCAGCCCCGCGGCCCGCTCGATCGCCTCGGTGCGAACGGCGCCTGCGTTGCCTCGTTCGGCCGGACGAGTGCATTCGACGTGCCGGCCGCGACGCGGATCCGCGCGACAACGCAGGCGGGCGACACCGCGGTGACTGCGCGAGACATGTCCCGAGGGGAGTTCGATCCGGCACACCAGGGTCGCTGGGGGGCTCAGTCGGCCGTCCGCCGCAGGCGAGTTGCGGCTGCGGGACGGCGAAACCGCGACCTTCAGGGCCGCGGCCGGGTACGCGGAGGAGTACGCCTTACCGCCCTCCGAGCGCAGAACCGACGCCCCTGCTCACGCCCTGAGCGTGTGGAACAGCGGCATCGCCACCGGCGCCACACGGTGACGACCCGTGGCGCTGCGGCATCCCGGCGCGGGCGGCGTCGTTCGAGCAGGACGACGATGGCCCGCCCGTCGACAGCCTCGCCCCGGCACCCCCGTGGGCATCGTCGCGACACTCCTGTCGGCCCCGTCGGCGGTGGTCACGATCAACGGCCCACCGAGCACGGCGAGTTACCGTCCGCTACGCAGCGGCGGAGCCTCCCGCGAGGCGCCGCACCAGCAGGCCCCCGCGTCACCACAAGCCCCCGCGTCGCACCGATCCCCGCAACCGGCAGCCGTGGACGTCATGCCGCCGCGGCACGTACCGGGTTGCGGCCGCACCGCGCGTTCACCACCCACTGCCACCGCGCCCTCACGAGCGGTTCGCTGCACGACGCCTTTCTCCCCCCAGGGTCCGCCCGCGCCACTGCGCCGGGGCGGGCCCCGCCATGTGACGAGGTTTCAGCGATTACCCCGGCTTTTAACTCTCTTGACCGGGACGGACACTGTCCGTAGCGCTTATCGCATCTCCGCGCTTTTTCCGCAACCTTGCGAATCGATGGTTTTCTCCGCTTTCCGGAACGGTACTCGTCGATTCGTCGCGCCTTCTCGAGCATTTGCGCAGCCCAAGGCCGCGACATGCCACTTCGATCATCTTCGAGTGGCACTCCGAACGAGGACGGCGGAGACTACGAGGAGCGACATATGGTTGTATGGCGAGAGAAGAGCTCACGACCGCATGGCTTCCGGATTACTCGCTCCGGCCCAGCCGGAGCGCGAGGGACACCGGGTACCGGCCTAACCGGCCGCCCGTGGTCGACTTTTCCTCAAGGAGCTCACATCGTGGAAAAATCTGCAGAGGTCCTGGCGTCGGATCCCGCTTCGGATCCCGATGAATCTTCAACCACCGGGCGCCCCCACGCCGCCCCGGCCGACGGCACGGAAGAAATCCTCGCCGATATCCTGGCGGGAATCGTGCACACGGACCGGGTGTCGGTCGACAGCCACTTCTTCACGGAAATGGGTGCCGACTCCCTGGTGATGGCGCATTTCTGTGCCCGTGTGCGGAAGCACCCGGACGTGCCGTCGGTGTCGATGAAGGACATCTACCGGTATCCGACGATCAGAAGCCTCGCGACAGCCCTGGCGCAGGCAGCCCCGGCAGCCGCCCAGACCCCCGCAGCCGCGTCGGCCCTCGCCGGCGTGCCGGTCCCGGACGCCATCGAGGCGTCCGCGGCGAGGGGGACACCGCGCTACGTGGTCTGCGGTGTCCTGCAGGCCCTGTTCTTCCTGGGCTACTCCTACATCGCCGCGCTCGTGGTGACGCGCGGCGCGGAATGGATATCCGCCGGCAGCGGCCCCTTCGCCGTCTACCTGCGGTCCGTGGCGTTCGGCAGCGCGGCCTTCGCCGGCGTCTGTGTCCTGCCCATCGCGGGCAAGTGGCTCCTGGTCGGACGGTGGAAGCCCCAGGAGATCCGCATCTGGAGCCTGGGGTACTTCCGGTTCTGGTGCGTGCGGACCCTCATCCGGTCGAACCCCATGGTCCTGTTCGTCGGTTCACCGCTGTACGTGCTGTACCTGCGGGCACTCGGCGCGCGCATAGGCCGCGGCGTCGCCGTCTTCTCCAAGCACGTCCCGGTCTGCACCGACCTGCTGACCATCGGCGACGGCGCCGTGATCCGCAAGGACGCCTACTTCTCCTGCTACCGGGGCCACTCGGCGGCGATCCAGACCGGGCCGGTCACCATCGGCAGGGACGTCCTGATCGGCGAGGTGACGGTGCTCGACATCGGTACCTCCATGGGCGACGGCGCTCAACTCGGCCACTCCTCGTCCCTCCACACCGGCCAGTCGGTCCCGGCCGGCGAACGGTGGCACGGCTCCCCGGCCCAGCCGGGCGCCGCGGACTACCGCGTGGTCGCGCCGGCGGAGTGCGGCAGGAGCCGCCGCGTCACCTACTGCCTGACGCAGTTGCTGATCCTCCTGGGCGTCTGGATCCCGCTCGCGGTCGGCGGCGTGGCGATCCTGCTCGCGGTGATCCCCCGTCTGGACCGCCTGGTGGAGCCGGGTCCTGTGGCCCTGACAACGTTGGCCTTCTACGCCGACGCGCTCGCCGTCTCCTTCGTGCTCTTCTGCGGGACGCTGCTGCTCGGCCTGCTCTTCGCGGTGACCGTGCCGCGGTTGCTGCACCCGCTCGTGAAGCCCGACACGGTCCACCCGCTCTACGGATTCCGCTACGGGGTCCACCGGACCATCGGCTTCCTCACCAACCGCAAGTTCTTCCGCGTCCTGTTCGGCGACAGTTCCGCCGTCGTGCACTACCTGCGCGCCATCGGATACGACCTCTCGCCGGTGCAGCAGACCGGCTCGAACTTCGGCACCGAGGTGAAGCACGAGAACCCGTTCCTGAGCAAGGTCGGCAGCGGCACCATGGTCGCCGACGGACTGTCCCTCATGAACGCCGACTATTCGAGCACCTCCTTCCGCGTCACCCGGACGGCGATCGGCCCGCACAACTTCCTGGGCAACCACATCGCCTACCCGCCGCAGGGCAGGACGGGCGACAACTGCCTGCTGGCCACGAAGGTCATGGTCCCCGTCGAGGGTCCGGTCCGGGAGAACGTCGGACTGCTCGGCTCCCCCAGCTTCGAGATCCCCCGCACGGTGGACCGCGACAGCAAGTTCGACCACCTGAAGGACGGCGACACGTTCCGCCGCCTGTTGTCGAGGAAGAACCGGCACAACACCGGCACCGCGGTGCTGCACCTGCTGCTGCAGTGGCTGCTGCTCTTCCTGGTGCTGCTGACGGCGTCCTGCGCCGCCGACCTCTATCCCGCGTACGGGGCCGCCGCGGTCGCCCTCGCCAACGTCGCGGCCCTGGTGGTCACGGTCACCTACATCGTGCTCGGCGAGCGGGTCGTGACCCGGTTCCGCGGTCTGCGGCCGCTCTACTGCTCGATCTACGACCCCGACTTCTGGCGGCACGAACGCTACTGGAAGGTGACGGCCGCGACGGAGTACCTGAACGTCCTCAACGGCACCCCGTTCAAGAACGTCGTCTGGCGACTGCTCGGCGTGCGGATCGGGCGCAGGGTCTTCGACGACGGCCTGTTCCTCCCGGAGCGCTCCCTGGCAGCCATCGGCGACGACTGCACGCTGAACGCGGGCACCGTCATCCAGAGCCACTCCCAGGAGGACGGCGCCTTCAAGTCCGACCACAGCACGCTGGGTGCGGGCTGCACCCTCGGTGTCGGCGCCCTCGTCCACTACGGCGTGACCGTCGGCGACGGCGCGGTGATCGCCCCGGACTCCTTCGTGATGAAGGGCGAGGAACTGCCAGCGCACGCCCGGTGGGGCGGCAACCCCGCCCGGGAGATGCCCGAGAACCCGAAGCACCCGGACAGCGGCGGCGATCCCGCCACCGCGTTGACCAGCGGTGTGTAGTCCCGTGGAAACCGCGAGTGGAGGCAGGTCGATGGACATGGCAGCGCACCCCGGACGGGAGTTCTGGCACGGAGTGCTCGTCGAGGGCGGGTACACCGCGATTCCCCGCTGGACTTCCCACCCGGTCGCCGGCGCCGCCGAGCACGTGGTGGCCGTCCCCGACGGCCTCACGGCGTCCGTGCGCCGGGTGGCGGACGAGGTCGCCGTCCCGGTGGGCTCGGTGCTGCTGGCCGCGCACGCCAAGGTACTGGCGGCACTCGGTGGTGAGACCGACGTCGTGACCGGTTACGTCGCGGCGGGCGGCGCGGTGTTGCCGTGCCGGCTGCCGGCCGACCCCGGCTCGTGGCGGTCCCTGCTGCGGGAGGTGCACGCCGCCGAGTCGCGGGTGCTGGCCTTCCAGGACTTCCCCGTCGACGCGCTCCGCAAGGAACTCGACCTGGCCGAGCCGCTGTTCGAGACGGTCTTCGACCTGTCCGGCGGCGGCGTCGAGCTCGCCCCCGGCACCGTGCTGTGGGTCGGCGTCACCGACCGCGACGGCCGCCTCTCGCTGCGGCTGCGCTATGCCACCGACGTCATGGACGAGGACGCCGCGGCCCGTGTCGCCGGCTACCACCTGGCCGCGCTGGCCCGGATCGCCGCCGACCTCGACGCCGAGCACACCCGTAAGAGCCTGCTGTCGGCGGAGGAGAACCGGCTGCAACTGCACGGGATGGCCGGACCGCGCCGGAAGCTGCCCGACCGGCGGATGCACGAGCTCTTCGAGGAGCGGGCCCGGGCGCACCCGGAGACGGTCGCGGCCGTCCACGGCGACCGGCAGTGGACGTACGGCGAACTCAACGCCCGCGCCAACCGCCTTGCCCACGCCCTCCTGGCGCGCGGTCTGGAGCGCGAGGGCGTGGTCGCGGTGGTCACCGAACGGAACCTGGACTGGCTCGCGGCCGTGCTGGCCGTCTTCAAGGCCGGCGGGGTCTACCTGCCGATCGAGCCGCACTTCCCGGCAGGGCGGATCAGGAACACCCTGACCCGCTCCGGGTGCCGCCTGGTGCTGACCGAGCACGGCAGCACCGCCACGCTCGACGAGGCCCTGTCCGAGCTCCCCGAGGTGCACCGGCTGCCGGTCGAGGACGCCTACGCCGAGGACCGTTCCGGCGAGGACCCCCGCGTGCCCGTCGCCCGCGACCAGCTCGCGTACATCTACTTCACCTCCGGCTCGACCGGGGAGCCCAAGGGCGCCATGTGCGAGCACGCGGGCTTCCTCAACCACCTCTTCGCCAAGGTCGACGACCTCGGCATCGGCGAGGGTCAGGTGGTCGCGCAGACCGCGCCGCAGTGCTTCGACATCTCGCTGTGGCAGCTGGTCTCGGCGCTGCTGGTCGGCGGGCGCACCCTGCTGGTGGAGCAGGAGACGATCCTGGACGCCGACCGCTTCCTCGACAAGGTCGTCGAGGGGCGGGCCAACGTCCTGCAGCTCGTCCCCTCCTACCTCGACGTCGTCCTGTCCGCCCTGGAGCGGCAGCCCCGCGAACTGCCGGACCTGCGGTGCGTGTCGGTGACCGGTGAGGCCCTGAAGATGGACCTCGTCAAGCGCTGGTTCGCCGCCCGGCCCGGCGTGAAGCTGGTCAACGCCTACGGGCTGACCGAGACCAGCGACGACACCAACCACGCGGTGCTCGACCGGGTCCCGGACACCGACTGGGTGCCGCTGGGCCGGCCCGTCGGCAACGTCCGCGTGTACGTCGTCGACGAGCACCTGTCCCCGGTGCCGCTGGGCGCCCCCGGCCTGGTCGTCTTCTCCGGGGTCTGCGTGGGCCGCGGCTACGTCAACGACCCCGAGCGCACCCGGCAGGCGTACCTGGCCGACCCCCACCACGTCGGTGAACGGCTGTACCGCGGCGGCGACTACGGCCGCTGGCACCCGGACGGCACGCTGGAGTTCCTCGGCCGCAAGGACCACCAGGTCAAGATCCGCGGCTTCCGCATCGAGATCGGCGAGATCGAGAACGCCCTGGTGCGGGCGCCGGGCGTGCACGACGGCGCGGTCGTCGTCAGCGAGGACGGCAACCAGCTGGTCGCCTTCTACTCGGGCCCCGCCCCCGTCGCGGCGGAGGCGCTGCGCGACCATCTCGCTCAGTCGCTGCCCGCCTACATGGTGCCCGCCGCCTTCCACTGGAAGCAGAGCCTGCCGCTGACCGCCAACAGCAAAATCGACCGCAAGGCTCTGACGGCGCTCGCCGCGGAGCAGGGCGACGGGCGAGGCTCCGCGGAGCCGGAGCGGCAGGCCCCCGGTACCCCCGCCGAGCGGCGCCTGGCGCAGGCGTGGTCGACGGTGCTCGGCATCCCGCAGGAGCGGATCGGGCGCCAGGACCACTTCTTCGACCGCGGCGGCACCTCCCTGTCGGCGGTGCGGCTGGCGATCCTGCTGGACCGCGCGATCTCCCTCAAGGACGTCACCGCCCACCCGGTCCTCGCCGACCTCGCCGAGCTCGTCGACGGCCGGACGACGCGCCTGCCCGGACTGCTGCAGGCCCTGTCGGAGCCGGACGGCGAACCGCACGGCGCCCTGGTGTGCTTCCCGTACGCCGGTGGCAACGCGGTGAACTTCCGGCCGCTGGCCGCTGCCCTGCGGCCCGCCGGCTGCGCGGTGTACGCCGTCGAACTTCCCGGCCACGACCCGGCCGCCCGTGACGAGGCCTTCGCCCCGATGGCGCAGGTGGTCGACGCGGTGGTCGAGGAGATCACCGGCCGCGGGCTGTCCCGGATCCTGCTGTGGGGCCACTCCTCGGGCACCGCCCTCGCGGTGGAGACCGCCCGGCGGCTGCAGGAGCGGGGCGTGGTGGTGCAGCGGGTGTTCCTCGGCGCGCAGCTGCTCGGCGACGCCGCCGGGCGGCGTGCCGCCGCCGAGGCGCTGGCCGGCCGCGGCGACGCCGAGATCGCCGCCGAACTGAGCGGCGACAGCGGTTACGGCCAGCTCGCCGAACTGGACCGGGCGCGTGCCGAGCACGTCGCCGCCGCCTACCGCCACGACTGCGTGGCGGCCCACCGCTACTTCGCCGACGCCCTGGAGAGCGCACCCCCGGTGCGGCTCTCGGCGCCGGTCACCGTGGTCGTCGCCGCCGACGACCCGTTCACGGCGGACCACTCCCGCCGGTACCGCGAGTGGCAGTTGCTGGCCGAGCACGTCGCTCTGTACGAGCTCGCCCGTGGCGGCCACCACTTCCCCCGTACCTGCCCGGACGAGGCGGCGCAGGCGGTCCTGCGCGCCGCCGAACTCCTGGCCTCCCCATGAACGGCAACCGAGAGGAGACGCAGTTGTCGACCTCAGCTTCCCCTCCGTCCCTGCTCGATCTGGAGCTGCGGCCCGGCTCACCCCCGATCCTGCGCACCGGGGCCGTCAAGGACCCGGCGGGCTGGGCCGACGGGCACCGCGACGCGCTGCGCGCGGTCGTCGCCGAGCACGGCTCGGTCCTGATCCGCGGCCTCGGCCTGACCGACGCGGACACGGCCGCGGGCGTCGTACGGCGGCTGGCCGGCCGGCTGACCGCCGAGAAGGAGGCCTTCGCGTCCCGGCGGACCTACGCCGAGGGCCTGTATTCCTCCTCCACCTGGCCGCCCAACCAGCCGATGTGCATGCACCACGAACTGAGCTACCGGCTCGAGTTCCCGGGCCTGATGATGTTCGCCTGCCTGACCGCGCCGGCCGACGGCGGGGCGACGGCCGTGGCCGACGCGCCAACCGTGCTAGAGGCGCTGCCGCCCGAGCTGGTCCAGCGCTTCGAGCGGGAGGGCTGGCTGCTCACCCGCAGCTACAACGACGAGATCGGGGCGACCGTCGCCGAGGCCTTCGGCACGGACGACCGCTCCGCCGTCGAGGCCTACTGCCGCGCCAACGCCATCGCCTTCGAGTGGCAGCCGGACGGGGCCCTGCGTACTCGCCAGCGGCGCAGCGCCGTCGTCCGCCACCCGGTCACGGGCCGGCGCTGCTGGTTCAACCAGATCGCGTTCCTCAACGAGTGGACGATGGACCCCGAGGTGCACGAGTACCTCGTGGACATGTACGGCGCGGACGGCTTGCCGTTCAACACGTGCTTCGGCAACGGCGACCCGATCGGCGCCGACGTCGTCCAGCTGCTCAACACCGTCTACGAGGCCAACACCGCCCGTGAGCCGTGGCAGACGGGCGACCTGATGCTCGTCGACAACATCCGCACCGCGCACAGCCGCGAGCCCTACGAGGGCTCCCGTGAGGTGCTGGTCGGCATGGCCGACGCGGTGCGCCTGGCCGACTGCTCCCCGACCGTCGAGGTGACCACCGCATGACCAGCAACCGCTCCGCCGCCCAGGGTTCCGCGCCCTCCGGGCCGCTCGCCGTGCCGCCGTTCGCGGTGGTGCCCGGTGTCCAGGTCCAGCGCGCGCTGCACGGCCGCGAGAAGCAGATCACCGAGCTGGTGGAGGCCACCTACCGGCTGCACTCCGCCGGCGACTCGGTGAACCCGCCGTCGTACTTCCTGCGGTTCCCCGACCGCCCCTCGGCCCGGATCATCGCCCTGCCCGCCTCCATCGGCGGCGAGGTGCGCGTGGACGGCCTGAAGTGGATCTCCAGCTTCCCGGAGAACGTGGCCGCGGGCATCCCCCGGGCCTCGGCGGTGCTCATCCTCAACGACCACGACACCGGCTACCCCATCGCCTGCCTGGAGAGCTCCATCATCAGTGCCACCAGGACGGCGGCGATGGCGGCCCTGGCCGCCGACCGGCTGAGCCGCCCCGACCGCCGGCCCCGGCGCGTGGGCTTCTTCGGGACGGGGCTGATCGCCCGCTACATCCACACCTATCTGGTGGGGAACGGGTGGCACTTCGACGAGGTCGGCGTGCACGACCTGTCGGCCGAGAGCGCCAAGGGCTTCCGCGGTTACCTCGAGCAGACGGGCGCCCCGGGGCGCGTCACCGTGTACGAGGACCCGGAGCAGGTCGTCCGCGCGAGCGACCTGGTGGTCTTCGCCACCGTCGCGGGTGAGCCCCACGTACGGGACATGACCTGGTTCGGGCACAAGCCGCTCGTGCTGCACATGTCGCTGCGCGACCTCACGCCGGAGATCGTGGTCGGCTCGACCAACGTGGTCGACGACGTCGAGCACTGCCTGAAGGCGGACACCTCGCCGCACCTGGCGGAGCAGCGCACGGGCAACCGGGACTTCCTGGCCGGCACGCTGGACGACGTGATCGCCGGACGGGTGGCGCTCCGCGAGGACCGGCCGGTGGTGTTCTCGCCCTTCGGCCTCGGAGTCCTCGACCTCGCGGTCGGCAAGTACGTCTACGACGAGGTGGCGCGCTCCGGCGAGCTCCAGGTCGTCGACGACTTCTTCCACGAACTGCGCCGGTACGGATGAACGGCCGCGACCCCGCCCCCACCACACCGGGCCCCAGGACGCGGGCCCGGGCCCCCGACGCCGGCGCGGGCACCACGGCGACCGACCACAAGGAGCCGCATGCAGGAGCACCTCCGGGAAAGACCAACGGTCCAGCCACGCAAACTCATCAGTGCAGGACACAGCGGCCGCTGACGCGCTGCTCCCCCGTCTGGACGGGACAGGCGCTGCAGATGAGGAGGCCATCGTGACAGTCATATCCGTTCCCCAGGCCTTCAACGAGGAACAGCTCTTCGTCGACCTCGAGTCGATCTTCGGGCACCCGCTCTTCCTCAAGTGCGAGGGCTTCAACTTCGCCGGTTCGATCAAGCTCAAAGCCGCGACCGAGATGGTGGAGACAGCCGAGCGGGAGGGGATCCTGACTCCGGACTCGATCCTGGTCGAGTCCTCGTCCGGCAACCTGGGTGTGGCACTGAGCATGATCGCCGCCAGCAAGGGCTACCGGTTCCTGTGCGTCACCGACGCACGGTGCAACCTGTCGACCAGGCTCCTGATGAAGGCCCTGGGCAGTCAGGTGCACATCATCTCCGGGCCGGACGCCCATGGCGGCTACCTCGGCGCACGGCTGGACTTCGTCCGCGCGCTGTGCGCCTCGGACGACCGGTACGTCTGGCTCAGCCAGTACACCAACCCGGGCAACTGGAGGGCGCACTACCGGACTACGGCTCCGGAGATCGCGCGCCAGTTCCCCGAGGTCGACGTCGTGTTCGTCGGAGCCGGCACCACCGGAACCCTGATGGGCTGCGCCCGCTGGTTCCGGGAGTGGTCCCGGCCGGTCAAGGTCGTCGCGGTGGACAGCGTCGGCTCCGTGACGTTCGGCGGGGCACCCGGCCGCCGGATGATCCCCGGGCTGGGAATGAGCGTCCACCCGCCGCTGCTCGACGAGTCCTTCGTGGACGAGGTCGTGCTGGTCGAGGAGGCGGACACCATCCGCGCCTGCCACCGGCTGGCCCGCCGCGGCTTCCTGTTCGGCGGCTCGACGGGCACCGTGGTCAGCGGGGCGACGAGCTGGCTCGAGAAGAACGGCGCGCCCGGCCTCACGTCGGTGGCGATCGCGCCGGACCTCGGCGAGCGGTACCTCGACACGATCTACCAGAGCAACTGGCTGCAGGACCTGTACGGCGAGGACGTCCTCGAACCGGACGAACGCGCCGACGCCTCCTGGGCCGACCCCGCGTGGGCGGCGGCGGCCGAGGCCGCCTGGGCGAGCGCACCGCCGGCGACACCCGCCGAACCGGCGGCGACGCCGTCCGTCTCCCCCGACGGTCAACTGCACTGACGGCCGGGCGGCGACGCCGCCCCCGTCGATCCTGCTGCTGCGGCGGTCCCCGACCGCCGCAGCAGCACGCGCACGGGGTGCCGGGGGCGATCTTCGCGGTGCGTTCGGCGAGGGCTTCTTCGCGAGTGGTGCCGTGGACGCGGACGCGCTTGCGGGTGCTGCCGGGGGCGAGGACGTGTCCGGCGGCTTCCGAGCGGCTGTCCTTGCGCTGGTAGACGGTTCCGTCGGCTCGGATGCGTCGGGAGGAAAAGGGGCCGTGAGTCAGCCGGGGAGCGCTGCGCAGGACACCGGTCCAAGATCCCGCCGCTCCCACGTGCGACCGGGCACGTCACGGTCTCGCATGGACCCGGGCCCGACAAGACGTATCAGCGCCACTGCAGACTGCATGGCCTGATACGCCTGGCGCGTCTCCGCGTTGACTTCGTCACCGACCTCTTGGCCCTCATAGAGAGCGTCCCATGCCCGGTCGGCCAGGATCGCACAACACAGGGCCGGCTCGAGCAGGGTCGTATACGCCGCTTGGCGGCGCTCCCGGAGCCGGCCCTCATGATGGCCCTGCTCTTGCCGGACAACCTGCTCCATGGCGGCGCGTGCACTTCGGGAGGACCGGCGAGGGCGGTGTCGTGGGCGGCTGCGACGAGGCCGACCGCTGCGGTCAGGGTCGCGGTGCTCGGGGCGGTGCGGGTGACGGCGGCCGTGATCGCGGCGGAGGCTGTGAGGGTTGCGCCTGAGCCGATGATGGGTGCCGCGGTGGCGGTGGCAGAGGCCTGCCCGGTGAAGCTGGCCGTGCCGGTCCCGGTGTGGCTGGCGGCCGCGGTGAGGGAGCTGGTGCCGCTGAGCCCCGCAGTAGTGAGGGCGCGTCAGGTGCTTGCGCGGCAGCACAGTCCGAGATCAGCCCGCTCCCGCTCACCGCTGGGCGACTCAATCAACCGGGCTTCTCTCCGTCGGCAGATCCTCATGCTTCAGTGGCCGCCGCTGGTTCCGACATGGAACCTCGTCAGTGCGAACACGATGATCAGGTCGAGGACCATCACCGGAATGGCCCATGCCGGGTAGTACGGCACGAACATGAACTGGGTGATCAGGCTGATCCCCGCCACCGCTGCCCCGGCCCCTCGACCCCAGCTCTTGTTCATCAGGACACCCAGGCCGGCGACGACGAGCGCCACCCCGACGACGAGATGGATCACACCCCAGGCAGTCAGGTCGAACCGGTAGGCATAGCGGGACGACGTCGCCAGCACCGTGTCCTGGGCGACGGCCGACGAGCCCATCAGGATGCTCAGCGGGCCGCTGAGCATCAGCAAGGCCCCGGCGGCCAGAGACGCGCCGCTGAGTGTCCTGCTGCTGCTCTCAGGCCCCCCGCGTCCTTGCCGTGAGTCGTGAACCGCTGCCATGACCACCGCCTTCCCGTCAGGCACGGTCACCGGCGCACACTGCCCGGTGCGACGGCGGCCATGCTTCTCTGACAGGATCGCCAGATCCTCGCGGCACCGCGACTTCAGATGCGCCACACGACCGCGGCTCACTGAGTGACCGCTTCCGCCTGGCAAGCCGCCGGCACGACAGCTTGCCCTGCGCCAATAGAGCGGGAGAGACCGGCGACGCGGCCACCTGGCGTACGACCGGGGCTCTCATCACCGATGATGTGTGGCGGCGTTTTCACCCGACGCCGGCAGCGTCCGCCCCATGCCGCCTTGCGACCGCCCCGTCATCGCTGTGTCCGGACGCGCAGAGCCTGGACGGACCAATCGAACACTGGAGCCAGACTCTCCGGGGCCGGCCAGCCGTTGACCACTGCGAGCAGTTGGAGGTATCGCTCCCTGCGTGGGTCGTTCACGCTCTCCAGCCGAGTCGCCAGTAGGCGGCGAAGCTCGACGTCGTCGGCGCGGCCGAGGAGATGCGCGTAGTACGCCGTGAACTCCGCAACGATCCGATCGGCCTGGGGTGAGGCCGGGTCGACACCTGCGGTCAGGGCCGGGCCGGCCTGGTCACGGACGGCCGCGGTGATGTCGCGGCGCGGGCCCGTCATGTCGCTTCGGGTCTGCTCGGCTGCCTGGTCCTCGGCCATCCGCCGCACGACGGCGCGGAAACCCGGGTCCAGGGACATCTGGGCCAGCTCTACCCACGCCTGGACCTGCTCTGCCTCCGGGTTGTCGGGCAACTCGGGGGTCATCGAGCGCATGACCCCCACGAATGCGGGGGCGGCACCAAGACCGCCGAAGACGGCGTCGAGGAAATCGCCGATCAGACGTCCGCGTTCGTCCTCGGAAAGCTGGGCCAGCCGGTGCATGAGTTCTGTCTCCTCAGGTGTGGACCCGTGCTCGGCCACCGCCGCCAGCACCGCGCGCCGCAGGCGCAGAACGCGGATCTGCACTGCCAGTGCTTCGACGTGCGCTGCGGCAACCTCGGGAAGCGAGAGCTCGCGGTCCACGACCTTGCGGATCGTGGGAAGGTCCAGTCCCAGCTCGCGAAGGGTCCGCACGAGGTGCAGGCGTGCGACGGCGTCGATGCTGTAGAGGCGGTAGCCGGCCGGGCTGCGGTCCGTCGGCGCCACGATTCCGCGATCGGAGTAGAACCGAACGGTCTTGACCGTGAGACCGGACCGCCGAGCGAGTTCGCCGATCGAGTAGAGCGTGTCGCCGTCCATGTCCCCACCTTCACGTCTCCCCCTACTGGAGACTCAAGTCCCCCCGCCTTCCGGCTGGCAACCACTCCTCATCCACAAGTCTTGACCATTCCTCCGGCGACCTGGCCCGGGGTCAGTAGCTGGTCCGTGACGAAGCAGACGTAGTCCACCTGCTGGTCGTAGGAACGCGCAGTGCTGCCGGCTGACCGGTGAGGTCGATCAGCCAGTGGTTGACGTCGATCCACCGCGGGGTCTCGGGCAGGCAGGGCTCGCCGTGGGAGCCGAAGACCGCGTCGGGGCCGGCGGGACTGCCCGTACCCATCGGACACCACCCGGGCATGCCCCCGGACGAACGCGCGATCCGGGCCCGCACACTCGCCCCTGTGGTGGGGGACGTACAGCCCCGACGACGAGGGCCCGCGATCCGTACACACGTGCGCCCCCGAGCCCCTATGATCACTCCGCTCCCGTGTCCACCGGAGCCGCGCACGACCCGAGACAGGCCATCCACGATGTCCAGCAAACCCACCAAATCCCCATTGGTCCCTGCCCGTTGCGCACAGGCGGCGACAGCCGCGGCCGCCGTCCTGGACGTGTTCCGGGCGGTGGCCGTCCAGAACCGGCAGATCCATCCGGCGGCGCTGCTGCGCCTCGTCATCGAGCGCATCACCACGCTCCGGGGCGGCGCGTTCGGCGCCCCGGCTCCCTCCTCCTCCGTCGCGCAGGCGTGAGGCGGGCTGTGACCATGACCGGCTACGACATCGTGCGGGTCTTCTGCGGGCCCGACGGCGGCCACGGCGACCGGCTCGCCGTGGTGCGTGACGGAAGCACCGTCGCCGACGACCGGGACCGTGCGGCGTTCGCCCGGCGCTCCGGCCTCACCGGGACCGTGTTCGTGGACGACCCCGAGCGGGGCGTCATCGACATCCGCTCCGCGGACGGGCGGGTGCCTTTCGCCGGCGCCCCCTGCATGGGCGCCGCCTGGCTGCTGGACGCCCCGGAACTGATCACCCCCGCGGGCGCCGTGGGCGTCCGCCTCGACGGCGAGTTCACCTGGCTCGCGGCCTGCTCCGACTGGGCTCCGCCCCGCACGCTCCGGCAGTACGACTCGCCCGAGGAGGTGGACTCGCTGCCCGTGCCGCCGCCCGGCGAGTGGGTCTACGCGTGGGCCTGGGAGGACGAGTCCGCGGGACGCGTCCGCGCACGCGGCTTCCCCGGCCGCGGCGACGGCGTCCACGAGGTCGAGGCCACCGGCTCGGCGGCGCTCCTGCTCACCGACCGCCTGGACCGCGCCCTCAACGTCGCGCAGGGCCGTGGTTCCCAGATCCTCACCGCGCCCGCACCGGACGGCCTGATCGAACTCGGCGGCCGCGTCCACCTGGAGCGCGCCGTCCCCGGCACCTCCACCGCGACCCGCCCCGCGATCACCCTCGGCAGCCCGGTCTCGTCCCGGCGCCGCATCCATCTGCTCGACCTCTGACCCAAGCCGGCTCGCGCGGGCAGGCGGAGATCCCTCTTCCGTGCCTCGCCGGTCGGCGCGGTCCTCGGGGACCCGTCTCCGCAGCGGTGAACCGCGTGCCGCTCCACCCCCCATCCCGGGCGGGCCCCACGGCGGCCGACCGGGAGCGGCTCCGCCTGACGTAGACCCGCGCCGAGGCGACGCGGCTGCCGCGCGGGATGTCGCGGCACTTCGGGGGCGGCTCCGGGGACGACCCGGCGCCCGCGGGCGCCGTCGGCGGCGCGGTCGCCTTCCCCGGGGCGCACCGTGCCGGCCGGCCCGCGATGGGCGCGGGCCGGCCTGGTGACCGGCGCGGAACGGCCCCCGTCGGTCGTTCCGCGCCGGTCGGCTCATGGCGGACGCGCCGCCCTCCCCCGCTTCCGCGAGGGACACCCTGCCGTGCCGCGTGCGCTTCGAGCGCGCCGCACTCGGCACGTACGGGCCTCACCTGCCGGGGTCAGGCGGGGTTGTCACCGTGCGTCAGGGTCTCCCAGGCGACGAAGAGGTTGTTGCTGCCGGCCGGGCGCTGGGACTCGGTGAGCGCCTGGGTGTTGGTCATGGCGTAGCCGAGCCGGTTGTGCATCGCGTTGTAGCCGACCTCGGTGACCGGCCCGAGCCCCAGGTCGAGGTGCCCGCCGCACAGCCAGGAAGGTACGGCCGCGCCCCGCTGATACGTGGACTGGAAGCCCAGCGCCTGCCGGAGCCGCTCGCCGACCTGCGGGTAGAGGTCCTCGCCCTGGATGCGGCTGGTCTCGGCGACGTGCGAGATCGACGAGATGCCGTAGCCGGTGTGCGTGAAGTCGCGGCAGGTCTCCTGGGTCAGGCCGGTCACGAAGGTGGACTGGCCCTGCCAGTAACCGATGATCTTGTCCCGGGTGTCGAGCCCGCTGCCGGGCACGGTCCTGGGCAGCGCGCCGTCGGTGTCGAGGTAGACGTAGGCGGCGACGCGGTTGAGGTAGCGCGTGACGGCCCTGTCGTAGGACGTGCGGTCGTCGAGGAAGACGGAGATTCCGACGGCGGCCTCCATCATGCTGAGCTCCCAGTTGCCGTTGCTCTTGGAGCCGCCGGCGACCTCGGGCAGGTAGACGTCGCGCAGCATGGTGGCGAAGCGGTTCACGTTCGACCAGCCGGTGTAGGTGTAGCGGATGATCTCCGCCGCGCGCGGCCAGACCGAACCGGCCCAGCCGGTCTGCAGCGGGGCGTTGCTGTTGGTGTGGTCCGTGATGGTCGCGGACCAGGCGTCCATCAGCTGGATCGCCTTCTGGGCGTACGCGGCGTCACGGGTGATGTACCAGGCCAGCGCGTTGGTGTAGGCCGCGATCGCGTCCTCGCGCTCGTCGGTGCAGCCGTGGTTGGGGTTGGAGTAGGAACCGCACTCGACGACCGCGCGCGGCTTGGGGGTGCGCGACTGCGAGGCGTACGGCGACGCCATCATCTGGTCGAACGCGCCCTTCCACGGCTGCGCCCCGGCCTGCACCTTGCCGCGCACGAAGTCGAGTTGGGCGCGGCTGACCAGGACGCCGGGGTGGCTGAAGGCAGCCGGCGCGGCGGCGGCGTCAGTGCTGCCGGGGAGCGCGGCGAGGAGTGCGGCGACCAGCGCCGCGACAAGGGCGAAGACGCCCTTGGGGAGAAGAATTTGTGATCTGCGGGACATGTGGGGGGACGCCTTCCCAGGAGACGACATGTTCACAGTCGTGAACGATGAATGCACCCGTGAACACTGCGGTGGAGGGACGACGGTAGGACTAGACCAATGCCCCGTCAAGTCCTCTGTCCGACACGGTTTTTCCGCCGCCGCATCGTGTCCGCCTACGGGGTACGGGGCGCAGCGGACGGCCACGCACCTGACCCGCCCTCACCCCCGGCCCCCGCCCTGCGGCGCTCCGATGGCGAGTTCGCCTTCCCTCCCCCAGGCTCGGTACGCACCGTCCATCCGAAGGGGGCCCCGTGGAACTGCAACTCCAGGACAAGGTCGCGGTCGTCACCGGAGCCGGCCGGGGCATCGGCCTTGCGGTGACCGAGGCGCTCGCCCGTGAGGGCGTCCGCGTCGTCGCGGGCAGCCGCAGCGTCACGCCCGGGACGCAGGCCCTCCGGGAGGCCTACGAGGTCACCCCCGTGGCCGTCGACCTCTCCACGCCCGACGGCCCCGACGAACTCGTGCGGCAGGCCGCGGAGCGCTACGGCACCGTCGACATCCTGGTCAACAACCTGGGCTCCGGGCAGTCCCGCGGCAGCTTCCTCGAGGTGGACGACGCGGAATGGCGGCGCGTCTTCGAGATCTCCTTCTTCAGCGCGGTCCGCACGACCCGCGCCGCGCTGCCCCACATGCTGGCGGCCGGAGGCGGCGCGATCGTCAACGTCACATCCGTCAACGCCCGCCTCCCCTTCCCCATGGTCGTGGACTACTCGGCCGCCAAGGCCGCGCTGGCGAACCTGACGAAGTCGCTGTCCGAGGAGTTCGCCCCGCGCGGCGTCCGCGTCAACGCGGTCGCTCCCGGCCCCGTCCGCACGCCCTTCTGGACAGCGCCGGGGGCCTTCGCCGACCAGACGGCCGCCGCTGCCGGGACAACCGCCCAGGAGGCCCTGGACGAGGTCGTGCCGCGCACCATGGGCATCTCCACGGGGCGGATCACCGAACCCGAGGAGGTCGCCACCCTGGTCGCCCTCCTCGCCTCCCCCCTCGCGGGCAACGTCACGGGCGCCGAGTTCACCATCGACGGCGGCCAGGTCAAGACGACCTGACACCGCCCGCGGCGGCGACGCCCAGGCCTGCCGCGACACCCACCGCGACCGGCCGGCCCGGCACCGGCGGGGTCAACTGAGGGCGCGACCACCGTTGACGTCGATGCGCTCGCCGGTCACGAAGCCCGCGTCCGGCGACGCGAGAAACGCCACGGCGGCCGCCACGTCTTCCGGTCGCCCCATGCGCCCAAGGGGCACATGTGCCGCGTAGTCGGCCAGCGACTCGGGATCGACTCCGGCGTGCCGTTCGACCGGGATCCAGCCGGGGGCGACGGTGTTCGCCGTGATCCCGAGCGGGCCGAGAGCACGCGCCCACGACCGGGTCAGACTGTGCTGAGCAGCCTTGGCAGCGACATACGCCGACATCTCGAGGACGCTCGCAACCTCATGCTCGAGTGTGCGTACCGACTGCTCCTGGAGACCGCGTCCGGCCCGTACGGCCCGTGTAGGGGCCGCTCGGACCGGGTGCGGTTCGCCGACGGCTGGTCCAACGGCGACACCGGGTGCCGTCTGAGGGAGTGGACGGATGCCGGTGTCCGGCTCCGGCTCCTCCCGGAGCTCCTTGCCGGACCGCCCGAGGCCGAGCCGGCCGGGCGGAGTCGCCCCGTGACGGCGGCCGCGACGGGCCCGCCGCTCGCCACGCCGGCCGCCGCGTTCCGTACACGGCGACGGCCCATGGGGTCCCGGGGATCCCCGTGACCAACCTCAAGCTGAGCGTGCCCGACGGGTCGGCACAGTCCCTGCGAGTCTCCCGGCCACGCTCGCGTGGATGCGCCCCGCGGCGCGTGGCTGCGGGGCGCTTTGCGAGGGTCAGTCGATCTTCTGCCCGTCGTATTTTCCGCCCTTGCAGGTCCCGGTCGCCCAATCGACTGTTCCGCCGCCATCCTCGCACTCGCCCACGGTGGGGGCGGCGTCGGCGGGGGCGGCGTGGGTGGGGGCGGCGTGGGTGGCGGCGGTGGCGGTGGCGGCGCCCGTCAGGCCGAGTCCGGCGAGGGCTGCCGTGGCGAGACCGGCGGTGAGGCTTCGTCGAATGCGCATTGGTTCCCCTTTCACGGGTTGCCTCTGTTGGAACACTATTCAGCTTGATCTTCACCCATGTGGGTGGCACGTCGTGTTGGGCCATTCGGGTGACCGCGCTGTCGGGTGCGGGGTCGGTGACACACCCGTCGGACAGACCCAGAGCGGCCTCGATGAGGTGCTCGTTGCCCCGGTGGCGGACGGCCCCAGAGTGGGGTGGCTGATGAAGGCCCGCACTACGTCCCGATCGTGGTCCGCCGGCCCGGCGGGCGGGGTGGGCTGTTCATCGAAGGGCTTGTCGCTGTCGCGCGGTACAGCCGGGCGGGCGCAGATTGCCGCGCCATTTGTCGCCAGGAGCGCGAGGTCCACGGCCCGACTTCGGTCCCGACGTACATGGTGCCGAGTGCCTCGACGAAGGAACGCTCCGCCCCGTCCGTCCCGGCCCAGGCCCGGCCGAAGTCGCGGAGGATGGCAGCTTCGGTCACGCCTTCGACTACGAGGAGCCGCTCGGCGAACAGTGCCGCCGAGCGGCCGGCGTCCACGTGCAGACGAGCCATGCGCAGGGTCTTGTTGCGGTCGGTCGTCGGGATCGCGGCGATCGGGCGGCGGACACGGCGACCGTCCGGCGTTCGCCGCAGCACCACCAGTTGTTCAGGGTCGCAGGAGGTGATGATGTCGGTGGCGTGGGGGACGGCGGCCGCCGTCGGAGAGCACGATCTGCAGTTCCGGACGGTCCCGCACGGTCTTGCGCAGGTACGGAGAACCTCTCCGGGAAGGCGCTATCCGGTGTATCCCGCGAAGATCCGAGAGAACTCGTATGGCGTCTGCGGGATGTTGGTGCACATGTAGAGCGCGCCGGTGCAGGCGTTGCGATCCCGGGTGGTCTCCCAGAAGGCGAGCAGGCCGAGGTGCCTGCTCTGAGCGAAGCTCACCAGTTGCCGCGCGTCGGCCTGGTCGTAGACCCGGCCGTCGTCGTTCTGCCCGAGCATCGGCGTGACGCCGACCATGGACCACACCTGGGCGTCGGACTTGCCGGGGTAGAGGGACCCCAGCTGGGCGAAGGTGCTGTTGGCGGCCTGGATCGCCGCGTCGCCGTAGTCGGCGCCGCGGTAGTAGTCCATCGCCATGATGTTGACGACGTCGAGGTTCACCCCGGCATCCCGGGCCGACCGCACGACGCCCAGGCCGTCCTCCGTGAGTCCCTCGGGCAGGACGGGCAGGGTGAGCGAGATCCGCAGTCCGGGGTGGGCCTGCTGGAGGCGGGCCAGCGCCTGCGAACGGCGGGCGACGGATGCCGGGTCGGCGGTGGCGGCGCCCTCGATGTCGAAGTCCGCGTACGTCAGGCCGTAGGCGTTGACCACCGCGTCGTACTCGGCGTACAGCGCGTCGACCGAGCCGCAGGCCTGCGCGAGTTCGATGCCGGAGGCACCGCCGAAGGAGATCTTGACGTCACCGCCGGCCGCGCGGATCGCGTCGATCTGGTCCTTGTTCCAGCCTTCGCGCGGGTCGTAGGCGTTGAACCACATCGCCCTGCAGGACGAGGCGGTGATGAAGGCCATGGTGAAGCTCTTCAGGCCGCTCGCCGAGGAGAGCGTGGTGAGGGCGGGCGTCGGCCAGGCGCCCATGTCGACGTACGGCGCGGTGCGCACGCCGCCCGTGGGCGGGTTGGTGCCGCCCGATGTGGTGGTCCCGGTGACGGCGCCGCTGTAGGCGGAGGTGTTGCCGGCCGCGTCCTTGGCGCGGACGCGGAAGGAGTAACCGGTGCTCGCCTGCAGCCCCGTGGCGGTGTACGAGGTGCCGCTCACGGCGACGGGCGTGCCGCCGTCTCGCGACACCTCGTAGCCGGCGACGCTGCCGGAGTCGTCGCTGCTGGCCGTCCAGCGGACGGTGAGGGAGGTGGAGGTGGCCGAGCCGACGGTCACGCCGCCGGGGACGCTGGGCGCGGTGGTGTCCGGGCCGCCTCCGGAGCCCGTGCAGGACCCGCCGTCGAGCCTGCAGTTGGCGGGCGTTCCGGTGCCCGAGGAGACCCACCCGAAGGCGGCGGTCGCACCGGGCGCGAGGGTGCCGTTGTACTCGCGGTTCGTGAAGCTGTAGTGGTTGCCGCTCCGGGTCATCAGGGCGTCCCAGTACGCGCCGACGGCCGTCCCGGCCGGCAGGTCGAACTCGACGGTCCATCCGTCGAGGGTCGTGGCGCCGCCGTTGGTGACCGTGTACTGCCCCTGGTATCCGGTGTCCCAGGTCGCCGTCGTGACGAAGGCCGCGTTCGGGGCGGCAGCGGCGGCGGGCGGGGCGAGCAGCAGGACGAGCGCTCCGACGAGCGCGGTGACCAGTGCCAGAGTTCTTCGCATCCGGGCCTCCCGTGGGGGGAACGGGTGGTTGGTCCGCACCACCCGGTCTAGACCTATCGCGTTGACGCGTCCTCGTCAACATCTGGGTGGGTCGCACCTGTGCACGACGCACGGGGCGGCCGACGATACTCAACACCTTTCGGCGTGCGAGCAGGCGGCCAACGACACCGCGAGTGGCCGGCTTTCCCCGTAGCGGCGCGTCGTCCGCCCTCGGCTCCGACCGGCCTGACGGCGCCTGTGGGCGATGGGGACGACGCCGGCCCACCCGCCGGACCGCGACACCTCGCACGCCGGGGCGCTGCCTGCGGGGGCGGAGGACGGCCCGCCCCACCATCGCGGCGGTGCATTCGACGACCGCACCGAGCCTGACGCCGCCGGCCCGCTTGACCTGGGTCCCGTGGCTGTCGAGACACGCGTACGCCTTGCGCTCGAAGAGCCACTCGGCCCGGTCGCCGCTCTTCCGGTCGCCGTGCGCCAGGGCGATGCCCTCGCAACCCTTCGCACCCTGCGGTGACGCTCAGGAAGGGCGTCCACCCGCCCGACGAGATCGAGTTCGGCCCTCCGTGCAGCTGCGTCGGACCGAAGCGTCAAGGGACGCCGCCCAGCCCGGCCGCTCGGCAGGCCGACGAGGTAGGGCAACTTGCTTGAACAAACAATTAATGTACCCTGAAACCGGTACACCCACGGCGTTCCGGGTCGATCGGTGCCTAACGCAAGCCGACCGACCACCTACCTCGGTGTACGCACAAGATCAATGGCTATACGCGGAGTAGACGTGTTCAGTAGGTCGAAGATGTTCAGGCTGGCGCCCCCGGCTCTCGTGGCTGCCGCCGCGGCGGTTGTCGCCGTGGCAGGGCCGGCTTTCGCCGACCTTCCCGGTGCGGGCGACGGGTGGCACCCGACGACGTTCTCGGGCGGGCAGATACAGAGCAGCAGTACCGAGGGGGAGGCGCGAGACAGCCGCAGCAACATCCTGCACGCCTGGCGCGGCGCGGACAACGACAACATCTGGATCTCGCTGAACAACGGGCCCGCCTACCCGCTGCCGGCGACGGCCGGGTCGCCCGATCACGCGCAGACGCTCGCCGCCCCGATGGTGATCTGGACCGACGACGGCGGCCGCGGCAATTTCCGGGTCTTCCACACCGGCAAGGACGGCCACCTGTACCAGCACCGCATCCAGCTCACGACGGCCTACCAGCTGCCCGGGACCCTGCCCAGCGCGACGCAGATCCCCAACAACGCCCGCACCAACACCAATCAGCCGGTGGCGGCCGCGGCCCTTCCGGGCAACTCCTTCATGCTCGCCTGGAACAGCCAGAGCGACGACAGCATCTGGACGATGTACTACGACGCCGCCACCACGAAGTTCGACACCGCCCAGCAGGTCCCGAACGCCCGGAGCCAGGACGCGCCGTCCCTGGCCGCACAGGTGAACGACGGCCCCGCCCCCTGGAACCAGGTGGTCCTCGCCTTCGAGGGCACCGACTTCAACATGTACATGGCGCGGCAGCAGTACGGCACCCCCAACTGGACGAACCCGAAGAAGGTCGGGCCGTACACGACCGACGCACCGTCCGTCGCCCTCACCGACACCGGCTACGGTGTGATCACCTACCGCGACTTCGACGGGACCGTCGGCAACTACGAGATCAACCGGCACGGGGACGTCGTGGCCAGCTTCCCGAACTCGAGCTACGGCTGGACCAACACCTCCCCGCTGGCTGTGAGCAGCGGCCCCCTCGTCTACAACGTCCTCACCGGCGCGGGCGGCGGCACAAGCGGAGTGGTGTGGAAGCAGGCCGCCGACTTCCGCGGCCTGCCCACGCCTCCCGCCCCTCAGTGGTAATACCGGGCACCGCTCCCGGACGTGAGGTCGCCGAAGGCTGACCAGAGGCACCTTGCCGGCCTCACGCGCCCTGGCGCGAACCGCACCTGGGAATGCCGGTTCCGGACCGGCCGCCGACACACCGTCTCGATCTCCAGGCCACAGGACACCGTACTGACCCAAGGCCCTGGCTGCGGCATGCCCCCACCGGTCCTGACACCCGGCTTCGACCCGGGTGTCAGGACCGGTGTCGTACACGGGTGCGCGCGGACCATCGACGGCGCGCAGGGGCCGGGTTCGAGCGCCGGAGCAGGGACGCGGGTCGGACAACCGGGCGCACCACCACCACACACGCTGCACGATGATCCAGAAACAAGATCACATGAGACACATTCGACCATGGGCCGCTTTGCTGTCCGGCCTACTCCTCTCCGTCACGCTGCCAGTGCTGACCTCAGGGGCGGCGACGGCCGCCCCGGCGAAGGCCGCCGCGGCGACGGCCGGCCCAGGAGCTGACGGACCGGATCTCAGTAACGCCAACCGCATCACCTCGCCCCCCGATCTCCCGGACTGGTCACGCGTGGGATACCGGAGCGGCGCGCCGCTGCCGGGCGACAACGAGGTGAACGGTGATGCCTCCTGCCGTATCACTCCGGAGAAACTTTCCTCCACGTACGGTGTGACCGCCGACGATGGCGTCGATGACACCGCCGGGCTGCAGAAGGCGATCGACGACATCAAGAGCGCGTGCTCGCCGTCGGCCAGCTTCGAGCGGCTCTCGCTCATCTCGTTGCCCGCGGGGCGCATCGATCTGTCCCACCAGATCTATGTCGATGCCAGCTTCCTGATCCTTCGCGGGCAGGGCGCCGGCGACGGTGGCACGAAGCTGGTGTTCCGACCCGACGTCAACACCCGCTATGACACCTTGGTCAACGGTCGCTGGGACCAGGACAGCATGAAGGCCGGCAGCGGCAGCGACGTCGGCACGGGCGGCTGGATGTGGCCGGGGCGAGGCATGTTCCGCGTGCAGACCCGGGACATGGCCGACCGCTACAAGGACGACTGGGCGGCGGCCCCGGCCAACCGCAAGGACATCTTCGAAGGTTCGGTCAACCAGCACTGGGCCTCCGGCATCAAGCTGGCCGCCAAGACCGGCGACCCGGGGTACTCCGCCCGTCGCGGCAGTACGACCGTCCAACTGGTCTCCACGGCCACCATGTCGAAGTTCACGCCCGGCGGCTACGTCTGGGTGGGCGCCGCCAACAGTGTCAAGTTCTACGAGCAGCAGGGTGTCAGCGACAAGGGCGTGATGGACGACCTCCACATGCGCCAGCAGATGTTCCGGGTCACCAGCGTCGACGCCGACGCGAAGACGATCAGGCTGGACCGCCCGCTGGAGTGGGACCTGCCGGTCGACTCCACCTCTGACGGCTCAGAAGCGCTGGGCGACAAGCCGTACGCCAGCAAGGTCACCCCGCTGAAGATCGTCGAGGGGGTCGGGTTCGAGAACTTCGCCTTCACCCAGGACATGAACGGCCTGCCCAAGCTGGGTGGCGGCACGTACCAGCTGACTCCTGACCAGGCCGTCCACAACTACGGCAACATGGCTCCCGAGTACGCGATGCACGGCATCGTCTACAAGTGGGCCGCCAACAGCTGGGCGCGCGGCCTCAAGGCAACCATGACCGGCTCGCACCCCATCGTCACGGAGAACGCCCTCAACCTGCAGATCGAGCGCAACAGCTTCGACGGCGCGTGGAACAAGGGCAAGGGCGGCAACGGCTACCTGCGCGGCAGCCGCGTGTGGAACTCGCTGTGGGCCTACAACCTCAGCCGCAACCTGCGCCACTTCACCTTCCAGTGGTCGGCCAGCGGCAACGTCGCCTTCCGCAACGACACCGACTCCGACCTGAACCTGCACGGCGGCTGGGAACACAACAACCTGTTCGAGCAGAACACCGTCAGGGTTCCCTACGAGCACCGCTCCGCCAACTGCCAGACGAACTGCGGTGGTGAAGGCGGCGAGATCGACGAGGGGACCTGGTACCCCATCTGGTGGGCGGCCGGCCCCAAGGCGGTCAAGTGGTCCGGCTCCTCCGGCCCGCAGAACGTCTTCTACAACAACACGCTGATCAAGCAGACCACCCCGGGCGGTCCGTTCGAGCCGTACGCGCCGTACTCGAACGGCAGCAGCGGCTCCGAGTCGGGGACCGTCTACCAGTTCGGTTCCAACGACGACGACCCGGAGAAGTTCCAGCCGCTGAGCCAGGGCGGCGAGGGAATCCCGGACTGGACCGGCCGCGAAACCCTGGACTACGTAGGCCACGGAATCGCGACCGCCGACGTGGGCAGGCAGCAGTCGCTCTTCCTGCGCGACACCGGTGGCGAACTCGACCCGCGCACGCTCGATGAACGCAACGTGATCAACTGGAACATGCAGGGCGCGACGTATGTGGACCCTGACACCGGCGATCGCCACAACAACTACGAGGACGTGCGCGACTGGCTGGCCACAGGTGCCGCTTCCATCGTGCTCCTGCAGGAAGCCGGCAACGCCGACGCGGTGAGCAACAGGCCCTTCCTGAGGTTCCAGAGAGAACTGCAGCAGCACGTCTACCAGCGCCCGGACCACACGTATCCCCCGGTCCGCGAGTACTGGATCGACAGTGCCAACAGCGTCGGCTGGCTGTACTGGCTGCACACGGACACCAGTAATCCCGCCGGTCGGGTGAACCTGGCCATCGCCAGCCGCACACGTATCTCTCCGGACAACGTGCATGTCACCGAGCCGGGAGACTGGGATCCGGTGCTGGAGCAAGGCTTTTCCCGGCCCGCGCTCGGCGTCACCGTCGACGGTGCCGCCTACTTCACGGTGCACGCGCGGGCGGACAACCACGGCCAGGACGCGCCTGCCCTGCTGGACCAGATCCGGGACAGCATGGCGACCAGAGGACCGAACGGTGGGCCTCGGCCCTGGCTGGCCGCCGGCGACTGGAACCGCGACCCGTATGACCTGAATCCGGCCATCACGCCGCCTGCCGGCACTCCCGTGAACTACCGGATCTATCGCGTGGGCAATACGCATCCTGCCTACGGGCACGGCGCGGATCCCTTGACGAGTGCCCTCGACTACCCGGTCGTCGGCAGCTTCGCCGACAGACTCCAGATCGGCCAGCGGCAATTGTTCGACGATGTGACCACGTCGGACCACGTTCCCGTCTGGTTCCGTGTGACGAACCTTCCGCAGCAGGTCACGCCGCCGCCGTTGCCGGGCATGCCGCAAGTCGTCGTCCCGCAGACCAACGTCATCGTGCGAAGTGTCCACACGATCAACGTGGCCGGCCTTCCCCTCTCCGGCAGCAACCTGATCGGCGACGTGCCGTTCAACTACGACAAACCGGAGTTGAACCTGAAGTTCGACCTCAAGAAATCCTCGGAGTACCCCGGCTACTACAACCTGCTCTCCAAGGACCCCAAGTTCTACAACCACTATCTGGGGCAGGAGGGCGGCCGCCGCGACGCGAAGCTGGTGCTGTGGAAGGAGCCGGCGCTCGATCAGCTGTGGAAGCCGACCTACGAGGGCGACGGCACCTGGACATTGGAGAACTTCAAGACCAAGCAGTATCTGACGGCCCCCCAGAGCGGCGGCCAGCTCTTCGCCCAGGACGAGGTCGCGGAATCACCCAACCAGCGTTGGTTCCTGCAGGACGCCAAGGAGGCGGCCGCCGTCAACGAGGTCGTTCTGGGCGACACGTCCGGGCTGTCCGGTCAGGCGCTGTCAGTGGACGACCTGGAGGAGGAGCCCCTCCCGGTGTTCCTGAACCCGGACACCGACGACACCAACCAGCGGTTCGTCACGATCCCCACTCCGGAGGGCTTCGTCTACCTGGTCTGGCACGGGAAGTACGTCACATCCACGGTTTCCAACGAGGAACCGCGGGACGGCGCGAGCATCGCGACAAGCCCGTTCCGTGCGAACGATCGCGGAGCACAGTGGTTCGAAGAGCGCGACAGTTCCGGTGGAGAACTGCTGAGCAACCAGACGGGTCCCGGCGCCGACGACCGCGCCTACCTCGTACCCAACACGAACCACACCGAGGTGGCCCTCAGGTCGGTCCTGGCCGGTCTCCTGGGGGACCGCTGGTACATCCACCCGAAGGGCAAGCCGTGACGTGACGCGGGTACCTGATGCCTGATCGTGCGAAACCGTACGTCAGGCAGCCGCGGCGCCCGGCCCTGCCGGGCGCCGCGGCCGGGCCCGCCTCACGCCGTGACCGGTGAGACATCACGGTCCCGCGGCGATCGGGTGACCCGGCGGCCGGGCGCGCCCACGGGCGTCCGCGGGACGGGCATCATCGCTGGAGGCCGGGGCCGGTGCTCCCCCTCCCCGATCGTGCCGGGCGGCCCGGGAGGTCGTCATGCACATCCTGCTCATGGCGTCGGCGTTCAACAGCCTGACGCAGCGCGCGTACGTGGAACTCGGCGAGCTCGGCCACACCGTCGCCGTGGAGGTGACGCCGGACGCCGATGCCATGCGCGCGGCCATCGCCCGCCACGAGCCGGAACTCGTCGTCGCGCCCATGCTGACGACGGCGATCCCCGCGGACGTCCGGACGGCCCGCACCTGCCTGATCGTCCACCCGGGGCCACCCGGCGACCGCGGCCCGTCCTCCCTGGACCGTGCCGTGCAGGAGGGCCTGGACACCTGGGGTGTGACGGTCCTTCAGGCGGAGGAGGAGATGGACGCGGGCCCGGTCTGGGCCTCGGCGACCTGCGCGGTGCCACCGGTCGGCAAGAGCGACCTGTACCGGGGCGAGATCTCGGACGCGGCGATGGAGGCCGTCCTGCTGGCCGTCGACCGGTTCGCCTCCGGCGCCTATGCCCCCCGCCGGCAGAACGACCCGGCCCTCGGGGCGGTCGTCCGCGTCCGCCCGGTACTCCGGCAGGACGAACGGCGCATCGACTGGACCGCCGACCCCACCGCGACGGTCCTGCGCAAACTGCGTGCCGCCGACTCGCGGCCCGGGGTCCTGGACGAACTGCTCGACGCCCGCTGGTTCCTGCACGGCGGCCACCCCGAGGACCGGCTGCGCGGCGCGCCAGGGCGGCTGCTGGCCACCCGCGCGGGCGCCGTGTGCCGGGCCACCCGCGACGGCGCCGTGTGGATCCCCCGGCTGCGGCCCCGTCCCCTCCCCGGCGGCCCGCCCACCTTCGCGCTGCCCGCCGTCACCGCTCTCGGCGCGCTCCTGCCGCCGCTGCCGGAGGACCCGCTGCCTCCGCAGTTCGCCGGCGACCGGGACACCTGGGCCGACATCCGCTACCGCGAGGACGGCACGGCGGGAGTCCTGTCGTTCACCTTCCCGGGCGGCGCCATGTCCGCTGCCGACTGCCGCCGGCTGCTCGCGGCGTACCGCCACGCCTGCACACGGCCCACCTCGGTGCTGGTGCTGGGCGGCGCCCGGGACGTGTTCTCCAACGGCATCGACCTCAAGGCCATCGAGGCCGCCGCAGACCCGGGCGCCGAGTCCTGGGCCAACATCACCGCCATCGACGACCTGGTCGAGGCGGTCCTCACCACCACCGACCGCCTGGTGGTCGCCGCGCTCGGCGGCAACGCGGGCGCCGGAGGCGTGATGCTCGCCCTGGCCGCCGACGAGGTCTGGTGCCGTCAGGGCGCCGTGCTCAACCCGCACTACCGCCTGATGGGCCTGTACGGCTCCGAGTACTGGACGTACACCCTGCCTCGCCGGGTCGGCCCCGCCATGGCCGAGCGCCTGACGGAGCGGGCCCTGCCGGTCGGCGCGGCCGCCGCACTGCGGATCGGCCTGGTGGACCGGCTGCTGATGTGCGGCCCGCAGGAGTTCGGCGCGGACGTCGCCCGCCTCGCGGCCCGCCTGGCCCGCACGGCCGGGATCCAGTCCAGGGTCGCCGCCAAGAAGGCGGCGGCCGACCGCCGCGCGGCGGAGCGCTCCCTGGCGTACCACCGCGCGGCGGAGTTGGCCCGTATGCGCGAGGCGTTCTTCGACCCCGGGTCCCCCTACCACGCGCTGCGCTCCGCCTTCGTGCACCGCCGCACGCCTGCCGGGACCCCGCCTCACCTCCGGGCCACGCCGGCGGCCACGTCCCCCTGAGCCCCGCACCGCCCGGCCGTCCTGACGCCGAAGACGACTCTCCGTGGCGCGGCGTACCGCGTCCGGGCGCCTCCCGGTGAGCCGTCGCCCGCCCCTTATGGGCATGCGCACCACGGGCCGCACTCGTCGCCGCGCGCGACTGCCCGGAACGTCGCCATCCGCGGAGAAGTGACGCCCATGCGCCGCCGCCGGCTATGCGATGGTGACACCGTGGTCGCGGGCGAGCGCGTCGAGGCCCTCGGCCCAGCCTTGGCCGACGGCGCGGAGTTTCCAGACGGGCCGGCCGCCGATGGTACGCCGGTAGACCTCGGCGACGGCCATGGCGCGGACGCTGGGGTCGGCGGGCGGTTGGAAGGTCCACGCGGCGCCGGTCGCGCAGCTGACGCGCAGGATGGCCTGGGTGAGGGCGCCGCAGGTGAGGCCGGTGCCGGTGTCCATGGTGATGGCGATGGTGACGCGCTGCAGGTGCGCGGGCAGGGCGGCGGGGTGGAGGACCGCGCGCTCCTCGGTGTGGGGGCCTTCGGTCTGTTTGCCGAGGAGGCGGGCTGCACCGTGGGCGGTGGCGGGCTGGTTGTAGAAGACGAAGTCGTCGTCGCAGGTGACCTGACCGTCGATGTCGGTGAGAAAGAGGGTGAGGTCGGCGTCGGCGCCGGAGAAGTCGAAAGCGATGAACAGTTGCTGCCAGGCTTCTTCGGGCAGGATGAGGTTCTGCCCTGGCGCGAGCACGATCGCCGGCGCGTGAGCCGGTGCTGCGGGCACATGCGTGAAAGCCGGGGGACCGGTCGGCGGGGCCGAGGGAGTGGAGGTCTGACTCCTCCACTCGGCGAACGGGCGGATCCGGTAAGGGTCCGGCGGAAGGTCGCGGTGTGCGCCGGGCACGTCGGTACGCAGGTCGGTGTCCAGGCCGCTCAGGGTCGCGTCGCCGGGGGTGGCCTCGTCGTGGGCGTGGTCGAGGAGACTGCGCAGGCCCGGCAGGCGGCTGGTGTCAAGGGGTTTGATGGTGCTGGACAGGTTCCCCGCGACGGTCGTGGTGACCGCGCAGGCGACGTCCTGGCCGATGTCGAGGAAGCGTAGTGCGTCGCTGGTCTCCCGCCACGGGCCGGCTTCGACGGCCCGGCGGCTCCAGCGGCCGTAGGCCACGAACCCGAGGCGCTGGGTGTCGGGCAGGCGGGTGAGGACGGCCAGGTCGACGGCGGTGATCCCGGGTGCTGTCGCGAAGGCTTCCTTGAGGGTGGCGATGATGTTCGATCCCATGGAGGTGAGCCACCACAGAGTGCGGTCCCGCTTGCTGAGCGTCTTGAGGGTGGGACGGCCGCTGGAGGTGACACCCGGCGTTCGGTCGGGCAGAGAGTCGATGTCCTGTTGCCGCATCACCACGGACAGGACGGAACCCTCGACGCCCACGGCACAACCTGCGGCGGGGTTGTCGGCGAAGGCGTGGTTGACCACGTCGCACACGGTGTCTTCGTCGTTGCCGATCAGGCCCTGCCACCACTGATCGCCTTCGGCGACAAGCCTGCTGTGGACGGCTTGCAGGCGGGCCTGTTCAGCGGCGAGGTAGGCCGGAGCTTCCTCCTCGGCCCTCCGCTTGGCTGCCGACCGCTCCGTGCGGGCGAACACCCCGAGCCCGGCCAGATGATGCGCCTGGGCTTCGGCCAGGGCCCAAGCCAGGCCCAACTGCGGCGGCGGCGGCACCACCGGCGCGTGCACCGGCGTGAAGGAGTGCAGGTGCACACTGGTCGTCTGCCTGCGCAGCTCCTGCAAGTGCGCGATCGCCGCGTCCCGTTGGGCGTCCTGCTGCGCGCGCTCGGCCTGCCGGCGAGCACGGTCCAACTGGGCGGCGGAAGGCATGACGGCTCGCGGTCCTGTCGTGCGACTCGTGCCCGTGCGGCGGCCCCCGCCGCCCAGTGAGCCGGAGGCGTAGAACGGGCCGACCCCGGAAGAGATCCGAGTGCCACCGCTACCCATACTGATGCGAGCCGCCCGGGGCCCCACCGAGGTGCGCACGCCTTGGGTCGAGACCCGCACGCTCATCCCCGGCACGCCCACACGAAAGCCGAAAGCCATTGTCGTACTCCCTCTTGCGGTGACGTGCGGAGCGCAGGTCCAGCACTGGCGCGGCGCCAAGGCCGGGACCGTCGCGCCGGTCGTCCATGGCGCCGGACTGCTGGACCCCGCCCTGATCCGAGCTCGGTGGTCGACTTGCCGCCGTGCTACCGATAGAAGACGGCGACACCGCCGTGGTGGGAGCATGCGCCCTGGTGGTGGGCGGCAAAGCTGTAGGTGCCGTCGTTGCACTTGGCGGTGGCACCGACGGGATGGGAGGTGCCGCCGCCCGAGCTCGACGAACCGCCACCCGAGCTCGACGACTGATCCGACGACGAGCCGCCGCTGCCGCCTCCCGAAGACCCGCTGCTCGACTTGCGCGGCGCCTTGGAGGCGGGCTTCGCGGTCTTGGTCACGGTGACCGTCGGCTGCGGCGTTGCGCTCGCGGTCACGGTCACGGTGGGCGCTGGAGCAGGCGTCTTCGTCACGGCCGTCGTGACGGTGACCGCCGGACGCGGCGTCGAGCCGTCTGCGCTCGAGCCCCCACCGCCGACGGCGGCACCCGCCACGAGCAGCGCCAGGGCACCCGCCCACACGCGCTTGCGCCTGTACAGCGGACGGATATCAGGCATGCGGACCGGCTCAGGCGGGCGGACCGCCCACTGCGGACCTGGCTGATACTGACTCACGCGAAAACCCCCCACGGCACCACCGGACTCCGTCGTCCGAGCAGTTGAGGACTTTACAGTTCCTACCCGCCAAGCACACAAGTCCGTTACATAATCGGAATCACCCGCGGTGCCACCGGCTGCAAACCCGGCCGGTCACCCCCGGCAACGCGCGCGGGGTGCGCACGCACGTTCGGTGCGGGCGCATGTTCGGTGCGGGCGCATGTTCGGTGCGGGTGCGTGTTCGGTGCGGGTGCGGTGCTGCTGCGCCGCGCGACGTCAGGCGGCCGTCGGCCCGGACGTACACGCACAACCGCCTGCGCCGCGCGGCGCCAGGCTGTGCGCCGGCACCTTTGGCCATGGCTTCGGGACTGGTCCGCGTATCGCGGGGCGGTCACCGGATTGGCCCTCTTCGACGTCCCGTCCCGGCGAGCCACTCGCTATCAAGGGGAATAGATGCCTTTATGTGGCATTTGTCGCTCGATGAGGAGGCATCCCGATGGGTGCGACTGCTTCGACCCAGAACGACGCCGCGCGGACCCCGGCAGCCGGGGACGAGCAAGCACCGATCCACATTCTCTGGATCAACGCGGGGCTGAGTTGCGACGGTGACTCGGTGTCGCTGACCGCCGCGACGCTGCCCAGCATCGAGGAGATCGTCCTGGGCGGCCTTCCCGGTCTCCCCAAGGTCCAGGTGCACTGGCCGCTGATCGACTTCGAGTGCGGCCCGGTCGGCGGCTCCGACACCTTCATCGAGTGGTTCTTCAAGGCCGAACGCGGCGAGATCGAGCCGTTCGTCCTGGTCGTCGAGGGTTCCATCCCCAATGAGGCGATCAAGGCGGAGGGCTACTGGTGCGGATTCGGCGACAACCCCGAGACCGGCCAGCCCATCACCACCAGCGAGTGGATCGACCGCCTCGCACCCAAAGCCCTGGCCGTGGTCGCCATCGGCACGTGTGCCACCTACGGCGGCATCCACGCCATGGAGGGCAACCCGACCGGCGCCATGGGCGTGCCGGACTACCTCGGCTGGGACTGGAAGTCCAAGGCGGGCATCCCGATCGTCTGCGTGCCCGGCTGCCCTATCCAGCCCGACAACTTCGCCGAGACGCTGACGTACCTGCTCTACCAGGCGGCCGGCTCCGCGCCGATGATCCCGTTGGACGACAAGCTGCGCCCGGCGTGGCTCTTCGCCGCGACCGTGCACGAGACCTGCGACCGCGCGGGCTACTACGAGCAGGGCCAGTTCGCCGACCGCTACGACTCGCCGCAGTGCCTGGTCAAGATCGGCTGCTGGGGCCCGGTCGTCAAGTGCAACGTGCCCAAGCGCGGCTGGATGGACGGCATCGGCGGCTGTCCCAACGTCGGCGGCATCTGCATCGCCTGCACCATGCCCGGCTTCCCGGACATGTTCATGCCGTTCATGGACGAGCCGCCCGGCGCGCGGCTGTCCAGCGCCGCCAGCGGCGCGTACGGCGCGGCGATCCGGCGGCTGCGCTCCATCACGGCCAGGACCGTGGACAAGGAGCCCAAGTGGCGTCACACCGGCCGGAAGCTCACCACCGGCTACAAGGCGCCCTGGTGAGACCAGGGCACCGCGGCGGCCACTGACCACCCTCTCCCCCGCTTGACGAAGGGCACGCACACACCATGGCTCCGAACACGAGGACGGCCGGAGACGGCAGTGGCCTGATGGAGATGTCCTGGGATCCGATCACCCGGATCGTGGGCAGCCTCGGCATCCACACGAAGATCGACTTCAAGCAGAAGCGCGTCGCGGAGTGCTACAGCACCTCGTCGGTCTTCCGCGGCTACAGCGTCTTCATGCGGGGCAAGGACCCCCGCGACGCGCACTTCATCACCAGCCGGATCTGCGGCATCTGCGGGGACAACCACGCCACCTGCTCGGTCTACACGCAGAACATGGCGTACGGGGTGAAGCCGCCGCACCTCGGCGAGTGGATCATCAACCTCGGCGAGGCCGCGGAGTTCATGTTCGACCACAACATCTTCCAGGAGAACCTGGTCGGGGTCGACTACTGCGAGAAGATGGTCCGCGAGACCAATCCGGGCGTCATGGAGCAGGCCGACCGCACCGAGGCCCCGCACGCCGCCGAGCACGGATACCGCACCATCGGCGACATCATGCGCTCGCTCAACCCGCTCGAGGGCGAGTTCTACCGCGAGGCCCTGCAGGTCAGCCGCTACACCCGCGAGATGTTCTGCCTGATGGAGGGCCGGCACGTCCACCCCTCCACCCTCTACGCGGGCGGCGTCGGCACCATCGCGTCGGTGCAGTTGTTCACCGACTACCTCACCCGGCTGATGCGCTACGTGGAGTTCATGAAGCGTGTCGTGCCGCTGCACGACGACCTCTTCGACTTCTTCTACGAGGCCCTGCCCGGCTACGAGGAGGTCGGCCGCCGCCGCGTCATGCTGGGCTGCTGGGGCGCCTTCAACGACCCCGAGCACTGCGACTTCACGTACGCCAACATGACCGACTGGGGCCGGAGGATGTTCGTCTCCCCCGGCATCATCGTGGACGGGAAGCTGGTCACCAACGACCTCACGCAGATCAACCTGGGCATCCGCATCCTGCTGGGCAGCTCCTACTACCAGGACTGGGAGGGGCAGCAGCAGTTCGTCACCCACGACCCGCTCGGCAATGCGGTCGACCCACGGCACCCGTGGAACCAGCACACCATCCCGGCGCCCCAGAAGCGCGACTTCGGTGACAAGTACAGCTGGGTGATGTCCCCCCGCTGGTTCGACGGCACGGAGCACCTGGCGCTGGACACCGGCGGCGGCCCGCTCGCCCGGCTGTGGTCCACCGCCCTCAACGGCCTGGTCGACCTGGGGTACGTGAAGGCCACCGGGCACAGCGTGGTGATCAACCTGCCCAGGACGCTGACCAAGCCGGAGACCACCTTCGAGTGGAAGATCCCGCGGTGGAGCAACGCCCTGGAGCGCAACCGGGCGCGCACCTACTTCCAGGCCTACGCCGCCGCCTGCGCCCTGCACTTCGCCGAGATGGGGCTGGCGGAGGTCCGCGCGGGCCGCACCCAGACGTGGGAGAAGTTCGAGGTCCCGGACGAGAGCATCGGTGTGGGCTTCACCGAGGCGGTGCGCGGTGTGCTCTCGCACCACATGGTCATCCGGGACGGCAAGATCGCCAACTACCACCCGTACCCGCCGACCCCGTGGAACGCCAGCGTGCGCGACACGTACGGCACTCCGGGCCCGTACGAGGACGCGGTACAGAACACCCCGATCTTCGAGGAGAACCCGCCGGAGAACTTCAAGGGCATCGACATCATGCGGGCCGTGCGCAGCTTCGACCCCTGTCTGCCGTGCGGCGTGCACATGTATGTCGGCGGCGGGCGCACCGTGGAGAAGCTGCACGTCCCCACCGGGCTGAGCGGAATGGCCGGATGAGCGCCGAGCAGACGGCCCGGCGCGTCGAGGAGATCCTCGACGCGTTCGCGGCCTCCGGCGACGGTGAGACGGCGCGCGCCGCCGAGGAACTGGTGCGCACCCTCATGGAGTTCTACGGAGCGGGCCTGACCCGCGCGGTCACGCTCCTGAAGGACGGCGTGACCGACCCGCTGGCCGTGCTGATGGCCGACGAGATGGTGGCGGGTCTGCTGACCCTGCACGACCTGCACCCCGAGGACACCCTCACCCGGGTCGGCCGCGCCGTCGATGCGGCCCGCGCCGGGGCGACCGTGGGCGTCGAGCACTTCGACCCCGAGACGGGCACGCTGCGGCTGAGCGCCCGGGAGGACGGCGGCTGCGGCTGCCCCAGCACGATGGACGCCACACGGCAGCGCATCGAGGCCGCGCTGTCCTGCTTCGCCCCGGAGGTCGCGGTGGTCGAGATGCCGAACTCCGGTCCGGCGGCCGGCGAGCCCGCGCTGCTGCAGATCGGCGACCGTCCGCCGGGGGCGCCGTGAGCCCGCAGGTCCCCCGGGCGGGGCTGCGCCGCTTCGTGGCGCCCCGGCAGCCGGCGATCGAGCGCTGCGAGCTGTGCGGGGTGGAGCTCACCGGC
Organism: Streptomyces sp. ME19-03-3; assembly: GCA_033793685.1. Taxonomy (GTDB): domain Bacteria; phylum Actinomycetota; class Actinomycetes; order Streptomycetales; family Streptomycetaceae; genus Actinacidiphila. The sequence goes on along the minus strand of JARAXD010000030.1, from coordinate 37,543 downwards.
CCCCACCGCCATCTGGTCGACACCGGCAATCGCGCGCTGGCCTGCGCCTGCGTGCCGTGCGCGCTGCTCCTCGCCCGCACCGGTGCGGGCGAGGGCCGCTTCGCCGCCGTGCCCGACCGGGTGCTGAGCGACCCGGGCTCGGTGCCCGACGCGGCCTCCTGGCAGCGGTTGCGCATTCCCGTCTCGGTCGCCTTCTTCTTCCACAACTCGGCGCTCGACCGGCCCGTGGTCCTCTACCCGAGCCCGGCCGGCGCCACCGAGAGCGAGGTCGACCCCGGCACCTGGCGGGCCGTGTTCGGCGACTCGCCGCTGGCCGGAGCACTGCGGCCGGACGTGGAGGCCCTGCTGGTCCGCCGGGACCCCGACGGCGGCGACGACGGCGACGGCGAGTGCTTCCTCCTCCCGGTCGACCGGGCCTACGAACTGGTGGGCCGGCTGCGCCTGAACTGGCAGGGATTCGACGGGGGTTCCGGCGTCCGGACCGAACTGTCCGCCTTCTTCGAGGACGTACGACAGCGGGCCGTACCGGCGCCGCGGGAGGGGTCGCCGACGTGACCGAGCTGGATTTCGGCTGCACGGGCGTACGGGCCGATCCGTACGCCGCCGGACCGACACTGGTCTTCCGGCTGCGGATCAGCGCGCCCGGCGGGGAGCGGGTGCACGCCCTCGCGCTGCGGTGCCAGTTGCGTATCGAGCCCGCGCATCGGACCTACGGCGACACCGAGGCACGGGGCCTCGGCGACCTGTTCGGCGAGCGGGAGCGGTGGGGCAGCACGCTGCAGCCGCTGCAGTTCGCGCAGGTGCCGCTGATGGTGCCGGGCTTCACCGGCGAGACCGAGGTGGACCTTCCGGTGCCGTGCACCTACGACATGGACGTCGCCTCGGCGAAGTACTTCGCGGCTTTGGAGGACGGTGAGGCACCGCTGCTGCTGCTCTTCTCCGGCACCGCCTTCGTCGGACAGGGCGGGTTCCAGGTACGGCCGGTGCCCTGGGACAAGGAGGCCGTCTGCCGCATGCCGGTGGCGGTGTGGCGCGAGGCGATCGACGCCCACTTCCCGGGGTGCGGCTGGATCCGGCTGCCGCGTACGGCGCTGGAGTCCCTGAGGTCCTTCCGCAGCGCCCACGCGCTGCCCTCATGGGAGGCGACCGTGCAGGCCCTGCTCGCCACTGCCGCCGCTCCGGCGGGCGGTGCGCGGTGACGGCCGCCACGGAACGCTTCGCGACCGCCCGGCAGACCGCCGACGCCGTCCTGTTCGAAGGCTATGTGCTCTACCCGTACCGGGCGTCGTCGGCGAAGAACCGGATGCGCTGGCAGTTCGGCGTGCTCGTGCCCCCGGCCTGGGCGGCCGCGTCCGGCGAACCCGTCCTGCAGCGCACCCAGATCCTCATGGAGCCGCGCGCCGACGCCGCGCTCCACGCGGAGCTGCGCTTCCTGCACGCCCAGCGGCGCACGGTGGAACGTCTGTTGATCGACGGCGAGTTCGAGCTAACCGACCGACTGCCGCTGCCCGACCGGGTGCTGGTCCCGTGGGACGAGGGCGTGGAGGAACGCGTCGAAGTGTCCCTGGACATCGCCGCGCTGACCGCCGAGGACCTCGTCCTGCCGTTCACCGTCCCCGCGACGGAGGACAGCGAGATCGTGACGGGCGCGGACGGACTCCCCGCGGGGCGCGTCGTACGCCGCCGGGCACGCCTCGAGGGCGTCCTGCGGCTCTCCGCGCAGGAACTGCCCGGTCCCTACCGGGTGCTGCGGCTGACCGCCGTCGTGGAGAACACCGGGCCTGCGCTCGCCTCGAACCGGGAGGAGGCGCTGCCGCACGCGCTGGTCTCCGCCCACCTGATGCTGGGGCTGACCGCCGGCTACTTCGTGTCGATGACCGACCCTCCCGAGTGGGCGAGGGTCGCCGTCGCCGAGTGCCGCAACGAGAACACGTGGCCGGTGCTGGCGGGCGACGACGCCGCGGCGAACGTGGTGCTGTCCTCCCCCATCATCCTGGAGGACCATCCGCGGATCGCCCCGGAGAGCCCGGGCGCGCTCTACGACGCCACGGAGATCGACGAGATCCTGGCGCTGCGCACCGCCGCCCTGACCGAGGAGGAGAAGCGGCAGGCGCGCGGCACGGACGACCGTGCCGCGGCGGTGATCGACCTGGCCGAATCCATGCCGCCGGAGGTGATGGAGCGCCTGCACGGCGCGGTACGCGGCCTGCGTGAGGTCACCGGGCCGCAGGCCGAGCCCGCGGCGGTACCGCAGACCCCCTGGTGGGACCCGGGCGCCGACGCCTCGGTCGACCCGGCACACGACCGCGTCATGGTCGGCGGCACCTGGGTGGCGGCCGGCAGCCGGGTCGTGCTGCGCCCCGGACGGCGGCGCACCGACGCGCAGGACCTGTTCCTGCACGGACGCAGCGCCCAGGTGGAGGCCGTGCTCCACGACGTGGACGGCGGGGTGCACCTGGCGGTCACCGTCGACGGCGACCCCGGCGCGGAGATCCGCCGCGCACAGGGCCGCTTCCTCTACTTCCAGCCCGACGAACTCGCTCCCCTGGAGGACGTGTGAGCACGGGAGGCGTGCTGGTCGCGGGCATCGGCAACATCTTCCTGGGCGACGACGGCTTCGGCGTCGAGGTGGTGCGCCGGCTGTCCGGGCACCCGCTGCCGGCCGGCGTCCATGTGACCGACACCGGCGTACGGGGCGTGCATCTGGCCTACCAGCTCCTGGACGGGTACCGCAGCGTGGTCCTCGTCGACGCGGTGGCGCGCGGCGGCGCACCCGGCACGCTGCACCTCATCGAGGCGCCGCCGCCCGAAGCCGCCGCGCCCGGCGAGGCCCTCGTCGACGGGCACCGGATGACCCCCGACACGGTGCTGACGCTGCTCGACACGCTCAGCGCCGGCACGGGCGCCCCCAGGCCCTCGCGCGTCCTGGTGGTGGGGTGCGAGCCGGCGTGCCTTGAGGAGGGCATCGGTCTGAGCACCGCCGTGGCCGGCGCCGTGGACGAGGCCGTGCGCCTGGTGCTGCGGGTCGTCGACGAGGAGTGCGGCCGGCCCGCGGACCCGCACGCGGTGGCCTGACCGGCCCGCCGCGGCCCGGAATCCAGCGACGAGCAGACAGAGACGAGCACACAGAAAGGAGCACCCCGCCATGTGGAAGATCGCCCTGGGAGTGGTGGGCGCGGCCGTGGCCGCCCTCGCCGTGTCCCGCGTCCTGCCGGACGTGAAGCGCTACCTGCACATCCGGAACATGTGAGGCCGAACGGGTAGGCCGTCCGCGGCCCGGCGGCGTGGCGGACCGCATGCCCCGGGCACCGGGCCTTCAATGAGCCGCGTGAGCCGTCGGCACCGCACACCGGCCCACCCGCAGCCGGGTCCGGCCGGCACCGCACACCGGAGAAGAGACCGATGCACGAGATGTCCATCGCAGTGGCGGTGGTGGAGCAGGTCGAGGAGGCCGCCGCCCGGCTCGCCGACGGCAGCGGGACGGCGCCCTCCGTCCGGTCCGTCCACCTGGAGGTCGGCGAACTCGCCGGTGTCGTCGCGGACGCCCTCGCCTTCAGCTTCGACCTCGCCTGCGCCGGGACCGTGCTGGAGGGCGCGACCCTCACCACCGAGACCGTCCCCGGCCGGGCCCGCTGCGCGCGCTGCGTGCGGGACTGGACCACCGGGATGCCCCCGCGGCTGACCTGTCCCGGCTGTGACGGCGCGGCGACGCAGTTGCTGTCCGGGCGTGAACTGCGGATCACCGAGGTGCGGTGGGCCGAGCGGCGCCTGCCGGCCGCCGCACTCCCCGAGGAGCGCTGACAGACATGTGCAAAGTGACCGACCTTCGGGAGTCCGTGCTCGCCAGGAACGACCGCGGGGCCCAGGAGCTGCGGGCGGAACTGGCCGCGCGGGGAACCGTCATGGTGAACCTGCTGTCGAGCCCGGGCAGCGGCAAGACCGCGCTGCTGGAGTCGGAACTGGGGCTGGCCCGGCTGCGCGGCGTGCCGGTCGCGGCACTGACCGCCGACCTCGCCACCGAGAACGACGCCATCCGGCTGGCGCGTTCGGGGGCGCCGGTGCGGCAGGTCCTCACCGACGGGCTGTGCCACCTGGAGTCGGCGATGGTGCGGTCCCACGTCGAGCAGTGGCTGCCGGAGGGCACGCACCTGCTGTTCGTGGAGAACGTCGGCAACCTCGTCTGCCCCGCCTCGTACGACCTGGGCGAGTCGCTGCGCGTGGTGCTGGCCTCGGTCACCGAGGGCGAGGACAAGCCGCTGAAGTACCCGACGGCCTTCGGCCTGGCCCATCTGGTCGTCGTGACGAAGTACGACATCGCCGCGGCGGTCGGCTTCGACGAGGCGGCCTTCCTCACGGCCGTGGCCCAGGTCAACCCGGGCGTGGAGGTGGTCGTCACGTCCTCGCGGGGCGGTGCGGGCGCGGGTGTCCTGCTGGAGCGGGCGCTGGCCGTGCACGCGGGGGCCGCGGTGCACCGTCCGGTGATGGCGCGCACCGCGGTGGCGGACGGCCAGGGCCACAGCCACACGCACGGACACGGGCATGCACACGGGCACGGGCATGCACACGGCGACGGCCAGGGCGACGGGCACCAGCACCCGCACACGGACACGGACACGGACACGCCAGGGCCTGGCCGCTCCCTGGGGCCGACGCACTGATGCCGGGTCACCCGGGGCCCGCGGCCCGGGCCGCGCAGCGCCGCCAGGTACTGGTCCGGGGGGTCGTACAGGGGGTCGGCTTCCGGCCGTTCGTGTTCGGCCTCGCCCGTGAACTGGGGCTGGCAGGGCACGTCGGGAACACCGGCGACGGGGTGGTCGCCGAGGTCGAGGGCGCGCCCGGGGCCGTCGCGGCCTTCTGCGAGCGGATCGGCTCCGAGGCGCCGCCCCTGGCGGTGGTGGAGTCGGTGTCCCACCGCCTGCTCCCCCTGGCGGGCGGCGCTGACTTCACCATCAGCGCCTCACGACCCGGCGCCCCCGGCTCCCGCACCCTGGTCTCCCCCGACACGGCCACCTGCCGGGCGTGCCTGGCCGAACTGCGCGACCCCGCGGACCGCCGCCACCGGCACCCGTTCATCACCTGCACGCACTGCGGGCCGCGCTTCACGATCGTGACCGGCCTGCCGTACGACCGCCGCAACACCACGATGGCCCGCTTCCCGATGTGCGCGAGGTGCCGGGCCGAGTACGAGGACCCCGCCGACCGCCGCTTCCACGCGCAACCGGTCTCCTGCCACGACTGCGGCCCCCGCCTGCGGCTGGTCGTGCCCGGCAGCGGGGACCGCCCGGGGCAGGGGGGCGATCCGGTCGTGCGGGCGCGGCGGTTGCTGGCGGCGGGCGCGGTCCTCGCGGTGAAGGGCCTGGGCGGCTACCACCTGGCCTGCGACGCCGGCAGCGAGGAGAGCGTGCGGCTGCTGCGGGCCCGCAAGGGCCGCGGGGACAAGCCGTTCGCGTTGATGGCGCGGGACCTCGTGGACGTCGAGCGGCTGGCCCACCTGGGCGCCGCGGAGCGGGCGTTGCTGACCGGCTCGCGCCGGCCGATCGTCCTGCTGCGGCGGCGCGCGGGGGTGTGCGGCGTGGCGGAGGCCGTGGCGCCGCGGGTGGCCGATCTCGGGGTGATGCTGCCGTACACGCCGGTCCACCATCTGCTGCTGGGGCTGCCGGGCGACCCGCCGGGGCCGCGGCTGCTGGTGATGACCAGCGGCAACCTGGGCGGGGAGCCCATCGTCACCGACGACGAACAGGCGCTGGAGCGGCTGGCCGGCCTGGCCGACGCGTGGCTGACCCACGACCGGCCCATCCACGTCCCGTGTGACGACTCGGTGGTGCGGATCTGCGACGGTGAGGAACTGCCCGTGCGGCGCTCACGCGGCTACGCGCCCTTCCCGGTGCCACTGCCGGTTCCGGTGGCGCCGGCACTCGCCGTGGGCGGCGACCTGAAGAACACCTTCTGCGTGGGCGAGGGCCGGCACGCCTGGCTGTCGGCGCACGTCGGCGACATGGACGACCTGGCGACGCTGACCGCCTTCGCCTCCGCCGCACGGCAGTTGGAGCAGATCACCGGGGTGGGGCCGGTGCTGCTGGCCGCGGACCGGCACCCTGGATACCGCTCGGTGAGCTGGGCGCGGCGGGCCGCGGGCGACCGGCCGTTGCGGCAGGTGCAGCACCACCACGCGCACGTCGCGGCGGCGATGGCCGAGGCGGGGCTGGACGGGACGAGCCCGGTGATCGGGGTCGCCTTCGACGGCACCGGTCATGGCGACGACGGCGCGGTGTGGGGCGGCGAGTTCCTGCTCGCCGACTACGACGGCTTCCGGCGGCCCGCGCACCTGGCGTACGTGCCGCTGCCCGGCGGCGACGCGGCGGTACGCCGTCCCTACCGGATGGCGCTGGCGCACCTGCGGGCGGCCGGTCTGCCGTGGACGCCCGGCCTGCCGTGCACCGGCGCCTGCCCGGAGGGCGAACGCCGCATGCTGGCCACCCAGTTGGCGCGTGGACTGCACTGCGTGCCGACCTCCAGCATGGGCCGGCTCTTCGACGCCGTCGCCTCGCTGGCCGGGGTGTGCCACACGGCGGGATACGAGGCGCAGGCCGCCGTCGAGCTGGAGGCCGCCGCCGTCGCGGCGGGCGGCCTGCCCGCCGGGGGCTATGCCTTCGCGCTGCGCGCCGGCGCCGGCGCCGGCGGGGCCACCGCCTGCGACCCGGGCCCGGTGCTGGCGGCCGTCGTCGCCGATCTGGCGGCGGGAGTGCCCGCCGGGGTGATCGCCGGGCGCTTCCACCGGGCGTTGGCCTGCCTGGTCCGTACGGTGTGCGCCACCCTGCGGGAGAGCGAGGGCGTCTCGACGGTGGCGCTCAGCGGCGGCGTCTTCGCCAACGCGCTGCTGTCCTCCGCGTGTGCGCGGGACCTGCGCGCGGACGGGTTCACGGTGCTGCGCCACCGGCTCGTACCGCCCAACGACGGCGGCCTGGCGCTGGGCCAGCTCGTCGTCGCCGCACGCGGCGGCCTCCCTACCCCCCACCCCCACAGCGAGGAGACAGCTGATGTGCCTGGCGGTACCCGGCAAGGTGCTGGAGATCGAGGAACGTGACGGCACCAGGATGGCGACCGTCGACTTCGGCGGCGTGGTGAAGGACGTGTGCCTGGAGTACCTGCCCGACCTGCGGGTCGGCGAGTACGCCATCGTCCACGTCGGCTTTGCGCTGCAGCGGCTCGACGAGGAGTCGGCCCGGCAGACCCTCGCCCTCTTCGGGGACCTCGGGCTTCTGGAGGAGGAGTTCGGCGACCCCTGGCAGCAGGCGGCCGCCGAGGCGGGAACGACGGCGGAGGCGGAGCGGTGAAGTACATCGAGGAGTTCCAGGACCCGGAGCTGGCCCGGAGACTGCTGGACGACATCCACGCGACGGTGACCAGGCCCTGGGCGCTGATGGAGGTGTGCGGCGGACAGACCCACACCATCATCCGGCACGGCATCGACCAGCTCCTGCCGAAGGAGGTGGAACTCATCCACGGCCCCGGCTGCCCGGTCTGCGTGACCCCGCTGGAGGTCATCGACAAGGCGCTGGAGATCGCCTCCCGCCCCGGGGTGGTCTTCTGCTCGTTCGGCGACATGCTGCGCGTCCCCGGCACCGGGCGCGACCTGTTCGGCGTCCGCGGCGAGGGCGGTGACGTACGCGTCGTCTACTCCCCGCTGGACGCGCTGCGGATCGCCCGGGAGAACCCGGACCGCGAGGTCGTCTTCTTCGGCATCGGCTTCGAGACCACCGCCCCGCCCAACGCCATGACGGTGTACCAGGCGCGCAAGCTCGGCATCACCAACTTCAGCCTGCTGGTCTCCCACGTCCGCGTCCCCCCGGCGATCGAGGCGATCATGCGCTCGGCGGACTGCCGCGTGCAGGGCTTCCTGGCGGCCGGCCACGTGTGCAGCGTCATGGGGACGGCGGAGTACCCGGAACTGGCCGACGGCTTCGGCGTGCCCATCGTCGTCACCGGCTTCGAGCCGCTGGACATCCTGGAGGGCGTACGGCGCGCGGTGCGCCAGCTGGAGCGCGGCGAGTACCGGGTGGAGAACGCCTACCCGCGCGCCGTACGCCCGGAGGGCAACCCCGCGGCCCAGGCGATGCTCGCGGACGTCTTCGAGGTCACCGACCGTTCGTGGCGCGGGATCGGCGTCATCCCCCACAGCGGCTGGCGGCTGTCGGAGCGCTACCGCGAGTACGACGCCGAGCACCGGTTCTCCGTCACCGGCATCACCACGAAGGAGCCGGACGCCTGCCGCAGCGGCGAGGTGCTGCAGGGCCTGATCAAGCCGCACGAGTGCGAGGCGTTCGGCGGTGTCTGCACACCCCGCACCCCGCTGGGCGCCACCATGGTCTCCAGCGAGGGGGCCTGCGCCGCGTACTACCTCTACCGCCGGCTCGGCGGGACCAGCGCACCCCTGGAGGCGAGCCCCGTTGGCTGACAGCGTCGACATCGCGAAGACCCCCGCGGCCCCCGACTTCTCCGGCTGGACCTGTCCGGCGCCGCTGCGCGACCAGCCGCGGGTGGTGATGGGCCACGGCGGCGGGGGCGCACTGTCCGCGGAACTCGTGCGGCACGTCTTCGCCCCGGCCTTCGGCGGCGAGGTGCTGGCCGGGCTCGCCGACTCCGCGGCCGTGACGCTGGGCGGGGCCCGGCTGGCGTTCTCCACCGACTCGTACGTGGTGCGGCCGCTGTTCTTCCCGGGCGGCAGCATCGGCGACCTCGCCGTCAACGGCACCGTCAACGACCTGGCGATGAGCGGGGCCAGGGCCGCCTACCTCTCCTGCGGCTTCATCCTGGAGGAGGGCGTGCGGATGCCGCTGGTGGCGCGGGTCGCCGAGGCGCTCGGCGCGGCCGCGCGCACCGCGGGAGTGGAGGTGGTCACCGGCGACACCAAGGTCGTCGAGGCCGGTCACGGGGACGGGCTGTACGTCAACACCGCGGGCATCGGGCTGATCCCCGACGGCGTCGACATCCGGCCGCAGCGCGCCGCGCCGGGCGACGTCGTCATCGTCAGCGGGGAGATCGGGGCGCACGGGGTCGCCGTGATGAGCGTGCGCGAGGGCCTGGAGTTCGGGGTCGAGATCGAGAGCGACACGGCCGCGCTCGGCGATCTCGTCGAGGCCGTGCTGCGCGTCACGACGGACGTACACGTGCTGCGCGACCCCACGCGCGGCGGTCTGGCCGCCGCGCTCAACGAGATCGCGGCCGCCTCGGGTGTCGGTGTCGCCGTGCAGGAGCGGGCGGTGCCCGTGCCTCCCGCGGTGGCCAACGCCTGTGCGGTGCTGGGCCTGGACCCGATGTACGTCGCCAACGAGGGCCGGCTCGTCGCCTTCGTGCCCCGCCCGGTGGCCGAGGAGGTACTGGCCGCGATGCGCGCTCACCCGCTGGGCGCCGGCGCCGCCGTCATCGGCGAGTGCGTGGCGGACCACGCGGGCATGGTCGTCGCCCGCACGGGCCTGGGCGGCACACGGGTGGTGGACCTGCCGCTGGGTGAGCAACTGCCGCGCATCTGCTGACCGCACCGGGCTCCGGCCGGTCCGCCGAAGCGGGCCGGCCGGTACATCGTGCGCCGCACGCGGGCGTAGTCGGACACCGGGCGGGAGGGTGCGGCGTTCGGCGTGCCCTGCACGGAGCCGGTCACGAGACCGCGGAGGGCGGCCTCGCGGGGCCCTTCGAGGCGGCGTGCACCTGCGCAGCGCCCCCACTTCTTCCACGGCGCCCGCCCGCTGCCGGTGCCCCGTCGCCCCCGCCCCCCGGGCCGCCCCGGCACAGGGCTGTTCGCGGCGGATCGGCTCACCGTCGTCACTGCGCCGCTGCTCGCCCCGCTCGACGACGCCGCGCACCGCGCCGAGCTCCCGTCCTGCGCGAACCGGACACGGTCGGCGCCGCACTGCTGGCGCGGGGCGGCGGCCTCCAGCGTTCGGGGCGAGCTGCGCGAGGCGATCGGCTCAGAACACGTCGCGACCGCCCCACTTTCGCTGAGGCATCGTCAATCTTATTTGTGTCTGCATCATCTGGCTGTCCGTCACCTGTTTGCGCGTATGCCACGGCACCGATGGCCGGGCGGTGGCTGCACGGCTCCGACCTGCGGTGACATCCCGAGCGCGCGTCCGCGTACCGCCGTGTGCGGAGCCCGGCGCAGCGCCTTCGGGTGGCACGCCCCTCGGGGTGCTGTTTTGCTCCGCCTGAAGCGGACCGCCTGAGCCCGCTCACACCCTGTCCGTTCGACTCGGAGGCTGCCTCATGCCTACACCACGCGTTCTTGGCGGCGTCGCCATGGCCGCGGCCGTCATCGGTCTGACTGTTCCCACTGCCTCTGCCACCGACATCTCCGACACGTGGGTCACCCCCTACTACGCCGTCCCCGGAATGCGGCTGACCGTCACGACCATGGCGTGCGGCCGCGACACCAACTACTCCAAGGGCCAGTCCGAAGCCGGCGGCCAGGTCAACCTGCTGCCCCTGGGCAGGAGCGGCCTGCTGGCGGGCAGCTTCCGGGTGCCGAAACACACCCGCCCCGGCTGGTACACCGTGACCGTGCGTTGCCCGCCGCGCATCCAGACCACCGCCCGTTTCCGGGTCGTCAAGGTCCCCAAGCACGCGTTCTCCGGTTTCGACCGAGGATTCTCCGGTTTCGGCCGCGGGTTCTCCGGTCTCGACTGCGACGACGACTTCGGTCCCGTCGGCGGGCGGTCCTCCGGACGCTGACCCCGAGCCCGGGTCTTCGGACCGCCGCCCCGGCCGCCGGGCACCATGACAACGACGCGGCCGGGGCGGCGGGGCACCGGACGGGGATATCCGTGGAACGCTCCCCCGCCGCCGTTTTCACGCTTCCGGGTGGCGATCGGCGTCCGGACGGCAGAGTGTGGAGGGGAGGAGGGGGGCGCGCGGCCCGCGAGGCGGCGCCGAAGCGGTGGCGGCGCGTGGACGAGGAGACGGACATGCGAGAGAACGAGATGGGTGACGAGGTCTACCAGCCGGACGGGTCAGAGGTGCAGGACGACGCCGGGCTGCTGGAGCCCGAGGACACCCTGGACTACCACGGTGTCGACCAGATACTCGACGAGGGCTACTCACCGCCGGAGCGGCCCTGGGCGGTGAACAAGCCCGCCACCACCGCGGCGGGCCGCCTGCGGGGCGAGACGCTCGACGAACGCCTGGCCGAGGAGCTCCCGGACGTACCGGTCCCCGATGGCGACGGCCTCGGCGACACCTGGGACACCGACGGGGAGCTGATCGACGACGAGGTCGGCGGCCCGCGCGCCGGGCGGCTGGTCGCCCCCGACGAGGGAGCGCACTACGACATCGACGGCCTGGTCGCCCAGGACATCGGCATCGACGGAGCGGCCGCCACCGCCGAGGAGGCCGCGATGCACCTCCTCCCCGAGGCCGAGGAGTACTGACCCCCGCGGACCGCCGAGGGATCGGAAGGCCGGCTCACCCGGCCGGGGGGCCGCCCGCCTCCACCTCGCAACCGCCGCCGGCCGCCGCACCCGTTCCCGGCGGCTCAGCGCTCTGCAGCGGCGGGCCGCTGATCGCGCAGTAGTGCCTGCGCAAGGGGGTCGGCTTCGCCGGCTCATCGGGGACCTCGCGCAGTACGTCGGAGCGGATGCCGAACCAGGCCAGCAACGAGCCCACCACCAGCATCCCGGCGCAGATGACGACGGCGACGCGGAAGCCGTGACCGAAGGCGGCGGGATCCTCGTAGTCGTCGCCGGACAGCCCGGCCATCAGCGGCAGGGCCGCCACCGCGAGCAGTCCCGCCGCCCGCGCCACGGCGTTGTTCACGCCGGACGCGGTGCCCGCCAGCCGTACGTCGGCCGCCCCGAGCACGGTGGCGGTGAGGGGGGCGACCGTGGTCGCCAGCCCCAGGGCGAAGACGACCACCGCGGGCAGGACGTCGGTGACGTAGGACGCGTCGGCGCCGATCCGCAGCATCAGCAGCAACCCGGCGGCGGACACCGCCGGGCCCACGGTCATGGGGATGCGCGGTCCGATGCGCTCGGCGAGCCGGCCCGCGCGCTCGGACAGCGCCAGCATGACGACCGTGATGGGCAGCAGCGCCGTGCCGGAGGCCAGGGGCGAGTAGCCGGACTCGGTCTGCAGCTCCAGCACCAGGAAGAAGAACACGCCGCCGAGCGCCGCGTAGACCGCGAAGGTGACCAGGTTCGCGGCGGTGAACTGGCGGTTACGGAACAGGCTGGGCGGCAGCATGGGGTACCGGCTGCGCCGCTCGGTCACCACGAACCCGGCGAAGGCGGCCAGGCCCACCACGGCGGAGACGGACACGCCCGCGATGTCCGGGCGGCTCCCCCCGGCGGCGATCAGAGCGTAGGTCACCCCCGCGAGGCCGACCGCGCCGAGGACGGCGCCTGCGACGTCGAAACCGCCGGTGGCGCTCTCGTCGCGGCTTTCGGGAACGTGCCGGGCGGCGACCGCCACGACGAGGGCGGCCAGCGGGAGGTTGATGAAGAACACCCAGCGCCAGCTGACGGCGTCGACCAGCCAGCCGCCGAGCAGCGGCCCCAGTGCCCCGGCGATACCGCCCAGGCCCGACCACACCCCGATCGCGCGGGCCCGGTCCTTGGCCGCGAAGGACGCCTGGATCAGGGCCAGCGAACCCGGGGTGAGCAGCGCCCCGCCGACGCCCTGCAGGGCGCGGGCGCCGATCAGCACCTCGATGCCGGGCGCGATGCCGCACAACAGGGAGGCCAGGGCGAACCACACGGTGCCGATGATGAAGAGCTTGCGCCGCCCGAAGCGGTCGCCGAGCGAGCCCCCGAGCATGATGAGCGCCGCGAGGGTGAGGGTGTAGGCGTTGATCGTCCACTGGAGTCCGGCGAGCGTGGCACCGAGGTCCTTGCCGATCGTCGGAAGTGCCACATTGACGACGGTGCTGTCGAGGAGCGTCATGCCCGATCCCAGGACGACCGCCGCGAGCACCCAGCGCCCGCGCGGCCCGCCCAGCGTCAGCGTCCCGGCCCCGTCCGTCGCGCTCGCTGTCATCGCGGCCTCCGCCATCCCCTGCCGTCCCCACGGGTAACCGAATCTACTCCGGGCTCCGGAGGACCGCGTGGCGGAGGGGCGCCCGCGAACCGGCCGGCTCCGTTCGGACGCATGACCCCGGACATGGGAGCGCGGGCGCGGGCCGACGGGTTTGTGGCCCGGCACGTCGGCGACAGTGCCGCGACCGTGCCGGGGGATGCGTACGGCTTCCTCGCAGCGCCGCCCTCCCGCGGTCGGCGCCGGCGCGGCCGGCCGTACCGGTGCTCCCGGCCAGGTGAGCGCGTAGTGTGGTAAGGACGGGTGACGCGACGACGGCGCCCGCCGGCGCCGGGAGGAAGCACCATGGCGCACAGCTCGCCGAAGCGGGGCCGGGCCGGGGACGGCGTGGCCGTGCGGTCACCGCAGCGTGCTCTGGACCGGCGCCGGCTGCGGCACCTGCTGGACGCGGTGGGCGCGGTGAGCACCGACATGGACACCCGAACGGTGCTGCGCCGCATCGTGGAGGCGGCCACCGACCTCGTCGCCGCGCGCTACGGGGCACTGGGCGTGCTCTCGGCGGGCGGCAAGTTCACCGACCTGATCACCGTGGGCTTCGACGACCCGCAGGCCTGCGCCGCCATGGGCCTGCCGCAGGGCCACGGGCTACTGCACACCATCGTGGACGAGCAGAAGCCGCTGCGGGTGGCGGATGTGGGCGCGCATCCCCACGCGGCCGGATTTCCGCCGGGGCATCCCGTCATGCGGACGCTGCTGGGCGTGCCGCTCCTCGTGCGCGGCACGGTCTACGGCGACCTCTACGTCGCCGACAAACTGGACGGCCTGCCCTTCGACGATGACGACGACGGACTGCTGACGGCTCTGGCCGGTGCCGCGGGGGTCATCCTCGAGAACGCCCGCCTGTACGAGCAGCTCAAACGCGCCGCCGAACACTTCCAGCGCCGCATGCTGCCGGTCATCCCCGACCTCGCACCGCTCAAGGCCGCCGCCCGCTACGAGCCCGCGTCCGAACTGCCGCGGCTGGGCGGCGACTGGTACGACGCCATGGTCATGCCCGACGGCGCCGTCTGCGTCGTGGTGGGTGACGTGACGGGCCACGACATCGAGGCCGCCCCGCTGATGGGTCAGATCCGCAACATGCTTCGCGCGATCGTGCTCGACCGGAGCGGGCCGCCCGGCCTCGTCCTGTCACGGCTGGACCACGCGCTGACGATGCTGGCCGACCCGCCCACGGCCACCCTGGTACTCGGCCGCATCACGCGCGCAGGCACGGGCGACGGGGAGTACACCTTCGGCTGGAGCAACGCCGGCCACCTGCCGCCGCTGCTGGTCGGCGCCGACGGCAGCACGCGCTATCTGTCACCTGCCCGCCACGGGATCCCGGTGGGCATCGACGCGTCCGTCTGCCGGTACACCCACGAACACGCCCTGCCGCCCGGCAGCACCCTGCTGCTGTTCACCGACGGGCTGGTCGAGCGCCGCGACCAGGACATCGACACCGGTTTGGCCGACCTCGCCGAGCAGGCCGCCCGACTGGCCGGGGCACCGCTGGGGGAACTGTGCGACACGGTCACGAGCCGAAGCCGGCAGGGTTCCGACGACGATGTCGCCCTGCTGGCCGTGCGCACGCCCCCGGACGGCCCGGCACGATGAGGGGCAGCCGGGCCGCCCCTGCCCGGCCCGGCCCGCGGTACTCCGGCCGCAGGCGCGGTCAGCCCGGCAGCAGGGCACGCAGGGCGTAGGGCAGGATGCCACCGTGGCGGTAGTAGGCGGCCTCGGTGGCGGTGTCGACGCGTACCCGGGCGGTGAAGCGGATGGTGCCGGCCGGGCCGTCGGCGGTGACGGTGACCTCGCGCGGCAGGTCGGCGGCGTCCTCCAGGCCCCGGACGGTGTAGGTCTCCTCCCCGCTCAGGCCGAGGGACCCGCGGCTCTGCCCCGGTTCGAACTGCAGGGGCAGGACGCCCAGGCCGATGAGGTTCGAGCGGTGGATGCGCTCGTACGACGCGGCGAGTACCGCCCTCACACCCAGCAGGGCGGTGCCCTTGGCGGCCCAGTCGCGCGAGGAGCCCGAGCCGTACTCCTCCCCGGCGATCACGAGCAGCGGCACGCCTTCGCGGGCATAGCGCACCGCGGCGTCGAAGACGGTGGTCCGTTCCCCGTCCGGAAGGTGGCGGGTGACGCCGCCCTCGGTGCCCGGGGCGAGCAGGTTGCGGAGCCGGATGTTGGCGAACGTGCCGCGGATCATCACCTCGTGGTTGCCGCGCCGGGAACCGTAGGAGTTGAAGTCCCGTACCCGCACGCCGTGGTCGGCCAGGTACCGGCCCGCCGGGGAGTCGGCCTTGATGGCTCCGGCGGGTGATATGTGGTCGGTGGTGACGGAGTCCCCGAGCAGGACGAGCACCCGGGCGCCCGCGATGTCCCGCAGCGGTCCGGGCGTACGGCTCATGCCGTCGAAGTACGGCGGCCGGCGCACATAGGTGGAGTCCGGGTCCCAGGTGAACAGATCTCCTCCGGGGGCGGGCAGGGCACGCCACCGCTCGTCGCCGGCGAACACGTCGGCGTAGCCGCTGGTGAACATGTCCGGGCGCAGGCTGGAGTCGACGACCTCCTGGATCTCGCGCCGGTCGGGCCAGATGTCGCGCAGGAAGACGGGCCGGCCGTCACGGTCCGTGCCGAGCGGGTCCCTCGTGAGGTCGACGGTCATCGACCCGGCCAGCGCGTAGGCGACCACCAGGGGTGGTGAGGCCAGGTAGTTGAGCTTCGTCTGGGGATGGATGCGCCCCTCGAAGTTGCGGTTGCCGGACAGCACCGCGGCCGCCGTCAGGTCGTGTTCCTCCACGGCCCGGCCGACTTCCGGTATGAGGGGGCCGGAGTTGCCTATGCAGGTGGTGCAGCCGAAGCCGACCAGGTCGAAGCCGAGTCGGTCGAGGTAGGGGACGAGACCGGCGCGCTCGAAGTAGTCCATGACGACCTTCGACCCGGGAGCCAGAGAGGTCTTGACCCACGGCCTGGGGGCCAGGCCCCGTTCGACGGCCTTCTTGGCCAGAAGGGCCGCGGCGACCATGACCTGCGGGTTGGAGGTGTTGGTGCACGAGGTGATCGCGGCGATCACCACAGCGCCGTGCCCGATCTCCGCCGTGGTGCCGTCCCGGAAGGTGACCGCGGTGGGCTTCAGCGGCACGGCGGTCTCCGGTTCGCGGCCGGTCACGAAGCACGCGGGGGCGTCGCCCGGGTGGCTGTCCGTCACCACGACGGGGTCGGAGGCCGGGAATGACGCCGCGCTGCCCGCGTCCACACCGGCCGGCGCCATGTCGCAGGTGACGTATCCGCCCAGGACGGCGCGGAAATTGTGCGGCGCGTCGGCCAGGGCCATGCGGTCCTGCGGGCGCTTGGGCCCGGCGATCGAGGGAACGACGGCCGAGAGGTCGATGTCCAGGGTCTGGGAGTAGGCGGGCTCGTGGCCGGGGTCGTGCCACAGGCCCTGCTCCTTCGTATACGCCTCCACCATGGCGATGTGCTCGGGGGCGCGGTCGGTCAGCCGCAGGTAGTCGAGGGTTTCGGCGTCGATGGGAAAGATCGCGCAGGTGGCGCCGTACTCGGGACTCATATTGCCGATGGTGGCCCGGTTGGCCAGGGGGACATTGGCCACGCCCGGGCCGTAGAACTCCACGAAGGTGCCGACCACGCCGTGCTCCCGGAGCTTCTCGGTGATGGTCAGGACCAGGTCGGTGGCGGTACTGCCCTCGGGCAGCGCGCCGGTCAGTCGTACGCCGATGACGCGCGGGATGAGCATGCTGACCGGCAGGCCGAGCATGGCCGCCTCCGCTTCGATGCCGCCCACACCCCAGCCGAGCACCCCCAGCCCGTTGACCATCGGGGTGTGGGAGTCGGTGCCGACCAGGGTGTCGGGGAAGGCGGTGCCGTCCTTGTCGAAGACCACACGGGCGAGGTATTCGAGGTTGACCTGGTGGCAGATGCCGGTGCCGGGCGGCACGACCCGCAGGCCGGTGAGGGCGTGCTGTCCCCAGCGCAGGAACTGGTACCGCTCGGCGTTGCGCTCGAACTCCCGCTCCACGTTGCGGTCGAACGCCTCGGGGGCCCCGAAGTGGTCGGCGATCACCGAGTGGTCGATGACGAGGTCGACCGGCCGCAGGGGGTCGATACGGGTCGCGTCGCCGCCCAGGGCTGCCATCGCCTCGCGCATCGCGACCAGGTCGACGATGCACGGCACGCCGGTGAAATCCTGCATCAGGACCCGCGCCGGGGTGAAGGGGATCTCGGTGGCCGGCTCGGCCGCCGGATCCCAGCCCGCCAGCGCGGTGATCTGCTCGGCGGTGGCGGTACGCCCGTCCTCGGTGCGCAGCAGGTTCTCCAGCAGCACTTTCAGGCTGTACGGGAGCCGGGCGACGTCGGGCAGGGCGTCGAGCCGGAAGACCGTGAAGGAGGATCCTGCGGCCCTCAGTGTTCCCCGGGCCGCGAAGCTGTCGATCGAGACGGCGCTCATGCTCCTCCTCCTCGGTGACGGGGCGGTGGTCGCGCGCGGACCGGCAGGGGGTGGGGCTTCCGGCGGTCTCCGGACGGTTGACGGGGTGCCCGGCCCACGGTGCGCCGGCCCCTGTCCTGTCGCCCCGGTGGCGGAGGTGGGGCACCGCCGTCCTCGGGAGGGCAAAGCGGCGGACCCGCCCTGTCGGTCGCTCCTCCCGTCGCCCGGCCCCCGCGCCGCCGGACGTCTCCTCCTTCCCAGCCTGCGCCCGACGGGCGACTCACGCGATCCCGGCGGGACCCCAGCGACCGGGTGAGTCGCCCGGCGGCGCGAGGCCGGGTCGGGACGGGTTGCTCTCAGGCGGCCCGCCGCGGTGGAAGGAAGGCGCCCGCGGTCTCCGGTGCGGGCCACGGGGTCACGGTCTCTCCCGCGACGAGCCAGCCGTGAACGCCGCCCCGCTTCAGGCGCAACTCGTAGAGGAAGGGCGCGGCGGTGTCGCTCATACGACGGTAGAGCAGCGCCGTCGCGTGCCCGCCCTGGTCCTCGACGTGCAGGATCTCGTGCTCGGTGGACAGGGGCGCCTCACCCGCCTCGCCGCGGGCGGCGAACTCCGCGAAGACCTCCTTGCGGGGGGCGGCCGCGATGGTGCCCTCCTGGGTCGGGAACAGGATCGCCATGTCGTCCGTGTACAGCTTTTCCATGGCGTCCATGCGGTAGTTGCTCCCGTCGTGCACGACGCGCGAGATGAACTCCCGCATGTCATCGGTGATGGCACTCATAACCGTTCCTCAGTTCTGTGTCGGGTTCCGCCGACCGCGCACAGGGGCGGACAACCCGCGGAATGCGGGATTGTGGTGGTGACGGGGCAGGGCTGGGAAGAGAACTCCGGCCCGCGTACTCGCCGGGGCCGTGCCCTGCGCGGTGCGACGTGCATCGAATTGTTCGACGTACGACGAACAAGCTAACACGGCGGGCTCCGATACCCGTGTCGGACGAGAGCGTGACGGTGCTCTCATCACGGAGAACACACGGTGTCACATGAATTCCGGATCACATGCGTGACCCATGCCACCCGCACACCATGTCCGGCCACTGTTGTGTGGAGGTATGGTCGCAGACAAAGTTCGATGACCGCCGAACAGCACGGGCCGCGACTCGCCCTCGTGCGGTGAACGCTTCATACGTCAACGAGCCGCCGCGGCGCCGGGCCCGGCAGCCGAACCCGGGGCATTCCTGTCCACCGCGCCGGCCGCGCCTTTCCGGGCACGGGTGCGCGGAGCGAGGCGCGCCGTCCGTCCCCTGGCGCATGACACCAAGAAGGCGACGGACTCGATTACTTCACGTTTTCGGGGATCGAGAGAAAATGAGCGGAAGTGAGTAACGCATGACGGGCCAACCGAACAAACTCAGCCGTCGACGGCTGCTGCACGCCATGGGTGCCCTGGGTGCGGGGACCGCCGCGGCGGCCATGACCTCCGGGGTCGCCGGAGCCGCCACGGCAGCGGACGCCCCGGCCGCACGCCTGTCCATGCCGCCGGCGGGCCGCGGGGAAGTGGTGCCCATGCGGCTGCACGTACCGGAGCGCATGCTGCATGACCTGCGGCGGCGGCTGGACATGACACGCTGGCCGGCCGAGGAACTCGTCGACGACTGGTCGCAGGGCGCGCCGCTGTGGCGGGTCAAGCGCCTTGTGGACCACTGGCAGCGGCACTACGACTGGCGCAGGGTGGAGGCGCTGCTCAACCGATTCGGCCAGTACCGCACGGTGATCGACGGCGTCAGCATCCACCTCCTGCACGCCAGGTCACCTCATCGCGACGCGATGCCCCTCATGCTCACGCATGGCTGGCCCGGCTCGATCCTGGAATTCCGCAAGGTGATCCGGCGTCTCACGCATCCGACGGAGTTCGGTGGATCCCCCCGGGACGCCTTCCATGTGGTCACCCCGTCCCTTCCGGGGTTCGGTTTCTCCGACGAACCGGACGAACTGGGCTGGGGCCGTGTGAGGACGGCAAAGGCCTGGGCCGAGATCATGCCCCGCCTCGGGTACGACCACTACCTCTCCCAGGGTGGGGACTGGGGTGCGGCAGTCAATGTGCAACTGGGAGTGCTGCGTCCCAAGGGTCTGCTGGGCATCCACCTGAATTTCCCTCAGATCGTTCCGGCGGACCTCGACATGGACCATCTGACGCCTGAGGAGCGGTTGGCGATGAGTCAGCTGGCCGCCCAGCAGAAGAGCGAGATCGGATATCAGCTCGAAATGATGACCAGGCCCCAGACCGTGTCCTACGCGCTGGCCGATTCCCCGGTCGGGCAGGCGGCCTGGATCTATGAGAAGTTCGGGGTCTGGACCGACAGCGGCAGGAATCCCGAGTCGGTTCTGACCATGGACGAGATGCTGGACGACATCACCTTGTACTGGCTGACGAACACAGCCGAGTCAGCCGCGCGCTTCTACTGGGAGAACTCGGACGTCACCATGAACGCCGTCAAGATCGACGTACCCATGGGGGTCACCCTGTTCCCCAAGGAGTTCTACACCCCGCCTCGCGCCTGGGCCGAGAAGGCGTTCTCCGATCTCGTCTACTGGAACAAGGCGAGCAAGGGCGGTCACTTCGCGGCCTTCGAACAGCCGAAGATCTTCGCCGAGGAGGTGCGCGCGTTCGGCAGGCTCTTCCGCTGAGGCCGCGGCGCCCGGGCGCGGTCCACCGTGAAGGGCGGTGGACCGCGCCGCGCCCACCTGGTCGTCGGCGGCGCAGGGGACACCGGAGACACGACGTCCCGCCCCCTTCCCCACGAGAGGCGCACGGCCGGACCGCGGCGAAGCGGGTCGCACCTCAATCCGAGGACGGACGCGGCCAGTTGGCGAGGCTGCCGGGCGAAGGAGCGGACTGCACCGCTTCCGCTGCCGAGGGGTAGATCTCGTAGCTCTCGCGCATGCCGCTGAGGTCGAGGATCCGGAGCAACCGGCCCGAGAGGGACGCGATACGCAGCGAGCCCTCCTGCTCGCGGATGCGTTTCGTGATCGCCACGATCACACCCAGTCCCATCGAGTCCATGAACGAGACGAAGCCCAGATCCAGAACGAAGTGGCGGTGCCCCTCACCGAGAAGTTTCAGCACCGCCTCACGGATCATGGGGGCGGTGTGGGCGTCCACGTCACCGTCGACCTCGACAACGGTCCAGCCTCTGACCACGTCATAGCTCACCATCATGCTTTCGTGCCGGACGATGTTCGTTCGCATGGCCGTCCCTCGTCACTGTCCTCGGGCTGCGGAGGGCCCCTCAAGGACCATAAGGCCACGGCGGTCGGCTCACACCCGGACACGAGCACCCATGGACACCTCGGCACGCCGGTCGGTGACCGGTCGAGGCGGTCGCGCATGCCGGTGGTCGGTCCGGTGCGGAAGGTGCCGGGGGGGGCGGGGGCGCGGAGGATGTCCGGGGTGCTCACCTGGCCGCGGCGCCCGGCCGCCCGTCGCCGACCGCAGGGCGCCCTCGCGGCGTCGCCCGGCGCGGGCCGAACGGCAGGGCACACCGGGCAGCAGCGGCGCGAAGGCGCCACGCGGCGTCGGGCCGTGCCTGGGTGAGCCCTGAGTGCGGCCCCGGGAAGCGCCCGCTGCCTGGACCGGGCGGTGACCGGCGGGTCCCGGGCGACGCGGACCGCGCATCCGGTGCGTCGCCGGGAGGGCTACCGCTTCCGGCGTACGGCGGATGTCACGCCGCAGGGCCCTCGTACACGTCGTCGGTGTGCCCCTCGGCGAACTCCCACCACGACAGCGGCAGCCAGTCACCGTTCACGAAGGCGTCCACGGACGAGCCCAGCCCGCTGATGGCCACGGACGTACCGACCGGGTACACCGTGCCGGACAGCCCTGGCACGGGGACGAGGAGCTTTCCTGAACGTTGAGCCATTGTTCCCGCCTTTCTCCGCGGTCAACCGCAATTGGGCATATTTAGGTGAAGAGTAGCTGGCTTGTCTCGTACCGCCCAAGGGGGGAGCATGAGAAATAGGTCACGCAAGCCATGAACCGACACCAATCGGAGGTGTCCACGTGAAGGCCGTCGTCTACAAAGGACCGTTCGAAGTAGCCGTCGAGGAAGTCGACAATCCGCGCCTGCACCACGCCAACGACGTGGTCGTCAAGGTGACGTCCACCGCGATCTGCGGCTCCGACCTGCACATGTACGAGGGCCGGACCGCCGCGGAGCCCGGCATCGTGTTCGGCCACGAGAACCTGGGAATCATCGACCAGGTCGGCGAGGGGGTCACCACCCTCAAAGAGGGCGACCGCGTGGTCATGCCCTTCAACGTCGCCTGCGGCTTCTGCAAGAACTGCTCGGCGGGTTTCACCGGCTACTGCCTCACGGTCAATCCGGGCTTCGCCGGAGGCGCTTACGGCTACGTGGCGATGGGCCCCTGGCCGGGAGGTCAGGCGGAATACGTGCGCGTACCGTACGCGGACTTCAACTGTCTGAAACTGCCGGAGGGCACCGCCAACGAGTCCGACTTCGTGCTGCTGGCCGACATCTTCCCGACCGGCTACCACGGGTGCGAACTCGCCCAGGTCTCTCCCGGCGAGAGCGTCTCGGTGTACGGCGGCGGCCCGGTCGGGCTGATGGCCGCGTACTCGGCGCTGCTCCGCGGGGCGTCCAGGGTGTTCGTCGTGGACCGCGTGCAGGAGCGGCTGCAGAAGGCCGAGGAGATCGGCGCGGTCCCGATCGACTTCACCACCGGCAACCCGGTGGACCAGATCAAGGAGCACACGAAGGGCGAGGGCACCGACAAGGGCATCGACGCGGTCGGCTACCAGGCCCAGGCGGGCGGCGGGGGCCGCGAGGAACCCGCAGCGGTGCTGAACTCCCTGATCGACACCGTGCGGCCGACCGGTGCCCTCGGCATCCCCGGCCTGTACGTGCCCTCCGACCCCGGCGGCCCTGACGACCAGGCCAAGAGCGGCCGGCTGCTGGTCGCCGTCGGCCGGCTCTTCGAGAAGGGCCTGCGACTGGGCACCGGGCAGTGCAACGTCAAGCGCTACAACCGGCAGCTGCGCGACATGATCATCGAGGGCCGCGCCCGCCCGAGCTTCGTGGTCTCCCACGAACTGCCCCTGGCGGACGCGCCGTCGGCGTACGAGAAGTTCGACAAGCGGGTCGAGGGCTACACGAAGGTGGTCCTCCATCCCGGTCAGGACTGAGAGGCAACCCGGTCCGCGACCGCACCCGGTCGCCGCGCCCAGGGCCCGGTCAGCAGCTCTCCGGACCCTGGGCGTCGTACGGGCCGGACGGGGGGCCGACCTCCTCCAGGGTGTAGGTGTACAGGTCGAACTCCACCAGCCCGTCCGCACTCGTGGTGACGCGTGGCGGACGGGTCCCCGGATACCGGGAGGCGATGACGTCGGCGACCCTGTGGGCGGTCGCCGCGTCGGCCGCGGCGATGCGCACGTAGGCCGCGCCCGGTTCGTACAGCGGTCCGAGTTGTCCGGTCAATGCTGTTCCCCTTGTCCCGTCCGTCCGGCGGATCACCGCCGGAGACAGCCCGTTGGTCGTCGCGGTAGCCCGCGCGGGCCGCGTTCGCTCGAAGATGTCCGTCCGCAGGCTCAGGACAACAGGAAGTCGGCCTTCCCGTCCTTGGCGCCCTCGATGAACATCCTGATCTCGTGGTCCGTGTAGATGAGCGCCGGCCCGTCGGGGTCGGTGGACTGCCGCAGTGCGACCCTGCCGTCGGCCAGCTTCATGGCCTCCACGCAACTGCCCCCGTTGCCGCCGCTCCACGGCTTGTGCCAGCCCTCGCTGCCGAGGTCGCGGGCGCGCATGCCGTTGTATATGCGGTCGTCCATGTGTGTCAGATCTCCTTGCGGATGCCATCGAGGATGGCTGCGGTGCTGTGTGCGGGCGCGGCTTGCGCGCACATCCGGTCAAGAGCCTCGAGGAACGCCGAGACGTCGTCCACGTCGTCGAGGTAGGCGGCGCCCACCAGGCTCTCGGTGAACACGACGTCCGGCAGCTCGCGGATCTGGAACCGGAAGATGTGGAACGGCCCGTACATCGCCGGGTGCGGCCCGGCGTCGAAGGGCATGATCTGCAGTCTCACCTGGGGCAGCTCACAAGCCTGTGCCAGCCGGTCCAGCTGGGCGCGCATCACCTGGGGGCTGCCGATGGGGCGGCGCAGCACGGTCTCGTCCATCACCACCCACAGCAGCGGGGCGTCCGGCCGGTCGATCAGCGTCTGCCGCTCACGGCGGAGCGCGACCAGGCGCTCGAGCTCCTCCGGGCGGGCTCCCGGGCGGCCGGCCCGCAGCACGGCGCGGGCGTAGTCCTCGGTCTGCAGCAGTCCGGGGACGTAGTGCGGCTCGTAGGCGCGGATGATGGCCGCCTCGCCCTCGAGGCTGACGAAGGCGCTGAACCAGGACGGCAGCACGTCGCGGTAACGGTGCCACCAGCCGGGGCGGTTGCCCTGCCGGGCGAGGTCGACGAAGGTCGCCGCCTCGGCGGCGTCGACGCCGTACAGCGCCAGCAGCTTCTCCACGTACGGGATGCGCAGGCCGACCTCGGCCTTCTCCATACGGCGCACGGTGGCATGGGTGACATCCAGCGCGCGGGCGGCCTGCTCGTACGAGTAGCCCGCCTTCTCCCGCAGGTCGTGAAGGCGTTTGCCGAGGATCACACGGAGAACGGTCGGCGCCCCGCTCGCCCTCGCCTCACCCATGCTGCATCTCCCGCATGGCAGCAGTGTGCCATGACAGGAATGGAACCCACACCCTGCTACTGGCGATTGTGCAATTTGCAGAATGCCCCTTGCCTTCTGTGCAACCAGTGGCCATAGTTTCCGGTGTGCTCTTTGCCATCAGCGCCCGGGACACCTTCCGGCTCCGACTGCCGGCGCAGCCCTCGTCGGTCGGCGTCGCGCGGCGCCAGGTGCGTTCCGCCCTGGGCCGATGGGGTCTGGAGGGGCTGGGCGACGACGCCGGCCTCGTTGTGAGCGAACTCTTCACCAACGCCGTGGTGCACAGCGGCGGCGACCACGTCGCCTGCCTGCTCTGGACGGCGGGCGGCACCCTGCACATCGAGGTCGTCGACGAGGGGCGCGGACCCGGCGGCCCGCTGGCGCGCACGGCCGCCGACGCCGACGAGAACGGCCGCGGACTCGCCCTTGTCGCCCATTTGGCCGAAGGCTGGGGCGTGCGCCCGCCGGCACACGGCACCGGTCGCGCGGTGTGGGCGACCCTCGCCTACCCCCGCACCGAGGCGGCCCGGCGCAGGAGTTGAGCTCCGGCTGACGACGCGGCGGCCTGTGCCGGACGAGCGACCGTCGCCGCGGCGCGCCGTATCGGGATGCCGGCACACGGCCCTCGGGCATAGGCTTCTCCCGACGGAGAGGCCCTCGGGGGAGCACCGACACCCCCCTGCCTCCGCCCCCGGGAGGAACCGCCCACCGCGATTCCCACCCGGTTCCGCGACCGGCGCCACCGCGTCCGCTCTGCCAACCATCCCGACCGGGCGGTCGGCGTCCGGCGGCGGCCGGGCCGGCGTCCGGCTCACCCGACGCGAAGGAGTGCGCGGTGACACCCGAGAAGTCCAAGCGGAACCAGCTCCCCAAGGAGTCCGACGATCGGCCCGTACAGCAGCGGGAGCTGCGGAACCTGGACGTCTGGGCCAGGTCGGCGCCGATCCGACTGGCCGGCTACGAGGACGACCTGAACGAACCGCACATCCTGCGCGGCATCGACTGACCCTCCGGCGCGGCCGGTTCTCGGGCCGTACGGGCGACGCGGCCCGTACGGCCCCGATGTGTCCGGCCGCAGGGACCCGCGTCCGCCGCACGCGCGGCGCGGCGGCCGGCCGGCTCCATGGTGCGGAGGTCCAGTACGCCGGGCGGCTCGGCACGGCCCGGCCCCCCGGCGCGCACCCAGGCCACGATGTCGTCCACGGCGCCCGGGTCGTTGACCAGACCCAGCCGGACCGGCCGCCCGCCGGCCGCGCGCCCCCGCGGCGAGGGCTGGACGACCACGACGTTCGCCTGCTCGAGACACCGGCGAGCTCCCGCCGGAGCCGGTCGAGTTGAGCGTCATGGTCGACGCCGGGGACCTTCTCCGTGCCGCGGCAGCAGTCCCGGCACACGCTCACGGTGCAGGTGCGCCGCCATGGCGCACCGCCGCTCAGGTGAGGGTGATCCGCACGCCGACCGTGCCCTCGCGGCCGCGGCGCAGCCTGCTGCCGAACAAGGTCAGCCGGCCCAGCAGCCCGTACTTGCGGGCGATCAGGGAGCGGTAGCGCTCGGTCTCCCGCGGGCCGAGGATCTCGGCGCGGGCGGGTACCTGCTCCCCGGTGGGGTTGCCGCGTACGTCGCAGGGACCGACCAGCACGTCGGCGCGGTTGCGGATCCGCTTGACCTTGCCGGAGTCCGCCGCGGTCCACGCACCGAGCGCCTCTGCGTCGCGGACCACCCAGACCGGGGTGGCCACGGTGCGGCCGTCCCGCCGGTAGGTGGTGACCAGTAGGTACTTGCCCGCCGCGAGCCGGGCGGACACGCTGTCCTCGATCATGGACCAAGGCTACGCGGAAACGGCCTCCGTGGCCGGTGCCGGGAGCGCCTTGCCCAGGCACACGCTGGTCGGACTGTCCCGGTAGTAGCCGAACTTGCCCACCGGCGCGTAGCCGCAGGAGGCGTAGAGGGCGATCGCCTCAGGCTGCTTCTGCCCCGTCTCCAGCACCATCCGGGTGCGGCCCGCCGCGGCGGCACCGGCCTCCAGCGCGGCGAGCATCCGGCGCGCGAAGCCCCGGCCGCGGGCCTGCGGCACCACGTACATCCGCTTGAGCTCCGCGTCCCCGTCCTCGAAGCCCTCCGGGGAGGCGTCCTGGCCGCGCCAGCCGCCGGTCGCCACGGGAACGCCGTCGAAGTATCCGACCATGAACTCGCCCTGCGGACCGTCGAAGTGATCGGCGTCCATCACGGTCTCGTCGGGGCCGCCGTACCGCTCCACGTACTCCCGCTGCACCTGCTCGGTCAGCAGCACGGCGTCGGGGTGGTCATAGCGCGTCTTCCGGATTTCCACCGGCACATCGTACGGGTGTGCGGCCTACGCCCCGGTACGGGCCCCCTCCGGCGGGCCGGTATCGTCCCCGTCATGCTCACCGTGACGACCGTGAACGTGAACGGGCTGCGCGCCGCGGCCAAGAAGGGCTTCCTGCCCTGGCTGGAGGCGACCACGGCCGACGTGGTGTGCCTGCAGGAGGTCCGCGCCGAGGCCGCGCAACTGCCCGCGGAGGTCCGCGCCCCCGAGGGCTGGCACGTGCTCCACGCTCCGGCGGCGGCGAAGGGCCGGGCAGGGGTGTCCCTCTACTCGCGGCGGGAACCGTCCGCGCGCCGGATCGGGTTCGGCTCACAGGAGTTCGACGGCTCCGGCCGGTACGCGGAGATCGACCTGCCCGGTGTCACCATCGCGAGCCTCTACCTCCCCTCCGGCGAGGTCGGCACCGAGCGCCAGGAGGAGAAGGAGCGCTTCATGGCGGCGTTCCTCGCGCACATGGTCAGGCTCCGCGAGAAGGCCGCCGCGGACGGCCGCGAGGTGTTGATCTGCGGTGACTGGAACATCGCGCACACCGAGCGCGACCTGAGGAACTGGCGGGCCAACCAGAAGAACGCCGGTTTCCTCCCCGAGGAGCGGGCCTGGCTCTCCCGCGTCTACGACGAGGCCGGCTACACCGACGTCGTGCGCCACCTCACCCCGGAGGGCGAGGGCCCGTACACGTGGTGGTCCTACCGCGGGCGCGCCTTCGACAACGACAGCGGCTGGCGCATCGACCTCCACGTCGCCACACGGGGCCTTGCCGCCCGGGCGGCGAGGCCCCGGGTCGAGCGTGCGGCCACCCACCCCGAGCGCTGGTCCGACCACGCCCCGGTGACGGTCACCTACGACCTCGGCTAGCCGGGAGCGGGCAGTGCGCGGCACTCGGTGCCACCGTGCGGGACCGCCGGAGGGCGTCGTCGCCGTATCGTCTAGTCAGCTGCCCTTTTCCGGAGGAGTACCCCATGGCCCCGCCCGTCGTCCGCTCGCTGCGCGAGCAGATCCGCGAGTTCATCGTGGACGGCATCGTCAGCGGGCGCTGGAAGCCCGGGGAGCGGATCGTCGAACGCGGCATCGCCACGGAACTGCAGGTCAGCCAGACGCCCGTGCGGGAGGCGCTGCGGGAACTGGAGGTGATGCGGCTCATCGAGTCGGCCCCGAACAAGGGCGTGCGGGTGCGCCGGCTGGCCGCCGCGGACCTGGAGGAGATCTACCCGGTGCGGGCCGGACTGGAGCAGATCGCCGCGGAGCTGGCCGCGCCCCGCCTGCGCCATGAGCTGTCCGCTCTGCAGGCCGAGGTGGCCCTGCTGCAGAAGGCGGACGAGGAGGGCGACGCCGGGGCGCAGGTGCAGCACACCGTGGCGTTCCACCGCGAGCTGGTGCGCGCCTCGGGCAACAGCGTGCTGCTGCACACCTGGGAGTCGCTGGGCATCGAGGTGTGGACGGCGCTGTCGATCCGCTGGCTGGGCACCCGGCAGCGGCTGTACGCCGGGGAGCACCAGGCGGTGCTGGACGCCTTCCGCAGGGACGATCCACGCGTCGGCGAGCTGGTCAAGGAGCATGTGCTCGGCTGTGCTCCGCAGGGCGGCTGAGCCGCCCCGGGAACCGGATCCCCCGTTCCGCGTGACCCTCGTCACAGGGTGTTTGATCGATCATCGATCAGAATTATTCTGGGTCCTACGGGGCCCCTGCCCGCACGGAACCATCTGGAAGGCGTGCACCATGACCGACGCCACGCTGAGCGCACTCGATCACCTGCCGGACCCGGACCCGGAGGAGACCGGTGAATGGGCCGCCTCCCTCGACGCGGTCACCCGTGCCGCCGGCCCGGAGCGCGCGGCCTACCTGATGCGCCGCACGGTCGGCCACGCCCAGGCGTCCGGCCTCCCGGTGCCGGCGCTGGTGGAGACCGAGTACGTCAACACCATCCCGACCGCCGCCGAGCCGCAGATCCCCGGCGACGAGGAGATGGAACGGCGCATCGCCGGCTGGAACCGCTGGAACGCGGCCGCCATGGTGACCCGCGGCAGCCGCCTGGGCCTGGGCGGCCACATCGCCACCTTCGCCTCCGCGGCCTGGCTGTACGAGACGGGCTTCAACCACTTCTTCCACGGCAAGGAGGGTGGCTCCGCGCGGGGCGACGGCTCCGCGGGAGGCTCCGGCGACCAGTTGTACATCCAGGGGCACGCCTCCCCGGGCATCTACGCCCGCGCCTTCCTCGACGGCCGGCTGACCGAGCGGCAGCTGGACAACTTCCGCCAGGAAGCCGGCGGCGACGGCCTGCCCTCCTACCCGCACCCGCGCCGGCTGCCGTGGCTGTGGGAGTTCCCGACCGTGTCCATGGGCCTCGGCCCGCTCGCCGCGATCCAGCAGGCGCGCTTCAACCGCTACCTGACGCACCGCGGCATCAAGGACGTCTCCGGCTCGCACGTGTGGGCCTTCCTCGGCGACGGCGAGATGGACGAGCCGGAGTCGACCGCCGCCCTCGGCCTGGCCGGCCGGGAGGGGCTCGACAACCTCACCTTCGTGATCAACTGCAACCTGCAGCGTCTCGACGGTCCGGTGCGCGCCAACTTCAAGATCGTCCAGGAGCTGGAGGCGAAGTTCCGTGCCGCCGGCTGGAACGTCGTCAAGTCGCTGTGGGGCTCGGCCTGGGACGAGCTGTTCGCCCTGGACACCACCGGCGCGCTCGTCCGGCGGCTGCGCGAGGTCCCCGACGGGCAGTTCCAGACCTACGCCACCCGCGACGCCGCCTACATCCGCGGGCACTTCTTCGGCGCCGATCCGGCGCTGGTCGAGATGGCGAAGCTGCTGACCGACGCCAAGATCGCCGAGTGCTTCCACACCTCCCGCGCGGGTCACGAGCCGCGCAAGGTGTACGCCGCCTACCGCGCGGCCACCACGCACAAGGGCGCGCCGACCGTGATCCTGGCGCAGACCGTCAAGGGCTGGACGCTGGGCCGCGGCTTCGAGTCGCGCAACGCCAACCACCAGATGAAGAAGCTCACGGTCCCCGAGTTCCGCACCATGCGCGACCTGCTGGAGCTGCCCATCCCGGACAGCGCGCTCTCCGGCGACCTGGTGCCGTACGCCCACCCGGGCGCCGACTCCCCCGAGGTCCGCTACCTGCGGGAGCGCCGCGCGGAACTCGGCGGTCCCGCCCCGGCCCGCCGGGTGCACCCGGTGGCGCTCCCCGAGCCGTCCGCGAAGCCCTTCGAGGCGCTGGCCAAGGGCTCCGGCAACCAGGAGATCGCGACCACGATGGCCCTGGTCCGGCTGGTGAAGGACCTGATGCGGGAGAAGGAGAGCGGTCGGCGCTGGGTGCCGATCGTGCCGGACGAGGCCCGCACCTTCGGCATGGAGTCGCTCTTCCCGAGCGCGGGCATCTACTCGCCGCTCGGCCAGACCTACGACCCGGTCGACCGCGACATGCTCCTGTACTACAAGGAGGCGGAGAACGGGCAGATCCTCAACGAGGGCATCACCGAGGCGGGTTCGATGGCGTCCTTCACGGCCGCCGCCACCTCGTACGCCACCCACGGCGAACCTATGATCCCGTTCTACATCTTCTACTCGATGTTCGGCTGGCAGCGCACCGCCGACCAGATGTGGGCCCTGGCCGACCAGCTCGGCCGAGGCTTCCTGGTCGGGGCCACCGCGGGCCGCACGACGATGACGGGCGAGGGTCTGCAGCACGCCGACGGCCACTCCCACCTGATCGCGTCCACGAACCCGGCGGCGGTCTCGTACGACCCGGCGTTCGCCTACGAGATCGGTGTCATCGTCCGCGAGGGCCTGCGCCGCATGTACGGCCCCGACGCGGAGGACGTCTTCTACTACCTGACCGTCTACAACGAGCCCAAGATCCAGCCGGCCATGCCGGCCGGGCCCGGCATCGAGGAAAGCATCGTCAAGGGCCTGTACCGCTTCCGCGCCGCCGAGACCGCCGGCCTGTCCGCCGACACGCCGCGGCTGCAGCTCATGGCCTCCGGTACGGCGATCCACTGGGCGCTGGAGGCGCAGCGGATGCTGGCCGCGGAGTGGGGCGTGGCGGCGGACGTGTGGTCGGCGACCTCGTGGAGCGAGCTGCGGCGCGGCGGTCTGGAGTACGACGCGGCCCGGCTGCGGGGCGAGGACGCGCCGCTCCCCCACGTCACGCGCGTGCTGGAGGGGGCCCCGGGCCCGGTGCTGGCGGTGAGCGACTGGATGCGCGCGGTGCCGGACCAGATCAGCCAGTGGGTGCCGCAGGAGTGGCACTCGATCGGCACCGACGGCTTCGGCCTGTCGGACACGCGTGAGGCGGCCCGCCGCCACTTCGGGGTCGACCCCCAGTCGCTGGTCGTCGCCGCGCTGGCGGCGCTCGCCGGGCGCGGTGAGGTGAAGCGGGAGACCGTCCAGGAGGCCCGGGAACGCTACGGGCGCTGAGCACCCACCCCGCCCCAGGTGGGGAACCGAGGGCCGGGCACGCCGTCCACGGGCGGGCCCGGCCCTTCGCCGTGTCCGCCCGCGGCCGGCGCCCGCCCACGTGTGCTCTCGCGTCCCGTGCTCTCGCGTCCCGTGCTCCCGCCGATCCGTGCTCCCGCCGATCCGTGCTCCGCCGATCCGTGCTCCGCCGATCCGTGCTCCGCCGATCCGTTGCGACCCCTCCCACGATGCATAAGCCAGTGATATAAATTCCTTATGCATCTTCCCGCTGACGACACGGACCACCGCCACGCCGTCGACGTGGCGCGGGCCCTGGAGCGGCTCTACCGCATGCTGCGCAGGCTGAGCCAGCCGAGCGAACTGTCGCTGACGACCGTGGCGACACTGTCCACGCTGGAGCAGTCCGGCCCGGTCCGGCTGACCGAACTGGCGGCCCTGGAGGGCGTCACGCAGCCGGCGATGACCCAGGTCGTGTCGCGGCTGACGGAGGCGGGACTGGCCGGTCGCGCGGCGGACCCGTCGGACGGGCGCGTGGTGCTCGTCGACATCACCGACGCGGGCCGGCAGGCCATCGCCCGGCGCCGCGCCGTGCGTGCCGAGCGGCTCGGGGAGTTGCTGGAACAGCTGAGCCCGGACGAGCGCTC
The DNA here is from genome assembly GCA_033793685.1 of Streptomyces sp. ME19-03-3. Lineage (GTDB taxonomy): Bacteria > Actinomycetota > Actinomycetes > Streptomycetales > Streptomycetaceae > Actinacidiphila. The sequence goes on along the minus strand of JARAXD010000030.1, from coordinate 5,903 downwards.
GGCCCTGGTGGCCGCGCTGCCGGCCGTGGAGGCACTGACCCGGCTGGGGCAGCCCCCGGCCGCCTCACGTCTCGCCCAGCGGAGCCATTGACCAGGCATCGGTTCTACGTCGGAGCAGCCACATGACCGCGCAAGCGCAACCGTCCCGTTCCGTGAATCCGTTCAATCAGCCGAAGGCCGTGTTCGCGGTCGCCTTCGCCTGTGTGGTCTCGTTCATGGGGATCGGGCTCGTGGACCCGATCCTGCCCGCGATATCGGAGCAACTGAACGCCAGTCCCAGTCAGGTGACGCTGCTGTTCACCAGCTACCTGGTGGTGACAGCGGTCGCCATGCTCATCACGAACTGGGTCTCGAGCAGGATCGGCGCGAAGCGGACGCTGATCGCGGGGCTCGCCCTGATCGTGGTCTTCGCGGCCCTGGCGGGCACCGCGGGGAGCATCGGCGGCATCGTCGGCTTCCGCGCCGGCTGGGGCATCGGCAACGCCCTGTTCATCGCCACCTCGCTGGCGGTGATCGTGGCCTCCGCGAGCGGCGGCTTCGTGGGCGCGATCATCCTCTACGAGACGGCACTGGGCGTCGGCATCGCGGTGGGTCCGCTGCTCGGCGGAGTGCTGGGCAACGTCAGCTGGCGCGGCCCGTTCTACGGGGTCGCCGTCCTGATGGCGATCGCGCTGGTCGCCACCGTCGTCCTCGTGGAGCCGATCCCGCTCCCGGCCCGCAGGACCGGGCTGAGCGAGCCGCTGCGCGCCCTGCGCCACCGCGGCCTGCTGACGATGTCGCTCACGGCCCTCTGCTACAACTGGGCTTTCTTCACCGTGCTCGGCTACGCGCCCTTCCCGATGGGTCTCGGGGCGATCCAGCTCGGTCTGGTCTTCACCGGCTGGGGCGCCCTCGTCGCGGTGTTCGCGGTCTTCGGCGCGCCGCGGCTGCAGGCCCGGCTGGGCATCGCACGGACGCTCTACGCCAACCTCGCGCTGTTCGCCCTCACCGTGCTGGCCATCGCGATCTGGACGGACAACCGGACCGTGCTCATCGCCTGCGTGATCGTCGCCGGTGTCTTCATCGGCGTGAACAACACGGTCACCACGCAGGCGGTGATGACCGTCGCGCCCGTCGACCGCGCCGTCGCCTCCGCCGCGTACGGTTTCGTCCGCTTCATCGGCGGCGGTCTGGCGCCGTTCGCCGCGGGCCGGCTGGTCGAGGCGTTCGGGATCCACGTGCCGTTCTACATCGGCGCGGGGGCGCTCGTGCTGGGCATCGTGATCCTCTCCACAGCCCACGGGCTGCTCAAGGAGGCCGAGAAGGTCCAGGCCGAAGAGGTCCAGGCCACCGCGGAGCACGGACCGGAGCCCGCCTCCGGTACCGGCGCCGCCCCGTCGCTGGTACCGGTCGAGCACGACGCCGTGGTGTCCGGCGGCGCGGGCCGCGGTGCCATCGTCGCCGCCGTGGACGGCTCCGCGAACGCCGAACGGGTCACGGAGGCCGCCGGCCGCCTCGCGACGATCAACGGCCGTACGGTGCACGTCGTCCACGCCGCGGAGTCCGCCGTCGTCGGTGACGCGGCCGCCGACGCGGAGGACCTGGAGTCCGCCCGGACCGCCGTCCGCGAGCACCTGGACCGCCTCGCCGCTCTCGGCGTCCCGGCCGTCGGCCACGTACTGCGGAACGCCACCAACCACGGGCAGGTGGGCCGTCTGGTCGCCGAGCACGCGGAGCGCACCGGGGCCCGTGCCATCGTCGTCGGGGCGCCCGCCCGCGGCGGGCTGCCCGCGCTGCTGGACGCGAGCGCCTGGCAGGCCCTGATGCGGTACGCGACGTGCGACGTCGTACTGATCAATCCCCGCTCGGCGGAGCTCGAGTCGGCGGCCTGAGACCACGGGGGAAGGTCACGGCGGCCTCGCCTTCGAATACCCGCGAACCCGACGTATCGTTGCATCACGGTGCCACGTGCCGGGGGCGCGGCCACCGTGACTCCCCCTGATCGTGACGGCGGCGCCGGAGGCGGCCATGGCCGATCCCAAGGGCTTTCTCACCACCCCGCGCCGTACCCCCGCGCCGCGGCCGGTGTGCGAGCGCGTAGGGGACTGGCGCGAGGTCTACACCGGCCAGAGCCTGCTGCCGATCATCTCGTCCCAGGCGGGCCGGTGCATGGACTGCGGCATCCCGTTCTGCCACGACGCCTGCCCGCTGGGCAACATGATCCCCGACTGGAACGACCTGGTGTACCGCGAGGACTGGGCCGCCGCCGCGGAGCGCCTGCACGCCACCAACAACTTCCCCGAGTTCACCGGCCGGCTGTGCCCGGCGCCCTGCGAGAGCGCCTGCGTCCTGACGATCAACGCCGACCCCGTCACGATCAAGAACGTCGAGGTGGCCATCGCCGACCGCGCGTGGCAGGAGGGCTTCGTCCACCCCCGCCCCCCTGAGCGGCACTCCGGGCGCACGGTCGCGGTGGTCGGCTCGGGACCCGCGGGGCTCGCCGCCGCCCAGCAGCTCACCCGCGCCGGCCACACGGTGACGGTCTACGAGCGGGCGGACCGGCTCGGCGGGCTCCTGCGCTACGGCATACCGGAGTTCAAGATGGAGAAGCACCATCTGGACCGGCGGCTGGCGCAGATGCGCGCCGAGGGAACGCTCTTCCGCACCGGGGCCGAGGTCGGCGGGAACCTCGACGCGCGGCGGGTGGTCGCCGAGCACGACGCGGTGCTCCTGGCGGTGGGCGCCACGGCGTGGCGCGAGCTGCCCGTCCCGGGGCGGGAACTGGCGGGCATCCACCAGGCGATGGAGTATCTGCCGCCGGCGAACCGGGTGCAGGAGGGCGACCTGGCCGAGTCGCCGATCAGCGCCGAGGGCAAGGACGTCGTCATCGTCGGCGGCGGCGACACCGGCGCCGACTGCCTGGGGACCGTGCTGCGGCAGCACGCGGCCTCCGTCGTGCAACTCGACATCAACCCCCTGCCGGGCGAGTGCCGGCCCGAGCACGAACCGTGGCCGGTCCACCCGCGCGTCTACCGCGTGTCCCCCGCCCATGAGGAGGCCCGTGAGCTGGCCCGGCGCGGGGTCTGGGACCCGGCGGAGCACGGAGGCGTGCCGCTGCCCGGCCCGGAGGGCGACGTCCGCGTGTTCTCCGCGTCGACCTTCCGTTTCGAGGGCGACGACCGGGGGCACGTACGGTCGCTGCACCTGGTCGGGGTCGAACCGCGGCACCGCCGCCCGCGGCAGGGCACCGAGCGTGTCATTCCGACGCAGCTGGTGCTGCTGGCGCTTGGCTTCTCGGGGGCCGAGCGCGACAGCGGACTGGTGACCCAGCTGGGCCTGGAACTGGACGGGCGCGGCCACGTCGTCCGCGACGCCGACTTCGCCACCGCGGTGGAGAAGGTCTTCGTCGCGGGCGACGCGGGCCGCGGTCAGTCGCTGATCGTCTGGGCGATCGCCGAGGGCCGGTCGGCCGCGGCGGCGGTCGACCGGTGGCTGACCGGCAGCACCTGCCTGCCGGCCCCCGTCACGCCGACGGCCCGGCCGCTGCTGGCGTGACGGCGGCGGAACGCGGGCGCGGCTCGAAGCCCGCGGCGCGGTAGCAGGCGTCGACCATGCGCATCGACTCCACGGCGTCGTCGGCGTCCGTGGGCAGCGGTGCGCCGTCGCGCAGGGCCGCGGCGAACGCCTCCAGCTGGTAGGTGTACGACGAACGCCGGCCGAGCTCCTCGACGCGCTCGCCGTCCGCCGTGCGGACGACGAGCCGGTCGTCCGTGTGCGGCAGCACGAAGCAGGGCGCGGTGGCCTCGCCCCGGCTGCCGACGACGCGCCAGCTCATCTCGAGGCCCTCGGCGTCCATGTGGCAGCGGGCCGAGGCGGTGGCGCCGCCGGGGTACTCCAGGTCCGCGTCCAGCCACTCGTCCACTCCGGGCGTCCCGGCGCGCTCCCCGCCGCGGGCCGCGACCAGGCGCGGGGCGCCGCCGGCCCACGGGGCCAGGGACGCCGCCGCGTGCAGGGAGTAGCAGCCGAGGTCCATCATGGCGCCGCCGGCCAGCGGCAGCGACCAGCGGGGGTCCTCCGCGGCGGGGGCCGGGATCCTCATCACGGTCTCCACGTGCCGCAGCTCGCCGAGCTCGCCGGACGCCAGCAGCTCGTGCAGGCGCCGCGTGAGCGGGTGGTAGAGGTAGTGGAACGCCTCCATGACGACCACACCCGCCTTGGCGGCCGCGTCGCGTACCTCGACGGCCTCCTCGAGGTTGCTGGCCGAGGGCTTCTCGCTGAGCACGTGCTTGCCGGCGGCGACGGCGGCCAGGTTCCACGGGCCGTGCAGGCCGTTGGCGAGCGGGTTGTAGACCGCCTCGACCTCGGGGTCGGCGAGGACGTCCGCGTACGTGTCCAGCACGCGCTCGACGCCGTGCTCGGCCGCGAAGGCCGCGGCCCGCGAGCGGTCGCGGGCGGCCACGGCCACGAGCCGGTGGCCGGTCGTGCGGGCCGGGGCGGCGATGGCTGCCCCGGCGATGCGGGCGGCGCCGAGCACGCCGATGCGCAAGGGTTCGGTGGTCATGCGGTGCGTACCTCTTCCATCACATCTCTGACGAGGGGACCCCTGGCCTCAGCCGAGGGGGGAAATCGTCTCCCTGGTCCCTGGTCGATTCTCCTTGCCTCGCAAGGGGTCGGTTCGGGCCGGACCACGACCCTCGGCGGGTGAACCCGCCGCCGCGGCGGCGGGCGGACTCACGCGTACGGGTCGGTGCTCCACGGGGAGGGACCCTCGGGCCCCGGCGCTCCATCCGGTCCCGACCCCCTTGGCGACGGTACACGCCCGGGGCGAACCGCCCGTGACGGCCCCGGGAAACCGCTGCGGCGGGCCGGGGGCCCTGACGGGCCCGGGCCCCTCCCCGCGCATCAGGCGGGCAGGGTGAACAGCCGGTACTCCGAGACCGTGGCGAAGCCGAAGCGGCGGTAGAGGGGCTCGCCGGCGGGACTGGCGAGGAGGGCGGCGAGACGGGTGCCGCGCTCGTGGGCGACGCGCAGGGCGGCCGTGGTCAGCGCGGCGCCGATACCGCGCCGGCGGTGGGTCTCGGCGACGTGGACGAGGAAGACGCCGGCCACGCCGTGGGCGGCGATCACCACCGTCGTGCCGACGACGTCACCGTCGAGCACGGCGGCGAGACGGACGATGTCCGCGTTGTCCGCGCGGTGGGACTCGAACCGTACGAGGTCGGGCTGGAGCCCGGGGGCGATGCCCATGGAGGTGCGGTACGTGCCGACCAGTCCGGCCAGCCGGTCCGGGCTCGCGACCTCCTCGACACGCAGGCCGGGCAGCACGTCCTGGTGCTCCGGGGTGCCGTCGAGGGGCCGCACCATGAGGGGCAGGGCGCCGAGCGGTACCGCGCCGTGCCGTACCAGAGCGTCGGAAGTGCCCTCCGGGCTGTCCGGACCGGCCCACCACCACCAGGGCACGCCGGCCAGTTCGGTGCGTGCAGTGGCCACGGCCTCGCCGAGCGCGTCCAGGGACCGTATCCGGACGACGCCGTTGAACTGCGGCGTCGCGAGACCGCTGCGATAGCGGTCGAGGCCGCCGTCCTCACGCTGCGTCTCGCCCCAACCCATCAGATACTGACGGAAGTTGGCAGTGACCTCCATCAGCGCATGCGTGCTCGCCGTGCTCAACGCGTCTCCTTCGCCCACTGCCCCGCCCGATCATGCTGCCACACACCTGTGCGGCGCCCGGGACCCGCCACCCGCGTACACCGGAGCCCTCCCCTGAGGCCTCGACGCCCACTAGGGTTCCGGCATGGGCGAGGGACTGCTGGAACGGCATGAGGGCCCTGCGGGCGACGGGGCGGGCGCCGAGGCGATGGTCGTGGTCGAGGACCTGGTGCGCACCTTCGGCAGCGGGGACACCGCGGTGCACGCCCTGGGCG
>JARAXD010000003.1:356940-387238 GCA_033793685.1 Streptomyces sp. ME19-03-3 | reverse complement strand
GGCGCGGCTGCCGGTGAGGCAGCGGGCCGGGATGCCCCGGATCAAGCGCAAGCGCGAGGCGGCACCGACACTGAACTACACCACCCGCGGCTTTCGGCTGAAGGACGGGCGCCTGCACCTTGCGGGCGGCATCGTGCTCACGGTCGTCTGGTCCCGAGACCTGCCGTCCGCGCCATCCTCGGTGCGGGTGTACCGGGACAGCCTCGGCCACTGGTACGCGTCGTTCGTCGTCGCGGCCGAGGTCCAGCCTCTGCCCGTCACGGGCACCGTGCTGGGTGTGGACTGGGGCGTCACGGAGACCGCCACCACCACGAGCGACGCTCACGACCTCCCGCACGCCGAGCACGGCAAGCGCGCGGCGCAGCGCCTGGCCCGCTACCAGCGGATGATGGCCCGCCGCCGCCCCGCGCGCGGCCGAGTAGCGTCCAAGGGCTACCGGCATGCCCAGACGCGGACCGCGAAGGTACACAAGAAGGTCGCCCGGCAACGCCAGGACACCGCCCGCAAGTGGGCCAAGCGCGTCGTGACCGACCACGACGCGATCGCCGTGGAGGACTTCCGGCCGAAGTTCCTCAGCCATACCACCATGGCCCGCAAAGCCGCCGACGCGGCGATCGGCGCCACGAAGACCGCCCTGATCGAGATGGGCCGCAAGCACGGGCGGGACATCCGCCTCGTGCATCCCGCGCACACCACCATGGACTGCGCGTCGTGCGGAGCGAGAACCAAGCACGCACTGCCTCTCTCGGAACGTACCTACACCTGCACCGCGTGCGGAGTCGTATCCCCCAGGGACAAGAACTCCGCCCGCGTGATGCTGGTCCGGGCTGGTCTCAACCCGGCTGGTGCTGATCGTGTAAGAGCTGACGGACCGCTGGTCCCCAGCCAACGTGAGCCAGGAATCCCCGTCCTTTAGGACGGGGAGGATGTCAACGTCTTGGTCTCGGGTACCCGCTGGAAGAGGATGCGCCGCCCGAGGCCCGAACCCTTCTCCTCGTCGTACGGGTCGTCGGGGTGGCGCACGGCGGCCAGGTCCCGCCGGGCTTTGCGGCCGTGCGCCTCCGTCAGGACGTCGTCCGTCACGGCGCCGACCCCCAGCAGCTTCTCGATCAGCACGCCGTGGTCCTCGAATGTGTACTCCAGGGCCTCCGCCCAGAAGGCGGCCTGCCGGTGCGGATCCGCCGCGTCGATCACGAGCTTCCAGTGAACTGCCATGCCGAGCTCCCTCGTTCGCGTCTCCGCCGGCTTTCGGCCGGCCCGTGACCAGTCATCCGAAGGAGTCGCCCCACGCTTCGATCCGGGCGCGCCCGGCCTGGAGCCGCTGCCCGCGGGAGGTCCGGCGCCTACGCCCCTTACAAGGTCCTCCACGACCTCGCCTGCCTGGTCCGATGGGCGGTGGAGTCCCGGCCGCGCCCCGACCCGGACGCTCTCGCCGTCTCCCCGGAGGACGTCGACCGTGGCCCGCCGTCTGCGTGACGCGCTCTGCGCATCGTCGTTGCCCGGGCGCAGGGGGAGCCGCTCCCCGCCCCGGACCGCGTCGTCCTTCGCGAGACCGACGCCTGCGTCCCCCGGCCCTGCGTCTCGTCCCCGACGGGGACCGCACCTGGCGTACCCCGGTCGGCGGCACCCTGGTGCCGGCGGCCGTCGCTCGGGACGCGGTAGGGCCCTTCCCCGGCCCCAGGCCGACCGCGTCCGCGAACGCTCCGGCCACGCCCGGCGGCCGTTCTTCGTGGACACCTCACGCCCCGGCCGGCGCCGCTGGTGCTCCATGGAGCACTGCGGCAACCGTCACAAGGTCCGCGCCCATCGCGCCCATCGCGCACACCGCTCCCGCCGGGAGGCGTACGAGGCGCCGGAAGGCCAGTGCCCGTGCGCCCGTGCGTGCGCGCCGCCGCTCAGCCGGTGACCGCGCCGCGCGCCGCCGCCTCGTCGGACACCACCGCGGCGTCGCGCACCGCGATCCGGCCGCGCCGCGCGGCGCGCAGCGCGTCCCAGGTCAGCAGGGCCAGGGCGAGCCAGACGAGGGCGAAGCCGGCCCAGCGCTCGGCCGGCATCTCCTCGTGGAACCAGAGCAGTCCGAGCCCGAACTGGAAGACCGGCGCCAGGTACTGCAGCAGCCCCAGCATGCTCAGCGGGATGCGGATGGCCGCCGCGCCGAAGCAGATCAGCGGTACCGCGGTGACCACCCCGCACGCGGCGAGCAGGGCGGCGTGGCCGGCCCCGTGCGAGGCGAAGGTGGTGTCGCCGCGGGCGCCGAGGAAGACCAGGTAGCCCAGCGCCGGCAGGAACTGGAGGGCCGTCTCGGCCGCCAGCGACTCCAGGCCGCCCATGCCGACCTTCTTCTTGATGAAGCCGTAGGTGGCGAAGGAGCAGGCCAGGGTCAGGGCGATCCAGGGCAGCCGCCCGTAGCCCAGGGCCAGCACCAGGACGGCGACGGCGCCGACACCCACGGCGGCCCACTGCGCGGGCCGCAGCCGCTCGTGCAGGACGAGGACGCCGAGGCCGATGGTGACGAGCGGGTTGATGAAGTAGCCCAGCGAGGTCTCGACGACGTGGCCGCTGTTGACGCCCCAGATGTACAGGCCCCAGTTCACGGATATGACGGCCGCGGCCACGGCCAGCAGCCCCAGCCGCCGCGGCTGCCGCAGGAGTTCGGGGACCCACGCCCAGCGGCGCATCACCAGGAGCACCAGGGAGACCACGATCAGCGACCAGACCATGCGGTGGGCGAGGATCTCGCCCGCGCCCGAAGGCTCGAGGAGCGGCCAGTAGAGGGGGAAGAGTCCCCAGAGCCCATAGGCGGCGAATCCGTACAGCAGACCGGCACGCTGCTCGTTCACTCGTTCCTCCCGGGGCGCTGGCCGACCGCTCGAAGGTAGCGTGCGGGGCCTGATTCCGTCATCTGCGTATCGCATGACGGTCATGACACCCTCGACGCGGGCCGGGAGCGCGCCGGGACCCGGGCGGCGGAGAACCCCGACACGGGCCTGCTGGACGGCATCCTGGGCGCGGCGGCCCCCGGCCACCCGGCCGCATCAGGGTGCGGAACGCGTTCTCGGTCGTCGCGAGGGAGCCGGCCCGTAACGGCGTCCACCACACCCTCGGTGTCGCCGTAGACCCACACTCCTCCGGTGGGGCGGACATGGGGCGGGGCCCGACGGCCGGAAGGGATCCGCCGAGGGGCCCCGCCGTCCGGGCGGGCGGCCGGGTCAACCCTTGAGCGCCGCAGCGATCGTGTCCGCGAGCGGGGTGGTGGGGCGGCCGATCAGCCGGGCGAGGTCGCCGCTCCCGCCCTCGAGGAGGCCGCGGGAGACGCCGGCGACGTCCACGTCGACGTAGACGGCGGCCACCGGCTCGGGCAGTCCGGCGCCGGTCAGGACCTTCAGGAAGGCGTCGGCGGGCAGGTCGGTGTAGGCCACCGGCCGGCCGGACTGGCGGGCCAGTTCGGCGGCGTACTCGGCCATCGTCCAGGCCTCGTCCCCGCTGAGCTCGTAGACGGCGTTCTCGTGCCCCTGGCCGGTCAGCACGGCGGCCGCGGCCGCCGCGTAGTCCTCCCGGGTGGCCGAGCCGACGCGGCCGTCACCCGCGCTGCCCGCGACCCCGTGCTCCAGCTGGACGGGGATCTGCGCGGTGTAGTTCTCGGTGTACCAGCCGTTGCGCAGCAGCGTGTAGGTCAGCCCGGAGTCCAGCAGGGCCTGCTCGGTGGCCTGGTGCTCGGCGGCGAGCAGGAAGTCGGCGGCCGGACCGCCGAGGACGCTGGTGTACGCGAGTCGGGCGACCCCCGCCTCCTTGGCGGCCTCGATCACGGCGGTGTGCTGTGCGACGCGCTGCCCGACCTCGCTGCCCGAGATCAGCAACACCACGTCGCCCGCCCGGAAGACGCCCTTGAGGGTCTCGGGCGCGTTGTAGTCGGCCACCCGGAGCTCCACGCCCCGGGCGGCGAGGTCCGCGGCCCTGTCCGCGTCGCGTACGACGGCCACGACCCGCTCGGCCGGGGCGTCGGCCAGCAGCCGCTGCACGACCAGTCGGCCCAGCTGTCCGGTGGCTCCGGTGACGACGATGCTCATGACGGTTCACTCCCAACGGTGGTGTTCTTGCTATGAACTAACCCTAGGGGCGGTACTAACTTCCAGAAAGTACCCACTTCAAAGTAAGTTAGTGGTATGGACGTAAGGGATGAGATCGCCACGGTTCCGCAGGCGCCCCCGGACGTGAACGCGCGCGACTGCCCCTCCCGCGTGATCCTCGAACACGTCACCAGCCGATGGGGCGTACTGGTGCTGGCCGCCCTGATCGACGGCACCGCGCGCTTCAGCGAGCTGCGCCGCACGGTCGGCGGAGTGAGCGAGAAGATGCTCGCCCAGACCCTGCAGACCCTGGAGCGCGATGGCTTCGTGCACCGCGAGGCGTATCCCGTCATCCCGCCGCGCGTGGAGTACTCCCTGACCCCGCTCGGCAAGGAGGCCGCCGACCAGGTGTGGGCCCTGGCCCGCTGGACCGAGGCCCGCACGGAGCGGGTGATGGCGGCCCGCCGGGCGTACGACGAGGCCCGGGCCTGATCGTCAGGCCCGGGCCCGGTGGTGGGTCGCGGTGGGTGCGGCGGCTCAGCCCACGACCGTCCATGTGTCGTTGCCCGCCAGCATGGCGGCGAGGTCGCCCTTCCCGTGCTGCTCGACAGCCTGTTCCAGCTGCTCCGTCATCAGCTCGTCGTAGACCGGCCGTTCGACGCTGCGGAACACCCCGATGGGCGTCTGGTGCAGCGTGTCGGGGTCGGCGAGCCTGGACAGGGCGAAGGCCGTCGTGGGAGTCGCGGCGTGCGCGTCGTGCACCAGGATCTCGTCCTCGTTGGACGCGTCGACGTCGACGACCCTCAGGTCGCCGGTGGCCCGGTCGCGTACGACGCCCTTGGCGTTGTCCGTGCCGAAGCGGATCCGCTCCCCGTGCTCCAGCCGGATCACCGCGTTCTCCGCCGAGGTGCGGTCCTTCAGCACCTCGAAGGCGCCGTCGTTGAAGATGTTGCAGTTCTGGTAGATCTCCACGAAGGCCGTGCCCGGGTGCGCGGCGGCGGCCCGCAGCACACTGGTGAGGTGCTTGCGGTCGGAGTCGACGGTGCGGGCCACGAAGGAGGCCTCCGCCCCCAGCGCGAGCGAGACGGGGTTGAAGGGCGCGTCCAGTGAGCCCATCGGTGTCGACTTGGTGATCTTGCCGAGCTCGGAGGTCGGGCTGTACTGCCCCTTGGTCAGACCGTAGATCCGGTTGTTGAACAGCAGGATCTTCAGGTTCACGTTGCGCCGCAGCGCGTGGATCAGGTGGTTGCCGCCGATGGACAGCGCGTCGCCGTCGCCCGTGACGACCCATACCGACAGGTCGCGCCGCGAGGCGGCGAGCCCGGTCGCGATGGCCGGGGCGCGGCCGTGGATCGAGTGCATCCCGTAGGTGTTCATGTAGTACGGGAAGCGGGAGGAGCAGCCGATCCCCGAGACGAAGACGATGTTCTCCCGGGCCAGGCCCAGTTCGGGCATGAAGCCCTGCACCGCGGCGAGGACCGCGTAGTCACCGCAACCGGGGCACCAGCGCACTTCCTGGTCGGACTTGAAGTCCTTCATGGACTGCTTGGCTTCGGCCTTGGGGACCAGGGACAGTGCCGGCAGCCCCGGCGTGCGGTGTTCGACGGCAGGAGCCTCAGACATCTGCGCTCTCCTCCTGGATGGCGGCAGCGAGTTGCTCGGCCTTGAAGGGCAGGCCGGTGACCTGGGTGTGCGAGCGGGCGTCGACCAGGTACTTCGCCCGCAGCAGGTGGGCGAGCTGGCCGAGGTTCATCTCCGGGACCACTACCTTCTGGTAACGCCCCAGGACCTCCCCGAGATTCCCCGGGAAGGGGTTCAGATGGCGCAGATGGGCCTGCGCGACCGCGCCCCCCGCGCCCCTGATGCGCCGTACGGCCGCCGTGATCGGCCCGTAGGTCGACCCCCAGCCGATCACCAGCGTCCGCGCCTGCCCGTCGGGGTCGTCGACGACGACGTCGGGCACCTCGATACCGTCGATCTTGGCCTGCCGGGTGCGCACCATCAGGTCGTGGTTGGCCGGGTCGTACGAGATGTGCCCGGTGCCGTCCTGCTTCTCGATGCCGCCGATCCGGTGCTCCAGGCCCGGGGTGCCCGGCACCGCCCAGGGCCGTGCCAGGGTCTGCGGGTCCCGCAGGTACGGCCAGAACTCCTCGGTGCCGTCCTCCGCCACGTGGTTCGGGGTCGTCGCGAACTGCACCCGAAGGTCGGGCAGCTCGTCCAGTTCGGGGACGCGCCACGGCTCGGAGCCGTTGGCCAGGTAGCCGTCGGAGAGCAGCAGCACCGGGGTGCGGTAGGTCAGTGCGATGCGGGCCGCCTCCATCGCCGCATCGAAGCAGTCGCCCGGAGTGCACGGCGCCACGACCGGTACCGGCGCCTCTCCGTTGCGGCCGTACATCGCCTGCAGCAGGTCGGCCTGCTCGGTCTTGGTCGGCAGCCCCGTCGAGGGTCCGCCGCGCTGGATGTCGACGACCAGCAGGGGCAGCTCCAGCGACACCGCGAGGCCGATCGTCTCCGACTTCAGCGCGACGCCGGGTCCTGAGGTGGTGGTGACGGCCAGCGAGCCGCCGAAGGCCGCGCCGAGCGCGGCGCCGATGCCGGCGATCTCGTCCTCGGCCTGGAAGGTGCGCACTCCGAAGTTCTTGTGCCTGCTCAGCTCGTGCAGGATGTCCGAGGCGGGGGTGATGGGGTACGAGCCGAGGAAGAGCGGCAGGTCCGCCTGCCGGCTCGCGGCCACCAGGCCGTAGGACAGCGCCAGGTTCCCCGAGATGTTGCGGTAGGTCCCGGCCGGGAAGGCCGCCTCGGCCGGAGCCACCTCGTAGCTGACCGCGAAGTCCTCGGTCGTCTCGCCGAAGTTCCAGCCGGCGCGGAAGGCCGCGACGTTCGCCTCGGCCAGCTCGGGCTTCTTGGCGAACTTCTTGCGCAGGAAGTCCTCGGTGCCCTCGGTTGGGCGGTGGTACATCCACGACAGCAACCCCAGCGCGAACATGTTCTTGCTGCGCTCGGCCTCCTTGCGGGACAGCGGGAAGTCCTTGAGCGCCTCGACCGTCAGGGTGGTCAGCGGCACCCGGTGCACCGCGTAGCCCGACAGCGAGCCGTCCTCCAGCGGCGAGGCCGCGTAGCCGACCTTGCCCATCGCGCGGGAGGTGAACTCGTCCGTGTTGACGATCACCTCCGCACCCCGCGGCAGGTCCCCGATGTTGGCCTTCAGGGCCGCCGGGTTCATCGCGACCAGGACGTTCGGGGCGTCACCCGGGGTGAGGATGTCGTGGTCGGCGAAGTGCAGCTGGAAGCTCGAGACACCCGGCAGTGTGCCTGCCGGCGCCCGGATCTCGGCCGGGAAGTTCGGCAGGGTCGACAGATCGTTGCCGAACGACGCCGTTTCCGAGGTGAACCGGTCTCCCGTGAGCTGCATGCCGTCGCCGGAATCCCCGGCGAAGCGGATCACCACCCGATCGAGTTTCCTCGTCTCCTTGGCCGGTTTCCGCTGCTCTCCCAGAACGGGGCGATCGGGCGTTGTCGGGCTGCTGACCTGGCTGGTCACTGAATCGGACCTCCTTCGAGGCGGCGGCTCACGACCGGGGCCGTGACCTTTGTCCCACGCGCCATCGTACGTGGGTAAGGGTGCCCTTCCCGGGTCTTCCCGCGACGGGAGCGCCGAGCTGAGCTCTTTTGTGCCCTTATGGGTCACGGCCACCGCCCTCGGAGCCCGTGCCGCCTGCTTCCTCCATGGGGACGCCGTTCGCCGCCGCTTCGGTTCTGTGCCTTCGCGGGTCCCCTGACGGTACGTCAGGATCAGGAGTTCAGGTACGTGAGCACGGCCAGGACACGCCGGTGGTCGCCCTCGCTCGGGGCCAGCCCCAGCTTGACGAAGATGTTGCTGACGTGCTTCTCCACCGCCCCGTCGCTCACCACCAGCTGTCTGGCGATCGCGGAGTTCGTACGGCCCTCGGCCATCAGTCCCAGCACCTCCCGCTCCCGCGGGGTGAGACCGGCCACCACGTCCTGCTTGCGGCTGCGCCCCAGCAGTTGCGCCACCACCTCCGGGTCCAGGGCGGTACCGCCGCCGGCCACCCGTACGACCGCGTCCACGAACTCCCGCACATCGGCTACCCGGTCCTTGAGCAGATACCCGACCCCGCGCGAACTGCCGGCCAGCAGCTCGGTGGCGTACCGCTCCTCCACGTACTGCGACAGCACGAGGACACCCAGCAGCGGGTGGTCGCGGCGCAGGCGCACCGCGGCGCGCACGCCCTCGTCGGTATGGGACGGCGGCATCCGCACGTCCGCCACGACCACGTCGGGCAACGCGCCGTCGTCGGAGAGCTCGCCGATCACCTTCAGCAGTGCCTCGGCGTCGCCGACCCCGGCGACGACCTCGTGCCCGCGGTCGGTCAGCAGGCGGGTCAGTCCCTCCCTCAGCAGCACCGAGTCCTCGGCTATGACCACCCGCACCCTGTCCTCCACCGCTGCCTGCTCCCCCATGTCGACGTCGACGTGTCCCTTCCCAGCATTCCAGCTTCCGGCGGCCCCGCGCACGGCCCTGCCACCGGGAGCCGACTGCGGGGGAGGGACGGAGGGAGACGCGGTCAGCGTCCTCTCGGTTCTTCCGGTCTTTCCGGTTTCCCGGTCTTTCCGGTTCTCCGGTCTTCCGGTTCTGCGGTCCTGCGGTACTTCCGGCTTCTTCCGGCGCCTCCCGGCCCCGCGGGCCCGGCGCCCCCGTGGGGTCAGGTCCGCCAGGGCAGCTCGGCCGCGACGGTGGTCGGGCCACCGGCGGGGGACTCCACCGCGAGGACCCCGTCCACCGCGCCCAGCCGCTCGGCGAGCCCGGCCAGGCCCGAGCCGCGCGCCGTGGAGGCGCCGCCCCGCCCGTTGTCGGCGACGTAAACCATCAGCCGGTCCCCGGAGCGCCACAGGTCGACCGTGGCGCGCGAGGCTCCGCTGTGCTTGCTGATGTTCTGCAGCAGTTCGGAGACGGTGAAGTAGGCGATGCCCTCGATCGCCGGCACCGGCCGCCCCGGCAGGTCCACGCTCACCTGCACCGGCACCGTGCACCGGGCGGCGACCGAGGACAGGGCGGCGTCGAGGCCACGGTCGGTGAGGACGGCCGGGTGGATGCCGCGGGCCAGGTCGCGCAGCTCCTGCAGCGCGAGCTTCACCTCGCCGTGGGCGTCGTCGACCATCTTCGCGGCCGCCTCCGGGTCCTCCTGCAGCTTCTCCTTGGCCAGGCCCAGGTCCATGGCGAGTGCCACGAGCCGCGCCTGCGCCCCGTCGTGCAGGTCGCGCTCGATGCGGCGCAGGTCGGCGGCGGCGGTGTCCACCACGGTGCCCCGGTCCGACTCCAGCTCCCAGACGCGGCTGGCCAGCCTGGACGGCCCCAGCAGCCCGGCGACCAGTCCCCGGTCCACGTACGCCATGCCCCGGATCAGCCAGGGCGTGACCAGGACGAGCAGTAGCCCCAGCACGGAGGTCATGGCCACCTCGAACGGCGAGTCCAGCCACCACCCGTTGCCGTTCCCGTCCCCGTACAGCTGGAGACCGGGCTGGTCGGTGAAGGCCGGGAAGACCCACTGCCACAGCGGGTAGGTGAGGAGCCCCCAGCCGTAGGTGAAGAAGGAGACGGCCACGGAGAAGGTGAACACGCCCCACGGGAAGTGCACGAAGAAGTACAGGATGTGCCGCCAGGAGGCGCCGCTGGTCAGCTGGCCGCCGAGCCAGGACATGAAGCCCTGGCCGGGCCGGCGGCGCAGCGGCTCGGGCGCGGCCACGTCGATACGCAGGCACTGACGGGCCCGCTCGCGTTCCACGACGCCGAGTGCCCGGCACCCGGCCAGCATCAAAGCGAGGACGGGCAGTCCGAGGAAGGTGACCAGCAGTCCCGCGCCGAGCGACAGCATCGTCACGGTGAAGACGAAGCCGATGACGCCCATCGGCAGGTTCAGCAGCAGGTACAGCAGCTCGCGCCAGGTGCGTGCCTCGATCGGCGCGCGCAGCGCCGCGGGCAGCCGGTGCTCGCGCGGCTCCGGGAAACCGTGTGCCATGGTCACGTCCGTCCTCTTCCTCGTTCCTCGGCGACCGCCTGGTGGTGCCTCCAGCCTCGTCGTTCGGGGCGCTCACGCCCATGGTGCGGATCGGCGTCCCGTGCCTGGGGAAAACCCCACCCCCCGCGGTGCGGCGGTCCGCTCCGGGGCGGTGCCGGCGGGGGAGCCGCGGCGGCGGTCCGTCCAGGACGACGTCCCGACCGCGGGCGGACCCGGCGCATGGCGGCACGGGAGAAGGCCGGTGCCCTCCCGTGAGGGCACCGGCCTTTCCGTACGGCGCCGCTCAGGCGCGGTCCCGCCAGGGCAGCTCGGCCGTCACCGTCGTCGGTCCCCCGGCCGGGGAGTCGACCACCAGCAGGCCGTCCACCGAGTCCAGCCGCTCGGCCAGCCCGCCCAGACCGCTGCCGCCCGACATGGTCGCCCCGCCCCGGCCGTCGTCGCGGACCTGGATCATGAGCCGGTCGTCCGAACGCCACAGCTCGACGACACCCCGGCGCGCCCCGCTGTGCTTGCTGATGTTCTGCAGCAGTTCGGAGACGGTGAAGTAGGCGATGCCCTCGATCGCCGGCGCCGGCCGGGCCGCCAGATCCACCTGGACCTGCACCGGCACCGTGCACCGGGCGGCGACCGAGGACAGGGCGGCGTCGAGGCCGCGGTCGGTGAGGACGGCCGGGTGGATGCCGCGGGCCAGGTCGCGCAGCTCCCGGAGGGCCAGCTTCACCTCGCCGTGGGCGTCGTCGACCATCTTCGCGGCCGCCTCCGGGTCCTCCTGCAGCTTCTCCTTGGCCAGGCCCAGGTCCATGGCGAGTGCCACGAGCCGCGCCTGCGCCCCGTCGTGCAGGTCGCGCTCGATGCGGCGCAGGTCGGCGGCGGCGGTGTCCACCACGGTGCCCCGGTCCGACTCCAGCTCGGCGATCCGCCGTTCCAGTTCGTCGGAGGGCGACAGCAGGCCGCGGACCATGGCGCGGTCCGCGTTGGCCAGCCCCCGGGCGATGAACGGCAGCACCGGCCAGGCCACGAAGAGCGAGGTCAGGGCGATGGTGAAGGTCGCGATCCCCCACGGCAGCCGGATGAAGAAGTACAGCGCGTGCCGCCACGCCACGGGGTCCTTCAGGGAGGTCCACAGCCAGGCGAAGAAGCCCATCCGCCCGGGACGCAGCGACCGGGGCTCGTCGACGGCCACCGCGAGCATGCCGCGCGCCCGTATCCGCTCCAGCCGCCCCAGCAGCCGGCACCCGGCCAGGCCCAGCGCCAGCAGCGGCAGGCCGATCACGGTCACCGACAGGCCGATGCCGAGGTAGAGCACCACGGTGACGTAGACGAAACCCACGAGGTCCACGGGCAGGTTCGCCAGGAGATACCCGATCTCTTTCCACGTCACGGCATCGAAGGCGAAGCGTGCCGGTGGCAGCGGGGCGGCGTCCGCGTGCGGGGAGTCGATGGTCATGACGCCCAGCCTGCCGGGCGGGGGGCGGCCACCGCCATGGGGTGCGCCTGCCGGGGCGGGGTGGGGTTATCCGTACCACCGGTCAGGACGGGTGGTTCCGGTGCGGGGGGCAGGGCCTAGACTCCGTTCGTACAGATCGTCTAAAGATCCGCCGGGATCGCTGGACAACGCGCTTACGACGAGAAACGAGGGGCGGACGGACGTGGACTACTTCCACGGCTACTCGGTCGTCGGGCTGGTCGCGGTGCTCGGGGTGCTCTTCGTGGCCGTGGCCTTCGGGGCCGGACGCCTGCTGCGGCCCGTCGTGCCGACGCAGGAGAAGATGCTCACGTACGAGTGCGGAGTCGACCCTGTCGGCGAGGGCTGGGCGCACACCCAGATCCGCTACTACGTCTACTCCTTCCTGTACGTCATCTTCGCGGTCGACGCGATCTTCCTCTTCCCCTGGGCGACGGTGTTCGCCGCCGAGGGGTACGGCGGCACGACGCTGGTCGAGATGTTCGTCTTCCTCGGCTTCCTCGCCGTCGGTCTGCTCTACGCCTGGAAGAAGGGCGTCCTGGAATGGACGTGACCGATGTGAACGACGTGACCAACGCGAGCAATGCGACCGACGCGAGCAATGCGACCGCGGGCACCACCGAGTACCTGCCGGAACCGCGCCGCCTCGGGACCCTGGCGCGGCTGGCGCCCGAGCCGATGAAGGTGGTCCTGAACTGGGGCCGCCGCTACAGCCTGTGGGTCTTCAACTTCGGGCTCGCCTGCTGCGCCATCGAGTTCATCGCCGCTTCCATGGCCCGGCACGACTTCATCCGGCTCGGCGTGATCCCCTTCGCACCCGGCCCCCGCCAGGCGGACCTCATGGTCGTCTCGGGCACCGTCACCGACAAGATGGCCCCGGCCGTGAAGCGCCTGTACGAGCAGATGCCCGAGCCGAAGTACGTCATCTCCTTCGGCGCCTGCTCCAACTGCGGCGGCCCCTACTGGGACTCCTACTCGGTGACCAAGGGCGTCGACCAGATCATCCCCGTCGACGTCTACGTGCCCGGTTGCCCGCCCCGGCCCGAGGCGCTGCTGCAGGGCATCCTCAAGCTCCAGGAGAAGATCGCCCGCGAGTCGCTCGGCGAGCGCTACGGCGACGCGGGCGCCCCGCGCGTGTCCACCGCGGCGCTGCGCAGCGGCCTCGTCCAGGCCCCTCCGCCGCCCGGGGAGGCCGCGCAGTGACCACGCCCTTCGACCGGCTTCCCGGGCCGGACGCCGTCGCCGAGGTCTTCGGTACCGAGGCCACGGCGGAGGAGGCCTACGGCCTGCTGACCGTCGACGTCCCCGCCGCCTCCTGGACGGACGCCCTGCGGGCCGCCCGGGACACCCTCGGCTGCACCTTCTTCGACTGGCTCAGCGCCGTCGACGAAGGCGATGCCGGCTTCCGCGTCTGCGCCCATGTGGTGGCCCCCGCGGTCGGCTCCGTACGGCGCCTGATGATCCGCACGACCGTCCCGCACGAGGCACCGGCCCTGCCCACCGCCGTCGGCGTCTACGCGGGCGCCGCGTGGCACGAACGCGAGACGCACGAGATGTTCGGCGTCGGCTTCACCGGCCACCCGCACCTGCTGCCGCTGCTGCTTCCCGACGGCTTCGAGGGCTACCCGCTGCGCAAGGACTTCGTGCTGGCGGCGCGCGTGGCGAAGGCGTGGCCCGGGGCCAAGGAACCGGGAGAGCCCGCGGCGGGAGCAGCGCACGGCGGGCCCAAGCGGCGCCAGATGCTGCCGCCGGGTGTGCCCGACCCCAATGAGTGGGGCCCGCTGAAGGGCCAGTTGCCGCCTGCCCCGGCCCGGCCCGCCCGTACCCCGCGCGCTGCCGGTGCCGCCGGCGCGGCGGGCGCCACGGAGCGCCCTGCCCGGCGCACCCGCAGCGTCACCGAGGGTTCCGCGAGCCAGGCCGCCCCCGCGACGCCCACGGCCGCACCGCGCCGCACCCGCAGCGTCACCGAGGGTTCCGCGAGCCAGGCCGCCCCCGCGACGCCCACGGCCGCACCGCGCCGCACCCGCAGCGTCACCGAGGGTTCCGCGAGCCAGGCCGCCCCCGCGGCCCCCGAGACGCCCCGCAGGCGCACCCCGGACGCCCCCTGGGACGTCTCCCGCGACACGACCGCCACCGGACCGGCGACCGCGGAAGCGGGCCCGCCGGAAGCCGTCACCGCTGAGGCGACGCCCGCGGCGCAGTCCGAGAAACCGGATGTGGCGGCGGCCGCGGCGCCCGCCGCGGCAGCGGCCACCCATGAGGCCGATCAGCCGTCCGGCGAGGGGGCGCCCGCCACGCCGGCCACGGCCGTCACGCCCGCCACGGACCCGGCTGAGCCCTCCGGAGGATCGGCTGCCGCGGGCAGGCGGCCCGCCGCCGACGGCGACCGGTCTCCCGCGGCGGAAGCGGCGCCCGCCGGCGGCGCGGAGGACGAACCCGCGCGGCCCGCGCCGGCCGACGACCACGCCGACACCCCTCACGCCGACACCCCTCACGCCGATACCCCTGACCACGCCGGTGCCCCCGGTACCGCTGACCACGACGACGCAGAAGGAGGCAGCACACCGTGAGCGACGCCCTCGAAGTGATCCTCCGGCTGCTCGCCGTGCTCGTCGCCTTCCTCGTCCTGCCCCTGGTGGTCGGCCAGACCGAGCACAAGGTCATGGCCCACATGCAGGGTCGCCTCGGACCCATGTACGCCGGCGGCTTCCACGGCTGGGCGCAGCTCGTCGCCGACGGCGTGAAGTTCGCGCAGAAGGAGGACGTGGTCCCGGCCGACGCGGACCGCAGGATCTTCCAACTCGCTCCCGCCGTCGCACTCCTGCCCTACCTGCTGGTCCTGATCGCGATCCCGGTCGGCCCCTCGGGCCTGGTCGGCCAGGACATCGACGCGGGTCTGTTCTTCGTGCTCGCCGTGATGGGCGTCGGCGTGCTCGGCTCGCTCATGGCGGGCTGGGCCTCCGCCAACAAGTTCTCCCTCCTCGGCGGTCTGCGCACCGCCGCGCAGCTGATGTCGTACGAGCTGCCGATGCTGCTCGCCGCCGCCTCCGTCGCCATGGCGGCCGGGACGCTCTCGCTGCCCGGCATCGTCGACGCGTACGCCTGGTGGTGGACGCCCTGGCAGCTCATCGGCGCCGTGGTGTTCTTCACCGCCGGGCTCGCCGAACTCCAGCGCCCGCCGTTCGACATGCCCGTCGCGGACTCCGAGATCATCTTCGGTGCCTACACCGAGTACACGGGCATGCGCTTCGCCCTGTTCCTGCTCGCCGAGTACGCCGGCATCGTGGTGCTCTGCGGCCTGACCACCGTCCTGTTCCTCGGCGGCTGGCACGGCCCCTGGTCCGGCAGCCTCGGCTGGCTGTGGACACTGCTCAAGGCCGCGGCCCTGGCCTTCGTCGTCATCTGGCTCCGGGTCACGTACCCCCGGCTGCGTGAGGACCAGCTGCAGAAGTTCGCCTGGACCGTCCTCATCCCGCTCGCCCTGGCCCAGATCGCGCTCACCGGCGTGGTGAAGGTGGTGATCTCCTGATGGGCATCCCCGGTTCCGGCCTGGCCAAGGGCCTCGCCGTCACCCTGCGCACGATGACCCGGCGCTCGCACACCGCGCAGTACCCCGAGGTGCAGCCCGAACTGCCGCCCCGCACCCGCGGCGTGATCGCGCTGTTCGAGGAGAACTGCACGGTCTGCATGCTGTGTGCCCGCGAATGCCCCGACTGGTGCATCTACATCGACTCCCACAAGGAGACGGTGCCCGCCGCCACGCCGGGCGGCCGTGAGCGCAGCCGCAATGTGCTGGACCGCTTCGCCATCGACTTCTCGCTCTGCATGTACTGCGGCATCTGCATCGAGGTGTGCCCCTTCGACGCGCTGTTCTGGTCGCCGGAGTTCGAGTACGCGGAGACCGACATCCTCGACCTCACCCACGAGCGCGACAAGCTGCGCGAGTGGATGTGGACGGTGCCGGCTCCACCGCCGCTCGACCCGGCGGCCGAGGAGCCCAAGGAACTCGGTGCCGCCCGCAAGGCCGCGGAGAAGGCGGCCGCAGCAGCAGCCCAGGCCGAGGCGTCGACCGGGGCCGAGGCCGAGCGCGAGCAGCCGGGGGGCGACGCGTGAGTCTCGCCGCCGCCCACGCCGGCTTCCTGTCCCCGAGCGGGGTCGAGATCGTCTTCGTCCTCGTCGGCGTCGCGATCCTGGCCGCCGCGGTCGTCAGCGTCACCACCAGGCAGCTGGTGCACGCCGCGCTGTGGCTGGTCGTCGCGCTCGGCGGGGTCGCCGTCGAATACCTCCTCCTCACCGCCGAGTTCATCGCCTGGGTGCAGGTGCTGATCTACGTCGGGTCGGTCGTCGTGCTCGTCCTGTTCGGGCTGATGCTCACCAAGGCGCCCATCGGGCGTTCCCCGGACGCCGATTCGGGCAACCGGATCGCGGCGCTGACCGTGGCCGCCGCCGCCGCGGGCACGCTGGTGTGGGTCGTCGTGGACGCCTTCCGGGCCACCTGGATCGACGTGGACGGCGCCGTGCAGGGCTCCACCAAGGTCACCGGCCAGATCCTCTTCCGGCACTGGGTGCTGCCGTTCGAGGCGCTGTCCGTGCTCCTGCTCGCCGCGCTCGTCGGTGCGATCGTCCTGTCCCGCAAGCAGTCCCGTCAGCAGCCGGGAGAGCGCTGATGCACCTCGTCTATCCGGCCGTCCTCGCCGCCCTCCTGTTCTCCGTCGGCCTGTACGGCGTTCTCGCCCGGCGCAACGCGATCCTCGTCCTGATGTCGGTCGAGCTGATGCTGAACGCGGTCAACCTCAACCTGGTCGCCTTCGACGTCTGGCTCCGCGACACCCTGCACGCCGGGCAGGCGCTGACCCTGTTCGTCATCGTCATCGCCGCCGCCGAGATCGGCATCGGCCTCGCCGTCGTCCTCCTCGTGTACCGCAACCGGGGCAGCTCGGACGTCGACCGCCTGACCGACCTCGCCGACCACGACCCGAACGATCCGCACGACCCGGAGGGCGCAGGGGACGGGCCCCGCGCACCGGAAGAGAAGGCCGAGGCCGCAGCGTGACCCTGACGACCCTCGCCGTTCTCGTCCCCCTCCTCCCCTTCCTCGGCGCCGTCGGCGGTCTGCTGCTGGGCCGCACGGCCCCCGGCTTCGTCCGGCCGCTGGCCGTGCTGCCCACGGCGACCGCCTTCGTGCTGGCCGTGGTCGTCGCCGTACGGCAGGGCAGCGGCCCGGCCACCGACGCCGCGACCCGGCTCACGCCGACCGGCTCGGTGCCCGTCGACCTCGCCCTGCACCTCGACGGCTTCGCGGTGCTCATCGCCGTCCTCGTCGGCCTGGTCGCCACCTGCGTGCAGCTGTACTCCACGGCCTACCTGCGGCACGACCCGCGCTACGCCTCCTACTCCGCCCTCGTCTCGCTCTTCACCGCCGCCATGTTCCTGGTCGTCTACACCGGCGACCTGATGGTGCTGCTGGTCGGCTGGGAGATCATGGGCATCTGCTCGTACTTCCTGGTCGGCCACTACTGGGAGACCGAGGTCGCCCGGGCCGCCTCCCTCAAGGCGTTCCTGGTCACCAAGCTCGGTGACGTCCCCTTCCTGATCGGTGTCTTCGCGCTCGCCGCAGACGCCGGGACCTTCCGGATCAACGGCATCCTCACCGCGGCCACCCACGGCGGGATCGCGCACCCGACCGTTGTCGGCCTGCTGCTGCTCGCCGGGGTCGCCGGCAAGTCGGCGCAGTTCCCCCTGCACACCTGGCTGCCCGACGCGATGGCCGGCCCCACCCCGGTGTCCGCGCTCATCCACGCCGCCACGATGGTCGCGGCCGGCATCTACCTCGTCGCCCGGCTGCTGCCGGTCTTCGAGGCGTCCACCGCCACCCTCGTCGTGCTGGGTGTGCTCGCCGCCGTCACCATGATCGGCTCCGGCCTGGCCGCGTTCGCCCAGGACGACATCAAACGCGTGCTCGCCTACTCGACGATCGGCCAGCTCGGCTACATGGCCGCCGCCCTCGCCGTCGGCGACCGCAGCGCCGCCGTGTTCCACCTCGTCTCACACGGTGCCTTCAAAGCCCTCCTCTTCCTCGCCGCCGGCGTGGTCATCCACGCCGCCGGCACCAACTCGCTGGCCGCGATGTCCCGCATGGGCGACCTCGGCAAGCGCGTCCCCGACGCCATGTGGACGATGGGCATCGCGCTGGCCGCGCTGGCCGCCGTCCCGCCCTTCTCCGGGTTCTTCTCCAAGGAGTCCGTGCTGCGGGCGGCCGAGCACGCCGCCTCCGGCCACGCCGCGGGCGTCCCGGCCGCCCTCGGCTGGCTCGTCCTGGTCGCCGCGCTGATCACCGCCGTGCTCACCGCGGGCTACGCCACGCGCCTGTTCCTCCTCGCCTTCCGCGGCCAGGGCGCCGCGGCCCCCGAGGCCCACGGCAGGGAACCGGCCGTCATGACCGTCGTCCTGTGGGTGCTGGCCGTCCCGACCGTCGCCTTCGGCGCCGTCGCCCTCGTGCCCTCGCTTCTCGACCTCCCCGCCTGGCTCGACGGCAACGACCTCGCACCGACCCTGCTCACCTCGATCCTCGGCGTCGGCCTCGCCGTCATCGGCATCCTCGCGACCTATGGCGCCTGGCAGGCTGCCGCGGCCCGCCGCGTCGCGCCCATGGGCGCGTCCGCCACCGCCCTCGAGGTGGCAGGCGCCCCCGTCTCCGCGGCGGCCGACGAGGAGCCGGCGCTCACCGAGGCCGCGGCGCTGCAGACCCACGAACAGGTCTACGGGGACGTCGCCGCCGCCCAGGACCCCGCAGACCCCGGACGCCTGCTGCTCGGCCCGCTCTTCGAGCCGGCCTCGCACGGCTTCCGCCTCGACGCGCTGTACGCGGCGCTCTTCGTCCGCCCCGTGCTCGCCGCCTCCGGCCTGGTCCGCTTCCTCGACCGCGAGGTCGTCGAGACGTACGTCCGCGGCGCGGGCGGACTGCCCCGGCTGCTCGGCGCGCTCGTACGCCGCACCCAGACGGGCAACGTGCAGACCTATATCAGCGTGCTGCTGGCCGGCTCCGTGATACTCGCCGTCCTCGTCGCCGTCGGAGCGTGAGCCGTGAACGACACCGTCCTCCAGTACATCCTCGCGGCCGCCGTCCTCCTGCCGCTGCTCGGCGCCGCGGCGGCCCTGCTGCCGGCCCCGCCGGGCCTGAAGGGCAGCAACCCCGACCAGGCCGTGCTGCGCCACGGCGTCACGATCACCGGTCTCGTCCTCGTCCTGAGCATCGTCCTCGCCGCGGGCTTCGACCACGACAACCCGGCGACGATGCAGGCGAACACCGACATCAGCTGGATCCCGGCGCTCGGCGTCCGCATCCACCTCGGCATCGACGGCATCAGCCTCCCCCTCCTCGTCCTGACCGCGCTGCTGACCTTCCTCTGCGCGCTCTACAGCTACTTCAAGATGCCCGCGGGCCCTTCCCCGAAGGCCTTCGTGGCGCTGCTGCTCCTCCTGGAGACGGGCACGCTCGCCACCTTCGCCGTGCTCGACCTGGTGCTCTTCTTCCTGGCCTTCGAGACCGTCCTCATCCCGATGTACTTCCTCATCGCCCGCTGGGGCGGCGAGAACCGGGAGAGGTCCGCCCTGCGCTTCATCCTCTACACCCTTCTCGGCTCCGTGATCATGCTGCTCGGCCTGCTCCTCATCGGGCTGAAGGCCGGCACATTCGACATGGTGGCACTCGCCACTGACAGCGGGTCGTCGCTCGGTCACTCCACGCAGCTGATCGCCGTTCTCGCGATCGGCCTCGGCCTCGCCGTCAAGGCCCCGATGTGGCCGCTGCACAGCTGGCTCCCCGACGCCCACACCGCCGCACCGACGGTCGGCTCGGTGCTCCTGGCCGGCGTCCTGCTCAAGATGGGCACCTACGGCCTGGTGCGGATCCTGCTGCCGGCAGCACCCGACGGCATGCGGACCTTCGCGCCCTACCTGGCCGCCTTCGCCGTCGTCGGCATCGTCTACGGCTCGCTGGCCTGCCTGGCCCTCGCCCGCCGCGGCGCCGGCGGCGACCTCAAGCGCCTCATCGCGTACAGCTCCGTCGGTCACATGGGCTTCGTGCTGCTGGGCATCGCCACCCTGACCACCACCGGCGTCAACGGCGCGCTCTTCGCCAACATCGCCCACGGGCTCATCACCGGCCTGCTCTTCTTCCTGGTCGGCGCGCTCAAGGACCGCTACGGCTCCACCGACCTCGACACCCTCGCCGGCCAGAGCGGCGCCGCGCTGTACGGCAAGGCCCCCCGCATGGGCGGCCTGCTCGCCTTCGCGGCCGTCGCCTCCCTCGGCCTGCCGGGCCTGGCCGGGTTCTGGGGCGAGATGCTGGCGATGTTCGGCTCCTTCAAGCCCGCCCCGGGCCTGGACCGCGGTGCCTACCTGGTCTTCACCGCGGTCGCCGCCTTCGGCACCCTGCTCACCGCCGCCTACCTGCTCGTCGTCGTGCGCCGCGTCTGCATGGGCGAACGCGACACCGCCTCGGCCGCGCCCGCGCTCGCCGACGTCAGGGGCTACGAGTTCGCGGCCTGGACCCCGCTGGTCGTCCTGACCGTCCTCGCGGGCCTGTGGCCCGCCGCCCTGCTCGGCCTCACCGACCCGGCCGTGCGCACCCTGCTCGGAGGCAGCTGATGAGCACCCTCGCCACCTCCGTCGTCCAGTCGGTCGACTGGGCCGCGATCGCCCCGCCCGGCATCGTGGCGGCGACCGCGATCGTCGTGCTGGTCGCCGACCTGTTCCTGCCCGAGGGCCGCAAGCGGCCCCTGGCGGTCGTCACCCTCGCCGGCCTCGTACTGGCCGGGCTGAGCCTGCTGCCGCTGACCGACGGCGACCGCACCACCTTCTGCCTCGTCGGCAGCCCCGCCGACTGCTCCTACGTCGCCGACCGCTTCACGCTCGTCGTGCAACTGCTGGTTCTGGCCGGAGCGCTCGTCACCGCCCTGCTGTCGGTGCACACCCTGGACGAGCTGCCCCCCGGCGAGTTCTGGTTCCTGCTGCTCGCCTCGGCCTCCGGCGCCGCGCTGCTGCCCGCCTCCCGCGACCTGGCGACCCTCGTGATCGCCCTGGAGGTCACCACCCTCCCGTCGTTCGCCCTCGTCGGCCTGCGCCGCGGGGACCGGCTCTCCAGCGAGGCGGCCCTGAAGTTCTTCCTGTCCTCGGTCGCCGCGACCGCCGTCACCCTGCTGGGTGTCAGCTTCGTCTACGCGGCCACCGGCACCCTCCACCTGGAGGCCATGGCCAGGGGCTTGCTGGACGTCGACCCCCGCCTGAACACCCTCGCCGCGGCCGGCGCCGCCCTCACCGTCGTCGGCTTCGCCTTCAAGCTGGCCGTCGCACCCTTCCACTTCTGGGTGCCCGACACCTACACCGGCGCCCCGCTCCCGGTCGCCGGCTACCTGTCGGTCGTCGGCAAGACCGCCGGTTTCGCCGGCCTCATCCTCGTCACGGTCGTCGCCTTCCGGCCCTACGCGCACCTGTGGGGCCCCGCCGTCGCCGTCCTCGCCGCCCTCACCATGACCGTCGGCAACGTCGCCGCCCTGGGGCAGCGCCCCGACCGCCCGCGCAGCGCGGTCCGCCTGCTGGCCTGGTCGTCCATCGGCCAGGCGGGCTACCTGCTGGTCCCGATCGCCGCCGCCGCGTACACCGACCCCGACCGCCAGATCGGCACCACCCTCGCCTACGCGCTGATGTACGCCGCCGTGAACCTCGGCGCCTTCGGCGTCGCCGCGCTCGTCGGCCGCACCGCACCGCAGAACCGGCTCAGCGACTACCGCGGCCTCCACCACCGCCATCCCCTCGCCGCGCCGGCCATGGCCTTCTTCCTCCTCTGCCTGGCCGGTCTGCCGCCCGGCGTCATCGGGCTGTTCGCCAAGGTCGCGGTCTTCTCGTCGGCCGTCGACGCGGGCCTCGGCTGGCTGGCCGTGATCATGGCCGTCAATGTCGTGATCGCGCTCGTGTACTACCTTCGGTGGACGTTCCTGCTCTTCGCCAAGCCCGGGACGGGGCCGGCCGCCGCTGTTCGCCCGGCGGGCCCGTCGCGCCCGCTCGGGGCGGCCATCGCACTCACCGCCGTCATCGGGATCGCGCTGTCCGGCGCACCCCAACTCGTCCTCCGCTTCGCCTCCGGCGCCCTGCTCTGAGCACCCCGTCGCGCGGGCGCGCGAGGGAACCAACGCCCCTCCGGTGGCGTTGGCCCCTACAGGAGGTTCTCCTTGGACGAGGAGAGAAAGTCCTCCTGCGCACAACTTGGAGGGTGTACCGTGCACCGCCGGCACAACGGCCTGAAGACCGCAGCGCTCCTGGGCGGAATGTCGGCCCTCATCCTGGTCATCGGCAGCTTCTTCGGCCGTACGGGACTGGTCGTGGCGCTGGTCGTGGCCCTCGGGACCAACGCCTACGCGTACTGGAACAGCGACAAGATCGCGCTGCGTTCCATGCGCGCCCGCCCGGTCAGCGAGTTCGAGGCACCGGCGCTGTACCGCATGGTGCGCGAACTCTCCACCGCCGCCCGCCAGCCCATGCCGCGGCTCTACATCTCCCCGACCGAGGCGCCCAACGCCTTCGCCACCGGCCGCAACCCGCGCAACGCCGCCGTCTGCTGCACCGAGGGCATCCTGCGCCTCCTCGACGAGCGCGAACTGCGCGGCGTCATCGGCCACGAGCTGAGCCACGTCTACAACCGCGACATCCTCATCTCGTCGGTCGCCGGCGCCCTGGCCTCGGTGGTCGTGTTCCTGGTCAACTTCGCCTGGCTGATCCCCATCGGCCGCTCCGACGACGACGAGGGCCCGGGCCTGTTCGGCCTGCTCCTGATGATGATCCTGGGCCCCGTCGCCGCGTCCCTCATCCAGCTCGCCGTCAGCCGCTCCCGTGAGTACGAGGCGGACGCCTCCGGCGCCCGCCTCACCGGCGACCCGCTCGCCCTCGCCTCCGCGCTGCGCAAGCTGGAGACGGGCACCCAGCGCGCGCCGTTGCCGCCGGAGCCCCGGCTGGAGACCACCAGCCACCTCATGATCGCGAACCCGTTCCGCCCCGGCGACGTGTCCAAGCTCTTCTCCACCCACCCCCCGATGGGTGAGCGCATCGCCCGCCTCGAGGAGATGGCCGGTCGCCGCTGACACCCGCGTGCGGCCCGGCCCGCGCGCGGCTACGGCCCTGTGGAGGACTGCTGACGCAGCGGCGGCTCCGCCGGCCCCCGGATGGGCGGGGCCCCCGGACGCATGGGAGGCTTGAGCAATGAAGGCGCTCAACATCGTCCTGAACGTCGTGTGGCTGGTCGTCTGGGGCCTGTGGATGGCGATCGGCTACGCGCTGCTGGGCCTGCTGATGTTCATCTTCGTCATCACCATCCCCTGGGGCATCGCGTCCCTGCGGATCGCCAACTACGTGCTGTGGCCCTTCGGGCGCACTACGGCGGAACGCCGTGACGCGGGGGTCGGATCGCTGCTCGGGAACGTCATCTGGCTGATCTTTGCCGGGATCTGGCTCGCCATCGGCCACGTGATCGCGGGCATCGGCTTCTGCCTGACGATCATCGGCATCCCGTTCGGCATCGCCAACTTCAAGATGGTGCCCATCTCCCTGGTGCCGCTCGGCCGCGAGATCGTCCCCGTCGACGCCCCGTACGCCACCCGCTGAGCCGGCCGCCCCCGGCCCGGGTCAGGCCGGCTCGATGATGTGGTGGAGCCGGAACGCGTTCTCCGGGTCGTAGTCCCTCTTCACCCGGGACAGCCGCCCCAGGTTGTGCGCGCCGGGACCGATCACCCGGACCCGGCCCTCGTCGCCTCTGAAGTTCAGGTGGACCGTCCCCGAGGACCACTGCCGCAGGTCGGCGCGGAGGTCGTGCGCCCACCGCCGGGCCCGCTCGTCGTCCTCCGGGTCCGCCCACAGACCGAAGGGACGCGCGACCCACGGCGCCACGGCAACGGGTGGTCGGCCGGAGCGCGCGCCACGGCGCCGCCCACGGGGAACAGCACGTGCTGGGAGGGGGGAAGGCACCACCATGTCCCGGGCGCGGGCGCAGAAGGGACACGGGGCGCCACCGTGCCGCCCCCTCCCTCCACCGCAACGGCCGGACGAGGGCATGGGCCCGGCACGTCGGCGCCCGGCGCGCGCGGTCAGTCCGTCAGCCCGGCGGCCACGGTGGCGCCCAGCTCCCAGCAGGCGTGCAGGTCGGCCCTGGACGGTACCCCGGTGACCGTCACTTCCCGGGCCGCCTGCTCCCAGCCCAGTCCCGTGGTGATCGACCGGATCCCCCGCACCGTCCCGGTGACGTCGTCGCCACCGTGCACGTAGTAGCCGAACGGGCGGCCGCGCGTACTGTCCAGGCAGGGGTAGTAGACCTGGTCGAAGAAGTGCTTGAGCGCCCCCGACATGTAGCCGAGGTTCGCCGTCGTGCCCAGCAGGTAGCCGTCCGCCGCGAGAACGTCGGAGGCGGTCGCCGCGAGGGCGGCCCGCCGCACGACGTCCACACCCTCGATCTCGTCGGTGGTCGCGCCCGCGACCACCGCCTCGAACATCGCCTGCAGGTTCGGCGACGGCGTGTGATGCACGATCAGCAGGGTCGGCACTCAGCCGACTCCGGCAGGGGCCGACGCCGGCAGGCTGTCCATGAACGAGCTCACCGAGAACACCGCGTTGCCGGGACCGGCCGGGCCGTACCCGGGCGGCGAGCTCAACCCGTACTCCTCCAGCGTCGCGCGGTACACGTCCAGCAGGCGGATGTGGTACTCCAGCGGCGCGCCCTCGGGGTTCGCCTTGCCCAGCGGGGTCGTCGGCTCCGGGCACCACGTCGTGAAGCGCGGAGTGATGCCCCGCGACATGAAGAAGCGCAGGCCCTCCGCCGTGGAGTCGATCGCCTCCCCGACGCTGGGGAAGCCGAACGGCTCGGCCATCTCCACACCGGCCACGAAGTTGGGGATCACGTTGCGCGGGCCGAAGATCTCCGCCGAGTCCAGGATGCGGCGGTGCCACTCGTCGCGGCCGACGTAACGCTCCTTGCCGGGGCAGTACAGCTCGAACAGACGGGGGTCCCACACCTCGTAGTTGGGGTGGTAGATCTGCACGCCGTAGTCCTTGAAGCGCTGCACGTCCTCCTTCGGCAGCGCCTGCGCGACGACCTTGCCGATCCAGCGGCCCGGGAAGCGCTCCTCGATGGCCTTGGCGTAGTGGCCGTAGAAGTCCGCCTCGTCCCGCCCGGCGACCTTGGAGGTGATCGCCCCGCCGGTGAGGGTGTACGCGGTGGAGGACTTCGTCTCGTCGTACTTGTCGATGATCTCCAGCGCCTCCAACACCTCCTCGACCGGCTTCACACCCGTGTAGGGACGGCCAGCCGCCTTGTGCTGACGCCAGTTGTGGTTGATGTCGCAGTACTGGCACTCCTCCTTGGCGCCGAAGTACTGGCACACGCGGAAGACCGTCAGATAGATCAGGTAGCCCCACTGGATCGTCGGCGCGACCTCCATCACCGACTTCCCGTTCTCCAGGGTGTGCCGGTAGTACGCCGGCATCGGCGGCAGGCCGACGTCCGCGATGCGCACCCCGTCGAGGTAGAGCCCGAGCACCCCGCGCCCGCCCGCACGCACGCGGTACGGCGAGGCGGGGTTCACCCGCACCGACACCACCGTGCGGCGCAGGTCGTACGGCCCGCCGGTGAGCACGATCTCCTCCGGCGGCCGCTTCAGCGCGGCGGCGCCCAGTTCGGGGAGGGTGCGGTGGTCGAAGGAGAAGATGAAGTACGACTTCGGCTTGACGTCGCCGTCCTCGTTGCCGCTGAGGGCGGAGTCGTCGAACGCGATCCCGCCGCGCAGCAGGTCCTCCTTGATGACCGCCTCGCGGGGGACGTGCGGGAAGCGGCTCATCAGGTCCTCGACCAAAGCGGTGCGGCTCTGCATGCCCGGCTCCATCCTCGCGACGCTGCCCCGGGTCAGCCGCCGGCGGGCGGCGCGGTCCCGGGAGACCTAACAGGAAGACATTACGCACCTGCGGCGGCTTCCCGGGCGGCACCCTCCGAATGCGCCCCGTCGTGCGCGGGGCAACGGCCCCGGCCGCCTCCTGCCGACCGGGACCCGCGGGACGACCTCAGCGGTAGTTGACGAACTGCAGCGCGAAGTCGAAGTCCTTGCCCTTGAGCAGCGCGATCACGGCCTGCAGGTCGTCCCGGCTCTTGGAGCTGACGCGCAGCTCCTCGCCCTGGACCTGCGCCTTGATGCCCTTCGGCCCCTCATCGCGGATGATCTTGGCGACCTTCTTGGCGTTGTCCTGCGAGATGCCCTCCTCGATGGACGCGAAGATCTTGTATTCCTTGCCGGACAGCTGGGGCTCGCCCGCGTCCAGCGACTTCAGCGAGATCCCCCGCTTGACCAGCTTGGTCTCGAAGACGTCCAGGATGGCCTTGACCCGCTCCTCGGAGTTGGCCTGCATCAGGATCTTGTCCCCGGACCACGAGATCGACGCGCCGACGTTCTTGAAGTCGTAGCGCTGCGAGATCTCCTTCGCGGCCTGGTTGAGGGCGTTGTCGACCTCCTGCCGCTCGACCTTCGAGACGATGTCGAAACTGGAGTCGGCCATCTTCTGTTGGCTCCTTGGCTCTGATCCGTCAGGTCCGCGACCCGCCTGCGGGCCGCCCCGCAAGCCTAGCCACCGGACCCGGCGGAAGCGCTGATCAATTGGGTGGCGAAGCACCCCCGCGCATCGGGTATTGTTTACGACGTCGCCACGGGGACCGCGCACAAGCGGCCCGCGGAGACACTTCCCAGGCGGTGTGCCCGAGTGGCCAATGGGAGCGGACTGTAAATCCGTCGGCTTAGCCTACCCAGGTTCGAATCCTGGCGCCGCCACAGGAGCGAAAAGCCCCTCTGACCAGTGGAAACGCTGATCAGAGGGGCTTTTTTCGTGCCGGCTCCAGGACTACCGAACGGGAACCGAAAACAGGGGCTTTGTCTCGCCCTGTCTCGGGTGAGTGGCAGCCCTGATCAGGGTGTGTCCCGCAGGCGTCCTCTGGGGGATGGAGGCTATGGCATGTGCCATTCCCTGAGCGCCGCGTCGATGCGCTCGTTGGCCTGCTCCCGGGTGTGCGCCAGCACCTTGGCATAGACCCGGAGCAGGACGGCGAGGCTGTGGCCGGCCCTCCGTGCGCACTCCATCGGGTCCACTCCCGAGCTGAGCCAGAACGACACCCCGGCATGGCGAAGGTCATACGGACGCCGGGCGAGGGGAGATGCCACTTCTTCCTCAGTGAGTGCCGCAGCTCTTGCTCTGGCCCACACGTCCCCGTAGCCGCTCTCCTGCAGCAGCCCACCGCGTGCCGTGCGGAACAGCCGGCCGTCCGGGGCAGTGCCGTGCCGGTCGAGGTGGACCCTCGGCATCGCGAGGAAGCGCGGAGGGATGGGCACCGGACGGGAGTCCTGTTCGGCGCGGGCTTTCAGGTGCCGGGCCTCATGTGCCTTCCCGTCGCGCGTCCAGCCGCGGCCCGCCCGCACGCCGCCCCTCCGCAGGGTCAGGACACCCCATCCGGTCTCCGGCAGGTGGCACCGGTCCCGGGTCAGTGTCGCGGCCTCTGCGGGACGCATGGCGGCGTAGTAGAGGCACCCGAAGAACGCCTCCAGCAGTTCCCCTCGCTGGCCCTGCCCCCGGACTCCGGACAGGAGAGCGCGTACCTGCCGGGGATTGGCGACGGCCTCGGGGTCCACGTCCTCGACGGTCTTCGGCGCCGTCCACTTCACGGCGGCGAGGGGATTGACCGGCATGGTGAAGTACTGCGCCTCCACAGCGAAGCCCAGGACATCGCTCAGGCACGCTCGCTTGGGGCGGGCGGTACGCGCGGTGGCAGGCCTGCCGTCCAGCTTCTTCCCCAGGGCGTCCAGTGCCGGTCGGAGAGTCGCCGGATCTTCCAGCGCTGATACCGGCAGTGAGTGGCGCTCTATCCATGCCAGGGCGTCGCTGATCTCCTTGGGCGGGGTCTCGGTCGACCGGTTCCGGTTGAAAGCCCGGCCGTAGAGGGCGCGTCGCAGGGCGGATTGCTCCGGCATGGCGGAGCGCGTCTTCACGAGGGCGGGCGTGATCGTGGCCAGGGCATCGGCGTACGACTTGCGCGACTTGGCAGGCGCCAGGTCCCACTTGCGGTCCACATAGTCACGCGCGTGCTGATACCAGGTGACCGGACCGCGCTGCGCTCGCAACTCCGATACGGGGCAGGCCGGATTCTTCATCGAACCGATCGCCGGAACGCACGGCGCTCATCAACTCCGAGCGCCGCCCGTCCGCCTGAGCCCTGAGCGCGTAGCTCTTGGAATGCTTCTTCGTACCCACAAGCCAGCGCAACCGGTACGGCTCGGGTCGATCCGTGCGGGTCTCCAGCGCGTAAATGCGCACGTCATACGTCAGTTCCATGGATCTCCGATGTCGGAAGCAGGGCCCGCCGGTAGCCTCCGGCGGGCCCTACGGCTTGATCAGTGGGCGTTCAGCTCATAGGTCGCCCACCACGTGTCGAGATCCGTGCGACGGCAGCGGATCTGCCCGTTGGGCAACTTGATGAGACGCGGTGCCTGGCCGCGGGCGCGCATCCGGTAGAAGGCGGCGCGGCTCATGCCGATACGGGCGGGCGGGCCATGAACGCACTCCTTCGGGTGTGTGGGCCGTCGTCGGCCCCCTTCCTGTCAGGTCCGCTACTTCCGCTACCTCCGCTACCGCCCTGGTCAGGGGCATGATCGAAGTAGCGGATAGGGGTAGCGGCAGCGGATGCAGCCGCTACCGCCCCGGCTGGCCAGGGGGCGGGCAGTAGCGGGGCGGTGCAAGTGGCGGTTGGATGAGCGCGTGTCGAAGAGTGATGACTACGGGAGAACCAGCGCACGACTGACTGCGTGGGGCTGCGTTGCCGGCTTGGCCGTAGCCCTGGCCATTCCGGTGGGGCTTTTTGCGGTGGTCATGTTCTTCGGGATGCCGACTCCGTAGGCATTGGGCGCTACCCGGCCCCGGGCCGGGTAGCGGATGGAGCGGCGAGGTAGCGGATGCGCGGGGCTGTCCGCCACCTGATCTAGGACTCTGACCTGTGCGGTAGCGGAGGTAGCGGAAGTAGCGGAGTTTCAGAGGGGGGTGGGCAGTAGCGCTGCCACGCGTCGTGGAGGTCGGTGGCGTAGTAGCCCTTCACGACGTTCCCGCCGACCTTGGCGAGGGGGCGTCCGCCCTGGCGGATGCCTTTCTCGCTGCGGATGCGGGCGCGTTCCCGGCGTCGGGCGGCGAGGACACCGGGGGTAGGCGGGCAGGGCCCGAGGACGGGTGTACCCGGGACGCTGAGCGGGGATCCCGCGGCGGAGCATGATGCCGGCGGCCGTGGCGAGCGTCACGCCTGCGGGTCGTTCAGGTGCTCCTTCGCCACCGGTCGTGGGCGGCATGACGGGACCGCCGCCGACGACCGGGACCGTGCGGAACGCCCTCCGGCGCGGGCGCTCCGGCCGGGAGCCGGCGGGCCCGGCGGCGGCGTAGGAGCAGGAACACGCTCTTGGTCACGACGACGGCCACCACGGCCCCAAGAGCCCAGTGCCTCCAGGGGCCGGACGTCAGCAGCAGCCCACCAAGACCCAGGTGGGCGGCGACGACCAGGACGACGACGGCGGTGATGCCGAGCTTTGTGCGGTGCCGGGGGCGGGGCGCGGAGTCTTCCGCCCCGTGCCAGGTGACCTGCGGCGCGTCGGGGCCGCCGATCTCCTGCAGGCGGTCGCCGACCAGGTGCTGGACGCGGCGCAGGGCGTCCTGGTCGACGGCCTCGACGCGGAGTGTCAGCATGCCGGGGCCGGTCTGCCCGACGGCGAGGGCCGCGTGCATGTCGGGGCGGCGGCTCATCGTGGCTGCGCAGGCCTGCAGTTGGGCCATACAACGGGCCGGCTGGTCGGTACGGACGTGGCCCTCGGCCCGCTGCGGATGCTCGACGCCCATGATGGGGAACCCCGCCTTCCGCGGTTGGTGCTGTTCTTGTCCTTGAGGACAGCGCGGCGGGACCGTCTGTGACACCCGGCGGTCGGTGTGAGGCGATGGCGGGAGTCGTACGTGTCGCCGCCGGCGGTGGCTTCGCGCCGGGCGTCCTTGCCTGTTGGCGCAGTGGGCCCGGTCCCCGCCACCGGACGTGGCGGACGACTGTGTGGATGCTCCCGCGAACGCGGGCGCGGCTCGTACGGCCACACGACGCCGTTCGCCGCTCGGCCGGGTGAAGCCGCACCGGTAGGCCGTTGTCGAGCACTCCTGCCGCTGCGGGACTCGAGGGAAGGGGAGCCGGACATGGCGGGTACCACCGCGTCCGCATGGTGGGCGATGCTGCCGCGGGGGGTACGGGAACAGGTCGACGGGCACGTCCTGCGAGACGACCCGTTCCGTGCGGTCAGCGTCGTCTTCGAGGCAGGCCGGAACCGCGGCCTCTCGCTCCACGACGCCCAGCGCGTGGTGGGTGAACGCCACGACCACCATGGCGACCGGATCGCCCGCACCCCCGACAGCCCCCTCGACGCGGAGTCCCTGCACGCCCGTGCCGCCGGTCTCCCCGGCCGCGTCGTCGCGATCGAGGCGGTGTGGGCCGGCGACACCGTCCACGAGTGGTTCGTGGACCCGCCGGCGATCACCGCGGATCCCGCGGGGGAGCACCGTCTGGTCACCATCCACCGGGCAGCGGCGGTGCGGTACCTCGGCGCGGAGCGGGACACCGGCCGGCGCCATCCCTCGGC
>JARAXD010000003.1:0-356842 GCA_033793685.1 Streptomyces sp. ME19-03-3 | reverse complement strand
GCGGACGTCGCCCAGCGGGCCGGCCGGGCCATGGCCTCCGTCCGGCGCCATCCCTCGGCGGACGTCGCCCAGCGGGCCGGCCGGGCCATGGCCTCCGTCCGGCGCCATCCCTCGGCGGACGTCGCCCAGCGGGCCGGCCGGGCCATGGCCTCCGTCCTCTCGGTCCTCTTCCACTTCGCCAGTCCGGACATCCCGGAGGACCGGGCCCCGCGCCTTGGGCTCCAAGAGGGCCGGAGCGGCGGCGCCATTCGCCACTTTCGGAATTTCCGGGTGAAAGGCGCGAAATGGGGGAAAGTGGTTGAAGGCGGCACACGGCTGTCGCGCGCCTCCTGCGGGAGGAGGGATGACTGCGCGATCCGCGGTGACCGCACCAACACGCTCCACTGGTCTTGGGGCGGCCGGCGCCGCCCGTCGCCGCCCGTCGCCGCCCTCCGGGGCCTGCGGGGCAGGAGAGGGTTCCCATGAACTACCTGGTCGAGCGATTGCGCGTTCCGCCGCAAGCCGAGGACCTCCCGTCGCCGCGACCCCGGGTCACCGCCGGTGACTGGGGCCTGCTGTTGATCCGGCTCACCTTCGGCGTCCTGATGGCGGGGCACGGGCTCCAAAAACTGCTCGGATGGTTCGGTGGCCAGGGGCTCGCCAGCACCGGCAAGGGCTTCGAGACGCTGGGCTACTCGCCGGGCGAGGTCTACGCCGCCATCGGCGGGGCCTCGGAGTTCCTGGGCGGCGTGGGTCTGGCCCTGGGGCTCTTCACCCCGCTCGCCGCGGCGGCGCTGATCGGCGTGATGATCAACGCGATGGTCATGGTGTCCAGCGCCCACGGACTCTGGGACGAGCAGGGCGGCATCGAGTACAACCTGGCGATCACCGTCGTCGCGCTCGGCGTCGCCGCCATCGGACCGGGACGGCTCGCGCTGGACCGCTGGTTCCGCTGGGGGAGGGGCGGCTGGGCGAACGCCGCCGTCGCACTGGTCCTGGGCGGGGTGGGGGCGCTCGTCGTCCTGCTGCTCTAGGCACTGTTAGGCCGGTCCGGCCGTACCGGCGGACGCCGCTGCGACCCCGGGCGCGGGAAGCCCGGGGTCGCGGCACGTCCGGCGTCCGAGGTCACCGTCGCAATCCACCCCAACGGGTGACGCGCGAGTCCTGCGGAGAAAATCGAACACGTGATTGAATAACGGGCATGGACAACATCGTTTTCCCGCCTGATCTGGTGCAGGTGCAGCGCGCGTGGCACCTCACCTACGAGCAACTGGCCACGGAGCCGGCCCACGCGGCGAGCCTGCGACGACGTCTGCTGCGGCTCTCGGGTCGGCTGTTGCGGCATCCGTACTGGGACACCGGCACAGGCTGCTCGGCCGCGGCCCGTGTGGAGTTGCGCCGGCAGGCGCGGGCCGGTTCAGAACCCGAGGTCGGAAAGGCTCGGGTGGTCGTCAGGCCGCCGCCCGAGGGGCCAGTGGTACCTGCGCTCCGACTCGGCGATGGGAGTGTCGTTGATGCTGGCCAGCCGTACGCGCATCAGCCCCTCGTCGTCGAACTCCCAGTTCTCGTTGCCGTAGGAGCGGTACCAGTTGCCGGAGTCGTCGTGGCATTCGTAGGCGAAGCGGACCGCGATGCGGTTGCCGTCGAAGGCCCAGAGCTCCTTGATGAGTCGGTACTCCTGCTCCCTCGTCCACTTGCGGGTGAGGAACGCGACGATCTCCTCCCGCCCGTTGACGAATTCGCCGCGGTTCCTCCAGCGGCTGTCCGGCGTGTAGGCGAGGGAGACCTTCTCGGGATCGCGGCTGTTCCAGGCGTCCTCCGCGAGGCGCACCTTCTCGATCGCGCTCTCGCGCGTGAACGGGGGTGCCGGGGGCTTCATCGGCATGCTGTCTCCATGACGTCAGGGGGATGGCGCCGGCCGTCCCGATACGGTCAAGTGCAGCCCAGCGCCGGGCTGACCGCATCTCGGCCGTCCAGTCGTTCCGCCACTACCCGCGCACCGGTGCCCGCATCCGCGCCTCGCGGCATCGGCGCTACAGGGGGACAGGCGCCGCGCCCGGAGTGCGGTTCAGTTGCCGGCGACGTCCTTCACCGCGACCGACACCGGTGTGGGGCCTTCGATCAGCTCCAGGGTGAGCCCCGCGGTCGAAGGCGTGTCGAGCAGCTCCGCCAGGACCGCCGCGACGTCGTCACGCGGCACCGAACCGCGCCCGGTGGCGGCGGCGAGCCGCACCCGGCCCGTGCCCGGGTCGTCGGTCAGTCTTCCGGGCCGCACGATGGTCCATTCCAGGCCGGCCCGGCGGCGCAACTCGGCGTCGGCGGCACCCTTGGCACGCAGATAGGCGGCGAAGACCTCGTCGGTCCCCGGGCCGAGATCGGCGCCCGCCCCCATGGCGGAGACCATCAGATAACGTCGCACACCCGCGCGTTCGGCCGCGTCGGCCAGCAGCACGGCGGCGTCCCGGTCCACGGTCTCCTTGCGGACGGCCCCGCTGCCCGGACCCGCCCCGGCCGCGAAGACGACCGCGTCGGCACCGGCCAATGTCCGGGCCACTTCGTCCACCGAGGCCGACTCCAGGTCGAGCACGATCGGCTCGGCGCCGGCCTCGCGCAAAGCATCGGCCTGCTCAGGCTTGCGGACGATGCCCGCCACCTCGTCCTCACGCGCGGCGAGCAGCCGCTCCAGCCGCAGCGCGATCTGTCCATGTCCACCAGCGATCACAGTGCGCATGCCACCGACGCTACGCCCGGCGTGCCGTTCATGCCGGATCACGGCGGCTCCTCGACTGGCGCGGCAGGTCGAGCGCCAAGGTGTCGGTGTACTCGCGCACCGCGCTGGTCCGCGACACGACCCGCCCCCGATGGATGACGATCCGGCTGTACGCGAGCGACAGCGCGCTCTCCAGCCGCTCGGCGCGCACGGCGAGGAGTTCGGCGGGGAAGCCGGCCTCCACCCGCACCTCGGGCAGGCCCATGAGAGCGCGGGCGTGCCGGCTCACCGCCTCGTAGGCCTCCCGGGGGGCGCACTCGCCGTGCGAGGCGAGCAGGAAGGCGGCCTCCAGTGGGTCGCCGCGGCCGACGGGGTTGGTCAGGTCGCGCAGCGCGCCGCTGCCGGCGGCGATCCGGACGCCGGCCGCCCGCAGGGCCCGCACCGGCGCGGTGTCGCCCCGGCGCAGCGACTCCAGGGCGCCGCAGCCGCCCTGCGGCAGCGCGGTCAGGGACACCCCGGCGGCGGCGAGCTGCCCCGCGAGGCGGACGGTCGTGTCATACGGCAGCCGGGACAGGCCGCCGCACGGGCCGAGGGCGACCCCGGGCCGCAGGCCCCCTGCCATCGCGGCGAGCCGGGAGAGCCGGGCCGGATCGGCGGCGTCGGTGTGCAGGTCGACGGGGAGGCCGAACTCGGCGGCGACGGTGAGAACGGCCTCCGCGTAGCCGGCCGGGTCGGGGTCGAGGTCGGGGCAGCCGCCCACCACGTCGGCGCCCATCTTGAGAGCGTCGCGGAGCACGGCGAGGCCGTCCTCGCCCGCGGGCCCGGTGAGCACCCGGGGCACGGCCACGGTCTGCACGTCGACCAGGCCGCGCAGCGCGCGCCGGGCCTGCAGCGCCGCCTCCAGGGCGCGCAGCCCCTGCATGTCGCCGATGCGGATGTGGGTGCGGACCGAGGTCGCGCCGTGGCCGAGCTGGTGGAGCGCCCCCTCGGTGACCCTGCGCTGCACGTCCTCGGCGTCGTACGAGGGCGGACCGACGGAGCCGGCGGTCAGGGCGGTGTCGAGGTGGGCATGGGGTTCGGCGGGCGCGGGCAGCAGGAGGTAGCCGCCGAGATCGACCCGGGTGCCTTCCTGGAGGCTGCCGGCGGTGCCGACGGCCTCGATGCGCGCTCCGGCCAGGCGTACGTCGACGGTCCGGCCGTCGGCGAGCCGGGCACCGCCGAGCAGGAGGGCGGGGGCCGGCGCGGCTTCGCCGAGCGGCGGGTCGGTGGGCTGCGGCTGGCTGTCGGTCATCGCGCTCCTCGGGGCCGGAGGCAAGATCACGCGGTTCCGAGCCTAGGGGGCGCTGCCCGGTCCGTCCGGGAAGAGCGAATAGTCGTACTGGTGACGTCAAGTGACCTATGGGACCGAGTGGCTGGGCCGGCGGAAGGGGGACGCGGTCCGGCGGCTGCCCGCAAGATACGGATTTCACCTTCGGCGGCGGACCGTGTAATGTCTTCCTCGCTCGCCCCAATAGCTCAGTCGGCAGAGCGTCTCCATGGTAAGGAGAAGGTCTACGGTTCGATTCCGTATTGGGGCTCTGGTGATCGGATGACCCGCCACCCGGCGGGTGATCTTTTCATCAAAGCGGCGTAGCTCAGTCGGTAGAGCAAGCGGCTCATAATCGCTGTGTCACCGGTTCAAGTCCGGTCGCCGCTACCCCGCGTAGCCGATTGTGGGATCGGTCCTTCAATCGGCTACTCTTTCCGTGTTCAAACCTTATTGCCGTTCGTCAAGGAGCACTCACGTGGCCGCCACCGACGTCCGCCCGAAGATCACGCTGGCCTGCGTGGAGTGCAAGGAGCGGAACTACATCACCAAGAAGAACCGGCGTAACGACCCGGACCGTCTTGAGATGAAGAAGCACTGCCCGCGCTGCAACGCGCACACCGCGCACCGCGAGACGCGCTGATCCAGGCCCTAAGACCAACGAGGCCGCCCCAGTCACCGGGGGCGGCCTCTTGGCGTTGGCAGATCCGCCGACGCGCAGACCGAACCGCAGGAGGTGCCGATGGCGCTGGACCAGTCCTTCGTGGGGCGGACGTATCCGCCCACCGCTCCGTACGAGGTGGGACGGGAGAAGATCCGCGAGTTCGCCGAAGCCGTCGGTGACCCGAATCCGGTCTACACCGACCCCGAGGCCGCCAAGGCCCTGGGCCACCCGGACGTGATCGCGCCCCCGACCTTCCCGTTCGTGATCACCTACAAGGCCTCGGGGCAGGTCGTCCTCGACCCGGAGCTGGGACTGGACTACGGCCGTGTGGTGCACGGTGACCAGAAGTTCAGTTACACCCGCCCCGTGCGGGCCGGCGACCGCCTGTCGGTGACGGTCACCATCGAGGCCATCAAGTCGCTCGCGGGCAACGACGTCATCGACGTCCGCGGCGAGGTCCACGACGAGAGCGGCGAGCACGTGGTGACGGCGCTGATGAAACTGGTGGCGCGCGCGCCGGAGGGTGAGTGAACCGATGACGGCGAAGATCTCCTACGACGAGGTCGAGGTCGGCACCGAACTGCCGGCGCGGTCCTTCCCCGTGAACCGTGCCGCGCTCGTGCAGTACGCCGGTGCCTCCGGTGACTTCAACCCGATCCACTGGAACGAGAAGTTCGCCAGGGAGGTCGGCCTGCCGGACGTCATCGCGCACGGCATGTTCACCATGGCCTCCGCGGTCCGGGTGGTGACGGACTGGGCCGGTGACCCGGGCGCGGTCGTGGAGTACGGCGTCCGCTTCACCAAGCCGGTCGTCGTGCCGAACGACGAGACGGGCGCGCTGATCGAGGTCAGCGCCAAGGTCGCGGCGAAGCTGGACGACGACGAGCGCACGGTCCGGGTGGATGTCACGGCCGTCAGTGCCGGGCAGAAGGTGCTGGGCATGTCCCGCGCGGTGGTCCGGCTCGCGTAGTCGCACGGGGGAGGGCGGCGGGCGTTCCCGTCGCCCTCCCTCTTGCGGGAATTTGTTATTGACTGATAACTTACTTGGCGTGGCGGGTGACGGAATGCGGATGAGCGCACAGGAGCGCCGCGAGGCGGCGGTCCGCGCGGCGATGGCGGAGTTCGGCACGGGTGGCTACAACGGCACCTCCACGGGCGTCATCGCCCAGCGCATAGGGGTGTCGCAGCCGTACCTCTTCCGGCTCTTCCCGAACAAGAAGGCACTGTTCCTGGCCGCCGCGCAGCGATGCGTCGAGATGATCGAGGCGCACTTCGAGAACGCGGCCGAGGGGCTGGCGGGGCAGCAGGCGTTCGAGGCGATGTGTGCCTCCTACCAGGGGCTCATCGCGACCGGCGACGTCCTGCGGATGCAGTTGCAGATGTACGTCGCCGCCGTCGACGACGAGGAGATCCGCGAGGCCTGCCGGCGCGGCTGGCTGGGCCTGTGGGACTACGTCAGGGCGCGCACCGGGGTGGGCGAGCGGGAAGCGGCCGAGTTCTTCGGCACGGGGATGCTGGTGAACGTACTGGTGGCGCTCGGCGTGCCTCGCGACGAGCGCGGCTGGGCGGGGATCGAGGAGCTCTACGCCGACCGCACGCCGGGCAAGGAGTGACCGGTCGCGCCGTCGGCCCTCCCGGGGCCGATCCATGTCCATGGAACTTATTGATCAATTACTAATCAACTGGGGGAGTTCATGGCACAGCAACCGGCACAGGCCAGGCGCGGCAGCGTCGCCTGGGCCCTGATCGTCACCGGTGTCGCCGGATTCATGGCGGCGCTCGACAACCTGGTCGTCACCACGGCGCTGCCCTCCATCCGCGCGGACCTCGGCGGCGCCCTGGAGGACCTGGAGTGGACGGTGAGCGCCTACACGCTCACCTTCGCCGTCCTCCTGATGTTCGGCGCCGCCCTGGGCGACCGCTTCGGCCGCCGCCGCATGTTCCTCGTCGGGCTCGGCGTCTTCTCCGCGGCCTCCGCGGCCGCCGCGCTCGCGCCTGGCATGGGCGAACTCATCGCCGCGCGTGCCGTCCAGGGCGTGGGCGCGGCGATCCTGATGCCACTCACCCTCACCCTGCTCTCGGCCGCGGTCCCGCCGGCGCGGCGCGGCATGGCGTTCGGCATCTGGGGCGCCGTCAACGGCCTGGCGGTCGCCGCCGGACCGCTCATCGGCGGCTCGCTCACCGAACACATCTCCTGGCAGTGGATCTTCTGGCTGAACGTCCCGGTCGGCGTGCTCCTGCTGCCCCTCGCCCGGTTGCGGCTCGCCGAGAGCCGCGGCCCCGACCCCCGGCTCGACGCGACCGGTACGGTGCTGGCCAGTGCCGGACTGTTCGGCATCGTCTACGCCCTCGTCCGCGGCAACGCCGACGGGTGGACCAGTGGCCCGGTCCTCGGCGGCCTCGTCGGCGGTGGTCTGCTGCTGGCGGTCTTCGTCCGGCACGGCATCCGGGCCCGCAGCCCCATCCTGCCGATGCGGCTGTTCCGCAGCCGGGCCTTCGCCGCGATCAACGCGGCCAGCCTCCTGATGTTTCTCGGCATGTTCGGCTCGATCTTCCTGCTCAGCCAGTTCCTCCAGGGCGTCGCGGGCTACTCCCCGACGGAGGCGGGGCTGCGCATGCTGCCCTGGACCGGGATGCCGATGATCGTCGCGCCCATCGCGGGCTTCCTGTCCGACCGCGTCGGCGGCCGGCCGGTCGTCGCCGCCGGACTCGCCCTGCAGGCGGTGGGCCTCGGCTGGTTCGCCCTGATCGTCGAGCCGGGCGTCTCGTACGCTGCGCAGGTGCCGGCGCTGGTCGTGAGCGGCGTCGGGATGGCCATGTACTTCGCCCCGAGCGCCAACATCGTCATGGGCAGCGTCCGACCCGAGGAGCAGGGCATCGCCTCCGGCGC
The DNA here is from genome assembly GCA_033793685.1 of Streptomyces sp. ME19-03-3. GTDB lineage: Bacteria > Actinomycetota > Actinomycetes > Streptomycetales > Streptomycetaceae > Actinacidiphila. The sequence goes on along the minus strand of JARAXD010000003.1, from coordinate 349,293 downwards.
CAACAACGCGCTCCGCGAGGTCGGCGGTGCCCTCGGCGTCGCCACCCTCGCGGCCGTCTTCTCCGCCCGCGGCGGCTACGAGTCCGCCACGCGGTTCGTCGACGGTCTCACACCGGCCCTCTGGCTGGGCGCGGCGGCCGTCGCCGCCGGGGCGCTCGCGGCCCTCCTCGTCCCGGCCCGCCGCGCCGCGAAGGCCGCCGGGACGACCCCGGCACCGCGCGAGCCCCTGGTCGACGCGACGCCCTGACGGCGGCTCGTCGCAGGCGGGCGCGCCGACCAGGCGTGCCCGCCTCGCGTAACGCCGGGCGGTTGTCGCGGACGGACGTGAGGGCGGGGCCGGCGCGACCCCGCACGGGCGTCGCGGGATGCGCGGGGCCGCCGGGCGACGTCCCGCTCGCCCCGGTGAGGGCGCTCGTGCGCGGCGCCGATGCCGGCCCGCCGGCCGCCGAGGTCACCGGCCTCCGGCCGGGGGAGCGGCCTGGTCGCCGCAGTGCCCGGGCGGCGCCGGGGAACCGCGCGGCCGGCGCCCTGGCGGGGAGGAAGCCCCCGGCGCTCGGCGGGAGCGACCTGGACGGCGGGGCGGGGCACCGCGACCGAACCCCACCCGTTCGGCGCGGGCCGCCCGCCCGGAAGGGCCCCGGTCGGCCCCGGCCCCTGTTTCAGCCGGAACCGGTGCGCCCCGCCGGGGTCCACCCCTCGCTGCGGATGTCGAGCGCGAGGTCGCTGTCGTGCACCTCGTCCCCGCAGGTGCGGCAGTACTCGACGGCGTCGACCGGATGGTCGTCCCGGTGCCGGAGGACCACCGGCGGTTCGTCCACCGCCCACTTGTCGCCCCACGCCACCAGCGACCGGATGACGGGTGCGAGATCGCGCCCGGCCTCCGTCAGGTGGTACTCGTACCGCGGCGGCCGCTCACTGTAGGCGCGCCGCTCGACGACGCCCGCCCCCTCCAGGGCGCGCAGGCGCGCGGTGAGGCGGTCGCGCGGAGCGCCCGTGTTGCGGGCGATGGCGTCGAAGCGCCGGTTGCCGTAGAGGATCTCGCGGACCGCGAGCAGCGCCCACCTCTCGCCGACGACGTGCAGTGCCGCAGCGGCGGAGCAGGGCCGCCCCGGCAGCGGGGGCGCGGGTGTGGTCGGGCTCATCGGGCCAGTCTCACATAGTGGGTTGTGAATCCAAACCCACTGGCATACCTTCGTTCGGGTAGCAAAGTTCGATAATCAAACTGACACCGACTCCATCCGCCGCACCGCACCCCAGGAGGCGAGCATGCGCGACGCCGTCATCGTCGAAGCCGTCCGCACCCCCATCGGCAAGGGCAGACCGGGCGGGGCACTCGCCGGTACGCACCCCGTGGAACTGCTGGCCCACACCCTCGGGGAGCTCGTCGCCCGCAGCGGGATCGACCCGGCGCTCGTCGACGACGTCATCGGCGGCACCGTGGACCAGGTCGGCGAGCAGGCCATGAACACCACCCGCTGGGCCTGGCTCGCGGCGGGCTTCCCGGACTCCGTCCCCGCCACCACGGTGGACCGCCAGTGCGGCTCCTCGCAGCAGGCCGTGCACTTCGCCGCTCAGGGGGTCATCGCCGGCGCCTACGACCTCGTCGTGGCCTGCGGTGTGGAGTCGATGAGCCGGGTGCCCATGTGGTCCAACGTGCCTCCCGGCGCGGACCCGTTCGGCCCGGGCGTCGCAGCCCGCTTCCCGGGCGGACCGGTGCCGCAGGGCATCAGCGCCGAGCTGATCGCCGCCAAGTGGTCGCTGAGCCGCGAGGCGATGGACGCCTTCGCCGCCAGGTCGCACCGCAAGGCCGCCGCCGCATGGTCGGCCGGCGCCTTCGACGCGGAGGTCGCGCCGCTCGCCGGGCTCACCACCGACGAGTCCGTCCGACCCACGACCACGCCCGAGATCCTCGCCGGGCTGCGCCCCGCCTTCGCCGACCCCGGCTACGCCGAGCGCTTCCCGCAGATCGACTGGTCGGTCACGGCCGGCAACAGCAGCCCGATCAACGACGGAGCCTCCGCCGTGCTGATCGCCAGCGGCGAGACCGCCGAGCGCCTGGGGCTGCGCCCGCTCGCCCGGCTGCACAGCTTCGCGGTCACCGGCTCCGACCCTCTGCTGATGCTGACCGGCGTCATCCCGGCGACCGAGCGCGTGCTGCGCCGCGCCGGACTGGACCTGGCGGACATCGACCTGTTCGAGGTGAACGAGGCCTTCGCCGGCGTCGTCCTCGCCTGGCTCCAGGAGACCGGCGCCGACCCCGCCAAGGTCAACGTCAACGGCGGCGCCATCGCGCTGGGCCACCCGCTCGGCGCCAGTGGCACCCGGCTGATGACGACCCTGGTCCACGCGATGCGGGCCCGGGGCGCGCGCTACGCGCTGCAGACGATGTGCGAGGCGGGCGGCCTGGCCAACGCGACGGTCCTCGAGGCGCTCTGACAGCCGGGGCGGGCGGCAGTCCTGGCCGGGCCGCCCGCCCCGTACGCTGAGTGCCGTGCACGAACTCAACGACGCCCCGCTCGCACCCCTGACCACCCTTCGCCTCGGCGGTCCCGCCACCCGCCTGGTGACGGCGACCACGGACGCGGAGGTCGTCGAGGCCGTCCGGGAGGCTGACGCCGCCGGGACGCCGCTGCTGGTCATCGGCGGCGGCAGCAACCTGGTGATCGCGGACGAGGGCTTCGCGGGCACCGCGCTGCGCATCGCCACCAGCGGTTACGAGCTGAGCGGCACCCGGTTGGAGCTCGCGGCGGGCGAGGTCTGGACGGACGCCGTCGCCCGCACCGTGGAGGCGGGCCTGGCGGGCGTCGAGTGCCTGGCCGGCATCCCCGGCTCCGCCGGGGCCACGCCCATCCAGAACGTGGGCGCGTACGGCCAGGAGGTCGCCGGCACGATCACCGAGGTGGTCGCGTACGACCGGAGCACCGGCGAGACGGTCGTCCTGGACAACGCGGCGTGCGCCTTCTCCTACCGGCACAGCCGTTTCAAGGCGGACCCCGCCCGCTACGTCGTGCTGCGGGTGCGCCTCGCCCTGGAGGACGCCGACGGCATGTCCGGTCCGGTGAAGTACGCCGAGGTGGCCCGCGCCCTCGGCGTCGCTCCCGGCGACCGGGTGCCCCTGGCCACCGCCCGAGAGACGGTGCTGAAGCTGCGCTCGGGCAAGGGCATGGTGCTGGACCCTGAGGACCACGACACCTGGTCCGCCGGGTCCTTCTTCACCAACCCGGTCCTCACCGAAGCCGGTTACGCCGACTTCCTGACCCGTGTCCACGACCGGCTCGGCCCGGACACCGCTCCCCCCGCCTACCCCGCGGGCGACGGCCACATCAAGACCTCCGCCGCCTGGCTGATCGACAAGGCGGGCTTCGCCAAGGGCTACGGCACCGGCCCCGCGCGCATCTCCACCAAGCACACCCTGGCCCTCACCAACCGGGGCGGGGCGACGACCGCCGACCTGCTCGCGCTGGCCCGCGAGGTCGTCGAGGGCGTCCGCGCGGCTTTCGGGATCACCCTGGTCAACGAGCCGGTGACGGTCGGCGTGACCCTCTGATCCCCCTGTGCGTCCCCAGCGGCCGCATCGCCCGCGCCACACCCCCGCGTCACACCCCCGTGCGACAGACGCGCGGGTCGGCGCCGAGCCGGGACGGCAGGCCGGATCAGGGCGCGTCATCGGGCCGGGGCGGCGCCGCGGGGCCGCTGACGGGGCGGCCCATCCCGTCCACCATCGCCCGCAGGCGTCGCGGATGAGCCGGATCGCCCCCGGACCACGGGCACGGCGTCCCCCTGTGCGACGGCGCATCCCTTCCCCCGCGCCGGCCACGGCGGGGCGGCGTCGCCCCCGCGGGGCGCACCCCGCGGGGGATGCCACGGGCCGCCTCGGTGGCGATTCCCGCGGCCGCCGCGCCCGAGGCGACCCGACTGGGGGTCAGTCGCCGAGCCAGTCGTCGATCCCCGCCAGGAGCTTGGTGCGCAGGCCCTCGGGCGCCGCAGAACCGCGCACCGACTGCCGGGCCAGTTCGGCCAGCTCCTCGTCGGTGAAGCCGTGCGACCGCCGGGCCAACTCGTACTGCGCGGACAGCCGCGAACCGAACAGCAGCGGATCGTCGGCGCCCAGGGCCATGGGCACGCCGGCGTCGAAGAGGGTGCGCAGCGGCACCTGCTCGGGCCGGTCGTAGACGCCGAGGGCGACGTTGGACGACGGGCACACCTCGCAGGTGACACCGCGCTCCGCGAGCCGGGCCATCAGCCGCGGGTCCTCGGCCGCCCGCACGCCGTGCCCGACCCGGTTCGCGTGCAGGTCGTCCAGGCAGTCGCGGACGCTGCCCGCGCCCGCCAGCTCGCCGCCGTGCGGCGCCGCCAGCAGCCCGCCCTCCCGGGCGATGGCGAAGGCCCGGTCGAAGTCGCGGGCCAGGCCCCGGCGCTCGTCGTTGGAGAGCCCGAAGCCGATCACGCCCCGGTCCGCGTAGCGCACCGCGAGGCGGGCCAGCGTACGGGCGTCCAGCGGATGCTTGGTCCGGTTGGCGGCGACGAGGACGGCCATGCCCACGCCCGTGTCCCGCGAGGCGCTTTCCACCGCGTCGAGGATGATCTCCAGGGCGGGGACGAGTCCGCCCAGGCGCGGTGCGTACGAGGTGGGGTCGACCTGCAGCTCCAGCCACCCCGAGCCGTCACGGGCGTCCTCCTCGGCGGCCTCGCGCACCAGGCGGTGGATGTCGTCGGGGGAGCGGAGCACGGAACGCGCGCTGTCGTAGAGGCGCTGGAAGCGGAACCAGCCGCGCTCGTCGGTCGCGCGCAGCCGGGGCGGCTCACCCGAGGTCAGCGCCTCGGGGAGGTGCACCCCGTACTTGTCGGCGAGCTCCAGCAGGGTCGCGGGCCGCATCGAGCCGGTGAAGTGCAGGTGGAGGTGCGCCTTGGGGAGGAGGGATACATCGCGTGCCATCCACAGATCCTGCCGCACCGGCGGGGGGTGCCGGTACCGCTTTCGGCCGCTTTCCCCGAACGGGGCCTTGCCCGCACACGCTCGCGGGCCCCCGGACCGACCGGTCCGGGGGCCCGCGAGCGTGTGCGGCCCGGGCTCAGGCCCTGGCCTCGCCCAGCAGCTTCTGCATCCGGGAGACGCCCTCGACGAGATCCTCGTCGCCGAGCGCGTACGACAGGCGCAGGTAGCCGGGGGTGCCGAAGGCCTCGCCCGGGACGACGGCGACCTCGGCCTCCTCCAGGATCAGCGCGGCCAGCTCCACGGAGCTGGCCGGTCGCCTGCCGCGGATCTCCTTGCCGAGCAGCGCCTTGACCGACGGGTACACGTAGAACGCGCCCGCCGGCTCGGGGCAGACGACGCCGGGGATCTCGTTGAGCATCCGCACGATGGTCTGGCGGCGCCGGTCGAAGGCCTTCCGCATCTCGGTCACGGCCGCCAGGTCGCCGGAGACGGCGGCCAGGGCGGCGACCTGCGCGACGTTGCTCACGTTGGACGTGGCGTGCGACTGGAGGTTGGTGGCGGCCTTGACGACGTCCTTGGGGCCGATGATCCACCCCACCCGCCAGCCGGTCATGGCGTAGGTCTTGGCCACGCCGTTGACGACGACGCACTTGTCGCGCAGCTCGGGGAAGAGCGCCGGCAGCGAGACGGAGGCGGCGCCCCCGTAGACGAGGTGCTCGTAGATCTCGTCGGTCAGCACCCACAGGCCGTGCTCGACGGCCCAGCGGCCGATCGCCTCGGTCTCGGCCTCGGTATAGACGGCGCCGGTCGGGTTGGACGGCGACACGAAGAGCAGGACCTTGGTCTTCTCCGTGCGGGCGGCCTCCAGCTGCTCGACGGAGACCCGGTAGCCGGTGGTCTCGTCGGCGACCACCTCCACCGGGACACCGCCGGCCAGCCGGATCGACTCGGGGTAGGTCGTCCAGTACGGCGCCGGGACGATGACCTCGTCACCCGGGTCGAGGATCGCGGCGAAGGCCTCGTAGATGGCCTGCTTGCCGCCGTTGGTGACCAGGACCTGGGAGGCGTCGACCTCGTAGCCGGAGTCGCGCAGCGTCTTGGCGGCGATGGCGGCCTTGAGCTCGGGCAGGCCCCCCGCCGGCGTGTAGCGGTGGAACCTCGGATTGCGGCACGCCTCCACGGCCGCCTCGACGATGTAGTCGGGGGTCGGGAAGTCGGGCTCGCCGGCTCCGAAGCCGATGACCGGTCGCCCGGCGGCCTTGAGGGCCTTGGCCTTCGCGTCCACGGCGAGCGTCGCGGACTCGGAGATCGACCCGATGCGGGCCGACACGCGTCGTTCAGTTGCAGCGGTCATGTCTGCATCGTCGCAGACCCGGCGGTACCGGAGCACACGAGTTCACCTTCCGGGCGGAACCGCGCACAACCGTTGCGAACCGCGCCCGGACACGCAACGCATTCGACGCCCGGCCCGTGAACACGTACACTCATCCGTCGATGGCCCCCGCGAGCTGATCTTGGCTGCGCACATCGTGCAGCCGCTCGGATGCGGTACGTTGGGGGGCACTCAAAGGGTCGTAGCTCAATTGGTAGAGCACTGGTCTCCAAAACCAGCGGTTGGGGGTTCGAGTCCCTCCGGCCCTGCTACAAGCAGGCAGACGCTTTGAGGATTGTTGGCAAACGACCGGATTCAGGTGAGGACGAGTGACGGAAGCCCTGGGCTCCACCGCGACGCCTGAGAGTGGTCGTCCCGACAGCGACTCCGCGGACGCCACCTCCAAGAAGCCCCGCCGTGGCGGCAAGCGCGGCAAGAAGGGGCCCCTCGCGCGCCTCGCGCTCTTCTACCGCCAGATCGTCGCGGAGCTCCGCAAGGTCGTCTGGCCCACGCGCAACGAGCTCGTCACCTACACGAGCGTGGTGATTGTCTTCGTTGTGGTCATCATCGCGCTCGTTACCGTGATTGACTGGGGACTCAACAAGGGCGTCTCGTACGTCTTCGGGTGATTCCTCCCGCGGAGGGCGCCCGTGGCGCCCGACCGCCTGTTCCACATCGTGAAGGAAGAAGCAGCGACCGTGTCTGACCCGAACCTGTACGACGCCGACGAGACCGTCGAGGGCGACGACACCGCGCTCGACATCGTCGAGGCAGCCGACGGCGAGATCGACCAGGCGGAGGCTGCAGACGAGGCCGCCGGCGAGCCCGCCGAGCAGGCCGCCGTCCAGGTCGTCGAGGAGGACGATGCGGACGACGAGGGCGAGGCGGAGGACGGGGATCAGGCGGAGGCCTCAGACGAGGCCGCGGGTGACGACGTCGCACAGGCCCAGCCCCCGGTGGACCCGGTCGCCGCTTTCCGTGAGGAACTGCGCATCCTCCCCGGCGAGTGGTACGTCATCCACACCTACGCCGGCTACGAGAACCGCGTGAAGTCCAACCTGGAGCAGCGCGCCGTCTCCCTGAACGTCGAGGACTACATCTACCAGGCCGAGGTGCCTCAGGAAGAGGTCGTCCAGATCAAGAACGGCGACCGCCGCACCGTCCGCCAGAACAAGCTCCCCGGCTATGTGCTGGTGCGCATGGACCTGACGAACGAGTCCTGGGGCGTCGTCCGCAACACCCCCGGCGTGACCGGCTTCGTCGGCAACGCCTACGACCCGTACCCGCTCACGCTGGACGAGGTCACCAAGATGCTGGCTCCGGAGGTCGAGGAGCAGGCCGCCGCCGAGGGCGGCGAGGGCGGTGCCGCGCCGAAGCGCAAGGTCGAGGTCCAGGTGCTGGACTTCGAGGTCGGCGACTCGGTCACCGTCACGGACGGCCCGTTCGCGACGCTGCAGGCCACGATCAACGAGATCAACGCGGACTCGAAGAAGGTCAAGGGCCTCGTGGAGATCTTCGGCCGCGAGACGCCGGTCGAGCTCAGCTTCGACCAGATCCAGAAGAACTAGTCGAACGATCATCCGATAGAGCCCCTGCCCGACGGTCTGCCGTCGGGCAGGGGCTCTTTCGGGTCCCGGGGGGCCCTCGCCGGGCCGTCGAGCGGCCGACCCCGACTTTGACCGGACGTGGTCAAAGCCGAATAGGATCACGCCCTACTCGTAGGCGGTGGAGGGTGGTGGGGCCTGGTGAAGCGGCGGTCGCTGCGGATGGTCTGCGGTGGGACGGCGGTTCTGGTGCTGCTGACGGGTTGCAGCAGCTCCCACGCGTCGAGCCCTGACCGAACCGCCTCACCGGCTGTGTCCACCGACCGGGTGGAGGACCCCGGGTCGTCCAAGGCGGCCGTCGCCGAGGACGTCAAGACGGCCTTGGAGGAGCGCCTCGGTCCCGACGAGGTGCGGTTCGGTTCAGGCACCGGATCGCCCTGCTCGACCTCGTCAGCGCGGATGTTCACCGCCGAGTGCGGCTCCGCGGCGCAAGCGGCGGCAGCGGATGCGTCGTTCGCCCTGCAGTTGATCGAGCGGCGCGAGGGCTTCGCGGCGCTGCGGTCCGCCGCCGAGAGGCTCCGGACCGCTGTATCCCGGTACCAGCAGCTCGGCTGCGCGGACGACGCGACCGGAGTATCGACCCGTCACGCCTGCCTTGAGCCTGCGGCCCTCATCGCTCAAGGCTTCCCGGATCTTCGCGGAGGAGCCAACCTCGGCCTGCGGGGTGCATAGGCCGCGGGCGCCGCGACAGCCCGTGCGGACGGCTGCCCGCGAGCGGAAGGCCCCCACCGGTGGTGTGCCCGCCGGTGGAGCTCCGCCGGGCGGTCGGTAGCCTGGCGCGGCCACTCGCGGGGTCGGCGCCCCGCGGCGCCGGCGGAGGGCGCGGCGGGGCCCGCGGGCGCCTGGGGACAGCGGGTGGGGGCGGCCGTTCGACGGCGGCGGGCACCGATGGAGAGCTTGTCTGACCTGCCCGGTTTCAGGGCTGGGCGCGATACCCGCTATCGTGGTGCGGTATGCCTGCTCGCAGGCAGGAAACTCTCACTAGGACCCGGAGAGAGCACATGCCTCCCAAGAAGAAGAAGGTCACGGGGCTTATCAAGCTCCAGATCAACGCTGGTGCGGCCAACCCGGCCCCGCCGGTCGGCCCGGCGCTCGGTCAGCACGGCGTCAACATCATGGAGTTCTGCAAGGCCTACAACGCGGCCACCGAGTCGCAGCGTGGCTGGGTGATCCCGGTGGAGATCACGGTCTACGAGGACCGTTCCTTCACCTTCATCACCAAGACCCCGCCGGCCTCCCGCATGATCCTCAAGGCCGCGGGCGTGGAGAAGGGCTCCGGCGAGCCGCACAAGACCAAGGTCGCGAAGCTTACGCGTGACCAGGTCCGCGAGATCGCCACGACCAAGCTGCCCGACCTGAACGCGAACGACCTGGACGCCGCCGAGAAGATCATCGCCGGCACCGCGCGTTCCATGGGCATCACGGTCGAGGGCTGACCACTCCACCAGCAGTTCCGTGGCAGGGCCTGCTCGGCCCGCACCACGACTCCTCAAGACACACAGGAGCAGTAGTGAGCAAGCGCAGCAAGTCCCTCCGCGCTGCGGACGCCAAGATCGACCGGGAGCGTCTGTACGCCCCGCTCGAGGCCGTCCGTATCGCCAAGGACACCTCCACCAGCAAGTTCGACGGCACCGTCGAGGTTGCCTTCCGTCTGGGCGTCGACCCGCGCAAGGCCGACCAGATGGTCCGTGGCACCGTGAACCTTCCGCACGGCACCGGTAAGACCGCCCGGGTCCTGGTCTTCGCGACCGGTGACCGTGCCGAGGCCGCGCGTGCCGCGGGCGCCGAGATCGTCGGCGCCGACGAGCTGATCGACGAGGTCGCGAAGGGCCGTCTGGACTTCGACGCCGTCGTCGCCACCCCGGACCTCATGGGCAAGGTCGGCCGCCTCGGCCGCGTCCTCGGCCCCCGTGGTCTGATGCCGAACCCGAAGACCGGCACCGTCACCCCCGACGTGGCCAAGGCCGTCACGGAGATCAAGGGCGGCAAGATCGAGTTCCGCGTCGACAAGCACTCGAACCTGCACTTCATCATCGGCAAGACCTCGTTCGGTGAGCAGCAGCTGGTCGAGAACTACGGCGCCGCCATGGACGAGATCATGCGTCTGAAGCCGTCCGCCGCCAAGGGTCGCTACATCAAGAAGGCCGCCATCAGCACCACGATGGGCCCCGGCATCCCGGTCGACCCCAACCGCACCCGCAACCTCCTCGTCGAGGAGGACCCGGCCTCCGTCTGACCGGGTCGGGCCACCCGGCCCGTGCAGCTGTGAACCGGCCCCGCACCTCTCCGGAGGTGCGGGGCCGGTTTTTTCACACGCCCTTGTCGGTGCGGTGCGGTGCGTCAACGTCACAAGCGGTTCCGTGGGGACGGCGCCGACGGACGACGGATGGCACGGGGTGGGTTTTCATGAACGTGCCGGCAGCGAAGCGTCCGGCCGTCGGTGTGGCGGCCGTGGCCGGCGTGATGGGGCTCGCGGGCTGCGACGACGGGGACGGGGGGCAGGAGGCACAAGAAGCGGACGCGCCGCACGCGGCCGTCCTGACGCAAGGACGAGGTCACCAGGGCCATCCAGGCGGCCTTCAGGAAGACCTCGCAGGCCAAGTCCGCCGAGGTCCGCATGCACGATCCGGATGAGTGCCTCCTACTCCGACTACGGCACCGGGGTGGGCGTCCAGGCGCCGCCGGCGAAGGACACGGTCGACCTCTTCGGGATGCTCGAGGATCTGAAGGCGTCGGGCATGGACGGCGGCACCGGCCTGCCGGGCTGACCTGCTCCGCGGCCGGATTTGCCTGGCGCCGATCCGGTCGCGTACTCTCTCCGGGAAGCCAAAGACCGCTGGTTGTCGCCGTGCCCGCTAGGGCGTGGTGGCCGAAGGATCCGCTGATGCGGACGGCCCGCGCAGGTGACTGTGGATGTACTCCTGGAATCGCTCTCGTGGTTCCGGTCGAGTAACGCCCCGTGCGCCTGCGCCGGGGCGTTTGTTTTGCCCGGCCCCTTCCCGTGCGGTCCGAATCACCCGGAAGGAGGCCGAGGCTCTATGGCGAGGCCCGACAAGGCCGGTTCGGTTGCCGAGCTGACGGACAAGTTCCGCAGCTCCAACGCCGCCGTGCTGACCGAGTACCGCGGTCTCACCGTGGCGCAGCTCAAGACGCTGCGCCGTTCGCTCGGTGAGAACGCCCAGTACGCCGTGGTGAAGAACACGCTGACCAAGATCGCGGCCAACGAGGCCGGGATCACCGCTCTGGACGACCTGTTCGCGGGTCCGACGGCGGTCGCCTTCGTCACCGGTGACCCGGTGGAGTCGGCGAAGGGTCTCCGTGACTTCGCCAAGGAGAACCCGAACCTCATCATCAAGGGCGGTGTGCTTGACGGCAAGCCGCTGTCCGCCGATGAGATCAAGAAGCTCGCGGACCTCGAGTCCCGCGAGGTGCTGCTCGCCAAGCTGGCGGGTGCCATGAAGGCCAAGCAGGGCCAGGCCGCTGCTGTCTTCCAGGCCCTGCCTTCGAAGCTCGTCCGCACCGTGGAAGCGCTGCGCGAGAAGGTCGAGCAGGGCGGTGCCGGTACGCCGGCTCCCGCCGAGGACGCGGAGTAACCACTCCCGTGCTCCAGCGGGCCCGTCTGCGTAGCAATGCCGCAAGGCACACGCCCGCCGCAATGTACATCCGGCACCTGCCGAATTAGTGGAAGGACCGCCATCATGGCGAAGCTCAGCCAGGACGACCTGCTCGCGCAGTTCGAGGAGATGACCCTCATCGAGCTCTCCGAGTTCGTGAAGGCCTTCGAGGAGAAGTTCGACGTCACCGCCGCCGCCCCGGTCGCCGTCGCCGCCGTCGGTGCCCCCGGTGCCCCCGCCGAGGCCGTCGAGGAGAAGGACGAGTTCGACGTCATCCTCACCGGCGCCGGCGACAAGAAGATCCAGGTCATCAAGGTCGTGCGCGAGCTGACCTCCCTGGGTCTGAAGGAGGCCAAGGACCTCGTCGACGGCACCCCGAAGCCGGTCCTCGAGAAGGTCAACAAGGAGGCCGCGGACAAGGCCGCCGAGTCCCTCAAGGCCGCGGGCGCGGCCGTCGAGGTCAAGTGATCCCTGCCCCTCTCCGAGGGGCTGATCAGCCGCGGGGCGGCCACCCTTTCGGGTGGCCGCCCTCGGTCGTTTGCGTGGTGGGTCACCCGGCCCGGGGACCGGCCCGGGTAGGGTGATGATCACTGTTCCCCAACCGTCGGCTCCCTCGAGCTGTGACGATCTCCGCGGGGCGGAGGCCTTGACGAACCGCACGCAGCGCGCGATTCTCAGGACGCGTCGTCACATCAACCATGTACCGAGGCATGGAACGAGGGCGATGCGGGAATGCCTAGCCTGGCAAGCGTGAAAGAGGGCATGACGGCTCACAACAAGGGGATCGAGAAGACCCCTCCGGAGGACGAGATTGGTGCAGCACCGGTCTCCGAAACCCTGCACTGGACATCAGTGTGCCAAGTGGCTACACTGACCCTTTGCGCTGCCTGTTAGCTGTCGCCTGGCCCGTCACCAGGGACAACCCCAAGCCTGAGCACATATGAGGAACGGTCCTGAACAGGACGTCCTTGTCTGCGCCCGGGGGCGGAACCGGTACGCGCGTAGTGAGTCCGAGCCCTCGGAAGGACCCCCTCTTGGCCGCCTCGCGCAACGCCTCGACTGCCCATTCGAACAACGGCGCAAGCACCGCACCGCTGCGCATCTCTTTCGCGAAGATCAAGGAGCCCCTCGAGGTCCCGAACCTCCTCGCGCTGCAGACCGAGAGCTTTGACTGGCTCCTCGGCAACGCCGCCTGGAAGGCTCGCGTCGAGGCGGCCCTGGACAGTGGTCAGGACGTCCCCACCAAGTCCGGTCTGGAGGAGATCTTCGAGGAGATCTCCCCGATCGAGGACTTCTCCGGGTCGATGTCGCTGACCTTCCGCGACCACCGTTTCGAGCCTCCGAAGAACTCGATCGACGAGTGCAAGGAGCGCGACTTCACGTACGCGGCCCCGCTCTTCGTCACGGCCGAGTTCACCAACAACGAGACCGGCGAGATCAAGTCCCAGACGGTCTTCATGGGCGACTTCCCGCTCATGACCAACAAGGGCACCTTCGTCATCAACGGCACCGAGCGTGTCGTGGTGTCCCAGCTGGTGCGCTCGCCGGGTGTCTACTTCGACAGCCAGATCGACAAGACGTCCGACAAGGACATCTACTCCGCCAAGGTCATCCCCTCCCGTGGTGCCTGGCTGGAGATGGAGATCGACAAGCGCGACATGGTCGGTGTCCGCATCGACCGCAAGCGCAAGCAGTCCGTCACCGTCCTCCTGAAGGCGCTCGGCTGGACCACCGAGCAGATCCTCGAGGAGTTCGGCGAGTACGAGTCGATGCGCGCCACCCTGGAGAAGGACCACACCCAGGGCCAGGACGACGCGCTGCTCGACATCTACCGCAAGCTGCGTCCGGGCGAGCCGCCGACCCGTGAGGCCGCGCAGACGCTGCTGGAGAACCTCTACTTCAACCCCAAGCGCTACGACCTGGCCAAGGTCGGCCGCTACAAGATCAACAAGAAGCTGGGCGCCGACGCGCCGCTCGACGCCGGCGTGCTGACCGTCGAGGACGTCATCTCGGCGATCAAGTACCTGGTCAAGCTGCACGCGGGCGAGACCGAGACCACCGGCGACAACGGTTCCTCCGTGGTCGTCGAGGTCGACGACATCGACCACTTCGGCAACCGTCGTCTGCGCAACGTCGGCGAGCTCATCCAGAACCAGGTCCGCACGGGTCTGGCCCGTATGGAGCGCGTCGTCCGCGAGCGGATGACCACCCAGGACGTCGAGGCGATCACGCCGCAGACCCTGATCAACATCCGGCCGGTCGTCGCCTCCATCAAGGAGTTCTTCGGCACCAGCCAGCTGTCCCAGTTCATGGACCAGACGAACCCGCTGTCGGGCCTGACCCACAAGCGCCGTCTGTCCGCGCTGGGCCCCGGTGGTCTGTCCCGTGAGCGGGCCGGCTTCGAGGTCCGTGACGTGCACCCGTCCCACTACGGACGCATGTGCCCGATCGAGACCCCCGAAGGCCCGAACATCGGTCTGATCGGCTCGCTGGCCTCCTACGGCCGGGTCAACGCCTTCGGCTTCGTGGAGACCCCGTACCGCAAGGTCGACGAGAACGGTGTCGTCACCGACGAGGTCAACTTCCTCACGGCCGACGAGGAGGACCGCTTCGTCATCGCCCAGGCGAACGCCCCGCTGACCGACGACGACCACTTCGCGGAGTCCCGCGTCCTGGTGCGCCGCCGCGGTGGCGAGATCGACTACGTCCCCGGTGAGGACGTGGACTACATGGACGTCTCGCCGCGCCAGATGGTGTCGGTCGCGACCGCCATGATCCCGTTCCTCGAGCACGACGACGCCAACCGCGCGCTCATGGGATCGAACATGATGCGCCAGGCCGTGCCGCTGCTCAAGGCGCAGGCCCCGCTGGTCGGCACCGGCATGGAGTACCGCTGCGCGGTCGACGCCGGTGACGTCATCAAGGCCGACAAGGACGGTGTGGTCCAGGAGGTCTCCGCGGACTACGTCACCGTCGCCAACGACGACGGCACCTACAACACCTACCGGGTGGCCAAGTTCTCCCGCTCGAACCAGGGCACGTCCTTCAACCAGAAGGTCGTCGTGGACGAGGGCGCCCGCGTGATCGCCGGCCAGGTGCTGGCCGACGGCCCGTCCACCGAGCGCGGTGAGATGGCGCTCGGCAAGAACCTCCTGGTGGCGTTCATGCCGTGGGAGGGCCACAACTACGAGGACGCGATCATCCTCAGCCAGCGCCTGGTGCAGGACGACGTCCTCTCCTCGATCCACATCGAGGAGCACGAGGTCGACGCCCGTGACACCAAGCTCGGCCCCGAGGAGATCACCCGGGACATCCCGAACGTCTCCGAGGAGGTCCTGGCCGACCTCGACGAGCGCGGCATCATCCGCATCGGTGCCGAGGTCGTCGCCGGCGACATCCTGGTCGGCAAGGTCACCCCGAAGGGCGAGACCGAGCTGACCCCGGAGGAGCGCCTGCTGCGCGCGATCTTCGGCGAGAAGGCCCGTGAGGTCCGTGACACCTCGCTGAAGGTGCCGCACGGCGAGACCGGCAAGGTCATCGGCGTGCGCGTCTTCGACCGCGAGGAGGGCGACGAGCTGCCGCCCGGCGTGAACCAGCTGGTCCGCGTCTACGTGGCGCAGAAGCGCAAGATCACCGACGGTGACAAGCTCGCCGGCCGCCACGGCAACAAGGGCGTCATCTCCAAGATCCTGCCGATCGAGGACATGCCGTTCCTGGAGGACGGCACCCCGGTCGACATCATCCTCAACCCGCTGGGTGTCCCGTCCCGGATGAACCCGGGACAGGTCCTGGAGATCCACCTCGGCTGGCTCGCCGCCCAGGGCTGGGACGTCTCCGGCCTCGGCGACGAGTGGGCGCGCCGCCTCACGGCGATCGGCGCCGACCGCGTCGAGCCCGGCACCAACGTCGCCACCCCGGTGTTCGACGGTGCCCGCGAGGACGAGATCGCCGGTCTCTTCGAGGCCACGATCCCGAACCGCGACGGCCGGCGCATGGTGCTGCCCTCCGGTAAGGCCCGGCTCTTCGACGGCCGCTCCGGCGAGCCGTTCCCGGACCCGATCTCGGTCGGCTACATGTACATCCTCAAGCTGCACCACCTGGTGGACGACAAGCTGCACGCCCGCTCCACCGGTCCGTACTCGATGATCACCCAGCAGCCGCTGGGTGGTAAGGCGCAGTTCGGTGGTCAGCGCTTCGGTGAGATGGAGGTGTGGGCCCTTGAGGCGTACGGCGCGGCCTACGCGCTGCAGGAACTCCTCACCATCAAGTCCGACGACGTCCTCGGCCGCGTGAAGGTCTACGAGGCCATCGTCAAGGGCGAGAACATCCCCGAGCCGGGCATTCCCGAGTCCTTCAAGGTGCTCATCAAGGAAATGCAGTCGCTGTGCCTCAACGTGGAGGTGCTGTCCTCGGACGGCATGTCCATCGAGATGCGCGACACGGACGAGGACGTCTTCCGCGCTGCGGAAGAGCTCGGTATCGACCTGTCCCGGCGCGAGCCGAGCAGCGTCGAAGAGGTCTGACGGGCCGGCCGGGGAGCCGCACTGAGCGGCTCCCCGCCTCCCCCGGACCGTTCAGACATGTTTGACTTTCGACCCCGAAAGAGGGATTGACGACAAAGTGCTCGACGTCAACTTCTTCGACGAGCTGCGGATCGGCCTTGCGACCGCGGACGACATCCGGCAGTGGTCCCATGGCGAGGTCAAGAAGCCTGAGACCATCAACTACCGCACCCTGAAGCCCGAGAAGGACGGACTCTTCTGCGAGAAGATCTTCGGCCCCACCCGGGACTGGGAGTGCTACTGCGGCAAGTACAAGCGTGTCCGCTTCAAGGGCATCATCTGCGAGCGCTGCGGCGTCGAGGTCACTCGCGCCAAGGTGCGTCGTGAGCGGATGGGCCACATCGAGCTGGCCGCTCCCGTGACCCACATCTGGTACTTCAAGGGCGTTCCGTCGCGGCTGGGTTACCTGCTCGACCTCGCCCCGAAGGACCTCGAGAAGGTCATCTACTTCGCCGCCTACATGATCACGTGGGTGGACGACGAGCGTCGCACGCGCGACCTGCCCTCGCTGGAGGCCCAGGTCTCCGTCGAGCGTCAGCAGATCGAGCAGCGCCGCGACTCCGACATCGAGTCCCGGCAGAAGAAGCTCGAGGCCGACCTCGGCGAGCTGGAGGCCGAGGGCGCCAAGTCCGACGTGCGCCGCAAGGTGCGCGAGGGCGCCGAGCGTGAGATGAAGCAGCTGCGCGACCGTGCCCAGCGCGAGCTCGACCGGCTCGACGAGGTGTGGTCCCGCTTCAAGAACCTCAAGGTCCAGGACCTGGAGGGCGACGAGCTGCTCTACCGCGAGCTGCGGGAGCGGTTCGGCACCTACTTCCAGGGTTCGATGGGTGCCGCGGCGCTGCAGAAGCGCCTGGAGTCCTTCGACCTTGACGAGGAGGCCGCCAAGCTCCGCGAGATCATCCGTACCGGCAAGGGCCAGAAGAAGACCCGTGCGCTCAAGCGCCTCAAGGTCGTCTCCGCCTTCCTGCAGACCACCAACAAGCCGCAGGGCATGGTGCTGGACTGCGTCCCGGTGATCCCGCCGGACCTGCGTCCGATGGTGCAGCTGGACGGTGGCCGCTTCGCGACCTCCGACCTGAACGACCTGTACCGCCGCGTCATCAACCGCAACAACCGCCTCAAGCGCCTCCTCGACCTCGGTGCCCCCGAGATCATCGTGAACAACGAGAAGCGCATGCTCCAGGAGGCCGTGGACGCGCTCTTCGACAACGGCCGCCGCGGCCGCCCGGTCACGGGTCCCGGCAACCGTCCGCTGAAGTCGCTGTCCGACATGCTCAAGGGCAAGCAGGGCCGGTTCCGTCAGAACCTGCTCGGCAAGCGCGTCGACTACTCGGCCCGTTCGGTCATCGTCGTCGGCCCGCAGCTCAAGCTGCACCAGTGCGGCCTGCCCAAGGCCATGGCGCTGGAGCTCTTCAAGCCGTTCGTGATGAAGCGCCTGGTGGACCTGAACCACGCGCAGAACATCAAGTCGGCCAAGCGCATGGTCGAGCGCGGCCGCACGGTCGTGTACGACGTGCTCGAAGAGGTCATCGCCGAGCACCCGGTGCTGCTCAACCGTGCGCCGACCCTGCACCGCCTGGGCATCCAGGCCTTCGAGCCGCAGCTGGTCGAGGGCAAGGCCATTCAGATCCACCCGCTCGTCTGCACCGCGTTCAACGCGGACTTCGACGGTGACCAGATGGCCGTGCACCTGCCGCTGTCCGCGGAGGCGCAGGCCGAGGCCCGCATCCTGATGCTGTCCTCGAACAACATCCTCAAGCCCGCCGACGGCCGTCCGGTGACGATGCCGACGCAGGACATGGTCCTGGGTCTGTTCTTCCTCACCACGGACGCGGAGGAGCGCGAGCTCCGGGGTGAGGGCCGGGCGTTCGGCTCGACCGCCGAGGCCATCATGGCCTTCGACGCGCGGGAGCTGTCGCTGCAGTCCAGGATCGACATCCGCTTCCCGATCGGCACCGTCCCGCCGCGTGGCTGGACCCCGCCGGCGGACGTGGAGGGCGAGGAGCCCTGGCAGCTCGGCGACTCCTTCCGGCTGAACACGACCCTGGGCCGCGCGCTCTTCAACGAGCTGCTGCCCGAGGACTACCCGTTCGTGGACTACCCGGTCGGCAAGAAGCAGCTCTCCGAGATCGTCAACGACCTCGCCGAGCGCTACCCGAAGGTCATCGTGGCGGCGACGCTCGACAACCTGAAGGCGGCGGGCTTCCACTGGGCGACCCGTTCCGGTGTCACCGTGGCCATCTCCGACATCGTCGTGCCCGAGGCCAAGAAGGCCATCATCGCGGGCTACGAGGCGCAGGACGAGAAGGTCCAGAAGCAGTACGAGCGCGGCCTGATCACCAAGGACGAGCGCACGCAGGAGCTGATCGCGATCTGGACCAAGGCGACCAACGAGGTCGCCGAGGCGATGAACGCGAACTTCCCGAAGACCAACCCGATCTTCATGATGGTGGACTCGGGCGCCCGCGGAAACATGATGCAGATGCGTCAGATCGCGGGTATGCGTGGTCTGGTGTCCAACGCCAAGAACGAGACCATCCCGCGGCCCATCAAGGCGTCGTTCCGCGAGGGTCTCACCGTGCTGGAGTACTTCATCTCCACCCACGGTGCCCGTAAGGGTCTGGCGGACACCGCCCTGCGTACCGCGGACTCCGGTTACCTGACGCGTCGTCTGGTCGACGTCTCCCAGGACGTGATCATCCGCGAGGAGGACTGCGGCACCGAGCGCGGCCTCAAGCTGGCGATCGCCGAGCGCTCCGAGGACGGCTCGCTGCGCAAGACGGACGACGTCGAGACCAGCGTGTACGCGCGCTGCCTCGCCGAGGACGTCGTGGTGGACGGCAAGGTGCTGGCCACCGCCGGCACCGACCTGGGCGACGTGCTCATCGAGCAGCTCATCCACAACGGCGTCGCGGAGGTCAAGACCCGCTCGGTCCTGACCTGCGAGTCCGCGGTGGGTACCTGCGCGATGTGCTACGGCCGTTCGCTCGCGACCGGCAAGCTGGTGGACATCGGCGAGGCGGTCGGCATCATCGCCGCGCAGTCCATCGGTGAGCCCGGCACCCAGCTGACGATGCGCACCTTCCACACCGGTGGTGTGGCCGGTGACGACATCACCCAGGGTCTGCCGCGTGTCGTCGAGCTCTTCGAGGCGCGTACTCCCAAGGGTGTCGCCCCGATCTCGGAGGCGGCGGGCCGCATCCGGATCGAGGAGACCGAGAAGACCAAGAAGATCGTCATCACTCCGGACGACGGCTCCGAGGAGATCGCCTACCCGATCTCCAAGCGTGCCCGTCTGCTGGTCGGCGAGGGCGACCACGTCGAGGTCGGCGAGCGGCTGACCGTGGGTGCCACCAACCCGCACGACGTGCTGCGCATCCTGGGTCAGCGGGCCGTCCAGGTCCACCTGGTCGGGGAAGTGCAGAAGGTCTACAACTCGCAGGGTGTGTCGATCCACGACAAGCACATCGAGATCATCATCCGGCAGATGCTCCGCCGGGTGACGATCATCGAGTCCGGCGACGCGGAACTGCTGCCGGGCGAGCTGGTCGAGCGCGGCCGCTTCGAGACCGAGAACCGTCGGGTCGTGGCGGAGGGTGGCCACCCGGCCTCCGGCCGTCCGCAGCTGATGGGTATCACCAAGGCCTCGCTGGCCACCGAGTCCTGGCTGTCGGCCGCCTCCTTCCAGGAGACGACCCGGGTCCTGACGGACGCGGCGATCCACGCCAAGTCCGACTCGCTGCTGGGCCTCAAGGAGAACGTCATCATCGGCAAGCTCATCCCGGCCGGTACGGGTCTGTCCCGCTACCGCAACATCCGGGTGGAGCCGACCGAGGAGGCCAAGGCCGCGATGTACTCGGCCGTCGGCTACGACGACATCGACTACAGCCCGTTCGGTACCGGCTCCGGCCAGGCCGTCCCGCTGGAGGACTACGACTACGGCCCGTACAACGGCTGAGTCGTCCGCTGCAAGCCGCTGGGCGGCCATCCCTTCCGGGGTGGCCGCCCAGCGGCTTTCCGCGGTCCTGGAGGGGGCTGCGGGGCCTGCGGGCGTCCGGCCGGGGGAGGGGCGGCGCGAACGGGCGGGCCGTGCGTCAGGACATCCCCAGGACATGCTTTTCCGGGCATAATGGAGCGATGCGGGCTGCGAACGATGATCGCGAGCGTACGGTGGACGTGCTCAAGGCGGCGTTCGCCGAAGGCCGGTTGACCCAGCCGGAGTTCGAGGACCGGGTCGGGCTGGCCTACCAGGCGGTGACGTACCGGGAGCTGCACGGACTCACCGCGGACATTCCGCGTCCCCGCCGGCTGCCGGCGCCGCCACCGGCGGTCAACGCCAAGGCGGTCGCGTCGCTGGTCTGTGGCGCCGTGGGGATGTTCGGGCTGCTGCTGCCGGGGATACCGGCAGTGGTGCTGGGACACATGGCGCGGCGGGAGATCCGGCGCACCGGTGAGCGGGGCGACGCCCTCGCGGTGTGCGGGCTGGTGCTGGGATATCTTCTGACCGCGTTCACGGTCGCGCTCACGGTGATCGTCGTTATGGTGGTAGTGGCGGTCAGTCACGGTTGAGTGCGTTCACGCGAGCCCCCGCGGGGCCCGGCGGGAGGGTGCGGCATCGGCCGAGACCATATGTTTTGACCGAAGGCTGAGCGCTGGGTACGCTCTGACCTTGTGCCTGGGGTGTGCCCGGGTTCTCGTGCGTGCACTTGTCCGCGCGAGACACCGTGGTGAATACGCCGACGATACGCACGTTCGCTTCGTCGGAAGGCGTATGAGGTGCGCGACACACCCGACCTCGTGGGTCGGAGTGAGCCGCTGAAGCCCCAGGTTAGAAGTATCGAGTCGGCACACAGAAACCGGAGAAACGGTGCCTACGATCCAGCAGCTGGTCCGAAAGGGCCGGCAGGACAAGGTCGAGAAGAACAAGACGCCCGCACTGAAGGGTTCCCCTCAGCGCCGCGGCGTCTGCACGCGCGTCTACACGACCACCCCGAAGAAGCCGAACTCGGCCCTGCGTAAGGTCGCGCGTGTGCGCCTGACCAGCGGCATCGAGGTCACCGCTTACATCCCGGGTGAGGGCCACAACCTGCAGGAGCACTCGATCGTGCTCGTGCGCGGTGGCCGTGTGAAGGACCTGCCGGGTGTTCGTTACAAGATCATCCGTGGTTCGCTCGACACCCAGGGTGTCAAGAACCGCAAGCAGGCCCGCAGCCGCTACGGCGCCAAGAAGGAGAAGTAAGAATGCCTCGTAAGGGCCCCGCCCCGAAGCGCCCGGTCATCATCGACCCGGTCTACGGTTCTCCTCTGGTGACCTCCCTCGTCAACAAGATCCTGCTGCACGGCAAGCGCTCCACCGCCGAGCGCATCGTGTACGGCGCCCTCGAGGGCCTGCGCGAGAAGACCGGGCAGGACCCGGTCATCACGCTCAAGCGCGCCCTGGAGAACGTCAAGCCCTCCCTCGAGGTCAAGTCCCGCCGTGTCGGTGGCGCGACCTACCAGGTGCCGATCGAGGTCCGCCCCGGCCGTGCCAACACCCTGGCGCTGCGCTGGCTGGTGGGTTACTCCCGGGCTCGCCGCGAGAAGACCATGACCGAGCGTCTGATGAACGAGCTGATGGACGCCAGCAACGGTCTGGGCGCCGCGGTGAAGCGTCGCGAGGACACCCACAAGATGGCCGAGTCCAACAAGGCCTTCGCGCACTACCGCTGGTAGTCCGCGCCCCCATCGAGAGAACCGAGAGAAGACTGAAGCCTTATGGCTACCACTTCACTTGACCTGGCCAGGGTCCGCAACATCGGGATCATGGCCCACATCGACGCGGGCAAGACGACGACCACCGAGCGGATCCTGTTCTACACCGGTGTCTCGTACAAGATCGGCGAAGTCCACGACGGCGCTGCCACCATGGACTGGATGGAGCAGGAGCAGGAGCGCGGCATCACGATCACGTCGGCCGCGACGACCTGCCACTGGCCGCTGGATAACGTCGACCACACCATCAACATCATCGACACCCCGGGTCACGTCGACTTCACCGTCGAGGTGGAGCGCTCGCTGCGCGTGCTCGACGGTGCCGTGACGGTGTTCGACGGTGTCGCCGGTGTCGAGCCGCAGTCCGAGACCGTCTGGCGTCAGGCGGACCGCTACGGTGTGCCGCGTATCTGCTTCGTCAACAAGCTCGACCGCACCGGTGCCGAGTTCCACCGCTGTGTCGACATGATCGTGGACCGCCTCGGTGCGGTTCCGCTGGTCATGCAGCTGCCGATCGGTGCCGAGGCCGACTTCAAGGGCGTGGTGGACCTCGTCCAGATGAAGGCCCTCGTGTGGTCCGCCGAGGCCACCAAGGGTGAGATGTACGACATCGTCGACATCCCGGACACCCACACCGAGGCTGCCGACGAGTGGCGCGGCAAGCTGCTCGAGGCCGTCGCCGAGAACGACGAGGAGATGATGGAGCTGTACCTGGAGGGCACCGAGCCCAGCCAGGAGCAGCTGATCGCGGCTATTCGCCGCATCACCCTCGCCTCCAAGGGCGGCGCGGGCTCCGTCACCGTCACCCCGGTGTTCTGCGGCACCGCGTTCAAGAACAAGGGCGTCCAGCCCCTGCTCGACGCGGTCGTGCGGTACCTCCCGTCGCCGCTGGACGTCGAGGCCATCGAGGGCCACGCCGTCGGCGACGCCGAGCAGATCATCAAGCGCAAGCCCTCGGACGAGGAGCCCTTCTCCGGCCTCGCGTTCAAGATCATGAGCGACCCGCACCTCGGCAAGCTCACCTTCGTCCGGGTGTACTCGGGCCGCCTGGAGTCCGGCAGTTCCGTGCTGAACTCCGTCAAGGGCAAGAAGGAGCGCATCGGCAAGATCTACCGCATGCACGCGAACAAGCGTGAGGAGATCGACTCGGTGGGCGCCGGCGACATCGTCGCCGTCATGGGCCTGAAGCAGACCACCACCGGTGAGACGCTGTCCGACGACAAGAACCCGGTGATCCTGGAGTCCATGGACTTCCCGGCTCCGGTCATCCAGGTCGCGATCGAGCCCAAGTCCAAGGGTGACCAGGAGAAGCTGGGTGTCGCCATCCAGCGTCTCTCGGAGGAGGACCCCTCCTTCCAGGTCCACTCGGACGAGGAGACCGGTCAGACGATCATCGGCGGCATGGGCGAGCTGCACCTCGAGGTGCTGGTCGACCGCATGAAGCGCGAGTTCAAGGTCGAGGCGAACGTGGGCAAGCCCCAGGTCGCCTACCGTGAGACCATCCGCAAGGCGGTCGAGCGGATCGACTACACGCACAAGAAGCAGACTGGTGGTACCGGCCAGTTCGCGAAGGTGCAGATCGCGCTGGAGCCGCTGGAGGGCGGAGACGCCTCCTACGAGTTCGTCAACAAGGTCACCGGTGGCCGCATCCCCCGCGAGTACATCCCGTCGGTGGACTCCGGTGCCCAGGAGGCCATGAAGTTCGGCATCCTGGCCGGCTACGAGATGGTCGGCGTCCGCGTCACCCTTCTCGACGGTGGCTACCACGAGGTCGACTCCTCCGAGCTGGCGTTCAAGATCGCCGGTTCGCAGGCCTTCAAGGAGGGCGCCCGCAAGGCGAGCCCCGTCCTCCTCGAGCCGATGATGGCCGTCGAGGTCACCACGCCCGAGGAGTCCATGGGCGACGTCATCGGCGACCTCAACTCCCGCCGTGGCCAGATCCAGGCCATGGAGGAGCGCAGTGGTGCCCGGGTCGTCAAGGGCCTGGTACCGCTGTCGGAGATGTTCGGCTACGTCGGCGACCTCCGCAGCAAGACGTCGGGTCGCGCGAGCTACTCGATGCAGTTCGACTCCTACGCCGAGGTTCCCAAGAACGTCGCCGAGGAGATCATCGCGAAGGCCAAGGGCGAGTAACCCAGCAGGTGCACTCGCACTAGGCTTGACCGGGAGGCTTAGGGGCATTCCGCCGCGAACCGCAAGGGGAGCGCCGGATGCCCCGGCCGCCCGCAACCCAGCAAAGATCACCTGGCGCCGACGAAGTAAGGCGTACAGCAACTCCACAGGAGGACCCCAGTGGCGAAGGCGAAGTTCGAGCGGACTAAGCCGCACGTCAACATCGGCACCATCGGTCACATCGACCACGGTAAGACGACCCTCACGGCCGCCATTACCAAGGTGCTGCACGACGCGTACCCGGACCTGAACGAGGCCTCGGCCTTCGACCAGATCGACAAGGCTCCCGAGGAGCGCCAGCGCGGTATCACCATCTCCATCGCGCACGTCGAGTACCAGACCGAGGCGCGCCACTACGCCCACGTCGACTGCCCGGGTCACGCGGACTACATCAAGAACATGATCACCGGTGCCGCGCAGATGGACGGCGCCATCCTCGTGGTCGCCGCCACCGACGGCCCGATGCCGCAGACCAAGGAGCACGTGCTCCTGGCCCGCCAGGTCGGCGTTCCCTACATCGTCGTCGCCCTGAACAAGGCCGACATGGTGGACGACGAGGAGATCCTGGAGCTCGTCGAGCTCGAGGTCCGTGAGCTGCTCTCCGAGTACGAGTTCCCGGGCGACGACCTGCCGGTCGTCCGCGTCTCCGCGCTGAAGGCGCTGGAGGGCGACAAGGAGTGGGGCGAGAAGCTCCTCGGCCTGATGAAGGCCGTGGACGAGGCCGTTCCCACCCCGGAGCGCGACGTCGACAAGCCGTTCCTGATGCCGATCGAGGACGTCTTCACGATCACCGGTCGTGGCACCGTCGTCACCGGTCGTATCGAGCGCGGCATCCTCAAGGTCAACGAGACCGTCGACATCATCGGCATCAAGACCGAGAAGACCACCACCACGGTCACCGGCATCGAGATGTTCCGCAAGCTGCTCGACGAGGGTCAGGCCGGTGAGAACGTCGGTCTGCTGCTCCGCGGCATCAAGCGTGAGGACGTCGAGCGCGGCCAGGTCATCATCAAGCCGGGTTCGGTCACGCCGCACACCGACTTCGAGGCCCAGGCCTACATCCTGTCGAAGGACGAGGGTGGTCGTCACACCCCGTTCTTCAACAACTACCGCCCGCAGTTCTACTTCCGTACCACGGACGTGACCGGCGTGGTGACCCTCCCCGAGGGCACCGAGATGGTCATGCCGGGCGACAACACCGCCATGACGGTCGCGCTGATCCAGCCGATCGCCATGGAGGAGGGCCTGAAGTTCGCCATCCGCGAGGGTGGCCGGACCGTCGGCGCCGGCCAGGTCACCAAGATCCTGAAGTAAGGATCCCGGCGATCTGCCGCTTGCCGTAGGCGAGTTGCACGAGGGCCCCGGCCCACCGTTCACGCGGTGGGCCGGGGCCCTCGCCGTTGTGCCGGGGAGTCCGGGGCGGGGCCCCGGACCGGGGTGGGCAGTGCGGGGCGCCAGATCCAGGGCGTGGCGTCCACCCCGAAGCCCACGAGGGCCGGATCGTTTCCGGGGCGGGTGTACAGGGCGGGGAAGCCGTACCCGGGGGTTCCGGGGCGCACCATGGCGGCCGGATGCGCGAGTGCGGCGACGTGCGCGGCGCCGTCGGCGGCGCGGCCCGCGAGCAGCCCGGGGGCCAGGGCGATCGGGCCGTAGCCGTCGACGTGCCGAGAGCGGTCCGGCCCCGCTGCCGACCGGATCATGTCGAGCCGGTGGACGAGGAGTTCGTCGCCGGCGGGCAGCCGGTAGACCAGCGACAGAGAGCCGTCGGGTTCCGCGGCGGCGGCCGGGGGATCGGCCGGGACCGGCAGCGCGGTCAGCGCGCGGCAGGTGAGCGGCCGGCCTGGCGCGTCCTGGGACCAGTGATGGACGGCCGTCCGCCCGGCGGCGAACACGTGGACCCTCCCGTCGCGGTCCACGACCGCGCTCAGCCCGTCCTGCACTTCGGCTCCGCCCAGGTCCTGCCAGCCCAGCCAGGGCCCGCCAGGCTCGCGCACGCGGGTGCTCAGGCCCTTGGCGGCGTTGCGCACGAACAGGTGCACCCGGCCGTCGGGGGCGGCCGCCGCGACGGGCACACCGATCCGGCGTCCGCGATCGGGGTCGGATTCGGGCGAGCCGAGCGACTGCCAGTCCCGGCCCTCCTCCAGGAGCACCACGTCCCGGATGTCGGCGGCTGGGTCGCCCTCCAGGGCGGTGAAGCGCAGCGCGAACAGCAGCGGTCCGCCGCCGGCCGGGTCCGTGGCGACGGCGATTGCCGGGGCGAGCGGGCCGCCGCCCAGGTCCTGCGGCGCGGCCCAGCGCCCGCTGCCCGGTGCCGTCTCCCGCCAGCGCACCGCGCGGGTGCCCAGCACGCCGTGGGCGACCAGCCGCCCGCGAGCGTCGGTCCCCGGCACGAGGTGGGGTCCGGGGTGGCGGTAGTGGGTGCTGCGCACCCAGCCCTTGCGGTCGGCCAGCGGCCCGCCCATGCCGAGGTGGTAGTCGCCGCATCCGGAGGGGTCGGCGCAGGGCCAGTCGGGGGCGCCGCCGTACAAGGCGAGGTAGTCGGCCTTCCGGCGCACCAGCGTGGGCGGGAGGTTGTAGGGCCAGTGACGGTTGAAGTACCCGCGGTAGGCCGTCGTGAGGAAGGCGGGCACGACGCCCTCGCCGCGGGCCACGGCGTCGGCGTACCGGGCGAGCGCCTTCCAGGCGAACAGCGCGGTCGCGGTGTGGTCCCAGTGGTCGCTGTAGCCGGGTTGCTCGATGTCCCGTCGCATGGTCGCTGCGTTGTCCTCCATGTCCGGGTCGGGGTCGAGGGTGTGGACGACGGTGGGCCGGTAGCGCTGCAGCAGGCCGGCGAGCACGTCCACCAGGACCTCGTGGGTGTAGGTGCCCTCGGCGGTGTTCGGCGAGCCCGCGGAGGTGAACGTCGGCAGCGTCATGCCGGGCAGCTGCCACAGCTGCGGCAGCCCGACGCTCTTGGTCGTGCCGTGCATGGCGAGGTTGAGGAAGACCAGCACCGCCTCACGGCCGCGCACCCGCAGGGTGTCGACCTCGGCCGTCATGCCGTGGGCCAGTCGTGTGGTGCCGCGCCGCCAGGGCGTGAAGACGTCGGTGCCCAGCATCCCCGCGTACGCCTGTCGCAGTCCCTGGTGACGGGCAGCGGAGTAGGCCGCCTTGTCGGGGGCCGGACGCGGTTGCCCCGGTGGGTGGTTGACGCCGTCGGCCTCGCCGGCGGTGACGTACACGGACACGACGGGGACGCCCGCACGGACGAGTTGGACGGTGTCCGGGTTCATGAAGTAGAGCTCGTCGTCGGGATGCGCCAGCACCTGGAGCAGCCGCGCCCGGCCGGGCGCGGCGCGGACCGCCAGGGGAGCGGGCGCCGGACCGGCGGCCGCGACTCCGGGCGGGGAGCAGCCCCTCACGGCGGCGGCGGAGCCCGCTGCGAGGGCGGCGAGAGCGGCGAGGAAGCGCCGGCGTTCCGGGATGATCTCCACGTCACGCTAGAGGGCCCTTCCGCCCCGGAAGTTGCGGCCTGCCGTGCACAGTGCCCCACACGGGGGACGCGGGTACGTCGAGGTGACGTCGCCTTCCCGGCCGCCGCGGTGGTGGGTTGTCGTGCCGGCGGTCCGTCGGCGGCCGGGCGCCGTACGAGGGGCCGCCGCGCCACGGGGCCGCCGCGCTGCTGGGCGTGCGCCGCTGGGCCTCCGCGCCGCTGGGCCTCCGCGCCACGGGGCCGCCGCGCTGCTGGGCGTGCGCCGCTGGGCCTCCGCGGCACGGGGCCGCCGCGCCACGGGGCCGCCGCGCTGCTGGGCGTGCGCCACGGGGCCACCGTGCCACGGGGCCTCCGCGCCGCTGGACCAGCACGCCCGCTCCCCCGATTGGCGCCCAGCGGGAGCCGCACACGACCACCGAATGTTACGAATTGTCACGTTCGGTGTGCATCCGTGTGTGTCCCCGAGGAGCCCGCCATGCGCCTGTCCCCGCGCCGGCCGGTGGTCGTCGCCGCCGTCCTGACGGTCCTCCTGCCCGGCCTCGCCGGGGCCGCCGCGACCCCGGAGCCGCCGGCGGCTCCCCTGCGGATGGCGGTGCAGGGCGGCATCACCGGGCAGTACCTGGTCATCCTGCGCAGGGACACGGATCCGAACTCGGTGCTGCGCAGCGTCGCGGCGCGGCCGATGTTCACCTACACCAGCGCGCTGGTGGGATTCGCCGCCCGGCTGAGCGACGAGCAGGTCTCCCGGCTGCGCGCGGTGCCCGGAGTGGAGGCCGTGGAGCAGGACGCGCGGATCGCGGTGCCGAGGCCGGCCCCGCAGGAGGCGGCGGCAGCCGCCGAGGTCTCCTGGGGCCTGGCCCGGATCGGCAGCCGGGCTCGCGACGGGGCGGCCTTCAGCGTGCGGGCGACGGGTGCCACGGTCGCCTCGTACGTGATCGACACGGGAATCGACTTCGGGCACGAGCAGTTCGGCGGGCGGGCGGTGGCGGGGTTCGACGCGGTGGAGGACGGCCGGGACGGCGCCGACTGCAACGGGCACGGCACGCACGTCGCCGGGACCGTGGGGGGCGCCACCACCGGGGTCGCCCGGGCGGTGAAGCTGGTGTCGGTGCGGGTGTTGGGCTGCGAGGGGAGCGGCTCGGTCGCCATGCTGGTCGCCGGGATGAACTGGGTGGCCGCGCACGCGGTGAAGCCGGCGGTCGCCAACCTGTCGACCGGTGGGGCGCACAGCGAGACCGCCGACCGGGCGGTCGAGGGTCTGGCCGCCGCCGGGGTCTTCCCGGTCGTCGCCGCGGGCAACTCGGACGAGGACGCCTGCGGGGCCTCACCGGCCGGTGCGCCCGGCGCGTTCACCGTCGCGGCGACCGACGAGTCGGACCGCAAGGCGTCCTTCAGCAACTGGGGCGGCTGCGTGGACATCAGCGCCCCCGGTACCGGGATCACCTCCGCGGCCATGGGCGGCGGCCTGGCCCGCATGAGCGGCACCTCGATGGCCGCCCCGCACGTCACCGGCGTGGCGGCGCTCTACAAGGACGTGTACGGGGACGTCTCCACGTCCTTCCTCGCCTCGTGGCTCCAGGCCAACGCCACCCCCGGCGTGCCCGTCGACGCCCCGGCCGGCACCCCGCGGCTGCTGGTGTACACCTCCGGACTGTGACCCGGGTTTGGGCGGGCCGAGGCGGAGGGTAGGGTACTGCGCCTCGATTGGCGTCCGACCAGTCCGGTATGGCAGACTAGCCGGGTTGCTCGGTCGAGTGCCGATGCTGCGCGCCTCCCGTCGGGAGGACCGGAAGCGAGTCCCACAGTACTCGTCGTCATACCGCCCAGGCGGGCTGGCGGACGTACGGGAATCTTCCGGGAAGCGTCAGCGGGGTGCTCGCCAGGCGCTCGGTGGGTGTCTTCTCCCACGCATCCCCTCCCTGAGGGTCTCCGCCATGCGGCGACGTAAGGGAAGGAAAGCGACACGCCCGACCGCGTGGGTCGGAGAAGACGGTCGAACCACCAAGTTCCAGAGCGTTATCTAGCAGACAGGACTACGAAGTAGCCATGGCGGGACAGAAGATCCGCATCCGGCTCAAGGCCTACGACCACGAGGTCATCGACTCCTCGGCGAAGAAGATCGTCGAGACGGTGACGCGTACTGGTGCGCAGGTCGCGGGCCCGGTGCCGCTGCCCACTGAGAAGAACGTGTACTGCGTCATCAAGTCGCCGCACAAGTACAAGGACTCGCGCGAGCACTTCGAGATGCGCACGCACAAGCGCCTGATCGACATCCTCGACCCGACGCCCAAGACCGTTGACTCGTTGATGCGCCTGGACCTTCCGGCCGGCGTCGACATCGAGATCAAGCTCTGAGAGGCGCGGAACAGATGGCTAAGCAGATCAAGGGCATCCTGGGCGAGAAGCTCGGCATGACCCAGGTCTGGGACGAGAACAACCGTGTCGTCCCGGTGACCGTGGTCAAGGCCGGTCCGAACGTCGTGACCCAGGTCCGCACGAACGACGTCGACGGCTACGAGTCGGTCCAGATCGCCTTCGGCGAGATCGACCCGCGCAAGGTGAACAAGCCCCTCAAGGGCCACTTCGCCAAGGCCGACGTGACCCCCCGCCGCCACCTGGTGGAGCTCCGCACCGCGGACGCCGCCGAGTACACCCTCGGCCAGGAGATCACCGCCGAGGTGTTCGAGGCCGGCGTGAAGGTGGACGTCACCGGCAAGAGCAAGGGCAAGGGCTTCGCCGGTGTCATGAAGCGTCACAACTTCAAGGGCCTCGGCGCCGGTCACGGCACCCAGCGCAAGCACCGCTCTCCCGGCTCCATCGGTGGCTGCGCCACCCCGGGCCGTGTGTTCAAGGGTCTGCGCATGGCGGGCCGCATGGGCAACGAGCGGGTCACCACCCAGAACCTGACCGTCCACGCTGTTGACGCGGAGAAGGGCCTGCTGCTCATCAAGGGCGCGGTTCCCGGCCCGAACGGCGGCCTCGTCCTGGTCCGCACCGCGGCCAAGGGGGCCTGAGGATATGAGCACCATTGACATTCTGTCGCCCGCCGGCGACAAGACCGGGACCGTTGAGCTCCCGGGCGAGATCTTCGACGCGAAGGTCAGCATCCCGCTGATCCACCAGGTCGTCGTGGCGCAGCTGGCCGCGGCCCGTCAGGGTACGCACAAGGTCAAGACGCGTGGCGAGGTCCGCGGTGGTGGCAAGAAGCCGTACCGCCAGAAGGGCACCGGCCGCGCCCGTCAGGGTTCGACCCGCGCCCCGCAGTTCGCCGGTGGTGGCGTCGTGCACGGTCCCGTGCCGCGTGACTACTCGCAGCGGACCCCGAAGAAGATGAAGGCCGCCGCCCTGCGCGGTGCCCTCACCGACCGGGCGCGTCACAACCGGATCCACGTCGTGACCGGCGTCATCGAGGGCGAGTCCCCGTCGACGAAGGCCGCCAAGACGCTGCTGGGCAAGATCAGCGACCGCAAGAACGTGCTGCTCGTCGCCGACCGCGCCGAAGAGGCCGCGTGGCTCTCCGCCCGCAACCTGCCCCAGGTGCACATCCTGGAGGCCGGCCAGCTGAACACGTACGACGTGCTCGTCTCCGACGACGTGGTCTTCACCAAGGCCGCCTTCGACCGCTTCATCGGTAACGGCGCCGCCGAGACCGAAGGGAGCGACGCCTGATGGCCGAGCAGACCGCGATCACCAGCCGGACCTTCACGGACCACCGTGACATCCTGGTCAAGCCGGTGGTCTCCGAGAAGAGCTACGCGCTGCTGGACGAGAACAAGTACACGTTCGTCGTCGACCCGCGTGCCAACAAGACCCAGATCAAGCAGGCCGTCGAGGCGGTCTTCTCGGTCAAGGTCACCGGGGTCAACACGATCAACCGTCAGGGTAAGCGCAAGCGCACCAAGACCGGTTTCGGCAAGCGCAAGGACACCAAGCGCGCCATCGTGACCCTCGCTGAGGGCGACCGCATCGACATCTTCGGCGGCCCGGTCTCCTAACGGAGGCCGGAACGTTCAGAAGTCCGGAATCTTCCGAGGACTGAGAAATGGGTATCCGCAAGTACAAGCCGACGACCCCGGGCCGTCGTGGCTCCAGCGTCGCCGACTTCGTCGAGATCACGCGGTCCACGCCGGAGAAGTCGCTGGTCCGCCCGCTGCACAGCAAGGGCGGCCGTAACAACGCCGGTCGTGTGACCGTTCGCCACCAGGGTGGTGGCCACAAGCGCGCCTACCGTGTGATCGACTTCCGTCGTCACGACAAGGACGGCGTGCCGGCCAAGGTCGCGCACATCGAGTACGACCCCAACCGCACCGCGCGCATCGCGCTCCTGCACTACGCGGACGGCGAGAAGCGCTACATCCTGGCCCCGGCCAAGCTGAACCAGGGCGACCGGATCGAGAACGGCCCCGGCGCGGACATCAAGCCCGGCAACAACCTGCCGCTGCGCTACATCCCCGTCGGTACCACCGTTCACGCCATCGAGCTGCGTCCCGGCGGCGGCGCGAAGATCTCCCGTTCGGCGGGCTCTTCGGTGCAGCTGCTGGCGAAGGAGGGCTCCATGGCCACCCTTCGCATGCCGTCCGGTGAGGTCCGCATGGTCGACGTCCGCTGCCGCGCCACCATCGGCGAGGTCGGCAACGCCGAGCAGTCGAACATCAACTGGGGCAAGGCCGGCCGTATGCGCTGGAAGGGCGTCCGCCCGACCGTCCGCGGTGTGGCCATGAACCCTGTCGACCACCCGCACGGTGGTGGTGAGGGCAAGACCTCCGGTGGTCGCCACCCGGTCAGCCCGTGGGGTCAGAAGGAGGGTCGTACTCGCTCGCCGAAGAAGGCCAGCAGCAAGTACATCGTCCGCCGCCGCAAGACGAACAAGAAGCGCTAGGAGCGGGTTTAGATGCCGCGCAGTCTCAAGAAGGGGCCCTTCGTCGACGACCACCTGATCAAGAAGGTGGACGTTCAGAACGAGGCCGGTACCCACAACGTCATCAAGACCTGGTCCCGCCGCTCGATGATCACCCCGGCGATGCTGGGCCACACGATCGCGGTGCACGACGGCCGTAAGCACGTCCCGGTGTTTGTCACCGAGTCGATGGTCGGCCACAAGCTCGGCGAGTTCGCGCCGACCCGCACCTTCCGCGGCCACGAGAAGGACGACCGCAAGTCGCGTCGTCGCTGACCTGCGGAGCGGAACAGTGACGACACAGACAGACACCGAAGGGACAACCATGGAAGCCAGGGCCCAGGCGCGGTACATCCGCGTCACGCCCATGAAGGCCCGCCGCGTGGTGGACCTCATCCGTGGCATGAGCGCCACGGAGGCTCAGGCGGTCCTGCGTTTCGCCCCGCAGGCCGCGAGCGTGCCGGTGGGCAAGGTGCTCGACAGCGCCATTGCCAACGCCGCGCACAACTACGACCACACCGATGCCGAGTCGCTGTACATCAGCGAGGCGTTCGTGGACGAGGGCCCGACCCTGAAGCGGTTCCGTCCGCGTGCGCAGGGTCGCGCCTACCGGATCCGCAAGCGGACCAGCCACATCACCGTGGTCGTCAGCAGCAAGGAAGGGACCCGGTAATGGGCCAGAAGGTTAACCCGCACGGGTTCCGGCTCGGCATCACCACGGACTTCAAGTCCCGTTGGTACGCCGACAAGCTGTACAAGGACTACGTCAAGGAAGACGTCGCCATCCGCCGGATGATGACGCAGGGCATGGAGCGGGCCGGCATCTCCAAGGTGGAGATCGAGCGCACCCGCGACCGCGTCCGCGTCGACATCCACACCGCCCGGCCGGGCATCGTCATCGGCCGTCGCGGCGCGGAGGCCGACCGCATCCGCGGCGACCTGGAGAAGTTGACCGGCAAGCAGGTCCAGCTCAACATCCTCGAGGTCAAGAACCCGGAGACGGACGCTCAGCTGGTGGCCCAGGCCGTCGCCGAGCAGCTGTCCTCCCGCGTCTCCTTCCGTCGTGCCATGCGCAAGTCGATGCAGAGCACGATGAAGGCCGGCGCCAAGGGCATCAAGATCCAGTGCGGTGGCCGTCTCGGCGGCGCCGAGATGTCCCGCTCGGAGTTCTACCGCGAGGGCCGTGTCCCGCTGCACACGCTGCGCGCCAACGTCGACTACGGCTTCTTCGAGGCCCGTACGACCTTCGGCCGTATCGGTGTGAAGGTCTGGATCTACAAGGGCGACGTCAAGAACATCGCCGAGGTCCGCGCCGAGAACGCCGCCGCCCGCGCCGGCAACCGCCCGGCCCGTGGTGGCAACGACCGTCCGCAGCGCCGCGGTGGCGAGCGCGGCGGCCGTGGCCGTCGTCCCCAGGGTGACGCCCAGGCCCCCAAGGCCGAGGCGACCACCGCTGAGGCTCCGGCCGCGGAGACCACCGGAACGGAGGCCTGACCCCCATGCTGATCCCCCGTCGGGTCAAGCACCGTAAGCAGCACCACCCGAAGCGCGATGGCATGGCCAAGGGTGGCACCGAGCTCGCGTTCGGTGAGTACGGCATCCAGGCCGTCACCCCGGCATACGTGACGAACCGGCAGATCGAGTCCGCTCGTATCGCCATCACCCGTCACATCCGCCGTGGTGGCAAGGTCTGGATCAACATCTACCCGGACCGCCCGCTCACCAAGAAGCCGGCCGAGACCCGCATGGGTTCCGGTAAGGGTTCCCCGGAGTGGTGGGTCGCGAACGTCAAGCCCGGTCGGGTGATGTTCGAGCTGTCCTTCCCGAACGAGAAGGTTGCGCGTGAGGCGCTCACCCGAGCCGCCCACAAGCTTCCGATGAAGTGCCGGATCGTCCGGCGCGAGGCAGGTGAGCTGTAATGGCGGCCGGTACCAAGGCGACCGAGCTGCGTCAGCTGGGCGACGAGGAACTCGTCGGCAAGCTGCGTGAGGCCAAGGAGGAGCTGTTCAACCTCCGCTTCCAGGCGGCCACCGGACAGCTCGAGAACAACTCCCGGCTGAAGGTTGTCCGCAAGGACATCGCCCGGATCTACACCCTCATGCGTGAGCGTGAGCTCGGCATCGAGACGGTGGAGAACGCCTGATGAGCGAGAAGAATGTGACTGAGAGCAGCGAGCAGCGCGGCGACCGCAAGACCCGCGAGGGCCTCGTGGTCAGCGACAAGATGGACAAGACCGTTGTGGTCGCCGTCGAGGACCGTGTCAAGCACGCCCTGTACGGCAAGGTCATCCGCCGCACCAACAAGCTCAAGGCGCACGACGAGCAGAACGCCGCGGGCGTCGGCGACCGCGTCCTCCTCATGGAGACCCGGCCGCTGAGCGCGAGCAAGCGCTGGCGCGTCGTCGAGATCCTCGAGAAGGCCAAGTAATTCCGCTCGGCCGGCCGGGCCGCGCGACCCGTTCGCGCGGCCCGGTCCCGGCCGGCACGTAATTCCTGCGGGGATCTGCCCGCAGGACGGTTCCGCCAGGCTCTCCGGGCCCGCCCCGGAGGGAACCGGCAGACGATCAGGAGATAGACGTGATCCAGCAGGAGTCGCGACTGCGTGTCGCCGACAACACGGGCGCGAAGGAGATCCTTTGCATCCGTGTGCTCGGTGGCTCCGGTCGCCGCTACGCGGGAATCGGTGACGTCATCGTCGCCACCGTCAAGGACGCGATCCCCGGTGGCAACGTGAAGAAGGGCGACGTCGTCAAGGCGGTCGTCGTGCGCACCGTCAAGGAGCGCCGCCGTCCCGACGGTTCGTACATCCGCTTCGACGAGAACGCGGCCGTCATTCTCAAGAACGACGGTGACCCCCGTGGCACCCGTATCTTCGGCCCGGTGGGCCGGGAGCTGCGCGAGAAGAAGTTCATGAAGATCATCTCGCTCGCGCCGGAGGTGCTGTAACCGATGAAGATCAAGAAGGGCGACCTGGTCCAGGTCATCACCGGTAAGGACAAGGGCAAGCAGGGCAAGGTCATCGCGGCCTACCCCGCTGAGGACCGTGTCCTGGTCGAGGGTGTCAACCGGGTCAAGAAGCACACCAAGGCCGGCCAGACCGCGCGCGGTTCGCAGACCGGCGGCATCATCACGACCGAGGCGCCCGTCCACGTGTCCAACGTCCAGCTGGTCGTGGAGAAGGACGGCAAGAAGGTCGTGACCCGCGTCGGCTACCGCTTCGACGACGAGGGCAACAAGATCCGCGTTGCCAAGCGGACCGGTGAGGACATCTGATGACTGCCACCACTTCGCCGCGTCTGAAGGCGCGCTACCGCGAGGAGATCGCGGGCAAGATGCGTGACGAGTTCCAGTACGAGAACGTCATGCAGATCCCCGGTCTCACCAAGATCGTGGTCAACATGGGTGTGGGCGACGCCGCTCGCGACTCCAAGCTGATCGAGGGCGCGATCCGCGACCTCACCACGATCACCGGCCAGAAGCCGGCCGTCACCAAGGCCCGGAAGTCCATCGCGCAGTTCAAGCTGCGCGAGGGTCAGCCGATCGGCGCCCACGTCACCCTCCGCGGTGACCGCATGTGGGAGTTCCTGGACCGTCTGCTGTCGCTCGCGCTCCCGCGCATTCGCGACTTCCGCGGTCTGTCGCCGAAGCAGTTCGACGGCCGAGGCAACTACACCTTCGGTCTCACGGAGCAGGTCATGTTCCACGAGATCGACCAGGACAAGATCGACCGCACCCGGGGTATGGACATCACCGTGGTGACCACGGCGACCAACGACGCTGAGGGCCGCGCGCTCCTTCGTCACCTCGGCTTCCCGTTCAAGGAGGCGTGAGCCGTGGCGAAGAAGGCTCTTATCGCGAAGGCCGCCCGCAAGCCCAAGTTCGGCGTGCGTTCCTACACGCGCTGCCAGCGCTGCGGCCGTCCGCATTCCGTGTACCGCAAGTTCGGCCTGTGCCGCGTGTGCCTTCGTGAGATGGCGCACCGCGGTGAGCTGCCGGGCGTGACCAAGAGCTCCTGGTAATCACCAGGGCTCTCGGTAAGCAGATGAGTGGCGGGAGCCCAGCCCTGCATACCGTAAGGTAGAAGGGTTGGGCGCCCGCCGCCCATGACCGTCTTACTACGCCGTAGGTCCCCGCGCCGCACCCGTCCCCAGCCTCATGGGGGAGAGGGATGGCGCATATAGGAAACCCCGGCGAGAGAGGCCTAAGGCCATCACATGACCATGACTGACCCGATCGCAGACATGCTGACGCGTCTGCGGAACGCGAACTCCGCGTACCACGACGAGGTCACCATGCCGTTCAGCAAGATCAAGTCGCACATCGCGGAGATCCTCCAGCAGGAGGGTTACATCCAGGGCTGGAAGGTCGAGGACGCCGAGGTCGGCAAGAACCTCACCATCGACCTCAAGTTCGGTCCGAACCGCGAGCGCTCGATCGCCGGCATCAAGCGCATCAGCAAGCCCGGTCTGCGGGTCTACGCAAAGTCCACCAACCTGCCGAAGGTGCTCGGCGGCCTGGGCGTGGCGATCATCTCCACCTCCCACGGGCTCCTCACCGACAAGCAGGCAAACAAGAAGGGCGTGGGTGGGGAAGTCCTCGCCTACGTCTGGTAGTCGGGAAACGGAGGTATAGCCATGTCGCGTATTGGACGGCTGCCCATCCCGGTTCCCGCCGGCGTGGACGTCACCATCGATGGCCGGACGGTCTCGGTGAAGGGCCCCAAGGGTTCCCTGACCCACACCGTTGCCGCGCCGATCGACATCGTCAAGAGCGAGGACGGCACCCTGCAGGTGTCCCGTCCGAACGACGAGCGTCAGAACAAGGCCCTGCACGGCCTGTCCCGCACGCTGGTGGCGAACATGATCACCGGCGTGACCGCGGGCTACGTGAAGAAGCTCGAGATCAGCGGTGTCGGCTACCGCGTCCAGGCGAAGGGCTCCAACCTGGAGTTCGCCCTGGGTTACAGCCACCCGATCCTGGTCGAGGCCCCCGAGGGCATCTCCTTCAAGGTCGAGAGCCCCACCAAGTTCTCGGTCGAGGGCATCGACAAGCAGAAGGTCGGCGAGGTCGCCGCGAACATCCGCAAGCTGCGGAAGCCCGACCCGTACAAGGCCAAGGGCGTCAAGTACGAGGGCGAAGTCATCCGCCGCAAGGTCGGAAAGGCTGGTAAGTAGCCATGGCATACGGCGTGAAGATCGCCAAGGGCGACGCCTACAAGGGCGCTGCCAAGAAGCGTCGCCACATCCGCGTCCGCAAGCGCATCTCGGGCACCGAGGAGCGTCCGCGCCTGGTCGTGACCCGTTCCAACCGGGGCATCACGGCGCAGGTCATCGACGACCTCAAGGGCCACACCCTGGCCTCGGCGTCGCACCTGGACACCTCCATCCGAGGCGTCGAGGGTGACAAGACCGAGCAGGCCAAGAAGGTCGGCCAGCTGGTCGCCGAGCGCGCCAAGGCGGCCGGTGTCGGGACCGTCGTGTTCGACCGTGGTGGCAACCGGTACGCCGGGCGCATCGCCGCCCTTGCCGACGCCGCCCGCGAAGCCGGGCTCGGTTTCTGAGCCGGTTCCGTAGCTAGCGGAAACAGAGAGAGGTAATCCAATGGCTGGACCCCAGCGCCGCGGTGGCGGTGCCGGTGGCGGCGAGCGGCGGGACCGGAAGGGCCGTGACGGCGGCGCAGCTGCCGCCGAGAAGACCGCGTACGTTGAGCGCGTCGTCGCGATCAACCGCGTCGCCAAGGTTGTGAAGGGTGGTCGTCGCTTCAGCTTCACCGCGCTGGTCGTGGTGGGCGACGGTGACGGCACCGTGGGTGTCGGTTACGGCAAGGCCAAGGAGGTGCCGGCCGCCATCGCCAAGGGTGTTGAGGAGGCCAAGAAGCACTTCTTCAAGGTCCCCCGTATCCAGGGCACCATCCCCCACCCGATCCAGGGCGAGAAGGCCGCGGGCGTCGTCCTGCTCAAGCCGGCTTCCCCGGGTACGGGTGTGATCGCCGGTGGTCCGGTGCGCGCCGTCCTGGAGTGCGCCGGCATCCACGACGTGCTGTCGAAGTCGCTCGGCTCCGACAACGCGATCAACATCGTGCACGCCACGGTGGAGGCTCTGAAGGGCCTGCAGCGGCCCGAGGAGATCGCCGCCCGTCGTGGTCTGCCGCTCGAGGACGTGGCCCCGGCGGCTCTGCTCCGGGCGCGGGCTGGGGTGGGTGCGTAATGGCTCGCCTCAAGGTCACGCAGGTCAAGTCCTACATCGGCAGCAAGCAGAACCACCGTGACACCCTGCGTTCGCTCGGCCTGAAGCGGCTGAACGACGTCGTGGTCAAGGAGGACCGCCCGGAGATCCGCGGCATGGTCCACACCGTCCGCCACCTCGTCACGGTCGAGGAGGTCGACTGACATGGGAGAGCAGTCTCCGCTGAAGGTCCACAACCTCCGTCCGGCCCCGGGCGCCAAGACCGCCAAGACCCGTGTCGGTCGCGGTGAGGCCTCCAAGGGCAAGACGGCCGGTCGTGGTACCAAGGGCACGAAGGCCCGCTACCAGGTTCCGGCGCGCTTCGAGGGCGGGCAGATGCCCCTCCACATGCGCCTGCCGAAGCTCAAGGGCTTCAAGAACCCGTTCCGCACCGAGTTCCAGGTCGTGAACCTGGACAAGCTGGCCGCGCTCTACCCCGAGGGTGGCGAGGTCACGGTGGCCGACCTGGTCGCCAAGGGTGCCGTGCGGAAGAACCAGCTCGTCAAGGTGCTGGGCACCGGCGAGGTCTCCGTGGCGCTGCAGGTGACCGTCGACGCGGTCTCCGGCTCCGCCAGGGAGAAGATCACCGCCGCGGGCGGCTCGGTCACCGAGCTCGTCTGAGTGTGATGCCACATCCAGCCGGGGATGTTCCGCACTTTCGTGCGGGGCATCCCCGGTTGGTCATTCCGGGGACGGATGCTCGCCGGTAAGGTGGGCCGGGCTGGCTTGCGGAGTCTGTGTGCTGACGCGGGTCAGGCAAACCCCTTCGTTCTGCAGTTCCACCATTCGTAGCTTTCAACACCGTCACCTCCCGCCCAAGAAGCGGGGGGCGCAGGAGGCACCGTGCTCACCGCGTTCGCCCGGGCGTTCAGGACGCCCGACCTGCGCAAGAAGCTGCTGTTCACGCTGGCCATCATGGTGCTGTTCCGGCTGGGAGCCCATATCCCGATCCCGGGGGTCGACTACCAGGTGGTCAACTCCTGCATCAAGGCGGTCGGGGGGAACCAGGGCCTGTTCGGCCTGGTGAACCTTTTCAGCGGCGGCGCGCTTCTGCAGCTCACGATCTTCGCGCTCGGCATCATGCCGTACATCACCGCGAGCATCATCCTGCAGCTGCTCACCGTGGTCATCCCGCGCCTGGAAGCCCTCAAGAAGGAGGGCCAGGCGGGCCAGACCAAGATCACGCAGTACACGCGCTACCTCACCGTGGCGCTCGCGGTGCTGCAGGGCACCGGCCTGGTGGCCACGGCCCGCTCCGGCAGCCTCTTCCAGCAGTGCCCCGAGCGCTTCAACATCGTCCCCAACCAGTCGATCTTCACCACGATCACGATGGTCATCACGATGACCGCGGGCACCGCCCTCATCATGTGGCTCGGCGAGCTGATCACCGACCGCGGCATCGGCAACGGCATGTCGATCCTGATGTTCCTGTCGATCGCCGCCGGCTTCCCCGGCGCTCTCTGGGCGATCAAGAAGTCCGGGAACATCGCGGGCGGATGGGTCGAGTTCGGGGCCGTCATCCTGGTGGGTCTGGCCATGGTCGCCCTCGTCGTGTTCGTCGAGCAGGCGCAGCGCCGCATCCCCGTGCAGTACGCCAAGCGCATGATCGGGCGTCGTTCGTACGGTGGAACATCCACCTACATCCCGCTCAAGGTGAACCAGGCGGGTGTGATCCCCGTCATCTTCGCGTCATCGCTCCTGTACATCCCGTCACTGGTCGTCCAGTTCAGTGGATCCACCTCTACCTGGGCAAACTGGGTCAGGGACAACCTGGTCAAGGGCGACCACCCGATCTACATCACCACGTACTTCCTGCTGATCGTCTTCTTCGCGTTCTTCTACGTGGCCATCTCGTTCAACCCCGAGGAAGTCGCGGACAACATGAAGAAGTATGGTGGGTTCATCCCGGGCATCCGGGCTGGTCGTCCCACCGCGGAGTACCTCAGCTACGTGCTCAACCGCATCACGTGGCCGGGCGCGATGTACCTGGGTCTGATCGCCCTGGTGCCCACTGTGGCGCTGGTGCTGTTCAACGCGAACCAGAACTTCCCGTTCGGCGGGACGAGCATCCTGATCATCGTGGGTGTCGGCCTGGAGACCGTGAAGCAGATCGAGAGCCAGCTTCAGCAGCGTAACTACGAAGGGTTCCTCCGCTGATGCGCATCGTCCTCGTCGGGCCTCCCGGAGCCGGCAAGGGTACGCAGGCCGCGTACCTTGCCAGGAACCTGTCGATCCCGCACATCTCCACGGGCGACCTCTTCCGGGCGAACATCAGCCAGGGCACGGAGCTGGGCCGCAAGGCGCAGGAGTACATGGACGCCGGCCGGCTGGTGCCCGACGAGATCACCATCGGGATGGCCAGGGAGCGGATGGTGCTGCCGGACGCCGGCAAGG
Organism: Streptomyces sp. ME19-03-3; assembly: GCA_033793685.1. GTDB lineage: Bacteria > Actinomycetota > Actinomycetes > Streptomycetales > Streptomycetaceae > Actinacidiphila. The sequence goes on along the minus strand of JARAXD010000003.1, from coordinate 308,296 downwards.
GCTTCCTCCTCGACGGCTTCCCGCGGAACGTGGGACAGGCCCAGGCGCTCGACAAGATCCTCGCCGAGAACGGCATCGCGCTGGACGCGGTGCTGGACCTCGAGGTCCCCGAGGAGGAGGTCGTCAAGCGGATCGCCGGTCGCCGGCTGTGCCGCAAGAACGGCAGCCACGTCTTCCACGTGGTCTACAACCCTCCGGCGGCCGAGGGCGTGTGCGACGAGTGCGGCGGCGAGCTGTACCAGCGGTCGGACGACACCGAGGAGAAGGTGCGGGTCCGGCTGGAGGAGTACCACAGCAAGACCGAGCCGATCATCGACTACTACAAGCAGCAGGGCCTGGTGCGCACCATCTCGGCCCTGGGCAAGGTCGCCGAGGTGACCAAGCGGGCGATGGACGCGCTGCACGACAAGAAGGACACCGGCGACAGCGCCGCCTGAACACATGCGTGACCGTTGCGGCCGCGGTGTCCCCGAGGACCCCGCGGCCGTAACGTTGAGCTATCCGGTGGGACGAAGGAAGGCCAGGACCGATGCTGGAGATCAAGACCCCCGAGCAGATCGCGAGGATGCGTGCGGCGGGCCTGGTCGTGGCCGCGATCCACGAGGCCACCCGTGAGGCTGCCGTCCCCGGGGCCACCACCAAGGATCTGGACGACGTGGCCCGCAAGGTCCTCGCCGACCACGGCGCGAAGCCGAACTTCCTGGGCTACGGCGGTTTCCCCGCGACCATCTGCACCTCGGTGAACGACGTGGTCGTCCACGGCATCCCGGACACGGCGACCGTCCTGAAGGACGGCGACATCATCTCGATCGACTGCGGTGCCATCGTCGACGGCTGGCACGGCGACGCCGCCTTCACCGCCTTCGTGGGCAGCGGTCACGCGCCGGAGCTCGTGGAACTCAGCCGGGTGACCGAGGAGTCCATGTGGGCGGGCATCGCGGCCTTCCGCAAGGGCGACCGGCTGGTCGACATCTCCCGCGCCGTCGAGACGTACATCCGCCGGCAGCCCAGGCCCGGCGGTGGCAAGTACGGGATCATCGAGGAGTACGGCGGCCACGGCATCGGTTCGCAGATGCACATGGAGCCGCACCTGCTGAACTACGTCGCGCGCAAGCGCGGCAAGGGCCCGCGCCTGGTGCCCGGGATGTGCCTGGCCATCGAGCCGATGGTGAGCCTGGGGACCCCGCGCACCCACGTCCTCGCCGACGAGTGGACGGTCAAGACCGACGACGGCACCTGGTCCTCCCACTGGGAGCACTCCGTCGCGCTCACCGAGGAGGGCCCGCTGGTCCTCACCGCCCGCGACGGCGGCAGGGCCAAGCTGGCGGAGTACGGGATCACGGCCGCGCCGGACCCGCTCGCCTGAGCGCCCCCCTGCGGCCGGTTAGCGATCATCCTTCGCGGGCATACACCCCGGATTCGTCTTTCAGGAACGGCTGACGTAGACTGTCACGTCGGCTCGCGTGTGCCTTTGGGCATGCCCGCAGTCGATCAAGGTAGCCGATCCCGAAAGCAGGACATGGCCAAGAAGCAAGGCGCCATCGAAATCGAGGGCACCGTGATCGAGTCTCTGCCGAACGCTATGTTCAAGGTGGAGCTGCAGAACGGTCACAAGGTCCTCGCGCACATCAGTGGCAAGATGCGTATGCACTACATCCGCATCCTTCCCGATGACCGGGTCGTTGTGGAGTTGTCCCCCTACGACCTCACGCGCGGACGGATCGTCTACCGCTACAAGTAGATCTCACGACCCGGAGAACCTGATTCCATGAAGGTCAAGCCGAGCGTCAAGAAGATCTGCGACAAGTGCAAGGTGATCCGCCGTCACGGCCGGGTCATGGTCATCTGCGACAACCTGCGCCACAAGCAGCGCCAGGGCTGACGCACGCCGACCTGCACCTCGCAGTTCTTCGCGCGACGCGAGCAACACATGTACATACGCAGCACCCGTCCGGTCGGAACGCTCCGGCTGACGGCACCTCCGGCGGGGGCCGGAGACCTGATCCGTACCTCGTACGGCGGTCAGGAACGGTGCTGCGGAAGACCCCCGGACACCGACAGGAGCCATTGAATGGCACGCGTTTCAGGTGTCGACATCCCGCGCGAGAAGCGTGTGGAGGTCGCCCTCACCTACGTCTTCGGCATCGGCCGCACCTTGGCCAAGGAGACCCTCGCCGCCACGGGCGTGAACCCGAACACCCGGGTCCGCGACCTGGACGAAGAGGACCTGGTCAAGATCCGCGAGTACGTGGACGCCAACATCAAGACCGAGGGTGACCTCCGTCGCGAGATCCAGGCGGACATCCGTCGCAAGGTCGAGATCGGCAGCTACCAGGGTCTGCGCCACCGCCGCGGTCTGCCGGTCCACGGCCAGCGGACCCACACCAACGCCCGCACCCGCAAGGGCCCGCGTCGCGCCATCGCCGGCAAGAAGAAGCCGGGCAAGAAGTAGTCCTCAGCGGACGCTCGTCAGCGGTCTTCGCTGTAGGACCGACCACCTCCACCGGGAGTAACAACATATGCCTCCGAAGGGCCGTCAGGCCGGCGCCAAGAAGGTGCGCCGCAAGGAGAAGAAGAACGTCGCTCATGGGCACGCCCACATCAAGAGCACGTTCAACAACACCATCGTTTCGATCACGGACCCGTCCGGCAACGTGATCTCCTGGGCCTCCGCCGGCCACGTCGGCTTCAAGGGCTCGCGCAAGTCGACTCCGTTCGCCGCGCAGATGGCCGCCGAGTCGGCCGCCCGTCGCGCGCAGGAGCACGGCATGCGCAAGGTCGATGTGTTCGTCAAGGGCCCCGGCTCCGGCCGCGAGACCGCGATCCGCTCCCTCCAGGCCACCGGCCTCGAGGTCGGCTCGATCCAGGACGTCACTCCGACCCCGCACAACGGATGCCGCCCGCCGAAGCGCCGGCGCGTCTGATCAGCATCCCGCTGAGCAGGTAGGAGAAAAACAGGAATGGCGCGTTACACCGGGGCCGACTGCAAGCGTTGCCGTCGGGAGAAGCAGAAGCTCTTCCTCAAGGGGAGCAAGTGCGAGAGCGCGAAGTGCCCGATCGAGATCCGTCCTTACCCCCCGGGTGAGCACGGACGCGGGCGCACCAAGGACAGCGAGTACCTGTTGCAGATGCGTGAGAAGCAGAAGTGCGCGCGCATCTACGGTGTCCTTGAGAAGCAGTTCCGCGGGTACTACGACGAGGCGAACCGCAGGACCGGCAAGACCGGTGAGAACCTGCTCCGCATCCTCGAGTCCCGGCTGGACAACGTGGTCTACCGGGCGGGCTTCGCCAAGTCGCGTGATCATGCGCGGCAGCTGGTCCGTCACGGCCACTTCATCGTGAACGGCGTCAAGACCGACATCCCGTCGGCCCGTGTCGCCGCGAACGACATCGTCGAGGTCCGCGAGTCCTCCCGTAGCCTGACCCCCTTCCAGGTGGCTCAGGGGGAGGCCGGCGAGAGGACCGTCCCGGCCTGGCTGGAGGCGATCCCCTCGCGTCTGCGGATCCTCGTGCACAACCTGCCCGAGCGCCCGGTGATCGACACCCAGGTGCAGGAGCAGCTGATCGTCGAGCTCTACTCGAAGTAGCAGGGCTCACGGTTCCGGGCGGCGCGGCACACTTCGTGCCGGGCCGCCCGTATCCTTGAAGGCTCGGCATCAAATAGTGGGTGCCGAAGACTGGAGGCAATACCCCATGCTGATCGCTCAGCGCCCCTCGCTGACCGAAGAGGTCGTCGACGAGTTCCGCTCCCGGTTCGTGATCGAGCCGCTGGAGCCGGGCTTCGGCTACACCCTCGGCAACTCGCTCCGCCGCACGCTCCTCTCCTCGATCCCGGGTGCCGCCGTCACCTCGATCCGGATCGACGGCGTCCTGCACGAGTTCACCACCGTGCCGGGTGTCAAGGAGGACGTCACCGACCTCATCCTCAACATCAAGTCCCTGGTCGTCTCCTCGGAGCACGACGAGCCGGTCGTGATGTACCTGCGCAAGCAGGGCCCGGGTGTGGTCACCGCCGCCGACATCGCGCCCCCGGCCGGTGTCGAGGTGCACAACCCCGACCTGGTCCTCGCCACGCTCAACGGCAAGGGCAAGCTGGAGATGGAGCTGACCGTCGAGCGCGGTCGCGGCTACGTCTCCGCGGTCCAGAACAAGCAGCAGGGCCAGGAGATCGGCCGGATCCCGGTCGACTCCATCTACAGCCCGGTGCTCAAGGTCAGCTACAAGGTCGAGGCGACCCGTGTCGAGCAGCGCACCGACTTCGACAAGCTGGTCGTCGACGTCGAGACCAAGCAGGCGATGCGTCCCCGTGACGCCGTGGCCTCGGCCGGCAAGACCCTGGTCGAGCTGTTCGGTCTCGCCCGCGAGCTGAACGTCGACGCCGAGGGCATCGACATGGGCCCGTCCCCGACGGACGCCGCCCTGGCGGCGGACCTCGCGCTGCCGATCGAGGAGCTCGAGCTCACCGTCCGTTCCTACAACTGCCTCAAGCGCGAGGGCATCCACTCCGTGGGTGAGCTCGTGGCGCGCTCCGAGGCCGACCTGCTCGACATCCGCAACTTCGGTGCGAAGTCGATCGACGAGGTCAAGGCGAAGCTCTCCGGCATGGGCCTGGCCCTGAAGGACAGCCCGCCCGGATTCGACCCGACCTCCGCGGCCGACACCTTCGGTGCGGACGACGACGCCGACGCCGGCTTCGTCGAGACCGAGCAGTACTGATCCGACTGCCCCCGGGCGACCGCCCGGGGGGTCCTGACACCGGTACCTGACACGGCCGGTGCAGATCTGAGGAGAAACACCATGCCGAAGCCCGCCAAGGGTGCCCGTCTGGGCGGCAGCGCCGCGCACGAGCGTCTGCTTCTCGCGAACCTCGCGAAGTCGCTGTTCGAGCACGGTCGCATCACCACCACCGAGGCCAAGGCGCGCCGTCTGCGTCCGGTCGCGGAGCGCCTGATCACCAAGGCGAAGAAGGGCGACATCCACAACCGTCGCCTGGTGCTGCAGACGATCACGGACAAGGGCATCGTCCACACGCTCTTCACCGAGATCGCCCCGCGGTACGAGAACCGCCCGGGTGGTTACACCCGCATCACCAAGATCGGCAACCGTCGCGGCGACAACGCGCCGATGGCCGTCATCGAGCTGGTGGAGGCGCTGACCGTGGCCCAGCAGGCCACGGGCGAGGCGGAGGCCGCGACCAAGCGCGCGGTCAAGGAGGCCGAGGCCAAGACCGAGGCTCCGGCCGAGGACGAGGTCGAGGCCACCGAGGCTCCGGCCGAGGAGTCCAAGGACGCCTGACGTCCCGACCGGACGGGCCCGCCCCCAGATCGCTGGGGGCGGGCCCGTCCGCGTGTTTGAGAGGATCTGCGGGTGAGTGTGGCGAGCGATGAGGTGGAGCCCGGGTACGTCCGGGTGCGGCTGGACCTGGCCTACGACGGGGCCGAGTTCTCCGGGTGGGCGAAGCAGCGCAGCAGGCGGACCGTGCAGGGTGAGCTGGAGTCCGCCCTGCAGACGGTGCTGCGGCTGCCCGATCCGGTCGAGCTGACCGTCGCCGGGCGTACGGACGCGGGGGTGCACGCCCGCGGACAGGTCGCGCACGTCGACCTGCCGGAGGACGTCTGGGAGCGGGAGGGCGGCAAGCTGCTGCGCCGGCTGGCCGGACGCCTGCCGTGGGACGTACGGGTGTGGCGGGTCTCGCGGGCCCCGGCCGGCTTCAACGCGCGCTTCTCCGCGATCTGGCGCCGCTACGCCTACCGGGTCGGCGACCACCAGGGCGGGGTCGACCCGCTGCTGCGGGGGCACGTGCTGTGGCACGACCGGCCGGTGGACGTCGACCTCATGAACGAGGCGGCGCGCAAGCTGCTCGGGGAACACGACTTCGCGGCCTACTGCAAGAAGCGGGAGGGCGCGACGACCATCCGCACTCTCCTGGAGCTGCACTGGGAGCGGGATGCCTCCGGGCTGGCCGTGGCGACCGTACGCGCGGACGCCTTCTGCCACAACATGGTGCGCGCCCTGGTCGGGGCGATGCTGCTGGTCGGTGACGGGCACCGGCCGGTCGGCTTCCCCGGGGAGGTGCTGGCCGGACGGGTGCGGCACTCGGCGGTCAACGTGGTGCGGCCGCACGGGCTGACCCTGGAGGAGGTCGGCTACCCGGCGGACGAACTGCTGGCCGCGCGGAGCCGAGAGGCCCGCAACATGCGCACCCTGCCGCTGCCGCGCCTGTGAGGGGCGGGGCCGCCGGTCCCTGGGCCCCGGGCCGGGGTGCGCCTCGCCGACAGGTGCGCCTTGCCGACGGGTTCCCCTTGCCGATGTGCGGCCACGGTCACACCGGTGTCGCGCGGGGTGGCACCCGGGCGCCGGTCGTGCCTGCGGTCGCGGCGGAAGGGTTCCTTGAGCCCTCCTGCGGCGGCGGGCCGGTGCCGTCGCCTGTCGGGGAGCGGGCGCGCCGGGGCGCCCGTACCGCGCGGGGCGGTACGGGCTCTCGCCTTCCTGCCGTGTGCGGGGCGCTCTGGCGGGCCTCGCTCGAGGGCTCGACGTGGCGGGCGGCGGCGGGCGTACGGGTCGTGTTTCCGCCCCTGGCGGTGCGGGGCAGGCGGGTGGGGCGTCGGCCGCGTTCCTGGGGCGGTCGTGCCGGCGGTCGCGGCGGCTGGGGTCAGCCGGCTTCGGAGGCCGTCGCGGCGTCGGCCTGGTCCTTGCCGCGCTGCACGATGCGGTTGAAGGCGTAGTTGAAGCCGTCCTGGCCCGCCTGGCGGGAGGCGGTGTCGGAGGCGGTGGCCGCCGCGCCGCTCCTGGGCCCCGAGATGGTGAAGTACGCGTAGCGGCCCACGGCGCCGGACTTGGACCAGCACCTGACGCCGTGACAGAAGTCGGGGACACCGCCGCCGTTCAGCGGGCGCACGAACCTGTTGGTCCTCGCCACCTTCCTCGCGGACGCCGCGTCCTTGAACACGGCCACGCCGACGGTGACCGCGGAGCCGCCACGGGTGTACGTCACGCGCATCATGCGGGTGCAGCCGCCTCGGGTGAGGGCGGCGGCCAGCGGGTCGGTCGCGGCGTCGGCGCAGTCGCCGTTCTCCTTCGCGGCGGTCTTCACGTAGGAGCGGCCGCCGGAGTAGTCCAGCTTCCTGCCGGGGAAGAGGGTGTCCACACCGAGCGGGGCGGTGTCCCTGGCGGCGGTGGAGAGGAAGTCGAGGGGGCCGTAGGTCGGGCCGGGGGAGACCTCGGAGAAGGAGGGCTCGGGCGGCAGCGCGACGTCGGAGGGGGGAGCCGAGGCGGTCGCGGTGGGGGAGGGAGCGGGGCCGCTGCCGGAGTTCGCCACGGCGACCGCGACGATTCCGGCGACGGCCGCGGCGGCCAGGACGCCGCCGCCTATGAGGAGCGTCCGGCGGCGTCTGACGCCGGCCTCCGCCTCGGCGGCGAGCGCCGACCAGTCCGGCTCCTCGGCGGCGTGCGGCGCGTAGGGCGCCTGCGAGGGGCCCCGGGTGCCCTGGCCGGGCTGCGGGGGCGCCCAGCCGGCGGGCGGCGTCCAGGCGGGCTGCTGGGGCTGGTGGTCGGGCCCGCCGACGATCTGGCCGCGGAGCACCTGGCGCTGCTCCCCGGGGGTGCTCGGGACGCCTTGCTGTCCCGGCGGTGCGGTCCATCCCTCGTTCGGGTTGTACGGCTGCTGCGGCCCGTCAGTCATGGCGCGGATTCTATAGAGGAGAAAACCGGTTTGGCGGCGGGCGAGCGGGCTACGAGAATCGCCCCCATGGGACATGTGGACGTTGCACATCTGGAGTACTACCTGCCGGACGGCCGGGTGTTGCTGGGCGACGTCTCGTTCCGGGTGGGCGAGGGCGCCGCGGTGGCCCTCGTCGGAGCGAACGGCGCCGGCAAGACGACCCTCCTGCGGTTGATCGCCGGTGAGTTGAAGCCGCACGGCGGCACGGTCACGGTGAGCGGCGGGCTGGGGGTCATGCCGCAGTTCGTCGGCTCGGTGCGGGACGACCGTACGGTGCGTGACCTCCTGGTGTCCGTGGCGCCGCCGCGGATCCGCGAGGCCGCGGCGGCCGTCGACGCCGCCGAGCTGGAGATCATGGCGCAGGACGACGAGGCCGCCCAGCTGGCGTACGCGCAGGCGCTCAGCGACTGGGCGGAGGCCCGCGGCTACGAGGCCGAGACGGTCTGGGACATGTGCACCATGGCCGCGCTGGGCGTCCCGTACGAGCGGGCCCAGTGGCGCGAGGTGCGGACGCTGTCGGGCGGCGAGCAGAAGCGGCTGGTGCTGGAGGCGCTGCTGCGCGGTACCGACCAGGTGCTGCTGCTGGACGAACCGGACAACTACCTCGACGTCCCCGGCAAGCGCTGGCTGGAGGAGCAGCTGCGGCAGACCCGGAAGACGGTGCTGTTCGTCTCGCACGACCGGGAGCTGCTGGCCCGATCGGCCGAGAAGATCGTCAGCGTGGAGCCGGGACCGGCCGGCTCGGACGTGTGGGTGCACGGCGGCGGCTTCGCCACGTACCACGAGGCGCGCCGCGAACGCTTCGCCCGCTTCGAGGAGCTGCGCCGGCGCTGGGACGAGGAGCACGCCCGGCTGAAGAAACTGGTGCTGACGCTCCGTCAGCAGGCCGCGATCAGCCCCGACATGGCCTCCCGCTACCGGGCCGCGCAGACCCGGCTGCGGAAGTTCGAGGAGGCGGGGCCGCCGCAGGAGCCGCCGCGCGAGCAGGACATCCGTATGCGGCTGTCCGGCGGGCGTACCGGCCTGCGCGCCGTCACCTGCGCGCGGCTGGAGCTGACCGGGCTGATGAAGCCGTTCGACCTGGAGGTCTTCTACGGGGAGCGGGTGGCCGTCCTCGGCTCCAACGGCTCGGGCAAGTCGCACTTCCTGCGGCTGCTGGCCGGCGACCCCGGCGTACGGCACACCGGGCAGTGGAAGCTGGGCGCGCGGGTCGTGCCCGGGCACTTCGCGCAGACGCACGCGCACCCGGAGCTGATGGGGCGCACCCTCGTCGACATCCTGTGGACCGAACACGCCCGCGACCGGGGCAAGGCGATGTCCGCCCTGCGGCGCTACGAGCTCGACCGGCAGGGCGACCAGCGCTTCGACCAGCTCTCGGGCGGCCAGCAGGCACGCTTCCAGATCCTGCTGCTGGAGCTGGCCGGGGCGACGGCGCTGCTGCTGGACGAGCCGACCGACAACCTGGACCTGGAGTCGGCGGAGGCCCTGCAGGAGGGCCTGGAGGCGTTCGACGGGACGGTGCTGGCGGTCACGCACGACCGGTGGTTCGCCCGCAGCTTCGACCGGTACCTGCTCTTCGGCGCGGACGGGCTCGTGCGCGAGGTGCCGGAGCCGGTGTGGGAGGAGACGCGGGTCGTGCGGGAGCGGTGACCGGGGTCCGCCGGACGGGTGCACGGGCGGGGCGGCGGGTTGCGGGCGCGCCCCCCGCACCGGCTGTTTTGACCCGAACGGGCAGGCGCGGGTATTCTGCAGGTTCGTTATGCGTATTGGCTTGCTCGTTCTCACGTGAGAGGCCGCTACGCCGGTCCACCGGGCCGATGACCAGCGTTCGCCCCGCGGTATGCGTCGCCGCAGGGCGACAGGGCTGTCGTGATCGTCCGGGTGGCCTTGTCAGGACCCACTCACTGAAGAAGCGAAGGCTACGACCGTGCGTACGTTCAGCCCCAAGCCCGGCGATGTCCAGCGCCAGTGGCACGTCATTGACGCGCAGGACGTCGTCCTGGGCCGTCTGGCGTCCCAGGCCGCGTCCCTCCTGAGGGGCAAGCACAAGCCGATCTATGCGCCCCACGTTGACACCGGTGACTTCGTCATCATCATCAACGCCGACAAGGTGCACCTCTCCGGCAACAAGAAGCAGCAGAAGCTGGCCTACCGCCACTCCGGCTTCCCGGGCGGTCTGCGTTCCGTCCGCTACGACGAGCTGCTCGACAAGAACCCCGAGAAGGCCATCGAGAAGGCCGTCAAGGGCATGCTGCCCAAGAACAGCCTGGGCCGCCAGATGCTCTCCAAGCTGAAGGTGTACGCGGGTGCCGAGCACCCGCACGGCGCCCAGCAGCCGGTTCCGTTCGAGATCAGCCAGGTCGCGCAGGGCTAGTCCCGGCCACCACCGACACAGAAAGCATCTGAGGAGCATCGTGGCCGAGACCACCCCCGAGACCCCTCTCGTCGAAGACGGCGAGATCGTGGAGACCATCGAGATCCCGGAGGAGTACACCTCCGAATCCCTCGCCTCCCGCTTCGGCGAGCCCCAGCCGGCCGCCGGGACGGGCCGCCGCAAGGAGTCCGTCGCCCGTGTCCGGATCATTCCGGGCTCCGGCAAGTGGACGATCAACGGTCGCACCCTTGAGGAGTACTTCCCCAACAAGGTGCACCAGCAGGAGGTCAACGAGCCGTTCAAGATCCTTGAGCTCGACGGCCGTTACGACGTCATCGCCCGCATCAACGGCGGCGGCATCTCCGGCCAGGCCGGTGCGCTGCGCCTGGGCGTCGCCCGTGCGCTGAACGAGGCGGACGTCGACAACAACCGCGGCCCGCTCAAGAAGGCCGGCTTCCTGACCCGCGACGCTCGCGAGATCGAGCGCAAGAAGGCCGGTCTGAAGAAGGCCCGCAAGGCGCCGCAGTACAGCAAGCGCTAAGCATCACGCGCGCTGCGCTGCAGATACGCCCCGGAGGCACGTTGTGCGTCCGGGGCGTACGCATTCCGGGGGACACAGGCGTATAACCGGATGAACGCCCGACGGGTACGGGGCGTGAGCACGGCAACATCTCGGAGGAAAGACGTGGGACGACTCTTCGGTACGGATGGTGTGCGCGGTGTCGCGAACGCGGATCTGACGGCCGAGCTCGCGCTCGGCCTGTCGGTCGCGGCGGCGCACGTGCTCGCTGAGGCGGGGACGTTCGAGGGCCACAGGCCGGTGGCCGTGGTGGGACGGGATCCGCGCGCGTCCGGAGAGTTCCTGGAGGCCGCCGTGGTGGCCGGGCTCGCCAGCGCCGGCGTCGACGTGCTGCGGGTGGGCGTGCTGCCGACCCCGGCCGTGGCCTACCTCACCGGCGCGCTCGGCGCGGACCTGGGCGTCATGCTGTCCGCCAGCCACAACCCGATGCCCGACAACGGCGTGAAGTTCTTCGCCCGCGGCGGACACAAGCTCGCCGACGAACTCGAGGACCGCATCGAGTCCGTCTACGAGGAGCACCGCACCGGCGCCCCCTGGACCCGCCCCACCGGCGCCGGAGTGGGCCGTGTGCGGGAGTACGACGAGGGCTTCGACCAGTACGTGGCCCACCTGATCGCTGTCCTGCCCAACCGCCTGGACGGCCTGAAGATCGTCCTGGACGAGGCCCACGGAGCCGCGGCCCGCGTCTCGCCCGAGGCCTTCGCCCGGGCCGGCGCCGAGGTGGTGACCATCGGCGCCCAGCCGGACGGCCTGAACATCAACGACGGCTGCGGCTCCACCCACCTGGACGTGCTCAAGGCCGCCGTCATCGACCACGGCGCACACCTCGGCATCGCCCACGACGGCGACGCCGATCGCTGCCTGGCCGTGGACCACGAGGGCAACGAGGTCGACGGCGACCAGATCCTGGCCGTACTGGCCCTCACCATGCGCGAGGCGGACCGGCTGCGGAAGAACACCGTCGTCGGCACCGTCATGTCCAACCTGGGCTTCAAGCTCGCCATGGAGCGCGAGGGCATCGACCTGGTGGAGACCGCCGTCGGCGACCGCTACGTGCTGGAGTCGATGAAGGAGCACGGCTACGCGCTCGGCGGCGAGCAGTCCGGCCACGTGATCATCCTGGATCACGCCACCACCGGCGACGGCACGCTCACCGGCCTCATGCTGGCGGCCCGCGTCGCCGCCAGCGGCCGCTCACTGGCCGAGCTGGCGGCTGTCATGGAGCGGCTTCCGCAGGTCCTGGTCAACGTACCGGACGTCGACAAGAGCCGTGTCGACTCCTCCACCGAGCTCTCCGCGGCCGTGGCCGAGGCGGAGGCCGAGCTCGGCACCACCGGCCGGGTGCTGCTGCGCCCCTCCGGCACCGAGCCGGTGGTCCGGGTCATGGTGGAGGCCGCCGACATCGACCACGCCCGCTCCGTGGCCGGCCGACTCGCCGACGCCGTGAAGTCCGCGCTCGGCTAGGACGGCACGGCCTACGGGGCCGAGGACGCGCGCGAGACCGCACGCCGCCTGCGCTGCATCGCCCAGAAGCCCTTCTGGGCGAGCAGCGTCAGGACGCCCGCGATGACGATGCCCGCCAGGTTGACGCCCAGTTGCGCCGAGGAGCCCCACAACTCACGGTAGTCGCCGTAGGACAGGGCGAGGGCGGCGTTGGCGGCCGCCGGGACGGTGGTCACCGAGATCGCCACGCCGACCAGCGCACCGGACTTGGCGGAGGTCAGCGAGAGGATCCCGGCGACTCCGGCGAGGAACGCCACCACGAACGAACTGGCGTCCGGCTGCCAGATGAACGCGGTCGACGGATGCGGCGCCGTGAACTCGGCCACGCTGAAGACGCCGAGGGCGTCCATCAGGTAGGTGAAGCCGCCGGTGAGCACCATCGCCACCGGGAAGCCCACCAGCAGCGCCACCAGCGACCGCCGGGTCAGCCGCCCGTGGCGCTGGACCAGACCGGTGCACACCCCCGCCAGCGGCCCGAACTCCGGGCCGACCACCATCGCGCCGACGATCAGGATCGCGCTGTCCAGCATGACGCCGCAGGCCGCCAGCATCGTCGCCAGGGCCAGGAACGCCAGGTAGGTTGCGGTGAGGGTGGACTCCTCGTGGGTCGCGTCGGTCAGCGACTCCCACAGCACGGCGTCCGCGCCCTCCCCGGGCGCGTCCTCCTCGGCCTTCTCGGCGCGGGCCGACAGCGACAGGTCGATGTGCTCCACCGCGATCGAGCCCGTGTCGGCGACGCCCATGCGCCGCAGGGCCCGCAGCAGTTCGTCACCGGCCTCGCGCGCCACGTCGCACATCACGATGTCGCCGCGCGGGTTGCGGGCAGCTCCGGGCAGCACCGCGACGTGGGTGGCGCCGGCGGTCCCCTCGACGAGGGACACGACCTCGTCGGTGCTTCCCTGCGGGACGATCATCCGGAGATGCAGCATGCGGGGCAGGCTACCCCGCGGCCGGTGGACTACAGCTTGCGCAGGGAGAGCCGGCGCACCTTGTGGTCGGGGCCCTTGCGCAGGATCAAGGTGGCGCGGCCACGGGTCGGCAGCACGTTCTCCAGCAGGTTGGGCCGGTTGATGGCGTGCCAGGTGTGGCGGCCGTACTCCATGGCCTCCTCCTCGGAGACCTCGGTGTAGCGGTGGAAGTACGACAGCGGGTTCTGGAAGGCGGTCTCGCGCAGCTCGCGGAAGCGCGCCAGGTACCACTGCTCGATGTCCTCGGTGCGCGCGTCCACGTACACGCTGAAGTCGAAGTAGTCGGCGAGCGCGACCCGCGTGCGGCCGTCCTTGCCGGGCAGGGCGGGCTGAAGGACGTTCAGGCCCTCGACGATGAGGATGTCGGGGCGGCGGACCACCAGTTCCTCGTCGGGCACGATGTCGTAGATCAGGTGCGAGTAGACGGGCGCGCGCACCTCGTCCTTGCCGGCCTTCACATCGGCCACGAAGCGGGTCAGGGCCCGCCGGTCGTACGACTCGGGGAAGCCCTTGCGGGACATCAGCCCGCGGCGCTGGAGCTCCTCCTTCGGGAGCAGGAAGCCGTCGGTGGTCACCAGTTCCACCCGCGGGTGCTCGGGCCAGCGGGCGAGCAGCGCCTTCAGGATGCGCGCGGTGGTCGACTTGCCGACCGCGACGCTGCCGGCGACCCCGATCACGAAGGGCGTACCGGTCTGCGAGCCGTGGCCCTCCCCGGTGTCGTCGAGGAAGGTGTTGACCGCGCCGCGCAGGCCGTGAGTGGCGCCGACGTAGAGGTTGAGCAGCCGCGACAGCGGCAGGTAGACGTCGATCACCTCGTCCAGGTCGACGACGTCGCCGAGGCCGCGCAGCCGCTCCACCTCCTCGGCGGTCAGCGGCAGCGGTGTGCGGTCGCGCAGCGCGCTCCACTCGGCCCGCGTCAGGTCGACGTACGGCGTGGGCTCGGCGCGGCGGCGGGTCGGGTGGGGCGAAACGGTCGGCAGCACGGATTCATTGTTGCGCCGGGGTGAACGGCGCTCACGCGGGGGTCGTCCGGGCCGCCGCCGCGGCCGTCGTCAGGGGATTGTCCGCCGGCTGTCACGGCGTCGGGGAGTCACCCGCCTGGCCGATGCCGTGCGCGGGCTGACGACCGGCTCCGGCGCGGTCGCCGGACCGGTCATGTGGTCGCCGCTGTGGGCCGCGGCCATCGAGGTCGTCTTCTGCCCGCTGGTGGAACGCGCCTGTCGCGCGCGCACCTGACGCCCGCCGCGGGACCCCGGCCGACCCCGGGCCGGTCCCCGCGGCGCCGGCCTTCGGGCTCGCCGTCCGCGGCCCGCCGCCTAGAGTTCTCCTCATGTGCGGAATCGTTGGATACGTGGGCGGCCAGTCCGCCCTCGACGTCGTCATCGCGGGTCTGAAGCGTCTGGAGTACCGGGGCTACGACTCGGCGGGCGTCGCCGTCCTCGCCGACGGCGGCCTGGCCGCGGCCAAGAAGGCGGGCAAGCTCGCCAACCTCGAGAAGCTGCTGGCCGAGCGTCCGCTGCCGACCGGCCCGGCCGGCCTCGGGCACACCCGCTGGGCCACCCACGGCGGCCCCACGGACGCCAACGCGCACCCGCACCTGGACAACGCGGGCCGGGTCGCCGTCGTCCACAACGGCATCATCGAGAACTTCGCCGCCCTGCGCGCCGAACTCGCCGAGCGCGGCCACGAACTGCTCTCCGAGACCGACACCGAGGTCGTCTCCCACCTCCTCGCCGAGGCCTACTCCTCGACCGGGGACCTCGCCGAGGCCATGCGCCAGGTCTGCGGCCGCCTCGAGGGCGCCTTCACCCTGGTGGCCGTGCACGCCGACGAGCCGGACGTCGTGGTCGGCGCCCGCCGCAACTCCCCGCTCGTGGTGGGCGTCGGCGATGGCGAGAACTTCCTCGCCTCCGACGTCGCGGCCTTCATCGCGTACACCCGCGACGCCATCGAGCTCGGCCAGGACCAGGTCGTCGAGCTGCGCCGGGAGGGCGTCACCGTCACGGACTTCGAGGGCAGGCCCGCCGACGTCCGGCCGTACCACATCGACTGGGACGCCTCCGCCGCCGAGAAGGGCGGCTACGACTACTTCATGCTCAAGGAGATCGCCGAGCAGCCCAAGGCCGTCGCCGACACGCTGCTGGGCCGGATCGACGCGAGCGGCCTGCTGACTCTCGACGAGGTACGCATCCCCACCTCCGTGCTGCGCGAGGTCGACAAGATCGTCATCGTGGCCTGCGGCACGGCCTTCCACGCCGGCATGATCGCCAAGTACGCGATCGAGCACTGGACCCGTATCCCCTGCGAGGTCGAGCTCGCGAGCGAGTTCCGCTACCGCGACCCCATCCTGGCCCCCCGCACGCTGGTGGTCGCCATCAGCCAGTCCGGCGAGACCATGGACACCCTCATGGCCCTGCGGCACGCCCGTGAGCAGGGCTCCAAGGTGCTCGCCATCTGCAACACCAACGGCTCCACCATTCCGCGCGAGTCCGACGCGGTGCTCTACACGCACGCCGGCCCCGAGGTCGCCGTCGCCTCCACCAAGGCGTTCCTGACCCAGGTCGTCGCCTGCTACCTCGTCGCCCTCTACCTCGGCCAGGTGCGCGGCACGAAGTGGGGTGACGAGATCGTCGCCGTCATCCGAGAGCTCTCCCAGATCTCCCGCCAGGTCGAGCAGGTCCTGGAGACCATGGAGCCGGTCCGCGCACTGGCCCGCTCCCTCAAGGACAAGAACACCGTCCTCTTCCTCGGCCGCCATGTGGGCTACCCCGTGGCCCTGGAGGGCGCGCTCAAGCTCAAGGAGCTCGCCTACATGCACGCCGAGGGCTTCGCCGCCGGCGAGCTCAAGCACGGCCCCATCGCGCTGATCGAGGAGGACCTCCCGGTCGTCGTCGTCGTGCCGTCGCCACGCGGTCGTTCGGTGCTGCACGACAAGATCGTCTCCAACATCCAGGAGATCCGGGCCCGCGGGGCGCGCACCATCGTCATCGCGGAGGAGGGCGACGAGTCCGTCGTCCCGTACGCCGACCACCTGGTGCGGGTGCCGCAGACCCCGACACTGCTGCAGCCGCTGGTCGCGACCGTGCCGCTGCAGGTCTTCGCGTGCGAACTGGCCACGGCCCGCGGGAACGAGGTCGACCAGCCGCGGAACCTCGCGAAGTCGGTCACGGTCGAGTGATCGCGCCATGATCATCGGGGTGGGCATCGACGTCGCCGAGATCGACCGCTTCGAGCGGTCGCTGGAGCGCACGCCCGGCCTGGCCGAGCGGCTCTTCCTCCCCGGCGAGCTCCTTCTTCCCAGCGGGACCCGCCGGGGCGGCGCCTCCCTCGCGGCGCGGTTCGCCGCGAAGGAGGCGGTCGCGAAGGCTCTGGGGGCCCCCGGGGGGCTGCACTGGTCGGACGCGGAGGTCGTCACGGAGGACTCGGGGCAGCCGCGGCTCATCGTCCGGGGGACGGTGGCGGCGCGGGCCGAGCGGTTGGGGGTCCGGGCGTTCCACGTCTCCCTCAGCCACGACGCGGGGGTCGCGTCCGCGGTGGTCATCGCGGAGGGCTGACCCGGGTCCGGGCGGCGTTCTGTGGAGGCCGGCGGGGGGTGTGTGCGGGTCGTTCGTGGTCGCGGTGGGCGGTTTCCCCGCCTCCTGACCTCCCCGGCCTTGAGTCGGGGGTGGTCCGGGTCGGTGCGGGCAGTGACCGGCTTGCGCGGTGCGGCGTGTGCGGGTGCGGGTGTGGGGGCGGGGGTTTCCCGCCCCCCCGCCCGATTGGCCGGTGCGGGGTGTGGGGCGCGAGCGGGGGGTTTCCGGCCCTCCCACCCGATTGGCCGGTGCGGGCAGTGACCGGCTCGCGCGGTGCGGTGTGTGGGCGGGGGTTTTCCCGCCCTCCCGCCCTCCCCCAGCCTTCTGCCGGGGGGACCCCATCCCGGGTGGTCAGTGACCGCCGCCTCGCGCGGTGCGGGGGTGGGCCGGGTGCGGGGCCTCCGGGGCTGGACGTCCTGGACTGTCATATTTACGTGCGTGGCGGGCACCTTCTTCGGGCGCTCCGGATGCCGCACGCAAATATGCCGCAGCGTCCAGAACATCCACCCCTACGACCCCACCCCCTCCGTATCGCGCGCGACTGACCCCCGGTGGGGCGAGGTCGGCGGTCCGGGTGCCGCGCGTGCGTATCCGAACCCCCTTCCGGCCGTCAGTCGCCCAGATCCCCGCAGGGGACGAGCGGCGGCCCGGTGTCGAATAGTGCAGGGGTGAACCGCGAGCCCGTCCGAAGGCTTGGGCGTACCCCGGGACCGTCCCCACGGGCGGAGCGTGGGCCCGCACCGGTCGCGCCGGGGGACCGGGCGGGGGAACGGGCCGTCGCTGGCGCAGCGCAGGAGGTATCCCGGGTCCGGGGTTGCCGCGCGTGCGTATCTGGACCCCCCTCCGGCCGTCAGCCGCCCCGACCCGTGGGCGGGGGGTGTGGCGGGGTGCCCCCGCAGGGGACGAGCGGCGGGCCCGGCGCCGAATACCCCGGCGCGTCACCGACCCCACATGGGCGGAGCGCGGGCCCGCACCGATCACGCCGGGGGACCGGGCGGGGAAAACTGGCCGCCGCAGACGCGGCCCGCACACAACGGGTACCGCGCGCAACGATGGGCGTGCGGTGGGAACATGGCCGCATGCGGGTGGCGTACTGCGTGGAGACCGTACGGGCGGCGGAGCGGGCGCTCATGGCGCGGGTTCCCGAGGGGACCCTGATGCTGCGGGCTGCGGCGGGCCTCGCGGCCGCGTGCGCGCACGCGCTCGGCGCCGGAGGCGGGGTCTACGGGGCCCGCGTCGTCGTGCTGACCGGGAGCGGGGACAACGGCGGCGACGCCCTGTACGCGGGGGCGCGCCTGGCGCGGCGCGGGGCCGGGGTGACCGCGGTCCTGCTGGCGCCGGGAAAGGCGCACCGCGGGGGCCTGGCGGCGCTGCGCGCCGCGGGCGGGCGGGCAGTCGCCCCGGACGACGGGGACGCGGTGGCCCTCGTCCACCGCGCGGACCTCGTGCTGGACGGCATCGTGGGCATCGGCGGCAAGGGCGGCCTGCGCGCCGAGGCGGTGCCGCTGGTGGAGGCCGCTCACGCGTCCCGGGCGGTCGTGGTCGCCGTGGACCTGCCCAGTGGTGTGGACGCCGACACCGGCGAGGTCCGGGGCACGGCGGTGCGTGCCGACATGACCGTGACGTTCGGCGCGTACAAGCCGGCGCTGCTGGTGGACCCCGCGGCCGAGCACGCCGGCGCCCTGCGCCTGGTGGACATCGGCCTCGGTCCGTACCTGGACGGCACCCCGCCCGACCTGGAGGCCCTGCAGCACGCCGACGTGGCCGCCCTCCTGCCGGCCCCCGACGCCGAGAGCGACAAGTACCGGCGCGGCGTCGTCGGCGTCGTCGCGGGCTCGGAGCGCTACCCCGGCGCCGCCGTGCTCGCGGTGGCTGGGGCGCTGCGCGCGGGCGCGGGGGCGGTGCGGTACGTGGGGCCGGGGGCGCGGGCCGTACTGGCCCGTTTCCCCGAGACGCTGGTGTCGGCGGGACCGCCGCACAAGGCCGGCCGGGTGCAGGCCTGGGTGGTGGGTCCGGGACTGGGCGATGGGCCCGAGGCACGGCGCTCGGTGGACGAGGTGCTCGCCTCGGACGTGCCCGTGCTCGTCGACGCGGACGGCCTGCGGCTGCTGGACCGGGCCCTCGTGCGCTCCCGTACCGCGGGCACCGTGCTGACCCCGCACGCGGGGGAGGCGGCGGCGCTGCTCGGAGTGGCCCGCGACGAGGTGGAGGCGGCGCGGCTGGATCACGTGCGGCGCCTGGCCGACGCGTTCGGGGCGACAGCGCTGTTGAAGGGCTCCACGACGCTGGTCGCGTCCCCGGAGCCCGGGGTGCCGGTCCGGGGCAACCCCACGGGGACGCCTTGGCTGGCGACGGCGGGCAGCGGTGACGTGCTCTCGGGGATCACCGGGTCCCTGCTGGCCGCCGGGCTGGGCCCACGGGACGCGGCCTGCGTCGGCGCCTACCTGCACGGCCTGGCGGCGCGGGCCGCAGCCGGTCCGGTGGGGGCGCCGATCGCCGCGCACGACGTGGCCGCGGCCCTTCCCGGCACCTGGCGCGACATCAGGTCCTGAGCCGCCGTCAACTGGGCGAAACGGGTGGAGTCCGCCGGCCGGGCGTTCCACCGGGCGGCCCGCCGTCAATCTGTGTGTTCATGGGAACGTATGCCAGAAGCAGGGCCCGGCTGCCCATCGCGGCGGTGATCGCCCTGGCCGCTCTCGGTACGCACACGACGGCCGCCGCGGACGACGACTGGCCGGTGCCGGTCGACCGGCTCGTCCCCGGGGTCCCCTTCGGTCCGGGCGCCTCCCGGCAGGTCGACACGCCCGACCAGGGCGCCCTGCCCCGCCGGATCGGTGTGCCGGCCGCCGAACCGCTCCGCAGCGCCGTGCCCGCCGAGGACGAGGAGGAGGACGACGACTGGGTCGATCCCCAGCTGGTGGAGTTCGTGCCGGCCGAGGACGTCGAGCGGGCCCGGAGGTTCCAGGAGGAGCAGGCCGCACAGAAGGCGAAGGAGGACGCGTACGACGACGGGCAGGACGCGGAGCCCGGCGAGTACTGCACGTCCTTCACCGGGCCCTTCCAGCGTGAGGTGGAGAAACGGCTGCGGCTGGGCGTGAACGGCAGGCAGTCCGCCGCGGACTGCACGGAGATCCGCAATTACCAGAAGGCCAAGGGCATCGTGCCCGCCAGCGGCTTCGCGGGCCCCACCACCTGGGGCTACCTCCGCCTCGACGAGGCCGCCCGCAAGGGCCCGAACGCCTCCCGCCGCTGCCCGGCCCCGGCCCGGGGCAAGCGCATCGTCTGCATCGACCTCAACCGCCAGCTGCTGTGGGTGCAGACCAGCAGCACCAAGGTCGTCTTCGGCCCGGTCGCCATCCGCAGCGGCCGCAAGGGCTACCTCACCCGCACGGGCCGGTTCACCGTGTACTGGCGCCACAAGGACCACGTCTCCGACATCTACGACGCCCCGATGCCGTACAGCCAGTTCTTCAGCGGCGGCCAGGCGATGCACGCCACTCCGGGCAGCGTCTACAAGGCGCCCGGATCGCACGGCTGTATCAACCTCTCCAACCGCAACGCGCGGTTGCTGTGGAACCTTCTGAAGATCCAAGAGGTGGTGTACGTGTGGGGCGCGAAACCCGCCGTGTGACGGTGGCACAGGGCCGGCCTGAGACACTGGGCGCGATGGATGAGACGAATCTGCGTGCCAAGGCCACGATCGACCTCGCCGCCCTGCGGTCGAACGTCGCGGCGCTGCGCGCCCGCGCGCCCCGCTCCGGGCTCATGGCCGTGGTCAAGGCGGACGCCTACGGCCACGGCATGGTGCCGTGCGCCCGGGCCGCGCTGGAGGCGGGTGCCGACTGGCTCGGCACGGCCACGCCGGAGGAGGCGCTGGCACTGCGCGCGGCCGGGATCACGACCCCCGTGCTGTGCTGGCTGTGGACGCCGGGCGGGCCGTGGCGGGCCGCCGTGGAGGCGGACGTCGACGTGACGGTCAGCGCGTTGTGGGCGCTGCGCGAGGTCGCGGAGGCCGCCGCGGCCGTCGGCCGCACCGCACGCGTCCAGCTGAAGGCGGACACGGGCCTCGGCCGGGGCGGCGCCCAGCCCGCCGAGTGGCCCGACCTGGTCGCCGCCGCCGGGGCCGCCGAGGCGGCGGGCCTGGTCAAGGTCACCGGGCTGTGGTCGCACTTCGCGTGCGCGGACGAGCCCGGCCACCCCTCCAACGCGGCGCAGCTCGCGGCCTTCCGCGCCGCCCTCGAGGCCGCGGAGCACGCCGGGCTGCGCCCCGAGATCCGGCACATGGCGAACTCCCCGGCCACCCTGACCCTGCCCGAGGCGCACTTCGACATGATCAGGACCGGCGTGGCGATGTACGGAATCTCCCCGATCCCGCAGGTCGGCGGCCCGGCCGACTTCGGGCTGCGGCCGGTGATGACCCTGTCGGCGCGGCTGGCCTCGGCCAAGCGCGTCCCCGGCGGCCACGGAGTCTCGTACGGGCACCACTACACGACGCCCGGCGAGACCACTCTCGCGCTGGTGCCCGTCGGGTACGCCGACGGCATTCCGCGGCACGCCTCGGGCACGGCCCCGGTCCTGGTGGCGGGCAAGTGGCGGACGGCCGCGGGGCGGGTGGCGATGGACCAGTTCGTGGTCGACCTCGGAGGGGACTGTGCCGAAGCCGGCGACGAGGCGGTCCTGTTCGGGCCCGGCGACCGCGGGGAGCCGACCGTGGAGGACTGGGCGCGGGCGGCGGGCACCATCGCGTACGAGATCGTCACTCGGATCGGGACCCGGGTGCCGCGCGTCTACGTGGGTACGTAAGCGCGTAGCCAACGGGAAGCAGCGATACCACCATGACCGACAGCGGTAAGACAACGGGGGCGATCGAAGCGGCGGCCGAAGCGGCCGCCGCTTCCGGTCGCTGGCAGCGCGCCGGGATCGTCGGCGCGGCCATCGGCGTCGTGGCGGCGGGCGCCGCCGCGGGCGTGGCGCTCGAGCGGGCCACGGTCGGCCGCGGCATGCGCAGGCGCGCCAGGCTCGCCCTGGACCTGGCCGGTCCCTACGGCTCGCTGCGCGGAACGCCGGGGCGGGCCGTCGCGGAGGACGGCACCGAGCTCTACTACGAGGTCGAGGAGGCGGAGCCCGCGGCGACGGACACGGCCACGCCGCCGCGGCGCTGGCAGTTCTTCCGCCGCGGCGGCCAGGCGCCGCCGCCGACCGTGGTCTTCTGCCACGGCTACTGCCTCAACCAGGACTCCTGGCACTTCCAGCGCGCCGCGCTGCGCGGGGCGATACGCGCCGTCTACTGGGACCAGCGCAGCCACGGCCGGTCAAGCCGGGGCAGGGACCAGGCGGACGGCGAGCCCGCCACGATCGACCAGCTCGGCCGCGACCTGAAGGCGGTGATCGACGCCGCCGCGCCGGAGGGTCCGCTGGTCCTGGTCGGGCACTCCATGGGGGGCATGACGATCATGGCGTTCGCCGACCAGTTCCCCGACCTGGTGGACGCGCGCGTCATGAGCTTCGCCTTCGTCGGCACCTCCTCCGGCAAGCTGGCCGGCGTGACCCTGGGCCTGCCGGCGGCGGGGGCGCGGGCGCTGCGGGCGCTGGCGCCGGGGGTGCTGCGGATCATGGGGACCCAGGTCGACCTCGTGGAGCGGGGCCGCCGGGCGACGGCCGACCTCTTCGCCGGGATCATCAAGCGCTACTCCTTCGGCTCCGACGTGGACCCGGGCGTCGCACGCTTCGCCGAGCGGATGATCGAGTCGACCCCGATCGACGTCGTCGCCGAGTTCTACCCGGCCTTCACCGAACACGAGAAGGGCGACGCGTTGGATGTGCTGGACGGCCTGCCCGGACTCGTACTGGCCGGGGACAAGGATCTGCTGACGCCCAGTGAGCACAGCCGGGCGATCGCCGAGCGCCTGCCGGACGCCGAGCTGGTGGTGGTGCCCGGTGCCGGGCACCTGGTGATGCTGGAGCAGCCCGACCTGGTCACCACGCACCTGGCCGCACTGCTCACCGAGGCGGCCGATGCCTCGCGCGCCCCTGTCCCGCAGGCGCTGCGCGAACTGGCGGTGCCGCCGCCCGCGGGGCCGGGCAGGGCGGACCGGTTGGTCACCGGCGGCGCGTAGCATTCGGGCACATGGGCATGGAAGCCATCGGCATGGAAGCGATCCGGGTCACGGTCAAGACCCCCGACCAGATGCGTGAGCTGGGGCGCCGCCTCGCGCCCCTGCTGCGGGCCGGCGACCTCGTCGTCCTCAGCGGTGACCTGGGCGCCGGCAAGACCACACTGACCCGCGGCCTCGGCGAGGGCCTGGGCGTCCGGGGCGCGGTGACGTCGCCGACCTTCGTGATCGCGCGGGTGCACCCCTCGTTGACCGGCGGCCCGGCCCTGGTGCACGTGGACGCGTACCGGCTGACCGGCGGCCTCGACGAGATGGAGGACCTGGACCTCGACGTCTCGCTGCCGGAGTCGGTGGTCGTGGTCGAGTGGGGCGAGGGCAAGGTCGAGGAGCTCTCCGACGACCGGCTGCAGCTGGTGATCCACCGCGCGGTCGGCGAGGTCGCAGCCGACGGGCAGGAGGACCACGACGTGCGCGAGGTCGTCGTCACCGGGGTCGGCGCCCGCTGGGCGGAGGAGGACCTGGTGGGGCTCGGCACCTAGACGCGACGGTTCCGACAAGGTGTCGGGAAGATGTTGCGCACGGCACGCCCGTCGTGTTCTGCTGGAGTCCAGGAGCTGGTTAGGGCTGCCTAACCCGACCCGTCGGACCCAGGAGGCATCCATGTCGGCCCACACGGCCCCGGAGCCCGAGCCGGGTTACTCGATCGAGGCGCTGCTCGCGGCGTCCGCGGCGGCGAACGCGGTGTGCACCCCGCCGGAGGAGCGCGAGGAGCCGGAACCGGACGCGGCGCGGGACGAGTCCGCGACGCCGCCGGAGGCGGACGCGGCATAGGCGGACGCGGCCCGAGCGGACGCGGGGGGCGCCTGCGGCGAGCCGCCCCGGCAGCGGGACGGGACGGGCGTGCGGCCCGCCCTGCCGGCCTCGCGGGCGTTCACTCGTCCGGGGGAAATCAGCGGACGACGACGATCTTGCTGCCGACGGTCGCGAACTTCCACAGCGTCGCCCCGTCCTTCCGCTTCTCCCGGATGCCGCCCGTCTGCCGGCCCGGGGGCGGGTCGTCGGGCAGGGAGCCGTCCTTCGCAGCGCTGAAGCCGATCCCCACGCCGTCCACGGTCGTGAAACGCACCACGTGCTCGATGGCCACGCCGTCACCGCCCACCCCGGCGGCGCTGCGCGAGGTCACGGAATAGGTGCCGGGCGCCGGGTCGACCGTGCCGGGGACGACCAGGTAGGTGCCGCGTACCTTGCCGTCCCCGCCGACCAGCCACACGCGGTCCGCGCGCAGGGAGTAGACGACCCTGTTCCCGCTGCCCGAGGCCGCGGGAAGTTCGTCCTTCCGCTCCGGCGAGGGAGAGGGCGAGGCGGCGACCGGGGAGGCGCCGGTGCCGCCGGCGTCCGCTGGGCGGACGCCCTTCGGCATGTCCTCGGCGGAGCTGGAGGCCTGGACGGCGAGCACGCCGACGGCGGCCAGGGCGGCTGTGGTCAGTCCGGTCACGATCGTCCCTGAACCGATCCTTGGCACGGCTTTCCTCCGGAGGTGGGCGTCACGCTGGGTTGACGTTAGCAGCCGTGCCGCAGGGCGACGGGAGCGCCGTCCCGGGTGGCGGCGGTGCCCCGTCCCTGGCAGGGCCACCCCGGTGAAAGCCGTAGGCTGAACGCGTGCTGCTGCTTGCCTTCGAT
The DNA here is from genome assembly GCA_033793685.1 of Streptomyces sp. ME19-03-3. Lineage (GTDB taxonomy): Bacteria > Actinomycetota > Actinomycetes > Streptomycetales > Streptomycetaceae > Actinacidiphila. The sequence continues at coordinate 283,786 of JARAXD010000003.1, read as the reverse complement.
ACCGCAACCCCCGCCGTGACGGTCGCCCTGCACGACGGCCGGCGCGTACTGGCCGAGTCGACGGAGATCGACGCACGACGGCACGGGGAGCTGCTGATGCCCGCCGTGGACCGTGTGCTGCGAGAGGCCGGGACCGGGCTGGGCGACGTGACCGGGATCGTGGTCGGCGTCGGCCCAGGCCCGTACACGGGGCTGCGCGTCGGGCTGGTGACCGCGGTCTCCTTCGCCGACGTCCTCGGCGTCCCCGTCCACGGGATCTGCAGCCTGGACGGGCTGGCGTACGCCTCCGGGGTCGAAGGGCCGTTCGTGGTGGCCACGGACGCGCGCCGCAAGGAGGTCTACTGGGCCCGCTACGAGGGCCCGCGGGCCCGGGTGACCGATCCCGCCGTGGACCGTCCCGGGGCCATCGCCGACGAGGTCGCCGGGGTGCCCGCGGTCGGCGCGGGCGCCGCCCTCTACCCCGAGGTCTTCACCGACGTCCGCCCGCCCGCCGACCAGTCCGCCGCCGCGCTGGCCTCGCTCGCCGCGGCGAAGCTGGCCGACGGTGAGGACTTCCTGCCCGCGCTGCCGCTCTACCTGCGCCGCCCGGACGCCCAGGTGCCGGCCGGCTACAAGGCGGTCCTGCCGAAGTGACCGCGCTGATGCGCGAGATGCGCTGGTGGGACCTGGATCCCGTGATGGAGCTGGAGCACCGGCTCTTCCCGGACGACGCGTGGTCGCGCGGCATGTTCTGGTCCGAACTGGCCGACGCGCGCCACCCGTCGGCGACCCGGCACTACGTCGTGGCCGAGGACGGGTCCGGCCGGCTCGTCGGCTACGCGGGTCTGGCCGCCGTCGGCGGCACCGGGGACGTGCAGACCATCGCCGTCGCCACCGAGCAATGGGGCACGGGGCTCGGCGCACGACTGCTCGGGGAACTGCTGCGGCAGGCCACCGCCTTCGAGTGCCACGAGGTGCTGCTGGAGGTGCGCGTCGACAACACCCGCGCCCAGCGGCTGTACGAGCGCTTCGGCTTCGAGCCGATCGGGGTGCGGCGCGGCTACTACCAGCCGGGCAACGTCGACGCCCTCGTGATGAGGCTCGGCGAGCTGCCGGCCCCTGACGTACCGGGACTACAAGGAACAGAGACCACCCATGGCTGACGAGCCCCTTGTCCTCGGCATCGAGACGTCCTGCGACGAGACCGGTGTCGGCATCGTGCGCGGGCACACCCTGCTCGCCGACGCGGTCGCGTCCAGCGTCGACGAGCACGCCCGCTTCGGCGGCGTCGTTCCCGAGGTGGCCAGCCGCGCCCACCTGGAGGCGATGGTCCCCACGATCCAGCGCGCCCTGAAGGAGGCCGGTGTCGCCGCCTCCGACCTCGACGGGATCGCCGTCACCGCGGGGCCCGGACTCGCGGGCGCCCTGCTGGTCGGGGTGTCCGCGGCCAAGGCGTACGCCTACGCGCTGGGCAAGCCGCTGTACGGGGTCAACCACCTCGCCTCGCACATCTGCGTGGACCAACTGGAGCACGGGCCGCTGCCCGAGCCGACGATGGCGCTGCTGGTCTCCGGTGGCCACTCCTCACTGCTGCTGGCCCCCGACATCACCGGTGACGTGCGCCCGCTGGGCTCCACCATCGACGACGCGGCGGGCGAGGCCTTCGACAAGGTCGCCCGCGTACTGGGCCTCGGCTTCCCCGGCGGCCCCGCCATCGACCGCGCGGCCCGCGACGGCGACCGGGACGCGATCCGCTTCCCCCGCGGCCTGACCGGCTCCCGCGACCCGCTCTACGACTTCTCCTTCTCCGGCCTGAAGACGGCCGTGGCGCGGTGGATCGAGTCCAAGCGCCGGGAAGGCGTGGACGTGCCGGTGGCGGACGTGTCCGCGTCCTTCCAGGAGGCCGTCGTCGACGTCCTGACCCGCAAGGCGATCCGCGCCTGCAAGGACAACGGCGTCGACCACCTGATGATCGGCGGCGGTGTCGCGGCCAACAGCCGCCTGCGCTCGCTGGCACAGGAGCGCTGCGAGGACGCGGGCATCGTCCTGCGCGTGCCGCGGCCCAAGCTGTGCACCGACAACGGCGCCATGGTCGCGGCCCTCGGCGCGGAGATGGTGGCCCGCGGGCGCCCGTCGTCCACGTGGGACCTGCCGGCGGACTCCTCGCTGCAGATCACGGACGTGTCCGTGCCCGGCCACACGCACGAGCACGAGCACGACCACCTCCACGAGCTCGGCAAGGACAACCTGTACTCGTGACCGTCGCCCTGATGTGGGAGGCCCGCGCCGTCGAGGGGCGCGGGCCCGAGCTGCTGGCGTGGGCCCGTGAGCGGACGCTGTCCCCGGCCCCGCTGCGCCGGGAGACCTTCTCCGCCCCCCAGGACCGGGTCCTGGTCATCACCTGGTGGGACGCGCCGTACGACGCGGAGCTCCCCGAACTGCCCGAGCCCGACGGGGGGCTGGCCCGGCGGGCCGTCCACCGCTGGCGCTTCGAGTCGGTGGAGGAGGGGGCGTGGGCCCCGGCTGCGGGACCGCCGGTCGTATGATGAGCCCGGCGTCGATCGCAACCGGGCTGCTGCCTTGACGCCCCCGAGCAGGCGTCCTGCCGGACGACCGGTGTCCGGGAGGCGTTCCGGCAGGTGGCGAGAAGACCCGATGACCGACTCCGGCTGCGCCGTCCTCTTCGATCTCGACGGGGTCCTCCTCGACACCCGGTGGGCGATGCGGCGGGCGATCCTCGGCGTCGCCCGCGCGGCCCTGGGCGGGTGCGTCGACGAGAGCCGGCTGCCGGCCGCACTCGACCACCTCCCCCATCACGAACTGCTCGCGCGGCTCGGCGTGACCGACGAGGAAACCGTGTTCGGAGCCCCCTGGGAGGACGCGCTCACCCTCGCCCGGTGGGGAGCGTCGCCGTTCCCGGGCGCCGTCCGCGTGCTGCGCGAACTCACGGCCTCCGGAGCGGCGATCGGGGTCGTGACCATGCAGCCCGCGAGCCGGGTGGCGCGGCTCGTCCCCGCGCGACTGTCGGAGTTCTTCGGCGTGGTGGTCGGGTGGGGCGACGCCGCGCCCAAGCCCTCGGGGGAGGGCGTCCTGCTCGCGCTCGACCGCCTCGGGGTGCCGCCGGAGCGTGCCTGCTTCGTCGGGGACAGCCCCTCCGACGTCGCCGCCGCGGCGGCCGCCGGGATCCGTTCGATCGGCGCGGCCTGGGGCTACACCGGCCCGGCCCTGGGCGACTGCGGACCCACCGCCCTCGCCGGTGCCCTCACCGAGGTGCCGGGCGTCGCGAGAGGTCTGCTGGGGGCGCGGTAGCCGTCCGCGGCGGCCGAGCGGCGCTCGGGGCCCGCGCCGCTGTCAGCCGGGGGTCCGGACGTCCGCGGGGGCCGGGGTGCCCAGCAGCATGCTGGGGGCGCCCGCGACACGGGTAAGGAAGACCGTGGCCGCGTTGGGGCCCTGGGGCTTGACCCGGCGGCGCACCTCCTCCGGTTCGACGGCCGAACCGCGCTTCTTCACGGTCAGCACGCCCACCTCGCGCTCGCGCAGCAGCGCCTTGAGCCGCTTGAGGTTGAAGGGCAGCACGTCGGTGATCTCGTACCCGGTCGCGTACGGCGTGGTGTGCGGCTCGTCCGAGGTGACATAGGCGATGGTCGGGTCGATCAGCCCGCCGCCGACCCGCGCCGCGACGTCGGCCACCAGGTGGGCCCGGATGACCGCGCCGTCCGGCTCGTACAGCCAGCGCCCCACCGGGCGCACCTCGGGGTCGGGCAGCCCGGCGGCGGGCAGCGTGGCGCCCGACGGCAGGAGGGTCGCGCGGCGGGCGCCCGGGGCGGTGCCGAACCACAGCACGGCCTCCTTCACGTCGCCGTGGTCGGAGACCCATTCCGCCTCGGCGTCCTCCGGTAGGGCCTCGTGCGGGATCCCCGGCGCCACCTTCAGGGCGGCCAGCGGCGCCTTCCGCGCCGCCGCCACCGCCCACGACAGCGGCGGGGAGTACGCCTCGGGGTCGAAGACCCTGCCCCGTCCACCGCGCCGGGCCGGGTCGGCGAACACCGCGTCCCAGCCGTCCACGGCGGTCTCCGTGACGTCGGCGCAGCGCACCTCGATCAGGCCGGCGAGCCCCAGGGCCTCCGCGTTCGCGCGCGCCACCGCGCAGGTCAGCGGGGAGCGGTCGACCGCGAGCACCTCCACACCGGCACGGGCCAGCGCGATGGCGTCCCCGCCGATCCCGCAGCACAGGTCGGCCAGCCGCCGCACCCCGAGTGCGGCGAACCGCTCGGCCCGGTGCCGGCCGACGGAGGCCCGCGTCGACTGCTCGAACCCGTCGGGCGTGAAGTACATCCGGTGCGCGTCCTCGCCGAACTTCGCCGCCGCCCGCTGCCGCAGCCGCGCCTGCGTCAGTGCCGCCGCGACAAGCCCGGCGTCGTGCTCCCGCCGAAGCCGTGTCGCGGTCGAGAGTTCGGCGGCCGGGTCGTAGTCCCGCAGGGAGGCCAGCAGCGACTGCCCCTCGTCGGTCAGGAGAGCCGAGAACGCGTCAAGATCCACGCCGTCCATTGTCGCGCGTCACCGGGTGCGGGCCGGACCGGCCCGGTACGGGCGGGCGAGGGGGGACGGACGACGGCCGTGCCGCCCTCGTGGAACGGCCGGACGCGGGGATCGGGGCCGAACTGCTCGGGCGGGGTGGACGGCGCCGCCTTCGCGGCGCCGCGGCCCGCCGAACTCCTCGACGAGCTCGCGCCGCGCGCCGCGCGCCGCGCGCCGCGCGCCGTCGGCGGCGGGGCGATGACGCGATCCGGGCCAACTCCCGACCCCGCGGCCGCGGCCGTACTCGCGGCGGAGTGTCCGGGCGCCACGGCGGCCGGCTGCTCGCGGCGACCGGGGCCCTCGGCACCCCGTTGCGGCGTCGCACGCCGGTGAGCGGCGCGGGCGCGCCGCGCCCGGAACAGCGCGCCCGGGCATGCCGTCGACCTGAGCGGGAGCGGCTCGTTCGGCGCGGCGTTGGCACTCCGCTTGACCGAGTGCTAAGCGCGTCCTAATCTCGGACCTGGCACTCAGCCATGCCGAGTGCCAACAAACGCGACGGGCAGGTCCGGCACCCGCGACGACGGGCCTACCAGGTCGCCACCCAGACAGACACTCCCGTGAGCCCTTTGAAGGGGGAGGTCGGATCGTGACGACCACCAGCACCAAGGTTGCCATCAAGCCGCTCGAGGACCGTATCGTGGTCCAGCCGCTGGATGCCGAGCAGACCACCGCCTCCGGCCTGGTCATCCCGGACACCGCCAAGGAGAAGCCCCAGGAGGGCGTCGTCCTGGCCGTCGGTCCGGGTCGCTTCGAGGACGGCAAGCGCATCCCGCTCGACGTCAAGGTCGGCGACATCGTGCTGTACAGCAAGTACGGCGGCACCGAGGTCAAGTACAGCGGCGAGGAGTACCTCGTCCTCTCGGCTCGCGACGTTCTCGCGATCGTCGAGAAGTAGATCCGGCGCCGCTCGTAACCGAGAAATGCCGTGATCACGCCCCGGGCACACCGAGTCCTCGCACGGACCGGGGACCCGGGGCGCGGTCTTTGACGAGAACCCAAAGACGAGGAATTCCGCCGGTATGGCCAAGATCCTGAAGTTCGACGAGGACGCCCGTCGCGCCCTCGAGCGTGGCGTCAACAAGCTCGCCGACACCGTGAAGGTGACGATCGGCCCCAAGGGCCGCAACGTCGTCATCGACAAGAAGTTCGGCGCCCCGACCATCACCAACGACGGTGTCACCATCGCGCGTGAGGTCGAGATCGAGGACGCGTACGAGAACCTCGGCGCGCAGCTCGTGAAGGAGGTGGCCACCAAGACCAACGACATCGCGGGTGACGGCACCACCACCGCCACGGTGCTCGCCCAGGCGCTGGTCCGCGAGGGTCTGCGCAACGTCGCCGCCGGCGCCTCCCCGGCCGCCCTGAAGAAGGGCATCGACGCGGCCGTCAAGGCTGTCTCGGACGAGCTGCTCGCCACCGCCCGCCCCATCGAGGGCAAGGACGACGTCGCCGCCGTCGCCGCCCTGTCCGCCCAGGACAAGCAGGTCGGCGAGCTGATCGCCGAGGCGATCGACAAGGTCGGCAAGGACGGTGTCATCACCGTCGAGGAGTCCAACACCTTCGGCCTGGAGCTGGACTTCACCGAGGGCATGGCCTTCGACAAGGGCTACCTGTCGCCGTACTTCGTGACGGACCAGGAGCGCCAGGAGGCCGTCCTGGAGGACCCGTACATCCTCATCACCCAGAGCAAGATCTCCTCCATCCAGGACCTGCTCCCGCTGCTGGAGAAGGTCCTGCAGGCCGGCGCCTCCAGGCCGCTGCTGATCATCGCCGAGGACGTCGAGGGCGAGGCCCTGTCCACCCTGGTGGTCAACAAGATCCGCGGCACCTTCAACGCCGTCGCGGTGAAGGCCCCCGGCTTCGGCGACCGCCGCAAGGCCATGCTCGGTGACATCGCCACCCTCACCGGCGGCACCGTCGTCGCCGAGGAGGTCGGCCTCAAGCTCGACCAGGTCGGCCTGGACGTGCTCGGCAGCGCCCGCCGCGTGACCGTCACCAAGGACGACACCACCATCGTCGACGGCGGTGGCGAGTCCGCCGAGATCGCGGGCCGGGTCAACCAGATCAAGGCCGAGATCACCACGACCGACTCCGACTGGGACCGCGAGAAGCTCCAGGAGCGCCTCGCCAAGCTGGCCGGCGGCGTGTGCGTCATCCGCGTCGGCGCGGCCACCGAGGTCGAGCTCAAGGAGAAGAAGCACCGTCTGGAGGACGCCATCTCCGCGACCCGCGCCGCGGTCGAGGAGGGCATCGTCTCCGGTGGTGGCTCCGCGCTCGTCCACGCGGTCAAGGTCCTCGAGGACAACCTCGGCAAGACCGGTGACGAGGCCACCGGTGTGGCCGTCGTCCGCCGCGCCGCGGTGGAGCCGCTGCGCTGGATCGCCGAGAACGCCGGCCTGGAGGGCTACGTCATCACCTCCAAGGTGTCCGAGCTGGAGAAGGGCCACGGCTTCAACGCCGCGACCGGCGAGTACGGCGACCTGGTGAAGTCCGGCGTCATCGACCCGGTCAAGGTCACCCGCTCCGCCCTGGAGAACGCCGCCTCCATCGCCTCCCTGCTCCTCACCACCGAGACCCTGGTGGTGGAGAAGAAGGAGGAGGAGCCCGCCGAGGCCGGTCACGGCCACGGTCACGGCCACTCCCACTGAGCTGGACCGCGAAGGCCCCCGTCCCGCACCCGGGAACGGGGGCCTTCGGGCTGTCGCAGACCGGCCCTCAGTCGCGCGGGTAGACCGGCCCGAAGCGCCGCCCCGCCTTCGACGAGAACCGGCCGAGCGCCCCGCCCGGCGCCAGCCTGGCCGCGACCACCGCGGCCTTGTAGCGCGGGTCGGGCACACTCAGCGAGCGGCCGCGGGCGAGGTCCCGCAGGGCCGCGGCGACCACCTTGTCGGCGTCCAGCCACGCCCACGAGGGGATGCCGCTGGTGTCCATCCCGGCCCGCTGGTGGAACTCGGTGCGGACGAAGCCCGGACACAGCGCCAGCAGCCGCACCCCGGTGCCGGCCAGCTCGCGGGCCACCCCCTGGGTGAAGTTGACGACCCAGGCCTTGCTCGCCCCGTACGTGCCGCGCGGCAGGAAGGCCGCCACCGACGCCACGTTGATCACGAAGCCGGGCCCGCGCTCCCGCATGGCCGCGGTCGCGGCGCCGGTCAGCCGCAGCACCGCCTCGCAGTGCACCTTGAGCATGGTCAGCTCGTCCGTCATCGGCACGTCGCCGAAGCCGCCGCGGTTGCCGAAGCCCGCGTTGTTGACCAGCACGTCGACCGGCCGCTCACGGTCGCGCAGCCGGGCCTCGACCGCCTCGATGCCCTTGTCCGCCGACAGGTCGGCGGGCAGCACCTCGACGGTCACCCCGTACGCGCGCCGCAGCCGCTGCGCGCACTCCTCGAGCCGTTGCTCGTCGCGGGCGACCAGGACGAGGGCGTGACCGTCCTGCGCCAGCCGGCGCGCGAACGCCGCGCCGATTCCCGCGGTCGCTCCCGTGATCAGTGAAGTCGTCATGCCCGCAGGCTAGTCAGCCCCCGTGCGCCTGCGGGCCGCGGCGCGCTCGTCCGCCGGAAGCGCGTCCGCCGCCGCCAGCCGGGGGAGCAGCCCGGGCTCGAGGGTGACCGCCCGGAAGGTGAGCGCCACGGTGACGTCGTGGTCCGGCCGGTGGACGACCTCGATCGGGTCGCCGGCCCGTACCTCGCCGGCCTCGACGACCCGGAGGTAGGCGCCGGGCAGCGCGGCCCGCGTGAACGTCCTGATCCAGCCGCCCTGTTCCAGCCAGCCCTGGAACGTGGCGCAGGGGATCCGCGGGCAGGACACCTCCAGGACGGCGCCGCCGGGCCCGCCGATCCGCCAGCGCTCACCGATCAGGGCCCCGTTGACGTCCAGGCCCGAGGTGGTCAGGTTCTCCCCGAACATGCCGCCTCGCAGCGGCAGGTCGAGCCGGCGTTCCCACATGTCGAGGTCCTCGCGGGCATAGGCGTAGACCGCCTGGTCGGTGCCGCCGTGGTGCGCCACGTCGTAGACCCGGTCGCCGGCCAGACCGACCGCGCCGGTCCCCTTGGGGCCCGGCGCGTTCACCGCCACCGGGCCCGCGACGGGGTGCTTGTCGATGCCCGTCGTCCCGCTCGTCTTCCACGGGTTCGGACGGGGCCGGCCCACGTTCACCGAGAGCAGTCTCATCCCGCGACCGTACGGTGCCCGTCCGGGATGCGGCGAGGCGTTTTCCGGGCGGCCGGGGACCTCAGCCCGCGAGTACCCGCAGCAGCCGGTCCACGTCGGCCTCGGTGTTGTACAGGTGGAAGGCCACCCGCAGGTTGCCCGCGCGGGCCGAGACGCGGATGCCCGCGGCCGCCAGCCGCTCCGCCGCGTCGCCGAGGCCCGGGACGGCCACGATCGCCGAGGCCCGCGCCCCGGACGGCACCGGCTTGTGGCCGAGCCGGAGCAGGCCCGCGCGGAACTGCTCGGCCAGCGCGGTGTCGTGGGCGCCGATGGCCTCGACGCCCAGTTCCTCGACCAGGCCCAGCGAGGCCGCCCCGGCCAGGTACGGCAGCAGCGGCGGCAGCACGTCGAACCGCCGGGCGGACCGCGCGAGGTGCGTGACGGGCCCGTAGCAGTCACCCCACGGGTCCTCGGCCGCGTACCAGCCGGCGAACTGCGCCGACACCCCGTCCTCGGCGCCCTCGCGCACGGTCAGGAAGGACACCCCGCGCGGGGCGAGCAGCCACTTGTAGCCGCCGCACACGACGTAGTCGAGGTCGTCCGCACGCAGCGGCAGCCAGCCGGCCGCCTGGGTGGCGTCGACGAGCACGCGCGCCCCGTGCCGGGAGGCGGCCTCGCGGACGGCCGCCAGGTCGGCGACCCTGCCGTCCGCGGACTGCACCGCGCTGACGGCGACGAGGTCGGTGGTGGGACGCACGGCGTCGGCGACGCCCTCCAGGGGCACGGTGCGCACGGTGATGTCGGCGCGGGAGACGAAGGGGTTGACCAGCGAGCTGAAGTCGCCGTCCGCCAGGACGACTTCGGCGCCGGCGGGCAGCGCCGCGGCGATCATGCCGACATGGGTGCTGACGGACGAGCCGACGGCGACGCGGTCGGCGCTGACCCTCGTCAGGCGGGCGTAGGCGGCCCGCGCGGCGGACAGGGCGTGCTCTTGTCGCACCCAGTCGTCGGTGCCCTCGGACCAGGTGGCCACGGCGGTGCGGAGCACCTCGGCGGAGCGGAGCGGGCCGATGCCCGACGAGGCGGTGTTGAGGTAGGTGATGTCGGCGTCCAGCGCGAATTCCCCGGCGATGTCCATGGTTGTTCAGCCTGCGCCCAGGACTGTCCGAAGTCCACCATCGATCACCGGCACACGTTCCCCGGGCGTCCTTGTCCGCCGGGGTCCGAGACGTGCGCGGTCGGCCGGTGGGTCGGGGAAGGCGTCCTCGCGCCGCCGCCCCTGGAGCCGGTCCTGTCGCCGAGCGGGCGTGCGGCACCCGCGGCCGACGGTGCGCCCGGGCGGTGGTGGCGCCGCCCGACCCGGCTCGGGAGCCGGCCCTGGAGATGTCTGGGCGGCTGCGGCTCGCGGCCCGCGCTACCCCGCTGGCGGGCTGAGCTCCGCGGTACCCGCGGGCACACCGCCGCTTGTGGTGAAACGTTTCTTCGCTGACTGGTCGGGTGCGTCAGTGGCTGCCGGTGGCGTGAGAGCTCATGACCCGGTTGCGGGACCGGCCCATCATCTCCTCGCGCTCGTCCTCGGTGAGTCCGCCCCAGACCCCGTAGGGCTCGCGGACCGTCAGAGCGTGTGTCGCGCACTCGGCGCGGACGGGGCAGCGCATGCACACCTCCTTCGCCGCCGCCTCACGCGCGCTCCGGGCGGCACCGCGCTCTCCCTCGGGGTGGAAGAACAGGGAACTGTCGACACCGCGGCACGCGGCGACCAGCTGCCAGTCCCACAGGTCGGCGTTGGGGCCCGGGAGGCGGGAGAAGTCTGCCATTGCTCATCTCCTCGAGAGGTGGGCTGCAGGGACACCGTCCGGGCGGGAAGCCCTGGGAGGGTGTTGTCGACGTTACATCTACTGTCGAAGTAGATGTAAATATGATTCATCACAAAATCGCCAACGAACTCCCGCCATGCGGGTAAAAAGCCTCCAAACAGGCAAAATCTGACATTGCCCCCCGGCTGGCCGCTGCGATGTGCTGCAAGCGGGCGCCCGTCGCGCGACCTTTTCGCGCCCGGCGCGCAGCCGCCACCTGCGGCGTTGCTGATCCGTGGCGGTCCGCGCACGGAGAGTGCCCGAGTCGCCCGCCAAACTGCGTAACTCTTTCGAGTGAGGGTCGTTGAAGGTGCGGAAGTGGTTGGCGGTCTAACTAATCGGGCAGACGCCCGAGGCCGTCATCCCCACCGGTGAACGATTCGTACAGCCTGGAGGCTCAACGTGACGCGGATCAGCTGCGAAGGACGGTCATGACTTCCGTTCTCGTCTGCGACGACTCCCCGCTTGCCCGAGAGGCCCTGCGCCGCGCGGTCGCGACCGTGCCCGGCGTGGAGCGCGTGACGACCGCGGCCAACGGCGAGGAAGTCCTCCGCCGCTGGGGCGCCGACCGCTCGGACCTCATCCTCATGGACGTCCGGATGCCCGGTCTCGGCGGTGTCGAGACCGTACGGCGGCTGCTGTCCGCCGACCCTGGCGCCCGCATCATCATGCTCACGGTCGCCGAGGACCTGGACGGTGTGGCACTCGCGGTCGCCGCCGGTGCCCGTGGATACCTGCACAAGGACGCCTCACGCGCCGAGTTGCGGGCCACGGTCACCCAGGCGCTGGCCGACCCCACCTGGCGACTGGCCCCGCGCCGGCTGCGCTCGGCGGAGATGGGCGCCGCCCCGACCCTGACCGCCCGCGAGATCCAGGTGCTGGAGGGCATGAGCCACGGCCGCTCCAACGCCGAGATCGGCCGCGAGCTCTTCCTCTCCGAGGACACCGTCAAAACGCACGCGCGACGCCTGTTCAAGAAGCTCGGCGCCTCGGACCGGGCCCACGCGGTGGCGCTCGGCTTCCGCTGGGGCCTGGTGCGCTGAGGCAGGGGCTTTGAAGGCTGAGGGGCCGATGAGCTGTGGGGCAGCCGCGCGGCTGCCCCGCTCGTACCGGTTTCCGCGCCGAGGGCGCATGCTTGTGGCATGGACTCTCGGGGACACGGTCGGGCGGGGCGGCGGGTGCGTGACATGACTACGGCCGGTGCGGTCCCTCGAAGCGCTCCACACGGCGCGCCGCATAACGCTTCGGAGCACAACCGTGGGCCGGAGCCCACGGAGCGGCCCTCGGCGATGCACTATGGACGGATGCGCGACGAGGCCACCGGCAATGAGACAGCCATCGGGGCACTCGTACGTCGTGCCGTGGAGGGCGACGAGCAGGCGACGCACGACCTGCTCGCCCATGTGCACCCGCTCGCCGAGCGCTACTGCCGTACCAGGCTGTCGCGGCTTCCGGGTGACGCTCGCCACTTCGTGGACGACCTCGCCCAGGAGGTCTGCCTCGCGGTGCTGTGCGCCCTGCCCCGCTACCGGGACCAGGGCCGGCCCTTCGAGGCCTTCGTCTTCGGCATCGCCGCGCACAAGGTCGCCGACCTGCAGCGGGCCGCCATGCGCGGTCCGGGCTCGACGGCCGTGCCCTCCGACGAGATGCCCGAACAGCCGGACGACTCCCTCGGACCGGAGGAGCGGGCGCTGCTCAGCAGCGACGCGGAGTGGGCGAGGAAGCTGCTCGCCAACCTCCCGGAGCACCAGCGGGAACTGGTGCTGCTCCGCGTCGCCGTGGGGCTCACCGCGGAGGAGACCGGTCAGGTGCTCGGCATGTCACCGGGCGCCGTCCGGGTGGCCCAGCACCGGGCGCTGTCCCGGCTGCGCGCGATGGCGGAGGAAGCCGCCGCCGGCGCCTCCGGGTTGAGCGCCTGACGCACGCCGACCCCGCCCTCGTGGCAGGGGCGGGACCGGTAGCCCGCCGGAGCCATTAGCATTGAACATCTCGCCGGGCAAGACCATGGGGAAGGTGTCATGACGCTGAACGCCGACGGAGTAGCCGAGAAGTTCGGGTTGCTCGGACTTACCTACGACGACGTGCTGCTGCTCCCAGGTGCGTCGGACGTCGTGCCGAACCAGGTCGACACCCGCTCGAAGGTCTCGCGGAACATCAGCGTGAACATCCCGCTGCTGTCGGCGGCGATGGACAAGGTGACCGAGGCGCGGATGGCCATCGCGATGGCCCGCCAGGGCGGTGTGGGCGTGCTCCACCGCAACCTGTCCATCGAGGACCAGGTCAACCAGGTCGACCTGGTGAAGCGGTCCGAGTCCGGCATGGTGACCGACCCGATCACCGTCCACCCCGAGGCCACCCTCGCCGAGGCGGACGCCCTGTGCGGCAAGTTCCGCATCAGCGGTGTCCCCGTCACCGACCCCTCCGGCAAGCTGCTGGGCATCGTGACCAACCGCGACATGGCCTTCGAGAGCGACCGCTCCCGGCAGGTCCGCGAGGTCATGACGCCGATGCCGCTGGTCACCGGGAAGGTGGGCATCTCCGGCGTCGAGGCGATGGAGCTGCTGCGCAAGCACAAGATCGAGAAGCTGCCCCTCGTCGACGACGAGGGCCGCCTCAAGGGCCTGATCACGGTCAAGGACTTCGTGAAGGCCGAGAAGTACCCCAACGCCGCCAAGGACGCCGAAGGCCGGCTGCTCGTCGGCGCCGCCGTGGGCGTCGGCGACGAGGCCTTCCTGCGCGCCCAGCGACTGGTCGAGGCCGGCGCCGACTTCCTGGTCATCGACAGCGCCCACGGGCACAGCCGCGGCATCCTCGACATGGTCGCCAAGGTCAAGGCCAACATCAGGGTCGACGTGGTGGCCGGCAACGTCGCCACCCGCGACGGCGCCCAGGCGCTGATCGACGCGGGCGCCGACGGCATCAAGGTCGGCGTCGGCCCCGGCTCCATCTGCACCACCCGCGTGGTCGCCGGCGTCGGCGCGCCCCAGGTGACGGCGATCTACGAGGCCTCCCTCGCGGCCGGGCCGGCCGGCGTCCCGCTGATCGGCGACGGCGGCCTGCAGTACTCGGGCGACATCGCCAAGGCCATCGCGGCCGGCGCGGACACCGTGATGCTGGGCAGCCTCCTCGCCGGCTGCGCGGAGTCGCCGGGCGAGCTGCTCTTCATCAACGGCAAGCAGTTCAAGTCGTACCGCGGCATGGGCTCGCTCGGCGCGATGCAGTCGCGCGGGCAGGCGCAGTCGTACTCCAAGGACCGCTACTTCCAGGACAACGTGCTGTCCGAGGACAAGCTCGTCCCCGAGGGCATCGAGGGCCAGGTGCCCTACCGCGGCCCGCTCTCCGCGGTGGCGCACCAGCTCATCGGCGGCCTGCGCTCCTCCATGGGTTACGTCGGCTCCGCCACGATCCCCGAGCTCAAGGAGAAGGGCCGCTTCGTGCGGATCACCGCGGCCGGCCTCAAGGAGAGCCACCCGCACGACATCCACATGACCACCGAGGCGCCGAACTACCACACGCGCTGACGGCACGAGCGGACGAACCGGAGCCCGCGGCCCGCACGGCCGCGGGCTTCCGGCTGCCCGGCCTGGGATACTGGTCGGGCAGGCCACGAGGAAAGGCATAGCGACAGTGACTGAGATCGAGATCGGGCGGGGCAAGCGCGGCCGCAGGGCATACGCATTCGACGACATCGCCGTCGTCCCGAGCCGCCGGACGCGGGACCCCAAGGAGGTCTCGATCGCGTGGCAGATCGACGCGTACCGCTTCGAGCTGCCCTTCCTCGCGGCCCCGATGGACTCCGTGGTCTCCCCGGAGACCGCGATCCGCATCGGCAACCTCGGCGGCCTCGGCGTCCTCAACCTCGAGGGCCTGTGGACCCGCTACGAGGACCCCGAGTCGCTGCTCGCCGAGATCGCCGAGCTGGACGACGCCTCCGTCACCCGGCGCCTGCAGGAGATGTACGCGGCGCCGATCAAGGAGGAGCTGATCGGGCAGCGCATCAAGGAGGTGCGCGACGCCGGTGTGGTCACCGCCGCCGCGCTGTCCCCGCAGCGCACCGCGCAGTTCAGCAAGGCCGTGGTGGACGCGGGGGTGGACATCTTCGTCATCCGCGGCACGACGGTCTCCGCCGAGCACGTCTCGGGCTCCCACGAGCCGCTCAACCTCAAGCAGTTCATCTACGAACTGGACGTGCCGGTCATCGTCGGCGGCTGCGCCACCTACACCGCCGCGCTGCACCTGATGCGCACCGGCGCGGCGGGCGTCCTCGTCGGCTTCGGCGGCGGCGCCGCCCACACCACCCGCAACGTCCTCGGCATCCAGGTGCCGATGGCGACCGCCGTCGCCGACGTCGCCGCGGCCCGCCGCGACTACATGGACGAGTCCGGCGGCCGCTACGTGCACGTCATCGCGGACGGCGGCTTCGGCTCCAGCGGCGACCTTCCCAAGGCGATCGCCTGCGGCGCCGACGCGGTGATGATGGGCTCCCCGCTGGCCCGCGCCACCGACGCCCCCGGCCGCGGCTACCACTGGGGCATGGAGGCCACCCACGAGGAACTGCCGCGCGGCAAGCGGATGAACCTCGGCACCGCGGGCACGACCGAGCAGATCCTGCTCGGCCCCTCCCACGCGCCCGACGGATCCATGAACTTCTTCGGCGCGCTGCGCCGCGCGATGGCCACGACCGGCTACTCGGAGCTGAAGGAGTTCCAGCGCGTCGAGGTCACGGTCTCGCCGACGCACCACCGCTGACCGGCGCCACTCACTCCACGGCACAGGGCCCGGACCGCCGCGCACGCGGTCCGGGCCCGGCGTCGTCCCCTCACAGCCGGGCGGCCGCCCCGGCGGGCGTGGCTCCGCGGGTGTCCAGCAGCAGCTGGGCCTTCACCGCCAGGCCCTGCATGTCGTAGGTGCGGTGGTGCTGCAGCAGGACCGTCAGGTCGGCGTCGGCCGCGGCCTCCCACAGCGAGTCGGCGCGGGGGACCGGGCGCTCCAGCACCCACCACCGCGGGACGTACGGGTCGTGGTAGCTGAGCTGCGCCCCCAACTCGGCCAGGCGGGCGCCGATCTCACCGGCGGGCGAGCGCTCCTGGTCCGGCAGGTCCGGCTTGTACGTCACGCCCAGCAGCAGCACCCGCGCGCCGCGCAGCGACTTGCCGTGCTCGTTCAGCAGAGCCGCGGCGCGCTGCACCACGTAGCGCGGCATCCGGGCGTTGACCTCCTGCGCGTACTCGACCAGTCGCAGCGGATGGCCGCGCACCCGGCCCCGGTAGGGCGGGTGCCCGGGGTCCAGCGGCATGGTGTGCCCGCCGACGCCGGGGCCCGGGCGGAAGGCCTGGAAGCCGTGCGGACGGGTCTCGGCGCAGCGGATGACGTCCCAGACGTCCACGCCGATGTCGTGGCAGAACACGGCCATCTCGTTGGCGAGCGCGATGTTGACGTGCCGGTAGTTGGTCTCCAGCAGGTGCACGCTCTCCGCCTCGCGCACACCCCGGGCCCGGACGATCCGCTCGGTGAACCGGCCGTAGAAGACGGCCGCGGCCTCCGTGCAGGCCGGGGTGAGGCCCCCGATCACCTTCGGGGTGCCGGGGTGGCGTGCGGGGGCGTACGCCAGGTGGAAGCCGTGGCCGGCCCGCAGGCCGGACCCCTCCTCCAGCAGCGGGCGCAGGAAGTCCTCGGTCGTACCCGGGTACACCGGCGACTCCAGGACCACCGTGCTGTGCGGCCGCAGTTGCCCGGCCAGCGCGCGGGCGGCCTCCGCCAGCGCCGTCAGGTCCGGCTCCCCGCCCGCCCCGAGCGGGATCGGCGCGCACAGCACGGCCGCCCGCACCCGGCCGAGGGCGGCCGTGTCCGTGGTCGCGCGGAAACCGCCCGCCAGCATCCGCCGCACGTCGGCGGCGGCCAGCGCGCCGCAGGGCAGCCGGCTTCCGGCGTTGATCGCCTCCACCACGTGCTCGTCCGGGTCGTACCCGATCACCCCGAGGCCGGCGGCGCTGGCCGCCTGCGCAAGGGGCAGGCCGGCGTGGCCGAGTCCGATGACTGCGAGGTCTACGGGCATGGGGGTCCTCTCCTGCGACGGGGGCGTCCGGTACCCAAATGGCGCGAAATCAGGCTAACCAGACAGATAGCTGATATGACTGCACGCCACGCGGTCCAGGGCCCGGTTGCCCGGCGTGGTCGGTGCGGGCGTGTGGGGTCGGCGGCGCACCGGGGTACGTCGCGCCGCCGCGCGTGCGGCGGCCCGTTTCCCTGCCGGTCCGGTTGCCCGGCATGGTCGGTGCGGGCCCGCGCTCCGCCCGTGGGGGACGGTCCCGGGGTACGCCCCAGCCTTCGGCCTCGGGCCGTTCACCCCTGCACTATTCGGCGCCGGCCTGCCGCTCGTCCCCTGCGGGGGCACCCCGCCATACCCCCGCCCACGGGTCGGGGCGGCTGGGCCGGAGAGGGCACGCGCCGCAACCCCGGACCCGGGATACCTCCTGCGCTGCGCCAGCGACGGCCCGTTCCCCCGCCCGGTCCCCCGGCGCGACCGGTGCCGGCCCGCGCTCCACCCGTGGGGGACCGTCCCGGGGTACGCCCCAGCCTTCACCCTCGGGCCGTTCACCCCTGCACTATTCGCCGCCGGGCCCGCCGCTCGTCCCCTGCGGGGGTCTGGGCGACTGACGGCCGGAAGGCGGTTCGGATACGCACGCGCGGCTACCCCGGACCGCCGCCTCACCCCCCACCGGGGGTCGGTCGCGCGCGATACGGAGGGGGTGGGGTCGTAGGGGTGGATGTTCTGGACGCTGCGGCATATTTGCGTGCGGCATCCGGGGCGCCCGAAGAAGGTGCCCGCCACGCACGTAAATATGACAGTCCAGGACGTCCAGCCCCGGAGGCCCCGCACCCGGCCCACCCCCGCACCGCGCGAGGCGGTCACTGACCACCCGGGATGGGGTCCCCCCGGCAGAAGGCTGGGGGAGGGCGGGAGGGCGGGAAAACCCCCGCCCACACACCGCACCGCGCGAGGCGGCGGCCACTGACCACCCGGGATGGGGTCCCCCCGGCAGAAGGCTGGGGGAGGGCGGGAGGGCGGGAAACCCCCCCCGCCCCACACCCCGCACCGGCACACCCCCCACAGAACACACCGGCGGAGCCCGGGGTAGCCGGGCGGCACGACACGGGTAACGATCGTGGGGACAGGGAATGCGCTCAGGCGCGACCCCGCGTCACGACGGGAGGCCAGGATGCTGACGGCGACACTGGGACCGGCGGAGCGTGCCTCCGCGCTCGCCCGGATGGCGGAACAGGAACTCGACGTACTCGTGGTGGGCGCGGGCGTCGTGGGCGCCGGGACGGCGCTGGACGCCGCGACGCGCGGGCTGGCGACCGGCATCGTGGAGGCCCGCGACTGGGCGTCCGGGACGTCGAGCCGGTCGAGCAAGCTGATCCACGGCGGCCTGCGCTATCTGGAGATGCTGGACTTCGCGCTGGTCCGGGAGGCCCTCAAGGAGCGCGGACTGCTGCTCCAGCGCCTGGCGCCGCACCTGGTGAAGCCGGTGCCGTTCCTGTACCCGCTGCAGCACCGCGTCTGGGAGCGCTTCTACGCGGGCGCCGGCGTGACGCTGTACGACGCGATGTCGCTGTCCTCCGGGCACGGCCGCGGCCTGCCGCACCACCGCCACCTCAGCCGTCGGAGCGCGCTGCGCGTGGCGCCGTGCCTGCGCAAGGACGCCCTGGTCGGGGCGCTGCAGTACTACGACGCGCAGATGGACGACGCCCGGTACACGATGACGCTGGTCAGGACGGCCGCCGCCTACGGCGCGCTGGCCGCGAACCGGGCCCGGGTGATCGGTTTCCTGCGCGAGGGCGAGCGCGTGGTGGGGGCCCGGGTCGAGGACGTGGAGGCCGGAGGCGTCTACGAGGTGCGCGCCCGGCAGATCGTGAACGCCACCGGGGTGTGGACGGACGACACGCAGGCGCTGATCGGGGAGCGCGGGCAGTTCCACGTGCGCGCCTCCAAGGGCATACACCTGGTCGTGCCGAAGGACCGGATCCACTCCGCGACGGGGCTGATCCTGCGGACCGAGAAGAGCGTGCTCTTCGTGATCCCCTGGGGCCGCCACTGGATCGTCGGGACGACGGACACCGACTGGAGTCTGGACAAGTCACACCCCGCCGCCTCCAGCGCCGACATCGACTACCTGCTGGAGCACGTCAACTCGGTGCTCGCCGTGCCGCTGACGCGGGACGACGTGGAGGGCGTGTACGCGGGACTGCGCCCCCTGCTGGCGGGCGAGTCGGAGGCCACCAGCCAGTTGTCGCGCGAGCACACCGTGGCGCATCCGGTGCCGGGCCTGGTGGTGGTGGCGGGCGGCAAGTACACGACGTACCGGGTGATGGCCAAGGACGCGGTGGACGCGGCCGTGCACGGCCTTGCGCACCGGGTCGCCGAGTGCGTCACCGAGGAGGTCCCGCTGGCCGGCGCGGAGGGCTACCACGCGCTGTGGAACGCGCGGGCCAGGATCGCGGCGCGCACCGGTCTGCACGTGGCGCGGATCGAGCACCTGCTCAACCGCTACGGCTCGTTGTCCGAGGAACTGCTGCGGCTGATCGAGGACGACCCCGGGCTGGGGCGCCCGCTGGGCGGGGCCGATGACTACCTGCGCGCCGAGGTCGTCTACGCCGCCTCGCACGAGGGGGCGCGGCACCTGGACGACGTGCTCACCCGGCGGACCCGCATCTCCATCGAGACCTTCGACCGCGGCACGCTCAGCGCGCGGGAGGCCGCCGAGCTGATGGCACCCGTCCTCGGCTGGGACAAGGAGCAGGTGGCCAAGGAGGTCGAGCACTACGAGAAGCGGGTCGAGGCCGAGCGGGAGTCCCAGCGCCAGCCCGACGACCAGACCGCGGACGCCGCCCGCCTGGGTGCCCCGGACATCGTTCCGCTGTAGCGGGCGCCGGTACTCGGGGTGAGGCGCGGGTCACGACCGTGACGGGGCAGGTGGCCCCGCCGGATATCGTTCCTTCCGGTATGCAGCAGGAAGGGGCGCGCGATGTCCGACCTCGGACGCCTGGTGGCCGGGAGGTACCGGCTGCTCGAGCGGATAGGCCGCGGCGGTATGGGCACGGTCTGGCGGGCCGAGGACGAGCTGCTGGGGCGTGCGGTGGCGGTCAAGCGGCTGCACCCGCCGCAGCCGCACCTGCAGGACGACGAGCTGGAGACGCTGTTCGAGCGGACCCGGCGGGAGGCTCGTAGCGCCGCCAGGATCAGCCATCCGCATGTCGTGGTGGTCCATGACGTGGTCGACGACGAGGGTCTGCCCGCCATCGTGATGGAGTACGTGCCGTCCACGACACTGGGCGATCTGCTGAAGGAGCGGGGCCCGGTGACGCCGGGGGAGGCGGCCCGGATCGGGCGGGCCATGATCGCCGCGCTGCGGGCGGCGCACTCCGCGGGGGTGCTGCACCGGGACGTGAAGCCGGGCAATGTGCTGCTGTCGGACACGGGCCGGGTGGTGCTGACGGACTTCGGGATCGCGCAGGTCTCGGGAACGTCGACGCTGACGCGGACCGGTGAGCTGATCGGTTCGATCGACTTCCTGGCCCCGGAGCGGCTGACCGGTGGCGCACCGGGGCCGGAGGCGGATCTGTGGGCGCTGGGGGCGACGTTGTTCCAGGCGGTGGAGGGGCGTTCGCCGTTCCGCCGGGACACGGCCATCGAGACGGCCTACGCGATCGCCACGGAGGAGGTGCCGACGGCGGGCAACGCGGGGCCGCTGGGGCCGGTGATCGCCGGGTTGCTGGTGCGGGAGCCGCAGAGCCGTCTGCCGGCGGCGGAGGCCGAGCGGATGCTGCGGGCGAGTGCCGCCGAGACGCAGACCGAGAGGGTGCCCCGGGAGAGTGTCGCCCTGCCGCACACCGCGCAGACCGCCGTCGTCCGGCCCCCGGCATCCGGGCCACCGCACGCCCCCGCCGCCGCCCCCAGCGCTCCCACCGCTCCCACCGCCGCCGTCCCGCCGGCCCCGCGGCGCAGGCGCCGCACCGGTGTGCGGGCGCTAATCGCCGTGGCGCTGGCCGCCGCCCTCTCCGGCGGCGGGTTCTACACCGCCGCGCACTTCGGCGGCTCCGGCGGCACCCGGGACGACGGGGCGGGGCCGAGCCGCCCGGTGACGTCGTCCTCGCCACCGTCCTCCCCGGCTTCCTCCCCCTCCCCGCCGGTTCCGGGACCGTCACCCGTGCCGGCGGGTTACCACCTCGCCGAGGAGCCCGAGCACGGCTTCTCGGTCCCCGTGCCCGACGGGTGGACCCGCCAGGTGCAGGGCGACGAGGTCATCTACGTCGACCCGAGCGGACTGGCCGGCCTGCGGATCGGCACGCTGGACTACGCGGCGAGCGACCCGCTGGAGCACTTCGAGGACGAGGAGCGGCAGACCATCCCCAAGCTGGAGGGGTACGAGCGGCTGCGGATGCAGAACACCCGGTGGCGTGATCGCCCGGCCGCCGTCTGGGAGTTCACCTTCATGGGCAAGGCCCGCGGCTTCCGGGCCATCGACCTCGGCTTCGGGGAGCCCGGCGGACGCGAGTTCGCCGTCTACCTCTCCGCGCCGACCGCCCAGTGGGGCGATTTCCGGCCGGTTTTCGCCGACGCCGTGGCCGGACTCGTCGTCCACGACTAGCACACGGCGGGGCCGGGGTGGGACCACGGCCCCGAGTCAGGGATGATGGACTCCTCCATCCCGCGGTCGCCGCAAACAGGCGATGAGGGAGTTTCATCTTCAGCGACTGCAGAGGGAATTCATGGGCCAGGCGCACGACACCGACCAGCGTCTCATCGCCGACCGGTACCGGCTCGGCGCCGTCCTCGGCAAGGGTGGCATGGGCACCGTCTGGCGGGCCGTCGACGAGACGCTGGGCCGGACGGTCGCGGTGAAGGAGCTGCGCTTCCCGCACAACATCGACGAGGACGAGAAGCGCCGCCTGATCACCCGGACCCTGCGCGAGGCCAAGGCGACCGCCCGGATCCGCAACACCGGCGCGGTGACCGTCTTCGACGTCGTCGAGGAGGACGACCGGCCCTGGATCGTCATGGAGATGGTCCAGGGCCGCTCGCTGTCGGACGCGATCCGTGAGGACGGGCCGCTGACGCCCAAGCGCGCCGCAGAGGTCGGGCTGACCGTGCTGGACGTCCTGAAGGCCGCGCACAAGGAGGGCATCCTCCACCGTGACGTGAAGCCGTCCAACGTCCTGATCGCCGACGACGGCCGAGTCGTGCTCAGCGACTTCGGCATCGCCCAGATCGACGGCGACCCGTCCGTCACCTCCACCGGCATGCTGGTCGGCGCTCCGTCGTACATCTCGCCGGAGCGCGCGCGAGGCCAGAAGCCCGGCCCGCCGGCCGACCTGTGGTCGCTGGGCGCTCTGCTGTACGCCTCGGTCGAGGGCCGTCCGCCGTACGACAAGGGCTCGGCCATCGCCACGCTCACCGCGGTCATGACCGAGTCCCTGCGCACCCCGCGCAACGCGGGACCGCTGGCCGACGCGATCCAGGGGCTGCTCAACAAGGACCCGGAGCTGCGGCTCGACGACGAGGGCGTGCGGCCGCTGCTCACGGCCGTCGCCCACGCGCCGGACGTCCCGGCCGCCGAGGCCACGCGCACCATGGCGCTGCCGACCGACCCGCAGCCGACCCCCACCGACGCTCCCGCGGCGGCCCGGGCCGCCGCAGCCGACCAGGCGGCGCTGAGGGCCGCCAAGGCCAAGCCCGAGCCCACCGCCAAGCCCGAGCCCACCGCCAAGCCCGAGGCCACCGCCAAGCCCAAGCCCGAGGCCAAGGCCGGGCCGGAGCCCAGGCCCAAGGCCGGGCCGAAGTCGGCGACCGCCCCGGTGACCGCCTCCGCGCCGGCACCGGTGCCCGGTCCGGCGGCCGCCCCCCGGCTGCCGTTCCTGGCGTCCATCGACGAGCGCCGGCGCCGCGGACTGCTCTTCGCGGCGATCGCGGTCGTCCTCGCGCTGCTCGGGACCGGCATCGGCATCCTGGCCGCCCAGGGCGACGACGACCCGGGTTCCCGCAACCCCGCCAAGCCGCCCGCCTCGGCCGGTACCACGTCCGGCGACGACGGTGTCCAGGACGGCAAGGGCGGCGACGACAAGGGCAAGGGCAGCGAGTCCGGCGACGACAAGGGCGGCGACGACGGTCAGGGCAAGGGGAAGGGCGACGACTCGGGCAAGGGGTCGGGCAGTTCCTCCGGGTCCGGCGACGGCTCCGGCGACGGATCAGGCGACGGGAAGAACGGCGCCGTGGCCGTTCCGGCCGGCTGGACGACGTACACCGACTCCGAGGGCTTCTCGATAGCGCTGCCGAGTGGCTGGGCCGGGCACAAGGAGCGGGCCGGGAACGGCTGGATCTTCAACGCCCGCCGCAGCCCCCGGGTGCAGGTCGACTGGACCCACTCTCCGGGCGAGAGCGCGGCGGATGCCTGGCGCCAGGCCGAGCCCGCCACCGCGTCCAGGTTCCCCGGCTACCGGAAGGTGGCCATAGAGAAGGTGGACTACCGCGGCTACCGCACCGCCGCCGACTGGGAGTTCACGTACACCTCCGGCGGGACGAAGATGCGGGCCGTCAACCGCGGCTTCGTCGTGGACGACGGGCACGGCTACGCCATCCTCTTCTTCGCGCCGGACGCCGAGTGGAACAGCAAGAAGACCACGGAGATGCGCGAGGCGCTCTACAGCACCTTCAAACCGGCCAAGTGACGCGGTCCGAGCACGTATTGTGAGTCATCGCGGACTGTCCGCATCCAGAACGGATCGGATCTGACGCTTTGGGGAGGCGTCGTGGACGACTACGCGGGACGCGTACTGGCCGACCGCTACCGCCTGCCGCGGCCGCCCGCCGACGAGTTCGAACTCGTGGAGACCCGCGCCTGGGACACCTTCAGCAGCCAGGAGGTGCTGCTGCGTCAGGTCCTGCTGCCCGAGGTCGTCAGCGCCGAGCCCGGGCCGCACCACGGGGACGGCGGGGAGACCGCCCGCCGGGCCGTGGAGGCGGCGCGGGCCGCGGCCGCGATACCCGACCACCCCCGGCTGGTGCAGGTCTTCGACATCTTCGTCGAGGACGGCAGCGTGTGGATAGTGAGCGAACTGGTCGCCGCGCGACCGCTGGCGGCGGTCCTCGCCGACAAGCGGCTGAGCCCCCACCGGGCCGCCGAGGTGGCCTCGGACGTGCTGACCGCCCTCCGTGTGCTGCACGCGCAGGGCTGGGTCCACCGCAATGTCACCGGCCGGACCGTACTGCTGTGCGACGACGGCCGGGCGATGCTCTCGGGGCTGGCCGCGGGCGCCGCCCAGGAGGCGCTGTGCGGGTACAACCCGGTGCCGGTGCGTGCCATGGCCGGAGCAGGCCAGGCGTCCGGCGGCTGGGAGGGCCCGCACTCCACGCTGGACCTGGAGCGCGCCCGGCAGGCCCGGCTCACGGTCGTCGGCCCGGTCACCGAGCGCTGGGCCCCGGAACAGGCCACCGAGGTCCACGAGAACTGGCAGCTCGCCCCGCCCGTCGGCCCGGCCGCGGACCTGTGGGCGCTGGGGTCGCTGCTCTTCCGCAGCGTCCAGGGCCATCCGCCGTTCCCGGAGGAGAGCACCGCGGAACTGGTCCAGCTGGTCATCGCCGAGCCGCCCGCGTACGCCGAGGAGTGCGGGCCGCTGCGGCCCGTGGTGGAGTCCCTGCTCCGTCAGGACCCCGAGGAGCGGCCCGACGCCGAGGAACTGCGGGGCTGGCTGCGCTCGCTCATCCGGTCCGCGCCGGAGCCCGACCTGGGCCTGAGCACGGTGCCCGTGCCCGCCGACGACCGGCACAGGCTGCCCGTCGTCAGGCGTCGGGGCGAACTGGTGCGCCGCCGCAAGGCCGCCGCCGACCCGGTGCCCGTCCCATCCGCGCACGGGCGCCACAAGCGAACCAAGGAGCGGCGGGAGCAGCCCGTGCGCGGACCGCGTCGGCTCGGGGTCGCCCTGGTCGCCCTGGTGCTGCTGCTGATGGCCGCCGCCGTGCTGTACGCCGTGCTCTTCATGCCGCGCGGCGGACCCACGGGCGACGAGGGAGCGGCCGGCGCCACGCGGACCCTGCCCGCGCGGATGCCGGGCGGCGACGACCGGCCGCAGACGACCGAACCGTCGGCCCCTAGGACCGAGCGGAGCCAGGCGCCCGCCACGAGCGGCCCGCCGGTCACGCGGTCCGCCGCGGACGACACCACCGCCACCGGCCTCGGCGGCGACTTCCGGCTGCGAACCGACCCCGAGGGCTTCCGCCTCGCCGTCCCCAACGGCTGGCGGCGGACGGGCGGGAACGGCGCCGGGCCCGTCCGCTACACCGGCGGCGACTACCAGCTGCTGGTCGTGCCCGGCCGCGACACCGTCGCCGACAAGGGCGGCGACCCGATCGCCTACCAGAACGACGAGCCCGAGCTCGCGGGGTTCCGCGCCTCCGGCTGGTCCTCGGCGTCCGGGCTGCGCCGCCTCGACATGGGCGGGATCACGGCCGCGGAGGGGGAGTTCAGCTGGAGCGACGGCTCCGGCCGGCAGTTGTTCGCGCGCAACCTGGTGATGATCCGCGACGGCAGGTACCACGTCGTCCTGGTCGTCGGGCCGAACGGCCGGCGCGCCGACGTCAAGCGGTACTTCGAGAAGGCCGCGGAGACCTACCGCACCACTTGAGCGCGTACCCGGACCGGAACCGTGCGCTCGCGGCGCGCGTCGAAGCGGCCGTGGGGGCAGGGGAGTGAGCGGGAGCGGGAGCGTGCCGGCCGGACGCAACGAGTACGCCCTCTACCTGGGGGCGCCGGCCGAGGACTGGGCCGCGACCTCCGCTGCGTTCCAGGTGATGCTGGAGACCCGTCGTCGGCAGGCGCCCGGCAACTGACGGCGTGACAGGCCCGCAGGCCCGGCCGGCCGAGCGGGTACGGGTGCGGCGTTCCCGCCGGCTTCTGCCGGCGTCATCGGGAAACCGGCTACTGACGGGTATGCACGCGGTGTCACCGCGTCGTACGCTCCCGCCATGACGGACTCTCCTACTCCCGGTAACGGCAATCCGGTCGCCCCCTCGGGCACCAGGACCGCCGCGGACGTGGTGACCCCGGACCTCGTGGCGCGGCTGACGCGGGGGGTCGCCGGCAGCGGCCGGACGGTGAACCACACGCCGCTGACCGGCGAGAAGCTGGCGGAGCTCCCGGAGGCCACGCCGCAGGACGTGGCGGCGGCCTACGAGCGAGCGCGGGAGGCGCAGAAGAGGTGGGCGGCGACACCGGTGCGCCGCCGCGCCGCGGTGCTGCTGCGCTTCCACGACCTGGTGCTGGACCGCCAGTCCGAGGTGCTGGACCTGATCCAGCTGGAGACCGGCAAGGCGCGGCTGCACGCGCACGAGGAAGTGCTGGCGGTCGCCGTCGCCGCACGGCACTACGGTGTCAGGGCGCCCTCGTACCTGCGGCCCAAGCGGCACGTCGGCGCGATCCCGGCCCTCACCAAGGTGCGGGAGCTGCGGCACCCGCGCGGGGTCGTCGGCCAGATCGCACCGTGGAACTACCCCCTCGAACTGTCCGTCGGTGACGCGCTGCCCGCCTTCGTGGCGGGAAACGCCGTCGTGATGAAGCCCGACACCGAGACGGCGCTGACCGCGCTGTGGGCGCGCGAGCAACTGGTCGAGGCGGGTCTGCCCGCCGACGTCTGGCAGGTCGTCATCGGCGAGGGCCCGGTCGTCGGCCCCGCGGTCGTGGAGCACGCCGACTACGTGTCCTTCACCGGCTCCACCCGCACAGGCCGGGACGTGGCGACCCGCGCAGCCGCCCGCCTGATCGGCGCCTCCCTCGAACTCGGGGGCAAGAACGCCCTGTTGGTTCTGGAGGACGCGGACCTCGACAAGGCGGCGGAGGGCGCGGTCCGCGCCTGCTTCTCCTCGGCGGGTCAGCTGTGCATCTCCATGGAGCGGATCTTCGTCCACGCGTCGGTCGCCGACCCCTTCCTGGAGCGTTTCACCGCGCGCACCCGGGCCCTCAAGCTGGGCACCGCCCTCGCCTACGGCGCCGGAATGGGGTCGCTGGCGGGCGAGCGCCAACTGGCCACGGTCACGCGGCACGTGGAGGAGGCCGTCGCCAAGGGCGCCGCCGTCCTCACCGGCGGCAGGGCCCGGCCGGACGTCGGCCCGTACTTCTTCGAACCGACGGTCCTTGAGGGCGTCGAGCCGTCGATGGCCGTGTGCGCGCAGGAGACCTTCGGCCCGGTGGTGTCCGTGTACCGCTTCACCGACGAGGACGAGGCGGTCGAGCGCGCCAACGCGACCCCGTACGGCCTCAACTCCAGCGTCTGGACCAAGGACGCCCGCCGCGGCGCCCGCGTCGCCGCGCGTCTGCGCAGCGGCACCGTCAACGTCAACGAGGGCTATGCGCCCGCGTACGGCAGCGTCCGAGCCCCGATGGGCGGCATGAAGGACTCCGGACTCGGCCGCAGGCACGGCTCCGAGGGCATCCTGAAGTACACCGAGGCGCAGACCGTGGCGACGCAGCGGTTGCTGCCCATGGCTCCGTCGCTGGGAATGGACGACGCGGCGTACGCGGCCCTCATGAGCCGCAGCCTTCGCGTGCTGAAGGCGTTGAGGCTGCGATGACGGGAGGAGAGCGGATGTCCTACGACGACCACGACCACGACCGCGACCGCGACGACGACCACGACCGCGACCGCGACCGCGACGACGACCGCGACTACGACGTCATCGTGATCGGGTCCGGCTTCGGGGGCTCGGTGTCGGCGCTGCGCCTGACCGAGAAGGGCTACACCGTCGGCGTCCTGGAGGCGGGCCGCCGCTGGACCCGGGAGTCGCTGCCGAAGAACTCCTGGCACATCAGGGACTACCTGTGGGCCCCGGCGCTCGGCCTGTACGGGATCCAGCGCATCCATCTGCTGGACAACGTCATGATCCTGGCGGGCGCGGGAGTGGGCGGCGGCTCGCTGAACTACGCCAACACCCTCTACGTCCCGCCGAAAGCCTTCTTCGAGGACCGCCAGTGGGGGCACATCACCGACTGGCAGGAGGAACTGGCCCCCTACTACGACCAGGCCGAGCGCATGCTCGGCGTGCGGCTCAACCCGACCTTGACCCCCTCGGACGTCCACCTCAAGGCGACCGCCGAGAAGATGGGCGTCGGCGATTCCTTCCACATGGCCCCGGTCGGCGTGTTCTTCGGGGACGGCAAGGACGCCGGCGGCACGGGCGACGCCGTGGCGGCGCCCGGCGGCGAGGTCCCCGACCCGTACTTCGGCGGCGCCGGTCCGTCCCGGCGGGCCTGCACGGAGTGCGGGGAGTGCATGACCGGATGCCGCCACGGCGCCAAGAACACGCTGGGCGAGAACTACCTCCACCTCGCCGAGCGGGCGGGCGCCGAGATCCACGCGATGACCACCGTCACCGCCCTGTCGGAGAACCCCGAGGGCGGCTTCGACGTCACCGTCGTCCCCACCGACCGCCGCACGGCCCAGCCGCGTGTGCTGCGCGCCGGGCACGTGGTCGTCGCCGCCGGAACCTACGGCACGCAGACGCTGCTGCACCGCATGCGCGACGAGGGACGGCTGCCGGGCCTGTCCGCCCGGCTCGGCGAGCTGACCCGCACCAACTCCGAGGCGCTGGTGGGTGCGCAGACCGACAGCCGCCGCTACCGCAGGCGTACGGGCCGGCGGCGGGTGGACTTCACACGCGGCGTGGCCATCACGTCGTCGATCCACCCCGACGAGAACACCCACATGGAGCCGGTCCGCTACGGCAAGGGCTCCAACTCGATGGGCGCGCTGTCGATCCTGCAGGTCCCGCACGGCACCCGACTGCCGCGCGGGCTGGCCTACCTGGCGCACTGCGCACGCCACCCGGTCCTGCTGATGCGATCGCTGTCCAACCGCCGCTGGTCCGAGCGCACGATCATCGGACTGGTCATGCAGTCCCTGGACAACTCGCTGACCACCTACCGCAAGACCGGGGGTCTGGGGAAGGGCCTGCTCACCGCCCGGCAGGGGCACGGCGATCCCAACCCCTCCCACATCCCCCAGGCCGCCGAGGCGGCGCGCCTGCTGGCCGAGGAGATCAACGGGTTCGCGGGAGGGAACATCGGGGACCTGACGGGCACCCCGCTCACCGCCCATTTCCTCGGCGGCTGCGTGATCGGCGAGGACGCCGAGCACGGCGTGATCGACCCGTACCACAGGGTCTTCGGACACCCGGGCATCCACGTGGTGGACGGCGCCGCGGTCTCCGCCAATCTCGGGGTCAACCCCTCGCTCACCATCACCGCGCAGGCCGAGC
The DNA here is from genome assembly GCA_033793685.1 of Streptomyces sp. ME19-03-3. Lineage (GTDB taxonomy): Bacteria > Actinomycetota > Actinomycetes > Streptomycetales > Streptomycetaceae > Actinacidiphila. The sequence goes on along the minus strand of JARAXD010000003.1, from coordinate 254,917 downwards.
GCGCCATGGCGCTGTGGCCCAACAAGGGCGACGCCGACCCGCGTCCGCCCCAGGGCGCGGCCTACCGGCGCGTCACCGCGGTCGAGCCCAGGCACCCGGCCGTCCCCGTGGAAGCCTTCGGCGCGCTGCGACTGCCGGTACTCCCCGTGCCGAGGGTGCCGCCGTTGCCGCCCGAGACCTGACGGCGCCGGACTTCCGGACTCCGAGGGGCGGTACCCACCCGGGTCGGGCCCCTTCCGGTGGCAATCGTCTGCTCTCCCGCGTTCCCGGCCGGGTCCGTGTCCGCGTCCGCCGGCTTCCCCCCGGTCGCGGACGGTCCCGTACCGCGTGGCGGGCGCCGTCTGCGGAGCGGGTCACTCGATCGAGGGTCGGATACCTGCTCAAGTGCGGCGCGATGAGTAGTGTGTTCCTCGCAGAGCGGCCAGTCCCGGGCGTCCCCGGAACCGACCGCCACTTTGAGTCGTGACCGGGCTGCTGTCCCCTGCCGTCCGGTCACTGATTCACCGGAGCGAGGTCCCACGGCGCGGCCGCATTGCTTCCACTCGCGCGGTCGCGCCTCATCGCTCCGGTGGCACCCGCCCAGCTGCGTCTGAGCGGTGTCCACGCGTGGTGTTCGACGTCCTTGCTTCCCTGGCCCGGGGTGACCGCGCCTGGCTGGCACGGACACCGGATTCAACGAAGGCACCCGTGGGCGGTCACGTGCCGTACGGGTGATGCCCCCCGAACGGGTCACGGGGGCGGGGCTTTCAGACCCTGCCGCGGCACAACTCCAGCAGGGTCATGGCGAGTGCCGTGCCGGGCCTGCCCAGCGGGCCGCTGTAGCGGCGCAGGACGTCCATCTCGCGGGACAGGTGCACACGGCGGCCGCCGGACTCGACGCGGGCGCGCTGGATGCCGGCCGAGACCGTCATCCGTTCCCGCACCAGCGCGATGATCCCCGCGTCGAGTTCGTCGATGCGCTCGCGGGCGTGCGCGATGGCGAGGGCGGGGTCCGCGCCGGCGACGGCCGGGTCCGCGGTGGGGCCGGCGGGGGAAGCGGCGGGCTCGCCGGCGGGGTCGGTGGTCCGCGGTGCCGCGGGGGTGCTGCTCATGGGGTCCTCCTCGGGGGCCGTGCCCCCGAGCCGACCGGCACGGGAAACGCCAGGCGCCCCGGGCCGTTGGCCCGGGGCGCCTGGTGACGTCTGGATGCTCTTCGCTCAGACAGCACGACTTCGGCAGCCGGACCAGCCGGTGCCATAGGTAAACGCGAAGCGCGTGCGGCGGAGCATGGGGCACAGTGTGCGCTCTCGGGCCGGGGAAGTAAAGCCGTCCGTGGGCCCCGGTAGACTCGGTGGGGTCCTCACGTTCGACACCGCCGGAAGGCCCACCGTGGCATCAGCGACCCCAGCCGCCCCCGACACCGTCCTCGTCGTCGACTTCGGGGCGCAGTACGCCCAGCTCATCGCCCGCCGCGTCCGCGAGGCCCGGGTCTACAGCGAGATCGTGCCGAGCACGATGCCGGTCGAGGAGATGCTGGCCAAGCGGCCCGCGGCGATCATCCTGTCGGGCGGGCCCTCGTCCGTGTACGCCGAGCAGGCCCCGCGGCTGGACCGCGCCCTCTTCGAGGCGGGGGTCCCGGTCTTCGGCATGTGCTACGGCTTCCAGCTGATGGCGATCACCCTCGGCGGCACCGTGGACAACACCGGTGCGCGCGAGTACGGCCGCACCCCGCTGCACGTCGGCAAGGCCGGCTCCACGCTCTTCGAGGGCACCCCGGCCGAGCAGTCGGTGTGGATGTCGCACGGCGACACCTGCTCCGCGGCCCCGGAGGGCTTCACCGTCTCCGCCTCCACCGACGTGGTGCCGGTGGCCGCGTTCGAGAACGACGAGAAGAAGCTCTACGGCGTCCAGTACCACCCCGAGGTCCTGCACTCCGACCACGGCCAGCAGGTGCTCGAGCACTTCCTCTACCGCGGCGCGGGCATCGCCCCCGACTGGACCACCCACAACGTGGTCGAGGAGCAGGTCGCCGCGATCCGCGCCCAGGTCGGCGACAAGCGCGCCATCTGCGGTCTGTCCGGCGGTGTGGACTCCGCGGTCGCCGCGGCGCTGGTCAACAAGGCCATCGGCGAGAAGCTGACCTGCGTGTACGTGGACCACGGCCTGATGCGCAAGGGCGAGTCGGAGCAGGTCGAGAAGGACTTCGTGGCGGCCACCGGCGTCCAGCTGAAGGTGGTCGACGCGCAGGAGCGCTTCCTGACCGCGCTCGCCGGTGTGTCCGACCCGGAGGAGAAGCGCAAGATCATCGGCCGGGAGTTCATCCGGGTCTTCGAGCAGGCCGCGAGCGAGATCGTCGCGGAGGCCGGCGCCCACGGCGAGTCGGTGGAGTTCCTGGTGCAGGGCACCCTGTACCCGGACGTCGTGGAGTCCGGCGGCGGCACCGGCACGGCCAACATCAAGTCCCACCACAATGTGGGCGGCCTCCCCGAGGACCTTCAGTTCCAGCTCGTCGAGCCGCTGCGCAAGCTGTTCAAGGACGAGGTCCGCATGGTCGGCCAGGAGCTCGGCCTGCCCGATGAGATCGTCCAGCGGCAGCCCTTCCCCGGCCCGGGGCTGGGCATCCGCATCGTCGGCGAGGTCACCAAGGAGCGCCTGGACCTGCTGCGCGAGGCCGACGCCATCGCCCGCGAGGAGCTGACCGCCGCCGGTCTCGACCGCGACATCTGGCAGTGCCCGGTCGTCCTGCTCGCCGACGTCCGCTCGGTGGGCGTGCAGGGCGACGGCCGTACCTACGGCCACCCCATCGTGCTGCGCCCGGTCTCCAGCGAGGACGCGATGACCGCGGACTGGTCGCGACTGCCGTACGAGGTGCTGGCCCGGATCTCGACCCGGATCACCAACGAGGTGGCCGACGTCAACCGCGTCGTGCTGGACGTCACCAGCAAGCCCCCGGGCACCATCGAGTGGGAGTAGCCGGCTGAGCGGGGCCGGTTCGGGGCGGTGGCGGGGAAACCCGGTACCGCCCCTTCGCGTCCGTCGGAGCGGCGCATCGCGGGGCATCGCGGTGCGCCGCGATGCGCGCAAGGCGGTGGTGCGGCACGCCACGGCACGCCCACGGTTTGCCCGCGGTCGGCGTGACCGCGGACGCCGCGGTCTGGCGGTGCACCGCGACGGGAGGTCCTGCCGGTGCGGCCGAGCGCGTGCGGCGGGCGCGGCGTGGATCGGACACGAGGTCGCCTCACCCATGTGAGCAGGTGGGACACGATCTGGTCGCTTGGGTCGACGACCCGTCCACCAGTGACCGGACAGCCGTGAAAACCAGAACTTTTCTATTGAACAACTGTCGCTTCGTGTACGTATCTCCTGGGGCACTCCTGGACAATCGGTCCGGGAGGGCTTCCACGGCAGGTGCGTGCGAGAGGGCGGACGTCATGAGCGTGAGCGGTATAACGGGCCGAAGCGGAACGAATGACGCGGAGCGGTACCCCAGCCAGGGTCCGTGGCGGGACACGGCCCGGCGCCACGCGCTGCTGCCGCTGCGCGTCTTCCTCGGCGTGACCTTCGTCTACGCCGGATTCGACAAGCTGATGTCCGGCACCTTCTTCAACGACAGCGCCCCCGGCTCGCTCCTGGGCACCCTCAACGCGGTACGTGGCAGTGCCGCGGTCCCGGCCTTGGTGGACCTGGCCCTGAAGAACCCGCACGGCTTCGGCTATGCCATCGCCTTCGGGGAGATCGCCGTCGGCATCGGCACGCTCGTCGGCCTGTTCGGCAGGATCGCCGCACTGGGCGGGGCGCTCATCTCGCTGAGCCTGTGGCTGACCGTCAGCTGGTCCACACAGCCCTACTACTACGGCAACGATCTCGCCTACCTGATGGCCTGGCTGCCGCTGGTCCTGGCGGGCGCCCCGCTACTGTCCGTCGACGCGATGATCGCGGGACGGCGCGGCCGGGGACGACGCCGCCCGGCCTGAACGGCGGGCGGCCCGCGCCCGCAGCACCCACGAGGTGACCGAACCCAGCGCCGCGAGCCCCAGAGCCGCGCAGGTCAGGGGCACCGCGGCAGGCGGGGAGAGCGACAGCTCGCCGGCGGCGTCGAGCAGGAACACCGCGGCCAGCCCCAGCAGGACCAGCCCGGTCAGCAGCGCCGAGGGCGCGAACCGATGCCGTCTCACGGGGACTGCACCACCTTCACCTGTCCGACGCCCACTTCCACGTCCAGCTCCACCGTGCCCTCGGACTTCCGCCCGTCCACCGGGCCCAGGGTCATCTTCCGGTCCAGTCCGGGCTGGACGTCGATGTCCTTGTCCTTCTCTCCCGGCAACTGCAGGTCGCCCAGGCCCACCTGGAGGTGGATCCGCAGCGTGACGTCCTGCGGGATCCCGACCACCAGCTGTCCGGCGCCGACCTGGACACGCGTCGAGACGGTGCGCCCGCCCGGTCGCAGCTTCGACAGGTCCAGCGTCGCCCGGCCGGCGCCCAGCTCGTACGAGTCCCGCACCGCCGAGAGCGTGGCGGGCGTCCAGGTACGCTCCCGCCAGTCGGTGCCGACCGAGCTCGGCAGCGTCGTGGAGCCCACCAGCAGCGCGGCGGTCAGCAGCACCATGAAGACGGTGCCGCCGCCGAGCCGCCCCCACCAGGTGCTGACGACGAAGCCCAGGCCGAAGACGGCCAGCGCGGAGCCCAGTGCGATCTGCACGCTCGTGGCCAGGGGCCGGGTCGACCAGGACGCGCCCAGGCCGGCGGCGGCCGCGGCCGCCGCCAGCAGGAACACGAGCATGCCGAGCCAGGTGCCCTCGCGCCGCACCGCCCGGCGCCGGTCCCGCCACTCACGGCGGTCGCGCTGCACGTCCGCGGGACCGTCGTCCGGCCCCCACAGATAGCCGCCCGGTCCCGGCACCGCGGGTACGTCCTCGACCGCGGTCTCCTTCCACCAGGCGGCCCTGGCGGGCTGCGGAGGGGGCTGGGTCGGCGGTGGCGCGGCCGGCTGCGCCGGCGCCTCGGTCGCCTGCCGCCGGTGCACCGACCAGTACACGGCGCCGGCGAAGGCCGCCAGCAGCCCCAACGAGAAGGCCAGGTTCCCGCCGCTGCCCAGCATCGACAGGAACAGCCCGCAGCCGACCAGCGCGACCAGCACTGCCGTCAGCGCTGTCCCCTCGACCCGCCCGGACAGCAGCCGGTGCGCCTCGCTCTCGGTCTCGCCCTCCAGCGGGACCAGGAGCCATGCCAGGCCGTACGCCACCAGTCCGAGGCCGCCGGTCAGCGCCAGCACGCCGAGCACGATCCGGAAGACCACCGGGTCGATCCCGAAGGAGCGGCCCGCCCCCTCGCAGACTCCGGCGATCAGCTTCCGTTCGCGGCAGCGTGCCAGCCGCGGGCCCGGCGCAGCCCCGGCCGCCTCCGTCTGCGTGTCCTGCTCCGTCATGGCTCCATGGTGGCGGGCCGGGACGTGTGCCGGTATCCGGAACCACCCTGACCCCGCATGGGGGCCAACCCTGATACCCCGGGTGCGCGAAACGTGTGACGATCGGGACATGCCAGCCGCCGGACCGCCGAACAGCCCGCCCAAGGGCGCGTCGTACTTCGCGCCGCCGGACCCGGCCGGATCCCCGGTCCGCAAGCTCTACCGCAGTTCCGAGGGCCGGATGATCGGCGGCGTCGCCCGCGGACTGGCCGGGCACCTCGGACTGCCGGTGGCCTGGGTGCGGGTGGTCTTCGTCGTCCTGGCCGCCATCCAGGGCCTCGGCATCCTGCTGTACGCGGTCTTCTGGTTCGTGGTGCCGCTCGGCGTCGGCGGGGTCGTCGAGGCCAAGGAGCCGCGCGACGCCCGCTCCTGGCTCGCCGGGCGCAGGCCCGACCGGGGCCAGATCGTCGCACTCGTGGCACTCGCCATCGGCCTCGGCATCCTGCTGCGGAACCTCGACCTCGGCAAGGCCAACGCCTACGTGTGGCCCCTGCTGCTGATCGGGCTCGGCGTCGCCCTGGTGTGGCGGCAGGCCGACAACGCCCGCCGGGCCCGCTGGGCCGAGCTGAGCCGCCGCAAGAGGCTGCTGCCCTTTGCGCGCGGCGCCGCCGGGGTCATCCTCGTCGGCGTGGGCGTGACCGCCTTCCTCGTCGTGCAGGGCTCGGTCAGCCACCTGGGCACCATCCTGCAGGCCGCGCTGGCCGTCCTGGTGGGGGCGGCGCTGATCGCCGGACCGTACCTCGTACGCATGACGCAGGACCTGTCGGCCGAGCGGCTGGCGCGCATCCGCGCGCAGGAGAGAGCCGAGGTCGCCGCGCACGTCCACGACTCCGTGCTGCACACCCTCACCCTCATCCAGCGGCACGCCGAGGACCCGCGCGAGGTGGCCCGGCTGGCCCGCGCGCAGGAACGGGAGCTGCGGGCCTGGCTCTACCGGCCCGAGGGCAACGGCCGGGAGGACGTACCGGCCACCCTGGCCGAGGCGGTGCGCCGCGCCGCGGCCGAGGTGGAGGACGCGCACGGAGTCCCCGTCGAGGTGGTGTGCGTCGGCGACTGCCCGCTCGACGAACGCCTGGTGGCGCAGATCCAGGCGGCCCGCGAGGCCATGGTCAACGCCGCCAAGTACGGTGGTGACGAACCCGTGCAGGTGTACGCGGAGGTCGAGGAGAGCAGGGTCTTCGTGTCGGTCCGCGACCGCGGCCCCGGCTTCGACCTCGAGGACGTACCGTCGGACAGGATGGGTGTCCGGGAGTCCATCATGGGCAGGATGCGGCGCAACGGCGGCGAGGCGCGGTTGCGCTCAGCCCCGGGCGGGGGGACGGAAGTGGAGCTGGAGATGGACAGGACCCAGGGACCGGGGAGGACGTCATGAGCACGGAACGACGCGCGAGGGTCGTCCTCGTCGACGACCACCGGATGTTCCGCACCGGAGTGCAGGCCGAGATCGGCGAGACCGAACGGACCGGGGTCGAAGTGGTCGGCGAGGCCGCCGACGTGGACCAGGCGGTCACCGTCATCACCGCGACGCGGCCCGACGTCGTCCTGCTCGACGTCCACCTGCCCGGCGGCGGCGGGGTCGAGGTGCTCAAGCGCTGCGCCGGGCTGATGGCCGACGCCGAACACCCGGTGCGCTTCCTGGCGTTGTCCGTCTCCGACGCGGCCGAGGACGTCATCGGGGTGATCCGCGGCGGCGCCCGCGGCTACGTCACCAAGACCATCACCGGTCCTGACCTGGTCAATTCGGTCTTCAGGGTCGCCGAAGGCGACGCCGTCTTCTCGCCCCGGCTGGCCGGCTTCGTCCTGGACGCCTTCGCCTCCACCGACGCCCCACCGGTCGACGAGGACCTGGACCGGCTGACCCAGCGCGAGCGCGAGGTGCTGCGGCTGATCGCACGCGGGTACGCGTACAAGGAAGTCGCCAAGCAGCTCTACATCTCGGTGAAGACGGTCGAGTCGCACGTCTCGGCGGTGCTGCGCAAGTTGCAGCTCAGCAACCGGCACGAGCTCACCCGCTGGGCGACGGCCCGCCGGCTGGTCTGAAGGCGCGCGGCACGGGCGTCACGCCGGACGCGCGGCGCCCGCGAAGGGCATTTGGTCGACCGGGGCGAGTTTGACGACGTCACCGGTGCGGGGGGCGTGGATCATCATGCCGTTGCCCACGTACAGGCCCACGTGGCTGATCCCCGAGTAGAAGAAGACCAGGTCGCCGGGTTCCAGTCGGGAGCGGGAGATCCGGGTGCCCGCGTTGATCTGGGTGTACGTCGTGCGCGGCAGCGAGACCCCGGCCGCCCGCCACGCGGCCTGCGTGAAGCCCGAGCAGTCGTACGCCGACGGTCCGGTGGCGCCCCAGACGTAGGGCAGCCCGAGCGAGCCGTAGGCGAAGGAGACGGCGCGGGCGGCCCGCGCGTTGGGTGCGGCGGCGGGCGCCAGGCCGGCGCGGGAGCCGGCGGCGCGCCCGGCCCGGTCGGCCGGGCCATGGCCCCCGGAGGAGAGGACCTCGGCGCGCTGGGCGGCGGTGAGACGGCCGAGGAGTTGCCGCGCCGAGGCAAGACGCTGTTCCACGGTGCGCTTGTGGCGGGCGAGTTCGGCACGGCTGCCGCGCAGTTCGTCGAGTTCGGCGCCCGCCTCCGCCCGCAGTTGCTCGATTCCCCGCCGCTGGGCCGACAGGGCGCGCAAAGCGGCGTTCTGTCGACTGCTCATGCGGTCCAGCATCCCGGCGCGCTGCAGGTAGTCGCCGGGGGAGGAGGCGAGGGCCAGCTGGACGGCGGGGTCGAGGCCGCCGCTGCGGTACTGGGCCGTGGCGAGGGAGCCGAGACCGTCGCGCGTGGTGTCGAGGTGCTCGGTCCTGCGGGCGAGTTCGTCCTGGAGGCGCTCGATCCGCCTGCCGGCCGTGTCCGCCTTCTCCTTCGCTCCGTTGTACCGTTCGGTCGCCTGCTCGGCCTCCTCGTACAGCCGGTCCACCCGGGCTCTGGCCTCGTCCGTGGTCAGCCGAGGCTCCGCGTGTCCGGCCTCGCCGAACACCGTCACGGAGGCCGCGCCCGCCAGGGCGAGACCGACGGCGGTGCGCGCGGTCGTGCCTGCCGGACCGCGCTCCTTGCGCCTTCTGTGCGACGCCACGCGTCGTCACTCCTTCCGGGCTGTCCGTACACTCCCCGGCGGTCCGGCGGCGGCCGGACGGGGCGCGCCGTCCGCCGCCGGACCTTCGGCGGGGGCGGCCGTGCCGGGGACGGGGTCCGCGCGGCAGTGGGGATCGGCCACCTGAGGCAGGACGCTAAACCGGGATGCGGCGCAGCGGCCGTGGACTGTGCGGGAATGATCCGATTCGGCTGCCCACTGCCCACGGATGACCGCTGTTCGACGGGTGACCTGGTCGTTTCCGGTCCGGCCGTGACCGATGAGTCGGAAGAGCGAGACCTCCGTGCCGGGCGCTGGTATGGGGTGGCTAGGGTCCTGAGTCATGGACGTACTCATCAACCTGATCGTCGGCCTGCACATCGTCGGCATCGCCGCCCTCCTGGGCGGCTTCCTCACCCAGATGAAGGCCATGGGCCGCGGCGAGGCCCGTTTCGTGCCGGGCATGCTGCACGGGGCGCTGACCATGCTGGTCACCGGCGTGCTGCTGGTCGGGCTGAACCAGGCCGACGACCATCCGGTGAACAACATCAAGATCGGCGTGAAGCTCGCGATCCTGGTGGTCGTCCTGGGCCTGGTCTACGTCAAGCGGGACGAGGAGAAGGTGCCGGCGGCGGCCTTCGGCGCCGTGGGCGCGCTGACCACCGCCAACATCTTCATCGCCGTCCTGTGGACCTGAGCCCCGCGCGGACCGCTCAGGCCATCCGGGCGTAACCGTAGACCGGCATCTCGGTGATCGGGGCGATCTTGACGACCGTTCCCGTGTGCGGGGCGTGGATCATCTGCCCGCCGCCGATGTAGAGGCCGACGTGGGTGATGTCCGAGTAGAAGAAGACCAGGTCGCCCGGTTGCAACTGGTCGGCGCTCACACGGCTGCCGAAGTCGACCTGGTCGTAGGTGGTGCGGGGGATCGAGACCCCCGCGGCGTTCCAGGCGGCCTGGGTCAGGCCCGAGCAGTCGTAGGAGTTCGGGCCGGTGGCGCCGTACACGTAGGGCTTGCCCATCTGGGCACGCGCGAACTCGATCGCCTTGGCCGCCTTGGCGGCGTAGGTGCCGGACACCGGGGCCGTCGCGCCTGAGGTGCCCGAGGAGCTCGCCTTCTGTGCGGCCTTCTCCTTGGCGGCGATCTGCGCGGCCTTCGCGGCGGCCTCCTCCTGCCGCTTCTTCTCCAGCGCCGCCAGCCGCGCCTTCTCCTGGGCGGTGAGGCTGTTCAGCAGCTTGCGCGCCGCGGTGAGCTTCTGCTGGACCGCGGTCTTCTCCGCGCTCAGCCGCTGCTGCGCCTCGGTCAGTCGCTGCAGGCCCTCGACGGCTTCCGCGCGATCGGCCGCCGTCTCGGCCTGCTCGGACCGGAAGGTCTCCAGCGCGTGCTCCTGGCGGTCGGCCAGCCGGTCCATCAGATGCGCATGGTCCAGGAACTGCTGTGGGTCGGAGGTGAGCAGGAACCTCGTCGTCCCGTCCAGACCGCCGCCGCGGTACTGCGCCGCGGCGTACTCCCCGATGGTGCGGCGGGCGGCGTTGAGCGTCTCGGTCCTGCGTGCCACCTGGTCCAGCAGCGCGTCGGCGCGGGCGCGCTGCTCCTCGGTCTGCTCCTTGGCGCCGTTGTAGCGCTGCGTGGCGGCCTCGGCCTGGTGGTGGAGCTCGTCCACCTGGGCCTTGACCTCGGTGATGGAAGGCTTGTCGGGTGAGGCGGGCGCCGCGCTCGCGCTTTCGCCGAAGAGGGTGACGGTCGCCAGCGCGGCGGTCGTGAGTCCCACCGCGGCCCGTGGGCCGGGGACGGTCAGTGTGCGCGGGCGGGGCTTGCGGTGCGTCGCCAAGTCAGGCGGCTCCTTCCGTGGACCGCCTACCGGGTTAGCTGTCGGGTTCGGGCTTCGGAAGGCCGCCCTACGGTCGGTGCGGGCGCGCTGCGCTCGTACGGACCGATTCACCCCAAGGTCGTGGGTCCCCGGCTCCGGCGGTCGCCGGACTCAGCGGAGGCGGCCCGTGACGGCACGGTCGCCGCCGCGTGGAGCGGACCGCCTGATCCGGCACGGTAGTCAACTGCGGGGGCTCCTGGGAACCCTGGTGTTCGAATTGTCCGCAATCATTTCGTGACCTTTGCCGCTCAGTGCCGCTCAGTGCCGCTCAGTGCCGTTCCGTGCCGTTCCGTGCCGCGCCGGCCACGCCCGTCGGCTCCGGTGGAGCCGACGGGCGCGGGTGTTCCGGGGGGCGTGCGCCGGCGGGGCGGACGGGGCGGGGCGGACGGGGCGGGGCGGACGGGGCGAGGCGGCCGCGGCGCGGGCGGGCTCGGGCAAGCGGGCAACGCTGTCCCTCCCACGGCCTAGACTCGGGAGGCGATGAGCAGCCTCTTTGACGACAGCTTCCTGGCCGGCCTCGAACCGAGGGAGGAGGAACCCCCGCCGCCCCCCGAGGACGAGCCCGACACGGCTCCCGACGACCTCTTCGAGGGGCGCTTCGACGCGCCCGTAGACCGTGACGCGTACTACCGGGACGGCGCCCACCGCCCGGCCGTCGATCCGGCCGCGCTGCTGGAGGGGCTCAACGAGCAGCAGCGTGCCGCCGTCGAGCACACCGGCTCCCCGCTGCTCATCGTCGCCGGCGCCGGCTCGGGCAAGACCCGGGTGCTCACCCACCGCATCGCCTACCTGCTGGGCGCCCGTAAGGTGCACCCCGGCCAGATCCTGGCGATCACCTTCACCAACAAGGCCGCCGGGGAGATGAAGGAGCGCGTCGAGCAACTGGTCGGCCCGCGCGCCCATGTGATGTGGGTCTCCACCTTCCACAGCGCGTGCGTCCGCATCCTGCGCCGGGAGTCCAAGAGGCTCGGCTTCACCTCCAGCTTCTCGATCTACGACGCGGCCGACTCCAAGCGGCTGATGGCCCTGGTCTGCCGCGACCTGGACCTGGACCCCAAGCAGTTCCCGCCGAAGTCCTTCAGCGCCAAGGTCTCCAACCTCAAGAACGAGCTCATCGACGAGGAGACCTTCGCCGACCAGGCCGGTGGGGGCACCTCCCAGGCCGGAGGCTCTGGGGGACCGTTCGAGAAGAAGCTCGCCGAGGCCTACGCGATGTACCAGTCGCGGCTGCGCGAGGCCAACGCGCTCGACTTCGACGACATCATCATGACCACGGTCAACCTGCTCCAGGCCTTCCCGGACGTCGCCGAGCACTACCGGCGCCGCTTCCGGCACGTCCTGGTCGACGAGTACCAGGACACCAACCACGCCCAGTACACCCTGGTGCGCGAGCTGGTCGGGACCGGTGACGCGGAGGAGGGCGGCGAGGGGCCGGCCGAGCTGTGCGTGGTCGGCGACGCCGACCAGAGCATCTACGCCTTCCGCGGCGCCACGATCCGCAACATCCTCCAGTTCGAGGAGGACTACCCGCAGGCCCGCACCATCCTGCTGGAGCAGAACTACCGCTCCACCCAGAACATCCTGACCGCCGCCAACGCCGTCATCGAGCGCAACGCCTCGCGCCGGCCGAAGAACCTGTGGACCGAGGCCGGACAGGGCCCGGTCATCACCGGCTACGTGGCCGACCAGGAGCACGACGAGGCGCAGTTCATCGCCGACGAGATCGACCGGCTCACCGACGCCGGCGACGCCCGGCCCGGCGACGTCGCGGTCTTCTACCGGACCAACGCGCAGTCCCGGGTCTTCGAAGAGGTCTTCATCCGCGTCGGCCTGCCCTACAAGGTCGTCGGCGGGGTCCGCTTCTACGAGCGCAAGGAGGTCCGGGACGTCCTGGCCTACCTGCGCGTGCTCGCCAACCCCGAGGACACCGTCCCGCTGCGCCGCATCCTGAACGTCCCCAAGCGCGGCATCGGGGAGCGCGCCGAGGCGATGGTCGACGCCCTCGCCGGGCGCGAGCGCATCTCCTTCGCCGCCGCGCTGCGCCGGGTGGACGAGGCCTTCGGCATGGCCGCCCGCTCGGTGAACGCCGTCAAGCGCTTCAACGAGCTGCTGGAGGAACTGCGCACCGTGGTGGACTCGGGCGCCGGCCCCGCCACCGTCCTGGAGGCCGTGCTGGAGCGCACGGGCTACCTGGCCGAGCTCCAGGCCTCCACCGACCCGCAGGACGAGACCCGCGTCGAGAACCTCCAGGAACTCGCGGCGGTGGCCCTGGAGTTCGAGCAGGAGCGCACCGAGGGGGAGCCCGGCACGCTCGCCGAGTTCCTGGAGCGGGTCGCGCTGGTCGCCGACTCCGACCAGATCCCGGACGACGACGAGGGCGGCGGCGTCATCACGCTGATGACCCTGCACACCGCCAAGGGTCTGGAGTTCCCGGTGGTCTTCCTGACCGGCATGGAGGACGGGGTCTTCCCGCACATGCGCGCGCTCGGCCAGACAAAGGAGCTGGAGGAGGAGCGGCGGCTCGCCTACGTCGGCATCACACGGGCGCGGCAGCGGCTGTACGTGACGCGGTCCACCATGCGCAGTGCCTGGGGCCAGCCCTCGTACAACCCGCCCTCGCGCTTCCTGGAGGAGATCCCCGAGCCGCTCATCGAGTGGAAGCGCACGGGCGCCTCCGCGGCACCCTCCGCCTCGGCGTCGGCGGCGGCCTCCATGCTGTCGCGTTCCCCCTCGAAGAGCGGCCCCTCCGGGTTCGCGACCCGGCGCACCCAGGACCGCCCGGTCATCTCCCTGGCGGTCGGGGACCGGGTCACGCACGACACGTTCGGGCTGGGCACGGTCGTCGCCGTCGACGGCAGCGGGGAGAAGGCCAAGGCCACCATCGACTTCGGCGACGAGCGGCCGAAGGTACTGCTGTTGCGGTACGCGCCGGTGGAGAAGCTCTAAGACGACGCAGCCCGGCCGGGCCCTGCCGGCCCTGCTTCCGCCGCCCCGGTGTCCGGCAGGTCCGGGAGCGGTGGCGCCGCCTGGTGGAGGCACCGGGCGGGGCAGGGCCGAGCTCGGGTGATCCGAAGGTCAGCGCGGGTCGATTCCGTGCTTCAGCAGCCACCCCAGCGGGTCGACGGCGGCCCCGCCGCCGGGACGCACCTCGAAGTGGAGGTGCGGCCCCGTGGAGTTGCCCGAGTTGCCGGAGTAGGCGATGACGTCGCCTGCCTTGACCGAGCCCGAGCGGATCTTGGTGCTGCTCAGGTGGCAGTACCAGGTCTCGGTACCGTCGGGGGCGGTCACTATCGCCATGTTGCCGTAGGCGCTGTTCCACTGGGTGCGCACGACCCCGTCGGTCGCGGCCATCACCGGTGTGCCGTAGTTCACCGGGAAGTCGATGCCGGTGTGGACCGACATCCAGTTCACGCCCGCCTGGCCGAAGTAGGCGCTCAGGCCGTGCAGCTTGACCGGCAGCATGAACTTGGGGCGCAGCTGCTCCTTGAGGGCCGCCTCCGCCGCCTTCTTCGCCCGCTCCAGCGCCTGGCGCTCCTTGAGGTCGATGCGCTCCTGGTTGCGGCTGGCCCGGTCGGTGAAGTCGTCGACGTTCCGGTTGACCCCGGCGATCTGCTGGTCGAGCTTGGTGGTCGGGGCGTTGGCCGCCTCCGGGACGCCGTCGGCCTGGGTGCGGCTGCTGTCGGGGTCGTCGGTGTTGACGGTGACGGCGGCCGCACAGGCGACGCCCATCACCGCCACGGAGGGGACGGCGACGGTGAGCAGGGCCGAGCGCCGGGCCGGTCGGCGCCTGCGGCTTCCGCCGCTGCCGCCGCTTGCGCCGCGCGGGCGAGGCAGGGCGGCCGCGGGGATGGCGTCCGCGCGGTCGTGCTCCGGTTCCGGCTCGGTGTCGTCCTGGATGCCGTGCCGCGCCGCTCGGTAGGCGGCGTCGTGGGCGTCAGGCCCGTGGGGGCCCAACTCGTGGGGCTCGGACTCGTAGGACTCCGGCTCGTACCGCTCGGCGTCGTAGGACTCCGGCTGGTAGGGGGCGGCCTCGTACTGCTCCGGGGCGGTGGCCTCGGTCCCGTAGTGCTCCCGCTGCTCGTAGACGGCGGCCCCGGACTGCGGGTAGGCGGCGTGGACGGCCGTGTGCTCGTACCGCGGGTAGTCGTAGGCCGCCGTCGGCTGGGTCTGCGAGGGGTCCGGGTACCAGGGGCCGGTGGCCACGGTCGTGTGGTGGCCGTAGTCGGCCGCCCCGGTGGTCTGCCCCGCGGGCCAGTATCCGGTGGCGGTGGTGCCGGAGGTGGTGTCGTGCGGCACGGTGGCGTAGGAGCCCGTGTCGTAGGCGGGGTATCCCTGGCAGGAGCCGAAGAGGGGATCGCCATCCGTGTGAGCGGCGCCCATGGGCGCGTACGGGACGTCGGAATGCCCCTCGTACCCGTAGCCGCTGTACTCGGGGGCGTACCCCGACGGATGACGGTCGTCCACCGCTTCTCTTTCGCCTCGGCAGCAGGAGAATTAGCGGCGACTGTATCCCCCGGCGGGCGAGGCCCACAATCTTCGGCGGGATTCAGGCAACCCCCGTGCCTTGTGTTCGATGGCCTTTCGATGCTTATGGGGGCAGGGCCGTCACGCGGCGTCCGCGGCACCCGACGCGAGTTCCTCGCCGAGCAGCGCCTGCCGGACGCCGGCGGCGATGGCGGCGTGGACCGGCATGGTCAGGTGTCCGACCCCCGCGACGTGGACGTTGCGGGCGATGAGGTCGGGGTGGTCGAGACGGGCGGCCTCGACCGGGCTCATCAGCTCGTCCAGATCGCTCCAGAACGCCACAAAACGGGTACGGCAGCCGGGCGCCGGTTTGGCCAGTTCCTCGATGAGGTCGGAGTTGGGCCGCATCTGGCGGACGATCGGGTGCGGGTTCAGCAGCGGCGCGGCCCGGGTCCCGGCGTGCGGGGTGCCCAGGGTGACCACGGTGCGCACCCGCGTGTCGCCGCCCAGGCGCTGGGTGTAGTAGCGGGCGATGAGCCCGCCGAGGCTGTGCCCCACGATGTCGACCCGGCGGTGCCCCGTCTGCTCGCAGATCTGTTCGACGTGGCGTCCGAGGAGGGCCGCCGCCGTGCGGATGTCACAGGTCAGCGGCGAGTAGTTGAGTGCCTGTACGTGCGGCCAGCCATGCCGCCGCAGTGACCGGCGGAGCATCGCGAACACCGAGCGGTTGTCGACGAAGCCGTGCAGGAGGAGCACCGGCGGGTGGCTCCGGCCCGCGGTGGGGAGGCGCGGCGGGTCCTCGCAGTCGCCGACGGGCGGCTGCGGCCCGCGCTCCTGGAAGATTCCGGTCGGGTAGAGGAAGACATGACCGGTCAGGATGGCGATCTCGATCGCCGCGGCTCGTACGTAGGCCGCCTGGCGTACCAGGCGGTCTCCGACACCGAAAGACAGGACGCCCATGGCCTACCTCCCGTGGGCACACGGAGACGGCCCTGTCCCCCGTGCGCCGAGAACGCAACGGCCCGCGCCGCCTGCCGTACGGAGGACGACCACGGGCCGAACGCGTTTCCAACGTGAACGTGTCCCATGTGTGATTTCCCCCTCGGGGCCCTTCGTGAAACTGTCCGCACGGGGGATGCTGGCGATAACGTTCGTTCACACATGTGCCCGCTGAGCGCAGCAATCGTGTATGGAGGCAGCGAATGGGAGTGTCCGGACCGATCCGTGTGGTGGTCGCCAAGCCCGGCCTGGACGGTCACGACCGTGGGGCGAAGGTCATCGCCCGGGCGCTGCGGGACGCCGGCATGGAGGTCATCTACACCGGTCTCCACCAGACGCCCGAGCAGATCGTGGACACCGCTATCCAGGAGGACGCCGACGCCATCGGGCTGTCAATCCTCTCCGGTGCCCACATGACGCTTTTCGCCAAGGTGATCGAACTGCTCCGCGAGCGTGACGCGGAGGACATCAAGGTCTTCGGCGGCGGGATCATCCCGGAGGACGACATGGCACCGCTGCGGGAACTGGGCGTGGCCGCGATCTTCACTCCGGGTACGCCGACCGGTGACGTCGTCACCTGGGTGAACGACAACCTCCGCCATCCGGCCGAGGCCTGATCTCACCGCAGGCGGTGCGGGCGCGGCCCGCACTGCCTGCGCCGCTTGCGCGGTCGGCGCCGCCCGCACTGCCTGCGCGGTCGGCGCCGCCCCGTACCGGCAGCGGCCGCCCTTTCATGCGAGCTCCGCGATCATGGCGGCGCGCAGCCGCAGGGTGCCGACCAGCCGCTGGAAGGCCTCCGCCCAGTACGCCCCGGCGCCCGGCGAGGTGTGGGCGGACTCGGCGGGCACCGCGGCCAGCGGGGCCGCCCGATCGGCCTCCGCCGGGTCCATACAGCGCTCGGCCAGGCCCATCACCCCGCTGAAGCTCCACGGGTAGCTGCCCGCGTCCCGCGCGATGTCCAGGGCGTCCACCACCGCCGCCCCCAGCGGCGCGGCCCAGGGCACGGCGCAGACCGCGAGCATCTGGAACGCCTCGGACAGGCCGTGTGCCTCGATGAACCGGGCCACCCACCGAGCCCGCTCCGGGGCCGGGAGGACCGACAGCAGCTTCGCCGGATCCCCGACCGGGCTGAGCACCGTCGCGGGGTCCGGGGTCGGACCCAACAGCGCACGTGCCCAGGCGGCGTCGCCCTGGCGCACCGCCGCCCGGCACCACGCGGCGTGCAGGTCCGCCTGCCAGTCGTCGGCGACAGGCAGCTCGATGATCTCCCGCGGTGTCCGGCCGCCGAACCGTTCCCGCCAAGTGGCGAGCGGCGCCGCGTCCACCACCTGGCCGAACCACCACGCCCGCTCCCCGCGCCCGGCCGGGGGTATCGCCACCACGCCGTCGCGCTCCATGGCCGCGTCGCACGCGTACGGCGCCTCCACACCGATCCGGTCGCCCACCGGATCCCATGCGACGCAGGTCCTGGCCCGCGTGGCCATCCGGGCGGCGAGGGCGGAGCCGGGGAGGGCCGACAGCAGCTCGGCGGCGGTGACCCGCACAGTGCGGCTGCGGTCGGTGAGGGCCTGCTCCAGGAACGGCTCGTCCTGCGGGGACAGGCCCTCGCGGAGCGAGTCGAGGAACATCAGCCGGTCCTCGGCGCGCTCGGCGGCCCACCCCGAGCGCAGCAGCTCCCGTGCCCGGCCCGGATCGCGGGCCCGCAGCCGGGCGAGCAGCGCAACGCGCTCGGCGAAGAGCCCCTCCTCCCACAGCGTCCGCACGGCGTCCGGGTCACCGGTGTCAGGATGGACGCCGGACGCTCCGGCGCGCAGCGCGAAGCTCCAGTCCGCGTTCAGACTCGCCAGCCACAGGCCGCGCGGTCCCGCCAGCGCCAGGGCGTCCGGCCGCAGGTCCGTGCGCGCGCGGGCGGCGTCCAGCAAGGCCGGCAGCAGTTCCGGCGGGGCCGCGTAGCCGCGGGAGTTGGCCTCGGTGAGCCACTGGGGCAGCAGTTCGCCGAGGCTGGGGGCGCGGCCGCGCCGGCCGCTCCCGGTCGCGCGATCGGCCAGAAGCAGCGCCAGGCGCTGTCGCGCCGCCGCCGGCAGCGGTGGCCGGGGGTCGTGGGGCGCGGTGGCCGGCCGCACCCACGCCGTGGCCGGCCGCGCCCCGGCGCGGCGCCGGACGACGGCGAGCGCCGCGGAGTCGAGCAGCACCTCGGGTGTGCCGCCCCTGCGGTCGGTACCCAGGAGCGCGGTGCCGACCAGATCGGCCCAGGTTGTCGTCATCGGTCCCCCGTTTCGTCGTCTCCCCGCCGCCGTCCGGAGGCGTCCCGGCCCGGCCTCACACCGCCAGCGGTACCGCCTCCGCGCCGGTACCGGCCCAGGCCGTGAACGGCCGGAAGCCCTGGTGGCCCAGCTCGCCGAACACCGTCACCGGGCGGCCGCCGGAGACCGCCGCGAGGCGCCACAGCCCCGCTCCGGCACCGGCGCCGCCCGCCGCGACCGGGACGGCGTCGCTCCCCTCGGCGTCCGCCACCTGCCAGCTGCCCTCACCCGGTATCGGTACGACACCGGAGAGCACGACCGGCCAGGCGTCCAGCCAGGGATCCGCGGCTACGGCCTCCCCGTACGCGGCGAGCGCCGCCGCGATGGGCACTCCCGGCGGCGGCACGCGGCGGGGCAGCGGTGTGCCGTGCCGGGACCCGAGCGCCGCCCGCAGCGGACGGGCTCCAGGGTGGAAGGCCAGCTCCGCGTCGAGGACGCGGCCGACCGGCAGCGCCGGCTCCGGCGCCCGGCCCGCCGCGCCGAAGGACAGCAGCAGCGCGGTGCGGCCGGAGGCCTCCCCGTGCAGCCACGTCCTGCGGGTCGTCAGACGCTCGTCGGCGGTGTCCTGCCGCGCCAGGACCAGCCAGCGGTCGCGTACCGTCGGCCCGGCGAGCAACCGTGCCGAGTCCACGGTGAAGCCCACCCGGGACCGGACGGTGGCCGCCAGCGGCTCGGGCAGCTCGCCCAGCCGCAGGTACCCCCGGGCGAGCAGGTGCAGCAGCGCCGTCCCCTCCAGCAGCCGCGACGGCCAGTCGCCTGCCGGTGCCGCCGGCGCTCCCAGCTCGCGCACCCGCGCGGCGAGTCCGGGAGCCTGGGCGTCCACCATGCGCGCCGCCACCTCCTCCCACCACCGGTACCCCTCGCGGTCCGCGCCCGCCAGGCCCCCCGCCAGCAGGTCCGCCAGCCGCTGCTCCAGCTCGGCGGCCCCGGCGGCCACCCGCGCCGCCCGGCGCTCGGCCCGCCCGCGCGCCGCCTGCGCCTCGCGGTCGGACGTCCCGCGCCCGCTCCGGTCCGTCCCTTCCGCGCGGGCGCGGCGCGCGTCCAGCCACTTCGCGACCCAGTCGGGCCGGCCACCCCCGTGTGCGGCCGGCCCGACCTCGCCCCCGGTCCACAGCACGAGCAGCGCGAGCGCGTGGTCGCACGGGAGCGTGCGGCTGGGGCAACCGCACCCGAAAGAGGGCCCCGCCGTGTCGGCCACCACCTGGTACGGAGTGTCGCCGCTGTTCGCGCACAGCCCCCACACCGTCGTGCCCCAACTGCCCGTTCCGGACCAGCGGGCAGCCGTCGCCGGCCCCGTCCCGGCCCCGCGCGACGACGCGTCGGGCCCGAGTGCCATGACCTGGCCGGTGGTCCACCGCCCCGCCCGCCGTCCGTTCGACCCGTCCATGCCCACGACGCTACGGGCGGGCACTGACAATCGGCCCTGAGCTGCTGCTTCCTGACGGTGGAGAGGCATTGTCAGTGGGGTGCGCGATGGTGGGAACGCGGACGCCCCGCAGGGGGGCTGACGGGGCGTCCGCGTCATCCGCTCCATGGGAGAACAGGGGAGAACCATGTCCGTGGACACCGCACTGCGGCCGCACGCCGAAGACGCGTTCGCCCATGAGCTCAAGGCTCTCGCCGCGGCCGACGACCGGCCGCGCCCGGCCCGGTGGTGCCTGTCGCCGTGGGCGGTCGCCACGTACCTGCTGGGCGGTGAGCTGCCCGACGGCACGGTCGTCACACCCAAGTACGTCGGTCCCCGGCGGATCGTGGAGGTCGCGGTCAGCACGCTCGCCACCGACCGGGCGCTGCTGCTGCTCGGCGTCCCCGGTACCGCGAAGACCTGGGTCTCCGAGCACCTCGCCGCAGCCGTCAGCGGTGACTCCACGCTCCTCGTGCAGGGCACCGCGGGGACCCCGGAGGAGGCCATCCGCTACGGGTGGAACTACGCCCGGTTGCTCACCGGCGGCCCGAGCCCGGAGGCCCTCGTCCCGGGACCGGTCATGCGGGCCATGCGGGAGGGGCGCATCGCCCGCGTGGAGGAACTGACCCGCATCCCCGCGGACGTCCAGGACACCCTCATCACCATCCTGTCCGAGAAGACGCTGCCCGTACCGGAGCTCGGCACCGAGACCCAGGCGGTGCGCGGGTTCAACGTGATCGCCACCGCCAACGACCGGGACCGCGGCGTCAACGACCTCTCCAGCGCGCTGCGCCGGCGCTTCAACACGGTCGTGCTGCCGCTGCCCGCGACCGTGGAGGAGGAGGTCGACATCGTCAGCCGCCGTGTCGGCCAGCTCGGGCGTTCGCTGGAGCTGCCGGCCGCCCCGGAGGGCGCGGACGAGATCCGGCGGGTCGTCACCGTCTTCCGCGAACTGCGCGGCGGGGTGACCGCCGACGGGCGCAGGAAGGTGAAGTCCCCCTCCGGCACGCTGTCCACAGCGGAGGCGATCTCCGTGGTGACCAACGGACTCGCCCTGGCGGCGCACTTCGGCGACGGCGTGCTGCGGGCCGGGGACGTCGCCGCGGGGATCCTCGGCGCGGTGGTCCGCGACGCGGCCGCCGACCGCGTGGTCTGGCTGGAGTACCTGGAGACCGTGGTCCGCGAGCGGGAGGGCTGGAAGGACTTCTACCGTGCCTGCCGCGAGGTGACGCCGTGACCGCCGTGGACGGGGTGGCGCTGCTGGGGGTCCGGCACCACGGCCCCGGATCGGCCCGCGGCGTGCTGGCCGCGCTCGACCGGCTGGAGCCGCGGATCGTGCTCGTGGAGGGCCCGCCCGAGGCGGACGCGGTGCTGCGGCTCGCCGCCAACCCCGGGATGCGCCCGCCCGTCGCGCTGCTCGCCCACGTCGTGGACGAGCCGTCCCGGGCCGGTTTCTGGCCCTTCGCCGAGTTCTCCCCCGAGTGGGCGGCGATCCGCTGGGCGGCCGGCCGCGGGGTGCCGGTGAGCTTCATCGACCTGCCCGCCGCGCACTCGCTCCTGCTGCGTGACGAGGGGGAGGTTCCGGAGGGACGCCGGGAGGAAGGAGGCCGGACCGGTGGGGGAGCCGAGGTGGCGGACGTGCGCGTCGACCCGCTCGCGGTGCTGGCGAGGACCGCCGGCCACGACGATCCGGAACGCTGGTGGGAGGACGCCGTCGAGCACCGCGGCCGGCACGGGCGGACCGCGGAGGACGGTGATCCGCTGGCCGTATTCGGGTCGCTCGCCGAGGCGATGGGCGCGCTGCGTGAGACCTACGGCGACGGGGGCCACCCCCAGGACGCGGTGCGCGAAGCCCACATGCGGCTGCGGATACGGCAGGCGCGCCGCGCGCACGAGCGGGTCGCCGTGGTGTGCGGGGCCTGGCACGTACCCGCGCTGTCCACTGCGGGCGCGGTCAGCGCCGACCGGGCACTGCTCAAGGGCCTGCCCAGAGCGAAGGTTGAGGTCACCTGGGTGCCCTGGTCGCACCGCAGGCTCTCCCGGGCCAGTGGCTACGGGGCGGGCATCGAGTCGCCCGGCTGGTACCGCCATCTGTTCACCGCGCCCGACCGGCCCGTCGCCCGGTGGATGACCGAGGTCGCCGGCCTGCTGCGCGCGGAGGACCTCCCGGTCTCCTCCGCGCACGTCATCGAGGCGGTACGGCTCGCCGACGCGCTCGCGACCCTGCGCGGCCGACCGCTGCCCGGGCTCGGCGAGACCCTCGACGCGGTGCGGGCGGTGATGTGCGAGGGCTCGGACGTTCCCCTGGCGCTGGTCAGGGACCGGCTGGTGGTGGGGGAGGTGCTGGGCGAGGTCCCGCGGGACGCGCCGGCGGTGCCCCTCGCCCGCGACCTGGCACGCGAGCAGCGCAGGCTGCGGATGAAACCCGAGGCGCTGGAGAAGGAGGTGGACCTGGACCTGCGCAAGGACACCGACGCCCGCCGCAGCCGCCTGCTGCACCGGCTGCGGATGCTCGGTATCGGATGGGGCGAGCCGAGCCGGTCGCGCACGGCCGGCACCGGCACGTTCCGGGAGAGCTGGCGGCTGCGCTGGGATCCGGAGCTCGCGGTGGCGGTCGCGGAGGCCGGGGCGTGGGGCACCACGGTGGAGGCCGCGGCGACCGCCCGCGCCGAGGACGCGGCGGTCGACGCGCGGACGCTCGCCGAGGTGACCGGCCTGGCCGAACGCTGCCTGCTCGCCGGGCTGCCCGCTGCCCTGCCGACGGTGATGCGGGTGCTCGCCGATCGGGCGGCACTCGACACGGATGTCGCGCACCTGGTCCAGGCGCTGCCGGCACTCGTCCGCTCCCTTCGCTACGGCGATGTGCGCGGCACGGACGCGGGGGCGCTGGGCGAGGTCGCCGAAGGACTCGCGGAGCGCATCTGCGTCGGGCTTCCGCCCGCCTGCGCGGGGCTCGACGCGGACGGCGCCGCCGGGATGCGCGCTCATGTCGCGGAGGTGCAGCGGGCCCTGGTCCTGCTCGGCGACGACACGCTGCGCGTCCGCTGGGCCGGTGCGCTGCGGCGGCTGGCCGAACGCGACCGCGGCATACCGGGGCTGCTGCGGGGCAGCGCCGTACGGCTGCTCCTCGACGACGCGCGCCTGGAACCCGGCGAGGCGGCCGGGCTGATGGAACTCGCCCTGTCCCACGGCACGGCGCCCCGGGAGGCGGCCGCCTGGGCGGAGGGCTTCCTCGCCGGGGCCGGGATGCTGCTGGTCCACGACGAGCGACTGCTCGCGCTGCTCGACGGCTGGCTGACCGCGGTGCCGGCGGCCGCCTTCGACGACGTGCTGCCGCTGCTGCGGCGCACCTTCGGCGGCTTCGATCCCGGGGTGCGGCGCGCGGTGGGGGAACTGGTGCGGCGCGGCCCGGGCAGGCCGGGGGCGGGCGGTGCCGCCGGGGAGGGCCTGCCGGGCTTCGCCCTGCGACTGGACGGGGAACGGGTGGAGGCGGCGCTGTCCGCCGTGCGGCTGCTGCTGGGGACCGGAGCGCAGGACGGGGGGCGTGAGGCATGACGGACACGGGCGGGAGCGAGGGCCCCGCTGCGGGCACGGACGCCGACGAGCGGCTGCGGCGCTGGCGGATGGTGCTCGGCGGCGGACCGGCCGACGGCACGGGGCGGCGTGTCACCGGCCGGGACGCGGCGATGGACCAGGCACTGGAGGCCCTGTACGGCGCCGCACCGCGCGGCGGTGGCGCGGTGCCGCCCGCCCGGGGCGCCGGGCTGGGCGGTTCGGCGCCCCGGGTCGTGCGCTGGCTGGGCGACGTCCGCCGGTACTTCCCCGGCAGCGTCGTGCAGGTGATGCAGCGCGACGCCATCGACCGGCTCGGGCTGTCGGCGCTGCTGCTGGAACCGGAGATGCTGGAGGCGGTCGAGGCCGACGTCCACCTGGTCGGCACACTGCTCTCGCTGCACAAGGCGATGCCCGCGACGACGAAGGAGACGGCGCGGGCCGTCGTCCGCAGGGTCGTGGAGGATCTGGAGCGACGTCTGGCGAGCCGGACGCGGGCGGCCCTCACCGGCGCGCTGGACCGTTCGGCCCGGGTGGAGCGACCCCGGCACCGGGACATCGACTGGGACCGTACGATCCGGGCCAACCTCCGGCACTACCTGCCCGAGCACGGCACGGTCGTGCCGGAGCGGCTGGTCGGCCGCGGCCGCGCCTCGCGGGCGGTGCGCAAGGACGTCGTTCTGTGCATCGACCAGTCGGGCTCGATGGCGGAGTCCGTGGTCTATGCCTCCGTCTTCGGCGCCGTGCTCGCCTCCCTGCGCAGCATCGACACCCGGCTCGTCGTCTTCGACACGGCGGTCGCCGATCTGACGGAGCATCTGGATGACCCCGTCGACGTGCTGTTCGGCACCCGGCTGGGCGGCGGCACCGACATCAACCGGGCGTTGGGCTACTGCCAGTCCCTGGTCAGCCGGCCCGCCGAGACCGTGGTCGTCCTCGTCAGCGACCTCCACGAGGGCGGCATCCGCGACGAGATGCTCAAGCGGGTCGCGGCGATGAAGGCGTCCGGCGTGCAGTTCGTGGCGTTGCTGGCGCTGTCGGACGAGGGCACGCCCTCCTACGACCGGGAGCACGCGGCGGCGCTCGCGGCGCTCGGGGTGCCCGCCTTCGCCTGCACGCCGGACTTCTTCCCCGAGGTCATGGCCGCCGCCCTGGAGAAGCGGCCGCTGCCGGTGCCCGGGCCCACCTCCATCGGGTGACGCCGAGCCCGGGGCGGGCGCAGCGGTCCGTTCACCCAGGGTGAGCGGTTCCGCCCCGGCCGGCGCCGAGGCGACGGCCCGCCGCCCACGTCAGCCGCGTCCCCGGCCGCCGGCACGGGCCGCCTGTCCGGATGGTCTGTGACTGTTCTCACCGCTGCCGTGCCACCTCCGATTTACCCGTGCCCCCCGTGCGGCGATAACCTGCGAGACGGACATGCCGCGTGCTCGGCCGACGTGTGCGCCCCCCGTACGACCGTTCGTATGGTTCGTTACGAAGACGTCAGCGACGACCGCCCCCGGCACGCACGCCAGACAACGAACCCGCGATAACCCAAGGACGGACGCGCGTGGACCTGTTCGAGTACCAGGCGAGGGACCTCTTCGCCAAGCACGGTGTACCGGTGCTGGCCGGTGAAGTCATCGACACGCCTGAGGCGGCGCGCGAGGTCGCGGAGCGACTTGGTGGCAAGGCTGTCGTCAAGGCCCAGGTGAAGACCGGCGGCCGCGGCAAGGCCGGCGGCGTGAAGGTGGCGTCGGACCCGGAGGACGCGGTCGCCAAGGCCGGCCAGATCCTCGGCATGGACATCAAGGGCCACACGGTCCACAAGGTGATGCTGGCCGAGCTGGCTCCGGAGATCGCCTCCGAGTACTACGTCTCCTTCCTCCTCGACCGCGCCAACCGGACCTTCCTGGCGATCGCGTCCGTCGAGGGCGGCATGGAGATCGAGGAGGTCGCAGCCACCAACCCCGCGGCCGTCGCCAAGATCCCGGTGGACGCCATCGAGGGCGTGACCCCTCAGAAGGCCCGCGAGATCGTCGAGGCGGCCGCCTTCCCGGCCGACGTCGCCGACCAGGTCGCGGAGATCCTGCAGACCCTGTGGAAGACCTTCGTCTCCGAGGACGCGCTCCTCGTCGAGGTCAACCCGCTCGCCAAGGTCGCCGACGGCCGCGTCATCGCGCTCGACGGCAAGGTCTCCCTGGACGAGAACGCCGACTTCCGCCAGCCGGAGCACGAGGCGCTGGTCGACCACGCCGCCGCCAACCCGCTGGAGGCCGCGGCCAAGGCCAAGGGCCTCAACTACGTCAAGCTCGACGGCGAGGTCGGCATCATCGGCAACGGCGCGGGTCTCGTCATGAGCACCCTGGACGTCGTCGCCTACGCCGGCGAGGGCCACGGCAACGTCAAGCCCGCCAACTTCCTCGACATCGGCGGTGGCGCCTCCGCGGAGGTCATGGCCAACGGCCTCGAGATCATCCTGGGCGACCCGGACGTCAAGTCCGTCTTCGTCAACGTCTTCGGCGGCATCACCGCCTGCGACGCGGTGGCCAACGGCATCGTCCAGGCCCTGGAGCTGCTGAAGTCCAAGGGCGAAGAGGTCACCAAGCCGCTCGTCGTCCGGCTGGACGGCAACAACGCGGAGCTGGGTCGGCAGATCCTGACCGACGCCGCCCACCCGCTGGTCGAGCAGGTCGACACCATGGACGGCGCCGCGGAGCGCGCCGCCGAGCTGGCTGCGAAGTAAGGGACAGGTCACCACATCATGGCTATCTTCCTGACCAAGGAGAGCAAGGTCATCGTCCAGGGGATGACCGGTTCCGAGGGCACCAAGCACACCCGGCGCATGCTCGCCTCGGGCACCAACATCGTCGGCGGCGTGAACCCGCGCAAGGCCGGCACCAGCGTGGACTTCGACGGCACCGAGGTGCCCGTCTTCGGCTCCGTCGCCGAGGCCATGGAGAAGACCGGTGCCGACGTCACCGTCATCTTCGTCCCGCCGAAGTTCGCCAAGGACGCGGTCATCGAGGCCATCGACGCCGCCATCCCGCTGGCGGTCGTGATCACGGAGGGCATCGCGGTCCACGACACCGCCGCCTTCTGGGCCTACGCGGGCAGCAAGGGCAGCAAGACCCGGATCATCGGCCCCAACTGCCCCGGCCTGATCACCCCCGGCCAGTCCAACGCGGGCATCATCCCGGCCGACATCACCACCTCCGGCCGGATCGGCCTGGTGTCGAAGTCCGGCACGCTGACCTACCAGATGATGTACGAGCTCAGCGACATCGGCTTCTCCTCGGCGGTCGGCATCGGCGGTGACCCGATCATCGGCACCACCCACATCGACGCGCTGAAGGCGTTCCAGGACGACCCCGAGACCGACCTGATCGTCATGATCGGCGAGATCGGCGGCGACGCCGAGGAGCGTGCCGCGGCCTTCATCGCCGAGCACGTCACCAAGCCGGTCGTCGGCTACGTCGCGGGCTTCACCGCGCCGGAGGGCAAGACCATGGGCCACGCCGGCGCCATCGTCTCCGGTTCCTCCGGCACCGCCCAGGCGAAGAAGGAGGCCCTCGAGGCCGCCGGCGTCAAGGTCGGCAAGACCCCCTCGGAGACGGCTCGCCTCGCGCGCGCCATCCTCCAGGGCTGATCGCCGCCTCCGCACGGAGGCACGGACGCGGGCCCGCTCCCTTCCGGGGGGCGGGCCCGCGTCCGTGTGCGGGACCGGGGCGCGAGGGGAACGCGCGCAGGCGGGACCGGGCGCGACGCTTTCAGGGCGCGGGGGCGAAGGTGCGCCGGCCGACCGGGTCGCGGTCGGCCGCCACCCGGTCGGTGAGCGGCCCGAAGACCAGCCCGACCGCGGTCACCAGCGCGATCAGCACGGTCGCCACCACGGCGCCCACCGTGCGGATGCGCAGCCACTGCTCGCTCAGCTCGCGCACCATGGCCGCCGGGTACTCCGGTTGCGGCTGCTGGTCCAGCAGGTCGCCCAGGCGGACCGCCGCGCCCTCGCCCAGGGCCTCGCGCCCCCGGACGATCCGCCGCCTGGTCATCGAGGTGGTGGCCATGGTCTCGGCCGCCGTGCGCAGCAGGCTCAGCCCCAGGCCGTCGTGGAGGAGCACGGCATGCCGGGTGCCGGGCGACAGCCGCTGGAACGCGCTGCGCTCCCGTGGCGGGGTGCGGTACCCGGGGAGCAGTTGCTGCCAGGGCGCGAGGGCGTGGTGGTGCGCC
The DNA here is from genome assembly GCA_033793685.1 of Streptomyces sp. ME19-03-3. Taxonomy (GTDB): domain Bacteria; phylum Actinomycetota; class Actinomycetes; order Streptomycetales; family Streptomycetaceae; genus Actinacidiphila. Next base: position 227,560 of record JARAXD010000003.1, on the reverse strand, counting down.
TCCGCGCGGATCCACCCGGCCGGATCGGGGTCGACGGCGACCTCGGGCCACCGCTGCCAGGCCTGGTCGAAGGCGCGGTGCACGGCGTGCCTGGCCAGCCGGACGTTGCCGGTGAGCAGTTCGACCTGGCGGAGCAGCGCGGGGGCGTTGCGGGCGTACAGCCTGTCGAAGGCTGCCTGGGCGGCCTCGGCGATCCGTACGGCCTCCTCCACCGGGTCGGTGCGGCCGGTGCCGGAGGCCGATGCCGAACCGACGGACCCCGCGACCCCGGCGCGGGGTCCGTCGGTTCGCGCGGCTCGTGCCCGCCCCCGCCGGCGCGCGGGCCCGGCGTCCTGCCCTGGACCGGCCGCCCGTGCCGCCCGCGGGTCCTTTTCGGCGTTCCCGGCCGGCACCGGCTGGTCACGCCGTCGCTTCTTGCGGTTTTTCGCGGCCTTCGTCGTGGAGGTGCGGCTCATGCGATCGACCACTCGGATCGAATGAAGAAACGCATACCGCCATATTCCGCGACACGGCGGGCATTCGCATGCTGCCACGACGAAAGGGGATGTTCTTGGCAGCATGAGATCCGTGAGTGCCACCAGCGCCCTGCGTCACGCCGTGTACCGGATCCGGTCCGCCCACGCGAGCCTGCGCACCTCCGAATCAGCCCCCGCCTTCACCGGCGGCGTCGTGGCGGCGGGCCTGGGCCTGGGCGGCTTCGCCATGCTGGTGCTCTTCCTCTGGGTGGTCTCCCCGTTCCCCGACAGCGGGCTGGACGGCGCACTGCACATCGCCGCCGACTGCTGGCTGCTCGCGCACGGAGGGGACCTGGTGCGTACCGAGACCCTTTCTGGGGTCGCCGCGCCCATCGGCGTCACACCGCTGCTGCCGATGGTGTTCCCGGTGTGGCTGCTCTACCGGGCAGGGGCGGACGCCGTCGCACCCGCCTCGGACGGCAGGGTCGCGCGGTCCGCCGTGGCGTGGCTGATCTGCGGCTACCTCGCGGTGGCGGCCGGGGTGGTCGTCTACACCTCCTACGGGCCGGTGCGCAGTGACGCCCTCGCCGTCGCCTTGCACCTGCCCGTCGTCGCCGCGCTCGCGGCGGGTGCCGGGGCCTGGGCCCAGCGGGGACGGCCGCGGATCCCGCTGCCCACCTGGCTGTCCCGGGTGCACGGGACCGTTACGGTGCCGCTGCGGGAGGCGGCGGCCGTGCTGCGCTCGGCGGCGGCGGGCGTGTGCGTCCTCGTCGCGGGCGGCGCGGCGCTGACGGCGGTGACCCTGGCTCTGCACCCCGGCGCGGCGGGGGCGTCCTTCACACGGCTGAGCGAGGCGTTGTCCGGGCGGCTGGCTGTGCTGGCGGTCGCGGTCGCGCTGATCCCCAATGCCTCCGTGTGGGGCGCGGCCTACGCCCTGGGTCCCGGTTTCGCGCTGGGCACCCAGGCCGCGGTGCGTCCGGCCGGTGTGGTGGGGGAGCCGATGCTGCCCGACTTCCCGCTGCTGGGGGCACTGCCCCAGCCCGGGCCCGGGACGTCGCTGACCTGGGCGGCGCTGGTCGTGCCGGTGTGCGCCGGGGCCGCGGTGGGGGTGCTCGCCGTCGACCGCCGGCAGCCGTGCGGCCTCGGGCGCACCGCCGTGCACGCGGCCTTGGGCGGGCTGGTGTGCGGAACCGCCATGGCGCTGCTCACGGGGTTCGCGGCGGGACCGCTCGGCACCGGGGCGCTGGAGGACTTCGGGCCGTCGTGGTGGCTTACCGGCGCGACGGCGGCCGGATGGACGGTGGCCGCCGGAACGCCGGTGGCGCTGCTGGTGCGCTGGGTGCGGGTCCGCCGCGCGGCCGCCGTGACGGAGGGCGAGCGGGTGGAGGACCAGCCGGATCGGTCCCCGGACACGGCGTGCGAAGCGGCCACCGACGCCGCCCCGTCGGAGGCCTGAGCCTCCGCCCGGGGCGAGGCGGCGGGGCGGTCCGTCAGGGTGTCTCGAGGACGCCGCGCAGCGGGGTCGGGAGCAGCTTGTCGCACGCGTCGCGCGACGAGGAGGTCAGTGCGTCGCGTGTGCAGGCGTAGTAGTCCTTGTAGACCACCTGGGTGGTGAAGCTCACCGCCACGACGCAGAGGGCGAGCCCGCCCATGATCAGACCGCCGAGCGCGGCGGGGCGCTGCGGCTTGCTGCGGGGGTCGGCGGGCCGCGTCGACTGCGGCGTGGCCCCGCTCTCGGCCAGCAGCGCGGCCGCCTCGGCACGGGCCTTCGCCCGCTCCTCCGGCTTCATCCGCAGGGCGTTGACGCTCCAGTACAGGGCGAGGGCGCCGAGCAGCAGGCCCACGTACGTCCAGCCGAGGAACAGCGCGAAGAAGAGCCCCCACATGCCGCAGATCATGGCGTAGCGGGCCCGCCGCTGGGCGGGGTCGGTGGGGTCGAAGCGCGGCCCGTCCGGGCGCTGCCCGCCGTAGCCGCCGCCGGGGCGGTCGCCGTAGCCGCCGTCCTGTCGGCCGGGCTGCCGCCCGCTCCACTGTCCGCCCCAGGTCGGGGGCGGGGGAGGCGGAGTCGGCGGCTCGTCCCCCGGGTCGGAGGGCTGCTGCGGCCGGCGCGGTTGCCAGGCCTGCTCGGGCGCGTTCTCCGGCGGCGGGGCGAACGGGTTGTCCTGCTCATGGCCTTGGCCACTGCTCATGTTTGCCTGGGTCATCCCCTTGCCGTCGACTCCTCGAGTTGTCGGACGCGTCACTTCGCCGTTTCACCCCAGACGCTACCGCCCGCGCGATCCCCCGTCCCGTGGGGGCCGGTGCGTGTGCCGGTATCGTTGCTGACGGTCGACGGCCTCGTAGAGTTCCCCGGAATTTCGGCGATCTTCGAGTCGTACGATCCTCCAACGCCGGATCCCCGAGAGATGACCCGCAGTGGCCACAGTCTTCCCGTCCCTTTCCCGCCCCGCCCGACTTGTCGTGCTCGTCTCCGGTTCGGGTACGAACCTGCAGGCGCTGCTCGACGCCGGACTGCACGTCGTCGCCGTCGGCGCGGACCGGTCCGGCATCGCCGGCCTGGAGCGCGCCGAGCGCGCCGGAGTGCCGACGTTCGTCTGCCGGGTGAGCGACCACGGCGACCGCGAGGCGTGGGACGCCGCGCTGACCGGGGCGGTGGCCGAGCACGAGCCGGACCTGGTCGTCTCGGCGGGCTTCATGAAGATCGTGGGCAAGGAGTTCCTCGCCCGGTTCGGCGGCCGCTTCGTGAACACGCACCCGGCGCTGCTGCCCAGCTTCCCGGGTGCCCACGGGGTGCGCGACGCCCTCGCCTGCGGCGTGAAGGTCACCGGCTGCACCGTCCACTTCGTCGACGACGGCGTCGACACCGGCCCGATCATCGCCCAGGGGGCGGTCGAGGTCCGGCAGGACGACACGGAGGAAGCGCTCCACGAGCGCATCAAGGAAGTCGAGCGCACGCTGCTCGTCGACGTCGTGGGGCGGTTGTCCCGCGACGGCTATCGCATTGAGGGACGAAAGGTTCTGTTGCCGTGAGTACCAAGCGGGAGATCCGTCGCGCACTGGTCAGTGTCTACGACAAGACCGGTCTGGAGGAGCTTGCCCGCGGCCTGCACGAGGCGGGCGTCCAGCTGGTCTCCACCGGCTCGACGGCCGGGCGGATCGCCGCCGCCGGGGTGCCGGTCACCAAGGTGGAGGAGCTGACCGGGTTCCCCGAGTGCCTGGACGGCCGGGTCAAGACCCTCCATCCCAAGGTGCACGCCGGCATCCTCGCCGACCTGCGGCTGGAGGACCACCGCAGGCAACTGCAGGAGCTTGGCGTCGAGCCCTTCGACCTGGTCGTGGTCAACCTCTACCCCTTCCGCGAGACGGTGGCCTCCGGCGCCTCGGACGACGAGTGCGTCGAGCAGATCGACATCGGCGGCCCCTCGATGGTCCGCGCCGCCGCCAAGAACCACCCGTCGGTGGCCGTCGTGACCAGTCCCGAGCGGTACGCGGACGTGCTCGCCGCGGTCCGTGACGGCGGCTTCGACCTCGGCACCCGCAAGCGCCTGGCGGCCGAGGCGTTCCAGCACACCGCCGCCTACGACGTCGCTGTCGCGAGCTGGTTCGCGAGCTCGTACGCCCCCGCCGACGACAGCCCCTTCCCGGACTTCATGGGCGCCACCTACGAGCGCAAGAACGTGCTGCGCTACGGGGAGAACCCGCACCAGGCCGCCGCGCTCTACACCGACGGCGGCACGGGACTGGCCAATGCCGAACAGCTGCACGGCAAGGAGATGTCCTACAACAACTACGTCGACACCGAGGCCGCGCGCCGGGCGGCGTACGACCACGACGAGCCCTGCGTGGCGATCATCAAGCACGCCAACCCGTGCGGGATCGCGGTGGGCGAGGACGTGGCGCAGGCGCACCGCAAGGCGCACGCCTGCGACCCGCTCTCGGCCTTCGGCGGTGTCATCGCCGTCAACCGCCCGGTGAGCGTGGCCATGGCCGAACAGGTCGCCGAGATCTTCACCGAGGTCATCGTGGCGCCCGACTTCGAGGAGGGCGCGGTCGAGGTCCTCGCCCGCAAGAAGAACATCCGCGTGCTGCGCTGCCCCGAAGCCCCCGTGGCGCAGACGGAGTTCCGCCCCGTCGAAGGGGGGCTGCTGCTGCAGGAGAAGGACCGCCTGCAGGCCGCCGGCGACGACCCGGACACCTGGACGCTGGCCACCGGCGAGCCGCTGACGGCCGGCGAGCTGGCCGACCTGGCGTTCGCCTGGCGGGCCTGCCGGGCCGTGAAGTCCAACGCCATCCTGCTGGCCAAGGACGGCGCGACGGTCGGTGTCGGCATGGGCCAGGTCAACCGCGTCGACTCCGCCAAGCTCGCCGTCCAGCGGGCCGGCGAGGAGCGCGCGGCGGGCTCCTACGCCGCTTCCGACGCCTTCTTCCCGTTCCCCGACGGACTGGAGGTGCTCACCGGCGCGGGCGTCAAGGCCGTGGTCCAGCCCGGCGGTTCGGTGCGCGACGAGGCCGTGGTCGAGGCCGCGCGCAAGGCCGGCGTGACCATGTACCTCACCGGGACACGGCACTTCTTCCACTGACCGGCCGGAGCGCCGGAACGCCAAAGGCCCCCGCCTGCGCGGGGGCCTTCGGCGTCGCGGGCGGCCCGCTCAGTACCTCGGGCGCCTGAACCAGGCGCCCGTCCCGGGCTGCGCCGCCATGACGATCAGCAGCACACACAGCACGACCGGCAGGAGCAGGACGAACGCGCCGGTCGCCATGGCGGCGACACAACCCGGCGCGAACAGCCCGCCGACCACGAACGAGCCGGCACGGATGCCGCTGCCGCCCGTCCGGTATCTGGCGCCCAGCGAGAACGACAGGACCGCCAGCGCGAGGAAGAGGACGCCCAGGGCGTAGACCAGCGAGGTGGGCAGCATGTTCAGCGACTCGCTGCCGTCGGCGATCTTCAGGGTGAGGGCGGCGACGAGCAGGGACGCCCCGGCCAGGACCTGCATCACGCCGAGGACGAAGAGCACCGCCCGGGCGGCCCTCGCCGACGACGGCATGACCTCCGGCCCGCCGGGGTACGCCGCGAACGACGTCCTAGGGCCCTGCTGCGCCGCGTGGCCGTAGGCCGGCGGAGCCTGCGGCCACGGCGCCGTCGGGCCGTGACCGGGCCCGCCCGGGGGATGCTGCGGGTGGCCGTACGGCTGCCGCGGGGGCTGCCCGCCGTAGGGATCGGCTGGACCGGACGGATGGCTCACTTGTGATTCCTCCGTGGGACGGGAGCGGCAACGCGGGCTGGTTTCCGCCCAGTGCGACCTACCGGGTCTTGACGACGACCGAGTTGAGGATCTTGTCGGCGAAGGTCTGCTTCTTGTCGTCCCACAGCGGCCACAGGTAGCCGATGTAGCAGGCGGCGCCGTCCAGGCCGTGGCACAGCCGGCGGACGAAGGCCATGCCGAACCCGAGCGGACGGCCGTCCAACTCCCGCAGCACGCTGATGCCGAGGGCCTTCTTGCCCGGCGTCTGACCGGTGGTGCCCTCGCGGTAGCACAGGAACAGGCCGCCGATCAGGGACAGCAGGAGGCCGATGCCGATCAGTGCGAGGGCGCCGCCCGGCATCGCGGGGGCGTTGCAGGGGCCGGCGGTGGCGTTGCACCGGTCGGCCTCGTCGATCAGCGCGGCGATGAACTGCCCGTAGCCGACGCCGATCAGGATCATCGGCACGAGCCCGGCGACCAAGAAGTCGATCAGCGTCGCCCCCACGCGGGCACCCCACCCGGCGAACGGCGGCATGCCGGGGACGGGACCGGTGGGACCCCCCGGGTACCCGTGGCCGTAGCCGTACGGGCTCTGGGCCTGAGGCGGAACGGCCCCGTAGGGCGGCTGCGGTGGTGTCGGGTAGCCGTAACCCGGCTGGGCCGGGGGTTGCTGCGGGTAGCCGTAGGGCTGCTGCGGAGGTTGGGGCGGCGGCTGCTGTCCGTACGGATCGCCGGCGCCGGGCAGGTGGCTCACGTTGGCTTCTTTCGAGCGGATGGAACTGGGGACGGGCCACATCGTCGTGGGCGGTGTCATCCGCTGTCCAGCGTTGGTGTGCGGACCTGAGAAGATGGGTTCATGACCGCCCAGATTCTCGATGGCAAGGCCACCGCCGCCGCGATCAAGTCCGAACTGTCGACCCGCGTCCAGGCGCTCAAGGAGCGAGGTGTCACCCCGGGGCTGGGCACGCTGCTGGTCGGCGACGACCCGGGCAGCCGCTGGTACGTCTCGGGCAAGCACCGCGACTGCGCGGAGGTCGGCATCGCCTCCATCCAGCGCGAGCTGCCGGAGACCGCCACCCAGGAGGAGATCGAGGCGGTCGTCCGCGAACTGAACGACAACCCGGAGTGCACCGGCTACATCGTCCAGCTGCCGCTTCCCAAGGGGATCGACACCAACCGCGTCCTGGAACTGATGGACCCGGCCAAGGACGCCGACGGCCTGCACCCGACCAACCTCGGGCGGCTGGTGCTCAATGAGCGCGGCCCGCTGCCCTGCACCCCCAACGGGATCGTGGAACTGCTGCGGCGGCACGGCGTCGAGATCAACGGCGCGCACGTCACCGTGGTCGGCCGCGGCGTCACCGTCGGCCGTTCGATCGGGCTGCTGCTGACCCGCAAGTCCGAGAACGCCACCGTCACGCTCTGCCACACCGGCACCCGCGACCTGTCGGCCCAGCTGCGCCAGGCCGACATCATCGTGGCCGCCGCGGGTGTGCCGCACCTGGTCAAGCCGGAGGATGTGCGGCCGGGCGCCGCCGTGCTCGACGTCGGTGTCAGCCGCGACGAGGCCGGCAAGATCGTCGGTGATGTGCACCCGGGCGTGGCCGAGGCCGCCGGCTGGATCTCCCCGAACCCCGGCGGCGTCGGCCCGATGACCCGGGCCATGCTGCTGGCGAACGTCGTGGAGGCCGCGGAGGGCCGGTACGCATGACCGGGACGGGCCCCCGTGCAGAAGAGGCGGCGCCGCAGGAGCCCGGCGACGCCGGGCGCGGCCGCCGCTTCCAGGTGCTGACCCGCGGTACCTCGCTTCCCGAGGGCGGCGGCCGGGCCATGGGCGCGTACGCTCCCGCGCCCGCCCGTCAGTGGCCGATCCTCGTGGTCTGCGGCATGGTGCTGCTGGGCCTGGTGCTGGTGGCGGCGGACGTCACGCGCGCCGGCCTGGTGGTGCTCGGCTCGGGGCTGCTCCTGGGCGCACTGATGCGCTGGCTGCTGCCCTCGGTCGGCATGCTGGCCGTCCGCAGCCGCTTCACCGACGTGATCACCTACGGTCTGCTGGGTGTCCTGATCGTGCTGCTGGCGTTGATGGCGCAGCCGCATCCGGTGCTCGAGATCCCGTTCCTGGAGGACGTCGTCCGCTTCTCGGTGCGCTGATCCGGTCGGGCGCCCGGCGACGTTCCCGGGACGGCTCGGCCTCGCCGCTTCGGGGGGCGGCGGGCGCGGAGCGAGGGGAGCGCCGGCACACCGCACGGGAAGCGCGGGCGCGGCGGCCGATCGCCGCCGTCCGAGGCCCGGGGTACCGGGGTTCGACGACCCGCTCCCCGTCCGCGAGGCGCCCTCAGGGCCGTGCGCACGGCTCGCCCGGGCCGTCGCTCAGCTCGCGGGGACCGGACTCCGGCAGGCCGGAAGGACGGGATTCCGCGGATTCCACGCATCGAGCGTATGTGCGTCGCTACGGTGGGTCGACCGAGGAGCCCCGGGGGGTGCGTGATGGCACGGTGGGAGCCATTGCCCGAGACGCTGGACGGCGCGGCGCGCCGTCTCGCCGTGCAACTGCGCCGGATGAAGGACCGCAGCGGGCTGGCCGTCCCGGCGCTGGCCGCGCGCACGGCGAGCAGCACCGAGGCCTGGGAGCACTATCTCAATGGCGTTCGGATCCCGCCGCGCGACGCGGTCGAGGTGCTGGGACAGCTCAGCGGTGCCGACTACGACCGGCTCATGGCCCTGTGGGAGTTGGCCGACCGCGGCGTGGCCGACACCATGAAGGGCTTTCCGCACGCCGATCCGCTCGATCCGCTCGCTCCCGTGGAAGGGCTGCCCCGGCACGCCCGGAGGCGGCGCCGCAAGGCGCTGGCGGCCGTCGCCGGCGGGCTGGTACTCGGGGCGGTGTTCGCGCTGCTGGTGGCGACCGGGGTGGCCACGGACGGGACGGGGCGCGCCGACGCACCGCTGTCCGCCCGTCCCACGGCCAGTGTGCCGGCCGGCCCGGCGCCCGCCGCCTCCGGCTCGGCCGGCTCCGCGGTCACCACCTGGCGCGGGTCGGATCCCACGGCGACGGCGCGGGAAGCGGCGGCATCCCGTACCGCGGGCGCCATGTCGCCCGAAGGCGGCACGCGCGCGACGCGGGTGGCGGAGACCGACGAGTCGGCCGCCACACCGGAACGCGGGCCGCTCACGGGGGTACCCGGCGCGGGCGGGACGACGCCGCCGGCACCGGCTGACGGCGCACCCGCCACGCAGGCACCGCCGTCCGCGACGAGCGCCGCGGCCACGCCGCCGCCTCCTCCCGCCCCGAGCCGCAGCCCCGGCAAGGGACTCTGCCTGGGCCTGATCATCCTGGGCATCTGCATCGGCTGACGGGCGCGACCGGAAGGTGCCCGGGGCGGGCCCGGTCGGTGGTTTCGCGGGGCCGGGGCCGGCGCGTGGAGCGGTCGGCGGAGGGGCCGCTCCTCGGCCGCCAGTCCGCGGACGCCGACGCGGGGCTCGGCGGTTGTCCGAGCGGCCGGGGCGAGCGCCGGCGCGACCAGGTGTGGCAGGAGTTCCCCGGAGGGTGGAGGGCCGGCGTTCCGGCCGACGGCGGCTCGTCGCGCTGGTCCTGCTCGCCAAGGTGTCCGGTCCCGCCGAGGCGCCGGGTGCGCACCGGCGCGGTCCACCGCGGTGCGGGAGGCAGCGTGCGGTCGTCAGCGCGACGAGGCCGCGGGGTCGCCGCGGGAGAGGCCCTCGGTATCGGCCGAAGCCCGGACCGTGCCCGGACCTCCCGGTGCCGGCCACGGCGGGCGCCCCGGGGAACGGCGCGGTCCCGCGTGGCGCGGTGGTGGCGCGTGGTGGCGCGTGGCGGCGCGGTGGCCCGGACCGCCGAGCGCGGGCCCGGACCGACCCGTGCCGCGGGGCTCCCCGCGAGGGTGCGGCGCGCGGGCGCGTCGTGCGGGCGCGTCGTGCGGGCCTGCGGCAGGGCAGGGCGGTGACCGGGGCCACACCGGGGGTGGCATCGGCCGCGACGGTGCGGGTATAGCCTGGCGTGGGTCTCTTGACGCCGAGAGATCCCCGTTCCGGGGCATGGGACGCTGCCGGCGCGGCAAGGGATCCAGCAGGATAAGGCCAGGAGAAGGCAATGACTCGCACTCCCGTCAACGTCACCGTAACCGGAGCGGCCGGCCAGATCGGCTACGCGCTGCTCTTCCGCATCGCCTCCGGTCACCTGCTCGGCCCCGATGTCCCGGTGAAGCTGCGACTGCTGGAGATCACCCCGGCCCTCAAGGCCGCCGAGGGCACCGCGATGGAGCTGGACGACTGCGCGTTCCCGCTGCTCAAGGGCATCGACATCTCCGACGACCCGAACGTCGCCTTCGACGGCGCCAACGTGGGCCTGCTCGTCGGCGCCCGCCCGCGCACCGCCGGTATGGAGCGCGGCGACCTGCTCGAGGCCAACGGCGGCATCTTCGGCCCGCAGGGCAAGGCCATCAACGACCACGCCGCGGACGACATCCGCGTCCTCGTCGTCGGCAACCCGGCGAACACCAACGCGCTCATCGCGCAGTCCTCGGCCCCCGACGTTCCGGCCGACCGCTTCACCGCGATGACCCGCCTGGACCACAACCGCGCCGTCTCGCAGCTTTCGAAGCGGACCGGTGTGCCGGTGAGCGAGATCCGCCGCCTGACCATCTGGGGCAACCACTCCGCCACCCAGTACCCGGACATCTTCCACGCCGAGGTCGCCGGCAAGAACGCGGCCGAGACCGTCAATGACGAGAAGTGGCTGGCCGAGGAGTTCATCCCGACCGTCGCCAAGCGCGGCGCCGCGATCATCGAGGCCCGTGGCGCCTCCTCCGCCGCGTCGGCCGCCAACGCCGCGATCGACCACGTCTTCACCTGGACCAACGGCACCGCCGAAGGGGACTGGACCTCCGCCGGTGTCGTCTCCGACGGCTCCTACGGCGTGCCCGAGGGCCTCATCTCCTCCTTCCCGGTGACCGCGAAGGACGGCAGGTTCGAGATCGTCCAGGGCCTGGGGATCAACGAGTTCTCCCGTGCCCGCATCGACGCGTCGGTGAAGGAGCTCGCGGAGGAGCGCGACGCCGTCCGCGGCCTCGGCCTCATCTGAGCCCGGGACGCCGAATCCCCCGAGCGGCCCTGCGCCGCGCCCCGCAAGGGCGCGGCGCAGGGCCGCTTCGCATGCCCCTCAGGCCGTGTGCGCGGCCAGCAGAGCGCACAGCATGTCCAGGCAGCCGGCGAAGGCGTGCTCGGGCGGGGCGCCGTAGCCGACGACGAGCGCGTCGTCCTCCGTGCTGCCGAAGTCGGCGAGGCTCTGCAGGCCGAGACCCTGCTCCCGCGCCCGTGCGACCAACGCGCCGACCGAGGTGCCCGGTGGCAGTCGCACCACGGCGTGGAGGCCGGCGGCGATGCCCGTCACCCGTACGGCGGGGGCGTGGGTGGCGAGCGCCGCGACGAGACGGTCGCGGCGGCGGCGGTAGTGCAGCCGCATCCGGCGCACATGGCGGTCGTAGCCGCCGGAGGCGATCAGTTCGGCGAGGGTCAGCTGGTCCAGGACAGGGGACTGGTGGTCGGCGAGGACCTTCTCGGCGAGCACGGGCTCCACGAGGGCGGGCGGCAGGGCGAGCCAGGCCAGCCGCAGCCCGGGGGCGAGGCTCTTGCTGGCCGTTCCGGCGTAGACGACGTGCTCGGGCGAGAGGCCCTGCAGGGCGCCGACCGGCTGCCGGTCGTAGCGGAACTCGCCGTCGTAGTCGTCCTCGAGGACCAGGCCGCCGGTGGCGCGGGCCCAGGCCACGGTCGCCGTGCGCCGCTCGGGGGAGAGCGGGGCGCCGTACGGGAACTGGTGCGCCGGCGTGAGCAGCGCGGCGTCGACGCCGGCGTCGAGCGAGTGAACCCGCGCGCCGTCGTCGTCGACGGTCAGCGGGACGGTGCTGAGCCCGGCCGTCCGCAGGATGTGCAGGGTGTGGCGAAAGCCGAGGGCCTCGACGGCGACGCGGCGGGCTCCCCGGGTCCGCAGGGCACGGCCGACCAGCCCGGCGGCCTGGACGTAGCCGGTGCACACCACGACGAGCTCCGGGGCGGTGCGCACCCCGCGTGCCCGGCCCAGGTAGGCGGCGAGGGCCTCGCGCAGTTCCGGGCGGCCGCGCGGGTCGGCGTAACCGAGGGCGTCGTTGGGCGCGGCCGCCAGGGCGCGGCGCGCGGCCGCGGACCACGCGGCGCGGGGGAAGGAGCCGAGGTCGGGCGAGCCGGGCCGCAGGTCGTACGGGACCGGCTCCCGGTTCTGCGGCGGGTCGGCCGCCGGCTCCGGGGTGCCGGCGGGGTGCTCCGTGCCGCGTGGCCGGGGGATGGCGTGCGGGTGCGGGCTGGTGACGAGGCTGCCCCGCGGCGGGGCGGCGGACGGCCCGGCCGGGCGCCAGCCGTCGCCGACCCGGGTGCCGGAGCCCTGGCGGGCGGTCAGCCAGCCCTCGGCCACCAGCTGTCCGTAGGCGTCGGCGACGGTGTTGCGTGCGACGCCCAGGTCCCGGGCGAGGGTCCGGGAGGACGGCAGCCGGGTGCCGGGGGTGAGCCTGCCGTCGCGCACGGCCTCGCGCAACGCGTTCTCCAGCCCGGCACGCGCACCGGTGCCGCCGGCGATGTCCAGGTGGAGGTCGACTCCTGAAATGGCCCACTGCTTCACCCCTCAAGTGGACCACGGACCGAAGCCACCTCGTCACTAGTCTGGGTCGCATGACGATGATCACGACTTCCGCCGGTGCTCCGTCCGACCTCGGCCCGGACGACCTGGTGCCCGCCCACGAGCCGCGCATGGTGCTCGGCAAGGCCGCCCCCGACTTCTTCAAGGCGATGATCGCCCTGGACGCCGCGGCGTCCGCCGGCCTCGACCCGGTGATCAAGGAGCTGGTCAAGGCCCGCGCCTCCCAGCTCAACGGCTGCGCCTACTGCGTGGACCAGCACCTTGCCGACGCCCGCACGGCCGGGCTGACCGCGCAGAAGCTGAACGGGCTCACCGTGTGGTGGGAGACCCCGTTCTTCACCGTGCGCGAGCGTGCCGCCCTGGCGCTGGCGGAGGCCGTGACCAGGCTCGGCGAGCGCGGAGTCCCGGACGAGGTCTACGACGAGGCCGCACGGGTCTTCGACGCGGAGGAACTGCCCCGGCTGGTCGCCATGTGCGTCACCATCAACGCCTGGAACCGCATCGGCGTGACGACGCGGCTGTCCCCGGCGGCGCGCCCCGACGGCGTCTGAGCGCCGGGACGCACCCCTCGGCCTGGGGTCCCGCACCCGCGGCCTCAGGCCGACAGCACGGCCCGCAACTGGTCCAGACCCCAGTCCAGGTCCTCCTTGGAGACCACCAGTGGTGGTGCGAGCCGGATCGTGGAGCCGTGGGTGTCCTTGACCAGGACGCCCCGTTCCAGGAGCCGTTCGCAGATCTGCCGGCCGCTGCCGTGCTCCGGGGCGATGTCCACGCCCGCCCACAGGCCGCGGCCGCGGACCTGCGTGACGGCCCCGCTGCCGGTCAGCAGCGCCAACTCGTGGTGCAGGTGGTCACCGAGCTCCGCGGCCCGCTGCTGGTACTCGCCGGTGCGCAGCATCGCGAGGACCTCCAGCGCCACCGCGCAGGCGAGAGGGTTGCCGCCGAAGGTGGAGCCGTGCTCACCCGGGCGGTAGACCCCGAGCACCTCCGCCGAGGACACGACCGCCGAGACCGGGACCACGCCTCCGCCGAGCGCCTTGCCCAGCACGTACATGTCCGGGACGACGCCCTCGTGCTCCGACGCGAAGGTGCGGCCCGTCCGGCCCAGGCCGGACTGGATCTCGTCGGCGATGAAGAGGATCCCGCGCTCCTCGGTGAGCCGGCGCACGCCCGCCCAGTACCCGGCCGGCGGCACGAGGACCCCGGCCTCGCCCTGGATGGGCTCCATCAGTACGGCCACCGTGCGGTCGTCCACGGCCGCCTCCAGCGCCGCGAGGTCGCCGTACGGGACCACATCGAAGCCGGGGGTGTACGGGCCGAAGTCCGCACGGGCCTCGGGGTCGGTGGAGAAGCTGACGATGGTGGTCGTCCGCCCGTGGAAGTTGTCCGCGGCGACGACGATCCGCGCCTGGCCGTCCGGGACGCCCTTGACCTTGTAGCCCCACTTTCGGGCCGTCTTCACAGCCGTCTCCACGGCCTCCGCGCCGGTGTTCATCGGGAGCACCATCTCCATGCCGCACAGCTCGGCCAGCTCCGAGCAGAAGCGGGCGAAGCGGTCGTGGTGGAACGCCCGCGAGGTGAGCGTCACACGGTCGAGCTGGGCCTTGGCGGCCTCGATGAGACGGGCGTTGCGGTGACCGAAGTTCAGCGCCGAGTAGCCGGCGAGCATGTCGAGGTGGCGGCGGCCCTCGACGTCCGTCACCCAGGCGCCTTCGGCTGAGGCGACGACGACCGGGAGGGGGTGGTAGTTGTGGGCGCTGTGCGCCTCGGTGGCGGCGATGTGCTCGGCGGCGGTCGACACGTGAGTGCTCCGTTCGTGGTACGTCGGGAGTTGTGGCGTTCAGCCCGGTGGGGCCCCTTTCTATCGTCGCTCGTCCGGGATGTCGGGAAACCTCGCGCCGGGTGGCGTCCGGTCGGCGTTGCTAGGCTGGCCGCGGGCCGTGACTGGCGCGCTGGGATGGGGTCGACCATCGGGGAGCGGTCCGCGAACTGTGTGCCGTGCGCCTGGGCCGTCCCGTATGCCGTGTCGTGCAGCAGGAGGTCTGACATGCCGAGTGGCTCCACCGAATCCACCGCCTTCCGCAGTGCCCTGGACGTGATCAGGGGTGTCGAGCCGCGGGTGGCCGATGCCATCGGGCAGGAGATCGAGGACCAGCGCGCCTCGCTCAAGCTCATCGCCAGTGAGAACTACGCCTCCCCGGCCGTGCTGCTGGCCATGGGGAACTGGTTCAGCGACAAGTACGCCGAGGGCACGGTCGGCCGCCGCTTCTACGCGGGCTGCCGCAACGTCGACACCGTCGAGGCGCTCGCCGCCGAGCACGCGCGTGAGGTCTTCGGCGCCCAGCACGCCTATGTGCAGCCGCACTCCGGCATCGACGCCAACCTCGTCGCCTTCTGGGCCGTGCTCGCCGCCCGCGTCGAGGCGCCCGCGCTGGAGCGGGCCGGGGCCCGCCAGGTCAACGACCTGACCGAGGAGGACTGGGCGCGGCTGCGCCACGAGCTCGGCGACCAGCGGATGCTCGGCATGTCCCTGGACGCGGGCGGCCACCTCACCCACGGCTTCCGGCCCAACATCTCCGGCAAGATGTTCGACCAGCGCAGCTACGGCACCGACCCCGCCACCGGTCTGCTGGACTACGAGGCCCTGCGCAAGACCGCCCGCGAGTTCCGGCCGCTGATCATCGTGGCGGGCTACTCGGCCTACCCGCGGCTGGTGAACTTCCGGATCATGCGGGAGATCGCCGACGAGGTCGGCGCCACGCTGATGGTCGACATGGCCCATTTCGCCGGCCTGGTCGCCGGCAAGGTCCTCACCGGTGACTTCGACCCCGTGCCGCACGCGCAGATCGTGACCACCACCACGCACAAGTCGCTGCGGGGCCCGCGCGGCGGCATGGTGCTGTGCGACTCCTCGCTCGCCGAGCAGGTCGACCGCGGCTGCCCCATGGTGCTCGGGGGCCCGCTGCCGCACGTCATGGCCGCCAAGGCGGTGGCCCTGGCGGAGGCCCGCCGCCCCGACTTCCCCGCCTATGCGCAGCGGATCGTCGACAACTCCCGGGCGCTCGCAGAGGGGCTGCTGCGACGCGGTGCCACGCTGGTGACCGGGGGCACGGACAACCACCTCGTCCTGATCGACGTCGAGTCCTCCTACGGGCTCACCGGCCGTCAGGCCGAGGCCGCCCTGCTGGACTCGGGCATCGTGACCAACCGCAACTCGATCCCGCAGGACCCCAACGGCGCCTGGTACACCTCCGGCATCCGCATCGGCACCCCGGCACTGACCACGCGCGGCCTCGGCACGGGGGAGATGGACGAGATCGCCGGGCTGATCGACCGGGTGCTCACGGCCACCACGGCGGGTGTCACCTCGGCCGGCAAGCCGTCCAGGGCACAGCATGTGCTCGGCGCGGAGGTCTCCGAGGAGATCGCCCGGCGCGCGGCGGACCTGCTGACCGGCTTCCCGCTCTACCCGGGGATCGACCTGAGCTAGGACCTCTCAGCCGGGCGTCACGCGGCGGCGCCATCGCCCGACCAACGCCGTGGCCCCGAGCCCGGCGGCGAGACCCGGCAGGGCCCACCACCAGCCCTCTGCCGGACCGTCGCCGCCGGCCAGGGCCGCCCGCTGCCCGCCCGCCTCCTCCGGCCCGCCCGGTTCGAACAGGCCCAGCCGGGTGAGCAGCGGGCCGAGGGACGCGGAAGCGCGATGCCACAGCTCGTGGTCGTCGGTGGTGTAAGGCGCCCGGTCCGTCCGTACCCAGACGCTGTCTCCCTCGGCGCCGGGAAACACCTGGTCGATCTGGGACAAGGGGCCTTCGGCGGCGAAGTGCCAGCGAACGGTCACGCCGGCCGCCATGGCCGGGTCGCCGAGGGGCTCCGGCGGGTACAGGGTGCCGTCGTACTCGGCGAGAATGAGGGTCTGAACGAGCACTATGAACTCCGGTGCCGACCCGTCCAGTGCCACCGTGCGGCCCGTCGCCACCGAGGTCAGCACCACATCGCTGGGCACTTTGGCGGCCGCCGGACCGGCTCCGAGCAGCATCGCCGGTATCAGCGCGGCGAACGCGGCGAGCCTTTGCAGAAGAAGCCTCATGCGTCGGCCAACTCCTGGCGCGGGCCCGGCTCACGCGGCGTCCGGCGGGATATCAGGCGCAGGATGAGCACGGTGCCCGCGCTGCCGGCGAGCACCCCGACGCCGAGGCCCGGCAGGGCAAGCCACCAGCCGTCCGCTCCGCCGCCGTCACCGGCCGCCGCGGCCTGCGCGGCCGCCACCGGGGTCTCCTCCACGACCGCGGCGTCGTCCGGGCCGGCCAGGTAGTCGGGGGCGCTCGCGCCGAGGCCCTTGTCGACGCCCATCACGCCCAGCCGGCCGAGAAGGCGGCGGAGGTCCTCGGAACGCGCCGCCTTGCGCCACACACCTTCCTCCGGCTCATCCGATCCCCCCAGCGGGAGGGAGTGGAACCAGACGCCGCCCGGGCCGTCCGGGTACACGTAGTCGACTTTCCAGACCGACACGTCGTGGACCAGCCAGGTGAGGGTGACCTGCCGGTGCTGGTCGTTCATCACGTCCGACAGCGACTTCGGCGCCTTCTCCTCCGGCCCGTTCCCGAGGGACTGCTCCAGTTCCCGGTAGTCGGGTGAACTGGTGTAGATGGCCGCGGCCTTGCCGCTGCCCGGCGAGACCAGCATCACGCTGGTCGGCCCGCCCGCGGCGGCCGGCCCCGACCCGCCGATCACGGCGGCGAATGCTGTCACGCCGACGCCGGCCCAGGTGACGAACCTTCTGATCCGCATCCGGTCCCCCTCTCGCTCGGTCCTGCCCCTGTTACACCGCCCGGGCCCGCGGGGTTCCCGAACACGGGAGCGATCTCGTGGACGGGAACGGTGTCCCGCCGACGACATGGCAGGGGGCTCAGGACGACTGGCCCGCAAGCCGCTGGGCGGACCTCGCGACGGCGAGCGCGCGTTCGCGGTCCGGCACGCCCTCCAGGCGCAGCGTCGTCGTCCCGCGCTGCCACACCAGGGTCGGCCCGGCGGCCCGGGGGGCCTCGTCACGGGTACGGCCGCGGGGGTCGACGAGCCGGACGTAGTGGGGCTCCGCGAACCAGACCCCGTAGTCGATCCCGGGGCCCAGATCGACCCATTCGGCCGCGTCCCCGACCGTCTTGAGGAAGACCGCGTCGACCGTGGCCCGGAACTGGTCGAGCCGTACCGTGCGCCCGTCCACCTGCCAGCTCATCGACAGCACCCGTCCCCCGTCGATCACCGCGACCCCGTCCGGTTCGCCCAGCTCCACCGGCACGTACGCCCCGTCCAGCGGCGCGTCCCCCCGCACCGGAGGCGGGGCGCCCGTGCCGGGGCGGGCGGCAGGGTCCCTGTGCACGACCACACCGCCGAAGCCGAACCAGTCCGCGACCGCGGCGCGTACCGGCGGGGTCAGCACGAGCACCACGAGCACGGCGCACAGCAGCGCCGCGAGGGCCCGCCACCGTGCCGCCGCCCAGGCGCGGGCCCGGGCGGCGCGGCCCGGTGCGACGGCGGCCGGGACCTGCGCGGCCTCGGCCAGCAGCCGGGCCAGCACCTGCTCGGCGACCGAGTCCGGCGACGGCGCCGGGATCCGCAGCCACCGGCCCGTCTCGTGAAGCTCCTCATGGAGCCGGTCGGTCATGGGCGCCGCCCCCCGCCCTCGCACCGGGCCGCCGGCACCGTCTCGCCGAGTCCCACCCGCAGTCGGGCCAGGGCCCGGTGCAGCCGCGACTTCACCGTGCCGCGCGGCCAGCCGAGCACCGTCGCCGTCTCCTCCTCGTCCAGGTCCAGCAGATAGCGGCAGGTGACGACCACCCGGTGCGGTTCGCTCAGCGCGTGCACGGCGGCCAGCACCTCCGCCCGGCGCTCCCGGGACACCGCCAGGGACTCGGGGTCGTCCGCCGCGGGGGGCAGCGCCTCCAGGACGGCGTTGCGCTCCACCGCCGACCGCAGGCGGCGCGCCGCCCGCCCGGCGTTGCGCGCCTCGTTGGCGACGATCCGCAGCAGCCACGGCCGGAACGCCGCTCCGTCCCTGAAGGACGCGAGCGCGCGGTACGCCTTGACGAACGAGACCTGCACCACGTCCTCCGCGTCGGATCCCGCGCCGAGCAGCACGGCGGTGCGGTGCGCGACGTCCGCGTGCAGGCGCACGAGCTCGGCGTACGCCTCCCGCTCACCGGCTCGTACGCGCGCGATCACCGCCGCCTCCCCCTCCGTGGCGGACCCCCTCCCGTCACCGGGGCCGCCCCCGTGCGGCTCCCGTCACCCCTTCTACACCGCCGGCCGCCCCCGGGTTCCCACCGCGGCCATGGAATCCGCGTCGACCTGAGAGAATGAGTGCCATGGCTCTCGATCGTCCCCGTGTGCTCTCCGGCATCCAGCCCACCGCAGGTTCGTTCCACCTGGGCAACTACCTGGGCGCGGTCCGTCAGTGGGTGGCCCTGCAGGAGACCCACGACGCGTTCTACATGGTCGTCGACCTGCACGCGATCACCGTGCCGCAGGACCCGGCCGAGCTGCGGGCAAACACCCGGCTCGCCGCCGCCCAGCTCCTCGCCGCGGGACTCGACCCGGAGCGCTGCACCCTGTTCGTCCAGAGCCACGTCCCCGAACACGCACAGCTCGGCTGGGTGTTCAACTGCCTCACCGGTTTCGGCGAGGCGTCCCGTATGACGCAGTTCAAGGACAAGTCCGCCAAACAGGGCGCCGACCGGGCCACCGTCGGCCTGTTCACGTACCCGATCCTGCAGGTCGCGGACATCCTTCTGTACCAGGCGAACGCCGTCCCCGTCGGCGAGGACCAGCGCCAGCACATCGAACTCACCCGCGACCTGGCGGAGCGCTTCAACGGCCGCTTCGGCGACACCTTCACCGTGCCCGACGCCTACATCGTCAAGGAGACGGCGAAGATCTACGACCTGCAGGACCCGCTGGCGAAGATGAGCAAGTCGGCGGCGTCCCCGAAGGGCCTGATCAACCTCCTCGACGAGCCCAGGACCTCGGCCAAGAAGATCAAGAGCGCGGTCACCGACACCGACACCGTGATCCGCTACGACGAGCAGGACAAGCCCGGCGTCAGCAACCTGCTGACCATCTACTCCACCCTCACCGGTACCGGCATCCCCGAACTGGAGCAGAAGTACGAGGGCAAGGGCTACGGTGCGCTCAAGACCGACCTCGCGGAGGTCTTCGTGGAATGGGTCACGCCGTTCCGCGAGCGCACCCAGGAGTACCTCGGCGACCCGGAGACGCTGGACTCCGTCCTCGCCAAGGGCGCCGAGAAGGCGCGGTCCGTCGCCGCGGAGACCCTGGCGAAGGCGTACGAGCGGATCGGCCTCCTGCCGGCCAAGCACTGACGGCCCCTTCCCCTCCCGGGGCACCCGGGAGAAGGGGTCTTAGGTCCCGCACAGGTGTGACGGACGACGCTCGCGCGGGAGGCCGCACGCGCGTCACACTGGCACTGACGGAGTCGCGCCGTACGCGTGCGTACGGCGCCGCCACCCGACCCGGGGAAGGGGTGAACGCGTGGGAAACCGCATGATCGGCGTGTCGATCGCGGTCCCCGAGCCTTACGGCAGCCTGCTGCAGCAGCGCCGTGCCGGCTACGGAGACCCGCTGGCGTACTGCATCCCCACCCACGTCACGCTGCTGCCGCCGACCGAGGTGGACACGACGCTGCTCCCGGCCTTCCGGGAGCACCTCGCCGAGGTGGCCGCCACCGTCCGCGCCTTCCCCATGCGGCTGGAGGGCACGGCCAGCTTCCGGCCGGTCACCCCGGTCGTCTACGTCGACCTCGTCCAGGGCGGCCCCGCCTGCGACGAGTTGCAGAAGCGGGTCCGCTCCGGCCCGGTCCGGCGCGAGCTCCAGTTCCCCTACCACCCGCACGTCACCATCGGCCACGGCATCCCCGACGAGGCGCTGGACCGCGCCGAGACGGAGCTCGCCGACTTCGTCGCCACCTGGACCGTCGGCTGCTTCTCGCTGTACGAGCAGGACGGCGAGGGTGTGTGGCGAAGTGTGCGGGACTACCCCTTCGGCGGCGTCGGGCATGCTCTCGTGCCGCACCAGCCGGGTGCGTACGAGCCGCTCAGCCCGACGCGCGCGCCGCACGTGTGAGCCTCCCCGGGCGGGCGCATCCGAACGCCCGCCTGCGCGGCCGCCACGCCTCCGCGGAGCCGCGGAGAACCGGGCGCACGTCCCGAAAGCCGCCACGTGACAAGGGACGTGGCCGCCTGTGAGCCGGTCGTCGCCGACCGGTCGCGCGGCGGCCCCCGCGCCCGGGCCGTGCCCGCGACGGTCCGCCGCCGGCCCGCATCCGCGGCCGACACGGACGGCGTCCCGGACGCCATCACCACCGCGCACCGCGACCGCCGCCTAGAGTGCAGGTCGTGACGGAGGGTAGGCGCGCGGTATGGAATGGCTGACTCGGCTCCCGGTGATCGGACCGTGGATCGCGCGACTCATGCGCACCCACGCCTGGCGTACCTACGAGCATCTGGAGAGCGTGCACTGGGCGCGGCTCGCCGCGGCCATCACCTTCGTCAGCTTCGTCGCGCTCTTCCCGCTGCTGACCGTCGGCGCCGCCATCGGCGCGGCCCTGCTGTCACCCCGTCAGCTGCGGCAACTGCAGGACAAGATCGCCGAGCAGGTCCCCGGCATCGCCGACCGGCTCGACATCGGCGGGCTCGTGCACAACGCGGGCACGGTGGGCACCATCGCCGCGGTCCTCCTGGTCCTCACCGGCGTCAGCTGGGTCGGCTCCCTGCGCGACTGCCTCAGGGCGGTCTGGCACAAGGACGACGAAGCCGACAACCCCTTCCTCCGCAAGCTCAAGGACTTCGGCGTGCTGGTCGGGCTGGGCGCCGTCGCGCTCCTCTCAGCCGCGTGCTCGACCCTCGCGGGGACGGCCGTCGGCCGCCTCGGCGACGCCGTCGGCCTCGGCGAACACGGGCCGGGCCGAGTGGTGTTGTCGGTGGTGGGCTTCTGCATCGCCGTCCTGGTGGACCTGCTGGTCCTCGTCTACCTGCTCACCGCGCTGCCGGGGGTCGCCCCGCACCGCCGCGACGTCGTCGTGGCGGCCCTCATCGGCGCGATCGGTTTCGAGGTGCTGAAGCTGCTCATCAGCGGCTACCTGCAGAGCGTGGCAGCCAAGAGCGTGTACGGCGCCTTCGGGGTGCCCATCGCGCTGCTGCTGTGGATCAACTTCACGGCGAAGCTGCTGCTGTACTGCGCGGCGTGGACGGCCACCCCGCACGGCGCGGAGCCGGCCGCCGCCGGTGAGGACCAGCAGGCCGGACCGGACGCGGACGGGCGGCCCGCACGGCCCAAGACCGCCTGACGAAGGACCGGGTCCGGTGGTCAGTGGGCGGGCGTCGCCGGCCACGAGCCCCGGCGCGCCAGGTCGAGGACGAGGGCGGCGATGTTCCACGCGTCGTCCTCGCCGCGGTGGTGGCGACCTTCCAGGGGCAGCCCGACGACACGCAGCGCCTCCGCCATGCCGGGGCGCTTGGAGAGGCGGTGGGCCTGGGTGAAGAGCGTCTTGACGTTGGTGTGCCGGCTGCCGAAGGGGTACGTCGTGTCGGTGGCCCGGCACTGACGGTTGAACTGGTGGCGGTCGTAGTCCCCCCAGCTCGCCCACGGGCGCGATCCCGCGCCGTGCTCGACGGCCAGCAGCTTGCAGGCGTCCGCGAAGTCCAGCCCCGAGTCCACCTCGGTCTGCGTGAGACCGGTCAGCCGGGTGCAGAAGGGACTCACGGCGGAGCGCGCGGGCCGCACGAGGACCCGGTGGCGGGAGACACGCTCGCCCGCGCGGAGGTCCACGACGGTCAGCCCGATCTCGATGATCTCGCTCACCGAGCCCGCAGGAGGCTCGCCGTCCCAGCACGTCGCCTCGACGTCCACGACGTTCAGCAGTCCCAGGTCACTGTCCATGGCGCGAACCCTACGTCGGGATCCGGCCAGTGGTCACTACCGTGCACACATGGTTTTGTCACTCTGAGTTCGAACCACACGGTCTTGCCGATGCCGTACGGGCGGGGTCGCACGTTCCAGGAGTCGGCGAGCAACTCCACGAGTGCCAGCCCGCGTCCCGACTCGTCCGTCGTCGACGCCTGCCGGGGTGCCGGCGGATCGGGCGAGGCGTCGCAGACCTCCACCCGCAGGACGCCCGAGGCCAGGGCGGCCCGGGCGGTGATACGACGGCCGGGCGGGACCCGCGCGTGGCGAACGGCGTTGCTCATCAACTCGCTGAGCAGCAGGACCGCGGTGTCCGTCGCCTCGGCGGTGAGGCCCCACACGAGGGCCTGTGCGCGCAGCCGGGCCCGCGCCCTTCCGACACTGCGCGGGTGGCGCGAAAACCCCCACTCGACCGGGGAAGTCGTTGCGTTCATGGCTCAAAAGTGCAGGCGACCGCGTACGGTCGGGAGTAGCGGCGCGAGTACGGAGGGTGGTTGTACCCGAGTGGCGAGTGACGTGTCCCCGCCTCCGATGGCGTGGCGGTACTGCGGGAACCAGGTCAAACTCTGGCGCGAGCACGCAGGCGTCACGCGCGAACGGCTGGCCGACGAGGCGGGCTACGGCTACGAGACGGTCAAGTCGATGGAGCAGGGGCGCCGCCGCCCGACGCAGCGGCTGCTCCAGGTCGCGGACGGACTGTGCGGGGCGCAGGGCAAACTGACGGCGGCGGAGGCGTTCCTCAAACCCGAGCGGTTCCTGTCCTACGCCCGCGACTTCATGCGCTACGAAGCCGATGCGATCGCCTTGAGCACGTATGAGCCCCAGTTCATCCCGGGGTTGCTGCAGACCGAGGAGACGGCGCTCACGCTCTTCCGCGCGCACTGGCCGCCGTTGGACGACGAGACCATCGAGGAGCGGGTGGCCGCGCGGA
This sequence comes from Streptomyces sp. ME19-03-3, assembly GCA_033793685.1. Taxonomy (GTDB): domain Bacteria; phylum Actinomycetota; class Actinomycetes; order Streptomycetales; family Streptomycetaceae; genus Actinacidiphila. The sequence goes on along the minus strand of JARAXD010000003.1, from coordinate 204,268 downwards.
TGGCGCGGCAAGGCCTGTTGGACAAGCAGACGCGGGCGTTCAGCTTCACGATCGGCGAAGCGGCGCTGCGCTACCCAGTGGGCGGCGTGGAAGCGCACGTCCGACAGCTGGAGCGGCTGCTGGAGGCCGGGGCTTGCCGCAACGTGAACATCCAGGTGATGCCCTTCGGTGGGGCGCACCCGGGCCTCAACGGCCCTTTCGTCCTTCTGGAGACGGCGGAGCACCTGCAGCTCGCCTACGTGGAGGGGCATGAGACCGGTGTGCTGCACTCGGACTCGCAGAAGGTCAGCATCCTTGCCCAGCGGCATGCCATGATCCTGCGGCGGGCCCTTGGGCCCACCGCGTCGGAAGTGTTCATCGGGAAGCTTGCGGAGGAGCTGCGGCCATGAGCGGCGAGCCGACCTGGTTCAGGTCCACCCACAGCGACACCGGCGGAGGCAACTGCGTCGAGGTCGCGTTCGGTCCCGGCGCGGTCCTGGTGCGGGATTCCAAGGACCGGGCCGGCGCCCGGCTGGCGTTCACGCCCGCGGCGTGGGCGGAGTTCGTGGCGTACGCCGTCGCACGCGGAGCGGACGACGACGGGCGATGACCCCGTGAGGCCGCATGGGCTCAGCGCAGGAAGTGCGCGGCGGTGAACCACGCGGCCGCCAGTACCAGCACGGTGACCAGGATGTAGCCCACAAGGTAGACGCCGGCGAGCACGGCCGCCGGGGCGGCGATGACCCAGCCCGCGCGTGCGGCGGGCGTCTTGGCGCGCAGGGCCGAGCGGAGGCAGTAGCCGACCGCGACGAGACCCAGGACGAGCCCGATGACCGACAGCATGCCCATGGCGGGCTCCCTTCCCGTACCGGTTCCCTGGTTCCTGGGTACCGGCCGGGCCGCCCGTGCGGCAGGGGGCGGTCGCAGCGGGGTGGGCGCACACGCCGCACGTGCGCCGTCGAGCGCCCCCTGACCGACGGCATGTGCGCCTGGCCCGAAGCGGCCGTGGGCGGTGGCGCCGCCCAACCGGCCGCGACCCTGGCGCGCCGGCGACGGGAACGACGACACGGCCCGGGCGTTTTCCTACGACGCCGTTGGCCGGGGAGGCGGGCAACCGCGGAGCGGCCCCGCCCCGCGCAGGTCAGACCGGGCGTTCCGGCGTGGCTCCGGCCTTCTGTGCGGTGCCTGGCTGCGTCGCGGCCTCCTCGGCCGTGCCCTCCTTCGCCACGGCGTCGTCCCCCGCCTCCGCTTCCTTCGCGGCGTCGGCCTTCACATCCGCGTCCGCGGGCTTCGCCACCGCGTCGTCGCCGGGCTTGGCCGGGCCGGGGATGGTGGCCTTCGCCGTCCGCTGCGGCAGCGGCCAGCGGCGTCGTACGAGGTAGGCCAGGGCGGCGACGACCAGGACCGAACCGCCGGCGAGCGCGAGGGCCGTCCACGCCCCGCCGCCACCGGAGGGGGCGGGCGTTGCGGCATGCCGCCGGGGCTCCTTGCCCGGGGAGGCGGAGGGCGAGGGGGAGGCCGAGGCGATGGCGGACTTCGGGGGGACCAGGGTGCCGACGGGGGTGACCATGCCGTTCGCCTGGAAGCCCCAGTCGAGCAGCTTCGCGGCCTCCTTGTAGGCAATGTTGTGCCCCGCACCGGGATGCATGACGGTCACCAACAGTGTGCGGTCGCCGCGTTGAGCGACACCGGTGAAGGTGTTGCCCGCGTTGGTGGTGTAGCCGTTCTTCACGCCCGCGATGCCCGGGTAGGTCGGCAGGTCGTAGTCGCCGGAGAGCAGCCGGTTGGTGTTCCGTATCTCGAAGGTCTGGCGCTTCTTGGTGCCCTTCTCGCCCTTCTTCCCCTTGACTGTCTTCCACTCCCCGGGGAACTTGGCGCGCACGGTCGAGCAGTACTCGCGGAAGTCCGCGTTCTGCAGGCCGGCGCGGGCGAAGAGCGTCAGGTCGTACGCCGAGGAGACCTGGCCGGGCATGTCGTAGCCGTCGGGGGAGATGACGGTGGTGTCCTGGGCCTGCAGGTCCTCCGCCTTGCGCTGCATCTCCAGGACGGTCGCGTCCACGCCGCCGTTCATGGCGGACAGGACGTGGACGGCGTCGTTCCCGGACTGGAGGAAGACTCCGAGCCACAGGTCGTGGACGGTGTAGGTGAGGTTCTCCTTGACGCCGACGAGGCTGCTGCCCGCGCCGACGCCGTCGAGGTCGGAGGGGAGCACCTTGTAGGTGCGCGTCTTGTCCAGCTTGGGCAGCACCGTGTCCGCGAACAGCATCTTGAGCGTGCTGGCGGGGGGCAGCTTCCAGTGGGCGTTGTGAGCGGCCAGCACCTGCCCGGTCTCGGCGTCGGAGACGATCCACGACCGCGAGGTGAGCTTCTCGGGCAGGGCCGGAGCGCCCGGCAGGAGGCTGGCCTGGGTGCCGGGCTGCCCCAGCCGGTCCCCGCCGACTGCGGACATCTGCGCGGGCGGCGTCGGGGTGGCGGAGGGGGAAGGGGTCTTCGCGTGCGCGACGGGGCCGGTGGTGAGGGCGGTGCCGCCCGCGAGTGCGAGGGCGGACAGCACCAGGGGAAGACGGCGCGGGGCGCGGCGGGAGGAGTTCGGCACGTTGAGAAGTTACAGGCCGTCCGGGAGATACGGCAGGCATGGGGGGCCGATCGGGGCGTGAGCGATCCCACGCCCCGGACGGGCAACCGGGCGGAGCCGAGGCGCGTCTTGACCGGGGCGTGTGGCAGGGACGGCGGTCCGACCCCGGCCGAGGAGGCCGCGCGGCGGCCCGCATACTGGACGCATGAAGCTCAGCCGCCCTGTGTCCTGGTTCCTGACCGCCTTCGGGGTGTGGAGCTGGATCGTGTGGACGACGTTCGTCAGGAACCTGTGGAAGGACGCGAGCGGGCTCGCCTTCGAGGGCGGTGACCACGGCTCGCCCACCGCGTACTTCTGGGTGCACCTGACGCTGGCCGTCGCCTCGCTCGTGTTCGGCACCGCGATCGGCGTCATCGGCGTCCGCGGTCTGAGAGCCCTGCGGGCAGCCCGGTGACGGGCGCGATCGTCGCCCTGGCGGTCGTCCTGTCCCTGTTAGGCGGGGTGCATTACTACCTGTGGCGCCGGCTGGTCCGTGACGTGTCCGCACCGGGCGGCTGGTGGCGGCGGACGGGGACGGTCCTGGCCGTCGTCCTGCCGCTGCTGAGCCTGGGCGCGCTGGCCGGCGGACGGGCGCTGCCGCCGGTGGCCGGGCGGTGGCTGGCCTGGCCGGGGTTCCTCTGGCTGGCGGCGCTGCTCTATCTGACGCTCGCGGTCCTGGCCGGCGAGGCCGTACGGCCACTGCTGCGGGGCGCGCTGGAGCGCCGGGAGCGGTCCCGGCGCGTGCGGAGCGCCGGGACGGCCGCCGAGTCCGCGCAGACCCTGGCGTTGCCGGAGCCGGAGCCGGAGCCGGAGCCCGCGTCCGCAGGGCCGACGAGGCGGCTGGTCGTGGCCCGTGCGGTCGGCGGCGCGGCGGCCGTGGCCGCGGCGGTGACGGTCGGTCAGGGCACGTACGGCGTGCTGCGCGGCCCGCGCCTGAAGTACGTCACCGTGCCGCTCGCCAAGCTTCCCGCGAGCGCGGACGGCTACCGGATCGCCGTGGTGAGCGACATCCACCTCGGCCCGATCCTCGGCAGGGCGCACACTCAGCGGATCGTGGACACGATCAACGGGGCCCGCCCGGACCTCGTCACCATCGTCGGCGACCTGGTCGACGGCTCGGTGTCGGAACTGGGCGCCGCTGCCGAGCCGCTGGCCCAGCTCCGGGCGCGGGACGGGAGCTATTTCGTCACCGGCAACCACGAGTACTTCTCCGGGGCGGCGTCCTGGATCGACTTCGTGCGTGAACTGGGCGTCCACCCGCTGGAGAACGCGCGCACCGAACTCGCCGGCTTCGACCTGGCCGGGGTCAACGACATCAGCGGCGCGGACCACGGCCACGCCCCCGACCACACCAAGGCGCTCGGCGACCGCGACACCGCGCGGGCGGTCGTCCTCCTCGCCCACCAGCCGGTGATGATCCACGAGGCGGTGCGGCACCACGTCGACCTGCAGTTGTCCGGGCACACCCACGGCGGGCAGCTGTGGCCCGGCAACTACATCGCGGAACTGGCCAATCCCACGGTGGCCGGTCTGGAGACGTACGGCGACACCCAGTTGTACGTCACCCGTGGCGCGGGGGCCTGGGGCCCGCCGGTCCGGGTGGGCGCGCCCTCGGACATCACGATCGTGACCCTCGCCTCACCGCGTGCCTGAGCCCGGCGGGTACGGCAGGAGGTCCGGGCGGTGCGGGCCGGGCCCGCGGCGGGCTGACGGGGCACTTGGCGCGAGCGTCCCGGGCGGTGGCGTCCCGGACGGTGGCGGCCCGGGCGGCGGGGGCCCGGGCGGTGGCGGGCCGGCGGTGGCGGGCCGGCTCAGCGCCGGAAGAGGAACTCCGTGAGCAGCTCGCGGATCTCGCGCACGATCGGCCGCAGCAGCCGGTAGCGGGAGAGCCGGAGGATCCGCGCGCCGAGCGGCGCGGTGCGCGCGACCAGCCGGCGGGTGCGCTCGGTGTCGGGGGAGTGGTCGAAGACCCAGTAGACGACGATGCCCATCTGGTACATCCACATCAGTTCCGGCAGCACCTCGGCGAGTTCGGCGTCGACCTTGATGTCGGAGCCGGAGAGCACCCGTTCGTGGATGGAGATGGCGGCGTCGCGGGCCGGGTGCGACTCGGGGGAGAAGGGACTGAGCGGGCTCGCCGGGTCGGCGGCGTTCTTGAAGAACTGCGCGGCGAACTGGTGGTAGGGACGGGCCACGTCGATCCAGGTGGTCATCACGGTGAGCAGCCGTGCGGCCAGATCCCGGTCCCCGCCGCCGTCCAGGGCGTCCTGGACGGCCGCCTCGTGCTCGGCGGCGAGGCGGTCGTAGAAGCCCTGGACGAGGTGTTCCTTCCCCTCGAAGTAGTAGTAGGCGTTGCCGACCGAGACGCCGGCCTCCTTGGCGATGGCGCGCATCGTCGTCCTGTCGTAGCCCCGTTCCTCGAACAGCCGCATGGCCGTCTCGAGGATCAGGGCGCGCGTCTGCTCGCTCTTGGCGGGCCGGGAGGTCCCGGGGGCCGAGCCGGGCGACGTGCCGGATGGTGCTTCTTCCACGTCCGTGAGCCTAACCGGGCGGGGCGCAGCCGTCCGCGCAGGCGTCCGGGGCGACGCCCGGCGCGGTGTGCGTCCAGCCGTCCTCGGGGTGGTACGACCAGCCCTCGCCGCTCGGGTACACACGGCCGCCCCAGCCCGTGGCGGCGGACCCGCGGTCCCACTGGGCCTGCCGGTACCGGGCGGCGGCGAGCACGGCGGCCCGGGCGACGGACGCTCCGGCGCGGGTGCGCAGGCGGTGCGCCACCGGCCGGTACTCGGCCAGGGCCCACAGGCAGACCAGCCAGGCGGCGTCGTCCCGGTACACCTGGCCCGAGTCGCCGACGACGGTGATCTCGCGCAGGGTGGCGGTGTGGTCGAGTTCCGGGAAGCGGCGCCGGGCCTCCTCGGAGCCGACCGGGAGGAGATCCAGCGGCACGAGCTGCCGCTGGCGCTCCAGCCAGCGGCGGGCGAAGGCGCAGAGCGCACAGTCCGGGTCGTACAGCACGGTCAGCAGGCGGACCGGCACCGGGGCCGCGGCGGCGGCCCCGGTCGCTGCGGTGCGGTCCACGGCCGTCACGCGCCGGGCCGCGCGGGGGCGGTCCAGCCCTGCGGGCGGACGGGCGGGACCGTCTCGCGGTCCATGACGCCCCGGCGGCGGATCTTGTTGAGGACGTAGACGTTGCCCAGGTGCAGCACGCCGAGGACGAGGAGGACCACGCCGAGCTTGACCGACAGGGCTTCGAAGAGCTCGCGGGCGTTGCGGACCGGGTCGGCATTCCTCAGGTACAGCGCGACGAAGCCCAGGTTCACGAGGTAGAAGCCCACCACCAGGAGGTGGTTGACGGCCTCGGCCAGCTTCTCGTTGCCGTGGAGCACGTCTTCGAGGAAGACCTTGCCGGCCCGGCTCAGGGTCCGGGCCACCCACACCGTCAGTGCGACGCTGATGAGCAGGTAGATGACGTATGCGACGACCGTGAGGTCCATGGGTCCCACCCTTTTTCGAACGTGTTCAAAACCCGTTGGGGATGACTCTAGGCCTGTTTTTGAACATGTTCAAGCGCGAAGTGCGTTGGCCCGCAGGGGGTATGGGCCACCGCACTGTCCGCCGCCGCGCGATCCCCGGCCCCGGGTGGCCGCTCAGGCGGCCTGGGCCGGGTCCGGCGCGGGCACGCCGGGCTTCGCGCGGAGCGTGCCGACCGTCCGTACCCCCGGCACCGCCGCCGTCGCCAGGCAGGCGGCCGCCACGAGTCCCGCCGACACGCCGAGCGGTACCGCCGGCCCCCACGCCGCCTCGGCGAGCGGGGCCAGCGCGTAGCCGGCCGGCATCGCGGCGAGCGACAGCAGCCAGTCGTACGAGGTGACCCGGGCCAGCGCCCGCGGTGGCACCTGCTGCTGGACGACCGTCTCCCAGACCGGGTTGAGGTAGCCGAGCGCGGTCAGCGCCAGCCCGTACGCCGCGATGAGCAGTGGGGCAGCGGCGCCGAGGGCCAGCAGGGCCAGCGGCAGCGCGTACGTCGCCAGACCGAGGTTGGCGACCAGCACGGGGCGTCGCGGCCGGGCCCGTGCGGCCAGCAGGGAACCGAGAACGAGGCCGATCGCCCCGGCCTCCAGAACCCAGAACCACACACCCTCGCCGCCGAGCCGGTGGATCGCGACGCCCGGCCCGAGGGTGACCAGGACCGCGGCCGCGCCGTTCCATGCGGCGTGCGCGACCAGGCTCGTCCAGTACCAGTCGCGCGAACGGACCTCGCCCCAGCCTTCCTTGAGGTCGTCGAGCAGTGACGCCCGAGGCAGCGGCGTCCGTTCGACCCGCAGTACCGCCAGCAGCGCGGCGCTCACCGCGAAGGTGGCGGCGTCCAGCACGAAGGCCAGGCCGGGGCCGGCGGCCCAGATCAGCGTCGCCGCGAGCGCCGGGCCGCACAGCCGGGTCATGCTGCTCGCCATCCCCAGCAGGGAGTTGGCCCGCTGCCGCGCCGCCCCGTCGGTCACGGTGCCGGCGACGAGCGGTGACTGGGTCGGCATCGAGAAGGCGGAGGCGGTGCCGCCCACCGCCTCCGCGAGGGCGATGGGGGTCAGAGCGGGGTCACCGCCCAGCAGTTCGAGCCCGACGAAGAGTTGTGCGGCACAGCGCACGAGGTCGGTGGCGAGCGCCACGCGCCGGACGTCGAAGCGGTCCGCGACCACCCCGCCGAACGGGAGCAGCAGCAGCTTGGGCACCATCGCGCAGCCCAGGACGAGGGCGAGCGCCGAGACGTCGCCGGTAGCCCGGGTCACGGCGATGACGAGTGCGGCGGGTACGAGCCCGTCGCCGAGCAAGGACAGTGTGCGTCCGGCGAACAGCAACCGGAAGCCGCGGAGCCGGAGGGGATGGGGGGTCGTCATGACGCCGCAATATATTTCGTCACCGAATCATTCGCTACCGAAATATCCAGTGCCGTAGCATCGCGCCGTAGAATTCGGTCATGGAAGCCGACGCCGACACCGAGACCGGGGACGCCGCGGTGGAACGAGACTGGACCGACGGGCACGTGGAGCGCTGGCTGCCCGTGCTGCCGGACCTCGACCCGGACATCGAGGCCGCCGTCACCCGCATGAAGCTGGTGACCAGGCACCTGCGCAAGGTCCGTGAGCAGTCGCTGGTCGATTTCGGCCTGCAACGGCACGAGTTCGACACCCTGCACGCCCTCGCCGGGCGCGGCGGCCGCGCCGCCCCGTCCGAACTCGCCGCGGACCTCGACCTGGCCCCCGCCTCCGTCACCGGTCGCCTCGACGCACTGGAGGCCCGCGGCCACGTACGGCGCACCCACTCCACCGCCGACCGCCGGCGCGTCGACGTCGCGTTGACCGACGCCGGCCGCGCGACCTGGCTCGGCGCCATGGGCGTCCTCGGCCACGAGGAGTACCGGCTGCTGGGGACCCTCGACGCCGACGAACGCCGGTACCTTGCCGACCTGCTGCGACGCGTCATGGTGGTGGCCGAGCGCGACTGAGCGCAGGATCTCCGAGGGCCCGGAATCCTGTGCGGGATTTGTGAGCGTTCCCCGCTGACAGGCAGCCGAACCGCCGAGTAGCTTTACCTTCTCTTCGGCACCCAACCGCACCGTCACTGCCGAAGGCTCGACCTGGGGGCAGCATGTTCGACGTGGACCGCTACCAGACCCTCCACTACCCGCGCGCGCCCTTCCCGGGCTTCCCCGTGTCCGGTGGCGTGGGACTCGCCACGCCGTCCGGCGACATGCGCCGCCCCGGGACCGTCTGGCTGCTGGGGTCCCTCACCCTCGGCGTGTACTGGCTCGTCTGGTACTACCGGGCCAACAAGGAGCTCCGGGAGTTCGACCCCGGTATCGAGGTCCGCCCCGCCCTCGCCGTGCTGGCCGTCAGCCTCGGCGCGCTGCTGCTCGTACCCGCCGTCGTCTCCCTCTACAACACCGGGTGCCGCATCGCCCGCGCCCAACGCCGCGCGGGCCTGCACAACACGGTCTCCGGGCTCAGGGGACTGCTCCTCGCGCCCGTGTTCGGACTGACCGCGTTCTACTACCAGGAGCAGCTCAACCACGTATGGGTCGCCCGGAACTGACGGTCAGCGGGGCCGGCGCCGTCCGGCCGCCGCGGCGGGCCGTCCGCGCCGGGCCCCGGCTGCCGCGTCGCCACGCGCCGTCGCCGGCCGCTGCGGCAGCGGCCGGCGACGGATCGCCAGGACGAACGCCGCGACGGACGCCAGGAGGAATGTCTCCACGGCCGGGCCGACCCACGAGGACCCCTCGGATCCGTCGGCGGCCGCCGCGGGGCGGGGTTCGTGGCCGTCGGCGGGCGGGCCGCCGGCCATCGCCCGCACCTGGCTCAGCGTCGGTACCAGCTCCCCGACCGGCTCGACGCGGCCGACCGCGCCGAAGCCCCAGTCCAGCAGGTCGGCCGCCTCCCGGTAGACCTCGTCGTACCCCGGCTTCGGGTGCATCACGGTCACCAACAGCGTCCGCCCGTCGCGCTCGGCGGCGCCGGTGAAGGTGTTCCCGGCGTTGGTGGTGTAGCCGTTCTTCACCCCGATCATGCCGTCGTAGTCGCCGAGCAGCCGGTTGGTGTTCTGAATCTCGAAGGCCTCGCCCTTCTCGGCGGGGAAGCGCGCGACCCGCGTACGGCAGTAGTGCCGGAAGTCCGGGTTCCGCAGTCCCGCCCGCGCGAAGAGCGTCAGATCGTACGCCGAGGACAGCTGACCGGGCGTGTCGTAGCCGTCCGGGCTCACCACGTACGTGTCGTTCGCCTGCAGTTCCCGCGCCCGCGCCCGCATGTCGCGGACGGTCTTGCCCACGCCGCCGTTCATCGAGCACAGCACGTGCACCGCGTCGTTGCCCGACCGCAGGAACACACCGAGCCACAGCTGCTCGACCGTGTAGGTGATGCCCGCCTCGATCCCGACCAGACTGCTCCCGGCTCCCATGTCCGCCAGCTCCGCGTGCGTCACCTGGTGCCGCGTCCGCCGGTCGAAGCGCGTCAGGAGCGTGTCCGCGAACAGCATCTTCAGCGTGCTCGCCGGCGGCAGCCGCCGGTGTGCGTTGTACGACGCCAGCACCTGTCCGGAGTCGGCGTCCGCCACGATCCACGACAGGGAGTTCGTCTCCGGCAGCCTCGGCGCCCCCGCGGCCACCTGCACCCCGTGCCACCCCAACCGCTCGCCGCCGACCGCGGAGGGGGCGGCCGCCACCGCCCTGCCGGCAGGGAGCACTGCGGCGGCCACGCCGAGTCCGAGGACGGCACGTCGCGGCGGTGTGGAGGGTGTCGCGGCCATGGGGGGACGGTACAAGCTGCGGCCCCCGCAACCGAACCGGGAGCACCGCTGTGGACGCCGGTCGGCCCAGCGCATTCCGGACGCCTTGCTTCGAATGGGGGAAGGGCAGGGCGGACCGGGCCGCGCACCCGAGTGGACGGGGTGTTGTCAGAGCCCGGTCCTACGCTCGCCGGACATGGGCACAGTGCGGGCCGTCGGGGAGACGGCCGAAGGGGGACCGATGAACGTGACGGCCCGGGCGCGGGAACTGATCGAGCGGGGAGACGTGCGGGCGCTCGCGGCCCACGTCGCATGGATCGGCGCGGCGAACGGCCACCGCTGGGACGACGCCGAGGCGCGTGCCGTGGTGGACCTGCTGCGCGCCATGCCGGTCGCGGAACGCGGCCGGCTGGCCGCCGTCCTGACGCACGGCCGGCCGCGTCCTGGCCGAACTGCCGCGACTCGACGGCGCCTGGCGGCACCTGATCCCCCATCTGCGTGCCGCAGGGCCGGCGCCCAGCGCGCGCTGGGACCGGGCGGCGGCCGCGATCCTGGGCGGCGTCGACGCCGAGACGGTGCGCCGTACCGCCACCCCCTGGCTCGCCCTGGCCACGCTTGGCGGCACGGCCGAGGCAGGCGGTCACGACGTGTGGAACGTCACCGCCGTCCCCGGTCTGGCCTGGCTGTTGTCGTCCCCGTTCCAGCCCTCGCACCCGGAGACCGTCCGGACCCTGGGCGCCCTTGTGGAACGCCCCCCGGTCAAGACTGTCGTCGCCGCCGCCGGCATACGGGCCCTGGCCCGGCTGGACGGCGGCGCCGGCCGGGACAAACTGCGCAGGCTGGCGGACTGCGTCGAGCACACGGTCACCCGCAAGCAGATCCACCGGGCGCTGACCCCGTGAACGCCCGAGGGCCCCGCACCCGGTGGAAACCGGGTGCGGGGCCCTCGGGGGAGCCTCGGCGGAGGGATCAGAAGCGACGCGTGATGAGCGCGCGCTTCACCTCCTGGATCGCCTTGGTGACCTCGATGCCACGCGGGCAGGCATCGGTGCAGTTGAACGTGGTGCGGCAGCGCCACACGCCGTCCTTGTCGTTCAGCACCTCGAGCCGCTGCTCGCCGCCCTCGTCACGCGAGTCGAAGATGAAGCGGTGGGCGTTGACGATGGCCGCCGGGCCGAAGTACTGGCCGTCGTTCCAGAAGACCGGGCAGGACGACGTGCACGCGGCGCACAGGATGCACTTGGTGGTGTCGTCGAAGCGCGCGCGGTCCTCGGCGGACTGCAGGCGCTCGCGCGTCGGCTCGTTGCCCTTGGTGATGAGGAAGGGCATCACGTCCCGGTAGGCCTGGAAGAACGGGTCCATGTCGACGACCAGGTCCTTCAGCACCGTCAGGCCCTTTATGGGTTCGACGGTGATGGGCTTGTCCGGGTTGATGTCCTTGATCAGGGTCTTGCAGGCCAGCCGGTTGCGGCCGTTGATGCGCATGGCGTCGGAGCCGCAGATGCCGTGGGCGCAGGAGCGGCGGAACGTCAGCGTTCCGTCCATGTCCCACTTGATCTTGTGGAGGCCGTCGAGGACCCGCTCCTTGGGGTCGATCTCCAGCTGGAAGTCCTGCCAGGTGGCCTCGTCCGAGATCTCCGGGTTGAACCGGCGGATCCGGAAGGTGACCGTGATGTAGGGCGAGGCCTGGGCCTCGGCCTCGACCTTGTCGAGGGTCGCGGTGCTCATCAGTACTTACGCTCCATCGGCTGGTAGCGGGTCTGCACGACCGGCTTGTAGTCGAGCCTGATCGACTCGGTGCCGTCGGCACCCACTTCGCGGTACGCCATCGTGTGCCGCATGAAGTTGACGTCGTCGCGGTTCGGGTAGTCCTCGCGGTAGTGGCCGCCGCGGGACTCCTTGCGGGCCAGGGCCGATACCGCCATGACCTCGGCGAGGTCGAGCAGGTTGCCGAGCTCGATGGCCTCGAGCAGGTCGGTGTTGAACCGCTTGCCCTTGTCCTGGATCGACACGTTCCTGTACCGCGCGCGCAGCTCGCCGATCTTCTCGACGGCGGTCTTGATGGTCTGCTCGGTGCGGAACACCATCACGTTGGCGTCCATGGTCTCCTGCAGCTCCTTGCGCAGCTGCGCGACCCGCTCGTTGCCGGTGGAGGCACGGAGCCGCTCGACCTGGTCGACCACGAACTGCGCCGGCGTCTCGGGGAGCTCGACGTAGTCGTGGTCCGCCGAGTACTCGGCGGCGGCGACGCCGGCCCGGCGGCCGAAGACGTTGATGTCCAGCAGCGAGTTGGTGCCCAGGCGGTTGGCGCCGTGCACGGAGACGCAGGCGACCTCGCCGGCGGCGTACAGGCCCGGGACGACGGTGCTGTTGTCCGACAGGACCTCGCCCTGGACGTTGGTCGGGATGCCGCCCATGGCGTAGTGCGCGGTCGGCTGGATCGGGATCGGGTCCGTGTAGGGCTCGATCCCGAGATAGGTCCGCGCGAACTCGGTGATGTCCGGGAGCTTGGCGTCCAGCTGCTCCGGCGGCAGGTGGGTCAGGTCGAGGTAGACGTGGTCGCCCTCGGGACCGCAGCCGCGGCCCTCGCGGATCTCGGTGTAGATCGCGCGGGAGACGACGTCACGCGAGGCGAGGTCCTTCATGACCGGCGCGTACTTCTCCATGAAGCGCTCGCCGTCCTTGTTGCGGAGGATGCCGCCCTCACCGCGGGCGCCCTCCGTCAGGAGGATGCCCATGCGCCAGATACCGGTCGGGTGGAACTGGAAGAACTCCATGTCCTCCAGCGGCAGACCGCGGCGGTACACGGCGGCCTGGCCGTCACCGGTGAGGGTGTGCGCGTTGGAGGTGACCTTGAAGAACTTGCCGGTGCCGCCGGAGGCGTACACCACGGCCTTGGCCTGGAAGACGTGGATCTCGCCGGTGGCCAGCTCGTACGCGATGACGCCGGCGGACTTCTTGACGCCGTCCTCCTCGACGATGATCTGGTCGAGGACGTAGAACTCGTTGAAGAACTCCACGCCCTCCTTGACGCAGTTCTGGTACAGCGTCTGGAGGATCATGTGGCCGGTGCGGTCGGCCGCGTAGCAGGCCCGGCGGACCGGGGCCTCGCCGTGGTTGCGCGAGTGGCCGCCGAAGCGGCGCTGGTCGATCCGGCCCTCGGGGGTGCGGTTGAAGGGCAGGCCCATCTTCTCGAGGTCGAGAACCGCGTCGATGGCCTCCTTCGCCAGGATCTCGGCGGCGTCCTGGTCGACCAGGTAGTCACCGCCCTTGATCGTGTCGAAGGTGTGCCACTCCCAGTTGTCCTCCTCGACGTTCGCCAGGGCCGCGGCCATGCCGCCCTGGGCCGCGCCGGTGTGGGAGCGGGTGGGGTAGAGCTTCGTCAGCACGGCGGTACGGCTGCGCTTCGTCGCCTCGATGGCGGCGCGCATGCCGGCGCCGCCGGCGCCGACGATCACGGTGTCGTACTTGTGGATCTGCATGAGGGGTCGCTTCCCTGTCCAGCCCTGGCTAGCGGATGTTCGGGTCGAAGGTGAAGATCACCAGCGTGCCGAGGACGATGGTGAACGCGGTCGCGGTGTAGACCAGCATCTTCAGCCAGAACCGGGTGTTGTCCCGCTCCGCGTAGTCGTTGATCACGGTGCGCAGGCCGTTGCCGCCGTGCAGCATCGCCAGCCACAGCATGACCAGGTCCCAGGTCTGCCAGAACGGGGAGGCCCAGCGTCCGGCGACGAAGGCGAAGCCGACCTTGGTGACTCCGCCGTCGAGGACGAGCTGGATCAGCAGGTGGCCGAGGACCAGGACGACCAGGACGATGCCGGACAGGCGCATGAAGAGCCAGCCGTACATCTCGAAGTTGGTCCGGGTACTGCGCGGGGTGCGCTTGGTCCGGGCGCGCGGCGGCTCGATGACCGGGGCCGGGTTGTCGGGGCCGTAGGCCGCGCTGGAGGAGCTGAGCTCCACGTGGTCGGTTGCGGACATGAATTCGCTCAGCTCCCGAACAGCACTCGTGCGGCGTGGCCGAGGACGGGGTAGATGGCCCCGATCATCAGCACGACCCAGATTCCGACGACCGTCCACAGCATCTGCTTCTGGTACTTCGGGCCCTTGGACCAGAAGTCGACGGCGATGACGCGCAGGCCGTTCAGAGCGTGGAAGAGGACAGCCGCGACCAGCCCGTACTCGAGCAGGCTGACGATGGGCTGCTTGTAGGTGTTGACGACCTTGTCGTAGTCCTCGGGGGAGACACGCACCAGGGCGGTGTCCAGGACGTGGACGAACAGGAAGAAGAAGATGAGGACACCGGTGACTCGATGAGCCACCCATGACCACATGCCTTCCCGGCCGCGGTACAACGTTCCAGCCGGCACGGAAAAAACCCTCCGGGAGCGTATGTGGGGCCTGCCGGCTTCGTTGGTCGGTCGGCCCGGCCGGGTATGGTCCACCGGCCCTGGCCATCGTAGCGACGGCTTGCGGGCCACGTCCTGCCGGGTCCTTCAGGTGTGATCGATCCCGCACGGGTGGGTGTACCGGCCGGGAACCCCCGCGCGGCCCCGCGCGTCGGAAAGGGCCAGCCGCGCCAGGCGGGAGCGGGTGACACGGCGCAGTTCCTCGGCGGCCGTGACCCGTTCCTCGTCCGGGTCGTTGCCCAGGCGCTGCCGAAGTGACGCCAGCATCAGATCGAGGGACTCGCCGGGGTGAACCCCGTCGAGGGACAGCACGAAGACGTGTCCGAAGCGTGCCTCGTACGCGGCCTGTGCGGCCCGCAGCGCCGTGTGCGCGGCGAGGCTGCCGCGGGTGGGCGCGGTGTCCGGCGGGGCGCCGGCCGCCTCGGCGGCGAGGGCCTCGGCGAGGTCGGCGGCGGCGAGGTCGTAGGCGGCCTCGTCGGCGGCGGCCAGCAGTGCGTCCACACACGGGTAGGGGCGGTGCGCGGCGACCTGGCGGGCCCAGCGCAGGCTGCCGCAGCAGCTCAGCAGGACTGCCTCGGCCGCCGCGGGCGAGGCCTCGTTGAGTCGCCGCAGGCCGTGGGGGAGGCCGGGGCGGGCCGCCGGGGCGGGCCGAGGCGTCCGCCCGCGCGACTGCGCGGGGAGGTGCCCCGGGATCCACGGCGGGACGGCAGGGGTGTCGCTGGACAGCGGTGGGCTCCTGGGAGGGAACGGGGACGGCGGTGGGGGGAACCGCGGGGCGGCTGCGCGGCGTGAACCGCAGGGGACGGCGAGTGACGACCACCGTATCGGCCTATGTTCGGCCCTGTGCTACGGATGCGCGAATTTCACCCGTACGGGAACGAAAGTGCACGCCTTCCCCTGGCTCGCACGGCGAGACGCGCCCCGCGGGCATAAATTCGGATCATGTGGCAGAGGCGGGCGAGACGTGCGTCGGCGTGCGCCGCGACGGCCGTGCTGATTGCCGTACTCGGGGCGGGCCCGGCGTTCGCCGCGCCGGTGCGCCCGGCCGATCCCGTGGCCGCGCAGGCGGCGGGGGCGGGCACCTCCGCCGCGTTCCCGTCGATCCCCGCTGTCCGTTCCTTCGTCCCCGCCCCCGGTGCGGCCGCCTTCGTCCCGGGACCCGGCCTCCGGGTGGTGGCGGCCCCCGGAAGCGCGGCGGAGGACGAGGCGCGGCTGCTGGCGGGGGAGCTCCGCCGACCGTACGCCCCCGGGCCGGCCGGGCCCGGTGACATTTCGCTTTCACTCGAACGGAGTAATGCGGGGCCCGAGTCGTACGAGATGACAAGCTCGGCCGACGGGGTGACAGTACGCGCCGGCACCGACGCCGGGGTCTTCTACGGCACCCGCACCCTTCTACAGGCGGTCCGTTCCACCGGGCGGGTGCCGGCCGGCACCGTGGAGGACCGCCCCGACCGCCCTGAACGCGGGCTGATGGTCGACATCGGCCGCAAGTACTTCAGCCGCGAGTGGCTGGAGGCCAGGGTCCGCGAGCTGGGCGACCTCAAGTACAACCAGCTCCAACTGCACCTCAGCGACGACCAGGGCTTCCGCGTGGAGAGCGACAGCCATCCCGAGGTCGTCTCGGCCCGGCACCTGTCCAAGGAGGACATCCGCGCGGTGGTCGACCTCGCCGCACAGCGACACATCACGGTCGTCCCCGAGATCGACAGCCCGGGCCACATGGGCGCCGTCCTCGACGCACACCCCGACCTCCGACTGCGCTCC
Source organism: Streptomyces sp. ME19-03-3 (assembly GCA_033793685.1). Classification (GTDB taxonomy): domain Bacteria; phylum Actinomycetota; class Actinomycetes; order Streptomycetales; family Streptomycetaceae; genus Actinacidiphila. The sequence goes on along the minus strand of JARAXD010000003.1, from coordinate 188,230 downwards.
GCGGACGGCACACCCGTGCGCGGGGCGCTCGACGTCTCCCGGCCCCGTGCGGCGGCCCTCGTCGACGACCTGCTCAAGGAGTACGCGCCGCTCTTCCCCGGTACCTCCTGGCACGTGGGCGGCGACGAGTACGGACCGCTCGTGGCGGGCGACCCGGAGGCGTCCTTCCCGCAACTGGCCGCGTACGCGCGCGAACGCTACGGGCCGGACGCCGGGGTGGCCGACGCCGCGGCCGGCTGGCTCAACGACCGCGCCGCCACGCTGCGCTCGCTCGGCAAACGGGTCGAGGCCTGGAACGACGGCTTCTCCGACGGCGCCCGGGTCACCGCCGACCAGGACCGGGTGGTGGCCTACTGGTCCAGCAACAAGCTGCGCGGACGGCTGCCCGAGGACTACCTGCGCGAGGGCCGGAAGCTGCTCAACCTCAACTCCTGGTACCTCTACTACGTCCTCGGCGCCCCGAAGAACTTCCCCTACCCCGACGGACGGCGGATCTACGAGGAGTGGAATCCGGCCGTCGTCTACCGGGACGAGGCCGTGCCCGCGGCGCTCGCGGGAGCGGATCGCATCCTCGGCGCGCGGCTGGCCGTCTGGTGCGACCGGTCGGGCGCCCAGACCGAGGACGAGGTCGCGGCAGGCATCCGGATGCCGCTGCGCGCGCTCGTCCAGAAGCTCTGGGACCCGGGGCAACCTGTCCTGAGCTGGCAGGACTTCACCGCCCTCGCGGAGCGGGCCGGCTGAGCGGCGGGGGCGGGCCCACCCAGGTGAAGCGGCCGGAGTCCGCCTCCCCCCACAGGAGCGTCTCCGGCCGCCTCTGATCGTTTAGGCGCCGGGGCGACGGAAAACGTCACACCCACCCGTCGTCCGACGGCCCGGCAGGGGTGACGACCGGGAGCTGATCCGCGCCGCGGCGCACCCCAGGTCCCGAGCGGCTCACCGTCCGCCGCCCTTCGGGTGCCCGCATGGGGCAGTATGGTGCGCGAATCCGAGGGGGAGGCCCGAACGTGGATCTGGCGACCGCGGTACGGGCGGCGCAAGAAGGGGACGAGGACGGCTTCCGGTTCGTGTACCGGGCGGTGCAGCCGCAACTGCTGCAGTACGTACGCTCACTGGTCGGCGTGGCGGACGCCGAGGACGTGGCGTCGGAGGCGTGGTTGCAGATAGCCCGCGACCTGCGCGGCTTCCGAGGCGACGGGGACGCGGTGCGCGGCTGGGCGGCCCGGGTGGCCCGCAACAGGGCGCTGGACCACCTGCGGGCGGTGAGCCGCCGGCCGCAGGCCGCCGCCGGCGTGGAGGAACTGCTCGACCGGCCGGCCCGCTCGGACACCGCCGAGGAGGCGGTCGCCGCGGTGGGTACCGACGCCGCGCTGGCGGCCATCGCCGCCCTGCCCCGGGACCAGGCCGAGGCCGTGCTGCTGCGCGTGGTGATGGGTCTGGACTCCCGCACGGCGGCCGAGGTCGTCGGCAAGCGGCCCGGTGCGGTGCGCATGGCCGCCAGTCGCGGCCTGCGCCGTCTGGCCGAGCTGCTGGACCGCGACGGCGGGTCGTCCGCTGTGACGTTTTCGGCGCCCCGAATGCTTGAGGACATGAGATGAGCGACAACCGAGGACACGACTGGCTGGACGACGCCGCCGCCGAGCGGTTGCTGCGGAGCGTCCACCGTGACCGTGCCGATCGGATCCGGCCCGACGGGCGCGCCGCCGCCCTGGCCGGGCTGCTGGCCGCCGCCGCCGCGCCCGCCCCCCTCGACCCGGAACGCGAGGAAGCGGCCGTCGCCGCCTTCCGTGCCGCTCGTGACGGCGACGCGACCTCCACGGGCTTCACGGGTGGCCGCCTCCGCGCGGCCGGCGACTGGTCGCCCGGCACGGGCACCGGCCGGACGTCCCGCGGCGGGCGGGGCCGTGCGGTCCGTCACCCGGGACGGCTGAGGGCGGCGACGTTGATCGCGACCGCCGCCCTGGCCGGGGCGGGCGTGGCCGCCGCCGGCGTACTGCCCGCCCTGCTCGGCCGCGGCGTCCCGGACCCCTCCCCGTTGCGCCCCCGGGACGGGGTCACGGCGGCCTCGGACAGTGCCTCGCCGTCCCCGCGCCCCACCGCCCCGTCGGCCTCCTCCGGTTCCGGACCCGGCTCCGGGCCCGGAGACGTCGCCGGCGGTGGCCACGGCACGGTCCTCCCCGGCCGGACGGCCGGGGCACCGTCCTCCACGCGGGCCCAGGACCACGCGTCGCTGTGCCGCGCCTACGCTGCTGCCGGCCGGCACCACAAGGGTGTGGACGAGCAGGTGTACAAGCAGTTGCGCGAGGCGGCGGGCGGCGGCGAGGGGAAGGTCCGCCGCTACTGCGCCGGGCTGCTGGGGGTGAACAACGGGAGCGGCGGGAGCGGCGGGAGCGGCGGGAGCGGCGGGGATCCTGGGAAGAGCGGGCATTCTGAAAACGCGGGGAAGGCCGCGAAAAGCGAGGACTCCGCGAGAGGAGAGAACCCCGGGAAAGGCGGGGGTTCCGCGAACAGCGGGAACCCGGGTAAGGGCGGCAAAGCCGGCGAGGGGGACGCGTCGGGCGACGAGGACCCACAAGACGATCAGGACAGCCGGAAGAAGGCTTCCCTCGGGCACCGCCGCCCCGCGGGTCCCGGCCCGCAGGCCACCGCCGGCGAGTGACGCCTTCCGGCCCGCCGTGTGCTCCGCCTGACGCCGGCCGGTCGCCGGTCGCGCGGGGATCCGGCTCTCCCACCCCGCCGCGGATCCGCTGCCGGGCGCGGCACCGGCGGGGTGTGACACTTTCCGCCCCCGGGACGCTGTAACCAGTAGACCGACTGGTCATCGGTCGAGGGGTTCCCGGTCCCCCTGTATCGGGCCCCAACGAGGGACGCGGGCGGAGCGTTTTTCCCCTGCTCCGCCCGCGTCCTCACGTAGCGCCGTGACGGCGGCGGCGTAGGGTCGGGATGTGATCTTCCGCATCGAGCGGCACTGCCCGCTTCCCGCCGCCGAGGCGTGGCGGCGCGTCACCGACTGGGAACGCCATGCGGCGCTGGTGCCGTTCACGACCGTCGCGGTCACGGGGGAGCGGTCGTTCACGGCGCGCACCGGTCTTGGGCGGATGGCCGTCGACGACCCCATGGAGATCGTGCGGTGGGAGCCGCCGGGCGCGGGCCGTCCCGGGCGCTGCCGGCTGGAGAAGCGCGGCCGGACCGTGCTGGGCTGGGCCGAGATCGAGGTGTGGCCGCGGGAGGACGGGAGTTCGCGGGTCGTGTGGCGCGAGGACCTGCGCGTGCGCCCGCTGCCGGAGGTGCTCGGCCGGCCCACGGCGTGGGCCGGCCGGCTGTTGTTCGGGCGCGCCCTGGACGGGCTCCTGGCCCGGGATCACCAGTAGACGACGACCTTGTCGCCGATCCGCACCTGGTCGAAGAGCGCGGAGATCTTGCCGCGGTCGCGTACGTTGACGCAGCCGTGCGAGGCCCCCGAGTAGCCGCGGGCCGCGAAGTCGGCGGAGTAGTGCACCGCCTGACCGCCGCTGAAGAACATCGCGTACGGCATGGGCGTGTGGTAGATCGTCGACACGTGGTTGCGGCTCTTGGCGAAGACGCTGAAGGTGCCTTCACGGGTCGGGGTGTACTGGGAGCCGAAGCGGACGTCCATCGCCGAGACGACCTTGCCGTTCACGACCCAGGCCAGGGTGCGGCTGGTCTTGCTGACGCACAGCACGCGGCCGGTCATGCACCGCGGATCGAGCTTCGCCACCGGGTTGCCGGTCGGCGGGTACATGGCGTTGTGCGTGGGCTGCCGGGTGACCGAGCGGAGCTTCGCCCAGGTCATGTCGGTGACGGTACCCGAGGCGGGCAGCTTGTTGCGGGACTGGAAGGCGCGCACCGCGGCGGTGGTCACGTCGCCGTAGTAGCCGGTGGGGTTGCGGGCGAAGAGGCCGAGTTGCTTCAGCCGGGCCTGCAGTTCGCGCACCCGGGCGCTGCTGCTGCCCTGCGCGATGACGACGACCGGCTGGGGGGTGCGGTCCGCCTTCGGCTTCTTCGCGGCGGCCGCCGAGGCCGTCGGCGAAGGGGAGGTGCTGCTCGGCGCCGCGCTCGGGCTCGTGCTCGCCGAGGGGCTCGCCGTGGAGCCCGAGGTGTCCTGCGCCACCGAGGCCCTGGCGGCGGGTTCGCTCGCCTGGGCCGTGCAGCCGGCGAGGAGGGCTCCGGTGAGAAGCGCGGCGGCTGCGGCCGCTGCGCGTGATCTTGCGATGCGTATGTGTGCCACGTGGTCCCCCTGAAGATGAGTCACTACCCCCTTTGACTGATTTTCCCGGCATGTAGTTGCACCGGCTCGGGCTGCGATCGCCGCACACTGAAAAGAGGGGGACCGAGTCGCTGGAGGCATGACGCATGGCACGCGAGTCCGAATCCGGTCTGCCGATCGAGCCCGTCTACGGCCCCGAAGCCCTGGACGGCTGGGACCCGGCCGAAAGGCTCGGTGAGCCGGGCGGTTACCCGTACACCCGCGGCGTCCACCCGACCATGTACACCACCCGGCCGTGGACGATGCGCCAGTACGCGGGTTTCGGCACCGCGGCCGAGTCCAACGCGCGCTACCGGCAGCTGATCGCCCACGGGACCACCGGCCTGAGCGTCGCCTTCGACCTGCCGACCCAGATGGGCCACGACAGCGACGCCCCCCTCGCCCACGGCGAGGTCGGCAAGGTCGGCGTGGCCGTCGACTCGGTCGAGGACATGCGGGTGCTGTTCGACGGCATCCCGCTGGACCGCGTCTCCACCTCGATGACGATCAACGCGCCCGCCGCCCTGCTGCTCCTGATGTACCAGCTGGTCGGTGAGGAGCAGGGGGTGTCCGCCGACCGCCTCACCGGCACCATCCAGAACGACGTGCTCAAGGAGTACATCGCCCGCGGGACCTACATCTTCCCGCCCAAGCCCTCGCTGCGGCTGGTCGCGGACCTCTTCCGCTACTGCCGCGCCGAGATCCCGCGCTGGAACACCATCTCCATCTCCGGCTACCACATGGCCGAGGCCGGTGCCTCGCCCGCGCAGGAGGTCGCCTTCACCCTCGCCGACGGCGTCGAGTACGTCCGCACCGCCCTCGCCGCGGGCATGGACGTCGACGACTTCGCGCCGCGGCTGTCCTTCTTCTTCGTGTCGCGCACGACCCTGCTGGAGGAGGTCGCCAAGTTCCGTGCCGCCCGCCGCATCTGGGCCCGCGTCATGCGCGAGGATTTCGGCGCGGCGAACCCCAGGTCGTGGATGCTGCGTTTCCACACCCAGACCGCAGGAGTCCAGCTCACCGCCCAGCAGCCGGAGGTGAACCTGGTGCGGGTGGCCGTCCAGGGGCTGGCGGCGGTGCTGGGCGGCACGCAGTCGCTGCACACCAACTCCTTCGACGAGGCGATCGCGCTGCCCACCGAGAAGTCCGCCCGGCTCGCGCTGCGCACCCAGCAGGTACTGGCGTACGAGACCGACGTGACGGCGACCGTGGACCCCTTCGCCGGGTCCTACGTCGTGGAGTCGATGACCGACGACCTCGAGGCGGCCGCCATGGCGCTGATGGCCAGGGTGGAGGAGCTGGGCGGGGCGGTGAGCGCGATCGAAAGCGGCTTCCAGAAGGCGGAGATCGAGCGCAACGCGTACCGGATCGCCCAGGAGACCGACTCCGGGGAGCGGGTGGTCGTCGGCGTCAACCGCTTCCGGCTGGAGGACGAGGAGCGCTACGAGCCCCTGCGTGTCGACCCGGCGATCGAGGCGGCGCAGGTGGCACGACTCGCCGCGCTGCGGGCCGGGCGGGACCGGCGGGCTCTGGACTCGGCGCTGTCCGCGCTGCGGAAGGCGGCCGAGGGCACGGAGGACGTCCTGTATCCGATGAGGGACGCGCTCCGTGCCCGCGCCACGGTGGGCGAGGTCTGCGACGCGCTCCGCGAGGTCTGGGGGACGTACGTCCCCTCCGGCACCTTCTGACGCGTCCGGGCTGCGCAGCAGGTCGGCCGCGATCGAGGTGGTCGGGGAGCCGACCTGCGCCACGTCGGCGCTCTCGTGCGCCGCAACGTCCCGCAGGTCCGGCCGGTGCCGGGCCTGGACGGCTACGGCGTGATCGAGCCCTGGCTCGGGGGCGGAGCAGGGGAGGCCCGGCGACCCCGGTCGCATGTGGCGCCGCCGCGGCGAGTCGGTTCCCACCCCCCTGCGCGGGGAGCGCGCGGACGCGGCCCGCGCCCGTACCGCGGCGGTGAAACCGATCTGCGGGCGATGAGCGGGCCGTGCGGCCGCCGCCCCGCCGGCCCGGCGAGGTGACCGACCCCATGGCGCGGACAGGCGACGGGCCGCCCCGCCCGGAGGCGCCGTTGGAGGGCTGCCGGACGGCGGACGCCCCTACCGCCGTGGGCGCGTGCGGGCATCGGGACGGCCCTCGTACGGACGGCCCTCGTACGGACGGCACGCTGGGGCCTGCACGCGGGGGCCTGCACGCGGGGGCGGGCGCGCGGCGGCCCGCGGGACCTGCCGGGCCCGGCCCCTGGCGGCCCCGGCGGCCGTGGTCAGCGGCGGGACGCGGCGCGCCTGATCCGCCGGGCGACCCTGCGTACGGCGGGATTGGCCGGCAGGAACGCCAGCTGCGACGGCACGGCACCCGGGAGCCCCAGTGACGCCAGCCGGCGCCGCGTGAAGTAGCGCCAGGTGCCGCCGTCCAGGTTGTCCGTCAGGTAGCGCACCGCGTCGTCCCGCAGGTGCGCGTACGTCCGGTGCCGCATGCAGTAGGCCACGGCGCGCAGCAGCGGCGTCAGCTCATGCTCGACCCGCTCGGCCGTCGGTGGCAGCCAGGCGTCCACCGCCTGCCGGTCCTCCAGGTCCGGCAGGAGCCGGTCGGCGAGGGTGACGGGGACGCGGTTGCCGTTCGCGTACGGCGACAGCCGCTGCAGGACCGTCTCCGTGCCGACGCGCGCGACCGGCAGCCCGTACAGGGCGGACGCGGTGAACAGCGCGCCGGAGAAGCAGCCGGCCACCAGCCGCGGGCGGACCCGCGCGAAGAGCAGCTCGGCCGGCTCCGACGCCCCGGCCACGGTCAGCTCCGCGCCCAGGGCCTCCGCCTCCCGCTCCAGCCGCCGCGACCAGTGCGCGGGCGCCGTCGGGTGCGGCGTGAAGACCACCGTGCGGTGCCCCGCCGCGACCGCGCCGCGGACCATGCGGACGTGCAGTTCCTCCTCCTCGCCCGCGGTGAGGACGCCCAGCGCCGACAGGTGCTGGCCGAGCACCAGTGCGCCGCCCTCGGGAAGCGGGGCCGGGGCCGCGGCATGCTCGGCCATCCCCGCGAGGACCCTGATGAGCGCGTCCGCGGGGACGGGTGCGGCGGGCACGCCGTGCTCCGACAGCAGCAGCGGCCGCAGCCCGGGGACCAGATCCAGGTACAGCACCCGGTTCACCCGGGTCGTGATCAGCGGGTCCGGCTTGCTCCGGGTCGGGCCGTAGACCGCGAGGCCGTCGCCGTACACCTCGACGGGCGCGCCCGGGAAGATGTTCATCAGGGCCAGCGCCGGGTCGGCGTGCGGGGACGCGACGACCAGCTCGACCCCGTCCTCGCCGAGGTCCCACAGCCGTCGCAGATGGCGCTCCCACAGCGGCACGTCATCGGCGCGGGGCGACCAGTCCGAGGGGTGCAGCGGGGCGATCGTGTCGTTCCAGGAGAGCACCCGGTCGAAGCGGGCGCGCAGCGCCCCGAAGCCGGGTGCCTTGTCCGGCGCCGGCGTGGTCTCGGGCACGGCGGCGTCGTTGTACACCAGCAGCACTTTGCGGTCGGCGGGGGCGAGCAGCCCGGCATCCAGCGCCGCCGCCACCGTGGCGGCGCCCAGCGGCGTCGACGCCAGGACGATCTGGGTACGGGACATCAGGCGGTCACCGTCTGGGCGACACCGGGACGCCTGCGCGTACGGCGCAGCAGCGTACTGCGTCTCACGTCCATCGACTCCAGCGCCTCGTTGAGGATCTCCTGCGGCATCTGCCGCAGGGCTGCCGCGCTCATCGCCTTCAGCCTGCGCGCCACCGGGGGCTCGTAGCGGCCCATGGCGCCCAGGTGGTGCGCGATCACCGCGCAGTAGGTGCGCACCACCTTGGGCAGGAAGCGGTCCGCGTCGCGGTCCGCCGCGGTCTCGGCGAGGACCTGGTCGAAGGAGCGGATGAAGTCCAGTTGCCGGACGTCGCCGATCTGCGTGAGCGAGGTGGCCACCCCGCGCCGGTAGAAGACGCCCAGCAGGCCGACGACGGCGAACGACCTCGCCTCGCGGTGCAGCCGCCAGATCCAGGGCCGGTCCTCGGCGGTGCGCAGTCCGTCGGGGAAGTGCAGCAGCCCGGCGTCGACCAGCCGCCGGTGGTAGACGCCGGCCCAGGCGTAGGGGTAGTCCACCGAGGTGGTGCGGTCGGCCGGGAGGATCGCCTGGCGCGGGTCGAGAGCCACCCCGCGACGTCCGTGCGGCACCCTGGCGATGGTGCGGCTGTGCCCGTGGGAGACGACGTGGTCGGTGCGCACGAAGTCGGTGCCGAGGGTCTCGATGGCCTCCAGCAGACGAGGCAGGTGGCCCTCCGCCAGCCAGTCGTCGCCGTCCAGGAAGGTCAGGTACTCGCCCCGGGCGGCGTCGATGCCGGTGTTGCGGGCGGTGGCGAGGCCGCTGTTCCGCTCGTGGGAGATGAGCGTCGCCCCGGGCAGATCCGGCAGCGCGCGCTCGAGGATTTCCGGGGTTTCATCCGTCGCGCAGTCGTTCACGAGAATGAACTCGAAATCCGCACGGGAATTCGAGTGAAGGCTTTTCAACGTGGCGGACGCGAAAGCCTGCACGTTGTAGAACGGGACGATGACGGAGAGCTTGACCACGTCGCGCACCTTAGGGGGCGGCTCGCCCGCGGCCCTGACGATGACCCCACCGCGGAGTGAACGCTGTGCGGCGGAATGGTGAATCCGGCGGCCGGGCGACCGGTTGTCCATTCGGCGGCGTGCTGTTAACCGTTTGTTGATGTCGCGTTGCGGGCCCGCTCGGAATGCATTCCTAGCCTCTTCGGCGTGCCACGTACCGCCGGCCCGAACAGGGTCACCGTCCTCGCCGACTCCGACACCCGATGGAAATGGGGTGCGCTGACGGCGCGCCGCATCGCCCCGCAGGCGCGGCTCGACGCCCGCCTGCTCCGCGGCCGGGCGACCCCGACCGAGCGCCAGCTCGCGGAGGTCGGCATCCCCGCGGACTCGATGCGCGAGGTCACGGCGGCACAGTTCCTCGCCGGGACCTCCCGTGACACCGCGGACGTCGTCGTGCTCTCCTGCGTGGGCGGCACCGTCCAGGCCGTGCTGCACGGACTCGCCCGCGCCTGGCGGGACAGCCCGCGCCGCCCCGTCGTCGTCACCGGCTACGTCGGAGTCGTCTACGAGAAGCTCGCCGACGGGCTCCTGCTGCGGGCCGGCGCCGACGCCGTGCTCGCCAACAGCGCCCACGACGCGCGGCGCTTCCGCGACGTCTACGAGGGCGTCGGCACCGACGCCGGGACGGTCGTGGAGACCGCGCTGCCCTTTCTGGAGGGCAAGCCCTACGAGCCCTCGGGGGACCGGCCGTTCACCGTGGTCTTCGCCGTCCAGCCCTCCGTGCCGGACAGCCGCAAGGACCGCACGTACCTGCTGCGCCGCGCGGTGGACCACGCGCGCTTCCACCCGGAGCGCGAGGTGCTGGTCAAACTGCGCAGCAAGCCGGGCGAGCACACCACGCACATCGAGGAACAGCCGTACCAGAAGTTGGTGTCCAAGCTGGACCCGCCGGAGAACCTCAAGCTCGTCTACGGGCACATGGGCGAGGTGCTGGACCACACCGACCTGCTGGTCACGGTGAGTTCGACGGCGGCGCTGGAGTCCATGCACCGCGGTGTCCCCACGGCGGTCCTCACCGACCTCGGGATCCGCGAGGCGCTCGGCAACCACCACTTCCTCGGTTCCGGCGCCTACGCGTCCTGGGACCAGATCGACGCCGGCGAGGTGCCGAGGGTGCACCACGGGTGGGCCCGCAGCCAGGGCATCGCCTCCGACGGCGACCCCTTCCGCGCCGTGCGTGAGCGCGTCACGGAACTGGCCGCCGCCCCCGCGCTCCCGCCGCTGGCCCCGTACTACACGACCACCACCGCACCCGGTTACCTGCCCGGCGTGCTCGCCCGCCACGGCCTCGACCCGAAGGGCGAGCCGCTGCCCGGCGCCGCGACCGAGCCCACCGAGCCCAGCGCGCTGCGCCGGGCCGTGCGCGACATCGCCCGTAACTCCGCGCGCGCCGCGTACCGCCAGGGCGTGCAGCGCGTCGCGCCCGTGATCCGCAGGTGGGGCCAGCTGTGAACCCGACCATCAAGTCGCAAGGAGCCACCATGCCGACGGTGTTGGCCGTCATTCCCGCCCGCGGCGGCTCGAAGGGCGTACCGGGCAAGAACCTTGCCACGGTCGGCGATGTGCCGCTGGTCGCCCGCGCCGTACGGGCCTGCCGCGGGGCCGGCCTCGTCACCGACGTCGTCGTCTCCACCGACGACCCCGCCATCGCCGACGCGGCCCGCACCGCGGGTGCCGAGGTCGTCCTGCGCCCGGCCGCCATCGCCGGCGACACGGCGACCAGCGAGGCGGCGGTCCTGCACGCCATGGACGCGCACGAGGCGATGACCGGTCGCAGCGCCGACGTGGTCCTGCTCGTCCAGTGCACCAGCCCGTTCATCACCACCGAGGACGTGGGCGGGGTGGCCGCCGCGGTCGTCGAGGACGGAGCGGACACGGCCGTGACCGTGGCCCCCTTCCACGGCTTCCTGTGGCGCGACGGCGACGACGAGGCCGCCGACGACGAGGCCGCGGGGAACGGCAGCTCCCTGACGACGACGGCCGACGCGACCGGCGGCCACGGCGTCAACCACGACAAGGCCCACCGCCCGCGCCGCCAGGACCGGCCGCAGGACCTGTTGGAGACCGGCGCCGCCTACGCGATGCGCGCCCAGGGCTTCCGCGAGGCGAAGCACCGCTTCTTCGGGCGCACCGCGCTGGTGCGCACCGACCCCGCCAAGGTCCTGGAGATCGACGAGCCGGACGACCTGGCTCGCGCCCGCGCCCTGGCCGCGCTGCTCGACCCCGCGACGAAGGACGTCGCCGAGGCGCCCGCGCACCCGACCCGCGACGACGTCGACGCGGTCGTACTCGACTTCGACGGCACCCAGACCGACGACACGGTGCTGGTCGACGCCGAAGGACGCGAGGCCGTCACCGTGCACCGCGGTGACGGACTCGGGATCGCGGCCCTGCGCGACAACGGCCTGCCCGTCCTGATCCTGTCCACGGAGACCAACCCGGTCGTCGCCGCGCGGGCCCGCAAGCTCAAGGTCCCCGTGCTCCACGGCATCGACCGCAAGGACCTCGCACTCAAGCAGTGGTGCGAAGAGCAACACATCGCCCCCGAGCGGGTCCTGTACGTCGGCAACGACGTCAACGACCTCGGCTGTTTCGCGCTCGTCGGCTGGCCCACGGCGGTCGCCAACGCGCACGACATCGTCAAGGACGCCGCCCGTTCCGTCACCGCAATGCCCGGAGGGCACGGAGCGATCCGCGAGATCGCCTCCTGGATCCTCGGCCCCTCTCTTTCCCGAAGGGAACTCTCCCAGTGACCCCCAGCAACGCCCGCCTTCGTCCGATCGGCGACCGGCTGGTCGGCCCCGGCCAGCCCGTCTACGTCACCGGCGAGATCGGCATCAACCACAACGGCTCGCTCGAGGACGCCTTCGCCCTGATCGACGCGGCCGTGGTGGCCGGTGCCGACGGTGTGAAGTTCCAGAAGCGCACCCCGGAGATATGCACCCCCCGCGACCAGTGGGACGTCGAGCGCGACACCCCCTGGGGCCGCATGACCTACATCGACTACCGCCACAAGGTGGAGTTCGGCGAGGACGAGTACCGGGCGATCGACGAGTACTGCGCCAAGAAGGGCATCGACTGGTTCGCCTCCCCGTGGGACGTCCCCTCGGTCGAGTTCCTCGAGAAGTTCGACCGCGTCCGCGTCCACAAGGTCGCCTCGGCCTCGCTCACCGACGACGAGCTGCTGCGCGCCCTGCGCGCCACCGGCAAGACGGTCATCCTCTCGACCGGCATGTCGACCCCGCAGCAGATCCGCCACGCGGTGGAGGTGCTCGGCAGCGAGAACATCATCCTGTGCCACGCCACCTCGACCTACCCGGCGAAGCACGAGGAGCTCAACCTGCGGATGATCAACACCCTGCAGCGTGAGTTCCCGAACGTGCCGGTCGGCTACTCCGGTCACGAGATCGGCCTGCAGACCACGCTCGCGGCCGTCGCCCTGGGCGCGGTCTTCGTCGAGCGCCACATCACCCTCGACCGTGCCAACTGGGGCTCGGACCAGGCCGCCTCCGTCGAGCCGCAGGGCCTGGACCGCCTGGTCCGCGACATCCGCATCATCGAGCAGGCGCTCGGCGACGGTGTCAAGAAGGTCTACGAGGGCGAGCTCGGCCCGATGAAGAAGCTGCGCCGCGTGCCCGGTGTCATCGCCGAGCAGGAGGCGGCCCGGGCCGCCTCCGCCGTCGAGCGCGAGACGGTGTCGGCCTGATCCATGAGCGACAGCGGCACTCTGGCACTCGTGGAGAGCCCCGTTCAGCTGCTCAACGTGCTGGAGTGGGCGCATGTGCACCCGCCCGCGGCGCCCACGCCGCGGCCCGGGACGGCCACGGCCGCCCCGGGCCCGGTGGCGCCCGGGCGGCCGCTCACCATCGTCGCCCTCGCCCCGCGTGACCCCATGACGCGCGGCCAGCTCCGCCGCATGATGGAGCTGGCCATGGACGAGGGCATCACGGTGCGCTGGTGCGAGGCCCGCTCCTCCCGGGGTTCGCTGCTGCGCACCGCCGCAGAACTGGCCCCGGCCCTGCGGGCCGCGCGCCGGGTCGTCCTCGGTGATCCCTTCTCCCGGCTGGTGCAGGTGCTCCTGCCGCTCAGCCGCGCGAAGGAGATCACCGTCGTGGACGACGGCACGGCGACCATGGAGTTCACCGAACTCCTGACCAAGGGCGCCCCGCTCGTCCGCTGGCACCGCAGCGGCCGCCGGCTGTCGCCGGTGGACGCGGCCTTGGGGGTCTTCGCCTCGGCGGCCCGGCGCCGACTCACCCCCGGCGCGGGACGGAGGATCGAGCTGTTCAGCTCCATGCCCGCCTCGCCCCCCGCCGCGATGGCGCTGCGGGCCAACCGCTTCGCCTGGACCCGGGCGCGCTTCGGCCCACCCACCGTCAGCGCCGGCACCGACATCGTCGGCACCTCCCTGGTGGAGACCGGGGTGGTCGACCCCGAGCGGTACCTGGCCGCGGTCGCCGACCTGACCCAGGTGCACGGTGCCACCCGCTACTTCGCGCACCGCCGGGAGAGCGCCGACAAGCTGCGGCGGCTGTCGAAGGAGACCGGCCTGGAGATCGTCCGGCCCGACCTGCCGCTGGAACTGATCGCCCGCCGCGGACCGATCGGCCACACGATCCTCAGCTTCCCCTCCACGGTCGTGCACACCCTGCCACTCGCCCTGGAGGGGACCGGGGTCACGATCAGGGTCTGCGACGTGGACCCGGAGTGGCTGACCGACCGGGCCTCGCCGCGGGCCCAGAGCTTCCTGGCCGCGATCACGGGCAGCGCCCGCGACCTGCACGGCCTGGCCGCAGTGGCCTCGGCCGCGCCCACCGTGGACGGAGACCGCCCGCCGGGCTGAGCGACCGCGGGCGGGCAGACGCGGCGCGCCCGTCCGGAACGAGGTCCGTGGAGGTCCGTGGCCGCCGGGCGTCCCGTACGGCGCTCCGGGCCGGCCGCGTCCCCGCCTGCGCCGTTCAGGGCCGCTCACAGAGCGTTGCCTCGCGGCTGGGCGATCGTTGGGCCACTATGGAGTGGCGAGGGACAAACGAGGTTCATACCCGTGGATTCGCCGGGGTACGCGCCGAAGGGGGAGTTTTCTTTCTCGCGCGGTATGAATTTACGGCGATGTAGCGATCAGGAGCACAGATGCGGTCTAGCCTGTCGGAGGTGAACGACTCAGCCTCCGAACCCTCCGAAAATCCCGTGGCAGTGGCGCCCACGGTTCCCGCCGCGCCCGAAGGCGCGCTGCTGGGAGTACTGCCCGAACGGCTCCGGGCCGAGCTCGTGGCGTTCCGGCGGGACCTGCACATGAACCCCGAGCTGGGCCGGCAGGAGTTCCGCACCACCGCCGCGGTCAGGACCCGTCTGGAACAGGCCGGCCTCAGGCCGCGTGTGATGCCCGGCGGTACCGGTCTGCTGTGCGACATCGGCGCCACCGACCCGGAGCGCCCGCGGCTGGCGTTGCGCGCCGATCTCGACGCGCTCCCGATTCCCGACACCAAGCGCGTGGAGTACCGCTCCACCGTGCCCGGGCGAGCGCACGCCTGCGGCCACGACGTGCACACCACCGTGGTGCTCGGCGCCGGCCTGGTGCTGGCGGAGCTGGAGCGCGAGGGCAAGCTGAGGCGTCCGGTACGGCTGGTGTTCCAGCCGGCCGAGGAGGTCATGCCGGGCGGCGCCCTGGACGCCATCAAGGCGGACGCGCTGGACGGCGTGGGCCGGATCCTGGCCCTGCACTGCGACCCGAAGGTCGAGGTCGGGCGGATCGGACTGCGCCAGGGACCGATCACCTCCGCTGTGGACCGGCTGGAGCTCTCCCTGGACGGCTCGGGCGGCCACACGGCCCGCCCCCACCTCACCACCGACCTGGTGATGGCCGCCGCCAAGATGGCCACCGAGCTGCCGGCCGTGCTGGCCCGCCGGATCGACCCCCGCGCCGGGATGAGTGTCGTGTGGGGCCGGATCGAGGCCGGCCAGGCGGCCAACGTGATCCCGCAGCACGCCGAGCTGGAGGGCACGGTCCGCTGCCTGGAGCTGGACGCCTGGCACGAGGCCCCCGACCTGGTCCACGAGGTGATCGACCAGGTGGCCGCGATGTACCGGGCCAAGTGGGAGCTGACGTACCACCGCGGGGTGCCGCCGGTGGTGAACGAGGCGGACTCCACCGAGCTGCTGCGCGACGCCATGACGGCCCGCTACGGAGCGCACACCGTGGAGGACACCGAGCAGAGCCTGGGCGGCGAAGACTTCTCCTGGTACCTGGAACGGGTTCCGGGCGCGCTGGCGAGGTTGGGTGTACGGCCGGTCGGGGACGCCTCGAAGCGTGATCTGCATCAAGGTGACTTCGACGTCGACGAAGGCGCGATCAAGGTCGGTGTGGAGCTCTTCACCTCCGCTGCGCTGCTGGCATGACGGTGGGTGACCCGGCCGACACGGCTGGGTCACCTGGCCGAAATGCGACGATCCGATAACGGGCCGCCAACCCCCCTTTACCTGACATCTACGCGCGTTAAGCTCCGGGTTAAGCCAGCGCCGGACGGGGCGCTCAGAGTTGAAGGGGTACCCTCTTGCGCCGGGTAACCAAGATCGCCGCCGCGGGTATAGCCTCCGCGGCTCTCGCGCTCACCGCGACCGCTTGCGGAAGCAGCTCCAAGGACAGTGAAGGTGACGGCAGCAAAAGCGGGGCGCTGAAGGTCGGCGTCGCCTACGACGT
Source organism: Streptomyces sp. ME19-03-3 (assembly GCA_033793685.1). Classification (GTDB taxonomy): domain Bacteria; phylum Actinomycetota; class Actinomycetes; order Streptomycetales; family Streptomycetaceae; genus Actinacidiphila. Next base: position 172,646 of record JARAXD010000003.1, on the reverse strand, counting down.
GGGTGGCCGTGGCGACCACTCGTTCAACGACTCCGCCGCCGCCGGCCTGGACAAGGCCAAGGAAGACTTCGGCATCGACGTCAAGGAGCTGACCGCCAAGACCTCGGACACCGAGGCCGACCGCGAGCAGCGCCTCGAGGACCTGGCCGACGCGGGTTACAACCCGGTCATCGGCGTCGGCTTCGCGTACGGCGACTCCATCACGGCCGCGGCCAAGAAGTACCCCAAGACCACCTTCGCCATCGTCGACTCGGTCGTCGACGTGAAGAACGTCGACAGCATCGTCTTCACCGAGGAGCAGAGCTCCTACCTCGCCGGTGTCGCCGCCGCCCTGAAGACCAAGGACAACAAGGTCGGCTTCATCGGCGGCGTGGACATCCCGCTGATCAACAAGTTCGAGGCCGGCTTCCGTCAGGGCGTCGAGGCGACCAACCCGAAGATCAAGGTCACCACCCAGTACCTGACCAGCGGCTCGGACCTCTCCGGCTTCTCCGACCCCGCCAAGGGCAAGGCCGCCGCGCAGGGCATGCTGGACAACGGCATCGACGTGATCTACGCCGCCGCCGGCTCCTCCGGCAACGGCGCCATCGAGGCCGTCGCGGGCAAGTCCGGCGCCTGGGCCATCGGTGTCGACTCCGACCAGCACGAGCAGCCGGGTCTGGCGAAGTACAAGGACGCGATCCTGACCTCCGCGCTGAAGAACGTGAACGTCGCGGTCTACGACCTGGTCGAGTCGGTCAAGAGCGGCACCCCGCTGACCGGCACCCACGCCTACGACCTGGCCAAGGACGGTGTCGGCCTGTCCACCAGCGGTGGCTTCATCGACGACATCAAGACCCAGCTGGACGACGCCAAGAAGAAGATCGTCAACGGCGACATCACGGTCAAGACGACCGTCAAGTAACGTCCGGTCTCCCGTAGGTGCCGGTCGCGAGGCTCGGGAGGGGACAGCCCAGGCTCCCCCTCCCGGGCCTCGCGCCTGCGTTCCGCCGGTGTCGCGCGGTCTCCGTTGTGTGACTTACCACGTTATGGATTGGGCAATGCTACGCGCGTAGAGACCTCTCTTCGCGGTACGTTCGCCACCACCCCGCCCGCCCCGCTCTTTTCCGCGAGGAGAGTGCGCCATCAACGCGTCCAGCCCCCCCAGCAGCCAGAATGCCGTGGAGCTCCGCGGCATCACCAAGCGATTCCCAGGCGTCGTGGCCAACCACGACATCGACATCACCGTCCGCCGCGGCACGGTGCACGCCCTCGTCGGCGAGAACGGCGCCGGCAAGTCGACACTGATGAAGATCCTCTACGGCATGCAGAAGCCGGACGAGGGGACCATCACCATCGACGGCGAGCGGGTCACCTTCGGCGACCCGGGCGACGCCATCGCCCGGGGCATCGGCATGGTGCACCAGCACTTCATGCTCGCCGACAACCTCACCGTCCTCGAGAACGTCGTCCTCGGCAGCGAGAAGCTGTACGGCATCGGCAGCCGCGCCCGGGCGAGGATCCGGGAGATATCCGACGCCTACGGGCTCGGGGTGCGCCCGGACGTCCTGGTGGAGGACCTCGGTGTCGCCGACCGTCAGCGCGTCGAGATTCTGAAGGTCCTCTTCCGCGGCGCCCGTACGCTGATCCTCGACGAGCCGACCGCGGTCCTCGTCCCCCAGGAGGTCGACGCGCTCTTCGACAACCTGCGCGAGCTCAAGGCCGAGGGCCTGACCGTCATCTTCATCTCCCACAAGCTGGGCGAGGTGCTCTCCGTCGCCGACGAGATCACCGTCATCCGCCGGGGCACCACGGTCGGTTCCGCCGACCCGGCGACCACGACTCCCAAGCAGCTCGCGGAGCTCATGGTCGGCAGTGAGCTGCCCAGCCCCGAGACGCGGGAGTCCACGGTCACCGACGTCCCGATGCTGACCGTCGACGGTCTGCACCTGTCGGAGACCGACCTGGAGGGCATCGAGCGCGTCGTCCTGGACCGGATCTCCCTCACCATCCACAAGGGCGAGGTCCTCGGCATCGCGGGCGTCGAGGGCAACGGGCAGGCGGAGCTGGTCGAGGCGATCATGGGCATCCTGGCGCCCGACGCGGGCCGGATCGGCCTGGACGGCGCCGACATCACCCGGGCCTCGACGCGCGGGCGCCGCGAGGGCGGCATCGGCTACATCCCCGAGGACCGGCATCGGCACGCCCTGCTGCTGGAGGCCCCGCTCTGGGAGAACCGCATCCTGGGCCACGTCACCGAGCGCCCCAACAGCAAGGGCGTGTTCCTCGACCCGGCCGCGGCCCGCCGCGACACCGAGCGGATCGTGCGCGAGTACGACGTCCGCACCCCCGGCATCGAGGTGACCGCCGCGTCCCTGTCCGGCGGCAACCAGCAGAAGCTGATCGTCGGCCGCGAGATGAGCCACCGGCCCAAGCTGTTGATCGCCGCGCACCCCACCCGGGGTGTGGACGTCGGCGCGCAGGCCCAGATCTGGGACCAGATCCGCGAGGCCCGGCGCGAGGGGCTGGCCGTGCTGCTGATCTCCGCCGACCTGGACGAGCTGATCGGCCTGTCCGACACCCTGCGTGTCATGTACCGCGGCCGCCTGGTCGCCGACGCCGATCCCGCCACCATCACCCCGGAGGAGCTGGGCTCCGCGATGACCGGCGCGGCAGCCGGCCATCTCGAGCACGCGGACGGCGACACCGCCCACGGGGGAGAGGACCGATGAAGAAGATCGACAAGGAGCGGGTGCTCCTCGGTATAGCCGCCCCCGTGCTGGCGCTCGTGGCCGCGTTCGTGATCACGGCGCTGGTGCTGCTCGCCACGGGCAAGGAACCGTTCGGCGCCTTCGGGACGATGTTCGACTACGGCTTCAAGAGCGACAGCCAGGTCGAGATCATCAACAAGGCGACGACCTACTACATCGCGGGCATCGCGGTCGCCGTCGGCTTCCGTATGAACCTGTTCAACATCGGCGTCGAGGGCCAGTACCGCCTGGGTGCCTTCTTCGCCGCGGCCGTCGGCGGGGCGGTGACCCTGCCCGGGTTCCTGCAGATCCCGCTGATCATCGTGATCGCGATGATCGTCGGCGCGATGTGGGCCGGCATCGCCGGCGTGCTGAAGACCACGCGCGGCGTCAGCGAGGTCATCGCGACGATCATGCTGAACTCGATCGCCACCTACATCGTCGGCTACCTGCTGAAGGACGGCCGGCTCGGCCACCTCGACAAGGCGCAGACCTCGGTGTCGACCACGCCCCTGCCGTCCTCCGGCCACCTGTTCAACTTCGACATGGGCGAGGACATCGGCCAGATCTACGGCTTCGTCGTGCTCGCCGTGATCATCGGCGTCGGCTACTGGTTCGTGCTCGGCCGCACCCGCTTCGGCTTCGACCTGCGCAGCGTCGGGATGTCGGAGAGCGCGGCCACCGCGAGCGGCGTCAGCGTCAAGCGCATGGTGGTCACCAGCATGCTGATCTCCGGCGGCCTGGCCGGGCTCACCGGTCTGCCGCTGCTGCTGAACGACGCCCACGCCTACGGCTCCGACCTCTTCCCGGCCGGCATCGGCTTCACCGGCATCTCGGTGGCCCTGCTCGGCCGCAACAACGCGGTCGGCGTCGCGCTGGCCGCCCTGCTGTGGGGCTTCCTGGAGCGCGGTTCGGGCCGCCTGGAGTTCGAGGGCTACGACAAGGAGATCGTCGGCGTGATGCAGGGCGTCATCGTCCTGAGCGTCGTCATCGCCTACGAGGTCGTCCGCCGCTACGGCCTCAAGCGACAGCAGCAGAAGGTCGGCGAGGAACTCGCCGCCCAGGCCCGCATGAAGAAGGAGGTGACGGCGTGACCGCCACGACGACCCAGACCCCGCCGCCCGCGGCTCCCAAGGCCGCAGGGGCCAAGGGCCGCAAGGGCCGCCTCTCCTTCCCGGTGATCCTGCTGATCATCGCCGCCGCGATCGCGCTGGTGTCGGTGGTCCGGATCATCACCGGCCAGGACCAGCTCACCGCCCAGGGCCAGATCACCGCGGCGCTCGGCCTGGCCGTGCCGATCGGTCTGGCAGGTCTGGCGGGCCTGTGGTCCGAGCGCTCCGGTGTGGTCAACATCGGCCTCGAGGGCATGATGATCCTCGGCACCTTCTTCGGTGCCTGGGCCGGCTGGCAGACCAACCCCTGGGTCGGCGTCCTCGCCGGAGTCGTCGGCGGCGCCCTCGGGGGCCTGATCCACGCGGTCGCCACCGTCACCTTCGGCGTCGACCACATCATCTCCGGTGTGGCCATCAACATCCTTGCGCTCGGTGCCACGCAGTACCTCGCCAAGCTGTGGTTCTCCACCGGCGACGCGGCCACCAAGGGCGGCAACCCCAAGCAGTCCCCGCCCGTCGACGCCCTGCCGTCGTTCGACGTCCCGGGGCTGTCCGACGGGCTCGCGAGCATCGAGAAGCACGGCTGGTTCTTCGTCTCCGACCTCGCCGGCATCCTCGGCGGCCTGGTCACCAACGTGTCCGCGCTGACGGTCGTCGCGGTGCTGCTCTTCGTCGGCAGCTTCTTCCTGCTGTGGCGCAGCCCGTTCGGCCTGCGGCTGCGCTCCTGCGGCGAGAACCCGGTCGCGGCGGAGTCGCTGGGCGTCAACGTGTACCTGTACAAGTACATCGCCGTGATCGCCTCCGGCGGCCTCGCCGGCCTCGGCGGCGCCTTCCTGGCGATGGTGCCCGCGCACATCTACCTCGAGGGCCAGACCGGAGGCCGCGGCTACATCGGCCTCGCCGCGATGATCTTCGGCAACTGGCGGGTCGGCGGCCTCGCCACCGGCGCCGGCCTCTTCGGCTACTCCGACGCGCTGCAGCTGCGCAACGGCGGCCCGACGGTGCACGCGCTGCTGCTGCTCCTGGTGGTCCTGCTGGTGCTGCTGGCGGCCTGGAAGTTGTGGAAGCGGAGCTTCTGGCAGGGCGGCGTCAGCCTCGTCGTCGGCGCGGCGGTGCTGGTCTGGTACCTGCTCACCGACGAGGTGCCCGGCGAGTTCGTGGGCGCGACCCCGTACGTCGTCACCCTGCTGGTGCTGTCCCTGTCGGCACAACGCCTGCGGATGCCCAAGGCTGACGGTATGAGGTACCGGAAGGGTCAGGGCAAGTGAACGACACCGCGGGTCGGGCCGGCGTCGAGGACGTCGACTGGGACGGCCTGCGGGGGCAGGCCCGGGACGCCATGTCCCGGGCCTACGTCCCCTACTCCCACTTCCCCGTCGGCGCGGCGGCGCTGGTGGACGACGGGCGGGTCATCTCGGCGTGCAACGTGGAGAACGCCAGCTACGGCCTCGGCCTGTGCGCCGAGTGCGGCCTGGTGTCGACCCTGCACGCCACCGGAGGCGGCCGGCTGGTCGCCTTCACCTGCGTCGACCGCAACGGCGACCAGCTGATGCCGTGCGGCCGCTGCCGCCAGCTGCTGTGGGAGCACGGCGGCCCCGAACTGCTGGTGGAGATGTCCGACGGCATCCGCACGATGCGCGAGGTCCTCCCCGACGCGTTCGGCCCGGACGACCTGACCAACCGCTAAGAAGGTACGTGAACCATGGACGCCATTTCCGTCATCCGCACCAAGCGCGACGGCGGCCGCCTCGGCGACGACCAGATCGACTGGGTCATCGACGCCTACACCAAGGGTGAGGTCGCCGACGAGCAGATGTCCGCGCTCGCGATGGCGATCCTCCTCAACGGCATGGACCGGGCCGAGATCGCGCGCTGGACGGCCGCGATGATCGCCAGCGGTGAGCGCATGGACTTCTCCGCGCTGCCGCGCCCGACCGCCGACAAGCACTCCACGGGCGGTGTCGGCGACAAGATCACGCTGCCGCTGGCGCCCCTGGTCGCGGCGTGCGGCGCGGCCGTCCCCCAGTTGTCCGGCCGCGGTCTCGGCCACACCGGCGGCACCCTGGACAAGCTGGAGTCCATCCCCGGCTGGCGGGCGCTGCTCTCCAACGAGGAGATGCTGCGGGTGCTGGGCGACGCCGGCGCCGTCATCTGCGCCGCCGGCGACGGCCTCGCCCCGGCCGACAAGAAGCTGTACGCGCTGCGCGACGTCACCGGCACCGTCGAGGCCATCCCGCTGATCGCCTCCTCGATCATGTCCAAGAAGATCGCCGAGGGCACCGGCTCGCTCGTCCTGGACGTCAAGGTCGGCTCCGGCGCCTTCATGAAGAACCTGGAGCAGGCCCGGGAACTGGCCTCCACCATGGTGGGCCTGGGCACCGACCACGGCGTGCGGACGGTGGCGCTGCTCACCGGCATGTCCACCCCGCTCGGTCTGACCGCCGGCAACGCGCTGGAGGTCCGCGAGTCCGTCGAGGTGCTGGCGGGCGGCGGCCCGGCCGATGTGGTCGAGCTGACCCTCTCCCTGGCGCGCGAGATGCTCGACGCGGCGGGCCTGACGGACGCCGACCCGGCCAAGGCGCTCGCCGACGGCTCCGCCATGGACGTGTGGCGCCGCATGATCGCCGCCCAGGGCGGAGACCCGGACGCGGCGCTGCCCGTCGCGCGCGAGCAGCACGTCGTCACGGCCGAGCGCTCCGGTGTGCTGACCGGTCTCGACGCCTACGCCGTGGGTGTCGCCGCCTGGCGCCTCGGCGCCGGCCGGGCGCGCAAGGAGGACCCCGTACAGGCCGGCGCGGGCGTCGAGCTGCACGCCAAGCCGGGTGCCACGGTCACCCAGGGCCAGCCGCTGCTCACCCTGCACACCGACACCCCGGAGCGGTTCGGCTACGCGCTGGAGGCCCTGGCCGGCGGCGTGGAGATCTCCCCGGCGGGCACGGCGTTCACGCCGGACCCGATCGTGCTGGACCGTATCGCCTGAGCGGCGCGCCCCGCGACACAGCGAACGGGACCGGTGGACGCCCACCGGTCCCGTTCCGTCTGTCGCGGGGCGTCGGGCCGGCCGCGTCCGTCAGGCTGTCAGCGTTCGTCAGGCCGTCCGTCGCGCCGGGGCGGCGAGCCGCCGGTCCGCGACGACGCGCCGGGTCGCGTACAGGGTGATTCCCGCCACGCCCAGGACGGCGGCCAGGCAGAGGGCGACGGTGCCCGCCCAGCCGGCCGAGTGGAAGGCGGAGGCGCCGAGGGTGCCCCCGAGGCTGTTGCCGATGTAGTAGGCGGTCAGGTACAGCGCGGAGGCCTGTGCGCGGCCGGTGGTGGCGGTACGGCTGACCGCGCCGGAGGCGATGGAGTGGCCGATGAAGAAGCCGGCCGTGATGAGGACCAGGCCGGTCAGCACCAGGGCGAGCGAACCCGCGAGGGTGAGCAGCAGCCCGCCCACCACCAGCACCACGGCGACGTACAGGGCGCCGCGCCGGCCGAGGCGGCCGTGCAGGACGCCGGAGGCCGCGGAGGTCCCGGTGCCCACCAGGTAGACCAGGAAGATCAGGCCGATCGCGGTCTGCGACAGGCCGAAGGGCTCGGCGGCGAGCCGGTAGCCCAGCACGTTGTAGACGGCGCCGAAGACCACCATGAAGAGCAGCCCGATCATGTAGAGCCGGCGCAGCAGGGGGGTGGCCAGGTGCCCGGTGACCGTACGCCACAGGGCGGCGGGACTGACCGGGCCGGGACGGAAGTTGCGGGCCGCCGGGACGAGCAGGCGGAAGGCGACGGCGCACACCACCGCCATCGCGCCGACGGCGAACAGCGCGGCGCGCCAGCCGAAGGCCTGCGCCACCGCGCCGGTCAGGACCCGCGAGCTCATGCCGCCGATGCTGTTGCCCGCCACGTAGAGGCCGATCGCGGAGGCGACGGCCTTGGGGTGGATCTCCTCGCCGAGGTACGCCATCGCGGTCGCCGGCAGTCCGGCCAGGGCCACGCCCTGCGCGGCGCGCAGGACGACCAGGGTGGTCAGGTCGGGGGCGAAGGGGATGACCAGGGCCAGCGCGGAGGCGCCGAAGACCGACGCCGTCATGACCGCCGTGCGCCCGTACTTCTCGCTGAGCGCGCTCACCGGCAGCAGGGCCAGCGCCAGCGCGCCGGTGGTGGCCGAGACGGTGAGGCTGGCCTGGGCCGGACTGAGGGACAGTCCCGTGGAGAGCGCCGGCAGCAGGGCCTGGGTGGAGTAGAGGAGCGCGAAGGTGGCCAGGCCCGCGGCGAACAGGGCCGCGATGGCGCGCCGATAGCCGGGCTCACCAGGGCGGAGGGAGGCCGCCGAGGAAGAAGCGGCGGTGGCGGTGGCGGTGGCGGTGGAGACGGCGGCGCCCGGTCGTGTCACGGCGGACGCCCCGGTATCGGCGGGAGGCATGACTTCACGCTAGGCCGGTCCGCTTCATGCGTCCAATGCATGAAGTCGCCATAATCGTTCCCATGGAGCATGAAGCGAGGTCAGTGACATCGTCCTCCTCCTCCCGTGACGCAGCAGACACGCGGGCGGAGTTGGACAGCGCCTCCTGGGCGGCGGTGCTGGCGCCCAGGCTCGCCCAGTTCGCCGCCGTGGCGCGGCACGAGCACGTCACCCGCGCGGCGCGCGAGCTGGGGGTGCCCCAGTCCACGCTGAGCCGTGCCATGGTCCGGCTCGAACTCGACCTGGGCGTCACTCTCTTCGCCCGTCAGGGCCGTACGGTCTCGCTCACCCCCGCGGGGCGCGGCTTCCTCGCCTCCGTGGAGCGGGCGCTGGGCGAGGTGGAGCGCTCGGCCGAGTCCGTGCGCGCCGACGCCGACCCGCAGTCGGGACGGGTCGCCTTCGGCTTCCTCCACACGCTCGGCCCGGAGACCGTACCGGCCCTGCTACGGGCCTTCCGCGCCGACCACCCGCGGATCCGCTTCCAGCTCGTGCAGAACTACGGCGAGGCGATGCTCGCCGGGCTGCGCGCGGGCGAGCTGGACCTCTGCCTGACCTCCCCGGTGCCGGACGCGTCGGACCTGGTCGTACGGCGCCTGGACGAGCAGCCGCTGCGGCTGGTCGTCCCCGCCGACCACCGGCTGGCCTCCCGCCGCAGGGTGCGCCTGGCGGAGGCGTCCGGGGAGCTGTTCGTGAGCCTGGAGGCCGGATACGGACTGCGGCGCATCACCGACGCCCTGTGCGCGGAGGCGGGCTTCACCCCCCGGGTCGCCTTCGAGGGGGAGGAGGCCGAGACCCTGCGCGGTCTGGTCGCGGCAGGTCTGGGCGTGGCCCTCCTGCCACCGCCGCTCGTTCCGCGCCCCGGTGTCGTGGAGCTGACCGTCACCGCCCCGCGCGCGGTGCGGGAGATCGGGGTGGCCTGGCTCGGCGGGCACGCCGACACGGCGCCCGTCGCGGCCTTCAAGAAGTTCCTGCTGGGCCGGCGCGGCCGGCTCCTCCCCGACTGACTGCGCCGGCCGGCCCTCCGCGCCCCGGCAACGGCCTGCTGGTGAGCTCGCGTATCCAACTGTCGTCGATTTCCCGAGGAACCCCGGCCCGCTGACGACCTTGTGTGTTGCCAGGGGCTATCGGCTCCACGTTCCGCCGGTCTCGTCGCGGAGCATGGTGGTGGTCGATACCGTCGATCATGTTAGACATCGAAGCGGTAGGCGGCCTGGCACCATAGGTCGGTGCCCTCCACACCCTTCGAACGTCCTGTCATCACGCAACGGAACCTGGCGTTATCGCTGCGCGGCCTGGCAGGCAACCCTTCCGCACAGCCGGAGGTTCTTGTTCGCCTCGCGGCGGCGAACATCGATCGAACCGAGCTCGCACGGCGCCGTGACCTGCCCGCGCAGGCCGCAGTGATCGTTGCCGGCGATGAGGATGCGAACCTGCGGTCGGAGCTGGCCGCGAATCCGAATCTCCCGGCCGAGGTCCAGATCGTCCTCGCCCGAGACGTCGACTCGCGGGTGCGTCGCCGGTTGGCGGAAGGTGCCGAGTACTTCACCACCGCCGGCGTGCATGGGCTGCGTTTCCCGGAGCCGTTGTCACACGAGGTGTACGAACTGCTCGCTCGAGACCCGGAGCCGAAGGTCCGCCGTGCCCTGGCGTTCAACCGCCACCTGCCCGACCACATCCGGGCCAGGATGCTCGATGACGGGGATGCGCGAACGGCCGCCATCGCCGCCGCCGAGTGGAACCCTGCGCCGACCACCCGGATCGGTGAACTCCTTTCGCAGGCCACCGGTGCCTTCGGACGTGAGATGCTCTTGCGCCGCCTGGACGGTCCGCTTCCCGCTGAGGCCGCCCGCGGCATGCTCGCCGATATCGACCCCTCCTCAGACCCGGCGAACAGCGCGGGACTACTGCGGCAGATCGCCAGGACCGCCGACCTGGACGCCGACCTGACCGACCGCTTCCTGACGGACCCGCAGCTGCGCGCTGCGGTTGCGGCCAATCCGACACTGGACCCCGAGCATGTCACGGTTCTGGCAGCCGATCCCGACAACCAGGTCCGCGCGGCAATCGCTGCACGCCACGGCCTCGACCCGGTACTGCGTGAGTCGGTATCGGTCGAGTACGACGACCGCAGCAGCGGCAACATCGTCGAGTGGCTGTTGGCCGAAGATCTGTCGGAATCCGATCAGGTCGCCATCGCGCGAAGCCGTCACCAAGTCTTTCGCAAGACGCTGACCATGCGTACCGATCTGTCCGACGAGGCCGTGGAGATCCTCGCCGCCGACGAGAGCTTCGCCGTGCGGCTGTTCGTGTGCGAACGCCAACCGAACACCCCCGGTTGGCTGCTGGCACACATTGCCGCCGACTGGAAGAGCTACAGCCGCTGGGACATGCTCGCCCACAAGAACTTCCCCCCGGATGCCGCCACTGCCCTGGCCCGCTCCGCCGACCCGCGTGACCGGGTCGTGGCCGCAGCACATCCCGGGCTTCCGATCGAAACGATCGAGGCGCTGCTGGCCGACGACGCCGACTACGTGCGACGTCGAGCAGCGACCAACCCGTCAATCCCGACCGACCGGCTGATCACTCTCCTCGAGGCCGACGACTCAGCCGTCGTCTCCGGGGCGGCCGCGAACCGGACGCTTCTCGCCGTGACGATGCACCAGGTGCTCGATCAAGCCGGGCTGTGAGGATGTGACGCCGCTGACGGGTGTACCGGTGGGCTCGCCTCTTCGACGGAACGCGATAGGACACCGGAGGCCGGCCCCGCCGGCGTGAAGGCGGACCCGCGGCCGCCTCAGCGCGGCCGACGTCCGCCGGGGAAAGCCCGCACCCGATCTCTTCCTGCACGCCGCCCGCTCCATGGGGGTGGAGCCCGCGCGGTGCGCGGTGATCGAGGACAGTGCCTACGGCGTGCAGGCCGCCCGGGCCGCCGGCATGCGGGCCTTCGGCTACTGCGGGGGCCTCAGGCGGGCCTCGCGGCTGGAAGGCCCGGGAACCGTCGTCTTCGACGACATGCGCGACCTTCCCGCGCTGCCGGCGGCTGCTCCCCGCTGAGTTCGCGCGTCTCACCTACCGCCGCTGCGGCCGTCCGCCATCTGTGCCTGGCCGGATCCGTGACGCGACCCCACCGCCGGGCGCGCGGCGGCTCAGCGCATCTGGAGCGAACGACCGAAACCCGAGGCCAGAGGCATGCGCAGGCCCAGCGGCGGAGGGGCGGCGAGCGCGTCGGCGACCGGGCGGGCGAAGGACCGCCCCAGCAGGTTGCCCAGGACGAAGTCGGACGCCAGGGCGGCGACTTCCTCCCGGTGGTCGCGGAGCCGATGGCCGTCGGTGTGGACCTCGAACCGGCACACGTCCCGGTTGACCTTCTTCGCCCGCTCGGCCAGCCGGTAGGACAGGTCGGGGTGGGTGGAGTCGTCGTTCGTGCCGTGCACGATCAGGATGTGGCGGCCGATCAGCTGCTTGACCGGTTCGGGCTCCGGCGCCTCCGGCAGCCACGGGCCTATGGCGACCGCGGAGTTCACGGCCGAGTGGCCCGCCGCACGCAACGCGGCGCGGCCGCCCATGTCCATGCCGACCAGCGACACCGGTACGTCACCGTAGCGGCGGACGACCTCGTCGACCGCCCACCGCGCGTCCTCGGCGGGGTGCGCGTGGCCGCCGTTCCAGCCGCGGAAGCGGTAGTGCACGATGTGCACGGCCAGGCCCTCACCGCGGCCCGCCGCCCGCACGAGCCGGCGCGCCAGCGGCACCATCGCCGCGGCGGCCACAGGGGAGCGCCGGCGGGTGCTCAGCGCACTGCCACCGGGCAGCAGCAGCACGGCGGCACGGACCGCCTCGTCGTCCGTCAGCCGCCGTACCGCCGGGTGCAGACCCGATGCCGCTCTCTTCCCCAACCGCGCACCACGCACCGGTGAGACTTGCGAAGCCATGGCCCAACCATGGCAGAAGGGAAGGCGCGCACGACCCGGCCAGGAGGTCAATATTCGGCATCATCCCCGGGTTCTACGCGCGTAGGGGGTATGTTTCGGAAATGACGAGCTCAAGCACGCTCCCCCTCCCCGCGGGCGCTGCGGGGGCCACCCCCACGCCCGAGCAGATCCGGCGCGCGCCCAAGGTGCTGCTCCACGACCACCTCGACGGCGGCGTCCGGCCCGGGACGGTCGTCGACCTGGCCCGCGCCACGGGCTACCGCGGCCTGCCGGAGACCGACCCGGACAAGCTCGGCACCTGGTTCCGCGAGGCCGCGGACTCCGGCTCGCTGGAGCGCTACCTGGAGACCTTCTCGCACACGGTCGGCGTCATGCAGACCCGCGAGGCCCTGACCCGGGTGGCCGCCGAGTGCGCCGAGGACCTCGCCGCGGACGGCGTCGTCTACGCCGAGGTGCGCTACGCCCCCGAACTCCACGTCGAACGCGGGCTCTGCCTCGACGAGGTCGTGGAGGCGGTCAACGAAGGCTTCCGGGAGGGCGAACGGAGGGCCGCCGAGGCGGGCGGCCGGATCCGGGTGGGCGCCCTGCTGACCGCGATGCGGCACGCCGCCCGCTCGCAGGAGATCGCCGAACTCGCCATCCGCTACCGCGACCGGGGTGTCGTCGGCTTCGACATCGCGGGCGCCGAGGCCGGCTTCCCGCCCACCCGCCACCTCGACGCCTTCGAGTACCTGCAGCGGGAGAACTTCCACTTCACCATCCACGCCGGCGAGGCCTTCGGGCTGCCCTCCATCTGGCAGGCCCTGCAGTGGTGCGGGGCCGACCGGCTCGGCCACGGCGTGCGCATCATCGACGACATCGAGGTCGCCGACGACGGCACGGTCTCGCTGGGCCGGCTGGCCAACTACGTGCGCGACAAGCGCATCCCCCTGGAGATGTGCCCCACCTCCAACCTGCAGACCGGCGCGGCCGCCTCGTACGCGCAGCACCCCATCGGGCTGCTGCGCCGGCTGCACTTCCGGGTCACGGTCAACACCGACAACCGCCTGATGAGCGGAACGAGCATGAGCCGCGAGTTCACCGAACTGGTGGCCGCGTTCGGCTACACCCTCGACGACATGCAGTGGTTCACCGTCAATGCGATGAAGTCCGCCTTCATCCCTTTCGATGAACGTCTCGGGATGATCAATGACGTGATCAAGCCCGGATACTCGGAGCTGAAGGCGGAGTGGCTGTTCCGGCAGACGGCCGCCGGCGGTGCCGTGGCCAGCGAGTCCTCGCCGGAAGAGGGATGAGGAGAGGCCCGGTCAGCGGCACGCCGGTGACCCGGACGGCGCCCGGCGCGGTCGCCGGCGGCACTTGCATCGCCCCGCCTTCCGTCGCTACGTTGCGAAATCCCGCGAACACGGTCCGTGTGTGCCGCGGCGGACGCACCATCCCCCATCACGAGGACGCAACCATGAAGACCGGAACCGTCAAGACTCTCGGTGCCGCCGCGCTGGGCGTGGCCTTCGTCGGGGCCGCCGCGGGCGTCGCCTCCGCCGCCCCGGCGGAAGCCGGCCTCGGCCTGCCGGACGCCTCGGCCCTGCCGGCCTCCGTACCGGTCGGCAACGTCGCGAAGGCCGTCCCGGTCGGCGCCGTCGCCGGCGGCCTGCCGAAGGCCGCCACGATCGTCCCCGGGACGCAGAACACCCCGCAGGGTCTGAGCACGCTGCTCGGCGGCCTCCCCGTCGGCGGCCAGCTTCCGCTGCAGGGCCTGCCGATCGGCGGCTGAGCACGGAGCCGGACGAACGGTGGACGGGCCGCGCCCCCTGGGGGTGCGGCCCGTCGGTGTTTCCGGCACCGTCGCGTCACATGGCGGTCTTGGCGCCCCCCTCGTCGGGCAGCAGCAGCCACAGCGCGAGGTAGAGCAGGAACTGCGGCCCGGGCAGCAGGCAGGACAGCACGAAGACCACGCGCATCGTGGTGGCGGAGGTGCCGAACCGGTCTGCGAGCCCGGCGCAGACTCCGGCGATCACCCGTCCGTGACGGGGGCGGACCAGTGCGGACATGGCGGGTGCTCCTTCGGGAGTCACGACCGGTCTCTCCGGCCGACGACACGACCGTACGGGCGCATAACGCCGTGAATCATCGCTCTACGGTGCGATCCCGACCCTGGGAATCCTCGGGGTCCGCCCCTGAGCACCGGTCGACCGGGCCTGCCGGCGGACGCGGCGCCGGTGCACCCACGCCCGCGCCGCGGGCACCACGGCGAGGTGGGCCAGCGCGACACCGGCCGTGTTGAGCAGCAGGGCGTCCACGTCGAAGATCTGACCCGGCACCCCGGTCTGCGCGAACTCCAGGGCGAGCGAGATCATGAGCCCCGCGAAGACCGTGCGTGCGAACGAGCCGGGCGCCGACACGCGCACCCGTCCGCCGGCCATCGGCAGCAGCACGCCCAGCGGCGCCAGCAGCGCCAGCCCCGCGCCGATCCGGCGGGCCGCCTGCACGGGCCCCAGGGCGAGGTCGGAGCGGATGGTGGCGAACGGACGGAGGTTGGGCGCGTCCACCCAGGGCAGAAGGTGCGGACGCAGCATCAGCCACCCGACCAGAGTCAGATGGAACGCGGCGAGGACCAGGCCCACCGCGCGCACTTTCGGGAGGGAGCCGTCGTGCCGCACGTCTGGAAGGACGTCTGTCACTTCACGGCGGTTCCAGCGGTTTCCGCCGCTTCCGGGTCGGTCCGCAGGCCGCCGGTACAGGTGAAGCGGCGCACCGGGCCGTCGTCGGAGCCTCCGAGGAGCACCCCGCCCCCCTCGCCGGGGGCCGCAGCCGTACCCGCGTAGGTGCACACCAGTTGGGCGAGTGCGAAGGGCGGCAGGTCGCCCAGCGGGGCGCTCAGCCTGAGCGATCCGCGCGGGTCGCCGCGGCGGGGCCGCTCCACCACCAGGTCGCCCTGCACGGCTGTGGTGAAGCCGGCCGACGACTCGTCGCCGCGTGGTCTGCGCTGCAGTTCGCGCAGGAGCAGTACGGCCGTGCCCAGCTGGTCCAGGCCCGCGGTCCGCACCGGGCGGTTCACCCCGGCCACCTGGGCGCTGCACACCAGGTACACCCGGGCGGTCAGCCCGCGGGGCGAGGCGGAGGCCGTCGCCGGAGCGGTCGCCTCCTCGTCCGGCACCGCGCAGGAGACGCGCGAGGGCGCCGGTCCCGCGTCCACCGGCACCGAAGTGGTGCGGATGCCGCAGCCGGCCAGCAGGACCGCGCCGAGCAGGGCGAGGAGCGGGGCACACCGACGCCGGGCGGCACCCGGGGACGACTGCGTCACGTGCTCTCGTTCCCTTCCTCGTTCCCCGCCGCCTGACCCGCCCCGGTGCGCATCGGCAGGCGCAGCGTGAACACCGCGCCGCGGTCCGGGTTGTTGGCCGCCGAGATCTCTCCGCCGTGGATGTGCGCGTTCTCCAGCGCGATGGACAGGCCCAGGCCGCTCCCCTCGGAACGGGCCCGCGAGGCGTCCGCCTTGAAGAACCGGTCGAAGACGTGCGGCAGCACGTCCTGCGGGATGCCGGGGCCGTTGTCCGCGACCTCGACGACGAGCTCGTCCCCGTCCTGCCTGACCCTGACCCGGACCGGCGAGCCGCCGTGCTTGAGGGCGTTGCCGATCAGGTTGGCGAGGATCACGTCGATGCGGCGCGGGTCGAGCAGCGCGATGATGCCGCGCGGCGCGTCCAGCTCCACCGCGTCGAGCCAGGCACGGGCGTCGATGCAGGCGGTGACCAGGTCGGAGACGTCGACGTCGTCCAGGACCAGGCGCGCGGTGCCCGCGTCGAAGCGGGTGACCTCCATCAGGTTCTCCACCAGTTCGCCCAGCCGCTTGGTCTCGCTCACCACCAGCCGCACGGCCGGGGCGATCATCGGGTCGAGGGAGTCCGCCTCGTCCTCCAGCACCTCGGTCACGGCGGTGATCGCGGTCAGCGGGGTGCGCAGCTCGTGCGACATGTCGGCGACGAAGCGGCGGCTGGCCGCCTCGCGCTGGCTGAGCTCGTCGACCCGCCGCTCCAGCCGCTCCGCGGTGCGGTTGAACGTCCGTGACAGCTCGGCGAGTTCATCGGTCCCGGTGACCCGCAGCCGGGTGTCGAGCTTCCCCTCGCCCAGCCGCCTGGCGGCCTCGCCCAGGCGCGCCACGGGCCGCAGCACGGTGGAGGCCGCGGCCTGCGCCAGCAGCGCCGCCCCGATCAGGGCGAGGGCGGTGGCGATGCCGAGCGACCAGGCCAGCGAGTTGAGGTCCTTGCGCTCGGCCTCCAGCGACTTGAACATGTAGCCGGTCGGCCCGCCGCCGATCACCTTGGCCCCGCCCACCAGGTACGGCTGGCCGTTGCGGGTGACCCGCTGCCAGTACAGGTGGTACTCGGCGGGGTCGCCGGTCCGCGGGTTGCGCTTGCTGACGGCCTTGCGCAGCGTGGCGGGGACGGCGTCCAGCGAGAAGCCGTCGCTCTGCGACTTGGTCGCGCAGCGCTCGCCGTCCGGTCCGGTGCCGATCAGCAGCACCTGGTAGATCTGGGTGCTGGTACCGATGGTCCGCGCGGCCTCGGCCAGTTTGTCGCAGGACGGGTGGCGCGGCAGCGAACCCGCGTTGCGGGTCATCGAGGCGCGGAAGTCGTTGAGGGCGGCGTTCTGGGCGCGGGTCAGCACGGCGTCGCGGTTGAGCCAGTACGCGATGCCGGAGGCGGACACCGCGGCCGCCAGCGCCACGGCGGCGAAGACGGCGACCAGGCGCAGCCGCAGGCTGGTCAGCCGCAGCAGCCGTGACCTCCAGCCGCCGAGCCGCCGATCCGTCCCGTCGTCATCGACCGGGTCCTCGTGCTGCGGAGGATTCACGCCGGCGCGTCCAGGCGGTACCCGACACCCCGGACGGTACGGATCAGGGTCGGCGCCGAGGGCACGTCCTCGATCTTGGCGCGCAGTCGCTGCACACAGGCGTCCACCAGGCGCGAGTCACCGAGGTAGTCGTGCTCCCACACCAGGCGCAGCAACTGCTGCCGGGACAGGGCCTGCCCCGGGCGGCGGCTCAGCTCCAGCAGCAGCCGCAGTTCGGTCGGCGTGAGTTGCAGATCCTCGCCGTTCTTCGTGACGGTCATCGCCGAGCGGTCGATGACGATGCTGCCGAACGCGGCGGAGTCGGTGCTGTCCCGCTCCCCCCGGCGCAGCACGGCGCGGATGCGGGCGTCCAGCACGCGCGGCTGGATGGGCTTGACGACGTAGTCGTCGGCGCCGGACTCCAAGCCGACCACGACGTCGATGTCGTCGCTGCGCGCGGTCAGCAGGATGATCGGCAACTGGTCGGTGCGCCGGATGCGCCGGCACACCTCGAAGCCGTCGATGCCCGGGAGCATCACGTCCAGCACGATCAGGTCCGGCCGCTGCTCGCGCAGCAGTTTCAGCCCGTCCTCGCCCGTGGCCGCGGCCACCACGCGGTGGCCCTGGCGCGACAGGGCGAGTTCGAGGCTCGCTCGGATGGCGTCGTCGTCCTCGATCAGCAACAGGAAAGGCACGTTCGCATTGTCTCCCAAGAGGGCCCGTGGAAGGTACCGCCGTGGTCTGTGACGGGGCTGTGACACTCGGCGGACAGCGCCATGAAACTGGCGCGGCAGTCTATTGGTCAACGACGGGGGCGCCACCAGGCGGTTCTGTCGGCAGGTAAGAAGACCGGTCCGGCTCCACCCACGGGGGCGCGCAATGAACGCACTGCACAGCACGACGGCCACCGCAGTCCTTCAGCCGCGCCTGCACCCCGCGGGCCGGGACGCCGAGAAGTCCGGTGCCACGGGCGGGCCGGGGGTCCCCCCGGCGAAGCGCGGGGGCGGGTGCGCCCGGGGGACGGGGCGTCAGGTGGTCCGCAACCGGCCGCCGTACATCACGGCGATCGAGGGCGGTCACGGGGGAGACGGGGGGCACGGGGAGGCCACGGGGGCCCGGGCGGTTCCGGGGGAGCGGTGCTTCACGGCGGACGCGGACTTCACCGCCTACGTCCAGGAGCGCCGGGCCTCCCTGTACGCGACCGCCTACCACCTGACGGGCGACCGTCACGAGGCGGAGGACCTGCTGCAGAGCGCGCTGTTCTCCACCTACCGGGCCTGGGACCGGATCAGCGACAAGGCCGCGGTCGGTGGCTACCTGCGCCGGACCATGACCAACCTGCACATCAGCGCCTGGCGGCGTCGCAAGCTCAACGAGTACCCGACCGAGGAACTGCCGGAGACGGCGGGCGACACCGACGCGATGCGCGGCACCGAACTGCGTGCCGTGCTGTGGCAGGCACTGGCCAAGCTCCCTGAGCCGCAGCGCACGATGCTGGTGCTCCGCTACTACGAGGGCCGCACCGACCCCGAGATCGCCGACATCCTCGGCATCAGCGTCGGCACGGTGAAGAGCAGCATCTGGCGCTCCCTGCGCCGGCTGCGTGAGGACGCGACGCTCAGCGCGGGCGTCGACGAGCAGGCGGCCTTCGGCGAGCTGGTGGCCTGACGGACGGGGGACCGGGGCCCCCGGATCGGGGGAACGGGGGCCCGCGGGGGGAAACGGGGGGGAGCAGGAGGGAGCGGTCGCGCGCGACGGGGGTCTGCGCGCGACCGCTCCCTCGTGCACGTCCCCCGCGGGCCGCGCCGTTGCGGTCACACCCGGACGGCGACCGGCGCGGGAGTCGCGCCGCCGATCCGTTCCAGTGCCTCGTCCCGGTCACACACGTGCGCCCCGAGCTCCGCGTGCCGCGCGACGATGCGGCGCTCGGCGCGCATCAGGTTCCAGCCGCGGCGCAGCAGGAAGGGCAGCGACTTGCGCCCCTCGCGCAGGTCCCGGACGAAGCGGCGGCGGGCGGTGGTGATCGCGCCGCGGCTCAGGCACAGCGCGTCCGCGAGCAGGCCGAGTTCGGCGCAGCGCGCGACGATGTCGGCGGCGAAGATGCCCTCGGCGATGAAGAGCGGCGCCCCGTCGAGGCCGATCTCCGCCCGTCCGGTGATGGAGCTGGTGGAGATCTCGTACACCGGGACGGCGGTCCGGCCCGTGGCGCACAGCTCCGCGACGGCGGCGACGGCCGCGTCGGCGTTCCAGGACAACGGGGAGTCCCAGTCGGCACCGATGCCGCTGGGGAGCATCGGGAGGGACGGGTCGTCACCCTCCTTGTAGAAGTCGTCCAGCCGCAGGACCGGCAGGCCGGTGCGGGCGGCGAGAGAGGACTTGCCGGACCCGGAGGGGCCGGTCAGCAGGATCACGCGGGCGGCGGGAGGGCGAGAGCTCACGGGACACCAGTGTGACGCATTCCGTCTTTGGAGTGACCCGCCGGGACATGCTGTGGATGCGTGATGTTCGACCAACTACGGTTGGTGACGTCATTGTCGCTTACGGCGACGGCCGTCGCGCCGTCCCGGGACCGGTCCGCGGGCGGGCCGGCGACCAGGCAGGTGGATCACATGCAGCAGTTCTCCCGCGCCCTTCTCCGCGCCACCGTCCTCGCGGTGTCCTCCGTCGCGGCCTTCGCCTCCGCGGGGGCGGCGCACGCCGACGCCCGGACCGAAGCGGGGTCCACCGTGGCCGAAAACGGCCGGGCGGCGACCTCGGCCCTGCTGGGCGCGGTGAACCACCTGCCGGTCAACCCGTTGGCACAGACCGGCGCCAACCCGCTGGACAACTCCGTGGGTTCGCAGGTGGCCGACTTCAAGCCGGTCTCCACCGCGGTCGTCACCAAGCCGATCGCCGACAGCCGCTCGGTCTCCGAGCTGCCGCTGGTCGGCGACACCGTCAGGAGCCTGCAGCGGCGCTGACCCGCCGCCGGAACGCGTACGGCGGCGGGCCCCCGCGGGGACACGTCGGTCACGGGGGCCCGCCGGGTCAGGCGGGCGCGGGCTCCCGGCGGCGGGACGGGCCGCCGGGGAACCGGGTCAGTACGCGGAGCCCGCGGCCGCGCCGGCGCCCGCGGGGTGCCAGACGGTCTTGGTCTCCAGGAAAGCCGTCATGCGGTCCGTACCGGGCTCGGCGGCCCAGTCCACAGGCTGTGGACGGAGCACGCGCTTGAGGTTGTCCGCGGCCGCGACCTCCAGTTCCTTCGCGAGCACGGCGTCCTCCACCGCCCCTGCCAGGTCCAGGGCGTTGACGTCCATGTGCGCCGCCAGCGTCGGCGCGATCTCGGACGTGCGACCGGAAAGGATGTTGACGACTCCGCCGGGCAGGTCGGAGGTGGCCAGCACCTCGCCCAGCGACAGCGCGGGCAGCGGGGCCCGCTCGCCGGCCACCACGACCGCGGTGTTGCCGGTGGCGATCACCGGGGCGATCACGGAGACCAGGCCCAGGAAGGACGACTCCTGGGGCGCGACGACGGCGACCACACCGGTCGGCTCCGGGCTCGAGAGGTTGAAGTACGGGCCCGCCACCGGGTTGGCGCCGCCCACCACCTGGGCGATCTTGTCGGTCCAGCCGGCGTACCAGACCCAGCGGTCGATCGCGGCGTCCACCACGGCCGCCGCCTTGGACTTCGACAGCCCCTCGGCCTCGCCGACCTCGCGGACGAACTGCTCCCGGCGGCCCTCGAGCATCTCCGCGACGCGGTAGAGGATCTGCCCCCGGTTGTACGCGGTCGCGCCCGACCAGCCGGCGAAGGCCTTGCGGGCGGCGGACACCGCGTCACGGGCGTCCTTGCGGGAGGCCTGCGGGGCGTTGGCGAGCCACGTGCCCTTGGCATCGGTCACCTCGTACACCCGCCCGCTCTCGCTGCGGGGGAACTTGCCCCCGACGAACAGCTTGTAGGTCTTGAAGACGGACAGCCGTGCCGTCCCGGACTTGTCGGACTGCTTCATCGGTCGCGCTCACCCTCTCGCTCTCCCCCTGCTGCCGCCGGGCGGTGCCCAAAGCGCTCGTTCGACGCTCCGGCCGCTCCGGCGAGGTATGCCTCCAGGCCGTGGCGGCCGCCCTCGCGGCCGAAGCCCGACTCCTTGTAGCCCCCGAAGGGCGAGGTCGGGTCGAACTTGTTGAACGTGTTGGCCCACACCACACCGGCCCGCAGCTGGTTGGCCACCGAGAGGATGCGCGAACCCTTCTCCGTCCAGATCCCGGCGGACAGGCCGTAGGGGGTGTTGTTGGCCTTCTCCACGGCCTCGGCGGGGGTGCGGAAGGTCAGCACCGACAGCACCGGGCCGAAGACCTCCTCGCGCGCGATGCGGTGCGCCTGGGTGACCCCGGTGAACAGCGTCGGCGCGAACCAGTAGCCCGCGGAGGGCAGTTCGCACGCCGGCGACCAGCGTTCGGCGCCCTCGGCCTCTCCGGCCTCGGTGAGCGCGGTGATCCTGGCCAGCTGCTCGGCCGAGTTGATGGCGCCGAGATCGGTGTTCTTGTCCAGCGGGTCGCCGACGCGCAGCGTCGACAGCCGGCGCTTGAGCGCGTCCAGCACCTCGTCCGCGACGGACTCCTGGACCAGCAGCCGGGAGCCCGCGCAGCAGACCTGGCCCTGGTTGAAGAAGATGCCGCTCACGATGCCCTCGACCGCCTGGTCGACCGGCGCGTCGTCGAAGACGATGTTGGCGCCCTTGCCGCCCAGTTCCAGGGTGAGCCTCTTCCCGCTTCCGGCGACGGTGCGGGCGATCTGCTTGCCGACCGCCGTGGAGCCGGTGAAGGCGACCTTGTCCACGCCGTTGTGCGCGACCAGTGCGGCGCCGGCGTCCCCGTAGCCGGGGAGGATGTTGACGACGCCCTTGGGCAGGCCCGCCTGGCGGCAGATGTCGGCGAAGAACAGCGCCGACAGCGGAGTGGTCTCGGCCGGCTTGAGGACGACCGTGTTGCCGGTGGCCAGCGCCGGGGCGATCTTCCACGCCAGCATCAGCAGCGGGAAGTTCCACGGGATGACCTGTCCGGCCACGCCCAGCGGGCGGGGGTCCGGGCCGAAGCCGGCGTGCGCGAGCTTGTCGGCCCAGCCGGCGTAGTAGAAGAAGTGCGCGGCGACCAGCGGGAGGTCGGCGTCGCGGGTCTCCCTGACCGGCTTCCCGTTGTCCAGCGTCTCCAGGACGGCCAGCTCGCGCGAGCGCTCCTGCACGATCCGGGCGATGCGGAACAGGTACTTGGCGCGCTCCGAGCCGGGCAGCGCGGACCACGACTCGAAGGCCTTGCGGGCGGCCCGTACCGCCCGGTCCACGTCCGCCTCGCCGGCCCGGGCGACCTCGGACAGGACCTCCTCGGTGGACGGGCTCACGGTCTTGAACACCCGGCCGTCGGCGGCGTCGGTGAACTCACCGTCGATGAAAAGACCGTAGGAGGGGGCGATGTCGACGACGGAGCGGGACTCCGGCGCCGGCGCGTACGCGAAGGCGGATCCCGGCTTCGACTGCCCGGTCGACCGGGGCTGCTGGTTCTTCTCGTTCTGTGTCATCGTGAGTTCTCAGTCCACCGTCACGTAGTCGGGACCGGAGTAGCGGCCGGTGCTCAGCTTCTGACGCTGCATGAGCAGATCGTTCAGCAGGCTGGAAGCGCCGAAACGGAACCACTCGTTGCTCAGCCACTCGTCGCCCACGGTCTCGTTGACGAGGACCAGGAACTTGATGGCGTCCTTGGAGGTGCGGATGCCGCCGGCCGGCTTCACGCCGACCTGGACGCCCGTGGCGGCGCGGAAGTCGCGCACGGCCTCGAGCATCAGCAGGGTGTTGGCGGGGGTCGCGTTGACCGCCACCTTGCCGGTGGAGGTCTTGATGAAGTCGGCGCCCGCGAGCATGCCGAGCCAGGAGGCGCGGCGGATGTTGTCGTACGTCGCGAGCTCGCCGGTCTCGAAGATCACTTTCAGGTGGGCGGAGCTGCCCCCGGGGCGGCGGCAGGCCTCCTTGACCGCCCTGATCTCCTCGTAGACCTTCAGGTAGTGGCCGGCGAGGAAGGCGCCGCGGTCGATGACCATGTCCACTTCGTCGGCACCCGCGGCCACCGCGTCAGCGGTGTCGGCGAGCTTGACCGGCAGCGCCACGCGACCGGCCGGGAAGGCGGTGGTGACGGACGCGACGTGCACGCCGGAGGCGCCGAGCGCCTCCTTGGCGGTCGCGACCATGTCCGGGTAGACGCAGATCGCGGCGACCCGGGGGGTCGTGCGGTCGGTCGGGTCCGGATGGACGCCCTTGGCGGACAGCGCCCGGACCTTGCCCGGGGTGTCCGCGCCTTCGAGCGTGGTCAGGTCGATCATCGAGATCGCCAGGTCGATGGCGTACGCCTTCGCCGTGGTCTTGATCGAACGGGTGCCGAGGCTTGCGGCACGGGCCTCGAGGCCGACCGCGTCGACGCCGGGCAGCCCGTGCAGGAAGCGGCGCAGCGCGGCGTCGGAGGCCGTGACGTCGGCCATGGACGCCAGCCGGGCCGCGGCGTCGGGGCCGTGAGCGGGAACAGTGGTGGGCATGGTCACCTCAGCAGCATATCTACGCGCGTAGCGGATGTCATCGGCGGGGGCGGGCCCATTCCTCCCCCGAACGGGTGGCGGGGCAACCTGATCGGCGGAAGCGGTGGTCTGGTGGGTGAAGGGGGTCATCGATGAATCCAGACGACGAGGCGGAGTTCCAAGGTTACGTCCGTGCCAGATGGGCCCATCTGGTGCGTACCGCCTATCTGCTCACAGGTGACGGGCATCACGCGGAGGACCTGGCGCAGACCGCGCTGGCCAAGGCCTACCGCTCCTGGCGCCGGGTGCAGCGCAGCGACAACCCGGACGCGTACGTGCGGCGGATCCTGATCAGCTGCAACAAGGACCGGTTCCGCAAGAAACGCGTGGCCGAACGGCTCACGGACCTGCCACCCGATGGCGCCGGGGCCGATCCCACGGCGCGGGTGGCGCAGCGCGAGGTGCTGCTGGCGGCGCTCGGTGAGCTGCCCGCACGGCAGCGGGCCGTGGTCGTGCTGCGGTACTGGGAAGACCTGTCCGAGACCGAGGTGGCCCAGTCGCTGGGCTGCTCGGCCGGGACGGTCAAGAGCCAGGCGGCCCGGGGCCTCGCCAAGCTGCGCGGCCTGCTGGGCACAACCGTGCTGGCCGCGGAGGCTGTCGGCGCCGGGGCCGGCGCGGAGACGAGAACAGGGCCGTGGGGCACGGCGAAGCACACGAAGGTCGCAGGAGGGGTCCGATGAGGGACAGAGCAGACGCGCCGGGCTACGGCCCCGCGGACGGCGACACGGAGTTCGAGGCGCGACTGCGCGAGCTCCTGGGAGAACAGGCCGACGATCTGCGCACGCGGGACGCGCCTTACACGACGATCGTGCGGCGGGGCAGGACGAGCCGCAGACGCCGGCTGTGCGCCGCGGGGGCCGCGCTCGCGGCACTGGCCGCGGTGCCCGGCACGGCCGTCGCCATGTACTACCAGCCGGGCAGTGGCGGCCCGGCGGCCGGGCCGGCCTCCGACACCCGGCCGTCCGCCGAGAAGAGCGCCGCCCGGCCGCGCCCCTCGGCGCCGGTGCGCACCAGCGTGTCGCCGGGCGGACCGAAGGGGCCGGTGACCCCTGGCCAACTGGCGGACGGGATCACCATGGAGCGGGCGGCCGACGCGCTGGAGGACTGTCTCGCATTCGAGGCGAAGACGCAGCGGGCGGACTCGCCCTTCCGGCTCGACGTTGGGAAGTCCGAGGACTACCGGGTGATCCTCGCGTTGAACGCCACGGGCGACATGAACTCTCCGGGCGACGGCATTCGGGTCGTGGCGATCGGCACTCCCGCCGGTACGCCGGTACGGCTGATCTGCACGGAAAAGGACGGGCGCACGCAAGGGGTGAACACCAGCTCCGGCGACGGCGCCGAGCCGGGCCGCGGACCCGTCGTGCCGGACATCAACGCCTTCCGGCTCTACAAACAGGACACCGCCACCGGCCCGCGGCTGCCGGCCCGGTTCCCCTTCCGCTGGGGCAGCGTCGGCACGGTCGAACCCGGTGTCGCCAAGGTCACGGTCTCCTGGGGCGGCGTCACGCAGGAGGCGGCGCTCGACCACGGGTACTTCGCCGCGACCGGGATCCTGAAGGGCCCGGAGGATTCCTCGCCCCACATCAAGGGCTATGACGCGGCGGGCAAGCTCGTCTACGACTCGACACACGACAAGGCGTACCAGTAAGGCGTGCCAGTAGGGAGGTGCTGACGTCGATGCACTAACGCAACCTTCGCCCCGCGGGGCGAAGGCGCGGGGTCAGGCACAATCTGATCTCATGACGAGCTCCGAGAACCCCGTCCCCGAACCGCAGCCCGGCCCCGGGCAGCCGAAGTACTCCGAGCGGTCCTACCGCTCGGCGGCCGGCGTGGCCGGCGGCGTGCTCATGCTCGCCATCACGCTGTGGCTCGGGATCGACGCGATCGTCCGCGGCACGGGGAACACCCCCTGGGTGGCCCTGGCGCTGATGCTGCTGATCGTGCCGCTGGTCGTCGCGTTCACCCTGCGTCCGGTCGTCCGGGCCGGCGACGACCGCATCGTGGTCCGCAACCCCTTCCGCACGGTCACCGCGACCTGGGGTGCTGTCGAGGGGCTGCGCGCGGGGTACTCGACCGAACTGTTCGCGGAGGGCAAGAAGTACCAGCTGTGGGCCGTCCCGGTCTCGATGCGGGCCCGCAAGCGGGCCGCCCGGGCCAGGACGCGGGCCGCCGCGGGGGAGCCGGTCGACCCGGGCACGACACCGGGGGGCCGTCTCCACGATCCGGACGCCACCCGGGCCTGGTCCGACCGCGTGGTCGACGAACTGCGCGAGCTCGCGGAGCGGCACGGCGGCCGGGAGGGCGCGCCCAGTGAGGTCACGGCCCGCTGGGCGTTCGAGGTCATCGCCCCCGCGGTGGCGGGGGCGATCGTGCTCATCGTGGTGCTCGCCATCGGCTGAGCCGGCGATCGGGGCGGGGGCGACGCCGCCCCCACCGGTGCCTGTCGGTGTCGGCTGCCTCCGCCGGTGGCGGGCGGTGCCCGCCGGTGCCCACCGGCGCCTCTCGGTGTCGGATGCCTCTGCCGGTGGCGGGCGGTGCCCGCCGGTGCCTGTCGGTGTCGGCTGCCTCCGCCGGTAGCGGGCGGTGCCCGCCGGTGCCTGTCGGCGGCCGCGGTGCCCGCCAGTGCCCACCGGCGCCTCTCGGTGTCGGATGCCTCTGCCAGTGCCCACCGGCGCCTGTCGGTGTCGGATGCCTCCGCCGGTGACCGGCCGCGAGCGGGTGGGCACTGGCGGGCCATGAGGTCGGCCGGGGTCAGGCCTGCGCTGCGACCTCGTCCCGGGGGAGCCCGGCGGCGGTCGAGAGGTCGGCCTTGACGGCCGCCAGGATCTCGGCGGCCTGGGCGCGGACGGTGGCCAGCAGGTCGGCGCCCGGTACGGGCAGCACGGCCTCCAGGTAGCACTTCAGCTTGGGCTCGGTACCGCTCGGCCGCACGATCACCCGGGCCGACTCCACACCGGCGCCCGGGGAGCCGGCCAGCCGGTAGCGCAGGCCGTCGGTCGGCGGCAGTTCCGTGCTGCCCTTGGCGAGGTCCTCGGCCGCGATGACGGCGAGACCGGCCAGCGAGCTGGGCGGCCGCTCGCGCAACCGGGCCATCGCGTCCTGGATGACCGACAGGTCGGCGACCCGCACCGAGAGCTGGTCGGTGGCGTGCAGCCCGTACTCCAGGGCGATGTCGTCCAGCAGGTCGGAGAGCGTACGATCCTTGGCCTTCAGCTCGGCGGTCAGTTCCGCCACGGCCAGGGCGGCGGTGATGCCGTCCTTGTCGCGTACTCCCGCGGGGTCGACGCAGTAGCCCAGCGCCTCCTCGTAGCCGAAGCGGAGGCCCTCCACCTTGGAGATCCACTTGAAGCCGGTCAGGGTGTCGGCGTAGGGGAGCCCCGCACTGGCCGCGATGCGGGACAGCAGGGACGAGGAGACGATGCTCGCCGCGAAGGTGCCGCTGGCCCTGCGGTGCACCAGGTGTGTGGCGAGCAGCGCGCCGACCTCGTCGCCGCGGAGCATCCGCCAGCCGTCCCCGGCGGCGCGGTCCGGCACCGCCACGGCGCAGCGGTCGGCGTCGGGGTCGTTGGCGATGACGACGTCGACGCCGGGGCCGAGCGCCCGGGCCGCGGCGAAGGCCAGATCCATCGCCCCCGGCTCCTCCGGGTTGGGGAAGGCGACGGTCGGGAAGTCCGGGTCCGGGTCGCCCTGCTCGGCGACGACGTGCGGAGCGGTGAATCCGGCCCGCTCGAAGGCGGCGGTCAGCACGTCCCGACCGACCCCGTGCAGGGGGGTGTAGACGACCGACAGGTCGCGCGGGGTGTGGCGGTCCACGACGGAGGCGGCGCGCTCCAGGTACGCCTCGACGACCTCGTCACCGAGGTCCTGCCAGCCCCCGTCCGCCAGTGGCACGCCGGCCAGCGGGCCGATCGCGGCGATCTCCTCGGCGATCCGGGCGTCGGCAGGCGGCACGATCTGCGAGCCGTCGCCCAGGTAGACCTTGTAGCCGTTGTCGCGCGGTGGGTTGTGACTCGCGGTCACCGCGACGCCCGCGACCGCGCCCAGGTGGCGGATCGCGAAGGCCAGCACGGGCGTCGGCAGCGGACCGGGCAGCACGGCCGCCCGCAGACCCGCGCCGACCATGACGGCGGCGGTGTCGCGGGCGAAGTCCGCCGACTTGTGGCGTGCGTCGTGGCCCACGACGACCAGCCCGTCGCCCCGGCCCTCCGCCTTGAGGTACGCGGCGAGACCGGCGGCGGCCCGGATGACCACGGAGCGGTTCATGCGCATCGGGCCCGCTCCCATCTCCCCGCGCAGCCCCGCCGTGCCGAACTGCAGGGTGCCGGCGAACCGGGCCGCGAGGTCGTCGGCCGCCCTCGTGTCACCCGCGTCGACGGCCGCGAGCAGGCCCTCGAGCTCGGCTCGGGTGTCGGGGTCGGGGTCCTCGGCCAGCCAGGTGCGCGCCTGAGGGATCAGCTCCGCGTTCTCGCTTGCGCTTGCCACGTGATGCTCCTGCGATGTCTCGGTCTTCGGTGCCGCCCGCGCCGTGCGCGTCGGCCTGGGCCTTCGGCCCGTCATGCCCGCGACCAGTGCCTCCACGGGAGGCCGCGCGGGGGATGCCGTACGGCCGGGCGGCGGAGCGGGCTGCCGCCACGAGCACCGCCCGGTTACCTCCCCGTAGGGCGCCTTCCCTAACCAGGGTGCGGGCACCCCGGCGAACGCGCGCGGCATGCGGGCACGGGAGTACCGGCCTGTCGCGCCGGGGTCCGGGGCGGGGCCGTTGCCGGGGTCCGGGGCGGGGCCGGGCCGCAACCGGTCGGCAAGGCCCCGCGCGGTCGGCGCGGGTCAGATCCGCTCGAGTACCCGGGCGAGCAGGCCGCCCATGCGCGCGGCGGAGTCGCGGCCGGCCTCCAGGACCTCCTCGTGGTTGAGGGGTTCCCCCGTCATGCCGGCGGCGAGGTTGGTCACCAGGGAGATGCCGAGCACCTCGGCGCCCGCCTCACGGGCCGCGATGGCCTCCAGCGTGGTGGACATCCCGACGAGGTCGCCGCCGATCACCCGGACCATGTTGATCTCGGCCGGGGTCTCGTAGTGCGGGCCCGGGAGCTGCACGTAGACACCCTCCTCCAGGGAGGGGTCGACCTCCTTGCACAGGGCGCGCAGCCGCGGCGAGTACAGGTCGGTGAGGTCGACGAAGTTGGCGCCGACGATGGGCGAGGCGGCCGTCATGTTGATGTGGTCGTTGATCAGCACGGCCTGGCCGGGACGGTAGGTGGGACGCAGCCCGCCGCAGCCGTTGGTCAGGACGACGGTCTTGCAGCCCGCGGCGACGGCGGTGCGCACGCCGTGCACGACGGTGGCGACGCCGTGTCCCTCGTAGTAGTGGTTGCGGCCGAGGTAGACCAGCGCCCGCTTGTCGCCGATCCGCACGGAGCGCACCTTGCCGGAGTGCCCGGCCACGGCGGGCGGCGGGAAGCCCGGCAGCTCCGTCACCGCGAACTCGTACTCGGCCTCGCCGAGGGCGTCGGCGGCCGGCACCCAGCCGGAGCCCAGCACCAGGGCGACGTCGTGGGTCTCGCCACCGGTGAGCTCGCGCAGGCGGGCGGCGGCGGCCGTGGCGGCGGCGTACGGGTCGCCCAGCGGGGTGCGGGCGGCGTGGGGAGTCGCGGAAGAGTTCACGCGGATGAGATTAGCCGGTTCTCGCCTACGCGCGTAGACGTCTCAGGTCACGATGTGCGAAATATCAGAGGATCCGCGTATTGGCCGGGCCGGGCGGCGGGCCGCGGGGCCGCTGCGCCGCTCCCTCCACCGCCCTTGACGCTGCCGTCCCGGGCGCGTTCCCGGTGCCTCGCGCCGCGTCATGCGTCGCTCGGTCAGCAGGGGCGTTTGCGCAGCTCCATGACGTAGTCGTGCGGGGCGCCCGCGGACTCCGCCGCGTCCGCGATCTCGCCGAGGTAGCGCGCGGACGGCAGGCCGCCCTCGTAGTCGTTGAGGACGTAGATCCATGCCGGCAGGTCGCCGTCGAGGGTGTGGACCCGCACCATGTGGCGCCGGTAGACGCCCAGCGGGACACCCTCCCAGCGGTCCACCGCCTCCTCGTCGACCGGGGCGATGTCGTACAGCCCGACGAAGACCTGGTGCAGCGGGTCCTCCACCAGGGTGGCGAGCGCGCCCTCCCAGCCCATCTGCTCACCGCCGAAGGTCAGCCGCCAGCCGCTGAGCCAGCCGGTGCCGCGCAGGGGCGAGTGCGGGGCGCGGCGCGTCATCAGCCGGGCGTCGAGGTTGCCGGCGTAGGCGGCATAGAGGGACATGGCCATGAGAGTACGACAGCGGGGCACGGCCCCCGTAAGTGATCAGTTGGCGCGTGCGGGACAATGGGGTACGTGACTCGGATCGTGATCATTGGTGGCGGACCCGGCGGATACGAAGCGGCCCTGGTGGCCAGCCAGCTGGGTGCGGAGGTGACCGTCGTCGACTGCGACGGACTTGGCGGGGCTTCGGTGCTCACCGACTGCGTCCCGTCGAAGACGCTGATCGCGACGGCCGAGGTGATGACGACGTTCGACTCGTCGTACGAGGAACTCGGCATCATCGTGGCGGACGACACACCGCCCACCGAGCAGGCCGCCCGGGTCGTGGGCGTCGACCTCGGCAAGGTCAACCGGCGGGTCAAGCGCCTCGCGCTCGCCCAGTCCCACGACATCACCGCCTCCGTCACCCGTGCGGGGGCCAGGGTGATGCGCGGCCGCGGCCGACTGGAGGGCATGCAGGCGATCGACGGCTCCCGCACCGTGGTCGTCGACGCGGCCGACGGCACCTCGGAGACCCTCACCGCAGACGCCGTCCTGATCGCCACGGGCGGTCGCCCCCGGGAACTGCCCGACGCCCGGCCGGACGGCGAGCGGATCCTCAACTGGACCCAGGTGTACGACCTGGACGAGCTCCCCGAGGAGCTCATCGTGGTCGGCTCGGGCGTGACAGGGGCCGAGTTCGCCGGCGCGTACCAGGCGCTCGGTTCCAAGGTGACGCTGGTCTCCTCCCGCGACCGCGTCCTGCCCGGCGAGGACCCGGACGCCGCCGCCGTGCTCGAGGACGTCTTCCGCCGCCGCGGCATGAACGTCATGGCCCGTTCCCGCGCCGAGTCCGTCAAGCGGGTCGGCGACCGCGTCGAGGTCACCCTCTCCGACGGCCGGGTCATCACCGGCAGCCACTGCCTCATGGCCGTCGGCGCGATACCGAACACGGCCGCCATGGGCCTGGAGGAGGCGGGCGTCAAGCTCAAGGAGTCCGGCCACATCCGGACGGACAAGGTCTCCCGTACCTCCGCCCCCGGCGTCTACGCCGCCGGCGACGTCACGGGCGTCTTCGCGCTCGCCTCGGTCGCGGCCATGCAGGGCCGGATCGCGATGTACCACTACCTGGGCGAGACGGTCGGCCCGCTCGACCTCAAGACCGTCTCCTCGAACGTCTTCACCGACCCGGAGATCGCCACCGTCGGCTACACGCAGGCCGACATCGACGCGGGCGTCATGGACGCGCGGGTCGTCAAGCTGCCGCTGCTGCGCAACCCCCGCGCCAAGATGCAGGGCATCAGGGACGGCTTCGTGAAGCTGTTCTGCCGGCCGGGCACCGGCATCGTGGTCGGCGGCGTGGTCGTCTCGTCGCGCGCCAGCGAACTCATCCACCCCATTTCGATGGCGGTCGACAACAACCTGACCGTCGAACAGATAGCGAACACCTACACCGTCTACCCTTCCCTGTCGGGCTCGATCGCCGAAGCGGCGCGGCAGTTGACGACACGCAAGGCGTCCGTCGGACTGTGACGCGCGGGGCCGGTGCCGGGGTGACCGCGCCGCGCGGCGGCCCGGCAGGGTGACCCGCGAACGCCTCGATCCCCTTCTTCGGCGCACGTGGTGATGTTCTGCCGACCGGCGACCGGCGACCGGCAATCGGCAGAACCAGCCGGCGCGGCGGCGAACGGCCTCCCGGGTCACCGCGAGCGGGTGACCTCGGCGAGGCCGGGCCAGGCGGGATCGGCCGAGCAGCGCCCCATATAGCACGGGCCGTCCGACCCTGCGAACAACTTCTGTTAATCGGTGCAAACTGCTGATAGCAGACGGTCATTGGCGTTACTGTCAGTTTCGTGTTCGCAGCAGAACGTCGCCAATTGATCCTCGAAATGGTGCGTGCCAACGGAGCGGTCTCGCTCCGCGAGCTCGCCCGCGTCGTCCAGACCTCGGAAGTGACCGTACGGCGTGACGTGCGGGCGCTGGAGGCAGAAGGACTGCTCGACCGCCGGCACGGCGGTGCGGTGCTGCCGGGGGGCTTCACCAGGGAGTCCGGCTTCCCGCAGAAATCCCATCTATCGACCGCGGAGAAGACGGCGATCGCCGATCTCGCGGCCGGTCTCGTCGAGGAGGGCGAGGCCGTCGTCGTCGGCGCCGGTACGACCACCCAGGAGCTGGCACGCCGGCTCGCCCGGGTGCCGGGGCTGACCGTCGTCACCAACTCCCTGCTGGTGGCGCAGGCCCTCGCGCACGCGAACCGGGTCGAGGTGGTCATGACCGGTGGCACCCTGCGCGGCTCCAACTACGCGCTGGTGGGCAGCGGCGCCGAACAGTCCCTGCAGGGGCTGCGGGTGTCGCGGGCCTTCCTGTCCGGGGCGGGACTGTCCGCGGAACGCGGGCTGTCCACGTCCAACATGCTCTCCGCCAGCGTCGACCGCGCCCTGGTCCAGTCGGCCGCGGAGGTCGTGGTCCTGGCCGACCACACCAAGCTGGGCACGGACACCATGTTCCAGACCGTGCCCACGGACCTGATCACCCATCTGGTCACGGACGACCCCCCGGCGGGCGACGACCGCGCAGCCACGGAACTGCAGGCGCTGGCCGACTGCGGTGTCCAGATCGCCGTCGCGTCGACGGACGGGACGGACAACGGGGTGTCCCACGGGCGGCAGCGACGGGAGATGCCGCCCGTGCCGGGACCCCGCCGCCACCAGCACCCCTCCGGCACCTACCCGGGCGGTGCGGCTCCCGGCGAGCCGCGCGCCAGGGCCGCCGGCCAGTCGGTCGGCGGCGTGCCGGGGATGTCCCCCTTGCGCAGCGCCCAACTGGCCGGGGAGCAACAGGCGGCCCGGATCGCCGACCTGGCCCCGCGCAGACGCTAGGCACCGGGCCGGCGAACGCCGCGGGCCCCGGCCGGGTGATCGGCCGGGGCCCGCGACGTTCGTGGTGCCGTCCCGTGAAGGGGAGGTCAGTCCTTGATCTCGCAGAGGAGGGCGCCCGAGGAGACGGAGGCGCCGACGTCCGCGGTGAGGCCCTTGACGGTGCCGGCGCGGTGGGCGTTGATGGGCTGCTCCATCTTCATCGCCTCCAGCACCACCACGAGGTCGCCCTCGTTGACGTGCTGGCCCTCCTCGACGGCGACCTTGACGATGGTTCCCTGCATCGGGGACGTCAGGGAGTCGCCGGAGGCCGCGGAACCGGCCTTCTTGGCGGCGCGGCGCTTGGGACGGGCGCCCCCGGCGGCGGCGGTGCGCGCCAGGGTCATGCCCAGCGAGGCGGGCAGGGAGACCTCCAGGCGCTTGCCGCCGACCTCCACCACCACGGTCTCGCGCCCGGACTCGGTGTCCTCCTCGGCGTCGGCCGGGGCGGCGAAGGGCTTGATGTCGTTGACGAACTCGGTCTCGATCCACCGGGTGTGAACGGTGAACGGGCCGGTCTTGCCGTTGACCTCGGGAGCGAACGCCGGGTCGCTGACCACCGCGCGGTGGAACGGGATGGCGGTGGCCATGCCCTCGACCTGGAACTCGGCCAGGGCGCGTGCGGCGCGCTGCAGGGCCTGCTGCCGGGTGGCACCGGTGACGACGAGCTTGGCGAGCAGGGAGTCCCAGGCGGGGCCGATGACGCTGCCGGCCTCGACGCCCGCGTCCAGGCGCACGCCCGGGCCGGTCGGCGCGTCGAAGCGGGTGACGGTGCCCGGGGCGGGCAGGAAGCCTCGGCCCGGGTCCTCGCCGTTGATGCGGAACTCGAAGGAGTGCCCGCGCAGCGGCGGGTCGTCGTAGCCGAGCTCCTCGCCGTCGGCGATGCGGAACATCTCGCGGACCAGGTCGATGCCGGTGACCTCCTCGGTGACCGGGTGCTCGACCTGCAGACGGGTGTTCACCTCCAGGAAGGAGATGGTGCCGTCGGTGCCGACCAGGAACTCGCAGGTGCCGGCGCCGACGTAGCCGGCCTCCTTGAGGATGGCCTTGGACGCCGCGTAGAGCTGGGCGTTCTGCTCTGGGGTCAGGAACGGCGCGGGGGCCTCCTCGACCAGCTTCTGGTGGCGGCGCTGCAGGGAGCAGTCACGGGTGGAGACGACCACGACGTTGCCGTGGGTGTCCGCCAGGCACTGGGTCTCCACGTGCCGGGGCTTGTCGAGGTAGCGCTCGACGAAGCACTCGCCGCGGCCGAAGGCGGCGACGGCCTCGCGGACGGCCGACTCGTACAGCTCGGGGACCTCGTCCAGGGCGCGGGCGACCTTCAGGCCGCGTCCGCCGCCGCCGAAGGCGGCCTTGATCGCGATCGGCAGACCGTGCTCGCGGGCGAACGCGACGACCTCGTCGGCGCCCGAGACGGGGTCCGGGGTGCCCGCGACGAGGGGGGCTCCGGCGCGCTGGGCGATGTGCCGCGCGGCGACCTTGTCGCCGAGGTCGCGGATCGCCTGCGGCGGGGGGCCGATCCAGGTGAGCCCGGCGTCCAGGACCGCCTGGGCGAAGTCGGCGTTCTCCGACAGGAAGCCGTAGCCGGGGTGGACGGCGTCGGCCCCGGACTCCGCTGCGGCCGCCAGCACCTTGGCGATGTCCAGGTAACTGGTGGCCGGGGTGTCACCGCCCAGCGCGTACGCCTCGTCGGCCACGCGCACATGCAGCGCGTCCCGGTCCGGCTCCGCGTAGACGGCCACGCTGGCGATCCCGGCATCCCGGCAGGCACGGGCGACGCGGACTGCGATTTCACCGCGGTTGGCGATGAGCACCTTGCGCACGATGGCTCCCTCCTTGAAACAAGCAGAGTTTAGGTACTGGCGACACTTCGTGCCGAGGCACCCCTGGGGGTGAGCTTGCCCACACGGAGGGTGATACGGGCCCCCGATCGAGACCCGGATGCCTTGGCTTCCTACGGTAAAGCCCCGTTTATCCCGGTGCTTGTGACCCTGGTGTGTGGGCCGGGTCACCGCCCTCCACCGTGACCGACGTGGCGCTTTTTTTGTGGGAACTCCACGAAGGCCCGGGTAAATCTTTGCCGGACCGGCGCCCCATACGGGTGGCGCCGCGCGGACTCTTGCCGCAACTCCTACCCATTAGTAGCGTTCGGCGAGCGGAATACCGCCGGTAAGGCCACCGGCAGGACGGCCGTCTCACCGGCCGATGAGACGGCCGATAAGAGGGGTCCTGGGACAGGGGGAGCGCAGTGCGCAGAAGTGTCGCCGTGGCGGCGGCCGTGTTGTTGGTCCTGGAGGCGCTGGGCTTCGCCCTCGTCAACTGGATCATGGGCATCGTCGTCCGCCACCAGCAGATGTCCCTGGCCGGGCTCGACCCGGGCGTGATGGCGGTGGGCGCGTGGGCGGCCGGTGTGGTGATGGCGCTCTTCCTCGCCGGGTGCGCGGTCGTCCTCGCCCGCATGGCGTGGCGCGACCGGGCCCCGGGCCGCTTCGGCCGGACGGTGCTCGTCGTGTGCGCGGTGACCCAGGGGGCCCTGGGCGCGGGGCTGGCCGCTCCGGTGGGCTGGGCCGCCTTCGCGGGGATGATGGTGATCCTGGGCTTCGTGGTGGCCGCCCTCGTGCTCTACGCGGGCCGGACCCCGGCCGCCGGTCAGGGTGACGAGCCCGGCGGGAGCACGCCCCCGCCGCCCGTCGCCCCTGCCGCGGCCTGACCCGACCGAGGGGGCCGCCCGGGGCCGGCCGGGGGCCCCTCGGTCGGGTCAGACCCAGAAGTCGGTGATGCGCAGGTCCAGCTCGGCGAGGAGACGGCGCAGCAGCGGCAACGAGATGCCAATGACGTTGCCGTGGTCGCCCTCGATGCCCTCGACGAACGGCGCCGAGCGGCCGTCGAGGGTGAAGGCGCCGGCCACGTGCAGCGGCTCGCCCGAGGCGACGTAGGCCGCGATCTCGGCGTCGTCCGGGGTGCCGAACCGCACCGTGGTGGAGGCGGTCGCCGAGACCCGGCGGCCGGTGGTGAGGTCGATGACGCAGTGCCCGGTGCGCAGCACACCGGCGCGGCCGCGCATGGACTTCCAGCGGGCCGTGGCGTCCTCGGCGTCGGCGGGCTTGCCCAGGGCCTGGCCGTCCAGGTCCAGGACGGAGTCGCAGCCGACGACGACCTCGCCGCCGGTGAGGCCCGCGGCGACCGCGGAGGCCTTGGCCTCGGCCAGCACCCGGGCCAGCTCGGCGGGGCTGTCCGCGCTGATCGCGTCCTCGTCGACACCGCTGACGACGACCCGCGGGTCGAGGCCGGCCTGCCTCAGCAGTCCCAGGCGCGCCGGGGAGGCCGAGGCGAGGACGAGCGGACGGGGGCTGCGGCTGCTGTCGGTCATGCGCGCCATCGTAGTCAGCCGCGCCAGGCCACCAGGGCCGTGATCAGGGGGACGGCGACCGCGATCACGAGCATCGCGCGGCGCAGCATCGCCTGTGCCTGCCGCATCTCCTCGGGGGGTTCGTCGGACGGGTCTGACCACAGCATGCCGTCCAGGGTGCTCCGGAGGGCGACGCCCGCGCCTGAGTACGGATACTCAGGGGGCGGCCGGCACCGCCCGGCGAGGACCCGGGATGGTCGGCCACCGGCGGGCCCGGACAGCGGGCCCGCCGGTCCCGTCGCCGCGGGAGCGGCGCTCCGCCGCCCCCGCGGCCCGTGTCAGTGCGGCCAGTAGGTGGAGCGCCAGGACGCCGGCGCCGGGTGCGGCAGCCGGCCGGGGACGTTCCGCGCGGGGGACGCCCACACGTCGGCCACGCGCGGGCCGTCGACGGGGCCGGCGGCCGCCGCGGCCCGGACCTGGACGAGGGCCACGACGGCCGCCAGCTCCTCGGGGGTCGGATTGCCACGTTCGACCTTGATCACCATGGCTGGGCGCACTCCTTACAGGGGGATGTTGCCGTGCTTCTTGGGGGGCAGGCTCTCGCGCTTGTTGCGCAGGGTGCGCAGCGCCTTCACCAGGTGCATGCGGGTCTCCGAGGGCAGGATGACCCCGTCGACGTAGCCGCGCTCCGCGGCGATGTAGGGGTTGAGCAGGGTGTCCTCGTACTCCTGCACCAGCTGGGCGCGCAGCGCCTGGGCATCGCGCGGGGAGCCCGCCTCGGCCAGCGTGCGGCGGTGGAGGATGTTGACGGCGCCCTGGGCGCCCATGACGGCGATCTGGGCGGTCGGCCAGGCGAGGTTGAGGTCGGCGCCGAGGTGCTTGGAGCCCATGACGTCGTAGGCGCCGCCGAAGGCCTTGCGTGTGATGACGGTGATCAGCGGGACCGTGGCCTCGGCGTACGCGTAGATCAGCTTGGCGCCGCGCCGGATGATGCCGTTCCACTCCTGGTCGGTGCCGGGCAGGAAGCCGGGGACGTCGACGAAGGTGACGACCGGGACGTTGAAGCTGTCGCAGGTGCGGACGAAGCGCGCCGCCTTCTCGCTGGCGTCGATGTCCAGGCAGCCGGCGAACTGCATCGGCTGGTTGGCGACGACGCCGACGGGGTGGCCCTCGATCCGGCCGAAGCCGGTGACGATGTTGGGTGCGAACAGCGCCTGGGTCTCCAGGAACTCGCCGTCGTCCAGGACGCGCTCGATGACCTGGTGCATGTCGTACGGCTGGTTCGCCGAGTCCGGGATCAGGGTGTCGAGCTCGAGGTCCTGCGCCGTGACCGTCGACTCCGCCTCCTGCGGGTAGGCCGGGGCCTCCTGCAGGTTGTTGGACGGCAGATAGGACAGCAGCGCCTTGACGTACTCGATGGCGTCCTTCTCGTCACCGGCCATGTGGTGCGCGTTGCCGGAGACGGTGTTGTGCGAACGGGCGCCGCCCAGCTCCTCGAAGCCGACGTCCTCGCCGGTGACGGTCTTGATGACGTCCGGGCCGGTGATGAACATGTGCGAGGTCTGGTCCACCATCACCACGAAGTCGGTGATGGCGGGGGAGTAGACCGCGCCGCCCGCGCAGGGGCCGAGGATGAGCGAGATCTGCGGGATGACGCCGGAGGCGTGGGTGTTGCGGCGGAAGATCTCGCCGTACAGGCCGAGCGAGGTGACGCCCTCCTGGATGCGCGCGCCGCCGGAGTCGTTGATGCCGATGACCGGGCAGCCGGTCTTCAGCGCCCAGTCCATGACCTTGACGATCTTCTCGCCGAAGACCTCGCCGAGCGCGCCGCCGAACACGGTGAAGTCCTGCGAGAACACCGCCACCGGGCGGCCGTCGATGGTGCCGTGGCCGGTGACGACGCCGTCGCCGTAGGGGCGGTTCTTCTCCAGGCCGAAGGCGGTCGAGCGGTGCCGGGCCAGCTCGTCCAGTTCGACGAAGGAGCCCTCGTCCAGCAGCAGTTCGACACGCTCACGCGCGGTCAGCTTGCCCTTGGCGTGCTGCTTGTCCACCGCCCGTGCCGAGCCGGCATGGGTCGCCTCGTCGATGCGGCGGCGCAGGTCTGCCAGCTTGCCCGCGGTGGTGTGGATGTCGATCTCCGGCTCGGCCATGGGAGGCGGCTCTCCTGCTCTCGTCGTGTCGTTTCGAGGGTGTGACGTGACTGGCGGGTAATGCTTCGTAGCGTAACCGCGCGGATGCGGCCCGGGCAGTGCGGCGTTGGCCACACCCCACTCCCAGGGTCCGCCTTCCCGGCCGCTGCGTCGTCCGGGACCTCGGGCGGGGCGCGTCCGAGGCGATCGGGGAGGCAGACCCTAGGCTGGGCCCATGACCTCGAACCGCTGGTCCGACCTCGACCGGCCGCCGCTCAACGCGGCCGCCCTGCGCCGCGCGATCGTCACCTCCGACAGCCTGTGGACCGACCTGGACGTGGTGGAGTCCACCGGTTCCACCAACAGCGACCTGGGTGCCCGCGCCCGTGAGGGCGCCGCCGAGGGTGCGGTCCTGGTCGCCGAGGAGCAGTCGGCGGGGCGCGGTCGCCTGGACCGCCGGTGGCGAGCCCCCGCCCGCTCCGGGCTCTTCTTCTCCGTGCTGCTGCGGCCGACCGCCGTTGAGCACCGGCGCTGGGGCTGGCTGCCGCTGTTGGCCGGCGTGGCGACGGCCACCGCCGTGGCGCGGACGGCGGGCGTGGACACGGGGCTGAAGTGGCCCAACGACGTGCTCGTCACCGTCGACGGCGAGGAGCGCAAGACCGGCGGCATCCTGGCCGAGCGCGTCGGCGACGACGCCGTGGTGATCGGCATCGGCCTCAACGTCTCGCTTCGCGAGGAGGAGCTGCCGGTGCCCACCGCGGGCTCGCTCACGCTTGCCGGCGCCGAGGCCGCCGACCGCGATCCGCTGCTGCGCGCGGTGCTGCGTTCCCTCGCCGACTGGTACGGCGAGTGGCTGCGCGCCGGGGGCGACCCGGCCGCCTCCCGGCTGCTGGAGGCGTACGCCGCCGGCTGCGTGACGCTCGGCCGCACCGTGCGCGCCGAACTGCCGGGCGGGGACGAGGTCAGGGGGCGCGCGGTGGCCGTCGACGACGACGGGCGGCTGGTCGTCGAGACGGCCGAGGGCGAGCGGGCGGTCGATGCGGGCGACGTCGTCCATGTGCGTCCGGCGGCAGAGTGAGCCAGGCCACACCTGCCGTATTGTTGAGGCGGCAGCCTCCGGCGCGGTGATCGGAAGGGCCGGTGCGCAGGGACCCAGAAGGGGGCGGGCGGTGACCGTGGACGACGCGAGCGGCCTCCCGCCGCACGAGGAAGAAGGCGGGCCACACGGCGGGCGGCCGGCACCCGAGGAGCCCGGGGAGCCCGAGGAGCCCGGGGAGCACGAGGAACGGGGCGGGGCCGCTCGCGCGCAGGCCATCGAAGAGGACCCGATCGCGCTCCGCCTGGAGCAGCTGATCCTCGGCTACGAACGGCACTACACACCCTTCCAGGCGGCCCGCAGCGCGGGCGTCTCCATGGACCTCGCCGCACGGTTCTGGCGAGCGATGGGCTTCGCCGACATCGGCCAGGCCCGCGCCCTGACCGAGGCCGACGTCCTGGCGCTGCGCCGACTGGCCGGTATGGTCGAGGCCGGGCTGATCAGCGAGAGCACGGCGATCCAGGTCGCCCGGTCCACCGGCCAGACCACGGCCCGGCTGGCCGAGTGGCAGACCGACTCCTTCCTGGAGGAGCTGACCGAGCCGCCCGAACCCGGGATGACCCGGGGCGAGGTGGCCTACCCGCTGGTCGAGCTGCTGCTGCCGGAGCTGGAGGAGTTCCTCACCTATGTGTGGCGCCGGCAGCTCGCCGCCGCCACCAGCCGGGTCGTCCGCTCGGACGACGAGGAGGCGGTGGACCGCCGGCTCGCGGTCGGGTTCGCGGACCTGGTGGGCTTCACCCGGCTCACCCGCCGCCTGGAGGAGGAGGAACTCGGCGAGCTGGTGGAGGCGTTCGAGACCACGGCCGCCGACCAGGTGGCCGCGCACGGCGGGCGGCTCATCAAGACCCTCGGCGACGAAGTGCTCTTCGTCGCGGACGACGCCGGCACGGCGGCCGAGATCGGCATACGGCTCATCGAGACGATGAACGGCGACGAGACCATGCCGGCGCTGCGCGTCGGCATGGCCTTCGGCACCGTCACGACCCGCATGGGCGACGTCTTCGGCACCACGGTGAACCTGGCGAGCCGGCTGACCTCCATAGCGCCGCGGGACGCGGTGCTCGTCGACGGCGAGCTGGCGCAGGCGCTCGTCGCGGCGGGCGAGGCACCCGAGTCGGAGGCGGAGATCGCGCCCGGGTCGGAGGAGAAGTACCGCTTCGGTCTGCAGCCCATGTGGCGACGGCCGGTGCGCGGTCTCGGCGTGGTCGAGCCCTGGCTGCTCAGCCGCCGGGGCGGCTGAGCGGGCCCGCCCACTACGCTGGCCGTCGACGTTCACGATCGTTAACGGCGACCAGGAGGTGGCGGCGCGATGACCGAGCAGCGGTTTGGCGAGTGGGTGGCGGTACGCAGGCACGGTGACGCTGGGCGGGTGGCGGAACTGGTGCTGGACCGGCCCAAGGTGATGAACGCCATCTCGACGGACATGGCGCGGGCGCTCACCGAGGCGTGCGCGGCGCTGTCCGGCGACCGCTCGGTCAGCTGCGTGGTGCTCACCTCGACCCATGAGCGGGCGTTCTGCGTGGGCGCGGACCTCAAGGAGCGCAATTCCTTCACCGACGCCGACCTCGCGCGGCAGCGCCCGTACACCCGGGCCGCCTACACGGCCGTGCTGGAGCTGCCGATGCCCTCGGTCGCCTCGGTGCACGGCTTCGCCCTCGGCGGCGGCTACGAACTGGCGCTGGCGTGCGACATGATCGTCGCGGACCCGACGGCCGTCGTGGGCCTGCCCGAGGTCACCGTGGGCGTGATCCCCGGCGGTGGCGGCACGCAGCTGCTGCCGCGCCGGGTGGGCGCCGCGCGCGCGGCGCAGCTGGTCTTCACCGGACGCAAGGTTCCCGCGGCGGAGGCGCTGGCGCTGGGCCTGGTGGACGTGCTCGCCGAGGAGGGCCAGGACCGGGTGGAGGCGCTCGCGCTGGCGGCCCGCGTCGCCGCGAACTCGCCGGTGGGCCTGCGGGCGGCCAAACGGGCGCTGCGCCTGGGCCAGGGCACGGACCTGCGGACAGGCCTGGACGTCGAGGACGCCGCCTGGCGCACGGTCGCCTTCTCCGGGGACCGCGCCGAGGGCGTCGCGGCGTTCAACGGCAAGCGCGACCCGGTGTGGCCGGGTGAGTGATTGAGCGGGAAAACAACCGTGCCGCCGGGGCGTGACGTGCGGGGCCGTGCGACTGTCGCAAACTGGTAAAGGGTTCTGCTGCGACGGGAGACGGGCGCATGAACGGCACCGGCGGGGACGCTCGACTGCGCGCCGTCGCCGAACTCGCGCGGGCGGTGGCGGCGGCGAAGTCGCCCATGGAGGCGGCCGCCGCCGCCGCGTCCTCGGCGCGGGTCGCGCTCGGCGGCTCCATGGCGGCGGTCTCCCGCTGGGAGCGCGACCGGGGACGGTTGCGGGTCCTGGTCAACGACGGGGACCTGGCGCCGGGGGAGGAGCCGCAGCCCGCCGAGGAGGTGTACTCGGTCGCGGACTTCCCGGAGATCGTCGAGTTCCCGCACGCCAAGTGGACCGAGGGCGGCGAGCCGCACGCCTGGATCGAGACCGCCGAAGGCCCCGCGCAGGGCCGTGGCGGCGGCACCTACCGCCACCAGCGGGTGGCCATGCTGCGGCGGCGCGGCCGCAGCTCCTGCGTCATCGCGCCGATCATGCTGCACGGGCTCGCCTGGGGCGAGCTCTATGTGGCCCGGGGAGCGGGGCGGCCGGTCTTCGACCGCGACGACGCCGAGTTCGCGACCGTCCTCGCCACGCTCACCGCGGCCGGGATCGCCCAGACCGAGCGGCTGGCGGAGGTGCGCCGGCTGGCCTTCAGCGACCCGCTGACCGGGCTCGCCAACCGGCGGGCCGTCGACCAGCGGCTGGAGGAGGCGGTGGAGCGGCACCGGGCCGACGGCACCCCGGTGAGCCTGGTGGTCTGCGACCTCAACGGGCTCAAACGGGTCAACGACCAGCTCGGGCACGCGGTCGGCGACCGGCTGCTGGTCGGCTTCGGCTCCGTGCTGTCGCTGTGCGGGGACGCGCTGGAGGGCAGCCTGGTGGCACGGCTGGGTGGCGACGAGTTCTGCCTCCTCTCGGTCGGGCACAGCGCCCAGGAGGTCGTGGCGGTCGCCGAGGAACTGTGTGTGCGCACCAAGTGGCTGGGGCTGGGCGACGGCGTGGCGGTCGGGGTGGCGTCCACGGACGCCGAGATCGGCGTGGTGACCTCGGGGCGTCGGCTGTTCCGGCTGGCGGACGCGGCCCAGTACCGGGCGAAGGCCCTGCACTCGGTGGAGCCGGTGGTCGCCGGGCGCGGGGCGCCCGAGGACCCGGTGGTCCGCCTGGCCGACCAGCCCGCGGGCCACGACGTGGAGCGGCGCCGGTTCCGTGGGCGGGACTGAGCGGCGGGTGGCCAGGGGCCGCGAAGCGACCGCGGGACCGTGCCCGGTGGGCGCGGCGGGGGACGTGCGCGGGAGGCCCGTCCGACAGGTGACAGCTAGCGATTCAGTCCGTAGGGTTCGTGAATATGGGTATGCATAACGTGGTGATCGAGGCCCACGGGGTCACGGCGGAGGACGTGCTGGCGGTGGCCCGCGACGGTGCGCGGGTCGAGCTGTCCGGCGAGGCGCTCGCCGGGATCGCCGCCGCGCGCGAGGTCGTGGAC
This sequence comes from Streptomyces sp. ME19-03-3, assembly GCA_033793685.1. GTDB lineage: Bacteria > Actinomycetota > Actinomycetes > Streptomycetales > Streptomycetaceae > Actinacidiphila. The sequence continues at coordinate 129,614 of JARAXD010000003.1, read as the reverse complement.
GCCCTGGCGGCCAAGCGGGAGCCGGTGTACGGCGTGTCGACGGGCTTCGGCGCCCTCGCGGTGCGGCACATCAGCCCCGAGCTGCGCGCACAGCTCCAGCGCAGCCTGGTCCGCTCGCACGCCGCCGGCATGGGCCCGAGCGTGGAGCGCGAGGTGGTGCGCGCGCTGATGTTCCTGCGGCTGAAGACGCTGGCCTCCGGCCGTACCGGGGTGCGCCCGGTCGTCGCCGAGACGATGGCCGCGCTGCTCAACGCGGGCATCACCCCCGTCGTCCACGAGTACGGCTCCCTGGGCTGCTCCGGCGACCTGGCACCGCTGTCGCACTGCGCGCTGGTCCTGATGGGGGAGGGTGAGGCCGAGGGCCCCGACGGTGTGGTGCGCCCCGCCGCGGAACTGCTGGCCGAGCACGGCATCGAGCCCGTCGAGCTGCGGGAGAAGGAGGGCCTGGCCCTCATCAACGGGACCGACGGCATGCTCGGCATGCTCGTCATGGCCATCGACGACCTGCGCCGGCTGTTCACCGCCGCCGACGTCACCGCCGCGCTGTCGCTGGAAGCGCTGCTGGGGACCGACAAGGTCCTCGCCCCCGAGCTGCACGCGATCCGCCCGCACCCCGGTCAGGCGGCAAGCGCCGAGAACATGCGCCGCGTGCTCGCCGGCTCCGGGCTCACCGGCCACCACCAGGACGACGCCCCCCGGGTGCAGGACGCGTACTCGATCCGCTGCGCCCCGCAGGTGGCCGGCGCCGGCCGGGACACCGTGACGCACGCGATGACGGTGGCCGACCGCGAACTGGCCGCCGCCGTGGACAACCCGGTCGTCCTCCTCGGGGATTCCTCCGGGGAGGGACGTGTGGAGTCCAACGGCAACTTCCACGGCGCGCCCGTCGCCTACGTGCTGGACTTCCTGGCCATCGCCGCCGCCGACCTCGGCTCGATAGCGGAGCGGCGCACCGACCGGTTGCTGGACAAGAGCCGTTCGCACGGACTGCCGGCCTTCCTCGCCGACGACCCGGGCGTGGACTCCGGCCTGATGATCGCCCAGTACACGCAGGCCGCGCTGGTCAGCGAGAACAAGCGGCTGGCGGTGCCCGCCTCGGTGGACTCCATCCCGTCCTCGGCCATGCAGGAGGACCACGTCTCGATGGGCTGGTCGGCCGCGCGCAAGCTGCGGCAGGCGGTGGACAACCTCGCGCGGATCATCGCGGTCGAGCTGATGGCCGCCTCCCGCGCCGTCGAGCTGCGCGTGCAGGGCAGCGAGGTGCTGGAGGCCGCCCCGGCGACCCGGGCGGTGCTGAAGGCGGCGCGTGCCGCGGGTGTGGGCGGCCCCGGTCCGGACCGCTTCCTGTCCCCGGACCTGGCGGCGGCGTACGACTTCGTGCGCGGCGGAGCGCTGGTGGCGGCGGCCGAGTCGGTGACCGGCCCGCTCGCCTGATCCCGGTCCCGCCCCGGCCCTCGGGCCGGGGCGGGCAAGGCCTCAGTAGGCTCCGCCGCGGGCGCGGCGGCCGGCGTTGACCACGAGTGCGGCGCCCAGAGCGAGGAAGGCGGTACCGCCGACCAGGTACGGGGTGGTTTCGACGCTCCCGGTGTCCGCCAGGTGCTGCCCCTGACCGGTGTCCGACCCGGTCGTGGTGGCGGTGGAAGCGGACGACAGCGCGCTGATGTCCGCCGGGTGCTCGGCACTGGCGGACGCGCTGGGCACGAAGTACAGGGCGCCGAGGACGGCGGCCGCCGTGATGGCGACGAAGGCGGGCGGACGGTGCGAGGCCAACGGAATCCCCCAGCGGTTGCGGCGACTTGACCGTGAGAGCCGATGGTAGTGAGACAACCGCCGCGGAGGAAAGTTCGCCTCCGTGACCGCCGGCTCCACGGGCTCCGGGAGGGCCGTCGCGGGTATCCTCCGGCGCCGGACGCGGACTGCCTGCGCCCCGGTGGCCGTTCGCCCGCATACCCTCCGTCACATGAGCACTACTGACATCCCCCTCGGGGAGAGCGGGCCGCGCCACCTGCGGCTCCAGGTGGAGCTGGTCCTGGAGATCACCGGGTCCGGCGAGCTGACCGATGCCGCGCTGGACCAGATCGGCGGCGACGAGTACATGCCGGACGACGAGCGGCAGCACGCCGAGGCGTCGGTGCGGCAGGACGAGTCGGAGGCGCTGGCCTACCTCGTCGATCCCTTCGACCTGGTCACGAGTGTGCCGGGGATCGAACTCGTGCAGGCGTCCTGGTCCTGCGCCCACACCGAGTACGACCCCGACTCCGACGAGTGGGACCTCTACGACGACGAGGTGGACGACGAGGTGGACGAGGAAGGCGTCGACGAGGAGGAACCGCGCGGGCGCTGAACGCGTCCTCATCTGTGCGTGCCACCTGCCCCGGGCCCCTCACACGGGCCCGGGGGTCGCACGGGCCGCGCGGAACGCCCGTGTCACCTGCGTCACGCACGTGTCCTTCCCCACACTTACCGCGGTCGGGGAACGGACCAAAGACCCTGGCAGTTCCTGGACGTACGAGTGAGGCTCGATCGAGGGCCGTGGCCCGAAACGCATGCGGGCCGGGGGAAACGCGTACCCGAAGCATTGGAGATCTGTGTGAAGCGCGCCGAGACCGGCACAGTCACCGACACGAGTCCTTCGCGCAAGCGGCGAACCGGGCTGGCAGCTCTCGCGCTGCTCGCCGTCGGGGCGATCACTCTGACCGCCTGCGGGGGAGACAAGGCGGACACGGCCGGTACCGACAGCAACGTCAAGTCGCAGGCCCTGGTCGACGAGCAGGCGGCCAAGGACGCGTCGGACGCCCGAATATCCATCACGCCCAAGGACGGGGCCGACAACGTCGGCATCAACACCGGCACCACGGTGAAGGTGACCGACGGCGAGCTGTCGAGCGTCGTGATGACCTCGGTCGCCGACGGCTCGGACGTGGAGGGCACGATCTCGGCGGACGGCACCAGCTGGGCCCCCAAGGGCCAGCTCAAGCGCGCCACCCAGTACGAGATCGCCGTCAAGGCGGAGGACAGCGAGGGCCGCAAGGCCACCGAGAACTCCACCTTCACCACGGTCAGCGCCCAGCACAGCTTCATCGGCTACTACACGCCGGAGAACGGCCAGACCGTCGGCGTGGGCATGCCGGTCTCGATCAACTTCACCAAGGCGATCGAGGACAAGAAGGCCGTCCAGTCGGCGATCTCGGTGAGCTCCAGCAGCGGCCAGGAGGTCGTCGGCCACTGGTTCAACTCCACCCGGCTCGACTTCCGCCCCGAGGCCTACTGGAAGGCCGGATCGACCGTCACCCTGAAGCTGGACCTCGACGGTGTCGAGGGCGCACAGGGCGTCTACGGCGTGCAGAAGAAGACCGTCACCTTCAAGATCGGCCGCAGCCAGGTCTCCACGGTCGACGCCGCGACCCACCGGATGAAGGTCGTCCGTGACGGCAAGGTGGTCCGCAACATCCCGATCTCCGCGGGCTCCGCCCAGAACACCACCTACAACGGGCAGATGGTCATCTCCCAGAAGTTCACCGAGACCCGGATGAACGGCGCCACCGTCGGCTTCACCGACGACGACGGCAAGGGCGAGTACGACATCAAGGACGTGCCGCACGCCATGCGCCTGACCACGTCCGGCACCTTCATCCACGGCAACTACTGGGCCGCCGACTCGATCTTCGGCAACGCCAACACCAGCCACGGCTGCGTGGGCCTGAACGACACCAAGGGCGGCAAGGACACCGCCACCGACGCCTACTGGTTCTACACGAGCTCGATCATCGGCGACGTCGTGACCGTGAAGAACTCGAAGGACAAGACCGTCGACCCCGGCAACGGCCTCAACGGCTGGAACATGACCTGGAGCGCCTGGAAGGCGGGCAGCGCGGTCTGACACCGCTCCCGCCCCGAACGCCGAAGGGGGCCCGGAACCGCGAGGTTCCGGGCCCCCTTCGGCGTTCACGGGCGGAGCCGCCCGGGGCTACCGGGTACGCAGCACCTGGGGGTCGTCCAGGACGGCGCGCACCACGCTGTACGCCGCCCCGAGCAGCACGCCCTCACGGCCCAGCCGGGACACCCGGACGGCGTCCGCACGCCACTGGCGGTCCGTCACGCGGCGGTCCAGCTCGCGCTCGACGGCCTTCCGCAGCCACGGCGCCAGCGAGGCCAGCGTGCCGCCCAGCACGACGGCCTGCGGGTCCAGCAGGTTCACCGCGCCGCTCAGCGCGATCCCGAAGGCCGCTCCTGCGGCCGCGAGCGCCTTCAGCGCCGCCGGGTCCTCCCGGGCGGCGGCGGCCTGGAGGGCCTGCACCGCGTCCGGCCGCTGCGGGGCGATGCCCGCGGCGCGCAGCACGGCCTCCTCGCCCGCGTACTGCTCCAGGCAGCCACGCGCCCCGCAGGAGCAGCGCGGGCCCGTCGGGTGCACGGGCACATGGCCGAGCTCCCCGGCGAAGCCGCGCGCCCCGCGGAAGAGCCGGCCGTCGACGACCAGCGCCGCACCGATGCCGATCTCGGCCGAGACGTGCACGAAGTCGGTGACGCCTTCGTGGCCGCCCAGCCAGAGCTCGGCCAGGGCACCGAGGTTGGCCTCGTTCTCGACGGCGACCGGGACGGGGCAGCCGACGAGGCCCGCGGCCCCGGCCCGGTCGAACCAGCCCGCGGCGTCGACGTCCTCCCAGCCGAGGTTCGGCGCCCGCATCACGACCTGCCGGTCCCGGCCGACCAGGCCCGGCACGGCGAGCGTCAGCCCGGCCGGGCTCAGGCCCGCGTCCCGCGCCTCCTGCCGCACCGCGGCGACGAGCGCCGCGAGTTCGCGCAGCACCTCCGGCGCCGGGCGACCGCGGTTGTCCGCCCCCAGGCGGGCCCGGGCGCGCACGGTGCCGCGCAGGTCGACCGCGACGGCGGCGAGGTGGTCCACCCCGACCTCCGCGCCGAGGCCGGCGGGACCGGAGTCGTTCAGCGCCAGGGCGGTGCCGGGGCGGCCGACCGTCCCGGGGCGCTGGGTCCCCAGCTCCACGAGCAGGCCGGTGGCGAGCAGTTCGTCGACGAGGCTCGAGACGGTGGCCCGGGTCAGGCCGACCTCGGCGGCGACCGCCGCGCGGGACACCTCGCCGTGCTCCGCCACGGCCCGCGCCACCAGCGCCAGATTCCGCCGTCGCAAGCCCGCCTGCGATCCCGGCCGTTCCGCCACGCTCCGGTCCTCCCGCTCCTGTCCGTCAGCCGTCCTGGTCACCGTCGCCCGGCCCGCGCGGCAGGCGCGGGCACCGGGCGGGGCGGGCGGCTCACCGCACGTCGAACGCGTCGGCCAGCGCCGTCGCGAGGCGCTCGAGCGCGGCCTCGTCGCGCGGGACGGGGTCGTAGGAGGGACCGGCCGTGGTGTCCCAGCGGCGGGCCACGGCCTGCGGGTCCTCCCCGGTGAGCAGCCCGGTGGCCTGCGCGGCCGCGCCCAGGGCGACGAGTTCGTCCGCGACGGGGATCCGGACGGCACGTCCGGACAGCCGCCGCACGGTCTCCCGCCACGCCGTGCCGCGGGCGCCGCCGCCGATCAGCAGCAGGGGCTCGTCCGAGCCGGCGCCGTCGACCGCGAGCACCTGGTCGAGGGCGGTCAGCAGGGCGTACGCGGCGCCGTCGTAGGCGGCCTGGAGGATCTGCCCCGGGGTGGTGTCGTGCCGCAGGCCGGTGAGCAGCCCGGAGGCGTACGGCAGGTTCGGGGTGCGCTCGCCGTCGAGGAACGGCAGCAGCACCGTGCCGCCGCCCGCCTCGACCGCCTCGCGGTCCAGCGACAGCAGCCCCGCGATCTTGTCCACGGCGAGGGTGCAGTTGAGCGTGCAGGCCAGCGGCAGCCAGTCGCCGTGGCCGCCCGCGAAGCCCGCGACGATGCCGGTCGGGTCGGTGGGCCGGGTGACGGACGGCGTGTAGACGGTGCCGGAGGTGCCGAGGCTGAGCGCGGGCTGCCCCGGCACGAGCCCGAGGCCCAGGGCGGCCGCGGCGTTGTCGCCGGTGCCCGCGCCGACCAGGACGCCCTCGCGCAGCGGCAGCCCGGGCAGGGTGACGCCGGCGGCCTCGCCGGGACCGAGGACCCGGGGCAGCAGGGCCGGGTCGAGGCCGATCTCGGCGAGCATCGCCTCGTCATAGGTCTCGGTGTCCGTGGCCCACCAGCCGGTGCCGGAGGCGTCGCCGCGGTCGGTGACGCCGGCGCCGCCGAGCCGCTCGGTGAGGAAGTCGTGCGGGAGGCGGACGGCCGCGGCGGCCTTGGCCGTCTCGGGCTCGTGCTCGGTGAGCCAGGCCCACTTGGTCACGGTGAAGCTCGTGCCGGGCACGCTGCCGAAGCGCTGCGCCCAGTGCGCGGCGCCGTGCCGTTCCACCAGGGCGGCGGCCTGCGGGGCGGACCGCACGTCGTTCCAGAGCAGGGCGGGCCGCAGGGGCCTGCCGACCGGGTCGAGGACGACCAGGCCGTGCTGCTGGCCGCCCACCGATATGGCGTCCGCGCGCTCCGCGTACGGGCCCAGCTGGGCGAGGGCGTCGCCGAGCGCACGCCACCACACCTCGGGGTCGGTCTCGCGGCCCGCTCCCTCGCTCACCGTGTGCCGGGCCTGTCCCCTGGCCAGCACCTCACCCGTCTCCACGTCGACGGCGAGCACCTTGGTCGACTGGGTGGAGCTGTCCACACCCAGCGCGATCGGTCCGTTACCCATCCTGCGGCTCCCTTCACAAAGCGGCCCTGGCATATTAATTTGTTCAGTGGTCTTACGAATAGGAGCCGCCGCGATGAGTTTCACCCCCACCCCCGAGGACAAGTTCACCTTCGGTCTCTGGACCGTCGGCTGGCAGGGCCGCGACCCCTTCGGTGACGCGACCCGCCCCGCCCTCGACCCCGTCGAGAGCGTCAACAAGCTGGCCGAGCTCGGTGCGTACGGCGTGACCTTCCACGACGACGACCTGATCCCCTTCGGCTCGGACGACACCGCGCGCGAGGGCCACATCAAGCGCTTCCGCCAGGCCCTGGACGCCACCGGCCTGAAGGTGCCGATGGCCACCACCAACCTCTTCACGCACCCGGTCTTCAAGGACGGCGGCTTCACCGCCAACGACCGCGAGGTGCGGCGCTTCGCCCTCCGCAAGACCATCCGCAACATCGACCTGGCGGCCGAGCTGGGCGCCAAGGTCTACGTCGCCTGGGGCGGCCGTGAGGGCGCCGAGTCCGGTGCCGCCAAGGACGTGCGGGTCGCCCTCGACCGCTTCAAGGAGGCCTTCGACCTCCTCGGCGAGTACGTCATCGAGCAGGGCTACGACCTCCGCTTCGCCATCGAGCCCAAGCCGAACGAGCCCCGCGGCGACATCCTGCTGCCGACCATCGGCCACGCGCTGGCGTTCATCAACGAGCTGGCCCACCCCGAGCTCGTCGGCCTCAACCCCGAGGTCGGCCACGAGCAGATGGCCGGGCTGAACTTCCCGCACGGCATCGCCCAGGCGCTGTGGCACGGCAAGCTCTTCCACATCGACCTCAACGGCCAGACCGGCATCAAGTACGACCAGGACCTGCGCTTCGGCGCCGGCGACCTGCGCTCCGCGTTCTGGCTGGTCGACCTGCTGGAGTCGGCCGGCTACGAGGGCCCGCGCCACTTCGACTTCAAGCCCCCGCGGACCGAGGACATGGACGGCGTGTGGGCCTCCGCGGCCGGCGGCATGCGCAACTACCTCATCCTCAAGGAGCGCGCCGCCGCGTTCCGCGCCGACCCGGCCGTTCAGGAGGCGCTGAAGGCCGCCCGCCTGGACCAGCTGGCCCAGCCGACCCTCGGCGCCGGCGAGACCCTGGCCGACCTGCTCGCCGACCGCGGCGCCTACGAGGAGTTCGACGCCGACGCCGTCGCGACCCGCGGCTCCGCCTTCGAGCAGCTCGACCAGCTCGCCATGGACCACCTGCTCGGCACCCGCTGAGCCCTGCGGAAACAGGGTTGCCGCCGGGCACGGCCCGGCGGCACCCTGCGGGGATGATCGAACTACTGCTGCTCACCCCCGACGACTGGCCGCTCTGGCGGGAGTTGCGGCTCGCCGCGCTGGCCGACGCGCCGCACGCCTTCGGCTCCCGGCTCGCCGACTGGCAGGGCGACGGCGACCGCGAGGAACGCTGGCGTGACCGGCTCTCCCTGCCCGGCTCGCACAACCTGGTCGCCTTCGTCGACGGCAGGCCCCGCGGCATGGCGAGCGGCGTCCCCGGCGAACTCCCGGACACCGCCGAGCTGATCTCGATGTGGGTGGCGGGCGAGGCCCGCGGCCGCGGTGTCGCCGACCGGCTGATCCTGGCCGTCGAGGAGTGGGCCGCGGGCACGGCGGGCGCCGCCTCGCTCCTTCTCGCCGTCGTGGAGGGCAACGCCCCGGCGACGGCGCTCTACGCGCGCAACGGCTTCGCGGACGCCGGCGAATCCGGCGAGGTCCTGCCGGACGGGCGCGTGGAACGCGTCATGACCAAACGGCTCGCGGTGGCGTGAGCCGGCGGCGGGGGTGTCGGGCGGGGTGGTCCGGCCATTCGCCCGGCCCCCATTCACCCGGTCCGCGGTCTCGTCCGGTCACCCGGCGGGGCCTTCGGCGGCCACGCGCACGGGGCGCGCACGCGCACGGGGCGCGATCTCCTACGAAGTGGCAGGGATGGTGGAGGCTGTGGAAGTCACCGTCCAGTGGATACGGACGTCCTGGACGAAACTGTCCCGCGGAGGAGAGGCCGCCACCCGTAGGAACGCGGCCCCGGTCGGCTTCACTGTCCCGAACCTGTCGCCCTCGTCCGCTCATCTGGTCCGCATGCACGAGCGAGACGGCTTTGAGCCCCATGGCGTCGAGGACGACCTGCGCAAGGTCGACGTCCAGCTCCGCGAAGCCGACGGCCGGTTGCGTGTCCTCCCCCGAGTGCAGTCACTGTTCGCCGTACCGCCTCGGCCGCGACGGCCCCCGGCCGTACGCCTCGCGCCCGGTCAGTGGGTCCGTTGGCAGCTCAACTACCGCTTCAGCAGCGCGGCGGGTGTGCGCGACTGGTCGTACTGGCTGGACACCTTCAACATCGCCTTCGGCCCGGTGGACGCCGACGTGTTCCTGTCGGAGCCCACTGTCCACATCGACGAGCGAGGGCCGCTCCGGTAGCTACGCCATGTGATCACGCACGGCAGCCGTTCTCCTCCGACGCCCTGTCGACCGGTCGCCGGTCGCTGATCCCGGCCGGGCGGCGTCATGCCGCTTCCGCGAGGCACTCCCGGCAGGTGGCCGGGGCGTGTCCGCGGAAGGGGCGTTCGCAGGAGTCGCAGGACTGCCAGGGGACGGCCGCTCGGGGTGACGCCGTGGCAGCGGGCGGCTCCCACGAGCGCAGGCGGTAGGCGAGCAGGCCGGCCGGACGATGGGTCAGGGCGGCGGGCAGGTCCGCCGCGAGGGCCTCGGCGATGCGCTGGGGCTCGGCACCGAGGCGGAGCCACTCGGCGACACCGGGAGCCAGGCGGGCGATGTCACGGCGGGAGAGCAGCAGGCGGGGATCGCGTACGCGGAGGGACGCCAGGACGGCCTCGGCGGCTTCGGCGAGGGCGTCGGCACCAAGGCCGTGCGCAGGAGGGCCGTCCGCAGCAGGGACGTCCTCGCGGGGAGGAGCGGCCTCGGGGAGGGCTTCCCGCGCTGTGCCGGGCGCGTCCTCGAAGGCGTGGGCGGCGACTTCGGCCGGGGCGGGTGCGGGCACGAGGGCGTGCGGCGCTGCCGGCGCGTCCGTGCGCGGCACGTCGTGGACGTAGGTCCGGGTGCGGATCCGCCCGTTCTCCTCGCGGACCACGATCCGCTCCAGGAATCCCTCCGCCTCCAGCTCGTTCAGTGCCCGGGCGAGCCGCTCCCGGCTCTCCGTGAAGTGCGCGCGCAGCGCGTCGATGCTGACGGGCACGCCGTCCGGGACGGAGAGGAGATACACGCCGACGCCGACCGTGACCGCGCTGCCGGGGCGCTGGGCGAGACGGTTGGAGAGGATCGTGAAGTTCGCCGTGAGGCGGCGGCGTACGTGGACGACGCCGGCGGCTTGAGTCCCGGCGCGGGGGCGTGGGGGAGCATTAAACTGGGTGTCAGCCATGGGGAAGGTCTTGCTTCCTTAACTGGTCAGGCCCCGGCCGGGATTGCCGTCCCTGCCGGGGCCGTCGTCTGTGTGGTGTTCCTGCCGCGACCATACCGCCCCATCCCCACCCCTTCGGCTCAGATCACCCGATCAGGTGATGGGTGGGGAGGGGAGGGGGATTCCCGTCCTTCGAAGACGGTTCTTATCGGGTCCGCTGCACGGCCGGACCCCGGCCACCACCACGCCGTACCGGACCACCGGCCCCCGGAGTCCCGGCATCCGGTGGGGTCCGCCCCGGTTGCGCGGCGGCACACCCCACCCGTACCCGGCCAGCGGGACAAAGCGGCGGCCATGCCGTGCGGCGCGCACCGCCCTCGGGGACGGTCCCGCGGCCGTGGTGGTGCCGCCGAGGAGACCGTTGAGGCGACCGCGAGGCCGCGACCGGCGCCACGAGGCTGCCTCCGCGGGGGGCGGGAGCGGGGCGCCGGTGGAGAAGCTGAGCCGTCGCCGGTTGGGCCGCGCACAGGCGAAGCCGTCCCGCTCAGGCGGCCTCGTCGTCCACGCCGCCCTTGGCGAAGTCGGCGCGCAACCGGGCGATCTCGTCGTCGGGCACCGCCCGCGCCCAGGCCTGCGGGAGCCCGCGGACGGTGTGGGCTCTGGTGGTCGCGGCCTGGTAGGTGGCCGTGCAGGTGAGCGACACCGTGCCGAAGGGCTTCATCTTCTTGTGGAAGGAACAGGTCTTCACCTTGCGGCCGTCGAGGGTGATGTCGATGCTGATCTCCGCGTGGACGGTGTCGCCGGCCTCGCCACCCGGCGCGCCGTGCACGGAGTTCTGCACGGTGAAGCGGGCCGTGCAACGGCTGTTCCCGCAGGGGGTGAAGCGGGCCTTCCCCGCGGTGCCGAAGCTGACGGCCGGGTCGACGGCGGTCCTCAGTGCGACGAGGTCGCGGTCGTAGGCGGCTGTGAAGGTCGCGCGTTCGGCGCCGGTGAGCTCGTTGACCGTGGTGTCCAGGCCGTCGGGCAGGGGCAGCGGCCCCGAGGCGGCGAGGGCGTCGCCGGTGGCGAGGCGCAGCAGGGTGCGGGGGGCGGAGTCGCTGATCCAGAAGCGGCCGGCGGTCGTGCTCAGCACCTTGACGGGCCGTCCGGCCACCGTGGAGGAGGTGACGGCGTCCGGGCGTCCGCGGTCGGCGGCGTCCCGGAGCAGGGCGGCGACGTTGGCCGGGTCCAGCGGGGTCGTCAGGTCGTCGATCTCGGGCAGGTCGGCGGCGGAGTTCAGCCAGCGTCCGTCGATCCGGTCGAGGGGGTCGCCCGTGTAGCCGCGGTCCTTCCAGTACGCCTTCCCGGCCTTGGCCAGGCGGTGGTCGTCGGTGGTGAGCAGCCGCACGGTCGAGCCCTGGTCCTGCAGCGAGCCCCGGCCCCAGCCGCCGGGTGCGGTCTGCAGGTCGAACGGGGTCCTCGCCCCGCTGTCGAGGGAGAAGGCGCCCCGGTAGGACACCACTTGGGCATTCCCCATGGTCTCCGCGGCCTCCCGCAGCATCCGCTCGGCCTCGGCGGCCGGGTCCTGGCGCGCCGCGGCCGGGCCGGGCCCGGCGCCGCCGGAGCCGTCACCGCTCCAGGGCGCCCATATGAGGAGGCCGGCGACGAGGGACGCGGTGACGAGCCCGGCGACGATCGGCAGCGGGCCGCGCCGCCGGGGCGGCGGCGCCGGGTGCCCGGGGTGCGGTGGGTACCAGGGCGTCGCTTGGTGGGGCCGCGGGGGGTAGGGGGGCGGCGGCGGCCCGAAGCCGCCCCCGCCCGTGCCGCCGCCGGTCCCGTGCCAGGAGCCCCAACCGCCGCTCCCGGGCGTTCCGTCCGCCATACCGCGTCCCCCCACCTCTTGCACCGTACCCCTGCCCCCACCGGCGTCCCCGCAGGGAGCCTGACCGCCGGGCGCCGACGTTCCCGGCGGCCCGCGCCCCGGATGTCCGTCAATCTGCCGTAGGCGCGGCCCGGTCGGGCATGCGCCCGGTTGCGGGGCAAGGCACTGTGGGCGCCGTGCCATCGGCGGCAGCAGTTTCGCACGGGGCTCTCCTCCGCCGCTCGGGACCTCGTCACCGCTGGTTCGGACGGTCGCGGCAGCGGAGCGGGAGGCGCTGCCCTCCTCCCGCGGCCTTAGGTGGTCGCCCGGGGCGCGGTGAGCCCGGCGATCTCCACCGCCTGCAGACGCGCCTGCGTGTGCGCCTCCTCGAGCGAGGCGCGATGCTGCGGGAGCAGGTGCATCAGCGACGGCACGGTGCGCGCGTAGGTCAGTTCGGGTGTGACGGGACGGACGTCCAGGGCCATCAGTTTCGGATCGCCGAGGATGCTCTGCAACGCCGGCATCAGGAAGTCCTTGCCGTGCTGCGGCGCGCCGGGACCGTAGCCGCCGCCCCGGGCGGATACGACGACGGCGGGGCGGCCGGCGGTGGGTGCCGGACCCGCCAGTCCGAACGTCCTGCCGACGATCATGATGTGGTCCAGCCACGCCTTGAAGACCGACGGCATCGCGTAGTTGTAGAGCGGTACGGCGAAGAGGTAGGCGTCGGCGCCGAGGAACTCCTCCACCAGTTCGTCCTGGAGCCGGGTGGCCGCCTTCTGCTCCGGGGTGTGTTCGTCGGCGGGGGTCGTACGGGCAAGGATGCCCGCCGCGTCCAGGTGGCCGACGGGGTCGAGCGCGAGGTCGCGGCGGACGATGTCGCCGGGCCACGCGGCGGTGAAGGAATCGGCGACCTGCCGGGAGAAGGAGGCCTGGCCGGAGGTCGAGGCGTCGATGCGCAGGAGGTAGGACATGATGGTGGCTCTCTCGTTTGCGTGGGTGTGGGGTGGTGGCCGCTTGCCGAAGTCCGCTCGGCAGGCGGTGTCGTCAGGGCGGGGGGTGCCGGGGGGCCGTGCAGACGTCCGGGCCGCAGGCGGCCGCGTCCTCGCCGAGGGCCTGCCGGCGGTCGGTCGATCCGCGGTACGGGCAGACGATGTCGGACCAGAACTCGATCCGCATGTCGGCTCCTCTCGTCACTCACTTTCTGTGCGTAGCCACACCTTGCATTAGTGTGAGAAGCGATACAAAAGGCACATTCATGTGCGTGATTCAGGAGCGAGGGGCGGCCGACATGGGTACGGGCAGCGAGATGCGGCAGGGACGCGTGAACGTGCGGGCGAGCGTGCGGCGTGTCCCCGGCCCCTGCGCGCACTGGGGCGACGGGGACGCGGACTTCATCCGCGAGATTCTCGACCTGGTCGGCGACAAGTGGAGCGTGCTGATCATCGGCACGCTCTCCGACGGACCCGTGCGCTATTCCGACCTCGCGCACGCCATCCCGGGCATCTCCCAGCGCATGCTCACCCTCACCCTCAAGCAGCTCCAGCGCAGCGGACTGGTCGACCGCACGGCGTACGCCGAGGTGCCGCCACGCGTGGAGTACACCCTGACCGCGCTCGGCACCTCGCTGCTGTCCACGGTGCTGGATCTGGCGGCCTGGTCGGCCGAGCGGCACGGGGAGATCCGCAGCCACCAGCGGACCTACGACGCCCGAACCGACTGAATCGCATGGCGCCTTCCGCGCCATGGCCGCAGCCGCGCGTCGTGGACACGTGCGACGCGGCGACGAGCCGCGGGAACGGCGGCACGCCCGATTGGACCGGGATCGCCCTGTGGAAATGGACCCGGCCCTGGTGCCACGCGCGGCATAGCGTGGCGGATACGACGTGAGGCCGCCCACTTCGCAGGAGACGGTCCCCGCCCGATCAAAGGAGCGTTGCCATGCATGTCTTCGTCGCCGGTGCCACTGGGGCGGTCGGGCGCCGGCTCGTGCCGCTGCTGCTGGCCGAGGGGCACCACGTCACGGGGATCTCGCGTACCCCGGCGGGTGTCGAGCGGATCCGGCAGCAGGGTGCGTCCGCCGTGCAGGCGGATGTCTTCGACCGGAACACGCTGGGCCGCGCCATGACGGCGGCCGCACCGGATGCGGTGATCCACCAGCTCACCGACCTTTCGGACGCCGACGGGGAGGCGACGAACCGGCTGCGGCGTGAGGGGACGGCGGCCCTGGTGGACGCGGCCCTGTCCGCCGGCGTGACCAGGATCGTGGCCCAGTCGATCGCATGGGCGTACACGCCCGGGGAGGGGCCGGCCGACGAGAGCACACCGCTCGATACGGGGGCGGCGGCGCCACGGGGAGGGATGGTGGAAGGTGTCCGGGATCTGGAGGAGAAGGCAGCCGAACTGGAGACGGCTGTGCTGCTCCGCTACGGCATCCTCTACGGCCCGGGCACCTGGTACGCGCCCGGCGGCCCTGTCGCCGCGGCTCTGGCCGGGGATCCGTCGGCCCGCTTCCTCGGAAGCATCGAGCCGGACCGTTCCGTGACGTCGTTCCTGCATGTCCGGGACGCCGCCCGGGCCGCCGTGGCCGCGCTCCACTGGCCCTCGGGTCCCGTCAACGTGGTCGACGACGAACCGGCGGAGGGACATGCGTGGGTGGCGGCCCTGGCCTCCGCGCTGGGTCTGCCGGCCCCTGCGCCCGTACCGGGACGCCTGGACTGGGCACGCGGCGCGTCCAACCGTCTCGCCCGCTCGCGCGGGTGGTGGCCCGAGCGCGCTTCGTGGCGCACCGGCTTCGCGATGGAGATGGACTGAGGTCAGCCGTGCTAAGTGGTCCGGTAGTTCACCCGGAGAATGGTCCGCGGCTCGAGGCGGCCCGCCCGATACGTTCGCACCATGACGACGAAAGCGCCCACCGCCATGAACATCTGCGTCTTCCTGTCCGCCGGTGACCTCGACGAGCGCTACATCCGGTCGGCCCGCGCTTTCGGGACGCTCGTCGGCCGTGCGGGTCACACCCTGGTATGGGGCGGATCCGACACCGGGCTGATGAAGGTCGTCGCCGACGCGGTCCGGGAAGCGGGCGGCCGGCTCATGGGCGTCTCAGTGGCCTTTCTGCGGGACTGGGCCAGGCAGGACGCCGACGAGATGGTCTTCGCCGAGGACCTCGCCTCACGCAAGGCGCTGCTGCTGGCCGCATCGCACGCGGTCGTCGTGATGGCCGGCGGTGTGGGAACCCTGGACGAGGCGACGGAGGTTCTGGAGCTGAGGAAGCACGGACTGTACGACAAGCCCGTCGTGCTGCTGAACACGGGCGGCTTCTACGACGGGTTGATCCGTCAGCTCCGGCGGATGGACGAGGAGGGGTTCCTGCCGGTGCCCCTGACGGAGATGCTTTTCGTCGCCGACACCGAGGCTGCCGCACTCGCCCACCTGGAGGAGGACAAGCGCACCCGGGCCGGGGACGCCGCTCAGGGCAACACGCGGCACAGGGTCTCCAGCGCACCCGCCCACGCGCTGTCCGATGGAGCGGCGTAGTTGACCACCAGGGCATCCGGCTGCGGCAGGGGCCGGCCGGACGGCATCCCCTCGTGGGCGAACTCCCGCAAGCCGCTGACCGCGAGGTTCTGCCGTGCTGCGGCTTGGACGACAGCGGTCTCCGTGCCCCTGGGGAGTTCGAGGACGACCTGCAGCCCTGCCGCCATACCGGCCGCGCGGACTTCGGGGGCCCGCTCGGCCAGGGCCGTGACCAACTGGTCGCGGCGGCGCCGGTAGCGCTGCCGCATCGAGCGCACATGCCGGTCGTAGGCGCCCGAAGCGATGAAGTCGGCCAGGGTCAACTGCTCGAGCGCGCTGGACATGTAGTCGCCGTACCCCTTGGCCTCCACGACCTCGGGGACCAACCCGTCCGGGAGCACCATCCAGCCCAGCCGCACCCCCGGCGCGAGGGACTTGCTCGCCGAGCCGAAGTACACCACCCGGCGCGGATCGAGGCCCTGGAGAGCGCCCACGGGCTGGCGGTCGTAGCGGAACTCGCCGTCGTAGTCGTCCTCCAGGATCAGGCCACCGGTGTCCCGTGCCCACGCGACGGCCTCCGTGCGGCGCTCCGGGCTGAGGGCGACCCCTGTCGGGTACTGGTGGGCGGGTGTCAGCAACACCGCGCCCACATCCCGCAGATGCGCCAGATCGCCCGTGTGCGCGCCGTGTTCGTCGACGTACAGCGGTGGGGTGCGCAGGCCGGCGTTGGTCAGGAGATCCCGGTAGAGGTCGAGACCGTACGCCTCGACGGCCACCGCTCGCACCTGGCGGGCCCGGAGCACCTGCGCGGTCAGGGCCAGTCCGTGGTGGAAGCCGGAGCAGACGACGATCCGATCGGGCTCGGCGTAGACCCCGCGGGCCCGTGCCAGGTAGTCCGCGAGGGCGGCGCGCAGTTCCGGGCGGCCGCGGGGGTCGCCGTAGCCCAGGGCGTCGTTCGGAGCGGCGGTCAGGGCCCGGCGGGCGGCGGCGAG
The DNA here is from genome assembly GCA_033793685.1 of Streptomyces sp. ME19-03-3. Lineage (GTDB taxonomy): Bacteria > Actinomycetota > Actinomycetes > Streptomycetales > Streptomycetaceae > Actinacidiphila. Next base: position 113,215 of record JARAXD010000003.1, on the reverse strand, counting down.
CCACTGGGCGCGGGGGAACATCGCGAGGTCCGGTGAACCGGGCTGCATGACGTACCGAGGGCCGGTCCGGACGGACCGCGTCCGGGGACCGCCGGTCGGGGGACTGTGCGGCTCGGCCCTGGAGGCCACCCGGGTCCCGGAACCCTGCCGGGCGGTGAGCCAGCCCTCGGCGACCAGGTCCGCGTAGGCCTCGACGACGGTGTTGCGGGAGACACCGAGGTCCGCGGCGAGCGTGCGGGACGGCGGCAGCCGGGTGCCGGACGCCAGGCGCCCCGTCCGTACGGCCTCGCGCAGCGCCTCCGTGAGCCCGCCGCGCAGCGTGGGTCCGCGCAGCTCGAGATGGAGGTCGGCGCCGAGCGCCGGCGGGTCCGTCGGAGAATTGGTCCGTAGATCTTTCATGTCATTGGACCCTACTTCAGTACCACTTGGTTCGTAGCGTCGGAGACATGACGTCCAACGAGGCACAGGACCCCATGGCCCGCCCTCCGGCGCGGGGCATGGGGGGCGGCCCTGCCGTCGACGCACGTGTCAGCCCGTTCCCCCGCGGGACCGGTGACCCGGCCGACGCCGCCCAGTGGGCGGGGCCGCGGATGGTCGCCGGAGCGGGCCGCGCCCGCCCGGTTCCGGAGCCGCCCGATGTACTCCCGGTCCCGAGGATGCGCCGCGAGGGACCGCCCCCCATGGCCGCGGGCCCGGACGGGCAGTTCGTGTCGGCACCGGCCCGGCCCGGCGCGGCCCGCAGTTCGTCCGTCCCGGCGGTACAGCGGCACGCCATGGGCACGGCCGGCGGACGCGCCGCACGCCCCCGCGTGCGCCTTCCCCGGAATCGACCGCCACACCAGGAGAACACGGTGCGTACCCTCCTCGCTCTCGGACGCCGGCCGGCCCTGGCCCGTGCCGCCGATGAGTTCCTCCTCACCACGATCCTGCTGTTCCTGGCGGTAACCGTCGTCCGATGGCTGCGCGACCCGGACTCCGCTCTCTACATCGCCGATCTGGGGCCGGCGCTCGCCGTCATCGGCGCCGTCAGCGGTGCGATCCTGACCGGCCTCATCCTGAGTCCTCCCGGGCGGCGCAGCGGGGGGCACGTCAATCCGGCCGTGACGGTCGCCCTGTGGTTGATGGGCGCGTTTCCCGGCCGCCGTGTCCTGCCCTACGCGGTCGCCCAGCTCGCGGGGTCCGCGGCCGGGACGGGCCTCGCCCGCCTGGTGTGGGGGCGTGCGGTCGCCCTCCCGTCGGTGGCGCATGCGGTGATCCGGCCCGCCCCCACCTGGGAGCCGGTTCCGGTCTTCCTCGCCGAAACCGGGGGCATGGCCGCACTCACCCTTGTGGTCGCGTACTTCGTCGTGCGGCCCCGTCACCTCCGCCTGCTTCCGTACGCCATCGGCACCGCCGTCGGTCTGGTCATAGCCCTCTTCGGTCCCGCCAGCGGCGGCTCGGTCAACCCGGCCCGTCAGTTCGGTCCCGCCGCGTTCTCCGGGCAGACCACCGACCTCGCCGCATATCTCGTCGCGCCGATCCTCGGAGCGATCCTCGGGGCCGTGTTCCACCACGTGTTCCTCCGGCGGCTCCGGACGCCCCAGCGCACCCTGCCCGTCGGCGGGACCGCGCGTACCCCGGCCCGAGGGGACCCCGCAACGCCGAACCCCCTTGACTGACCGGCGTATCGCCGGACACCCCGGAGGAGTCGGGGCAGCGTTGTCGACCCGGAAATTGGTCCAGGCGCATGGTGCGATATTGGACCGCGACCCCATACCACTTGGTTCGTAGCGTTGAGGCATGACGATGAACGAAGCACATGAGAGCACCACCCGCCTTCCGGAGCACGCGGCGCGCATGGACTGGGCGAAGCTGGCCCCTGAGGCCTTCAAGGCGCTGGCCCGTCTGGACTGGGCGGCGGGGCGCGGGGTCGACAGCGGGTTGCTGCACCTGGTGAAGGTCCGCGCGTCGCAGATCAACCACTGCGCCTTCTGCCTGGACATGCACAGCAAGGACGCGCTGGCCGCCGGCGAGTCGGCGGAGCGCATCATCCAGCTCGCCGCCTGGACGGAGGCGAGGCACTTCTACACGGCGAGGGAGGCAGCCGCTATCGAGCTCACTGAGGCGATCACCGTGGTCACCGACGGCTTCGTGCCGGACGAGGTGTACGCGAGGGCCGCGGAGCACTTCGACGAGACCGAACTGGCGCACCTGGTCGGCGCGATCGTCGCGATCAACGCCTTCAACCGCATCGGGGTCTCCACCCGCATGGTCCCCGGCCACTACACACCCGGCAGCTGAGGACCGCCGCACCCGCACCGCCGGCAGTGCCGCACGGGGCGGGTGCGGTCGCGCGGTGGACGACGGGAGGGGGCGTCGGCACCCACGGCCGGACGACCGGTCAGGGGCGCAGGGGAATCCGTTGTCGAAGCGATTCGACGCCCGCCTGGACAGTCGGATGAGGCTCCTATAGCCTCTTTCGTCGAAGCGCTTCGACACCCAGTGAGGGGCGGAGAAACGGATGGTCACACTCGCCGAGGTGGCCCGGCACGCCGGGGTCTCCGCCAGCACCGTCTCATATGTCCTGAGCGGCAAGCGGTCGATCTCCGAGAACACGCGGCGCCGGGTCGAACGGAGCATCCAGGAACTCGGCTACCACCCGCACGCGGGCGCGCGGGCGTTGGCCAGCAGCCGCTCGAACATCATCGCGCTCATGGTGCCGCTCCGCACCGACATGTACGTCCCCGTCATGATGGAGATCGCGATGGCCGTCGCCACGACGGCCCGCCGGCACGGCCACGACGTGCTGCTGCTCACCGGCGAGGAAGGCCCCACCGCGGTCCGCCGGGTCGCGGCCAGCGGACTGGCGGACGCGATGATCCTCATGGACGTCGAGCTGGAGGACGAACGCATCCCGCTGCTGCGTGCCGGGGACCGTCCCGCCGTGCTCGTCGGACTGCCCGCCGACACCACCGGACTCACCTGCGTGGACCTCGACTTCGTCGCCACCGGCGCGCTGTGCGCCGACCACCTGGCCGACCTCGGTCACCGCTCCGTCGCCGTCGTCGGCGAGGCCGCCGCGGTCTACCAGCGCCACACCGGCTTCGCCGAGCGCACCCTCCAGGGCCTGCGCACCCAGGCCGCCGCCCGTGGGATCCGGCTCATCCACCGCCCCTGCGAGGGCAACTACGAGTCCACCGCGGGCACCCTCTCGCGCATCTTCGAGGAACGCCCCGACACCACCGCGCTCGTCGTCCAGAACGAGTCCGCCATCGCCCCCCTCCTCGCGCTCCTGCGCCAGCAGGGTCGCGCCGTGCCCGAGGACGTCTCCGTCGTCGCCGTCTGCCCCGACCAGGTGGCCACCCAGGCCGCCCCCCAGCTCACCTCGGTCGCCATCCCCGCGCAGCAGATGGGCCGGAACGCGGTCGAGCTCGTCATCGCCAAGCTGGCCGGCAGCCCGACGGAGGAGGTCCGCCTGCTCGGCCCCGAACTCAAGGTGCGCGCGAGCAGCGGCCCGGCACCGGCCGTGTGAGGGCGCGGTGGGGGGCGCGCGGTCATATCCGCAGCCCCTCGGGGCAGCTGCAAGCTCTCACCACGACGAGCTCCATCCGGATGCGAAGCGGGTCTACGGCTACGACCCGGGCTGATCAGTAACCCGAGGGGTGGGCGGACAGCCAGGTGGAGTAGCGGCCGCGGAACCGGTCTCTTTCCTCGGGGGTGGCAAGGACGACGTCGGCACCGCCGTCGTACGGGTGGTGGATGCGCGCGAGTTCGGTGTCCGCCACGAAAGCGCCGGGCAGGGTGTCGTCCGCGACGGCGCGCAGCAGAGGGTCGAGGCAACCTCGCTGCCAGCGGCGGCGGTCGGCGTAGAAGTACCAGCGGGTATGAAAGTCCGGATCTGGATCATCGGTGTCGTCCAGGGTGGTCCACAGCGTTCCCTCCGGATGGAGGTCGGCGCGGTGCGCCGACCACTGCGTCGGCTCGGACGGGTCGGCCCAGTCGATGGTGACCACGTACACGTCGCCGCCCGAGAAGAGCGCGTCGAGAACGGTGTTGTAGCGGTCGAGGACAACGGCGTACTCGGCCTCGTCCTCAGCAAGGCGTTTCGATCCCGGCAGGCTGTGGAAGCGCACCCAGCGGTCGTAGTACACCGACTTCAGCTCCCACGGCAGCACCGGCCCGGCGGGTTCTCGACGCCGCCACAGCGCGGTCATCCGCGCGTGCGCCGGGTCGGGGCGCATGGCGCCGCTCACTCTGCGGGCGTCTTCGCGATGCCGACCGGGCACGAGACCCCTGTCCCCTCGATACCGCAGTAGCCGCCGGGGTTCTTGTCCAGGTACTGCTGGTGGTACGCCTCGGCGGGGTGGAAGGGGCCCGCGGCGACGATCGACGTGGTGATGGTGCCGTGGCCCCTCGCGTGCAGGGCGCGCTGGTAGGTGTCGCGGGAGGCGAGGGCGGTGGCGAACTGCTCGGGGGAGTGGGTGTACACCGCCGAGCGGTACTGGGTGCCGATGTCGTTGCCCTGGCGGTGGCCCTGGGTGGGGTCGTGGGCCTCCCAGAACACCGCCAGCAGTTCCGCGTACGTGATCAGTGCCGGGTCGAAGACGACGCGCACGACCTCGGCGTGGCCGGTGAGGCCGCTGCAGACCTCTTCGTACGTCGGGTTCTCCGTGTAGCCGCCCGCGTAGCCGACGAGTGTCGTCCACACGCCGGGCGTGCGCCAGAAGACGCGCTCGGCGCCCCAGAAGCAGCCCAGCGCGAAGTCGGCGACCTCCAGGTCGGACGGGTAGGGGCCGGTGAGGGGCCGGCCGAGCACGGTGTGCCCGACGGGAACCGTGTACAGGGGCGCGGGGCGGCCCGGTATCGCCTCTTCGCGGGTGGGCAGGCGCGGTGTCACCGGGCGCGCCCGCGCACGGAACTCCACTCCAGCCCCGCGAGCGCCTGCGCCCGCTGGGCGGCGTACGCCGCGGCGGGGTCGGCGTCGTAGGACCAGGGAGCCGCGCCCGCGTAGCCGTCCACGGCGCGGAACTGCTCGACCGCCTCCTGGAAGCGCTCGGCCCGCAGCAGGAAGGCCGCCAGCAGGTGCCGCACCACGGGCAGCACCGGGTCGGAGGGGGAGGCGTGCTGGGTGGCGTAGAGGGCGCCGCCGATGGCGCGTGAGACGACCTCGCTCTCGTAGAAGCTGCGCACGAGGATGACGTCCGGCAGGTGCGCGAAGACCTCGAAGAGCGGCAGCGCCGGCAGCAGGCTGCCCTGGGGCGCGTCGGAGGCGGCCCGCTCGGCGAAGTCGCGCGCGCCGTCCTCCGGGAGGCGGGCCAGGGCGGTCAGGTGGGCACCCATGTGGTACGGGGCCCGGGAGGTGATCTTCTCCCAGGCGGCGGCGAAGTCCCCGTCGGCGGCGAGCGCCGCGATGTACGGCACCGGATCGCCGGGCGCGAGCAGCGCGGCCTCGCCGGCGACCGTACGGGCCTCCTCGAGGATCATCGGCACGTCCGGGGAGCCGGCCGGCTCGCGCCGGGCCCGCTGCACCAGGAACACGGCGTGGACGGCCGCTCCACCGGCGTCCTTGGCGTCCTCGACCCGCCAGGTGCGCAGCCACGCCGCGCCCGTGCCGGGGGACTGGGCCAGCTCGACCGCCGCGGCGCCCGCCAGGGTCTGCACCCGCTGCCAGCGGAGCTCGCCCTCGGCCGGGGTGCCCTTGAGGAGGGCGGCGACGGCGCGCCAGTCCTGGGTGCGCTGGGTCACGGTGAGCGCCTGCGTCAACTCGTCGTCCGGCCCCGGCAGGCGGATGTCGATGTCCTCGCGGGGCACGAAGCCGTACCGGGCGGGATCGACCGCGGCGACGGCCCCCATGCCGCGGCCCCGCAGCATGCGGGGCACCAGCACGATCGCGGCGACCAGCAGAACGCCGTACAGCACCCACAGGAGTTCCATGGTGAGCAAGCGTACGCGGGCCCGGCCGGCACCGTCCGGGCCCGCGGCTCGCACTACGCTCGGCGGTATGAGCGAGCAGCAGCACCAGAACTTCGAGACCCTCGCGATCCACGCGGGCCAGCCGGCCGACGCCCGGACCGGGGCCGTGGTCACGCCGATCTACCAGGTCTCCACGTACAAGCAGGACGGCGTCGGCGGCCTGCGCGGCGGCTACGAGTACAGCCGCTCCGCCAACCCCACCCGCACCGCGCTGGAGGAGAACCTCGCGGCACTCGAGGGCGGCCGCCGCGGCCTGGCGTTCGCCTCCGGCCTGGCCGCCGAGGACTGCCTGCTGCGCACGGTCCTGAAGCCCGGCGACCACGTGGTGATCCCCAACGACGCGTACGGCGGCACCTTCCGGCTCTTCGCGAAGGTCGTCGAGCGCTGGGGCGTGCGGTGGTCGGTCGCCGACACCGCCGACCCGGCGGCGGTGCGGGCCGCGCTGCGGCCCGAGACCAAGGTGATCTGGGTCGAGACGCCCAGCAACCCGCTGCTCGGCATCACCGACATCGCCGCCCTCGCGGACATCGCCCAGGGCGCGGACGCCCGGCTCGTCGTCGACAACACCTTCGCCAGCCCCTACCTGCAGCAGCCGCTGGCCCTCGGCGCCGACGTCGTCGTGCATTCCACCACCAAGTACATGGGCGGGCACTCCGACGTCGTCGGCGGCGCGCTGGTCGCGGCCGACGCGGCGCTCGGCGAGGAACTGGCCTACCACCAGAACGCGATGGGCGCGGTCGCCGGCCCCTTCGACGCGTGGCTGGTGATGCGGGGCATCAAGACGCTCGCGGTCCGCATGGACCGGCACAGCGAGAACGCGGCGCGCGTCGCGGAGCTGCTGTCGCTGCACCCGAAGGTCACCCAGGTCTTCTACCCGGGGCTGCCGGAGCACCCGGGGCACGACGTCGCGGCCAAGCAGATGAAGCGGTTCGGCGGGATGGTCTCCTTCCGCGTCGCGGGCGGCGAGGAGGCGGCCGTCGAGGTCTGCAACCGGGCGCGGTTGTTCACGCTGGGTGAGTCCCTAGGCGGCGTCGAGTCCCTCATCGAGCACCCTGGCCGCATGACGCACGCCTCGGTCATGGGCTCCGCGCTGGAGGTCCCGGCGGACCTGGTGCGGCTCTCGGTGGGCATCGAGTCCGTCGACGACCTCCTGGAGGACCTCCGCCAGGCCCTGGGCGCGTAACGCTGCGGCTGCGCCGGGCTGCCCGACCGCCGCGTGCGGGTTCCTCCCGCCCGCGGCGGGCCGTTCCCCCGTTGCCCGGCGCAGTCAGTGCGGGCCTCGCACTCCCCCAGCCTTCGGCGCGGGGGCCCCCGGCGCTCGCGGTTCACCCCTGTGGCATCCGGCACCGGTTCTGCCGATCGCCTCCTGCGGGGATCCCGCCACACCGCCTCCCACCGGGGGGGAGTGACGGCCGGTTGGGAGGTGAGGAGGCGGTCTGAGGTCGCCGCACCTGTGCTGACAACCCACCGAGGGTCAGTCGCCCGTCAAGGGAGGGGGTGGGGTCGTTGGGGGCACCCCCGGCCGAAGGCTGGGGGAGGGTGGATGTTCTGGACGCTGCGGCATATTTGTGTGCGGCATCCGGGGTGACCGGCGAAGGTGCCCGCCACGCACGTAAATATGACAGTCCAGGACGTCCAGCCCCGAAGGCCCCGCACCCGGCCCCACCCCGCACCGCGCGCAGCCCCGCACCGACGGCGCCGGGTGGGCGCACCCGCTGGACGTGGGACAACCGCCCGCCGCAGGCGCACCGCCCTGGACCGGATCGCCAGGTGTCCGGGGTGGTTTCCAGCGGCTGCGCCGTCGGCGACCACAGCGCTGCAAGGACGAGCGCGACGGCGACCCGGCCGCTCGCCGAGCGCGTCGGCGCGATGCGGCCCGCACGCGGTGCGCGCCCCAGGCGCAACGCCCCCGGGACCGGGTCACCAGGTGTCCGGGGTGGTTTCCAGCGGCTGCGCCGTCGACGACCACAGCGCTGCAAGGACGAGCGCGACGACGACCCCCACGACGAGCAGTGTCCACAGCACGGCGTGCCGCACGCGCCGCCGGGCCAGGATGCGGCGCCCACGCTCGGCAGCACGCGGGGCGAGGTCAACGGGGACGGCCGGGTACGGCCCGCCGAGCAGTCGGCGGACCTCGTCCTCCTTGCGGCCGTAGGCGCTCATGGCGCGGGCTCCCGCACCTGGGGCGTCGGGCCGGGGTCGGCGGGCCGGGCGTGCAGGGCCGCGGTGGCCCGCAGCGCCGCCACCGCGCTCATGGCGCGGGCTCCCGCACCTGGGGCGTCGGGCCGGGGTCGGCGGGCCGGGCGTGCAGGGCCGCGGTGGCCCGCAGCGCCGCCACCGCGCTCATGGCGCGGGCTCCCGCACCTGGGGCGTCGGGCCGGCGTCGGCGGGCCGGGCGTGCAGGGCCGCGGTGGCCCGCAGCGCCACCACCCGCACGCGTTCCGGCGGCATGCCGAGCTGCGCGGCGGCCTGTTCCTCGGCGAGGCCCTCGTACAGCCCCAGGACGATCACCAGCCGCTCCCGTGCGGTGAGGGTGCCCAGCACCCCGCCCCGTGGGCGCCGCCACCAGGGCCGTTGAGCGAAGCGGCGGACCATCTCGGCCCGGGTGAAGGCGTAGGGGTCCTCGCCGCGCATCCGGAACCAGTCGGCGTAGGCGCGCGACAGGGCGGCGCACAGCAGCTCGGCCCCCTCCGTCCGGTCCCCCGTGAGCAGGACGGCGATGTGCAGCAACCGCCCTGTCGCGCCCGCCGCGAAGGCCTGGAACTCGGCTTCGCGCAGGCGCTCCGCTGCCTCCCGGCGCTCTCCCACAGCGACATGGGACGGCAGACGGCGACCTCAGGTCAAGAGTCCTGCCGGGCTCAGGAGTTCTGCTCGGTCCCCTGGGTGACGGACGCGTGGTGCTGCGCCAGCGCGGAGTTGAACCGGGCGAGGAGGTCGGTGAAGGCCTCACGCTCCTGCGGCGTCCACTCCTCGGTGACGACCTCCATCAGTCGCTGCCGCGAACTGCGGACCTCCTCCAGACGCGAACGCCCGCGCGGCGACAGCGCGAGCACGACCGCCCGCCCGTCCTCGGGGTGGGAGGTGCGCTTGACCAGTCCGCTGTCGACGAGCGGGGCGACCTGCCGCGTGACGGTGGAGGAGTCGATGCCCATGCCTTCGGCGAGCGCCTTCACACCCATCGGGCCCTCGTTGTCCAGGCGGTGGAGCAGCAGGTAGGCGGCCCGGTCCATGGAGTTGCGGGCCTTGCCGACGCCACCGAGGCGCGTCTGTTCCGCACGGCGGGCGAAGAGCGCCACCTCGTGCTGCAGGCGCTCCAGGAGGTCGGTCGTGATCTCCGAAGGTTTGGGCATGGCCGGAAGCTCGCGTTCTGTCGGTCCTGCGAAGGTTGGGAGAAGAGTACGCGGAGAGTGTCAGCCCGGTACCCCGGCGCGGAAAACCGAGCGCTTCGTCCGGTCGGCGGGCGCTGCTGCGAGACTGGGCATATGGGAAGTTTCGCAAGCCAGGCCCGTCGCACCACTCGCACGACGGTGGCCGCGCGGCCGTGTCCGGTCACCATCGACGACGTGCGCGGCGCACACAAGATGCTGTCCGGTGTGGCGCGCGTGACACCACTGGAGGGTAGCCGGTACCTGTCCCGGCTCGTGGGTGCGCCGGTGCATCTGAAGTGCGAGAACCTGCAGCGTACGGGCTCGTTCAAGGTGCGCGGCGCGTATGTGCGGATCGCCGGCCTGCGGCCGGAGGAGCGCGCGGCGGGCGTGGTCGCGGCGAGTGCGGGCAACCACGCGCAGGGCGTGGCGCTGGCCGCGTCGCTGCTCGGGGTGCGCTCCACCGTGTTCATGCCGTCCGGCGCCCCGCTGCCGAAGGTCGCGGCGACCCGGGAGTACGGGGCCGAGGTGCGGTCGTACGGGCACGTGGTGGACGAGACGCTGCGCGCCGCCCAGGAGTACGCGTGGGAGACCGGCGCGGTCTTCATCCATCCCTTCGACCACCCCGACGTCGTCGCCGGGCAGGGCACGGTGGGACTGGAGATCCTGGACCAGTGCCCGGAGGTGCGCACGGTCGTCGTGGGGATGGGCGGCGGCGGGCTCGCGGCCGGTGTGGCGGTGGCGGTGAAGTCGGTGCGTCCGGACGTGCGGGTCGTCGGGGTGCAGGCGGCGGGCGCGGCCGCCTACCCGGCGTCGCTTGCGGCGGGGCGGCCGGTGGCGCTGGAGTCGGCGATCACCATGGCGGACGGGATCAAGGTGGGCTGCCCCGGGGAGGTGCCGTTCGCGATCGTCCGCGACCTGGTGGACGAGGTGCGCACGGTCACCGAGGACGAGTTGTCCAGCGCGCTGCTGCTGTGCCTGGAGCGGGCGAAGCTGGTGGTCGAGCCCGCCGGGGCGAGTCCGGTGGCGGCCCTGCTGTCGCGGCCGGACTCCTTCGAGGGGCCGGTGGTCGCGGTGCTGTCGGGTGGCAACATCGACCCGCTGCTGATGGAGCGGACCCTGCGGCACGGCATGGCCGCCGCCGGGCGCTACATGTCCTTCCGGCTGCGGCTCACGGACCGGCCGGGGGCGCTCGCGGCGCTGCTGGGGATCCTTTCCGCGCGTGACGCGAACGTGGTGGACATCGGGCACGTGCGCACGGATCCCCGGCTGGGGCTGACCGAGGCCGAGGTCGAACTGCGACTGGAGACCCGCGGCCCCGAACACCGGGCCGCCGTGGCGGAGGCGCTGCGGACGGCGGGGTACGCGCTTCTGTGAGGCCGGTCCCGCCGGATTGTCAGTGGTGTGCGGCATGGTGGAGGCGGGTGATGGAGCCGGAAGGTGGAGCAGGCGTGGACGCACGTGGCCTATGAGACGGGGCACGGGCCAATCCGCTTGACGCGATATATCGCGTCTGGGATGCTCGCGAAGCATCGTGGTGCGCTGCCGCACGGCCGCCCGCCCGCAGTCCCCAAGCAACCCAAGCCCCGAATCGGAGACATCGCATGCCAGGCGCCATCCATGCCGAAGGTCTGGTGAAGACCTTCGGCGACGTACGGGCACTGGACGGAGTGGACCTCGACGTTCCCGAGGGAACCGTCCTGGGCCTCCTCGGCCCCAACGGGGCCGGGAAGACGACCGCAGTGCGCGTCCTGACCACGCTGCTGCGGCCCGACAGCGGCAAGGCCGTCGTGGCCGGCGTCGACGTGCTGAAGCACCCCAACGAGGTGCGCAAGAAGATCGGTTTGTCCGGTCAGTTCGCGGCGGTCGACGAGTACCTCACGGGCCGCGAGAACCTGCAGATGGTCGGCCAGCTGTACCAGATGAGCGCCCGGGACGCCAAGGCCCGCGCGGTGGAGCTGCTCGATCGCTTCAACCTCGCCGACGCCGCCGACCGCACGGCCAAGACCTACTCCGGCGGCATGCGGCGCCGGCTCGACCTGGCCGCCGCGCTGGTCGTCAAACCACCCGTGATGTTCATGGACGAGCCGACCACCGGCCTCGACCCCCGCAACCGCCTCGCGCTGTGGGAGGTCATCCAGGACCTCGTCGCCGGGGGCACCACGCTGCTGCTCACCACGCAGTACCTGGAGGAGGCCGACCACCTCGCCCACGACATCTGCGTGATCGACCACGGCAGGGTCATCGCCCGCGGCACCTCGGACGAGCTCAAGGCGCGGACCGGCGGTGAGCGGGTCGAGGTCGTCGTCCACGACCGCGACCGCCTGGTGACCGCCACCGAGGTGCTGAGCGGCTTCGGCAAGGGCGAGGCCGCCGTGGACGACCACACCCGGCGGATCACCGTACCGGTCACCGGCGGCGCCAAGCTGCTCGCCGAGGTCATCCGCGAGCTCGACACCCGCGGCATCGAGATCGACGACATCGGTCTGCGCCGGCCCACGCTCGACGACGTGTTCATGTCCCTCACCGGCCACGCCGCCGAGGAGAAGGAAGAGGAGTCCCAGTGACCACGGTGACCGACGCGGTCTCCACCAGCGCGCCGCGCACCCCGAACCCGCTGGCGCGGTCCGTGCGCGGCCTCGGCCCGCACATGAGCTTCGGAAAGGAGGGGGCGCGGTGAGCAGCACCACCGACTCCCTGGTCATCGCCCGCCGCAACCTGATCCGTATGAGCCGGATCCCCGAGATGATCCTCTTCGGGATCATCCAGCCGGTGATGTTCGTGGTCCTCTTCACGTACGTCTTCGGCGGGTCCATCAACGTTCCGGGTGCGCCCACGGGCAGCGCGAGCGCCTACAAGGAATTCCTGATGGCCGGCATCTTCGCGCAGACGGTGACCTTCGCCACCGCCGGCGCGGGCGCCGGGATCGCCGACGACATGCACAAGGGGCTCATCGACCGGTTCCGCTCGTTGCCGATGGCGCGTGGCGCCGTGCTCACGGGCCGTACTCTCGCCGACCTCGTGCAGACGGCGGTGACGCTGACCGTCCTGGCCGGCGTGGCCCTGATCGTCGGCTGGCGTACGCACGAGAACTTCGGCAAGGTGCTGGCGGGGTTCGCCCTGCTTCTGCTGCTCGGCTACGCGTTCACCTGGATCGGCGCCCTGATCGGCCTGTCCGTCCGCACCCCGGAGGCGGCCACCTCGGGTGGCCTGATCTGGCTGTTCCCGCTGACGTTCATCTCGAACGCCTTCGTGCCGATCGACGGTATGCCGAGGTTCCTCCAGTACGTCGCCGAGTGGAACCCGTTCAGCGCGACGGTGGCTGCGGCCCGTGAGCTGTTCGGCAACACGATCGCCGGGGGCGGCCCGAAGTCGGTGACCGGCGCCTGGCCGATGGAGCACCCGGTCTGGGCCTCGCTGATCTGGTCGCTGCTGATCATCCTGGTGTTCCGCACGCTGGCGGTCCGCAAGTACCGCCGAGCGGACTCCTGACCCGCCGCCCCTGGGGGGCGCGGGCCCGGTAGGACCCCTCCCGGTACTCAGGGAGGGGTCCTCCGCTGCCGGGCGCCCGGCAGCGGAGGACGGCCTCGGACGAGGACTCCGGCACCCGCCGCCGCAGCGTGGCGGCGGGAGCGAACCCCCGCGGTACGCGACGAGCCCCCGGCCTTCCGGCCGGGGGCTCGTCCGCGTCCTGGAGTGGCGTCAGCCGCTGTGCGGCTTGGCGTCGAGGATCCTCACCGAGGCCTTCTTGCCGTTCGGGAGCTCGTACGTCGCGTCCTCGCCGATCTTCTTGCCGTTCACACCCGAGCCGAGCGGGGACTGCGGCGAGTAGGTCTCCAGCTCGGAGGAGACGTACTCCCGGGAGCCGAGCAGGAACGTCAGCGTGTCGTCCGGGTCGCCGTCGAAGGCGATCGTCACGACCATGCCGGGCGCCACCACACCGTTGTCCGCCGGGGCCTCCCCGACCTTGGCGTGCTGCAGGAGCTGCGTCAGCTGGCGGATCCGGAGCTCCAGCTTGCCCTGGTCCTCGCGCGCCGCGTGGTAGCCGGCGTTCTCCTTGAGATCGCCTTCCTGGCGGGCTTCCTCGATCTTGGCGACGATCTCGGCGCGTGCGGGACCCGACAGGTGCTCCAGCTCGGCCTTGAGCTGGTCGTACGCCTCCTGGGTCAGCCAGGTGACGTTCTCGCTGGTCTGGGTCACAGGTGCTCCTCGTCGTACTCGTACTCGCTTGCTTACAAATGAACGCCCTACCCAGAAAAGTTGCGTCTTCGCGGGAGGGCGAAACCACGAGCGTAACAATTCCGCCCGACCATCGGCGAGAGGAAAATCATCGAGGGGGCATCGTCCCTGGTCAAGGGGTAAACGGCCGGGCAGGTCGGATCAGCCGGCGCCTTGGCAGCCGACCAGTTCCGCGGAAGTACCGCGACTGGTGGTGCGAAGGGTGACGACGGTGTCGATGCGACTGGTGTGCTGAGGGAGGCGAACGTCCTTGCGGCCCACTTCGCCGTGGTCCTCGGAGAGCGAGCGCAGGGTGCACACCGCGGTGACCCCGGCGTCCTTGCGCACCTCGATGTGGACCTGGACCTCCTGGGCGGAGACGACCTGGAACTTGATCACCTCGGCGCTGACCTCGGTGCCCGCGAGCTTGTCCCAGCCGATCCAGCCGACGAACAACAGCAGGACGACACCGAGCACCGAGCCGATCAGCCGCAGCCTGCGGTCCGCGCGCGCGTCGGCGTCGGCACCCCGCCCGTACCGTCCCTCGGGCAGTCCGTCGCGCACCGCGCTCATCATCCAGTCCTCCCGGGGCCCGGGGAATCCCGCCGTGGAATCAAACAGCCCCTCGCTTCGGTCACTATAGAAGCCGCTACCTACGACCCATGACTGAGGATCGACCTTGACCGAGCAGCTGCGACTGATGGCCGTGCACGCACACCCCGACGACGAGTCCAGCAAGGGCGCGGCCACCATGGCCCGGTACGTCTCCGAGGGGGTCGACGTCCTGGTCGCCACCTGCACCGGTGGCGAGCGCGGTTCCGTGCTCAACCCGAAACTGCAGGGCGACACCTACATCGAGGAGCACATCCACGAGGTCCGCGCCAAGGAGATGGACGAGGCGCGGGAGATCCTCGGCGTCCGGCAGTCCTGGCTCGGCTACGTCGACTCCGGGCTCCCGGAGGGCGACCCGCTGCCCCCGCTGCCCGGGGGCTGCTTCGCCCTCCAGGACGTGGACGAGGCCGCCGGCGCCCTGGTGAAACTCATCCGCGAGTTCCGCCCGCACGTGATCACCACGTACGACGAGAACGGCGGCTACCCGCACCCCGACCACATCATGACCCACAAGATCTCGATGGTCGCCTTCGACGCCGCCGGCGACCCGGAGCGCTACCCCGAGGCCGGCGCGCCGTGGACGCCGCTGAAGCTCTACTACAACCAGGGCTTCAACCGGCAGCGCACCGTCGCCCTGCACGAGGCGCTGCTCGCCCGGGGGCTCGAGTCCCCGTACGGCGAGTGGCTGGAGCGCTGGCAGACCGCCGACCGGCCCGAGCGGAACATCACCACACGCGTGCCGTGCGCGGAGTTCTTCGAGATCCGGGACAAGGCGCTGCTCGCGCACGCCACCCAGATCGATCCCGACGGCGCCTGGTTCAACGTCCCGATGGATCTCCAGAAGGAGGTCTGGCCCACCGAGGACTACGAGCTCGCGAAGTCCCGGGTGGACACCTCGCTCCCCGAGGACGACCTCTTCGCGGGCATCCGGGAGAATTGAGCGCGTGAACGCGACACTCGGCACGGCCGCAGCCCAGCTGGTCCCCCTCGCAGTCAAGGACCTCGACCAGGACAAGGTGACGCCCGGCCTCCTCGGCTTCGTCATCTTCGCCCTCATCGGCCTCTCCCTGTGGTGGCTGATGAAGAACATGAACCGGCAGTTCAAGAAGATCGACTTCGAGGAGCAGTCGTCGGAGCCGGTCAAGGCCGCCGCCGGCTCCGAAAGCCCCGGCCGCACGGGCTGAGGCCCACTCCGGGCCCACTCCGGGCCCCCTCCCGGGCGGGAGGGGGCGCAGTGGGTGCGCACCGAGAGCGCGGCGACCGGACCCGGGCGACCGCGACCACCGGCATGCCGTGGGCGGGGACGGGCGGCGTCCCCGGCCGGCGGCCGGAACGGGACCCGCGCCGCTGGAGACGATCACGGCGAGAACGCCGTCGGGCGCCGTCCGCGCCCCCCGGCACGAAGGCGAGCGGGTGTGAGCCGGCCGGGAAGGCCGTGCACCGCCGGTCCGGGGGCCGTCCCCCCGCGCGGTCGGTCCGCGCCGCCGACCGTCGCCGGGTGATGCCGCGGCGCCGGTGACACGCGGGCCCCAGGGCGCTCAGCCCTCCACCGCCCGGTCCAGCGGCACGGCCATCACCATGCGGGCACCTCGCGACGGCACCATGCCCAGCCGCCACGCCTCCCACGGCGTGCCGGGCTCCACTCCGCGCTCCAGCAGCAGGGCGTAGGCCTCCGCGTAGTCCTGCAGGTCGAGGTCGCGGCCCGGGTACGCGACGTCCGCGAGTCGCGCGAGTCGTCCGCGGGCCTCGGCGGCGCCCTCACGCGTCAGCAGCGGCAGCAGCGTGCACCCCAGGAACCGCGCCCACGCCAGGCCGCGCCGGTCCCCGATGCCGGCGAAGAGCCGCTCCGCGTCCCGGACCAGGTCCAGGGCGGCCGGGACCCGGTCGTTGCCAGCGTCGATGACGGCGAGCTCCACACAGGACCAGCCCTCGCCGTGCGGCACCCCGGCGCGGTGGAAGTCGGCGCGGGCGTCCTGCAGGAGCTGGCGGGCGAAACCGCTGTTGCGCAGGTTGCCGGTGAGCGCCGCCCGCTGGTCGCGGGTGACCCGCGCCGAGTGGTGGCGGGCACATGCCAGGCCGTAGACGTCCCGCATCCGGCTGAACATCGTGCGGGAGCGCTCCAGGGCCCGCAGGGCGGCGTCCAGGTCGCCGCCCTCCTCCAGCGCCTGGCCGAGGTAGTACAGCGACCAGGCCTCGCCGCGTACGTCCTCGTTCGCGCGGTGGCGGTCCAGGGCCTCGCGCGTCAGCCGCTCGGCCGCGCCGACGTCCCCGCGCAGGAGGCGGGCCCGGCCGAGCTGCGTGGTGGTCCAGGCCTCGCCGCGCGGGTCGCGGGTCGCGGCGTAGCAGTCGCCCGCGGCCCGCAGCTCCCGCTCGCCGCCCTCGGCGTCACCGAGCCGCAGCAGCAGCTGGCCGAGTTGCAGGTGCGCCCACGCCTCGCCGTGCACGCTCTCGCTCTCCCGGTGCAGGGTCAGCGACTCGGTGAGCAGATCGTGCGCCTCGGCCAGGCGGTCGGCGTCGCGCAGCACCGCCGCCAGCGCGTGCTGCGTCCACGCCCGGTCCGCCCGCAGCTCGTCGCCGGCCTGCAGCTCCAGGGCCTCCCGCAGTCTGGCCTCGGCGTCCCGCAGGCCGCCCTGCTGGTGCAGGGTGATGCCCAGGCTGCACAGGGCGCGGGCGGCACCCGCCGGGTGCTGGGCCTGGAAGTACAGGTCGACCACCGACGACAGCGTCGAGCGCGCCTTGTCGAGCTCACCGAGCTGCCGCGCGGCGATGCCGGTGCGCCACTGCACCGAGCGGACCAGCATCGACTGGCCCGCCTCCCGCTGGTGCTCCTGGGCCAGCTCGCTGATCTCGCCGAGCCGGTACAGGTCGCCGCGCAGCAGGCAGTAGTCGCACAGCGCGCCGAGCAGGTGCTGCACCACCCGCTGGTCGACGCCGTCGCAGTGCCGCAGCGCCGCGGTGATGAAGCTCGACTCCTCGTCGAGCCAGCGCAGCGCCTGGTCCAGGGAGGGGAAGCCCTGCGGCCCGAAGCGGTCGGCGCGGGTGGAGGTCCGGCCGTCGACGAGGCGGATGACCGCGTCCGCGAGCTCGGCGTAGCTGCGGATCAGCCGTTCCTGGGCGGCCGCCCGCTCGGCCGGGTCCTCCTCGTCCAGCAGACGTGCGTGCGCGAAGCGCCGTACGAGGTCGTGCAGCCGGTAGCGGCTGCCCCGCACGTGCTCGATCAGACCGGCCGCGGCCAGTTCGCCCAGCCGCCGGGCCCCCTCCTGCTCCTGTGCCCCCAGCAGGGCCGCGGCGGCCGCCGCGCCGAGGCTGGTCCGTCCGGCGAGCGCCAGCCGGCGCAGCAGCCGGCGGGCCGGCTCCGGCAGGTCGTGGTAGCGCAGCGCAAGCGCCCGGTCGACGGGGCCCACGGGCCCGTACGCCGCCAGATCGGCCGCCAGCCGCCGCGTGCCCCGGTCGGGCAGCGAACTGCCCGCGATGCGCAGTGCGAGCGGCAGTCCCCCGCACAGCCGCCCTACGGCGTCGGCATCAGCACCGCCATCGGCATCGGCGCCGGCTCCGTCCGCCGCCGGGAGGGCCCCGGGCGCGAGCCCTGCCAGCAACTCCCGCGACGCCTGCGCCCCGAGCGGCTCCACCGGCAGCGCGTACACCCGGGCCGCCGGTATCTCTAGGGCGAGCGGTTCGGCCGACGTGACGAGGACGAGGCTGTCGGAGCGTTCCGGGACCAGGGCGTGGACCTGCTCGGGCCCGGCGGCGTCGTCGAGGACGATGACCACGGGCAGGTCGGTGAGGTGCTTGTGGTACTGGTCGGTCAGGCGCCGCAGATGCTGTTCCCGCGAGGTGCGCTCGCGGAACAGGAGCTGTTCGCGGGGCGCGCCGAGCCGGTTGAGCAGGTGCAGCAGCGCGTCCCGCACGGGCAGCGGCCGTTCCCCGGGCGCGGCGCCGCGCAGATCGACCACGCAGGCGCCGCGGAACTGGTCCCTGAGCTGCTGCGCGGCCCGTACCGCGAGGGCGGTGCGCCCGGCACCGGCCGGGCCGTGCAGGACGACCACCACGGGCTCCGAGGCCGGGGAGACCCGCGCCTGGTGCACCCAGCGGGCGATCTGCCGCAGCGCGTCGCGGCGTCCGGCGAACGGCCCCTCGGTGGCGGGCAAGTGGGCGAAGGACTGCTCCAGGACGCTGCGCCCCCGCGCGGCGGCGCTGCGGTCGGTACGGCGCTGCGGCGGCACCTGCACGGCGACCGGCACGCCGCGCCGCCGCTCCAGGAACGGCCGTACACCGCGCTGTTCCACGGCCTCCAGCCAGGCGCGCCGCAGTTCCTGCGGCCGGGCGTCGCCATCGCCCGTCGCCAGCGCGGCCGTCACCGCCGCCCCGGCGAGCGCCACCACGCCGCCCACGCCCAGCGCCGTGGAGGCCGGGGTGCCCCAGCCGAGGTCCGCCACGCAGGCCGCGACGGCGGCGACCGCGGTCACCAGGGCCGGCGTGGCCGGCGACGACCGGTGCCGCCCGCGTTCCGCCGTCAGCGCGGCGGTGTAGGCGGCGTACTCGGCGGCCGCCTCGGCCGCGATCTCGTCGACCGCCGCCCGTGCCTGCCGCAGCGTGTCCGCCGCCTCGCCCGAGCGGGCCTCCCGCTCACCGGCGACGGCGTGTTCCAGCATCCGCAGCACCTCGGCCCGGTCGGACGTGCTCAGTCGCGTACGCCGTCGCGGCGCCTGTTCCGTCACCACTGGCCCCCTCGGTAGCCGCCCGCCCCCAAGTGTCCTGCCGAACGGGCCGCTTCGCGACACCGCGTGCGCGCGCGGACTCCGGCGGACGTGGCCGTGCGTCCCGGACGGACCGCCCGGCGGCCCCGGTTGGTCCCTTCGCGGCCGATCTGTCGTGGCGCAAAGGTGACTTGTCCTCTGACCGACAGGCGAAGGGTGCTGACCGCCGCGGATGGCCGGGCCAGGCTGTCGCCCCATGACACAGATGAACCGCAGGTGGCGGCCGAGAGCCGCAAGTCCTCGGCCGCGGTATGTGGCGGCCGCCGCCCTCGCGGCCGTGCTGGCGGGCCTGATGACCGCCGCACCGGGCGCCGCCCAGGGCGCCGACAGACCCGACGCGGCCGTGCGGGGCGAGACCGCCGGGTCCGTCGGGTCCGTCGGGTCCACCCGGCACCACGTCACGTTGATCACCGGCGACCGCGTCACGCTGGAGACGGCCCCCTCGGGCGGGCAGAGCGTCTCGGTCCGACCGGCCGCGGGCCGCGAGCGCATCACCTTCCTCAAGCGTCGAAGCGGGCCCGACTGGACGGTCGTACCCGCCGACGCGCTCCCCCTGATCGCGGCGGACCGCCTCGACAAGGCCCTGTTCAACGTCTCGGCCCTGGCCAGGGGCGGGTACGCCGAGCGCTCCGGGCTGCCGCTCATCGTGCAGTACGCGGGTGACGCGGGCACCGCCGAGCGCCGGCTCACCGCGGCCGGTGCCGACCAGGTCCGCGCCATCAGGGGGACCCCCTTCGCGACCCTCGGCCAGGACCGCGAGGACGCCGCGAGGTTCTGGAAGGACATCGCCCCCGACCAGGCGGGCACCGCGTCCTTCGACGCGGGCATCCGCCGGGTCTGGCTCGACGGCCGCTCCAAGGTGCGGCTCGACCGGACGGTGCCGCACATCGGCGCGCCCCAAGCCTGGGCGAGGGGCTACAGGGGCGACGGTGTCAAGGTCGCGGTCCTCGACACCGGTTACGACCCGAACCACCCGGACCTCACGGGCCTCATCGAGGAGTCCGCGAACTTCACCACCGAGCCGGACACCGACGACCTCAACGGCCACGGCACCCACGTCACCTCGACCGTCGCCGGTTCCGGCGCGGCCTCCGGCGGCCGGTTCAAGGGCGTCGCACCCGGTGCGCGGATCCTGTCGGGCAAGGTCTGCGACGGGCGCGGCTCCTGCGACGACTCCGACGTCATCGAGGGGATGGCCTGGGCCGCCGAACGCGGCGCCAAGGTGATCAGCCTCAGCCTGGGCGACACCGACACCCCGGAGACCGACGCCCTCGAGGCCATGGTCGAGACCGTCACCCGCGACCACGGCGTCCTGGTCGTGGCCGCGGCCGGCAACAGCGGTCCCGGCAAGGTCGGTTCCCCCGCCTCCGCCGACCGCGCGCTGGCCGTCGGCGCCACCGACATCGACGACGAACTCGCCGGCTTCAGCTCGATCGGCCCGCGGGTGGGCGACTTCGGCCTCAAGCCAGACCTCGTCGCCCCCGGCGTCGGCGTCGTCGCCGCACGGGCCGGCGGTACCACCGCCGAGGACGGCTACACCGCGATGGACGGCACCTCGATGGCGACCCCGCACGTCGCCGGCGCCGCGGCCATCCTCTTCCAGCAGCACCCCGACTGGACCCCGGACCAGGTCAAGCGCCAGCTGATGCAGACGACGGCGGCGGGGAAGGAACGCGGCGCCTACTTCCAGGGCGCGGGCCGGGTCGACGTCGCCCGGGCGGTCGGCCAGCAGGTCACCTCCGAGACCACCGGGGTGGACTTCGGGCAGATCCGCTGGACCGACGGCCCCCGTCCGCCGGTGAGCCGGACGATCACCTACCGCAACCCGGGCGGCGCGCCGGTCACCCTCCGCCTGTCGCTCGCCATGTCCCGCGACGCGGGTGAGCCCGCTCCCGAGGGCCTGTTCCGGCTCGGCGCCGACGAGGTGACCGTGCCCGCCCACGGCACGGCGGGCGTCACCGTCACAGCGTCCCCGCAGACCGCCACGACGTACGCGGCGTACAGCGGCGTAATCATCGCCTCCACCGCCGACGAGGCCGTCTCGGTGCGCGTTCCGGTCGGCATGGACGTCGAGCGGCCGTCGTACAGCCTCCGCATCACCATGAAGGACCGCTCGGGGAGGGCTCCCGCCCACGCCTACCTGACCGTCAGCTCGGCCGACGGCAAGAAGCACGAGCTGGAACTGCACGACAACGGCAGCACCGAGCTGAGGGTGCCGCGCGACAACACCACCTACTCCGTGAACGGCTTCTTCTTCGACGCGCAGTACACCGAGGCCACCGTGGTGGGCGCGCCGGAGATCGTGATGAGCGCCGACCGGAACGTGGTCATCGACGCCCGCAAGGCGAAGCCCGTCACGGTCTCGGCCCCGAGCCGCTCGGCCCGCATCATGTACGCCGAGATCGGCACCGTCGGCCTCGACGGAGACCCGCTCACCGCTCCCGTGAACGACGCGGTCGGCGGCGACCGCATCGAGAACGTGTACGCCGTCCCGACGGCGACGGCCGAGGACTCGACGTTCACCTACCTGATCAGCACCGTCTGGGTCGATCCCGCGGGCGCCGACGGGAACCCCTCCTCGGTCTACTACCTCACCCGGCCGGTGCGCGGGGCGATCCCGGCCGATCCCGGCTACCGCCCCCGCATGTCGCAGCTCGCCACGGTGCGCAGCACGCTAGCCGCCACCGGGCCGGACACCACCGCGTACCGCAGTGTGTGGCTGACCCTCGGCAAGCTCCGCTGGGTCCACGGGATGGACGGCCTTCCGCTCCCGAACCGGCGGGTCGACTACTTCTCGCCGTCCGAGGACCTGCGCTGGCAGACGGTCTTCGAGCAGAACTTCTTCACCCGGCCGGACGCCCACGGGCAGAGCTTCCTCAGCCGCCTGCACAGCTACCGGGCCGGAACCTTCGAGGAGCGCTGGAACCAGGGCGTCCAGGGCTCGGGCTTCTCGCCGGAGGGGTTGAACACCTACCGTGAGGGCGACGCCATGATGTTCGTGATCCAGGACTCCGCCAACGGGAACCTCGACCTGGTGGCCGGCACGACGACCAGCAGCCGGCCCACGTGGGAGCTGCGGCGCAACGGTGAAGTGGTCTCCACCACCCGGGGCTACGCCACGGTGCCGGCCGACACCGCCCCCGCCGACTACGTCGCGACCTTCGAGCAGGAGCGCGACCTCGCTCCCGGCAGCATCTCCACGAAGCTGCGGTCCGAGTGGCGGTTCCGGTCGCAGACCACCGCGGCCCGCCGGGCGCTGCCGCTGACCGCGGTGCTGATGTCGCCCGAGCTGGACGAGTGGAACCGGGCCGAGTCGGGACGCCGGTTCGCCATCCCGGCCCTGATCCAGCGTCCGGTGGGCGCGGCCGAGTCGCCCGTGCGCACCTTCACCGTCGAGGTCTCCTACGACGAGGGCAGGACCTGGCACCCGGCCGAGGTCAACGGCTCGGGGGCGAAGCGCACCGTGACCGTGGACCACCCGCGCCGCTCCCAGGGCGGTTCGGTCAGCCTCCGCACCTATGTCGAGGACGCGGCGGGCAACTCCTTCAAGCAGACCGTGATCAAGGCCTACCTGCTGAAGTAGGCGGGGCGCGGGCGCCGTGCCCCGGACTCAACCGTCCGGGGCACGGCACCGCCTGTCCCCTCAGATCCAGTCGCGGCGGGCCGCGTGCCACCCCAGCTGCATGCGGGTCGCGACGCCCGCGAGGTTCATCAGCCCCTGGATGCGCCGCTGGACCGTGCGCTTGCTCACGCGGAGCTGCCCGGCGATCGCCTCGTCGGTCATGCCCGCGACCATCAGGGAGAGCAGGTGCCGGTCCTCCGCGCCGAGCGCCGCGGGATCCTGCGGGCCCGCACCGCCGATCTGCCCCTCCTCGGTCACCCGCAGCGGCGCGCCGACCTCCCAGTAGTGCTCGAACAGGTCGATGAGCGCCTCCAGCAGACTGCTCGCCCGTACCACCGCCGTCCTGAGCTCGCGCAGACCCGCGGGCGGGCCGGCGGAGGACAGCGGAAGGACGGCCAGCGAGCGGTCCGCCACCGCCATGCGCAGCGGCAACCGGGGCACCGCCCGGGCGACCTCGCCGGCCCGCACCCCCTTGACGACGTTGTCCACCGCGCCGGCGTCGTCGAAGTAGGCCTGCTCGTACAGGACCCGGTAGAGGACGCCGCGGTCCAGCGCGTCGTACTCCTCCCGGTTGCTCCCCGCGGGCATCACCACGTGGCGGGCCTTGCAGAACCACAGCATCTCGTGGCGGGCGCCGTCCTGGAGCTGCCGCAGACGCTGCCGCAGCGCGGCCGCGCCGCTGATCACCTCGACCGCCTCGCCCGCTCCCCAGGAGCGCGCGCTGCGGCGGTAGGTCTCCACCAGTCCGAGCACGACCGCCCGGTCCTGTTCCAGGGCCTCGGCGTGGCGCTGCAGCCGCGGTACGAGGGCGACCTGCGGCGGGATCACCGCGAACGTGCCGGGACTGTCCTCGACGGCGTACGCCAGTCCCTTGGCCTCCAGCGCGAGCAGCAGCCGCCCGACCGCCAGGGGACCGAGGTCGGCACGTGCGGAGATCTCCTCGGCGGACGCCGACTCGGTGGCGAGCAGCATCCGGTACACCTCGGCCTCGGCGGCCGTGAGCCCCACCGTCTCCAGCATGTCGCGCCTCTCCCTCATCGTCCGGGGGCGATTCCATCAGCACGAACGGTCGTGGACAACGTCGGTTGCCGCGGGCAACCGGGCCCGGACAGGGGACGGGCGGAAGCCGTCATCCCTGCCGGACGGCGCGGCGGCGCACGGCCAGGACGGCGCCCGCGCCCAGGACCATGGCCGCGGCGGCGCCGAGGGTCAGGGTCAACCGGAGCCGGTGTCCGCCGGCGCACGGACCGGCGGATCGGCCGTGGGGTGTGCGTCCTTCCCCGCCTGCAATCCGCCGGTGGTCCGGGCGGGAGGACGGGTCCGCCGTCCCGCCCCGGACCACCGGCACCGTCCGCGCGACGCCCTCGCCCGGCGCCCCGCGCCCCGCGCCGGCGCAGGGTGCCGGTGCTGCTCCGCGCCTGACACGGCTCGTGCCACCGGAGTCGGGGAACTCGCAGGGATGCGACCCCGAGCTGCGTTCTTCGGCGGCGGATCCACGCGCTACTCCGCGGCACCTGGTACGTGCCGCACTTCGAGAAAGTGCCGCATTCGAGAAAGCAGCTGTCGGAGATCCATCATCTCCGTACCATTTTCCCCCGAGGGCAGAGGGAGTTCTGATGTACGAGGATCACGCGACGCTGTCGGGTCGGGGCTCAGTTCTGAGGAAAGGGAAACCCTGGGATCGGTCCAGCCCGCGACGGCGGACCCGTCCCGGCTCATGGACGCCTGCTTGCGGCGGAATGACAAGAAGAAGACCTGGCCGCGCCGCGGGGGCAGCTGCGAGACGTGGCGCGCCGGACAGGCGAACGGGATTCAGCTTCGGCACCTCTGGGTCGAGCAACTGCCGGTCTCCAAGACCTACGTGCGTCGCGGGGAGTTGGGTCCGAGAAGGCCACACAGGCGATCATGGACGGCACGTCCGAGACGCCCGGTGTTCGGAAGACGAACCGTTTCGAGTTGCATGGGGGCGGTGGGCAGAATGCTCGACGTGTTCGACCGCCGGCCATCGCGGCTCGTCCGTCTTCGAAGGGCTGGACTCGTCACAAGGGGGCCGCATGTCCTCGCGATCCTGAGTGAACGCGCCATGGAGGAAGCGAAGGACATGGCGACGCCCGTGAGATCGGCCAGGACGCGCACAGGGCGGAAGGCCGATGAGGAACGGGCAGGCCACCGTTCGGACTCCGCGATACCCCGGAAGGGGCAAGGTCAAACCCTGGTCCCCAAAGGTGTCGAAAAAGGGGCACGAAAAAGGCGAATGCACGCGAAGGTTCGTATTGTGCTTTTTGGGGTTTCCGGGGCTTCACCGGTCGCCACACTGCCGCGACAGCGATGCGTTTCGCCGAAAATGACCGATGTGAGGCTTTGCTTAATCGGATTGCGACCTGCCCAACCTTGACGTCCCAGACGGGCAGTTGGATCGTTGTCCGTGACGCAGCTGATCATCGGCTGCCCTAACCCGTTTACCCACACGCAAGGTTGTTGCTTAATGTCCCGCGCGCTGCTCACTCGTGCTTCGCCTGCTCGTGCCGCTCTGCGGGCACGCCTCAGGCTGGTACGTCGGAGTGGCTTTGCGCCAGCCATTTTCCTGACCCCCGAGGATCCGCACGTCCTGCCCGAGCGCTCGCGACCGGGTGCCCGGTGAAAACACCCAAGTCTCCAGTCGCTCATCGGACTTGCGGGCCGATACGCCTCATATCACGAAAGGCCGGCTAACGGTGCTGCGTTATATCGCCCGCAAAATAGTCGGCTGGTTTTTGATGATCGCCATCGCGACCAACCTCACGTACTTCCTCGCTAACGCATTCCTCAAACCTGCGTCGAACTACACCGCGTTGCGACCGCCTCGAACTCCAGCCCAGATCAACCATGCGTTGTCGCTCTACAATCTTAATCCGGACAAGCCGATCACGGATCGGTGGTGGCACTGGATAACTCAGATCGTGACTCACTTCGACTGGGGCCAGTCGCCGACCGGGGGCAGCGTCAACGAGCAGGTCGCTTATCGGATTTTTGTCAGCGGCCAGTTGGTCCTGGGTGCGACGATCCTGTCCATCGTCATCGGAGTCGG
The DNA here is from genome assembly GCA_033793685.1 of Streptomyces sp. ME19-03-3. GTDB lineage: Bacteria > Actinomycetota > Actinomycetes > Streptomycetales > Streptomycetaceae > Actinacidiphila. The sequence continues at coordinate 87,622 of JARAXD010000003.1, read as the reverse complement.
GCTGGGTGTCTACACCGCGTCACGCCAGTACAAGGCCGCCGACCGGCTGCTGCAGGGGTTCTCCGTGCTCTCCTTCAACACGCCCTCCGCGGTGGCCTCCCTCGCGGTCGTGCTCGCGGCCATCGCTCTGAACCAGGCCCTGGGCAGCACGCTGCTGCCTGTGGCCGGAGCGCAGAGCCCCGAAGTCAGCGGGTTCTGGGCGATCTTCGGGTCCCGAGCGACGCACGCGATCCTGCCCACGATCTCGCTCACGTTCATCTCCTACGCCGGGTACCACCTGCTGCAGCGGTCGCTGCTGCTGGACCACATCAACTCCGACTACATCCGTACCGCACGGGCCAAGGGGTTGACGCGGAGGCAGGCCATCTACCGGCACGGGCTGCGGACCTCGATCATTCCCGTCGCCACGCAGGTCGCGTTCGCGATGCCGGCGCTGTTCACCGGCGCGGTGATCACGGAAACGGTCTTCGCCTGGCACGGAATGGGTGAGTACTTCACCAAGACCATCAGTACGAACGACGTGCACGGCGTCGTCGCTGTCGCGGCCTTCGGTGCCCTCATGACGGCCATCGGTGCGATTCTCGCCGACCTCGTCGTCGTGGCCCTTGACCCCAGGATCAGGGTGAGCTGACATGGCCATCAACATGCCCGGTGTCGGACCCGACGCCGAACGGGTGCGCCCCGGCGAGTCCGGGACGCAGGAACCGGGAAAGACCGGCGGCAAGCGCCTCTCCCCGTCCAAGCTCTACATGCGGCGCTTCGCGCGCAACAAGCCGGCGCTCGGCGGTCTGGTCCTCTTCGCCCTCCTCGTGTTCTTCTCGCTGCTCGGCCCGTACCTGACCCACTGGGACCACATGGAGGCGGACTTCACCGCGCTCTCCGTGCCCCCCGGGGTCGGCGGCCACCTGCTGGGCACCAACGGCGCGGGCAACGACGTCTACGCCCAGCTCGTGCACGGCCTCGGCAGATCGCTGATCATCGCCGTGACGGTATCTCTGCTGACCACCGCGATAGCCGGACTGTTCGGCACCACCGCCGCCTACTTCGGCGGCAAGGTCGAGCGGGCGATGCTCGGTTTTGTGCACTTCCTGCTCATCCTGCCCTCGTTCCTCATCATCGCCCTGGTCGGTACGCGCTACCGCGGCGAGTGGCAGGTACTGGTCGTGGTCCTCACGCTCTTCGGCTGGATGCTCACCGCCCGGGTGATCTGGTCCCTGGCCACCTCCCTGCGGGAGCGCGAGTATGTGCTGGCGGCCCGCTTCATGGGCGTCAGCCCGATGCGCACCATCGTCCGCCACCTGGTACCGAACATCGGGTCCCTGCTCATCGTGACGTTCACCCTCGGTGTCGCCTCGACCGTGCAGGCCGAGACGGCGCTCTCCTTCATCGGATTCGGCGTCAAGCAGCCGGACGTATCACTGGGTTCCATGCTCGCCGACGGGCAGAACACACTGTCCACCGCTCCCTGGCTGTTCTACCTGCCCGCAAGCATGGTGGTGCTGCTCACCGTGGCGATGGCGCTGATCGGCGACGGTCTGCGGGACGCCCTCGACCCCACCTCGCAGTCTGGAGGCCGCGCATGATCGATCAGCGCGCTGTCACGACCACGCCTGACACCCAGCAGCCTCTGCTGTCCGTGCGCGACCTGAAGGTGGCCTTCCCGTCGGAAGCAGGCCGGGTGGAAGCCGTCCGCGGCGTCTCCTTCGACCTGCACCGCGGCAAGACCCTGGGCATCGTGGGCGAATCGGGGTCGGGCAAGTCCGTCACGTCCATGGCCGTCATGGGGCTTCTGCCCGACTACGCCGCGGTCACCGGCGAGATCACGCTCGGCGGGAGGAACCTCCTCGACCTCGACGACCGGCAGATGTCCGAGGTGCGCGGTCAGCACATCGGCATGATCTTCCAGGACCCGCTCTCGTCGCTCACTCCGATCTTCAGCATCGGGGCCCAGATCGTCGAGGCCCTCCAGATCCACCAGGACATCTCGTCCGCGGCCGCCTGGAAGCGGGCCGTCGAACTGCTGGACCTGGTCGGCATTCCCAACCCCGACCGCCGCGCCAAGGGGTTCCCGCACGAGTTCTCGGGCGGGATGCGGCAGCGGGCCGTCATCGCCATGGCGATCGCGAATGACCCTGACCTGATCATCGCCGACGAGCCGACGACCGCTCTCGACGTCACCGTGCAGGCGCAGATCCTCGATGTCCTCAAGACCGCCCAGCGCGAGACCGGGGCCGCGGTCATCATGATCACCCACGACCTCGGGGTGGTGGCCGGCTCGGCCGACGACGTCATGGTGATGTACGCCGGTCGGCCGGTCGAGCGTGCCGGGGTGGACGAGCTCTTCGCGCGACCGCGCATGCCGTACACCATCGGCCTGATGGGGGCGATTCCCCGCCTGGACGACCGCGAGAGGGGCGCCCTGACCCCGGTCCCAGGGACCCCGCCGCTCTTGGTGGACCTTCCCGACGCCTGCCCGTTCGCGGCGCGCTGTCCGGTCGTGCAGGACGCCTGCCGGGAGGCCGAACCCCGCCTGCTGGCGATCGCCGAGGGCGACAGCGGCGAGGAGCAGCACGTGGCTGCCTGCCGCCGCGCCGCGGAGATCGAGGACGGCGCCATCGGCGGCGAGTCGATCTACCCCGTCCCGGCCCTCAGGGAGAACCGGGCCGCGGCCGTCCCCCGTGAGGACCGGCCGAAGGTCCTGGAACTCTCGGGTGTCACCAAGACCTTCCCGCTCACCAGGGGCGGCCTGCTCAAGCGCAGGGTGGGCTCCGTCTTCGCCGTCAACGGCATCGACCTGGACATCCGCCAGGGAGAGACGCTCGGACTCGTCGGCGAGTCGGGGTGCGGCAAGACCACCACACTGCTGGAGATCATGGGCCTGAAGCCGCCCGAGCAGGGCAGCATCTCCGTCTGCGGCCAGAACACGGCCGACTTGAAGCGCAAGCAGGACATCAGCTCCGTCCGACGCGACATGCAGATGGTGTTCCAGGACCCCATGGGGGCACTGGACCCCCGTATGACGGTCTTCGACATCCTCGCGGAACCCCTCCGCGCGGTCGGTGACCGCGACAGCAAGGGGCTCTCCACCCAGGTGGCGGAGCTCATGGAACTTGTGGGACTCGACCCCGAGCACCGCGACCGCTTCCCCGCGGCCTTCTCCGGCGGGCAGCGGCAGCGCATCGGCATCGCCCGGGCACTCGCCACAAAGCCGAAACTGCTCGTTCTCGACGAGCCGGTCTCGGCTCTCGACGTCTCGGTGCAGGCCGGCGTCATCAACCTGCTCAACGACCTCAAGGCCGAACTGGGCCTGTCCTACCTCTTCGTCGCCCACGACCTGTCGGTGGTGAGCCACATCTCCGACCGTGTGGCGGTGATGTACCTGGGGCGGATCGTCGAGATCGGTGCCACCGACGCCGTCTTCGACAACCCCAGGCACCCCTACACAAAGGCACTCCTGTCGGCGATTCCCCTACCCGATCCGGTCGCGGAACGCACTCGGGAACGAGTCCTGCTCAAGGGCGACCTTCCGAGTCCGACCGACGATCAGCCCGGTTGCCGGTTCGTCACCAGGTGTCCGCTCCACCTGATGCTGTCGGAGCCGCAGAAGGAGCAGTGTCGCGGGGCCACTCCGCAGCTCACTGGGAGGGGCGACCAGGACCACCGCGACGCATGCCATTTCGCGGACACGACCATGTCTGTATCCAACTAAACCGAAAGGCCGTCATGAGACGCATCGTTCTGAGCGGGTTGGCGCTTGCCGCCACCGCTTCCCTCGCACTCTCCGGGTGCACCAGCGGTGGCTCCGACAACTCCCCGAAGGAGAAGTCCAAGGGTGCCACCTCGGAGAGCGAGGTGCTGACCTCGTACAACCCCCAGCCTGCGAGCAACCTGCAGCAGGGCGGCAAGATGACGCTGCCCATCGTGGAGATTCCCGACCAGCTCAACCCCCTGCACGGCGACGGATCGCTGTACACGTCGAAGATCGCCTGGTTCTACCAGCCGCAACTGTCCTTCAACGATCCCAAGGGCAACATCACGTACAACCAGGACTACCTCACCGACGTCAAGCAGGCGACGGTGGACGGCAACACCCAGGTCACGTACGACATCAACCCGCAGGCCAAGTGGAACGACGGCCAGGACATGGACTGGACGGTGTTCCGGGACACGTGGAACGCGCTCAACGGGAAGAACAAGGAATACGTCGTCAGCTCCACTGACGGCTACTCCAGCATCACCTCGGTCAAGCAGGGCAAGGACGCCAAGCAGGCGATCGTCACCTTCAACGGCCCCTTCGTGTACTGGAAGTCCCTCTTCACCCAGCTCGTCAACCCGCACATCGCCAAGGCCGATGCCTTCAACAAGGCCTACGTGAGCAACCCCCACGCGGAGTGGGGTGCCGGCCCTTACACCATCTCCAAGTTCGACGCCAAGGGCGGCATCGTCTCCTACAAGCCCAACCCCAAGTGGTGGGGCGAAAAGGCGCATCTGGACGAGTTCACCTTCGTGCAGATGGAGGTCAGCGCCAGTCTCAACGCCTTCAAGAACGGCCAGATCGACGCGGTGCAGGCGGCCAACGCCGAGGAACTCAACCAGGTGAAGTCGGTGGCGGGCACCGAGCTTCGCCGCGGCACGACCACCTCCAACAACCTCCTGGTCTTCAACAGCACCTCGCCGCAGTTGAAGGACCCGGTGGTGCGCAAGGCCCTGATGGAGGCCATCGACCGTTCCCAGCTCGCGAAGATCACGTTCCAGGGACTCGGCTACACCGAGCCCCTGCCCGGGTCCTTCAGTCTCTTCCCCTTCCAGAAGGGGTACCAGGACAACTTCGGCAAGCTCGTGAAGTTCGACACCGAGGCGGCGAAGAAGGAACTGGATGCCGCGGGCTGGAAGGCCGGCGCGGACGGTGTGCGGGCCAAGGGCGGCGACAAGCTGGAACTGACCTTCCCCACCATCGGTGACAGCGCCACGGTCAAGGCCCGTGCCACTGCCATCGCCCAGATGATGAAGAACATCGGCGTCAAGCTGAACATCGAGGCTCGGCCCTCCGCCGACTTCAACAAGGTGTTCACCAAGCGCGCGTTCGACATATTCGGGATGGGCTTCATCTCGAGCGACCCGAACGGAATGCTCTACATCTGCCAGATGTACTGCTCCGACTCGACTCTCAACGTCTCCCGCTCGGTGCCGAAGAGCATGGACGAGGAGGTCAAGGCCGTCACCAACCTGCCGACCCTGGACGAGCAGATCGCCGCCGGCAACAAGGTCGAGCTGAAGGCCATGGAGACCTACGGCATCATGCCGATCCACAACGGCCCCACCATCTGGGCCGCCAAGAAGGGTCTCGCCAACTACGGCGCGGCCCAGTTCTACGGCAACTACGGCATCATCGGCCCGCCCGCGCTGATCGGCTGGGAGAAGAAGTAAGTCGCCATGCCGGGCTCCGCCGCAGCGTCAACGCGGCGGAGCCCCCGCATGGCGGGGGACGGGGAAGCCGAGGAACGCGGCGGGACGGGCATCCTCGGGTGTGCCGTCGGCCGTCTCCTCACCCCGGTCCGGCCGGGAGTCGTAGCGGTGGGCGCGCACTGCGTCCCGCCAGACGTCCAACTCCAGTCGTACGATCGCCGTCGTACTGCAAGGGGGCCGGCACGGGGACGCCCAGTGCGGCGCTGATCGCCCCGGGGAGCGAGAAGAAGGCCGCACGACCGCGCGGTCCTGTTCACGGCGTCGCCGAGTCCCGCCGCCGCGGTACCAGGGCGTCCCGCGGCGGGATCACCGCGAGCGCCGGGCGGGCAGGTCTACCGCGGGCTGCCCCGCTTTCTGTCCGACCCCGCGCGCCGCGCGGGCGCGGCGGGACCACGCGACGCCGTTGGTTGCCGCGCGTCCGGATCTGCTCCGAGGTCGGCGGCACGGCGAGCCGCCGACCCGAGGCGGCTGGATCGCCGAGGTGATCCCCCGAGCCGCCCTTGCCGCCCCCACGAGGCACCGGCGGACGCGACTCACGGCTTGTACAGGGACTGCAGCCTGGTCACCCGTCCCTCTCCGTCGAAGCTCAGGTCGTACCCGATGCCGGCGGAGAGCCTGGAGTCCAGTTGCTTCAGCAGGGTGACGAACTCGGTCCGGGAGGACGGCAGAGGCTCGCCCCGGCCGGCACCGGACGCGTCGTCGCCGCGTACCGGGACCGTCAGCAGGACCCGGGCGTCCTCGACCATGGTCACCGTGGTGAAGGCCCCCGTGCCGGGAATGATCTCCCACGTGTCGAACTGGGCGTTGACCTCCTTCCGGGCGGGCCGCACCGACAGATGGGTCAGCCCGCCCTCGGTCCAGGCCTTGTCGATCGTGACGAACTGCTTGGTGCCGGCCCAGGGCGTCCTACCGGTCGACGCCTGCGTGTCCTGCGAACCCGCGTCGTTGTCCGACGGGGCGGCGGTCGCGCCACTGCCGACTCGTGCGGTGTCCGTCGCCGCGACCGCGGCGGCATCATCCGAGGGCCCTTCTCCCTTCGCGTCGCATCCGGTCAGGACGAGGGCGCCGAAGGCGACAGCGGTGAGCAGGCCCAGGGTGGCCCGGCGGTGCGAGGCAGACATGGTCAACGTTCTCCTGGAAGCCGGTGTGGTCGGGTTGCACGGTCTCTACGCCGCACACCGTCCCCCGGGTTGCATCCCAGTCGGACTTTTTCGGCTTTTGCCGAAGCTCACTTGACGGTCAGCCAGAACGCCTCCCGCAGCGACTGGATCCGGCCCTCACCGTCGTAGTCGACGGCGAACACCCATCGTGGCCCGCCACGCAACCGGTCCACCAGATCGCCCAACCGCATGTCCCGCGCCTTCCCACCGGCCATCTGCTCCACCTCGACCGGGGTCTGCGGCGACAGGGTCACCTGGTGCACCACTCCGGTGGGTACGGCTGTTCCCCGCTCGGTACGAAGCTGCTCCACGGTGACCTGAACGGCGTCCTTCACCACCACCGCGTCGTACACGTAGCCGAATTCGCCGGCGTACTCCTCACCCGGGGACGGCGTCGGGGGTACGAACCGCGGATCGTTCCGCGACGGCGTCGGCCTCGCGGCGGTCGGTGCCGACTCCGGGGCGGGCCGGAGCAGCGACAGGCCTCCCACGGCGACAGCAGCGGCCAGCAGTACGCCGCCGGACATCCGGGCTGCCCGCTTGACACGCCGACGCCGGTCACCGCGCACCCGGATCTGCTCCGCGGCCGGCGGCACGGCGAACCGCCGTCCCTCGGCGGCAAGGCCGGCCAGGCGATCATCCAAGCTGGTCTCGTCAACCACGCTCCACCTCCGAAACTCGGCCGGCCCGCGGATCCAGCTCGGTATCGGCCAATATGCCTGCCAGCGCTGCCCGCCCCCGGCTCAGCTGTGACTTGACCGTGCCGACGGGGCAGTTGGTCTCGGCAGCCACCTCTTTCACCTCCAGGTCGCACAGGTGGTGGAGCACGATGGCCCGCCGCTGCGCCGCGGGGATCTGCCGCAGCGCCTCCACCAGCAGCACATGGTGGGTGTCCGGCGGCGGTGCGTTCGGGGGCAGGCCCTGGCGCCGTGCGAAGGAGAGCGCGGTGCGCACTCGCCGCCACCGGCTGACCGCCAGCCGCCAGGCCACGGTACGCACCCATGCCTCGGGTGCACCGTCCTTGTCCAGCCGGGCCCGATGCTCCCAGGCCCGGACGAAGGCTTCCTGGACCACGTCCTGCGCCTCGGCACGGTCGCCGATCATGGCGTACAGCTGGCCGATGAGCCGCCCCACGCTCCCGGCATAAAAGGCGTCGAACGCCTGCTCGTCCATCCCCCGCCCGCAGTTCCCGGTAGCCGTGCATCTGCTCAACCGTGCGCACGGTGCCACCTGGCCGGCCTCTGACGCAAGGAGCCCGTCACGTCATCGAGACCGACGACCGCACCGAGACCGCCGGGCACCGTGGTCACCGGTCGGGGGCCACCCCGACAGGCCCGGCTCGGCAGGGCGGGAAGTCGGCGATGAAGCAGATAGCCCTACGGCGCGAGCCGTAGGAATCCCCCTCCTTCAGGAGGGGGAGGAAGTCAATGGTGCCAGTGAAGGTGCCAGTGAAGTACTCACAGGGCCCCAAGGTCGACCGTGACCCGTCAGACATCGATGATGCCTACGCGGTCCCCGCACAGTGTCGACCAGTCGTCCCGGTCAGAGGTGAGGACCAGAACGGGGGCAGGGGAGCGCAGGGCCAGCGCGGCGACGAGAGCGTCGATCGCGTACTTGTGCCCGTGCAGGCCGCCCGCATCCAGCAGCAGGCGTACGGCGGTCATCGAGTCGGCTTGGCTGACCGGCTCGACCTGGAGCCGGGAGAGGATCCAGTTGAGCCGCGCGACATCCGTTTTGCCGTGGACGGCCTCAACCACGGTGAGAACGGAGACGAGGACTGGCACACCCGCCCGGCGGGATGCCTCGATGCGGCTGACCATCTGCCGGTCATTGCCGAGCAGGAGGGACAGTGCCTGGGAGTCGAGGACCAACGATCGCGCCGCGGGCTCCTTCACGCGGCGTTCTGTCCGGTTTCGCGGGACTGCTGTTCTTCGCCGAAGAGCTCACGGTGCGCCGCCTCGATCTCCTGGTCGGTGAGGGCGCCGTGCTCGGACTCGTGGTCGGCGACGATCTCGGCCAGCCCGTCCATGGCGAGCTGGTGCCGGACCGCCTCGGTGATGTAGGCGGACACGCCGCGTCGGCCGGCGCGCTCGCGCAATGCTCCGACCAGTTCCGAGGGCAAGGACACGGAGATGTTCTCGGTCGATCCGGTTCGGTTCGTCTTCACGGGACCAAGTGTACGACAAGAACTATTACAGTTCCGAGCGGCGGCCTCACCCGGGTGCACCCCGCAAGCCATGGGTCTGCCACGTGGTCTCTGCCGCACCTGCCAGGAGCCCGGCTCGTCAGGCTCGTGCTTCATGTGCGGAGGGGGTGGGAATGAGCCAGTACTTCGACCTCGGTGACGAGACGCTGTGGAATCCGTCGAACGGGGCGGCTCGACCGTTCCTCGGGCAGCTGGTTGTTTTTGAGGCGGAGCTGGAGCTTCCCGGTGGAATCGGCCCGATGGAGAACGACGAGTGCCAGGTCGAACCCGTAGCGTTCGCGGTCTTCGCCTCCGCTCTTCTGGCATGGCACCGGCGGGCCCGGCACGCCGTCGTCCTGGTGCTTTCCGAGGGCTTCGTCACCACGGTGCCGGCTCTCGCGGAGCGGGCCGCCGTCGATCTGGACTGGGCGGAACCGGGTGTCGCGGCGCAGGGCGAGCGGGATGTCCAGGCCCCCGTGCCCCCCGATCTGGTTGACCATGGCCGCGCGAGAAGGCAGCTCCGGGAACGCGTGCGGGAAATCAGCCGCGCCATGCCGCGTTGACGGAACTCCGACCGGTTCCGGCGGGATGGCAGCGCAGTCGCGGGAGTTCCCGCGGCCTCGCCCAGTGGCGGGTTGCGGGCAGTACGGGCGTCGTCGAGGGGCGGGGTCGCCGGGGCGACGGGCGGCCCGGCCGCCCTGCTGCCGGAAGGAGCGGGGCGGCGCCGTCGGCACGGGGTGTGGGCCGTCGCCGCAGGGATGAGCAAGGATGGGGTCATGCCGAACCGCCTTGCCGACGCGACGTCGCCGTACCTCCTCCAGCACGCCGACAATCCGGTCGATTGGTGGCCGTGGGGGGAGGAGGCATTCGCCGCAGCGCGAGAGCGCGGGGTGCCGGTGCTGCTCAGCGTCGGCTACTCCGCGTGCCATTGGTGCCACGTCATGGCCGGGGAGTCGTTCGAGGACGAGGCGACCGCCGCGTATCTCAACGAGCACTTCGTGTCGGTGAAGGTCGACCGCGAGGAACGTCCCGACGTCGACGCCGTCTACATGGAGGCCGTGCAGGCCGCGACCGGGCACGGCGGCTGGCCGATGACGGTCTTCCTGACGCCGCAGGGCGAGCCGTTCTACTTCGGTACCTACTTCCCGCCCGCCCCGCGGCACGGCATGCCTTCCTTCCGGCAGGTGCTGGAGGGGGTCGAGGCGGCCTGGCGCGAGCGGCGCGACGAGGTCGGGGCGGTCGCGGCGAGCATCGTCAAGGACCTGGGCGGGCGCTCGCTCGCCCTCGGCGGGACGGCCGCCCCCGGCCAGGAGCAGCTCGCGGCGGCGCTGCTGGCGCTCACCCGGGACTACGACGCCACACACGGCGGGTTCGGCGGGGCGCCCAAGTTCCCGCCGTCGATGGTCCTGGAGTTCCTGCTGCGGCACCACGCCCGCACCGGCTCCGAGGGCGCGCTGGAAATGGCGCGGGACACCTGCGAGGCGATGGCCCGCGGCGGTATCTACGACCAGCTCGGCGGGGGCTTCGCGCGCTACTCCGTGGACCGCGCGTGGGTCGTTCCGCACTTCGAGAAGATGCTCTACGACAACGCGCTGCTCTGCCGCGTCTACGCCCACCTGTGGCGCTCCACCGGCTCGGACCTGGCCCACCGGGTCGCCCTGGAGACCGCCGACTTCCTCGTCCGCGAACTGCGCACCCACGAGGGCGGTTTCGCCTCCGCGCTCGACGCCGACAGCGACCGCCCGGGCGGCGGCCACGGCGAGGGCGCCTTCTACGTCTGGACGCCGGCGGAGCTGGAGGAGGTCCTCGGCAAGGAGGACGCGGCGCTGGCCGCCGAGTGCTTCGGGGTCACGGAGGACGGCACCTTCGAGGAGGGCGCGTCGGTGCTCCAACTCCCCGCGCACGGGGGGCCGGCGGATGCCGAACGGCTCGCCTCGGTGCGCGGACGGCTGTTCACCGCCCGGGAGGGGCGGCCCCGCCCCGGCCGCGACGACAAGGTCGTCGCCGCCTGGAACGGGCTGGCGATCGCCGCGCTGGCCGAGACCGGGGCGTACTTCGACCGCCCGGACCTGGTCTCGGCCGCAGTCGAGGCCGCGGACCTGCTGGTGCGGGTCCACATGGACGAGCACGGCCGGCTCGCCCGTACCTCGCGGGACGGCGCGGTGGGGGCCAACGCGGGCGTGCTGGAGGACTACGCGGACGTCGCGGAGGGCTTCCTCGCGCTCGGCGCGGTGACCGGCGAGGGCGTGTGGCTGGACCTCGCGGGGCTGCTGCTCGACTCCGTGCTGCGGCACTTCACGGGCGAGGACGGCACGCTCTTCGACACCGCCGACGACGCCGAGACGCTGATCCGCCGGCCGCAGGACCCGACCGACAACGCCGCCCCCTCGGGCTGGACGGCCGCGGCCGGCGCGCTGCTGTCGTACGCCGCGTACACCGGTTCGTCGCGCCACCGCGAGGCCGCGGAGCGGGCCCTGGGCGTCGTCGGCGCCCTCGGTGGCCGGGTGCCGCGGTTCATCGGCTGGGGACTGGCCGTCGCGGAGGCGGTGCTCGACGGCCCGCGCGAGGTCGCCGTGGTCGGACCGGCGGGCGACGCCGCCACGGCGGCGCTGCACCGCACCGCGCTGCTGGGCACCGCCCCGGGCGCGGTGGTCGCGGTGGGGGAGCCCGGCGCCGACGAGTACGCCCTGCTCGCGGACCGCCCGCTGCTCGACGGGCGTCCGGCGGCCTACGTCTGCCGGCACTTCGTGTGCGCGGCGCCGACCGCGGACCCGCAGGCACTGGCGGAGCAACTGGGCGCCCGCTGATCCCGTACGGGGCGGCTCCGCCGCGCCACCGCCGGGAACGCACTGAGCAGGCGTCGACGACGAGCGGGACGAACCGGAGGAGAGCCCGGGCGGCCGCCGCGCCCCGGCCCGGATGCCGGGCGGCATGACGCGGGCCGCGACCCGAGCCGGGTTGCGGCGTCCGCGCGGATCCGCGGCGGGCTTTCTCGCGCCCGCGGGGACGAAGAAGCGGTGGAGTGCCCGCGGGCCGACCGCTTCCGGGCCGCTTCCCGCCTCTGACCAGCCCTGACCGGGCCTGACCGGACCTGGTCGAGGCGGATCGGGCCTGTCCGGCCCTCATGCGAGAGGTGGCCCTGGCGGCCGGTTCCGGTGAGCGGGTGAAGGTCGGCGGCCGAGGCCGGCGGCGCCGGCCGAGCCGAGTCGGGGGAGGGCGGCCCGCATCGGGCGCTGGTCAGTGCTCGGCGGACGGCCCGGTTCGTGCGGTCGTCGTGCGGGCGCCCCACGTGTTTCTCGTCGAGCGCGGGCCGGCGGCCGGGTGGGACACGGCGGCCCGAGGGGGCGGCGCCGGCCGAGCCGAGACCGTTCCCTGGGGAGGCGCGGCCCGGCGGCGCCGCCGATCCGGCGCAGCGGCGTCAACAGGCATCAGAGAGCCCCGGGGACCGCCGAGCGGTCCGCCGGGGCTCCATGGCCGTCGGGAGGCGTCACGCGTGGTTGTAGGCCACCAGCGAGATCCCGACGTAGTGGACGATGAACGCGGCCAGCGTGAACGAGTGGAAGACCTCGTGGAAGCCGAAGAAGCGCGGCGAGGGGTTGGGGCGCTTGGTCCCGTAGACCACCGCTCCGATGCTGTACAGCAGGCCGCCCGCAACGATCAGGACGAGCACGGCGGTGCCCCCGCGCTGCAGGAAGTCGGGCAGGAAGAAGACCGCCGCCCAGCCGAGGGCGATGTAGCAGGGCGTGTAGAGCCAGCGCGGCGCCCCCACCCAGAACACCCGGAAGGCGATGCCCGCCAGGGCGCCGGCCCAGACCAGCCAGAGCAGGACCTCCTGCTTGCCGTCCGGCAGCAGCAGGAGTGTGAAGGGCGTGTAGGTCCCGGCGATGATCAGGAAGATGTTCGCATGGTCCAGGCGGCGCAGCACCGCTGAGGCCCGCGGGCCCCAGTCGCCGCGGTGGTAGAGCGCGCTCACGCCGAACAGCGCGCAGGCGGTGAGTGTGAACACCGCGCAGGCGATCCGCCCGCGGGTGCTCTGGGCGAAGGCAGTCAGCGCGACGCCCGCGACGAGGACGGCCGGGAACATCCCGGCGTGGAGCCACCCCCTGAGCTTGGGCTTCAAGGGGGCAGCGGTGGATGCGAGTTCTGCAAGGGCGGCAGGCACATCGGGAGTCTCGTCCACGGAGCTCATGAAAGCAATGCTAGCTACGGTTGCGTAGGTTACCGATCCGTAGTAGGCGGTGTCGCGGACCGTCCTGAGTGGCGCTGCTCACCTCACGCGCCCTGGACAGATCGCGTTTCCTGTCCTGATACTCATATGAGTGCGGACGGCACCGGATGAGCACCCACGACAGCAGCATCCGGGTCGCAGCCCCCAAGGGGCCGACAACAAACCCTCGGAATATGACGCCGGGTGAGTGCACACCGGGCGGAACGGAGCGATCGTGGCGCGCGTCAAAGCGGCTCCCACCCATCACCAGGACCTGATCGCGTGGGTCGGCGAGATCGCCGAGCTGACCCAGCCGGACGAGGTCGTGTGGTGCGACGGCTCCGAGGAGGAGTACCAGCGCCTCGCGGACCAGCTCGTCTCGAAGGGCACCTTCAAGAAGCTCGACCCGATCAAGCGCCCCAACTCGTACTACGCCGCCTCCGACCCGACCGATGTCGCTCGTGTCGAGGACCGTACCTTCATCTGCTCCGAGCGGGAGGAGGACGCCGGGCCGACCAACCACTGGAAGGACCCCGCCGAGATGCGGGAGGTCTTCAGCGGCGAGAAGGGACTCTTCCGCGGCGCCATGCGCGGCCGCACCATGTACGTCGTCCCGTTCTGCATGGGCCCGCTGGGCTCCGAGCTGTCGGCGATCGGAGTGGAGATCACCGACTCCGCGTACGTCGCCACCGCCATGCGGACCATGACGCGGATGGGCCGGGAGGTGCTCGACGAACTCGGCGAGGACGGCTTCTTCGTCAAGGCCGTGCACTCCGTCGGCGCCCCGCTGGAGCCCGGCCAGGCCGACGTGCCGTGGCCGTGCAACTCCACCAAGTACATCTCGCACTTCCCCGAGAGCCGTGAGATCTGGTCCTACGGCTCCGGCTACGGCGGCAACGCGCTGCTCGGAAAGAAGTGCTACGCGCTGCGCATAGCGTCGGTCATGGCCCGCGACGAGGGCTGGCTGGCCGAGCACATGCTGGTTCTCAAGCTCACCCCGCCGCGCGGCGAGGCCACGTACGTCGCCGCCGCCTTCCCGAGCGCCTGCGGCAAGACCAACCTCGCGATGCTGGAGCCGACCATCCCCGGCTGGACCGTGGAGACCATCGGCGACGACATCGCCTGGATGCGCTTCGGCGAGGACGGCCGCCTCTACGCGATCAACCCCGAGGCGGGCTTCTTCGGCGTCGCGCCGGGCACCGGCGAGCACACCAACGCCAACGCCATGAAGACCCTGTGGGGCAACTCGGTCTTCACCAACGTCGCCCTCACCGACGACGACGACGTCTGGTGGGAGGGCATGACGGAGGAGCCCCCGGCCCACCTCACGGACTGGAAGGGCAACTCCTGGACGCCGGAGTCCCGGACCCCGGCCGCCCACCCCAACGCCCGTTTCACCGTCCCCGCCGCGCAGTGCCCGACGATCGCGCCGGAGTGGGAGGACCCCAAGGGCGTGCCGATCTCGGCCATCCTCTTCGGCGGCCGCCGCGCCTCGGCGGTGCCGCTGGTGACCGAGTCCTTCGACTGGCAGCACGGTGTCTTCCTCGGCGCGAACGTCGCGTCCGAGAAGACCGCCGCCGCCGAGGGCAAGGTCGGCGAGCTGCGCCGCGACCCCTTCGCGATGCTGCCGTTCTGCGGCTACAACATGGGCGACTACTTCGGCCACTGGATCGAACTCGGCCGGCGGCACGACCCGGCCAGGCTGCCGAAGATCTACTACGTGAACTGGTTCCGCAAGGACGCGGGCGGCCGGTTCGTGTGGCCGGGCTTCGGTGAGAACAGCCGCGTGCTGAAGTGGATCGTCGAGCGGCTGCGCGGCGAGGCCGAGGGCGTCGAGACCCCGATCGGCGTGCTGCCGGCCGAGGGCGCCCTCGACACCACCGGTCTGGACATCTCGCGGCAGGACCTCGACCTGCTGCTCTCGGTCGACACCGAGACCTGGCGGCACGAAGCGTCCCTCATCCCGTCCCACCTGGAGACCTTCGGCGACCACACGCCGAAGGAGCTGTGGGACGAGTACCGGGCCCTGGTGGAGCGCCTGGGGTAGTGCGGGGCCACTGCTCGCCGGAATGCGGTCGGCCCCGTGTCGGCCTGCCGCCGGGAGCACGCCCACGTTCAGTGAGGCGTACGCGCTCACCGTGGCGATGAGGTCAGCGCCGCTCGGCTCCACCTCCGAGCGGCGCTGAACTCCGACGTCGACCGGACTCGACCCGCCCCACGAGAAGTGCCGCCGCACCGGGACCCGACCTGCCCGCATCGGCTCAGGGGCGGACGACGACGCGCTCGAGCAGGTCTCGAAGGGCGCGCTGCTGCTCCGCGTCCGGGCCGCCCGGGGTGAGTCCCGGGCGAGGACTTCGAGGACCCGGTCGCAGAGTGAGCTGCCCTCGGCGGTGAGCACCAGATGTGCGGTGCGGCGATCGGTCGGGCGCGCGCCGTTCGACCGGGTCGTGTCTCTCCGGCTCGTCGATGACGAAGGTGGCGTCCGAGGGCCCGCAGTTCATGCGTCCGGCGAGCCCTCGTATGGTCATCGGCCCTGTGATCCCGCGCAGCGCGGTCACCTGGGGCACGGTGAGGCCCAGCACGACCGCGCGTACGCGCACGTGATCGTCGATCTGCGGGGCCGGCCCCTTCACCGGGTCGCGCAACCCTTCGCTCGGCGACAGCCTGCTCCGGCGGCTTCGTCCATGGTGCCGGTCCGGCAAATCCATCAAGCCTTAATTATTCAATGTTGCATTATTCTAGCTTGATGTTTACGGTGACGTCGTCGGCTCCTGTGCGAGGCGACGACGATCCGACATCGAGGTGGAGAGACCATGGCGTGTTCCACGGCTGACCTGGGCGAGCGGCTGGAGGGGCCGGCCGGTATCCGGTCGACGCCCGGAGGTCTCACGTGAAACTCGGACTTCGTCAGCGCAAAGATCCGCAGGCCGGACCCGTGTCGGGCACTCGGATCCCCTCCCCTGCCGACTCCGGCCGACCACCCTCGGGTGTTTCCGGCTCGCACCGGGTACGGCCCGGTCTGCTGCTCGCCGTGGTTCTGGCCGGCGAATTCATGGCTTCGCTCGACGTGACCATTGTGAATGTGGCGACCGCGACCATCCAGCGGGACCTGCACGCCTCGGGTGCGGGACTGCAGATGGTGGTCGCCGGTTATGTCATCGCCTACGCGGTTCTTCTGATCACCGGTGCCCGGCTGGGGCAGCGGCACGGCTACGGCCGGGCCTTCCAGCTCGGCCTGGCCGGTTTCACCCTGTTCTCGCTCGCCTGCGGTCTCGCACCGGACACCGGCTCCCTCATCGGCTTCCGGCTGGCACAGGGGCTCAGCGCGGCTGTCATGGTGCCGCAGGTGGTGTCGCTGATCCAGCGGACCTTCACGGGCGCCTCCCGAGCACGTGCGCTCAGTGTCTACACCGCGGTGATCGCGGCGGGCACCGTCGTCGGGCAGGTGCTGGGCGGGTTGCTGGTCAGCGCGGATATCGCCGGCAGTGGCTGGCGACCCGTCTTCCTGGTCAACGTGCCCATCGGCGTCGTTCTGCTGATCGTCGGCCGGCGCATGTTCGTTGCCGCCGAAGGGGATCGGGACCGCACGCTGGACCTGCGCGGGCTGCTGGTGCTGGCGGCGGCGATCGGCCTGTTCGTGGTGCCGTTGGTGCTCGGCCACGAGGTGGGCTGGCCGGTGTGGACATGGGCGATGCTCGTCGCCAGCGCGCTGGCGTTCGCCCTCTTCGTGCGGGTGGAGCGGCGGGTGGCGAAAGGCGGCGGAAGTCCGCTCATCCCCTCGCGGGTCCTCCGATCCCCGGGCCTGATCCCGGCATCTGTCGCGCTCTTCCTGCAGTGGGCGTCATTCTCCGGTTTCACGTTCGCCTTCGCTCTGCACATGCAGGAGGGGCTGGGTTACAGCGCGTTGCGCAGCGGGCTGTTCTCCCTGTTCACCATCGGTTTCGGCGTCGCGGGTCTCACGTGGCACCGACTGCCGCGCAGGCTGCATCTGCATCTGCCGATGACGGCACTGGTGGTCATCGCGCTGACCTATGCCGCCGCGGGGCTGGTCCTGCGGAGCGGGCACGATGTGGGGGTGACGGCGGTCGTGGTGCTGGTGCTGCTCGCGCTGGCCTGCGGGTGCACCTACGGCCCTCTGTTCGGCCGGGGACTGGGCGGAGTGCGGCCGGCAGACGCCGCGGACGCCAGCGGCGTCATGATCACGATCATCCAGCTCGGCCAGGTGGTGGGTATCTCGCTGCCCGGCACGCTGTTCCTCAGCCGGGTGACCTACCCGGCGCCGTCCGTCGACTCCGGGCACGCTCTGGCTGTCACAGGGATCGCGGTGGCGGCGGCCGCCGCGGTGGGCGCGGGATTCGCCCACCGCACCCGGAAGGCAGCGCTGAACCCGTAGGCGCCGGATGCGAGCCCACCGGAATCCGGGCGACGCGGCCCTCCACGTGCGTGCGGCGCGGGCGGGTCGGGCCCGTGGTGGGCGCCGCCCGGCCGCCGGAAGCCCGACCGTGCGGTCGCTCCACGGGCGGACCGCGGCGACCCTCACACCGAGGGCCGGGAACCGAGGCCGAGACCTTTGCTCCCCACCCCGGCCGGTTCCTAGGCTGCTGCGGTGTGGGCAGCGATGTGGCGTTCCGCGAGCGCCACGGCCTCCGCGTTCTGGCGCGCCTCGGCGACCACCAAAGCTCGGCCCGCCAGCGCGCGTGCCCTGCGTTGCAGCGCCGTCACACGGGCCGCCTCCGCGCGCCTGCGTCCGGCCGGAGCCGGTGAGAGCCGCAGCGGGGGCCGGCCGCGGTGCAGGCTCGAGACGGCCTCGGCCAGCTGCTCCGCGGCACGGTCGAGCTCCGGGCAGGGTTCCAGCGCCCGCAGTTCGTCGGTGACGGTCAGCAGGGCGGCGAGGTGTCCGGCGAGCTGGAGGTCCAGCTCCTCGTCACGACTGCGTCGCGGAAGGGTGGGCGCCGCCGGCGTATGGACCGATTTGGTGCGGATCGGCTCGTACATGGGTGCACTCCTCCTGCAAATCAGGAGTACATCCTACCTTGGACTCAGTCTAAGAAGGGAGTGCTTCGAGACAGCGGCCCCTCCCGGCCGCGCGTCACGGCTGGCTGTAGCCGTCCAGGAAGCGCGCGATCCGCCCCACCGCGTCCGCCAGATCCTCCCTCACCGGCAGGGTGACCAGCCGGAAGTGGTCGGGTTCCGGCCAGTTGAAGCCGGTGCCCTGCACGACCAGGATCCGCTCGGCCCGCAGCAGGTCCAGCACCATCTGCTGGTCGTCCTTGACCTTGTAGACCTTCGGGTCCAGCCGTGGGAAGGCGTACAGCGCGCCCTTCGGCCGTACGCAGGTGACGCCGGGGATCCGCGTCAGCAGGTCGTACGCCACGTCCCGCTGCTCGGCCAGCCGGCCACCCGGCAGCACCAGGTCCCTGATCGACTGCCGGCCGCCGAGGGCGGTGGCCACCGCGTACTGTGCCGGGACGTTCGCGCACAGGCGCATGTTCGCCAGGATCGTCAGGCCCTCGAGGTAGCTGGCCGCGTGCTCCTTGGGGCCGCACACCGCGAGCCAGCCGCTGCGGTAGCCGGCCACCCGATACGCCTTCGACAGCCCGTTGAAGGTCAGCGTCAGCAGGTCGGGGGCGATCGCCGCGGTCGGGGTGTGGGTCACCCCGTCGTAGAGGATCTTGTCGTAGATCTCGTCCGAGCAGACGATCAGGTTGTGCCGGCGGGCGATGTCGGTCAGCTGCCGCAGCAGCTCGTCGTCGTAGACCGCGCCCGTCGGGTTGTTCGGATTGATGATCACCAGCGCCTTGGTGCGGTCGGTGATCTTGCGCTCGATGTCGGCGAGGTCGGGGAACCAGTCGGCCTGCTCGTCGCACCGGTAGTGCACCGGGGTGCCGCCGGACAGTGAGACCGCGGCCGTCCACAGGGGGTAGTCGGGCGCCGGGATCAGCACCTCGTCGCCGTCGTCGAGCAGCGCCTGCATCGACATCTGGATCAGCTCGGAGACGCCGTTGCCGAGGTAGATGTCCTCGACGTCCAGCTCGATGCCCCTGGTCTGGTAGTGCTGCATGACCGCGCGCCGCGCCGGGAGGATGCCCTTGGAGTCGCCGTAGCCGTGCGCGCCGCCGAGGCTGCGCAGCATGTCCTCCAGGATCTCCGGGGGGCACTCGAAACCGAAGGCGGCCGGGTTGCCGGTGTTCAGTTTCAGGATGCGGTGACCTGCCGCCTCCAGCCGCATGGCCTCCTCCAGCACCGGGCCGCGGATGTCGTAGCAGACATTGGAGAGCTTCGTGGACTGGATCACCTGCATGCCCGCGAGCTTACGGCCACGTACCGTGGATCGCCTCGTGTTCTTGGCCACCTATACGCCGAAAGGTGAAGTTGTGTGACCGGTGCGCGCACCCGGCTCCGGATCTCCGGCGGGTGAGCGGCACGCGGCCACCGTCGACCTCGGCCGCGCCGGCAGCGGTCGGGTTCCGCTGCCCCTTGTGCTGCTCCACGGTGCCGGGCGGCGCGTCGGGCCGGCGCGGCGCGGGCGTCGCTCCGCACCGGTGGTGGCGGACCAGGCGTCCCGGGGAGTGCGGGTGAGAACGCGCCGCAGCGGGCGTCCGGGCCGGATCGCCCCGTCCGGACACAGCGGCCTCGGGCGAGGGTCACCGCCCCGGCCACGCACGACCCGCACACGGCACCCGCCGGCTCAGAAGAGCGTGCGGATGAAGTCCGTCACCACCCCGTCCTCCCCGACCACGGGGACCAACTGCCACCGGTCGAACGCCGTGCACGGATGGGACACCCCCAGCCCCACCCAGTCGCCGACCGCCAGGTCCCCCGCGCCGGGGGCGACGTCCACGAACGTGTGCTGGTCGGCGAGGCGCGTGACGGTGAGCCCGGTCGCCGGGGCGGCGGTCCCGTCGGCGCGGCGCACGACCTGCGGGACGGGGAGGCCGAGGTCGTACGACGCGTCGCGCTTGCCCGCGTCGAGGAGGGCGAGGCCCGGTTCGGGACGGGAGAGCACCCGCGCCCAGAGGCGGAACGCGGGCTCGAGCGACCCCTGCGCGGGGATGCGGTCGCGGAACGGCGTGTGCTCGCGGTAGTGGACGTCGTCGTGGGTGACGTACGCCCCCGACCGCAGGAGCCTCAGCACCGGAAGCGACAGGTCCCCGAGCGTGCCGAACGCGTCCGCGACCGCGTCGAACCACTCGCTGCCGCCCGCGCTCACCACGATCTCCCCGGCCCCCGCGAAGCGCCCCGCCGCGTCGAAGTCCCGTGCCAGCCGTATCAGTTCGGCGAGCCACCCGCGCGGGTCCGGTGCCGCGGCCTCGTATCCTGCGACGCCGACGAGCCGCAGGTGCCGGGCCGAGGCGACCGCGTCGGCGACGCGCGCCGCCTCCGCCGCGCCGCGCACGCCCGCGCGGCCGGCCCGCGCGCCGAGTTCGACGACGACATCCACGACGACGTCCATCGCGGCGTCCGCGCTTTCCGCGAGGGCCGCGTCCATCAGCTCCACCCCGCGCACGGAGTCGACGTAGCAGATGAAGCGGAATCGCGGGTCGGCCGCCAGCTCGCGGGCCACCCAGCGCAGCGCCGCCGCGTCGACCAGCTCGTTGGCGAGGAAGACGCGCCGCACGCCGAACGCCCGGCAGACCCGCACCTGGTGCGGGGTGGCGACGGTGATGCCCCACGCGCCGTGCTCGAGCTGGCGGGCGAAGAGCTGCGGGGCCATCGAGGTCTTGCCGTGCGGCGCGAAGGCGAGGCCGTTGCGTCCGGCCCAGTCGGCGAGTTGGGCGAGGTTGTGTTCCAGCGCGGACTCGGAGAGCGTGAGCAGCGGGGTCGTGAAGCCGCCGTCGAAGAGTGTGCGGCGCTCCGCGGCGAGTTCACCGACGGTCAGCCCGTCGGCGTCCGGCGGCAGGCCCTTGAAACGGTGGTCCACCTGCTCCCGGTGCAGTTCGTCGATGCCCTTGACCTGGTCCATCCTGCCTCCGCTCAGGCGCAGCCGCAGCACCGCGCGGGCCGTGGGCCGCGTGCCGTTCCGCCCTGTCTAACACCCGGTCAGGACCGGGGCAACCACCGGCGCGAGCCCCTCCATGGCCTGCGGGCCGAGGCCGATTCCTCCGCCCCGTGCGTAGTCCGGCGTCCCGTGGGGCACACCGACTTCACCAACTGTTCGGCGACTTTCCGCACTGCTTCGGCTACGCACGGATAGGCTCTCCGGGCAGGGACTGGGCGGGGAGTTCCGGGAGGTCGCGGGTGTCGAGCGTCATAGCGGTCACGGCGGACGATCTCGTGCTCCCTCTGGAGCAGCACGTGATGCGCACCGCCGCGGCCCTGGAGACGCACGGTCACCTCGTCGTACTCGTACCGCCGGAGCGGGGCGACCCGCTGCGCCGCCGCGTCCACACGGTGCGCGCGGCCCTGGAGGCGGACCGGGTGGCGATCGTCCCGGTCGACCTGCCGCCGCTGGCCGTGCTGCTCCTGGCCGAGCAACTGCGCCGGCTCGCCGCCACCGACGTCGGGCCGGGAGTGCTCGCGGGTGCCGCGCGGCTGCTGTCGCACTACCTCCACTCCGGCGCCCTGCTCGGTTCGGTCTCCCGGCTCGACCGGGTGGACGTGCCCGTCGGCGCCCATCTGAAGTCCCTCGTACCCGGACGGCACTTCGCCGTCCTCGCCCACCCCGAACCGCACCTGTGCGAGGCCCGGCCGGACGCCGTGCCGGCCGGGCCGGCCTTCGTCACCCAGCTCGCCGTCGCGCACGGCCACGGCGTGGACGCCGGGTGGGTCACGGGGCCACTGGCCCGGGCCTGGCGGAGCCGACAGGTGCGGGAGGTGCCGCTGCCGGCGGACTCCGCGCGCTGGTGGGGCACCGGCAGGCTGGTCGAGTTCACCGCCTACATCGCCGACGTCGGCGTGCTCTACCAACTGGTGACCTCGGTCCGCCGGGACACCTGCGGCTGGTGCGGCCTGGCGGTCATCGGCGACCGCTGCCCGTTCTGCTCGGCCGTCCTGGACGGGCAGCGGTACGTCCGGCCCCCCGAGCGGCCGCGGCAGGCGGTCCGCCCCGGTCCCCGCGCCCCCGCCCCCAGGGCGTCGCCCGCCCCGCAGGTATCCCCCCGCCAGCACCCGGAACTTGAGCGATAGGGCCCCACCTCTATGAACTCACGTCAGCGCCGCGGCGTCGTCCTCCTCGTGGTCTCCGCGCTGTGCGCGCTCGCCGCCTTCGCCGGGGTCGTCACCGTCATCGGGGACGCCCGCTCCCAGGTCGGCCCCAAGGTGACCGCCTACCGGCTGGCGGCGGACGTCCCCGCGTACGAGGCCGTCGGCCGCGCCCAACTCCGGCAGGTCCGCATCCCCGAGCGCTGGCTGCCGGACACCGCCGTCCGCGACGTCGGGCAGCTCGCCGGCAAGATAGCCGCCGTTCCGCTGCACCGCGGCTCCCTGCTGCAGACGGACATGGTCGCCGAGCGGCCCGCGCTGCGGGCCGGGCAGATGGAGATCGCGATCATGATCGACGCGGAGACCGGCGTCGCCGGGAAGATCACCCCCGGGGCGAAGGTCAACATCTTCGCCACCTTCGCGCCGCGCAAGGACACCGACCCCGAGGTCTCGAAGATCATCGTCGCCGGGGCCCGGGTCATCGACGTCGGCCGGATCAAGGCCTTCGAGACCGGGAGCGACAACCGGCGCGTCAGCGGCCAGGGCGTCCCCATCACCTTCGCGCTCGGCGCGGCCGACGCCCAGCGGGTCGCCTTCGCCGAGTCCTTCGCCCGGCACGTACGTCTCGCCCTCGTCGCCCCGGGGGACACGACAGCCCCCGCGGAACAGGACCGCACCTACACCCTCGGCCGCGACGGAGCCGCCTCGTGACCGGCGTACGCATCCTGTCGGGCACCCCCGACGCCGACACCGCCCGCGCCCTGACCGGGGTCCTCCACCAGCTCCCGGGAGCCGAACCCGGCCCCGCGCTGCCGGACTCCACCGCGCTGCTGGACGCCCTCGCGCGCGCCGCCGAGGCCGGGGTCGACGAACTGCCCGAGGTCGTCGTCGTCCACGACCGCATCGCACCGGTTCCCGCCCTCGAGGTCATCCGCGAGATCGCGCTGCGCTTCCCCGCGGTCGGTGTCGTCCTGCTCACGGCCGACCCGAGCCCGGCCGTCCTGTCCGGCGCCATGGACGCCGGAGCGCGCGGCGTCGCCGCGGTGCCGCTGTCGTACGAGGAACTCGGCGCCCGCGTCGAGGCAGCCGCCGCCTGGGCGTCCGGCGTCCAACGCCACCTCAGCCCCCGGCAGCCCGCGCTGCCCGCCGTGCCCGGGGGCACGCTGGTCGCGGTGGCCGGGGCGAAGGGCGGGGTCGGCACCACCGTCGTCGCCGTCCAGCTCGCCCTCGCCGCGCAGGCCGCCGGCAGGTCCACCGCCCTGGTCGACCTCGACCTCCAGGGCGGCGACGTCGCCTCCTACCTCGACGTCCAGTTCCGCCGCTCCGTCGCCGACCTCGCGGACATCACCGACGTGACCACCCGCGTGCTGCGCGACGCCATGTACGTCCACGAGTCCGGGCCCGCGCTGCTGCTGGCGCCCGGCGAGGGCGAACGCGGCGAGGAGGTCACCGACCGCGCCGCCCGGCACGTGCTGCACGCGCTGCGGCAGCGGTACGAGGTCGTGGTCGTCGACTGCGGCACCCAGATGACCGGTGCCAACGCGGCCGCCGTCGAGACCGCCGACACCGCGCTGCTGGTCACCACGCCCGACGTGGTCGCCGTACGCGCCGCCAAGCGCATGGTGCGCATGTGGGACCGGCTGCAGATCCGCAAGCCCGAGGACGTCGTCGTCGCCGCCAACAGGCACACCCGCGGCAGCGAGATCCAGCCCTCGCTGATCGCCCGCATCACCGGCACCCGGATCGCGTCCGCCGTGGTGCCCGCCGCCTTCCGGGAACTGCAGGCGGTCGTGGACGCCGGACGGCTCCAGGACCTCGACAACCGCTCCACCGTCAAGCAGGGCGTGTGGACGCTCGCCGCGGAGATCGGCGTCACCGGGCCGCCGGGCCACGCCGTGGCGCCCCGCCGGAGCCGCCGCAGCCGCGGCGACAAGGGGCAGGTCACCCTGGAGACCCTCGGCATGACACCGCTGATCCTGCTGGTGCTCGTCCTGGTGTGGCAGGCGGTGCTGACCGGGTACACCTTCACCCTCGCCGGCCACGCCGCCGACCGGGCCGCCCGCGCGGCGGCGGTCGGCGAGGACGCCCGGGCGGCAGCCGCCGGCGACCTGCCGGGGGCCTGGCGGATCGAGGACTTCGGCACCACGCGCGCCGACGGCATGGCCGGGGTCACCGTGGGCCTGCGCGTCCCGGTCCTCTTCCCGGGCGCGATCGACTTCCCGCTGACCGTCCACGGGCACGCCTCAGCCGTCGACGAGGAGGCGGTCGCCCCATGACCCCCCGCCCCCGCCGCCCCCGCCGCCCCCGCGACCGCGGCAGCGCCTCCCTGGAGTTCCTGGGGATGCTGCCGCTCCTGCTGCTGGTCGCCCTCGCGGGCGTACAACTGGGCCTGGCCGCCTACACCGCGGCCCAGGCCGGCACGGCCGCCCGCGCCGCCGCGCGCATGGCGGCGCTGCACGACCCGCCGGTGAGCGGCCCCGCCGCGGGCACGGGGGCGGTGAGCTCCTGGCTGCGGGACGGCACACGGGTGGGCCTGACCGGGGGCACCGGCGACTTCGTGCGGGCGACCGCGACCGTGGAGATCCCGTCGGTGCTGCCGGGCCTGAGCCCCGGATCCGTCACCCGGACCGCCACGATGCCCAGGGAGGACGACGAAGGGGCCGACGAATGAGCCTGCGCGACCGCATCGCCGCGAACGAGGACACCGCCCCGCAGACCCAGGAGGGCCACCTCGTCGCCGTCTACCGGGCCAAACTCCTCGAGGAGATCGACCTCGCCGAGATGTCCGCCCTCGCCGCCGCCGAGCGCCGGGTGCGGCTGGAACGCGTCCTCGGCCACATCATCAGCCGTGAGGGCCCGGTCCTGTCCCCCAAGGAGCGCACCGGCGTCATCCGCCGGGTCGTGGACGAGGCCCTGGGCCTGGGCATCCTCGAACCGCTGCTGGAGGACACCTCCATCACCGAGATCATGGTCAACGGGCCGGACCGCATCTACGTCGAGCGCGCCGGCCGGGTGGAGCCGGTCGCCGCCCGGTTCAGCAGCCCCGAGCAGCTGCTGCAGACCATCGAGCGGATCGTGTCGGCCGTCAACCGCCGGGTGGACGAGTCGAACCCGATGGTGGACGCCCGGCTGCCCTCCGGCGAACGCGTCAACGTCATCATCCCGCCGCTGTCGCTGACCGGACCCGTCCTGACCATCCGCCGCTTCCCCCGCGCCTACGCCCTGCACGAGCTGATCGGCCTCGGCACCCTCGACGAGCACATGCTGATGCTGCTCTCCGCCCTCGTACGGGCCAAGTTCAACATCATCGTCAGCGGCGGCACCGGCTCCGGCAAGACCACACTGCTCAACGCGCTGTCCGGGCTCATCCCGGACGGCGAGCGCATCATCACCGTCGAGGACGCCGCAGAACTCCAGCTCCAGCAGGAGCACGTCGTACGCCTGGAGAGCCGGCCGCCCAACGTCGAGGGACACGGCCGGATCACCATCCGCGACCTCGTGCGGAACTCGCTGCGCATGCGTCCCGACCGGATCATCGTCGGCGAGGTCCGCGGCGGCGAGACCCTCGACATGCTCCAGGCCATGTCGACCGGCCACGACGGCTCGCTGGCCACGGTGCACGCCAACTCCGCCGACGACGCGGTGCTCCGGCTGCAGACGCTGGCCTCGATGTCCGAGGTGAAGATCCCCTTCGAGGCGCTGCGCGACCAGATCAACAGCGCCGTCGACGTCATCGTCCAGCTGCGCCGCGACGTCGACGGCACCCGCCGGATCGCCGAGATCGCCGCGCTGTCCTCCCGCGGCCGCGACACCTTCCGGCTGACCACCGCCACCCGCTTCCGCGCCGAGCCGATGGGGTCCGACCGCATCGTGCGCGGCTGGTTCCACCACCAGCCCGTACCGCGGGAACTGGCCGAACGCTTCCATTTGGCGGGCGAGTCCGTGCCCGCGGCGTTCGGCGTCGGCGAGACCGAGCTGGACCTGTCGAGCAGGGAGGCCAAGTGAACGCGCACGCGACGGCCCTGGTCGTGCTCGGCGTGACCGGCCTCGCGCTCGTGCTGGGTGTCTGGGGCCTGCACGCCTGGAGCGGCGGCCGCGCCGAGCGTGCCGCGCTCGTCGACCGGCTGGCCGGCGTCCCGGCCGCCGACCGGCGCGCCGTGCCCTTCGCCGGCCTGGACCGGCGGATCCGGCGCACCTCATGGGGCCGCCGGCTGGCCGCCCGGCTGGCCGCCACCGGCACCGACCTGACGCCGGGGCAGTTCACCGCGGCCGCCCTCGGGGTGGTCGGCGGCGCCTGGCTGGCCGCCGACATCGTGCTGGCCCCCTTCTTCGGACCGATCGCCGCGCTCCTCGCCGCCTGGGCGGTCAGCAGTTTCCTCGGCTGGCGGCGGCGGGTGCGCACCGAGCGCTTCATCGCCCAACTGCCTGAACTCGCCCGCGTCCTGGCCAACGCCACCCAGGCCGGACTCGCCCTGCGCACCGCCGTCGGCATGGCGGCCGAGGAACTGGAGGCCCCGGCCGGCGAGGAACTGCGCAAGGTCGCCGACGCCATGACGATCGGGCACTCCATCGACGACGCCCTGGCCGAACTGCAGGAACGGCTGCCCAGCCGGGAACTGGTGGTGCTGGTCTCCACGCTCGTCCTGTCGTCCCGGGCCGGCGGCTCGGTCGTGGAGTCGCTGCGCAACCTCACCGTGACCCTGGAGGAACGCAAGGAGACCCGGCGCGAGATCCGCACCCAGATGTCCCAGGTCACGGTCACCGCGTACGCCGTCCCCGTCATCGGCGTCGGCTCGCTGCTGCTGCTCGACCGGATCATGCCGGGCTCACTCGGCGCGATGACCGGCTCCGGCGCCGGACGGATCGCCGTGCTCGTGGCGCTGGGCCTGTACGTCATCGGCTTCGCGCTCATCCGCCGCATGGCCCGGATCGACGTATGAGGGGGGCGGGGGACCGTTGATCACCATCGCGCTGGCCGCCGTCGCCGCCCTCGGGGTGGTGGGCGTCTGCTACGGCATCGGCGCCTACCGCTCCGAGGTCAAGCTGCCGTCCGACCTCCAACTGGCCCTGGAGGTCGGACGCACCCGCACCACCCGGGTCGGCAACGCCGTCGACCGCCTCGGGATGCGCTGGGCACCCCTGGTGCTGCGCCTTATGGGCCCCGCCCGGGTCAACCGGATCCGCACCCGCATCGACCACGCGGGCCACCCCCACGGCCTCACCGTCGACCGCTACGCCGCCCGCCGCGCCGTCTACGGCGCCCTCGGCGCCCTCGCGGCCCTGGTGCTCCTCCAGGCCGGCCACTGGTTCGCCGCCCTGCTGATGGTCGGCTACGGCCTGGGCTGGACCGACCTCGGCATCTGGCTCGCCGTGCGCAGGCGCCGCGACGAGATCGAGCGCACACTCCCGGACTTCCTCGACGTCCTCGCGGTGGTGGTGAGCGCCGGCCTCGGCTTCCGCCAGGCCCTCGAACGCGTCGCCTCCGTCTACAGGGGCCCGTGGAGCGACGAGATCCGCATCGCCCTGCGCCAGATGGACGTCGGCGTCAGCCGCCGGGAGGCGTTCGACCAGCTCCGCAGGCGCAACGGCAGCGAACAGGTGGGGCAGTTCGTCACTGCCCTGCAGCAGGGCGAGGAACTGGGCGCGCCCATTGCGCGCACGCTGCTCCAGATCGCCACGGACATGCGGCGCACCGAGGCCCAGAACGCACGCCGCCGAGCGGCCCGCACCGTCCCGCGCGCGACCGGCGTGGTCACCACGCTCCTCGTCCCCGCCACGATGATCCTGCTGATGACGGGCACGATCCTCGGATCGCGCATCAACTTCGGCGACCTGCTGGGGTGATGGGGGTGACAGGGCCGTGAAGGCATGCCCGGTACGGGTGTTGGGCAGTGACCCGGGACGCCCCCGCAGGTGCGTCGCCCGGGATCGCGGGGTACGGGTGCGAGCGCGGCCACAGCCGCACCTGCGACCCGGCACGAACCGCAGCGGATCGACCCGACGGGAGGCGGCGCGCCATGGACCTCACCGGCACCGCGCCCACCCGCGGCGGTAGCCAGACCCCGGCCGACGCTCGACGCGCGGCCGGCGTACATCACGTGACGACGGTTGGGGACACGGAAGATGAGCAGGTGGGTTGTAAAGCGACTGACCGCGCTTCGGACGCGCGCGCGCGTCCGCGACGACGCGGGGCAGACGTCGTTCGAGTACCTGGGCATCGCGGTGGTGATCGCGGTCATCATCGGTGTGCTGGCGACAACGGACATCGGCCAAGCCGTGAAGACAGGCATCATGAGCGCGATCACCAGGATCGCCGGTGGCGGCTGAACCGGCGGGCCAGCGGCGACGGTGGCCAGACGTTGGGTTTGTACATAGTTGCTGTGGGAGCGCTCTTCTTCCTGGCCTTCGCATACTTCGCAGTCGGACAGGCGTCCGTGGTGCGCAACAGCGCACAGACGGCTGCGGACGCCGCGGCGCTGGCGGCAGCCCGCGAAACGCGGGACAGCGTCCGGGAGGACTTCCTCGATGCCTTGGTAGCCGGCGACCTCGACAAGTTGGCGGATCTCCTGGCGGGCAACGGCATGAGCGGAGCGGATGCCTGCGGGGCTGCAGGCTCGTATGCCGTGCGGAATGAAGCGGACCTCGAGGACTGCGCTCTCACGAGCGATCCCAAGGGTGCCACCGTGGTACTCAGGTCGAGGGGCACCGTCGGCGACTCCGTCATCGACGGGACGGAGAACATGCACGCCCGGGCGACTGCCACCGGCGTCGTTGAAGCCCGCTGTTCCGTGACGGACAAGGCGAACGATGCGGTCTCGTTCAGCTGCGATCAGGGTGACCTGACTGTGGACGCCACTACTGACGGTTTCGACCTGAATCTGGCGGAGTTCTACTCCGTCCATCTCAGCAAGTGAACGGGGGAACCTTTGCGTACCAAGCATTCGGTGATCCGGCGCCCTGGTGTGGTCGCCGCGTCCATTGCGGTCGGCTTGGCGCTGACCCTGGCGGGCTGTGGGGGCGTCGGGGACAAAAAGACCGGCGGAGACGGACCTGCCACGCGCCCGAACGTTTCGAACGGCAGTGGCACCAAACCGGCGAAGGGTCCTGTTTCCAGCTCTCCGACACAGGTACTCGCCCAGATGAAAGGTGAGGGCGGCGTCACCGTCACCATCAGTCGGGCGGTGAGAGACTCGAGTGGCTTCGTCACCGTTGAGGGAACGCTCACCAACGACGGCACGGAGATTTTCAACGCAATCTCCTGGGTGGGACCGGAGGTTGATGTGCAGAAGTCCGGCGCGTCCGTCGCGGGCGCCGTCCTGGTCGACCCGGTCGGGAAGAAGCGCTACTACGTGCTCCGGGACACCGAGGGCAAGTGCCTGTGCACGATGGGCCTCACACTGATCAAGCCCGGGGAGACCCGGCCTCTGTTCGCCCAGTTCCCGGCGCCGCCGGAAGGTACCACCGAGGTGGAGTTCCAGCTGCCGACGATGCCCCCGGCCAAGATCACGATCGCGGAGGGGTGAGCTGTGCCGCGTCCGCGTCCGCCGCAGTCCCGCCCTTGCCCGTACGCCCGCCCCGGCGTCGCGGCCGTGCTGGGCCTCGCGCTCGTGCTCACGCCGCTCACTGCCGCGACCGCCGCACGGGCGGACGACGACCCGACGGCGCAGCCCACCGCGTCCGCGCCCGTGCAGGTGGAGGCGGACGACCCGGACCTGCGGCTGCCCGAGGGGGCGACACTGGCGCCGCCCAAGGTGCTGGACATCGTCTCCGTCACGGACGCGTCGTCCTCGGAGAACGCCTCCGCCGACGACGGCGAGGAGCGGCACGAGGAGTCGAACTCCTCCGTCACCTACGCCCTCCAGTCCGACGTCCTTTTCGGCAAGGACAGCGCCAGGCTGAACGCCGCGGCGACCGCCCGCATCAAGGCCATCGCGGCCGACATCGACGCCAAGGGTGTCACCCAGCCGATCCGGGTCTTCGGCTTCACGGACGACCTCGGGTCGTACGAGCACGGCAAGGTGCTGTCCAAGGAGCGGGCCGACGCCGTGTACCAGGTCCTCGCGGCGGAGCTCGGCTCGCTCGGCGGCTCCGGTCACTCCTTCCAGGTGCGGGGGTACAGCGAGGACTACCCGATCGCCGACAACTCCACCGAGGCGGGCCGCAGGCAGAACCGCCGCGTGGAGATCACGTTCCGTCCGTCGTAGCGGCCGCCCCGCTCCCGCTTTCCGGGGCGGGTGGGGCGACGGTGCAGCCTGCGAGGCTCCGTACGGGCCGGGACATGGCGCGGTGCTTCGGACTCTTCGGGAAGAGCTGCTGGTCCCGGGCTACAAGGGACCAGACATCCCCCGCACCTGGTCAACCACCACGAGGACCTGTGGGATATCCCCGCTCTGGGAAGCCGAATGCCGGCTGTGAGAATCCTGTCGAGCGGCACCTCTGCCCCGTCGTGGAAGCCGGACAGACCTGTCGGGAAGAGTCCCTCCAGCCCGAATCCCTCCAGCGGCTGCTCGACACCGAAGTGCACGAGGGACGAGACCTGCGGCTCGCGAACGGCCAGGTGATCGATGCCGGTGTTCACTGCAAAGGCCTCGACCGCTTGAAGATAGGCCGCCTCGACCTGGCCGTGATCGCTGACCGTGTCCTCGGCGCCGGCGTAGCAGCCGTGTTCGTCGCGGTCGGCGGGGTCGTACTTGGTGATGCGATAGACGTAGGGCAGCACATCCCCATCTTCCAGCACCCGTCGAGGTGCGGTTCACCCGATGTTGTGAAGGCTGGCGGTGCCCCCTCTGGGAAGATAAGCTGGAGCTTAAGTTCTCTCTATGTGGGAGATCACGTTGCTGGAACCGGTGGAGACCTGGTTTCTCAAGCTGTGCGAAGACGATCCCGAGAGCGCCAACCGCATCACAGACGCGTTGGATTTCCTGGCGCAGGAAGGGCCGAACCTCGGGCGGCCGATGGTAGACCGGATCCATGGCAGTCGATTGCACAACCTCAAGGAGCTGCGTCCAGGTTCGAGCGGGCACACGGAGATGCGCATGCTGTTTGTATGTGACCCTGAGCGCGAGGTGATCATTCTCGTGGCGGGTGACAAGTCCGGCCGTTGGTCCGACTGGTACCGCGACAGCATCCCCGTCGCCGAACTGAGATACGCAGACTTCCTGGCAGAGCGTGAACGCGGAGGTGCGCAGTGAAGGGACGTTCGTGGTCCGAGGTCCGCGCGGAGGCGTTGTCGCGCCATCCGGAGCTGGCCACGGCTGAGGCCGAGGAGCATCGCACCGCCATCCGGGAAGAGAGCAAGGCCCGCATCCGGGGGCATGAATTGGCCGAGCTGCGCCGGAAGGCAGGGCTGACGCAGCGGGACATGGCGGTCAGGCTCAAGGTCAGTCAGGCGCGCGTCTCGCAGATCGAGCACGGCCAGATCGACAGTCTGGAAATGCTGCGCGCCTATGCGGCCGTGCTGGGTGGGCGGATCACGGTGCGTCTGGAGTGGGACGAGTACTCAGTGCAGGTGGCCTGACACCTCATCGCCCCGTGAACCCCCGACGGACCGCGCTCGGACGGCGCGTCGGCAATGCAGCAACCCGGCTTGCCAGGGCCAAGTGGGCTGCCGAGGATCTGACAGCAATATGCGACTGATCTTGCCGGCCGCCTCGTGAGACACGAGGCGGCGGCGCAGGTCAGCGTGTCGCTCCATGCCGCGGATCGCGAGATCCTCCAAGCGGTGAGCCGGCTCCGCGCGGCAGGCGACGCGCCGGGCCGCGGTCAACCGAACGGCTCACCTACACGGGTACGGCGCGCCGGCGGTGCCCCCGAGCCAAGGGCCGGAGGGCCGGGTGCGCTCCGTGACGAATCGCCTGCGGTGCGGATGCGGCAGGGCTGGGTCAACCATGTCATTCCCGGCCATTCGGTCTAATCGCCCAGTAATTGCGCAACTTTTTAGGGGGAACCTTCACATCTCCCTCATGACCTTGGACCGGGTGAGCGGTTCGGGCGCGGTACCTTGGAAACCCCCCCTCGGGCCGGTCCGCTCTCCCCCCTGCGGACCGGCCCGTCTTTTTTACGCCGCTGTCTCCACGGTCACCGTCGCACCCGGCCGCAGACCCCAGGCCGCCATCGCGCCTGCCTCCGCCTCCAGCACATGGCGGGCCCGCAGCCGCGGGCGGCCCAGCCGGCCCGGCGGCATGGTGCGGACGGCGAGCACCCGCATGCGGCGGTCGAGGTACGCGACGTCGATGGCGAAGCGCATGCCCAGGGTGTGCACGCTCGCGGCGGGCGTGAGCAGCAGCGCCCCGGTGATCCCGGTACGGCCCAGCAGTCCCCGGGTGCGGGCCCGGTAGGAGGCCGCGATCTCCAGCGGTATCCCGGCACCGAAGGTGTGTCGGGTGGCGGGGCCGGTGGTCCGGCCGGCGACGTCCGGTCGCGCCTCGCCGTGGTCGCTCCCGCCGCGGTCGGCCAGGCGCAGCCGTCCGGTCCCGTCGCGGCGCAGATCACCCATGCGGCTCACGTCCCCTCCGGTCATGCGCCCGTGTACGGTCGGGCCCGATGCATGTCTATCCGATGGCCGCGGCCGCCGTGTGGGGAACCGTCGCGGGGCTCGCCCTGCCGCGTCCGGCCCACCGGCTGTCCGTCGCGCCGGAGCAGCCCTGGCGGGCCCGTTGTCCGGCGGGCCGGCCCTACCCGGCCGGGTGGCGCGGCTGGTGGGGGCCGGTGCGCACGGCGGGGAACCCGGCCGAAGGGTGGCGCCACGCGCTGGTGACCGCGGTGCTGTGCGCGGCGGTGGCGGCGGGCACCGGGCCGCGGCCCGAACTGGCGGTGTGGCTGCTGCTCGTCCCGTTCGGAGTGCTGCTCGCCCTGGTCGACCTGAGGGTGCTGCGGCTCCCGGACGTGCTGACGCTGCCGGTCGGCGCGGGAACGACGGCGCTGCTGGGGGTGGCCGCGCTGCTCGCGGGACACGAGGGTTCCTGGCTGCGGGCGTTGTCGGGGGCGGCCGCGCTGGGGCTGTTCTACCTCGTGCTGCACCTGCTCAACCCGGACGGCATGGGCTTCGGCGACGTCAAGCTCGCCCCCACCGCGGGCATGGTCCTGGCCTGGTACGGGTGGGGGGCACTCGTCGCAGGGACCTTCGCGGCCTTCGCGCTCGGCGCGGTCACGGGCCTGGCGCTGCTGGCGGCCCGCCGTGCCGGCCGCCGAACCCCGCTGCCCTTCGGGCCGTTCATCCTGGCCGGCGCCCTGGCCGGACCGCTGTTGCCGTCCTGACCAGGGCGCCCGCGGGTGTCACGCGTCGCTGCTGCGGGACCAGAGGTTGACGCCCGACTCGAGGGCGAACGCGTCGATCTCGGCGAGTTCCCCGGCCGTCAGCGGGGCGGAGCCCACCGCCGCGACGTTGGCCTCCAGTTGGGCGACGCTCGACGCCCCGATCAGGGCGGAGGTGATCCGCTTGTCGCGCAGCACCCAGCTCAGCGCGAGCTGGGCCAGCGACTGGCCGCGCCGGGAGGCGATGTCGTCCAGGCCGCGCAGCCGACGCACGACCTCGTCGGTGATCAGGGTGGGGTCGAGGGACTTGCCCTGGGCGGCCCGCGAGCCCTCCGGGATGCCGTTCAGGTACTTGTCCGTCAGCAGGCCCTGGGCCAGCGGGACGAAGGGGATGCAGCCCATGCCCTCCTCGTCCAGGACGTCCAGCAGGCCGTCGTCCTCGACCCAGCGGTTGATCATGGAGTACGAGGGCTGGTGGATCAGCGCCGGCACCCCCATCCGGCGCAGCAGGCCGGCCGCCTCGCGCGTGCGCTGCGCGCTGTACGAGGAGATGCCGACGTAGAGCGCCTTGCCCTGGTGGACGGCGGACGCGAGGGCGCCCATCGTCTCCTCCAGGGGGGTGTCGGGGTCGAAGCGGTGCGAGTAGAAGATGTCGACGTAGTCCAGGCCCATCCGCTGCAGGGACTGGTCGAGCGAGGAGAGCAGGTACTTGCGGCTGCCCCACTCGCCGTACGGGCCGGGCCACATGTCGTAGCCCGCCTTGGTGGAGATGACCAGTTCGTCGCGGTAGGGACGGAAGTCCTGGGCGAGGATGGTCCCGAAGTTGCTCTCGGCGGAGCCGTAGGGCGGGCCGTAGTTGTTGGCGAGGTCGAAGTGGGTGACACCGAGGTCGAAGGCGCGGCGCAGGATGGCGCGCTGCGAGTCGAGGGTCCGGTCGTCGCCGAAGTTGTGCCACAGCCCCAGGGAGATCTCGGGGAGCTTCAGGCCGCTGCAGCCGGTACGGCGGTACGCCATCGCGTCGTAGCGCTCGTCGGCGGCGCGGTAAGGAGAACGAATATCCACAGAAGCGGTCCTATCACGAGGGCGGGCACCGGCCCCGCACCCGGTTCGGCGACCCGTGGACGGGCGCAGTAGGGTGACGAGCGGGTGACGACCGCAGGAGGGGCCCGCCAATGAATCTGCGCGACCTGGTACGTCTCAGGTTGACCGACCTGTACGCCCAGCGTGTGGAGCGCCGGCTCGACCTGGCCCAGGCCCCCAAGCACATCGGCGTCATCCTCGACGGCAACCGCCGCTGGGCCAAGGCCGCCGCGCGTACGACCGAGCAGGGCCACCGCGCCGGCGCCGACAAGATCACCGAGGTCCTCGGCTGGTGCGAGGAGACCGGCGTCGGGGTGGTCACGCTCTGGTTGCTCTCCACGGACAACCTGGACCGCCCCGCCGAGGAACTCGTCCCGCTGCTCGGCATCATCGAGGACGCGGTCAGCGGCCTCGCCGCGACCGGCCGCTGGCGCGTCCACCACGTCGGCGCGAAGGACCTCCTGCCGGCCCGTACCCAGTCCGTCCTCAAGGATGCGGAACAGGCCACGGAGGGCGTCGAGGGGATACTCGTCAACGTCGCCGTGGGCTACGGCGGCCGCCAGGAGATCGCCGACGCGGTCCGCTCGCTGCTCCACGAGCACGCCGACCGTGGCACCTCCATCGAGGACCTCGCGGAGATCCTCGACATCGACCACATCGCCGAGCACCTCTACACCCGCGGCCAGCCCGACCCCGACCTCGTCATCCGCACCTCCGGCGAACAGCGGCTGTCGGGGTTCATGCTCTGGCAGAGCGCGCACTCGGAGTACTACTTCTGCGAGGTGTTCTGGCCGGCGTTCCGCCGGGTGGACTTCCTGCGGGCGCTGCGCGACTATGCGGCGCGGCATCGGCGTTACGGGACCTGAACCCCGCACGTCGGTGCTCCGGATGTCACCCGAGTGGCGGTATCCGGGAGAGCCGGGCCACAGTGGATGTGCGGCGAACGGCGGAAAGAGTGTGGCCGGATCACGCCCCGGACAACGGCGTGGGAACGGCCGGTGACGGGGCGGCAAGGGCCGGCCCGGGCCAACACCTGTCATATGCAGTCGCATAGGCCTCCCCTTTCGAGGGAATAGACCCGTCAGACCGACATCCGGCCCATGGATGTCGGACAGAAGCGGACGGCACCTGGCCCGTCCGCCCGGGAGGCACTTTGCTCACGGACGTGCCGTTGTCAACCTCTGACTCAGACGGCATTGACCGCGTCGACCCGAAGGGTCGTGGTCCGGCCCTCGTGGTCGGTCCCGGCCCAGTCCCGCGCGACGCCGTCGCACCCGCACCTCTTCCGAGGGGGTTCGTCCACACGTGGTGACCAGCAAGAATCGCCGTGAGCACGACCGGCGCACGTATGTACTCGACACCAGCGTGCTGCTTGCCGACCCGCATGCCCTCCTCCGCTTCGACGAGCACGAGGTGGTCCTGCCGGTCGTGGTGGTGACCGAGTTGGAAGCCAAGCGCCACCACCCCGAGCTCGGCTACTTCGCCCGCCAGGCGTTGCGGCTGCTCGACGAGTACCGGATCCGGTACGGGCGGCTGGACGCACCCCTCCCGATCGGCGAGCTGGGCGGCACCCTGCGCGTCGAGCTGAACCACTCGGATCCGGGGGTCCTGCCCGCGGGGTTCCGGCTGGGCGACAACGACTCGCGGATCCTGGCGGTGGCCCGGAACCTCCAGGCCGAGGGATACGACGTCACCGTCGTCTCCAAGGACCTGCCGCTGCGCGTCAAGGCCTCCTCCGTCGGCCTGCTGGCCGAGGAGTACCGGGCCGAGCTGGCGATCACCTCCGGCTGGACGGGCATGCACGAGCTGCAGGTCGCGGCCCACGAGGTCGACGAGCTGTTCCAGGCGGAGAGCGTCGACCTGGCGGACGTGGCAGGACTGCCCGTGCACACCGGCCTGGTCTTGCAGTCCGAGCGCGGCAAGGCGCTGGGCCGGGTGACGGCCGACGGCCGGGTCCGGCTGGTGCGCGGCGACCGGGAGGCCTTCGGGATCCACGGGCGCAGCGCCGAGCAGCGGATCGCCCTGGACCTGCTGCTCGACCCGGACGTCGGCATCGTCTCGATGGGCGGCCGGGCCGGCACGGGCAAGTCGGCGCTGGCGCTGTGCGCGGGACTGGAGGCGGTGCTGGAGCGTCAGCAGCACCAGAAGGTCATGGTCTTCCGGCCGCTGTACGCGGTCGGCGGCCAGGAGCTCGGCTACCTGCCGGGCACCGAGGCGGAGAAGATGAGCCCGTGGGCCCAGGCGGTCTTCGACACCCTGGGCGCGGTGACGTCGAAGGAGGTCATCGACGAGGTCGTGGCGCGCGGCATGCTGGAGGTCCTGCCCCTGACGCACATCCGGGGCCGCTCCCTGCACGACGCCTTCGTGATCGTCGACGAGGCGCAGTCGCTGGAGCGCAACGTGCTGCTGACCGTATTGTCCCGTATCGGACAGAATTCCCGGGTTGTTCTGACCCATGACGTCGCCCAGCGCGACAATCTGAGGGTGGGTCGGTACGACGGCGTGGTCGCCGTCGTCGAGAAGCTCAAGGGCCACCCGCTGTTCGCACACATCACCCTGACGCGTTCCGAGCGCTCGCCCATCGCCGCGCTCGTGACCGAGATGCTGGAGGACGGCCGGGCGTAAACAGGCAAAGAACCAGGTTGAGTTGGGCTGCTGCGCCGCAAGGGCGCAGCAGCCTAGCGCTGTCCGCGGTGGCGTGGAGGCGCAACGGGGAATCCTGTGGCCCAGGTGGCGTGTGAGCTTTGCCACGCAACTGGAGATTGCGTTGACGCGTCCGGCTGGGGCAGGCTGTCGGTTCTGTCAGGCCCCGCCCTCGGCGCACCCGTACCCGTGAGCGTACGGAACCTCAGAACTGAACAGCGTTCGCCGTGGGCCGCCCGAGCGAAACAGCGGACTCCCCTCGTCGGGGCGTCCCACCGGGCCAGTGCTTCTGTGACCGGTGCAGGAGGAAGCCAGCGCGAAGGGGCACGATCGCGTCCGCGAGGTCACCAAGCGGGCGACGCTGGAAGGAAACCGTGTGAGCCGGATCTCGGTCCGGGGATTCGCGGTGGCTTCGGCCACTGCGGTCACCACTGTGGGCGCCGTCGTCGGTGTCGCCTCCGGTAGCGAGGGTGCCGTACAGCCCGTCGCCGCCGACGCGACCACCGTCCTCGCGGACATACCTGCCGGCCAGCAGGTCCAGCAGGCTTCCCTGACGCAGCAGGTGCAGGCGCAGTCGGACGCCGCCGACGCCGGCGCCAAGAAGGCCGCGGAGGAGGCAGCCCGCAGGCAGGCCGCCAAGGACGCCTCCGCCCGCAAGAAGGCGGAGGAGAAGGCCGAGGCAGCCCGCAAGGCCAAGGAGGCCTCCCGTGCCGCCGAGCGCGCCGCGCTGGTGGTCAAGGCCTCGTACACGGTCGGCGAGGTCCAGGCCATGGCCCAGGGGCTCATCGGTGACGCGTCGCAGTACCAGTGCTTCTCCAACATCGTCACCCGTGAGAGCGGCTGGAACTACACCGCGACCAACGCCTCCTCCGGCGCCTACGGCCTCGTCCAGGCCCTGCCCGGCTCCAAGATGGCCTCGGCCGGCGCCGACTGGCGCACCAACCCCGGTACGCAGATCCGCTGGGGCCTGAAGTACATGGACAGCCGCTACGGCAGCCCCTGCGGCGCCTGGTCGTTCTGGCAGGCCAACCACTGGTACTGAGGCGCTCCCAGGCCGCGTATCCACATTTCGCCGACGAGCCCCCGTCCCTTTGAGGGATCGGGGGCTCGTTGCGCGTACCGTGGTGCCGGAAGGACAGGCCGGGGGGCGGGGGACAGGGGAAGCGATGGCGGAGAAGCGCCCGTGGGGCAGTGGGCTGGCGGCCGAGTTGGCCAAGCTGGCCGGGAGACTGGAGGAGCAGCGCCGGGCCGCGGCCGCCGGTGCCCGCGAGGAGGCCCGCGAGGCGGAGCAGACCGCGCGCCGGCACACGGCGCGCGCCTCCGGCCCCGGTGACCCGGTGGCCCAGGTGCCGTGGAGCATGCGGGTCGCGGCGGAGATCGGCTGGCGGCTGCTGGTGCTGGCCGGCACCGTCTGGGTGCTGATGCGGGTGATCGGCACCATACAGCTGGTCATCCTCGCCTTTGTCGCCGCGCTCCTGATCACCGCGCTGCTGCAGCCCTTCGTGGGCCGCCTGAAGCGGATGGGAGTGCCGCGGGGGTTCGCCACGGCCATCGTCTTCATCGGCGGTTTCGTGATGATGGGGCTGGTCGGCTGGTTCGTGGTCTGGCAGGTCATGGAGAACGTCGACAACCTCTCCAGCAGCCTCCAGGACGGCATCACCGAGCTGAAGCGCTGGCTGCTCAACAGCCCGTTCCATGTGACCGAGGACCAGATCAACCAGATCGCCCAGAACCTCCAGGAGGCGATCGGCACCAACTCCAAGGCGCTGACCGACGCCGGACTGCAGGGGGTCACCGTCGTCGTGGAGATGCTCACCGGCATCCTGCTGGCGATGTTCAGCACGCTGTTCCTGCTCTACGACGGCCGGAACATCTGGAACTGGTGCCTGAGGCTCTTCCCCGTGGCCGCCCGTGACGGGCTCGGCGGCGCCGGGCCGCGCGCCTGGCGCACGCTCACCCTCTACGTGCGCGGCACGGTGATAGTGGCCCTGATCGACGCCATCTTCATCGGCATCGGCATCTTCTTCCTCGGGGTGCCGATGGCGGTGCCGCTGGCCGTCATCATCTTCCTTGCGGCCTTCGTGCCGCTGGTCGGCGCGGTCGCCTCGGGTGCCCTCGCCATGGTGGTGGCGCTGGTGACGGAGGGTCCGTTCACGGCGCTGATGGTGCTGGTGGTCGTCCTGCTGGTGCAGCAGATCGAGGGCCACATCCTGCAGCCGTTCATCCTCGGCCGCGCGGTGCGGGTACATCCGCTCGGCGTGATCCTGGCAGTGGCGGCGGGTTCGCTCATCGCCGGGATCGGCGGCGCGGTCGTCGCCGTACCGCTGGTCGCGGTGACCAACACCGTGGTCGGCTACCTGCGGGCCCACTCCCGGGAGTCGGCGATGTCCGACGAGCCCGCGCCGCACGGCGCCACGGCCGTCGAGGTGGCGCCGGTCGGCGCGCCGGTGCTCCCCGACGCCACGTCGGGCGAGCCCGTCTGACAGCGGAAGGGCCCGGCCCCCCCGCGAGGGTGGCCGGGCCCTGAAGGCTTGCCTCACACGTCGGCGAGGACCGCCTCGGCGTCCAGGGTCGCCGCGACCGCCTGCACGACGGCGGCGATCTTGAAGGCCTCCTGGATGGTCTCCCGCTCGACGCCCGCCTTGCGCAGCACCTGCTCGTGGGAGTCGAGGCAGGTACCGCAGCCGTTGATCGCCGAGACCGCCAGCGACCAGAGCTCGAAGTCGGTCTTCTCGACGCCCGGGTTGCCGATGACATTCATCCGCAGACCGGCCCGCAGGTTGCCGTACTCCGGGTCCGAGAGCAGGTGCCTGGTCCGGTAGTAGACGTTGTTCATCGCCATGATGGCGGCGGCGGCCTTGGCGGCCTGGTACGCCTCCGGCGAGAGCTTCTCGCGGGCCTCGGGCTCCAGCGCGCGCAGCACGACGGCCGAGCGCGAGGCGATGGCGGTGGCCAGCACCGTGCCCCACAGCTGCTGCTGCGGGAGCTCGGAGTTGCCGATCACCGAGCCCAGGTTGAGCTTGAGGTCCTTGGCGTAGTCCGGCAGCGCGGACTTGAGCTCATCGAGCGCCACGGTCACTCACCGGCCAGCAGCTTGACGACGTCGAGGGTCTCGTCGCCCTTCTTCCAGTTGCAGGGGCACAGCTCGTCCGTCTGGAGCGCGTCGAGGACCCGCAGGACCTCCTTGGGGTTACGGCCGACGGAGCCGGCGGTCACCATGACGAACTGGATCTCGTTGTCCGGGTCGACGATGAAGGTGGCGCGCTGCGCGACACCGTCCTCGCCGAGGATGCCGAGGTCGGTGCAGAGCTCGCGCTTGATGTCCGACATCATCGGGAAGGGCAGGTCGCGCAGGTCCTCGTGGTCCTTGCGCCAGGCGTGGTGCACGAACTCGGAGTCGACGGAGAAACCGAGGATCTGGGCGTCGCGGTCGGCGAACTCGTCGTTCAGCTTGCCGAACGCCGCGATCTCCGTCGGGCAGACAAAGGTGAAGTCCTTCGGCCAGGCGAAGTAGACCTTCCACTTGCCCTCGTACGACTTGTGGTCGATCTGGGCGAAGGCCTTCTCGGGGTCGAGGTCCACACAGGCGGTCAGTTCGAACGTGGGGAACTTGTCACCGACGGTGAGCACGCGTACTCCTAGCGGGGGGTCGGGACCCGGCCGCGGGTGTCCGCGGCGGTCCCTGGATGGGTCGCACTCACCTTGTCACGTGCCCATTGATCAGTGAAATCGCCCCCGCGGGGCACATTGATCGGAACTCCTTATCGTGCATTGAGGTCGGGGCGGCCGGCTGCGCTGCGTGACCGGCGTCACTCGGCGGCGCGGACGACGGCGGGGACCGGCGCCCATTGATCGCCTGGCGGGCCTAGACTGGAGGTCCCTGATCGGAGGCGGTTATCAGCAGTCAGCGTGCGGGCCGGCGCCAACCGAGTCTGTCCCAGTTGCGGGCCTTCGCGGCCGTCGCCGAGCACCTGCACTTCAGGGACGCGGCCTCGGCGATCGGCACGAGTCAGCCCGCGTTGTCCGGCGCGGTCGCCGCGCTGGAGGAGGCGCTCGGGGTGGTGCTCGTGGAGCGCACGACCCGCAAGGTGCTGCTGACCCCGGCGGGGGAGCGCGTCGCGGTCCGGGCGCGGGCGGTGCTGGACGCGGTCGGTGACCTGCTGGACGAGGCGGAGGCGGCGCGCGCCCCCTTCACCGGCGTGCTGCGGCTCGGGGTGATCCCCACGGTCGCGCCCTATCTGCTGCCGACCGTGCTGCGGCTGGTCCACGACACGTACCCGCGACTCGAGCTCCAGGTGCACGAGGAGCAGACGTCGTCGCTGCTGGAAGGCCTCATGGCGGGCCGGCTTGACCTGCTGCTGCTCGCCGTCCCGCTCGGCGTCCCCTCCGTCACCGAGCTGCCGCTCTACGACGAGGACTTCGTCCTGGTCACCCCGCGCGGCCACGGGCTGGCCGGGCGGCGCGACATCCCCCGCGAGGCCTTGCGGCAACTGGACTTGCTGCTGCTGGAGGAGGGGCACTGCCTGCGCGACCAGGCGCTGGACGTCTGCCGGGAGGTGGGCCGCACCGAGGGGACGAGTGCGACCACGACCGCGGCGGGCCTGTCCACGCTGGTGCAACTGGTGGCCGGCGGGCTCGGGGTGACGCTGCTGCCGCGTACGGCGGTGCCGGTGGAGACCGGACGCAGCGCGGACCTCGCCACGGGCCACTTCGCGCCCCCGGCACCCTCGCGGCGGATCGCCCTGGCGATGCGCGCGGGCACCGCGCGCGCGGAGGAGTTCGAGGACTTCGCCTCCGCGCTGCGCGGTGCCCTGGCACCGTTGCCGGTGCGGTTCGCCCGCTGACGGCTGCCGCGGGCCGCCGGCCTCACTCCGTCCGCAGGCCGTCCGGGCGCATCATCCGCCACAGCGGCGGCATGGCCAGCAGGGTCACCAGCAGGACGACCCCCGCCGCGATGCCGCTCATCGCGGCGACGCTGCCCCACGCGAGGTCCAGTGGCGCACCGACCGTTTTCAGCAGGGCGGCGCCCAGCCCG
The DNA here is from genome assembly GCA_033793685.1 of Streptomyces sp. ME19-03-3. Classification (GTDB taxonomy): domain Bacteria; phylum Actinomycetota; class Actinomycetes; order Streptomycetales; family Streptomycetaceae; genus Actinacidiphila. The sequence goes on along the minus strand of JARAXD010000003.1, from coordinate 45,452 downwards.
GCACCGCCGACGACGGCCAGGGCCATACCGAGCGCGACCGGAAGCGCGGTCTGCCACAGCACGGACAGCCCGAGCACCGAGCGCCGGGTGCCGAAGGCGACCAGGACCGCCAGCAGCTTCCTGCGCTCGCGCAGCTGCTCCAGCATCGAGACGAGCAGGCTCGCCCCGATCAGGGCCAGGGTGGCGGTGGCGCCGACGAGCAGGCCGCGCCGGATGGTGGCGAACTTCGAGTCCTCACTCTTCGCCTGGAGCTGGAACACGTCGGCCCAGGGGTCGAGGCGGTCCGTGGTGTTGCGGATCTGCTCGATCGCGTCCGGCGCGTGCGGGTCCGTCCGCAGCATGACCTTCACCTCCGGGCTGCGCAGCGATGCCACGTCCAAGGCCCGGGGGGTGGCCAGCACACCCCACTCCTGGTCGCCGTCCGGCGCGGTGATCGAGGTCACCTTGCGGGCGCCGGCCGGCACCGTCCACAGACGAGGCGTGCCGGTGTAGTGCTCCCCCGGCGGCGCGTTGAGGTCGATCGCGTGACCCGGCCGCACGAACGAGTGGGCGTCGCCGACGACGTACGGATCGTCGGCAAGGAACACGTCGCCGTCCGCGCAGCCGTCACTGAGGTCCACCAGCTGGCCCAGGGTGGCGCAGTCGGCCACCAGGACCCGCTCCGAACGCATGTCGGCCGTGGACTTCTTGGTGGAGGTGTCCGCCGGCACGGCGTACGAGGAGAGGACGGTGAGCGTGTCCCGCACGCCCGGGGTGGCGGCGAAGGCCTGCTCGACCCGGTGGGCCTCGGCTCCGCTCGCGACGCTCACGTTGGCGACCATCTGCACGCGGTGCGGATCCATGCCGGAGTCGTGGACGAAGTCGCTCTGCACGCCGGCGAAGAGGGTCTGCAGGGCGATCGCCCCTGCCACCGCGGCCGTCACTCCGCTGACCATGCGGGCCGAGGCGCTGCTGTGGAGCTGGATCCGGCGGGTGGCCAGCTGCCACGCCACCGGGCCGCCGCGGAGCCGGCTGACGACGGACTCGACCACCCAGGGGAGCAGGGCGGTGAGCCCCACGAGCAGCAGGACCACACCGGCGGCCACCTGGTACGCGTTGACGTGGCTCTCGTTGCTGATCGCGCCGAACAGCGGGGCCAGCAGCCCGACGCCGGCCAGCGGGATCAGCAGGCGCCACCAAAGGCGCCGCGGTCGCGCCGTCGCGTTGCGCACGACGCCGAGCGGCTCGATGGCGATGCCGCGCATGGCCAGCAGTGTGACCGCGATCGCCGCCGCCGGCACCGCCAGGCCCACGAGCAGGGCGAGGCCGATGCTCGGGGTGATGTCGGAGGGGTAGACGCTGATGTCGTACAGCGTGACGTCGGCCGCGAACTGCCGGGTGCCGAGGAACAGCGCGGTGCCGACGGCCAGTCCGAGCAGGGAGCCGAACAGCGCCTCCCCGGCCGCGACCCGCCGGGTCATCCGGCTGTCCGCGCCGACCAGCCGCAGCGCGGCCAGCCTCCGGTCCCGGCGTTCGCCGCCGAAGCGGACGGCGCTGCCGATGAAGACCGCGACCGGGAGCAGCAGCACCACGAAGATGATGATCACCAGCAGGGAGAGCACGCCCCCGAGCGGCTCCGGCTGGACGGAGCCGCGTCCGAAGTACGGGATGCGGGTGGCGTTGCCCGTCGAGCCGTCGGCGGACCGCGCGACGAGCTTGTCGCTGCCCGCGTAGTAGGCCATCTCGGCGGGGCCGACCAGGCCCTGGTCGCCGATGACGCCGGTGATCCGGTAGTCCAGGCGTTCGCGCAGCAGCTTGCTGCCGGGCTGGTCGAGCAGCTTCTGCAGCGCGGGCGAGACGACCATCTCGCCGGGGGCGGGCATCTTCGTGAGGCCGGGCGGCAGCGTGGGCCGGTCGCCTTCGGCCTTGAGGAGCAGGCCCCGGATATCGTCGTCACGGAAGGTGGTGTTCGCCACGGAGAACAGCACGGTGCTCGCGCTGACCTTGGGCGGCTCCTTGAACCAGGAGTAGTCCCGCTCGTAGCCGCGGTCGCTGCGGGCGCCCAGCATGGCCGGGACGGAGGCGGCCACCAGCAGCAGTGCCACGCCGAGGCCGACGCCGACGGCGGTGAGCGCGGTACGGGTCCAGCCCTCGCGTCCGCCGGTGGTGGCGAAACGGAAGCCCAGGCCCACATCGCGGACCCAGCCGGACAGGGCGCCGCCCCGCGTTGTGGTTCCGGAACTCATGCCACCCTCTCCATGTCGCGGGACTTGCCGTCCCGGACGACGACCTCGCGGTCGGAGTAGGCGGCCACGCGTGCTTCGTGGGTGACGAGGACGACGGCGGCGTTGGTGTCGCGCGCGGCCTGGGTCAGCAGGTGCATCACGCGCTCGCCGTTGAGGGAGTCCAGGGCGCCGGTCGGTTCGTCGGCGAAGACCACCCGCGCACCGGTGACCAGTGCGCGGGCCACCGCGACGCGCTGGCCCTGGCCGCCGGAGATCTCGCCGGGGCGCTTGGCCGCGAGGTCGTCGACCTCGAGCCGGGCCAGCCATTCGCCGGCGCGGGTCTCGGCCTCCTTGCGGCGGGTGCCGTTCAGCCGCAGCGGCAGTGCCACGTTCTCCACGCAGGTCAGCTCAGGGACGAGCTGGCCGAACTGGAAGACGAAGCCGAACTCGCCGCGGCGCAGCGCGCTGCGTTCGGCGTCGCTCATGGCGGTCAGGTCGCGTCCGCGGTAGAGGATGCTGCCGGAGTCGGGTCGGACGATTCCGGCCAGACAGTGCAGCAGGGTCGACTTGCCGGAGCCGGAGGGACCCATGACGGCGACGACCTCTCCGGCGCGTATGGCGAACTGCGCGCCGTCCAGGGCGGGGGTGGGGCCGTACGCCTTGTGCAGGTCGACGGCTTCCATCAGGTTCTCCGTGGTGCTCACGTGGCTACCTCCGCCGCGAGTCGGTCGAGGCGGGCGGCGGTGACTTCCAGCCACCGCAGGTCCGCCTCGAGGTGGAACAGGGCGTGGTCGCAGATGAGCTGGTCCGCGAAGTCGCCGTGCCGTTTGCGTGCGGTCAGTTCCCGCATCAGCCGCAGGTGCTCGGACCGCTGGGTGTCGAGCAGGTCGGCGGCGCTGCGCCCGGTGAGGAGGGCGAGGACGACCTTGGTGTAGAGGGTGTTCTGCAGGTACGGCTCGGGCTTCTCAGGCTGCCCGAGCCACTTCTCGACATCGGTGATACCGGCCTCGGTGATCGCGTACCGCTTGCGCTCCGGGCCGCCGCCGGCCTCGATGCCGTCGACCTCGACCAGCCCGTGCTTCAGCAACCGCGCCATCGTCGAGTAGACCTGGCCGTAGTGCAGCGGGCGGTCATGCCCGAACTTGTCGTCGAATGCCCGCTTCAGGTCGTATCCGTGGCGGGGGCCGGACTCCAGGAGTCCGAGCAGGGTGTGGCCGATGCTCATGACCGTGGACTCTACACGACGGGTATACGCGCAGTGTATAGATCTTGTGCATGGTGACAGGACTGTGACGCGCATGGTCGGTGACCTGCGGCTTTCACGTCCCGGCGCGATGCAGCCCCGGGGCACGGACGGACATCACGTGCACCGGGGCTGCGGCCGTGGGGAGGCCGGGTCTACCCGCCGTTGACGTCGGCGGCGATGCGGTCGCCGACCTCCTTGTCGATGGCGCGCCAATACTCGACCGCTCGGGCCAGGACGGGCGCGCTGACCCCGTCCTTCAGGTGGCCCGACACATTGGAGACCAGCCGGTCGCGGGCGGCGTCGTCCAGGACCTTGCGCACCATCGTCCCGGCCTGCCAGAAGTCGTCGTCCTCCCGGTGCAGCTTGTACGGCTCGTGGACCATGGAGCCCGCCACCTCCCAGCCGGCCGGGTCGCCGAAGCGCCGGATGTCCGCCTCGGGGCCGCCGACGGAGTTCGGCGCGTACGGGGCGGCGGTGCGCGACGGCTCATAGCGCATCGGGCCGTCCTTGGCGTACGAGCGCACCTCGGTGTGCGGCCGGTTCGGCGGCAGCTGCGCGTAGTTGGGGCCGATCCGGTAGCGGTGGGTGTCGGCGTACGAGAAGAGCCGGCCGAGGAGCATCTTGTCCGGCGAGGGGCCGATGCCCGGCACCATGTTGTTGGGCTCGAAGGCGGCCTGCTCGATGTGGACGAAGTAGTCCTCGGGGTTCCTGTCCAAGGTCATCCGCCCGACCTCGATCAGCGGGTAGTCGCCGTGCGGCCACACCTTCGTGAGGTCGAAGGGGTTGAACCGGTAGTCCGGGGCGTCGTCGAACGGCATGACCTGCACGTAGAGCGTCCATGAAGGGTGCTCGCCGCGCTCGATGGCCCGGAAGAGGTCCCGGCGGTGCAGATCGCCGTCGGCACCCGCGAAGTGGTCGGCCTCCTCCTGGGTGAGGCACTCGATGCCCTGGTCGGTCTTGAAGTGGTACTTGACCCAGTGCCGCTCGCCCCCGCCGTTGACCCACATGTAGGTGTGGGAACTGTAGCCGTTCATGTGGCGGTACGACCTGGGCACGCCGCGGTCGCCCATCAGCCAGGTGACCATGTGCGCCGACTCGGGGGACAGGGTCCAGAAGTCCCACTGCATGTTGTTGTCCCGCAGGCCGGAGTCGGGACGGCGCTTCTGGCTGCGGATGAAGTCCTGGAACTTCATCGGGTCGCGCACGAAGAAGACCGGGGTGTTGTTGCCGACCAGGTCGTAGTTGCCGTACTCGGTGTAGAACTTCAGGGCGAAGCCGCGCGGGTCCCGCCACGTGTCGGGGCTGCCCAGCTCGCCCGCGACCGTCGAGAAGCGGGCCAGCATCTGCGTGCGGCGCCCCGGCTGGAAGAGGTCGGCCTTCGTGTACTGGCTGACGTCGTTCGTCACCTCGAAGAAGCCGTACGCTCCCGAACCCTTGGCGTGCACCACACGCTCCGGCACGCGTTCACGGTTGAACTGCGCCATCTTCTCGATCAGGTAGTGGTCCTGGAGGAGGATGGGGCCGTCCGAGCCCACCGTGAGCGAGTGCGCGTCACTCTCGACCGGGATGCCGGCGTTGGTGGTGGTGTAGGGGGTGCTCATGTGGGTGTGTCCTCCCGTCGATCTTCGGAAGAGTCCGTCGGGGGCTCGTGGTCGCTAACGACCACACAAACACTGATTCACCGGCTCGGCACGCCGGACGACGGCCTCACACCACGGACACGGACACCGTCCGGACACCGGACGTGCACGGACCCGCGGTGCTACCGGCCGCCACGGTCCGGGATGCCCATCTCGAACCACACCACCTTCCCGGCGCTCAGCCGGGTCGCGCCCCAGCGCTGTGCCATCCGGTTGACGAGGTACAGCCCGCGTCCTGCCTCGTCCTGCGGCTGCGCGTGGCGCATCCGCGGCAGGGTCGGGGCGTCGTCGCCCACCTCGCAGCGCAGCACGTCGGTGCGGAGCAGCCGTAGCGTGATGGGGCGCTCGGCGTGCCGCACCGCGTTCGTCACCACCTCGCTGACCAGCAGCTCCGCCGACTCGGCGAGCGGCTCCAGGTTCCAGCGGCCGAGCGCCTGGCGCACCAGCCGCCGGGCCCGGCCGGCCGTCTGCGCCCGCGGCTCCAGGAACCAGTAGGCGACGTCGCGCGGCGCGATGCCGTCGAAACGGGCGGCCAGCAGCGCGATGTCGTCGTCCCGGTCGCCGGGGCCGACGATCTCCAGGACCTCGTCGCACAGCGGGTCCAGCGGCGGCGGGCACACCTCGGCGGCCGCCGCGTGCAGCCGCTCGCGCAGCATCTCGATGCCGCCCCACACATCGCGGGTGCGGGACTCCACCAGGCCGTCGGTGTACAGCAGCAGCGTGGCCCCGGCCGGGGCGGGCAACTCGACCGCCTCGAAGGGCACACCGCCCACGCCGATGGGCGCGCCCGGCGGTACGCGCAGCACCTCGGCCACGCCGTTGGCGTGCAGCAGCACCGGCGGCGGGTGGCCGGCGTTGGCGATCGTCACCCGGTGCGCTATCGGGTCGTAGACCGCGTAGATGCAGGTGGCCATGCGGTCCTGGCCGAGCCGCTGGGCCTGCTCGTCGAGGTGGTAGAGCACCTCCTGCGGCGACAGGTCCAGGCCCGCCAGGGTCTGCACGGTCGTCCGCAGCTGGCCCATGATCGCCGCCGAGGTCATGGAGTGGCCCATGACGTCCCCGACCACCAGGGCGACCCGGCTGCCCGGCAGCGGGATCGCGTCGTACCAGTCGCCACCGACCCGCGCCGACTCGGCGGCCGGCAGGTAGCGGCTGGCCAGCCGCACCCCGGTGGGTTCCGGAAGGGAGTCCGGCAGCATCTCGCGCTGCAGGGAGTCGGCGATGGACGCCTCGCGGTCGTAGAGCACGGCCTTGTCCACACCCAGCGCGGTGTGGGTGGCCAGCTGAGCCGCGATCAGCAGGTCGTCCGGGTCGAACGGGGCTCGCTCGGGCCGGCGCAGCAGCACGGTCGCGCCGATCACCCGGCGCCGGCCGCGCAACGGTGCCAGGATCGCCCGGCGGCCGTTCGGAAGGTCCAGCGTCTCGCCGAACTCGGCCTCCCGGCAGCCTCCGACCAGCTCCTGGAGGGCCGCCGTGGCCTGCGTGCTGTCGGAGAACACCGGACGCACCCCGCGCAGCACCTCGGCCAGCGGGCCGTCCATGGGAACGGTGACGACCTCGGCGGCCGATCCGTAGGCGCCCTCCGTGGCGGGGACGACCGGCATGAGCAGCCCCTCCACGGGCTCCGGGGCGTCCTCGTCGGGCGCCCGGTCGGTCCGCCGCAGCCGCAGCACCAGCGGGCCGGAGGGGCGCTCGTCACCCACCGGCAGCGGATCGCGCAGGTAGACCAGGATCGCGTCGGCGAAGACCGGCACCGCGGAGCGGCACAGGCCCAGGACGATCTCGTCCAGGTCGAGACCGCGGGCGATGCGGCGGGTGGCCGCGCCGACGTAGCGCAGCCGCTCGGTCTCCGCCCGACCCGTCCGGCCGCGGTTCTGCGGGCCGACCTGCTGCAGCGGCCGGCCGCCTGCGGAGTCCTCGTCGGCGGGGTGCCCGCCGGCGTGCCCACCGCGGCCGCCCTGCCGGCCCGCCGCCCCTCGGGAGGCGGGCGGCGGCGGGCCGGCGGCACGCTGCCGGGTGCGCGGCTCGCCGTCCTCCGGCTGCGTGGGGCCGGGAACGCCCGGCACGCCCGTCGTCCCGCCGTCCCCGGCGGGACGGCGGCCGGGCTCCACGGGCGCGGCCATGGCGGTGGCCGCCCGCCGGTCGCGGTCGGCGGGGCGGTTGCGGTACTCACCGGCCGCGGGGCCACCGGGGGCCTCGGCGGCGCGCAGCCGTACGGACTGCCGGCCGCGGGCTCCGCCGGCGGGGGCGGCGGTCGGGTACGGGACCCCGGGCCCCTCGCCGGCGGCCACCCGGGCGGCCTGACGGTCCCGCACCTCGGAGGACTGCCGCGCCGGGCGTCCACCGCGCGTACGCCGGCCGCGGCCGGCGGGCTTGGCGGGGGCCGGGGCCGACGTGGGAGGCTCGGGCGGGGCCTGACGCTGCGCCGGCGGCGTGGCCCCACCTCCGGGCTCACCGGTCCTGCGCGTCGCCGTGCCGCGCCCGCCGCCCGCGCGGCGGCGCCCTCGCGGGCGGCCACCCGCCGCGGACGGCGAGCCCGGGGACCGGCCGGGGCTTCGCACCCCGGGCGGGGAGGCGACCGCCTCGTCGCCCGGTTCGGGACCCGTGGGCAGCGGCAAGCCGGCCGGTGGATCGGGGACCGGTTCGCTGTCGCCCGGACGTGCCGGGCCGGCCGCCGTCGCCTGGACAGCGGCCTGCTCAGAAATGCGCTCCGTGCTCACGCTGGTCGTTCCATCCGGTCGGGTGCGTCACGTGCCGGGCACGTGGCGGGGCGGCCGCGTCAGGCGGGTCGTCGGCTGTGCAGGAAGCGCTGCTCCTCCGGCGGCACTTCGGTGGTGTGCGGCGCGTACGCGTACGTATCCTCCTCAAGGACCGCGAATCCCGCGTCGGCGACCACCTGGCGCAATTCATCCCGTAGATAACCCGATACCCGGATGGTGTGACCAAGGAACGGAATCGCGGGGTCGGCCACGCCGGCTTCCACCGTCGCGAGGGTGAACGGCCCGCCCGGGGGGAGGGGGTCGGGGACGGTACGCAGGGCCGACGGGAGCCCGGCTTGAGGCGGGGTCAGCAGTGGGGTGTGGGTCGTGACGGGGCCGCGGCGACCGGGCTCCGGCCGGCGGCCACCGGGTAGCGGACCGGCGGCCCGGGCCTGGTGGCCGGCCGTGCGGGGAGCGTGGCGGCGGGCGCGCGTGAGCGACTTCACGCGGCGGTGCACCCCCGTCAGCTTGTAGGCCATCCGGGTCGGCTGACGGCCGGTGCGCGACCCCGTGCCGCGGCCGAGGTCCCGTATGCGGGAGCCCGCCGGGAGTCGCGAAGGCAGCGGCCTGCCCGCGGCGAACCGCCACTCCTCGTGGGAGAGGGCCTCGTCGTAGCCGTCACCCGCGGCGTCGGACCCCTCGGCCCGGCCGGTGCGGTCCAGCTGTATGTCCTCGTAGCCGCCGACTCCCACAGCCCGGGCCTCCCGTATGACCTTGGTGACATAGCGTCAAACTCTAGTGTGAGCCTGTGTTTCGTGCAGCACTATGGGCCACGATCTTACGATTGAGGCAGGGGTCCCCGGCAAGCCGCTCACGCGGTCACCTTGCCGGACGGTCCCAGTCAACCGGAAGGGCCGGTACCGGCCACGCCGGATCCGGACGCCAGTGCTCCCAGCCGTCCCGGAAGGGGCGCCCCCAGGCGCCGATCACCCCGACCGCCCGGCGGCCGGCCTCCCGCACCCCGGCCGCCGTGGCCGCCGTCATCAGGCCCGTGGTCTGGGCCTGCGCGAACTCGTCCTCGTCCCGCCACCACCAGTCGCGGTCCGGGGTGACGTGGATGTCCAGGAAGTGGTCCTCCGAGTCGACCCCGCCCGACCAGCGGTGCAGGGGCTCCTCCAGGTTCACGTACCAGTTCTTGAAGCGCCAGCCCTGCTCCCAGAACAGCCACACCGACCAGGGCTCGCCCGGACGGGCCAGTTTCAGTACGCCCGCGCCCCACCAGCGGTCCACGCACGTCGTGCGGGGCTTGAGGTAGCGGGTCTCCAGCGGCTCCTGGTGGATCGGCGAGCCGTCCGCCAGGACCGGTCTGACGCACTCGGTGCCCGGCGCCATCCACACGGCCAGCAGTTCGGGGTCGTCGCGGACCACGGTCACCGGACGGCAGATGTGCACCGCGTCACTGCCGTTGCCGCGGTAGCGCCACAGCACCTGCCGGCCGGGGGCCCATCGGCCGGCGCCGCCGCCCCGGCCGGCTCCCTGGGAGAGAAGGATGTCCGCTGTCATGAACGGATCTTACGAGCCGGTGTCCCGAAGGTGTCACCCTCGCACCGGGCGTCCCCGCGCCGGGCCTCGCTCGTGCCGGGGCGTCCCCGCGCCGGGCCTCGCTCGTGCCGGGGCGTCAGCCTCACGCCGGGCGTTCCCGTGCCGGGGCGTCACCCGCACGCTGGAACCCGGATTGCCGCCGGGGCCGTGAGCCCGCACGACGAGCGTTCCGCGCCTTCTTGTGGGTGGTGAGGCCGTCGACCACGGTGGCCCGCGGCACGGCACGCAGCTCGGGCGTCCCGCGTCGGGCGTCCCCGTGCCGGGGCGTCACCCTCGCACCGGGCGTTCCCGTGCCGGGGCGTTCCCATGCCGGGGCGTCACCCTCATGCCGGGTGTGCCTCGTGCCCGGGTGTGCCTCGTGCCCGGGCGTCCCTCGCGCCGGGACGTTCCCGTCCCGGGCCCGCCTCGCGCCCGGGCGCGGCGAGGGCCGGGACGGCGGCGCGGCGCGCCGTCAGGGACGGGTCATCCGCAGCACGTCCAGCGCCTCGTCCAACTGCTCCAGGGTGAGCAGCCCCCGCTCGACGTACCCGGACTCCAGCACCACCTCGCGGATCGTCCTGCGCTCGGCCAACGACCGCTTGGCGACCTTGGCGGCCTCCTCGTAGCCGATGTACTTGTTGAGCGGCGTCACGACCGACGGCGAGGACTCCGCGTACTCACGGGCCCGCGCCACGTTGGCCGTGATCCCGTCGACCGTGCGGTCGGCCAGCAGCCGGGAGACGTTCGCGAGCAGCCGGACCGACTCCAGGACGTTGCGGGCGATGACCGGGAGCATCACGTTCAGCTCGAAGTTGCCCGCGGCCCCCGCCGTCGTGATCGTCACGTCGTTGCCGACGACCTGCGCGGCCACCATCAGCACCGCCTCCGGGATCACCGGGTTCACCTTGCCCGGCATGATCGACGAACCCGGCTGCAGATCCGGCAGGGCGATCTCGGCGAGACCGGTGCGCGGGCCGGAGCCCATCCAGCGCAGATCATTGGCGATCTTGGTCAGGCCCACGGCGATCGTGCGCAGCTGTCCCGAGGTCTCCACGACCCCGTCGCGGGCGCCCTGCGCCTCGAAGTGGTCCCGCGCCTCGGTCAGCGGCAGCCCGGTCGTCCGCGCCACCTCGGCGATCACCGCGGCCGAGAAACCGGGCGGGGTGTTGATCCCCGTGCCGACGGCGGTGCCGCCCAGCGGCAGCTCCGCCAGCCGCGGCAGCGAGGCCCGCAACCGCTCCACCCCGTAGCGGACCTGGGCCGCGTAGCCGCCGAACTCCTGGCCGAGCGTCACCGGCGTGGCGTCCATCAGGTGCGTGCGGCCGGACTTCACCACGTCCGCGAACTCCCCGGCCTTGCGCTCCAGTGCCGCCGCCAGGTGCTCCAGTGCGGGGATCAGGTCGCCGGTCACCGCGGCGGTCGCGGCGATGTGCAGGGAGGAGGGGAAGACGTCGTTGGAGGACTGGCTGGCGTTGACGTGGTCGTTGGGGTGCACGTCGCGGCCGAGCCGCTCGCTCGCCAGGGTGGCGATGACCTCGTTGGCGTTCATGTTGGACGAGGTGCCGGACCCGGTCTGGAAGACGTCGATCGGGAAGTGCGCGTCCCAGCGCCCCTCGGCCACCTCGGCGGCGGCCTCCTGGACGGCCTGCGACACCTCCTCGTCCAGGACCCCCAGCTCCGCGTTGACCTTGGCCGCGGCCGCCTTGATCCGGGCGAGGGCCTCGATGTGGGCGCGCTCCAGCCCGCGTCCGCTGACGGGGAAGTTCTCCACCGCCCGCTGGGTCTGCGCACGCCACTTGGCGTGCGCCGGGACGCGTACCTCGCCCATCGAGTCGTGCTCGGTGCGGTACTCGAGCTGCTCCCCTGCGTCCTGGTCGGACATGGCCGGAATCCTTCCATCGAGGACATCGTCGGGTGTACCGGGCACGTCCCAGTAGAACCCCTTGCTAGGACAGCGGCGCGGCATGATTCATTCCGATGTCCCGGACCTCGGGGGCGGCCGTCGCCCGCTCTCGGGCGGAGCCGGGAACGGCACGGCCCGGCGCCGCGCTCGCGGTGCCGGGCCGTACCGATGCGCGTCACGCCCCGGGGCGCACCGGGATGCTCGTGAACGTCGGCGCGGGTGCCGGATCGGTGAAGAAGTCGTTGCCCTTGTCGTCGACGACGATGAAGGCCGGGAAGTCCTCGACCTCGATCTTCCAGACCGCCTCCATGCCGAGCTCGGCGTACTCGAGCACCTCCACCTTCTTGATGCAGTCCTGGGCCAGGCGTGCCGCCGGGCCGCCGATCGAGCCGAGGTAGAAGCCGCCGTGCGCGGCGCACGCGTCGGTGACCTGCTTCGAGCGGTTGCCCTTGGCGAGCATGACCTTGGAGCCGCCCGCGGCCTGGAACTGCTCGACGTAGGAGTCCATGCGGCCGGCCGTGGTCGGGCCGAAGGAGCCGGAGGCGTAGCCCTCGGGGGTCTTGGCCGGGCCCGCGTAGTAGACCGGGTGGTCCCGCAGGTACTGCGGCATCTCCTCGCCCGCGTCCAGCCGCTCCTTGATCTTGGCGTGCGCGATGTCGCGGGCGACGACCAGCGGGCCCGTCAGCGACAGCCGGGTCTTGACCGGGTACTTGGTCAGCTCCGCCAGCACCTCGTCCATCGGGCGGTTGAGGTCGACGCGCACGACGCCCTCGTCCGAGAGGTGCTCGTCGGTGGTCTCGGGCAGATATGTCGCCGGGTCGGTCTCCAGCTGCTCCAGGAAGACGCCCTCGGCGGTGATCTTGGCGACCGCCTGGCGGTCGGCGGAGCAGGACACGGCGATGGCGACGGGCAGGGAGGCGCCGTGCCGGGGCAGCCGCACCACGCGCACATCGTGGCAGAAGTACTTGCCGCCGAACTGCGCGCCGATGCCGATCTTCTGCGTCAGCTCGAAGACCTTCTCCTCCAGTTCCCTGTCCCGGAAGCCGTGGCCGGTCGGTGATCCCTCGCCCGGCAGCTCGTCCAGGTAGTGCGCGGAGGCGTACTTGGCGGTCTTCAGCGCGAACTCCGCGGAGGTGCCGCCGACCACGATCGCCAGGTGGTACGGCGGGCAGGCGGCCGTGCCGAGCGAACGGATCTTCTCCTCCAGGAACTTCATCATGGAGGCCTCGTTCAGGACGGCCTTGGTCTCCTGGTAGAGGAAGGACTTGTTGGCCGAGCCGCCGCCCTTGGCCATGAAGAGGAACTTGTAGGCGCCGCCGTCGGTCGCGTACAGCTCGATCTGCGCCGGCAGGTTGGAGCCGGTGTTCTTCTCCTCCCACATGGTCAGCGGGGCCATCTGGGAGTAGCGCAGGTTGAGCTTGGTGTAGGCGTCGAAGATGCCGTGCGACAGGGCCTCCTCGTCGCCGCCCGCCGTCAGCACGTTCTGGCCGCGCTTGCCCATCACGATCGCGGTGCCCGTGTCCTGGCACATCGGAAGGACGCCCGCCGCGGCGATGTTGGCGTTCTTGAGCAGGTCCAGGGCGACGAAGCGGTCGTTGGGGGACGCCTCGGGGTCGTCGAGGATCCGGCGCAGCTGGGCGAGGTGCGCGGGACGCAGGTAGTGGGAGATGTCGTGCATGGCCTCGGCGGCGAGCTTGCGCAGCGCCTCCGGCTCCACCTTGAGGAAGGTCCGGCCATCGGCCTCGAAGGTGCTGACGCCCTCGGAGGTGATCAGTCGGTAGGGAGTGGTGTCCTCACCGAGGGGGAGCAGATCCGTATAGGCGAACTCGGGCATAAGGGACATCCTCACTGGCGCTGCGTCATAGAAGCCCACCAAGCCTAGAACGTGCGCGGGGGCCCGGAGGTGTGAGGTGACCCTCACCGGTACCGTGCCGACCCTAGTCGCGATCTATCGCGTTTGTGTACGGTGGTCGAGTGGATGAGTCGTCGCTCCAGAAGCGTGAACAGCACCCTGTGCGCCCCGTGGCCGAAGCCGAGATCCGCGCGTCCGACGCGGACCGCGACCGGGTGGCCGACATCCTTCGCGATGCCCTCGCCGAGGGCCGGTTGACCACCGAGGAGCACTCCGAGCGGCTCGACGGGGTCTACGCGGCCAAGACCGTCGGAGAACTGGAGCCCTATGTCCGCGACCTGCCCGCGGGACGTGCCGCGAGCACGCCCGCCCCGTCGCCGCAGGCGCACCACTGGGCGCCCGACGGCTCCGGGGAGAACCCCAACCTGATCGGTATCCTCGGCGGCGCCGAGCGCAAGGGGCGCTGGCGGGTGGGCTCGAGGATCAACGCCGTCGCGATCGTGGGCGGCGTCGTCATCGACCTCACCGAGGCCACCTTCACCAGCCCCGAGCTCGTCATCAACTGCACCGCCGTCATGGGCGGCATCGAGATCAAGGTCCCCGAGAACGTCACCCTGCGCGGCGGCGGCGTCGTGGGCATCATGGGCGGCTCCGATGTGAAGGCGTACGAGGCGCCCGACCCGAACGCGCCGGTCATCAAGGTGCAGGGCTTCGCCTTCTGGGGCGGCGTCGAGGCCAAGCCGCGCCGCGGCAAGCGCGTGAAGAAGAAGGGGCTCGGTCCCGCCGAGCTCGACGGCTGACCGTGCCGCAGGCCGGCCAACTCCCGTGCCCGGCACGGGGGTCGGTGGCAGACGCCACCCGGCCGGCGAGGCGCCGCGCCGGACACGGTGCGCATGAACGCGCGCACAGCGGGTAGGGCAAGGGGACACGTCGCTCGCCGCAGCCCTCCTACGCCGACAGACCCGTGGAGCGCACCGGCACCACAGCGACGGGCAAGGGTGACACCAAGCCGAGCCGTCGTCAGGAGTATCCAGTGCTTCAACCGATCGAGCCCCCGGCAGCCTCCAGGTCCTCCCTGAGTCACCCCCGGGACCTGGGCGGCCCATGGCACTCGGAGGCGGCGTGCCGCAGTGACGAGGCGGGTCTGTTCTTCGCGCCCTCCAAGGAGCCGACCGCGGCGCGGCTGTCCCGCGAGGAGGCCGCCAAGCGGGTGTGCGCGCGCTGCCCGGTGATGCTGGAGTGCCGCGAGCACGCGCTGCTCCAGCCGGAGCCCTACGGCGTGTGGGGCGGGATGACCGCCGCGGAGCGCAGGGTCGTCCTGGCCCGGCGCCGCCGCAGGGAGGCGGAGCTGCAGCGGCCCGCGACGCGGATCGCCGCGGCGGGCTGAACCGACCGAGGGCAGGGACCCCGCCGGTACGGCGGGGTCCCTGCCCTTGTGTGCCGGTGCTGTGTGCCGGTGCGCGGCGCGTGCCGCGGCGGCTCAGCGCGCGCGGTCGAAGTCGATGGTGCTGTAGGCGCGCAGCTTCGACAGGCGGTGCGTGGAGTCGATCTGGCGGATCGTGCCGGACTTCGAACGCACCACCAGCGACTGGGTGATCGCCGTCTCGGCGCGGTAGCGCACTCCGCGCAGCAGTTCGCCGTCGGTGATGCCGGTGGCGACGAAGAAGACGTTGTCGCCCTTGACCAGGTCCTCCGTGTGCAGGGTCCGCTCCAGGTCGTGGCCCGCGTCCAGGGCGCGCCGCTTCTCCGCCTCGTCCTTCGGCCACAGCCTGCCCTGGATGGTGCCGCCGAGGCACTTGATCGCGCAGGCCGCGATGATGCCCTCCGGGGTGCCGCCGACGCCCATCAGCAGGTCGACGCCGGTGCCGTCCCGGACGGCCATGATCGCGCCGGCCACGTCGCCGTCGGAGATGAACTTGATGCGCGCCCCGGTCTCG
The DNA here is from genome assembly GCA_033793685.1 of Streptomyces sp. ME19-03-3. Classification (GTDB taxonomy): domain Bacteria; phylum Actinomycetota; class Actinomycetes; order Streptomycetales; family Streptomycetaceae; genus Actinacidiphila. The sequence goes on along the minus strand of JARAXD010000003.1, from coordinate 30,390 downwards.
CGCACCTCCTTGACGAGACCCTCGTGGCGGGGGCGGTCGAGGATGACGACCGTGACGCCCTCGGGGGCACTGCCCTTCGCCTTGGCGACCCGGCGGATGTTGACCGAGGGCGGGGCGGTGATGTCGACGTAGTCGGCGGCCTCGGGGCCGGTGACCAGCTTGTCCATGTAGAAGACGGCCGAAGGGTCGTACATCGTGCCCCGGTCCGCGGCGGCGAGCACCGCGATGGCGTTGGGCATGCCCTTGGCGGTCAGCGTGGTGCCGTCGATCGGGTCCACGGCGATGTCGCACTCCGCGCCGGTTCCGTCGCCGATGTGCTCACCGTTGAAGAGCATCGGGGCCTCGTCCTTCTCCCCTTCGCCGATGACGACGACGCCGTTCATCGACACGGTGGAGACCAGGGAGCGCATGGCCTTCACAGCCGCGCCGTCCGCGCCGTTCTTGTCGCCGCGCCCGACCCAGCGGCCGGCTGCCATGGCGGCGGCCTCGGTGACCCGGACCAGTTCCAGGGCGAGGTTGCGGTCGGGCGCCTCGGGGTTCACCTCGAGTTGCGGCGGCAGATTGTGGTGTTCGTGCTGCTCGGTCATCGCAGCGCACCTTTCTGTACGAGGACGGCCGGGGATAGAGGGTGTTACGACCTTATCCGGACCCCGCCAGAATGAGCAGGCCACGCGTCACATGAGCGGATCACCCGCCGGGCGCGACCCGGGCGGCCGGGCGGTGCCGGGCATGGGGGACCATAGGGGACGTGGCAAAGAAGCGCGGCACGGAAACACTGCGGGACATGGTGCTCTCGATGGCGGCGATCGGCGTCGTCGTCGGGATCATCTGGATCTTCATCCCGCACGACGAGAACCATGACCCCGTCAAGGTGGTCGGCTACCGGGTCGAGCTCGACCAGGCACGGCGCGACGCCCCGTACCAGGTGGCGGCCCCGGAGGGGCTCGGCGAGCACTGGCGGGCGACCTCGGTGAGGTACGAGTCCACCGACCCCGAGGCCGTGCGGTGGCACCTGGGCTTCGTCGACCCGCAGAACGAGTACGCGGCCGTCGAGCAGAGCAACGAGGCCGCGGAGAAGTTCGTCGCGATCAAGAGCCACAAGGCGCGCCGGGTCGGCACCCGCGCCGTCGACGGCCAGACGTGGCAGCGCTACGAGGGCCCCAAGTACGACGCGCTGGTACGCGAGGAGGGCGGGGTGACCACCGTGGTCACCGGAACGGCCCCGATGGCCCGGCTCGCGGAACTGGCCGCCGCCCTCGAGGAGCGCGGCGGCCGGCAGGGCTGAAGCACGACACCGCCGCCGGACCGAGCCGGCGGCGGTGACGGTGGCGGCCCTCGTCAGACGGTGGTGACGACCTCGTCGTACGCCAGGCGCGGTCCGCGCTCGCGCCACGCGTTCTCGCCCGGCTTGCCGATGTTGACCACGGCCAGCACGGAGTGCTCGCCGTCGGGGAAGAACTCCTTGTCGATGGCCTCGGCGTCGAAACCGGTCATCGGGCCGGCGGCCAGGCCGGCCGCCCGCACGCCCAGGATGAAGTAGCCGACCTGCAGCGCGGCGTTGAAGGCCGCGGACGTCTCACGTACCGGGCGCTCGGCGAAGAGCACCTCCTTGGCCTGCGGGAAGGCCGGGAACTGGACCGGCAGATGCTCGTGGAACTCGTTGTCCGCGGCCAGGATCGCGACCAGCGGCGCGGCCGCGGTCTTCGCCCGGTTGCCCTCGTTCATGCGGTGCACCAGGCGCTCGCGGGCCTCGGGCGAGCGCACCAGCACGATCCGCAGCGGCTGCTGGTTGTAGGCGGTGGGGGCGTACTTGACCAGGTCGTACACGGCCTGGACCTGCTCGTCGGTCACCGGCTCCTCGGTGAAGGCGTTGGCGGTGCGCGCCTCGCGGAAGAGGAGGTTCTGGGCAGCGGGGTCGAGATGGAGCGTCATGGGGCACCTCTGCGGGATCTGGGACCGCGCCGTGGGGGATGCGCGGTGGGGCACGCCATCACTATAGATGAATTTTCAACTGAAACTTCAACTACTTGCTCGTGAGACGGCTCACGCCGCCCGCACCCCGCTCACCCGGTCACTCCCGCGCCAGGTCCCCCGGCCCCTCCCCGGCGCCGCCGGACTCCTGCGCCAGAGCCGCGTCCAGCCGGGCACGAGCGCCCTCCAGCCAGTCGCGGCACACCTTGGCGAGCTGCTCCCCGCGCTCCCACAGGGCGAGGGACTCCTCGAGCGTGGAGCCGCCGGCCTCCAGACGGCGAACGACGTCGACGAGCTCGTCACGGGCCTGCTCGTACCCCAGCGTGTCCTGATCTGCCATGGCACCAGCCTAGGGCCGCCCTACGACACGACGGCCGTGCGCGCGGCGGACCGCCCCGGACCCCTGCCCCGGACCGCCCCGGACCCCCGCCCCGGCGATCAGCGCGTGACGCGGACGGCGAACTCGCCCTCGGCCACCCTGGCGCGCAGCTTTTCCTCCGCGGCCACCTCGTCCGCGGCGCGTACGACCTGCCCGTCCTCGCGCTGCAGCACCGCGTACCCCCGCTGCAGCGTCGCGGCGGGGGAGAGCGCCAGGACCCGGGCCCGGGTGTGCGCCAACTCGTCGTCCGCCCGCTCCAGCCGGTGCCGCAGATGCCGGCGGGACCGCTCCAGCAGCGCGGCGACCTGCTCCGCGCGCTCGTCCACCATCAGCTGGGGCCGCGCCATGCACGGCCGGCTCACCGCGGCCGCCAGCCCGCGCTCCTCCCGGTCCAGCAGCCCGCTCATCACGCGCAACGACCGCTGCCGCAGCTGCTCCACCCGGGCCAGCTCCTCGCCCACGTCCGGCACGACGCGCTTGGCCGCGTCGGTGGGCGTCGAGGCGCGCAGATCGGCCACCAGGTCCAGCAGCGGGGTGTCCGGCTCGTGCCCGATCGCCGACACCACGGGCGTACGGCACTCCGCTACCGTGCGCACCAGCCGCTCGTCCGAGAACGGCAGCAGGTCCTCCACGCTGCCGCCGCCCCGCGCCACGATGATCACGTCCACCTCGGGGTGCGCGTCCAGCCCGCGCACCGCCTCGATCACCTGCGGCACCGCGTACGCCCCCTGGACGGGCACGTTGCGCACCTCGAAGCGGACCGCGGGCCAGCGCAGCCGAGCGTTCTCCAGCACATCGCGCTCGGCGGCCGAGGCCCGGCCGCAGACCAGCCCGACCAACTGCGGCAGGAACGGCAGCGGCCGCTTGCGCTCCAGCGCGAACAGGCCCTCGCCCGCCAGCCGCTTCTTCAGCTGCTCCAGCCGCAACAGCAGGTCGCCGACGCCTATGGGGCGGATCTCCGCCGCGCGCAGCGACAGCTGGCCGCGCGGCGCGTACCACTCCGGTCTGGCGTGCACCACCACCCGGGCGCCCTCGCCGACCGCCCCGTCGAAGGCGTCGAAGACCGCCCGGCGACACGTCACGCTGAGCGAGATGTCGTGCGAGGGGTCGCGCAGCGTCAGGAACACCACGCCCGCCCCCGGGCGCCGTGACAACTGGGTGATCTGCCCCTCGACCCACACCGGGCCGAGCCGGTCGATCCAGCCCCCGATCAGCCGGGACACCTCGCCGACCGGGATCGGCGTCTGCGCGGACGAGTTCACAGCCATACGCCGAGACTAGCTCCCACCACGGACAGTGACGCCCTCCCGCCCGACCCGAATGGCACGCCCCGTTGTCCCCCGGCCGCGCCGCCGCGCAGTCTGGGGGCAACGGTCTCCTCGGTGACGCAGGTGTCACCGCCAGGTCCTGGAGGTCCCCATGCGCCGACCCGGCCGGCACGGCTGCTCCCCGTCCGAACGGCCGCCGCGCGTCCACGCCGGGTTCCGCGTCGGAAGGCACGGTCCCGGGTGCGGCTGCTTCAGCTGCCTGCCCCTGGTGGGGGCCGCCCTCGCGGCCGGGTGGGTGCTCGCCGCCCGCCGCGCCGCACGCGGTCGGCGGCGCCGCTGACCCGCCTCCCGTCCCCGTCCGCACCCCGCCCGGCGTGGACCGTCCGGGCGGCCCCGCCGCGTGAGCCTCGGCACCGCCCCCGCACCCCGCCCGGAGCGCCCGGGGCAGCGGTGAGGGCCCGTCCGGGCCCCGTACGATGGGCACATGACCGCTACGACTTCCCGCCGCGTCCTGCTCGCCGCCCCGCGAGGCTACTGCGCGGGTGTGGACCGTGCCGTGATCGCCGTCGAGAAGGCCCTGGAGCAGTACGGGGCCCCGATCTACGTCCGCCACGAGATCGTGCACAACAAGTACGTCGTGCAGACCCTGGAGCGGAAGGGCGCGATCTTCGTCGAGCAGACGGCCGAGGTGCCGCCGGGGTCGATCGTGATGTTCTCCGCCCACGGCGTCGCCCCGGTCGTCCACGAGGAGGCCGCCAAGGGCCGGCTCGCCACGATCGACGCGACGTGCCCGCTGGTGACCAAGGTCCACAAGGAGGCCGTGCGGTTCGCGAAGGAGGACTACGACATCCTCCTGATCGGCCACGAGGGCCACGAGGAGGTCATCGGCACCTCCGGTGAGGCCCCCGACCACATCACCCTGGTCGACGGCCCCGGTGACGTCGAGAAGGTCGAGGTCCGCGATCCGTCCAGGGTCGTGTGGCTCTCCCAGACCACGCTCTCGGTGGACGAGACCATGGAGACCGTCGACGCGCTCAAGGAGAAGTTCCCGCTGCTGGTCTCGCCGCCGAGCGACGACATCTGCTACGCCACGCAGAACCGCCAGCTCGCCGTGAAGCAGATGGGTGCCGACGCCGACCTGGTCATCGTGGTCGGCTCGCGCAACTCCTCCAACTCCAAGCGCCTGGTCGAGGTCGCCATGCTGGCCGGCGCCCGCGCCTCGTACCTGGTCGACTTCGCCGACGAGATCGAGGAGGCGTGGCTGGACGGCGTCTGCACGGTCGGCGTCACCTCCGGTGCCTCCGTACCCGAGGTGCTGGTCGATCAGGTGCTGCAGTGGCTGGCCGCCCGCGGCTTCGAGGACGTGGAGATCGTCAAGGCCGCCGAGGAGTCGATCATCTTCTCGCTGCCCAAGGAGCTCCGCCGGGACCTGCGCGCCGAGGCCGGCGCGATGCTGCGGGGCGACACCTCCGAGGGGTGATCGACCGTGCCCCGTCGTAGCGTTGGGGCATGAGCGTTTTCGGTGTGGACATCGGCGGATCGGGCATCAAGGGTGCCCCGGTCGACCTCGGGCGTGGTGACGTGGCGCAGGAGCGCTTCAAAGTGCTCACTCCTCACCCCGCGACCCCTGACGCCGTCGCGGAGTGCGTGAAGCAGGTCGTCGACCACTTCGGTTGGACGGGCCCGGTGGGGGCCACGTTCCCCGGAGTGGTGACCCACGGCATCACGCGTACGGCGGCGAACGTCGACAAGGGCTGGATCGACATGGACGCCGCGGGACTGCTGTCCCAGAAGGTGGGCTGCGCGGTGACGCTGCTCAACGACGCGGACGCCGCGGGGATGGCCGAGATGGAGTACGGGGCGGGCCGCGGCCGCAAGGGCACGGTCATCGTGCTCACCCTGGGCACCGGCATCGGCAGTGCCGTCTTCGTCGACGGCGTCCTGCTGCCCAACACGGAGCTCGGCCACCTGGAACTGCACGGCCACGAGGCCGAGAAGAAGGCCTCGACCAAGGCCAAGGACGACGAGGGCCTCACCTGGGAGCACTGGGCCAAGCGCCTGAACAGGTACCTCACGCACGTCGAGATGCTGTTCTCACCCGAACTGTTCATCCTCGGCGGCGGGGTCAGCCGCAAGGCCGACAAGTTCATCCCGCTGCTGACCGGCATCAGGGCCGAGATCGTGCCGGCCGCGCTGCAGAACAACGCGGGCATCGTCGGCGCGGGCATGGCGGCGGCCGCGGTCCGCTCCTGACCGCGGCGCGCGCGGGAGGCGGCCGGGGATCCGGGCCCGCAAGGGCCCGCCCCGCCCCGCCCCGCCCCGGGTCGGGGACGAGGGCTGACGGGCGCTCAGCGGCGCCGTTCGCGCGTCACCGCGGCCACCTTCCGCGCGGCCACGATCATCGCGGCGCCGACCGTGCCGCCGTACAGCCAGCCCGTCAGGGTGGCGAGCCCGGTCAGCAGGCCCATCACGTGGCCCGTGAACCCCCCGCCCTCGCCGCCCGCGGTCACGGCGAGCGCGACGGTGAAGGCGATGGGCGCGCTGACCGGCGCCGCCGACAGGTCGTACGGCCGCACGAACACCCCGGCGGCGAGGCAAGCCAGCAGGAAGACCACCCCGAAGAGCGTGCCGGGCTCGCCCGTGATCAGGCAGTCCGCGGCGCCACCGGCGAGCGCGGTCAGCGTGAGGAAGACGAACGTGCCGAGTCCGGTCAGCCGCGGCTCCGCCCGGCGCAGCCGCGCCAACCGCAGCAGCACCGGCCCCCCGGGCAGGCCGCCCCGGACGGCTGTCGCGCCCTGCGGGCGGCGCCGTCGGCGCGCCGGCCGCGGCAGCGGGGATGCGGTGGGGGCACCGCCGTTCTCGTGGGATGTGCGCGCGCTGTGTTGCTCCACGCACACAACGTAGGCGCCGAGGAGGGGGGAAACGGGGGCAGGACACGACTTTTCACCGCCTCAGGGGGCCGCTCGGGGCGCGGCCCGTCCGGGGGCCTGTGCGTTCCGTAGACTGGTGGATCGGTCCGCCGGTCGCCCAGCCCGGGCGTGGCGGCCCACTCCACCCACATCTCGTCTACGGGAAGTCGTCACGTGTCGCTCACGATCGGAATCGTCGGCCTGCCGAACGTCGGCAAGTCGACCCTGTTCAACGCCCTGACCAAGAACGACGTGCTGGCGGCCAACTACCCGTTCGCCACGATCGAGCCCAACGTCGGCGTGGTCGGCGTCCCCGACCCCCGCCTGGACAGGCTCGCCGAGATCTTCGGCTCGCAGCGCAAGCTTCCGGCGACCGTGGACTTCGTCGACATCGCCGGCATCGTGCGCGGCGCCAGCGAGGGTGCGGGCCTGGGCAACAAGTTCCTCGCGAACATCCGCGAGTCCGACGCCATCTGCCAGGTGATCCGGGCCTTCGTGGACCCGGACGTGGTCCACGTCGACGGCAAGGTGTCCCCCAAGGACGACATCGAGACGATCAACACCGAGCTGATCCTCGCCGACCTGCAGACCATCGAGAAGGTGGTGCCGCGGCTGACGAAGGAGGCCCGTCTCCAGAAGGAGAAGGCGCCGGTGCTCGCCGCCGTCCAGGAGGCCCAGCAGATCCTCGAGGACGGGCGCACCCTGTTCTCCGCCGGCATCACCGCCGGCACGGAGAAGGGCCGTCTGCTGCACGAGCTGCACCTGATGACGACCAAGCCCTTCCTCTACGTCTTCAACGTCGACGAGGACGAGCTGAGCGACGAGGCCTTCAAGGCCGAGCAGCGCGCCCTGGTCGCCCCGGCCGAGGCGATCTTCCTCAACGCGAAGATCGAGTCCGAGCTCATCGAGCTCGACGACGACGAGGCGCTGGAGCTGCTGCAGTCCATGGGCCAGGACGAGCCGGGCCTGGCCACGCTCGCCCGGGTCGGCTTCGACACCCTCGGCCTGCAGACGTACCTGACCGCGGGGCCCAAGGAGGCCCGCGCCTGGACGATCAAGAAGGGCGCCACCGCCCCCGAGGCCGCCGGAGTCATCCACACCGACTTCCAGAAGGGCTTCATCAAGGCGGAGATCGTCTCCTTCGAGGACCTGGTGGAAGCCGGCTCCATCCCCGACGCCCGCGCCAAGGGCAAGGCCCGCATGGAGGGCAAGGACTACGTCATGCAGGACGGCGACGTCGTGGAGTTCCGCTTCAACGTCTGATTGGACGCGGACAAACGGCCTGACCTGCGAGAAAGCAGGTCAGGCCGTTGTGCAGTCCGCAGCTGTCCGCAGAACCTGGAGCGGCTACGTGTCGTAGACCGTGGAGCGGTGCCCGACGTGTACCACCCACACCACCAACTCCCCGTTGTCGATCGTGTAGACGACGCGGTAGTCGCCGACCCGAAGGCGGCGGCGTTCAGGCTGGGATACGAGTGCGGTGGTGTTCAAGCCGAAGGGGTCGCTCTCCAGCTCTGTCAGTTTGGCCAGGATGCGAAGCGCCATGTCCCGTGGGATCTTGCGCAGCTCGGCCTGGGCCTCGGGCCGGAACACCGTGCGGTAGTCACTCACTGCGTGCCAGCGTCTCCCTCATCACGTCCTCGATCGGGACGCCGACGGCGGGGCTCGCCATGCGCTCGTCGATGATGCGGTTGATCTCGCGCTCCTCCCACTCCTGGTACTTGCGCAGCACGTCGATCGAGACCACGGCGGCGACCTGCTTGCCGCGACGGGTGATGACAGTGGGCACGTCGTCACGGTCGGCCCGTTCGACGACTTCGGCCAAGTGAGCGCGTACGTCGCGGATGGACTCTATGGGCAGCGGCTGAGTCATGCTTCAAGGGTACCGAGTGTGCCATGTGTACACAATGCCTGCGGGTCCCGGCCGGTGTCGGGGCAGCGATGGCGATATGCGGGGACACGGCGAGGGGGGCGGACGGGGCGGGATGGGGCGCAGTGAGCGGGAGGCGATTGCCGCAGGAGGCGGCTGTACGAGGCGGCGCAGGCGGTGGTCGGCGACCACGGGCGGACTGTCGAGGCGGTTCGGGCGGCGCTGAAGCCGATCTGCGACACGGCGGCGGAACAAGCTCGGGGAAGTCGAGAAGAGGGACCTGCGATCGGTCCGGCAGGTACCCGATGCCGGTTCCCACCAGTTGCGGCAGTGCTGGTGGGGCAGGCCGAACGAGCTCGGTGGCGCGTAACAGGGCTGCGTCCACCTCGTCGCCCGCCGATGGCGTCCCGCCGAGTGGTGTAGCCGATCAAGCTGACGGAATCCCCAGGTCGCGGCCCGAATCGCCCTCGCCGGAGGCCCTGTTGAGGCTGGCCAGGCCGGGACCAGCCATGACCGCACGACGGCTGGCAGCGGCACGTACTGGACGGCTCCCATGCGGAAGCGACGGACCGTGATCGGCTACGCCACGACCGGGGACACGACCCGATCGCCCGCTGTCCGCGCGGTGGAATTCGAAGTGCGGGTACTACAAGGCTCACGCCTTGGCCGGTGAGCAGATCCGCATTCTCGACGTCACGGACAGGCCCAACCTCATCGCGAATGCAGTGGACTTCTGGATTTTCGACCGCTCCGAAGTTGTCCTCATGAACTGACCGAGCAAGGGGGTTCGGCCCCAGCCCGCTGTCCGCCAGCGGATCCTGGCGGCTGTCGCTCACCCTCCCCGCGGCGGGACGTCCGTGGCGCTTCGGCCAGCAGGTCGCCGAGGAGCTCAGGACCGCCCTGCAGGAAGCGGGTCTGGGCGATGCAGAAGTCGGCGGCAGCATGTCACGGCCGGAGAGCGGCGGGTACGTCCACGTGGAGGACCACCTGAACCTCCTGATCCGAGAGGACCTCTCCCGCGGTGTGACGATCATCGCCCGGATCCTGCACAACCATCGTGCGGCAGCAACCGCCACCCTCCGGCATGCCGGAAAGGGGGGGCGAGGCCATACCCCTCCGGCAGACGACCTGAGTGCCGCTCGCCGGGGGAACTGGGGTCGAAGGGGGTGTGAATCAGGTGACCGGCGACGCGCAGGCCAGAAACGGCCCGGCTGCCTTGCTCCAGGATTCGCCCCGCGCAAGTGCTGCCGCTCCCTCCGTACGCAGCGACTCGACGACGGGCGAGAGGAAGGTGGTACGCCAGTGGCGTACGGCTTGCTCCTGCATCCCGCTCGCGTCGACGACCGCACCCACCTTCGCTTCGAGCACGGACGCGCCCTCCGCTATGTCCTCACCGGTCCACTCGTCCATGCGGTCGGCCACCAGAGCCCAGGTCAGCTTGATCATGCGGCGGATCGTAGGGGCGACGGCGGCGCATGGGAACGGGGATTCAGCCCTCCCCGCGACGCCGGTCCGTCACGCAGGCCCCCAGCGAGGTCGCCGGGGCGTGGGCGCCGAGCCAGGAGTCGATGCGGTCCCGGGCCTGTTCGGCCGCCTCTGCGGACATGGTGGTCCCCCCTCGGGTGCCTGCGGTCGGCCGGTGCACCTTGTCGGTGGCCGCCGACGACGGGCGAGGGCGCGCGGGATATATTCGCGCGGCTGTTCGCCCTGTCTGCCCGTGCCATGAGGAGCCGTTCCGTGCAGCCTCCGCCGTATCCGTCGTACCCCCACCAGCCGGCGCTGCCGCCCGCGCCGCAGCGGGCGCCGCTGAACGGGGTCGCCGTCGCCGCCCTGGTGGCCGGGTTGCTGTGCATGGTGCCGGTGGTCGGTGTCGTGCTGGGGGCGATCGCGCTGGTGCAGATCAAACGGACGGGCGCGCGCGGCAAGGGCATGGCCCTGACCGGGCTGGTGCTGTCGGCCGTCGGCACGCTGCTGGGCGCCGTGGTGCTCGCCGGTGGCACCGCCGAGTTCGTCAAGGGCTTCAAGGAGGGCGTCAGCGAAGGGGCGCGTGGCGACGGAGGCTCCCTGCTGCGCCGGGGCATGTGCTTCGACACCCCCGGCGGCGGCCTGGCGGCCCGGGGTTCCGTGCACGTCGTGCCGTGCACGGGGCCGCACACCGCGGAGGTGGTCGGCACGTTCCGGCTGCCGGGGACCGGGGGATACCCGGGCGAAACGGTGCTGAGAAGCCGCGCGGTGGACCGCTGCGTGCGGCTGACCGACAGCTACGCCATGGACAGCTGGGCGGTGCCCGCGGACGTGGACATGTACTACTACGCTCCGGACCGTCAGAGCTGGAAGCACGGCGATCGCGGAGTGACCTGCGTACTGAGCAAGGAGAAGGGCACGCTCGCGAACTCGCTGCGGCGCGACGAGAGCTCCCTGGACGCGCACCAGGTCGCCTATCTGAAGGCCGCCAACGTCCACAACGAGGCCTTGGACAGGGGCCCGGAGGAGGAGAACGTCGAGGAGGATCTCGAGCGTTACCGCGCGTGGGCGGGCGAGGTCGCGGTGGCCCTTGCCACGCAGATCCGCACCCTCGAGGCCCACCAGTGGCCGGCCGGCGCGGCCGAACCGGTCGCCGCGCTCGTGGCCGAGGTCCGGAAGGCCCGTGTGGAGTGGGCCGAGGCCGCTGCCGCGGCGGACGTGGACGCCTTCTACGAGCACTACGAGGCCGCGGACTCGCACAACGGTTATGAGGAGGCGGTCAGCGCACGGTCGGCGCTCGGGCTGGCCACGACGGACGCGGCGGCGAACCCCGCAGCGTGAACGGCCCGGCCCGGGCGCGGCGTTCGGCGCCGTGCCCGCGGTGAGCGGAGCGGGGATTGGTTCCAATCCCCTTTTGCAGGGCCCAGGTTGACAGCCCATTGACGGAGCCACGACGATGCGTGGTGCCACTGGGGCCGACGAGTCCCGTGCGCACTTCGACCACTCGCCCGGTGACGCCTCGGCCTGCTCACGTACGGGGAGAGCCGCCGTCAGCCGCGTCCGCCGGGCCACGCAACGCCAAGATTGGGTTCTGCATGTCCATATCGCGACGTGTCACCGTCGGACGGCTGCTGGGCGTGAGCGCCGCGGCCGTCGCCCTCACCGCCCTGGGGGCCACCTCCGCCTGGGCCGGCAACTGCCCGGGCGGCAAGGGCTGGGACCACGGCGGCCACCACTACCAGCCCGGCCACGGCGGCGGCGTCAAGACCCCCACCGGTCCCTGCGAGTTCTCGCTCGACGGCAAGGCCTGGTACCCGTCGGTCAAGGTCGACGACGTCAACCTCAAGCCCGGCGAGGACGGCAAGGTCCACGTCGAGGTCCGGGTCGCGGGCGGCTCCAAGTCCTGCACCGTGTCCCTGGCCTCCTACCGCACGCACGGCGCCACCTTCCAGACCTCCGGCAAGCAGGTGTTCCACGACTGGGACACCGTGACGGTCAGGAGCGGTACCGACACCCTTGACGTGGCCGTGCCGGACGTCACCTGCTTCGCGCAGGTCGACCTGTACTACGGCAGCAAGAAGTACGACGGCGTTCTCGACGCCAAGGACGGCTACGAGCACGGCGACCTGCCCGAGGGCCCGAACCACGCGGTCATCGGCGACAAGAAGATCGCCTGGTGGAACGGCGGTACGAAGGACTGCACCGCGCAGACCGTCCCGTCCACCCCGCCCAGCTCCACCCCCACCACCCCGGGCGGCGGCGAGGAGAGCGCGACCCCCTCGGCCTCCGCATCCGCTTCGGCGTCCGCGTCGGCATCCGCCTCCGTCTCCGCCTCCGCGTCGGTCTCGGCCTCCGCCTCGGCGTCCGCGTCCGTCGCGCCGTCCGAGTCCGTCGAGGCGGCCACCTCCGAGTCCCCCAACGGCGGCTCGGGCGACCTCGCCGAGACCGGCAGCGGCAACGTCGGCATGCTGTCGGCTGTCGCGGCCGTGCTGCTCGCCGCCGGTGGCGGTGTGGTCCTCGCGACCCGTCGCCGTCAGGCCGCCCGCCGGCACTGACACCCGCGTCACGCAGGAGGGGTACGGCTGCGTCAGCGGCCGTACCCCTCCGTCGTGTCGTCCGGCCCGCTCGCCGAAGGCCGCCGCCCCGCCGTGGCCTCGGGCCGGCGAGGCGCCGCGTCGCGGTGCCCCGGCGCACCGAGGTCCTCGGCGCTCCCTGTCCGGCGCCCGCCGGGGTGCGGGGCCCAGCCGGACCCTCGCACCACCCGTCGCCGCGGAAAGGGCCGGGGGCCGCAGGGGCGTCAATACGGCGACAGGCTCTGGCACCGGTCAGGTTCGGATTGGAACAATCCGAACCTGACCGCAGACAGACGCGGGGGGCCTGTATGAGATCTCCGGGGTACACCGTCGCCGACGAGCGCTACCCGACCGTGGACGAGGTGGCCGCCGCGGCCAGGGCCCTGGCGCTGCGCCGGCCCGACGTCTGCCGGGTGCGGACGGTGGGACTGTCCCGGGCCGGAGAACCGCTGCTGCTGCTCTCGGTCGGGCACGGATCGCGCAACGTCCTGGTGGTGGCCGGCCCGCACGCCAACGAGATGGTCGGCGGCGCCACCGCGCTGCTGCTGGCCCGGCGGGTCGCCGCGGACCCCGTGCTGCGCGACGGCGCCGACGCGGCCTGGCACTTCCTGCTGTGCGCGGACCCGGACGGCGCCCGGCTCAACGAGGCCGTGCCCGACGCCCGGTTCACGATGCTCGGCCACTACCGGCACTTCTTCCGCCCGCGCGCCGCCGAGCAACCCGAATGGCTGCCGGACGACGGCACGCTGGAGGGCGCCCTGCCCGAGACGCGCGCGCTGATCGGGGTCATCGACGAGCTGCGGCCGGTGCTGCAGTGCTCGCTGCACGGCATCGACGTGGGCGGCACCTTCATCCAGCTGACCCGGGACATCCCGCGGCTCGCGGAGCGGATCGCCAAGTCCGCCGCCGAGTTCGACATCCCCTTGGAGGCCGGGTCCTCCGACGCCTTCCACTGGCCGAGCCCCGGCCCCGGGGTGTACGTGCTGCCGCCGCCGGGCGGGCCGCGTGAGGACGCCTCCCACTCCACGTGGACGTACGCCCACCGGTACGGCGGTGTGACCGCGATCGCCGAGGTGCCCATGTGGGCGTGCGACCGCGCCGCCGACACCTCGCCGCACCCGGGTGCCGACGGCGCGCTGCGTGCGGCGGGCGAGGCGCTGCGTCGCGCCAGCCTGCTGGTGGACGGCCTCGTCGGGCAGGTGCGGCCGCACCTGCCGGGCGACGGGGGGCCGCTGCTGCGCGCCGCTCGGGAGATCGTGGCGGTGGGCCCGCTGCTCGCCGCGGACTGGGATCCGGCACTGCGTACGGCGGCCGCGCCACCGCTGCCCGCGATGACCCGGGCCCGGGTCGGCAGCGTCGAGATCTACGCGCAGCGGCTGCCGCTGCGCGCTGCCGCGATGCTGCTGCGGGTGGTTCGTTCCGCACAGGCCCCGGCCGCCCCGGTGGTGGCCGCGCGGGAGCAGTTGGAGCGGCTGGTGGCGGATTGGTGCGCCGCGTACGAGACGGCGCACCGGGCGCGCTGGGTCCCGGTGCGGCACCAGGTGGAGCAGCACGCGAGGGTGGTGCTCGCGGCCTTCGATCTGCTGCCCGGGTGACGCGACACGGGTAAAGCCTTGCGGAAGGCTTGCGGGTGGCAACCCAGTGTTGTCAAGCTGTTGCGCAAAGTCAACCCGAGGGAGGGGCACGTGCCTTTCGGTGAGCAGCCCGCGTACCTGCGCGTCGCCGAGGATCTCCGCCGGAAGATCCTCGACGGCAGCCTCCCTCCGCACACCCGCCTCCCGTCCCAGGCCCGGATCCGTGCCGAGTACGGCGTGTCGGACACCGTCGCCCTGGAGGCCCGCAAGGTGCTGATGGCCGAGGGCTTCGTCGAGGGCCGGTCCGGCTCCGGGACGTATGTGCGCGAGCGGCCCGATCCCCGGCTGGTCGTGCGCACCGGCTACCGGCCCGGCAGCGGCCAGGCGACGCCGTTCCGGCAGGAGCAGGCCGACGAGGGCTTCAAGGGCACCTGGGAGTCGAACAGTTTCCAGGACACGGCGAACGCGCGCGTCGCCGAGCGGCTGGGCATCAAGCCGGGCGACCGCGTGATGCGCACGCGCTACCTGTACCGGACGGAGGGGGAGCCGATGATGCTCGCCACGTCGTGGGAGCCGCTGTCGGTGACCGGCCGCTCGCCCGTCCTGCTGCCGGAGGAGGGCCCGTTGGCCGGCCAGGGCGTGGTCGAGCGCATGGCCGCGCTGGACGTCGTGGTCGACAACGTGGCCGAGGACGTCGGCGCCCGGCCGGGACTGGCGGAGGAGACCGCGGTGCTGGGCGGCGTACCAGGGCACGTGGTCATCGAGATCCGCCGCACCTACTACGCGTCGGGGCTGCCCGTGGAGACCGCGGACATCGTCATTCCGGCTGATCGCTACCGGGTGTCGTACCGGCTGCCGGTGAAGTGAGCCCACCGGGACACTCGGCGGCGGTGTGGCGGGTCGGCTGAGCCGGCCCTGTTGCACTGGCGGGTCCGCCCCTCGCACGCCAAGCGGTGCACGGGCGGTGAAGGGCGGCGCCGGGGCGCGCGCCGATGCGCGAGAGGCAGGCAGATGCGCCCCTTCTGAGGCAACTGCCCATCGAACATGGCTCGATCGAGTCGAATACTGCCCGAACGTGTCCGGCGCGTCACGTTGAGGCGTAGGCTCCGGCATATGCGCATCGCCGTTTCCTCGGACATGGATGAGCCGGTCGCGCGGCTGGCCGTCGACGAGCTGCGCCGCCGCGGCCACACCGTGACCGCCTACGGTGCCCTGCGCGCCGGGGACCGCGAGGACTGGGCCTGGAGCGCCGAGAGCGCCGCCCGGGACGTCGCGGAGGGCCGCGCCGACCAAGCCGTCGTCTGCTGCTGGACGGGTACGGGGGCCTCCATCGCCGCCAACAAGGTGCCCGGCGTCCGCGCCGCCCTGTGCGTCGACGCGTACTCCGCGGACGGCGCCCGGACGTGGAACGATGCCAACGCCCTCGCCCTGAGCCTGCGTCTGACCAGTGAGCCCCTGCTCCGGGAGATCCTCGACGCCTGGTTGGCCGGCGCCCCGAGCGGTGAGGACGACGACCGGGCCAACGTGGCGCACATTGAGGAGATCCGATGAGCGAGCTGGTCTGGGTCGTCATACGCCAGGACGACAACGGCAACCGCTACCGGGTCGGCCGCTACGCCACCCGGCAGGAGGCCGAGCGCGTCGCCGACACCCTCGACGCCCGCGGCCACAAGCAGCTCTACCTCGTCGAGCGGATCGACCGGCGCGCGTCGTAGCCGTCCGCCGCGGATATGGTGCCGCCCATGACAACGCACGACGTGACGGTGGTGGTCGGCGCGGCGGTGCTCGACCGGGGCCGGCTGCTCGCGGCGCGACGTAGCGCGCCGCCGGAGCTGGCGGGGCGCTGGGAGCTGCCCGGCGGCAAGCTCGAGCCCGGAGAGACGGCGCAGCAGGCCCTGGTCCGTGAGCTCCGTGAGGAACTGGGCGTGGAGGCCGAGGCCCTGGAGCGGGTCCCCGGCGCATGGCCGCTGGGGCGCGGTTACGTGCTGCAGGTGTGGACCGCCCGCATCGTCTCCGGAGAGCCCCGGCCCCTCCAGGACCACGACGAGTTGCGCTGGCTCACCCCCGACCGCCTCGAGGAGGTCGACTGGCTCGACCAGGACCGCCCCGCGGCCGCCTGGGCGGCCGCCCGGGCCGCGGAGGGACCCGCAGCGCACTGACGGCCCGACCGCCCCGCGACTCCACCCGTCGGCGCCCGGCCGGGCGGGCGGTGTGCGCCCGGTCGGGTGCCCGCGGTACCGCCGACGTGCTGTTCCGCGAGTTCGGTAGGCCTCATGGCAGATGCCCCTTGCCCATTGTCGAGCCGTCAGGTTCGGCGGGCCGTCGATCGGCAGGTGGACAGGGGGCCTGCCTCGCGCGCTGTCCGGGGCGGGATCGCCCTGCAGGTTCACCCCGAGGCCGAGCGCCGGACCGCGGCGGCGCGGTCCCACGGCCGGTCCCACGGCCGGTCCCGCGGCACCGCCGACGGCGCGCCTCGGAAAGCTCCCGGACGCAAGCACCGCCCCCGGACCGCCACCGCGCCGGACCGGCGCCGGCCACGGCGGAGGGCAACCGCAGGGCACCGCCGCGGGGATGGCCGGTCGCACACGGTTCGGCGGGCCGGAGCAGGGTAGTTGAAGTGGGGCGTCGGCCGAATCCGGACGCCTCGAGATGATGCTGTGATCGACAAGTGCATGTGCGGAACGGGGGTAATGCTGGATACTCGGCACCAGCCGGTCCGTATGTGTGAGCTGGAGGGGTCGGGCGTGAACGATGAGCCGTCGGGGGTTGTCGGTCCCCGGAACCCTGGGGCCGTGACACAGAGCGCCTGGCAGTCCAGCCCACCCGGCTCCCTCTACGACTACATCAGGGTGGCCTCCTTCTCGCTCGGCCCCGACGGACGGATCGAGCAGTGGAGCGAGCGCGCCGAGGAGTTCTTCGGCGTCGCCGCGTCCGAGGCGCTCGGCAAGGACCCGATCACCGCCTTCGTACCCGAGGACCGGCGTTCGCGGGCGCACGAGCGGATCGCGCAGATCCTCGACGGCCGTGAGTGGATCGGCACCGTGCCGTACCGCGACAAGGCCGGCCAGGAGGGCCTGGCCGAGGTCTACGTCATGCCCTCGCGGAGCGAGACCGGCGCACGCGGGGCGCTGTGCATCGCGGTGGACGTCCGCGTGCTGCGCCAGATCGAGACCGATCTCGCCTCGTCGCAGGCGGTTTTCGGCCAGTCGCCGATGGGCTTCATCCTCTTCGACACCAACCTCAAGCTGCTGCGCGTCAACCAGCGCTTCGCCACCGTCTTCGGCCGCGACGCCGGCGACCACCGCGGCCGCACCCCGCACGACTTCCTCTCCCGCGTCGAGGCCGACCGGCTCACCGCCGCGCTCAAGCAGGTGCTGGACAGCGGCGATCCGGTCCTGGACATGACGGTCGTCGGCACCGTCCCCTCGGGCTCCGGCATCAACAACCGCAGGCGCTGGGCGATCTCGCTGTACCGGTTGCACAGCGGCAGCGGACGCCCCATCGGGGTCGCCGGCCTCGCCCAGGACGTCACCGGACGCCAGCGCGCCGAGCGGGAGGCCGCGCACACGCGCCGCAACCTCGCCCTGCTCAACGAGGCCAGCCGGCGCATCGGCAGCTCCCTGGACCTGGAGACCACCGCCCGCGAGCTGCTCGATGTCGCCGTGCCGCACTTCTGCGACCTGGCCTCGGTCGACCTCTACCAGGCCGTGCTGGCGGGCGAGGAGGGCCCGGTCGGCACCGCCGACGGCAGCGGCGAGGTCCGCAGGGTCGCCTTCGCCAGCGCCGTCTCCGACGCCCCCCTCGCCCCCCTGGACGGTGCCCACGCGGGCGGCCCGGTCTCGGTGGGCGCCGTCCACCGCTACCCCTTCAACTCGCCGTGGGCCGGCGCCCTGCGCACCGCCCAGACCCGGGTCATAGGCGCCGACGGCGGCGACCCGGAGGCGGAGGTCGGCGAACTCGGCGGCGGGCTGGTGCAGTCCACGCTCGCTGTGCCCGTCGTCGCCCGCGACACCGTGCTGGGCCTGGTCCAGTTCGCCCGCGCCAAGGGCAGCGAGCCGTTCTCCGAGCGCGACCGGATGCTCGCCGAGGAACTCGCCGCACGCGCCGCCGTCTTCATCGACAACGCCCGGCTCTACCGGCGCGAGCACGAACGCGCCCTCATCCTGCAGCGCAGCCTGCTACCGCCGGGCAACCCGGAGGCCGCCGGACTCGACATCGCCTGCCGCTACCTGCCGGGCAACATGGAGACCGAGGTGGGCGGCGACTGGTTCGACGTCATCGAACTCCCCGGCCACCGCACCGCGCTCGTCGTCGGCGACGTGATGGGCCGTGGTCTGCGCGCCGCCGTCGCCATGGGCGAACTGCGCACCGCGGTGCGCACCCTGGCGCTGCTGGACATCGAACCGGCCGACGTGCTCTCCGCCCTCGACGAGGTCGCCCGCGGCCTCGGCGGCAGCGGCGACGGGCGCAGCAGCCGGCGTGGCAAGGAGGCCGACGGGTCGGACCTGTCCGAGGTCTACCTCGCCACCTGCGTGTACGCCGTCTACGACGCCATCACCCGCCGGGTGACCATCGCCAACGCCGGGCACCTGCCGCCGGTCCTGGTCGAGCCCGGCGAGCAGGCCATGATGCTGGAGGTGCCCACCGGGATGCCGCTGGGCGTCGGCGGCGAGCCCTTCGAGGAGGTGGAGGTCGACCTTCCGGACGGCGCTCTGCTCGCCCTCTACACCGACGGCCTGGTCGAGTCCCGCAACCACCCGCTCGACGAGGGCCTGCGCGCCTTCCGGGCCGCGCTCGACGAACCCCAGCGGCCGCTGGAGGACGTCTGCGACCACATACTCGCCCGGCTCGACACCGCCCACGGCGAGGACGACATCGCGCTGCTCATGGCTCGCGTCCAGGGCCTGCCCGCCGACTCCGTCGGGGACTGGACGCTGGAGCCCAACCCCCGTTCCGTGGCCCGCGCCCGCGAACTCGCCCGGGACCGCCTGCTCTCGTGGGACCTCGCCGCGCTGGTCGACACCACCGAACTGCTCGTCAGCGAGCTGGTGACCAACGCCCTGCGGCACGGCCAGGGCGACATCCGGCTGCGCCTGCTGCGCGAGCGCACCCTGGTGTGCGAGGTCTGGGACGACGCCCTGGTCCAGCCGCGCCGCCGACGCGCCCGCGCCACCGACGAGGGTGGCCGCGGGCTGCAACTGGTCTCCCTGCTCAGCGCCCGCTGGGGCTCGCGCCGAACCCACCGCGGCAAGACCGTCTGGTTCGAACTGGACCTGCCCTCGGAGGGCGGGAGCAGCACAAGCGAGGACACGGTGGAGGCGCTGCTCAGCCTCTTCTGAGCAGCGCCGCCACAAGGCCTCCACCGGGGGAGGGGACGGACCGGGTCAGGTCCTGCGCCGGATCTTGTCCCCGAGCCAGACCAGCGGGTCGTACTTGCGGTCCACCGCGCGCTCCTTGAGCGGGATGAGCGCGTTGTCGGTGATCTTGATGTGCTCGGGGCACACCTCGGTGCAGCACTTGGTGATGTTGCAGTAGCCGAGCCCGTGCTCGTCCTGGGCCGACCGCTTGCGGTCCAGGCCCTGCTCCTGCGCCGCGTCCAGCGGGTGCATGTCCAGCTCCGCGACCCGCATCAGGAAGCGCGGACCGGCGAACGCCTTCTTGTTCTCCTCGTGGTCACGGACCACGTGGCAGGTGTCCTGGCACAGGAAGCACTCGATGCACTTGCGGAACTCCTGCGAGCGCTCCACGTCCTCCTGGAACATCCGGTACTCGCCCGGCGCCACGCCCTCGGGCGGGACGAAGGACGGCACCTCCCGGGCCTTGTCGTAGTTGAAGGACACGTCCGTGACCAGGTCCCGCACGACGGGGAAGGCCCGCATGGGCGTGATCGTGACGGTCTCGTCGCGGTCGAACCCCGACATCCGGGTCATGCACATCAGCCGCGGCCTGCCGTTGACCTCCGCACTGCACGAGCCGCACTTGCCGGCCTTGCAGTTCCACCGCACCGCCAGGTCGCCGGCCTGGGTGGCCTGCAGCCGGTGGATGATGTCGAGGACCACCTCGCCGTCGTGGACCTCGACCCGGTAGTCCTGGAGCCCGCCGCCGGCCGCGTCGCCGCGCCAGACCCTGAAGTGCGCCGTGTAGCCGCTCACCGGTCCAGCTCCTCGTCCGTGAGGTACTTCAGCAGCTCGTCCTTGTCGAACAGCGCGAGCAGGTCGGACCGGATCGGGTCCGTCTCGCGCCGGGTGACCGACACCCGGCCGAACGCGTCCGCGGGGTCGGGCAGTGCGCAGACCAGGTTGAGCTTGCGCCAGCGGCGGTCCATCTCCGGGTAGTCGTCGCGGGTGTGACCTCCCCGGGACTCCGTGCGCTCCAGAGCCGCCCGGGCCACGCACTCGCTGACCAGCAGCATGTTGCGCAGGTCGATGGCGAGGTGCCAGCCCGGGTTGAACTGCCGGTGCCCCTCGACGCCGGCCCGCCGGGCCCGCGTCCGCAGGCCGTCCAGCCGGATCAGCGCCTCCTCCATCTCGCCCTGCCGGCGGATGATGCCGACCAGGTCGTTCATCGTCTGCTGCAACTCCTGGTGGAGCGTGTACGGGTTCTCCGCGGCCGCGTCCGGCAGGGCTCCGGCCTCCGCGCTGAACGGCCGGAGCGCCTCCGCGGCGGCGGCGTCGACCTGCCACTGGTCGACGGCCGGGCGCGCGCCGCCGAGCCCGGCGGCGTACTCGGCGGCGTGCAGGCCCGCCCGGCGCCCGAAGACCAGCAGGTCGGAGAGCGAGTTGCCGCCCAGCCGGTTGGAGCCGTGCATACCGCCGGCCACCTCACCCGCCGCGAACAGCCCGGGCACCCCGGTCGCCGCCGCGGTGTCCGGGTCGACGTCCACGCCGCCCATCACGTAGTGGCAGGTGGGGCCGACCTCCATGGCCTCGGCGGTGATGTCGACGTCCGCCAGCTCCTTGAACTGGTGGTGCATCGACGGCAGTTTCCGCCGGATGACCTCGGCGGACAGCCGGGTCGAGACGTCCAGGAACACCCCGCCGTGCGGGGAGCCGCGGCCGGCCTTGACCTCGGAGTTGATGGCGCGGGCCACCTCGTCGCGGGGGAGCAGCTCCGGCGGCCGGCGGTTGTTGTCCGGGTCCTCGTACCAGCGGTCGCCCTCGTCCTCGCTCTGCGCGTACTTCTCCTTGAAGACGTCCGGAACGTAGTCGAACATGAACCGCTTGCCCTCGGAGTTGCGCAGCACCCCGCCGTCGCCGCGGACCGACTCGGTGACGAGGATGCCCTTCACCGACGGCGGCCAGACCATGCCCGTCGGGTGGAACTGGACGAACTCCATGTTGATCAGCGGCGCCCCGGCCAGCAGCGCCAGCGCGTGCCCGTCGCCGGTGTACTCCCAGGAGTTCGAGGTCACCTTGAAGGACTTGCCGATGCCGCCGGTCGCCAGCACCACGGCCGGCGCCTCGACGACGAAGAAGCGCCCCGACTCGCGGACGTAGCCGAAGACGCCGCAGACCTTCCCCCCGGTCCCCCGGCCGGAGGACGCCCCGGCCTCGCCGCGGTCGTCCTCCTTGAGCACCCGGGTGACCGTGCACTCCTGGAAGACCTTCAGCCGGGCCTCGTAGTCCCCGTGCTCGCGGTGGTCCTCCTGCTGCAGCGAGACGATCTTCTGCTGGAGGGTGCGGATCAGCTCCAGGCCCGTGCGGTCGCCGACGTGCGCCAGGCGCGGGTACTCGTGACCGCCGAAGTTGCGCTGGGAGATCCTCCCGTCCTTGGTGCGGTCGAAGAGCGCGCCCCAGGTCTCCAGCTCCCACACCCGGTCCGGTGCCTCCCGGGCGTGCAGCTCCGCCATCCGCCACTGGTTGAGGAACTTCCCACCGCGCATGGTGTCGCGGAAGTGGACCTGCCAGTTGTCGTGCGGGTTGACGTTGGCCATGCTCGCGGCGATGCCGCCCTCGGCCATCACGGTGTGCGCCTTGCCGAAGAGCGACTTGCAGATCACGGCGGTACGCATGCCCTGCTCGCGCGCCGCGATGGCGGCGCGCAGCCCCGCCCCGCCCGCGCCGACCACGACGACGTCGTACGCGTGCCGTTCGACTTGTGCCATCAGAAGAACCTCGGATCGTCGAACGCCCCACTGGCGACCAGGTAGACATAGAGATCGGCGAGCCCGACGCTCGCCAGCGACAGCCAGGCCAGCAGCATGTGGCGGGCGTTGAGCTTCCCCACCCAGGTCCACATGCGGTACCGCACCGGGTGCTGGGAGAAGTGCCGCAGCCGGCCGCCGACGATGTGCCGGCAGGAGTGGCAGGAGACGGTGTACGCCCAGATCAAGGCGACGTTCACCAGCAGCACCAGGGTGCCCAGGCCCATGTGCCCCCACGCCCCGTGCTCGTCCCGGAAGGCGAGCACGACGTCGTAGGTCAGGATCCCGGCGACCGGGACGGCGAAGTAGAAGAAGTACCGGTGGAGGTTCTGCAGGATCAGCGGGAACCGCGTCTCACCGGTGTACTTCTCGTGCGGCTCGGCCACCGCGCAGGCCGGCGGTGAGGCCCAGAAGCCGCGGTAGTACGCCTTGCGGTAGTAGTAGCAGGTCAGGCGGAAGCCCAGCGGGAAGACCAGCACCAGCAGGGCGGGGGACAGTCCCCACCAGTCGCCGAACAGCGGCCAGCGGGCGCCCAGCGGCATGTCCACGCAGGTGGAGCCCAGGCAGGGCGAGTAGAACGGCGAGACGTACGGCTCGGCGAAGTAGTGCTCGTTCGCGAAGGCCCGCCAGGTCGAGTAGACGACGAAGGCGCCGAGGCCGAGCGCGGTGAGCAGGGGCTGCAGCCACCAGCGGTCGGTGCGCAGGTGCCGTGCCGCAATGGCCGCGCGCCCGGCGGAAAGGACGCCGTGGCGCGCGGGTGGGGCGGGTGGAGTCGGTGGAGCGGGTGGGTGTGTGTCGGTGGCCAAGGACTACTCCCTAGGTCGTGTCGTCACATGAGCGGCGGCCGCCCGAAGGGCGGGCCCCGCGGCGTCCGGTGCGGTGCACCGCAAGGCGGAGAGTCGTCCTCGTAGTGGGCTACTCGGACGATTCGACAACTCCCCCGGGCCGAAGGCTGGGGGAGTGCCGTGCCTGGGGGCACCTCCCAGCGAAGCTGGGGGAGCGTCGCGGGGCAGCCGGGCATGTGACGACACGGCCTAGGGCGCTCGGCGGTCCGGCGCCCCCAGCCCTTCGTCCTCCGCGCCGGACCAGAGACTGGGGTCGTACGGCGTATCCGGGATCGTCACCATCTCCTGCCGCGGCTGCCGGCCGACCGGGGTGGTGCCGACGCTGTCGCGCAGCAGCGCGAGGTCGTCGCCGAGGTGTTCGGTGTCGGCACGCACCCGCCTCATGTCCAGGCTGTCGCCGACGTGCCGCTCCAGCCTGGCCACGGCCCGGCCGAGTTCGTCCAGCCGGCGCTGTACCGATGCGAGTTCGTCCTGCAGGGACATGGCTGTCCTCACCTCCGCCACGTTGCGGGTGCACGACGCTTGCGCCAAGCGAGTGTCGCGCGTCACAGTCGCGCTTGGGAAGGGATCTGCACGGATTCTCCCACCTACGGGTGGTGCGCGCCCGGTGCCGACGCGCCGTGGCGCGGCGATTCCCCCCGAAGGCCGGGCACCCGTACGGGGACGGCGCCGGTTCCCGGGGGCCCCGCCCGGCGGCGGCGTTGCGCCGGGCGGGTGGGAGGCCGGGGGCACGCGACGTGTCGGGGGTGTCCGGGTTGCGGGATGGCTTTCAGTAGGTGCGATAAGCGGCAAATAGACCGCCCCGTGATCATGGCTTCCTCGCGGAGGTACGCACGCATGGCCCGCAGCGCCACCTTGATCCGCTCCGCGACCGCCGTGGCACTCGCCGCCGCGGTCGCCGCCTCCGCCGGGTGCACCGCCGGGAAGGACGACCCCCTGGCCGGGACCGATCTCGCCTCGGCCCCCCGTAACGGGGTACGCGAGGGAGGCACCCTGCGCTGGGCCGTGGACGCGGCCCCCGGCACCCTGAACGCGTTCCAGGCCGGGGCGAACGAGGCCACCTCCCTGGTCGCCGCGGCCGCGCTGCCGGCGACCTTCCGGCTGGACGGCAAGGGCCGCCCGCAGCTCGACACCGATCTGCTGCGGTCCGCGAAGGTGGTGCGCAGCGAGCCGCAGCAGGTCGTGTCGTACCGGCTCAACTCCAAGGCGGTCTGGAGCGACGGCCGGCCGATCGGCGCCACCGACTTCGTCGCCCAGTGGAAGGCGCTGCGCGGCACCGACGACGCGTACTGGACCGCGCGCAACGCCGGGTACGACCGGATCTCCTCCGTCACGGCGGGCAAGGACGCGCACGAGGTGAAGGTCACCTTCGACAAGCGGTACGCGGACTGGCAGTCCCTGTTCACACCGCTCTACCCCAAGGCCGTCACCGGCACCGCCAAGGCCTTCAACGAGGGGTCGCGCCGCGAGCTGCCGGTGGCCGGCGGGCCCTTCGCGGTCCGCGGCGCGAGCGGGAAGTCCGTCACGCTGGTCCGCAACGCCAAGTGGTGGGGCGACCGCGCCAAGCTCTCGCAACTGGTCCTCACCGCCACGCCCGCGCACCAGAGGGCCGCCGACCTGGCCTCCGGCGCGCTGGACGTCGCGGAGGTCGACCGCGACGTCACCGGCAAGCAGGTGGCCGTCTACCGCACGCGCGCCGCCTCCTACACCCAGCTCGCGCTCAACGGCTCCACCGGGCCGCTCGCCGACGACGAGGTGCGGCACGCCGTGGCTCGCGCAGTGGACCGCCGGGCCATCGCCAAGGCGGTGCTGGGGCCGCTCGGCCTGCCCGAGGAGCCGCTCGGCAACCACCTGCTGCTGCTCACACAGGCCGGATACGCCGACCACAGCTCCGCCCTGGGCACGTCCGACACGAAGGCCGCCCGCGCCCTGCTCGCCGCCGCGGGCTGGCAGCGCACCGCCCTGGACCCCGGGCCGGGCACCGGCAGCGGCGCCGGGGCCGGCGCCGCCGAGCGCAACCAGGCGGCGCCCGCGCACAAGGTGGAGGTCAGCGTCGTCGAGCCGGCCAAGACGGTGCTGCGCAAGAACGGCAAGGCACTGACGCTGCGCTTCGTGCTCCCCAAGTCCTCCGCGACGCTGAACGCGGTCGGCGACCGCATCGCCACCATGCTCTCCGGCATCGGCGTGCGCACCGAGTTGCAGCGGGTCGCCGACGACAGCTTCTTCCGCGACCACGTCGCCGCCGGTGACTTCGACCTCGCCCTCTACGGCTGGCCGGGCACCCCCTACCCGGCGACCGACACCCGCCCGATCTTCGCCAAGCCCGAGCCCGCGCCGGACGGCTCCCTGGTCGTCGCGCAGAACTACCCGCGGGTCGGCACCGACCTCATCAACCAGCTCTTCGACCAGGCCGCCGCCGAGCTCGACCCGGACAAGGCCCGCGACCTGGCCGCCCGTGCCGACGCCCGCATCTGGTCGGCCGCCGGCTCCATCCCCCTCTACCAGCGTCCCGAGCTGGTCGCGCTGCGCAAGGACGTCCGCAACGCGGGCGCCTTCGGCTTCGCGACGCCGCGCTTCCAGGACATCGGCTTCAAGCGGTGACCTCCACTTTCCGGGTGAGCGACGGCTCGGCCTCCTCCGGAGGGCCGCTGCGGGCCACAGCCGCGGCGCATGGCGCTCGCCGAGGCGCCGAGGGGCCACGGCGTCACCCCTGAGATCGAGGAGGAGCACCCGGCGGCCCTGCCGCGCCGCGAACGCGGGGCCGCGATGCGTCACCGCCGCCTCGAGCCGTCCACGGCCCGGTCGCAACCCGGCCGCCGGGCACGGCCCCCGGCCGCCGTGGCCCGCTTCGCGGCCGGAGGCCCTTACGGCGCTGCCCGTGCTCGAGCGCCGGGCGCAGGCGCTCGGCCGGGACCTCCGGGTGGAGAAGATCCGGTGCACGGCCACCGCGTGAGCCCGCGGGAACGGGAACGATCATGCCCGGGCGGTCCCTGCCGCCCGGGCCCCGTACCATGGGGTGAGGCCGTGGCTCGACTCGCCCGGCGGCAGGTGTGCCGACGAGGGTATGCCGCCACACCCACCAACCCGGGAGAAGCGCCGCAGTATGCCCACGCGCAACGACATCCGTAATGTCGCCATCGTCGCCCACGTCGACCACGGGAAGACGACGCTGGTCGACGCCATGCTCAAGCAGGCGGGAGCCTTTGCAGCGCACCAGCACGTGGACGACCGCGTGATGGACTCCAACGACCTGGAGCGCGAGAAGGGGATCACCATTCTCGCCAAGAACACCGCGGTGAAGTACCACCCCAAGGACGGTGGCGAGCCGATCACGATCAACATCATCGACACCCCCGGCCACGCCGACTTCGGTGGCGAGGTCGAGCGCGGCCTGTCGATGGTCGACGCGGTCGTGCTGCTCGTGGACGCCTCCGAGGGGCCGCTGCCGCAGACCCGCTTCGTGCTGCGCAAGGCGCTGGCGGCGAAGCTGCCGGTCATCTTGTGCATCAACAAGACCGACCGCCCGGACTCCCGGATCGACGAGGTCGTCAACGAGGCGTACGACCTCTTCCTGGATCTGGACGCGACCGAGGAGCAGATCGAGTTCCCGATCGTCTACGCCTGCGCGCGTGACGGTGTGGCCTCGCTCACCAAGCCCGAGGACGGCACCGTCCCGGCCGACAGCGACAGCCTGGAGCCCTTCTTCTCCACGCTGCTGGAGCACGTCCCGGCCCCGTCGTACGACGAGAGCGCGCCGCTGCAGGCGCACGTGACCAACCTGGACGCCGACAACTTCCTGGGCCGCATCGCGCTGCTGCGCGTCGAGCAGGGCGAGCTCAAGAAGGGCCAGACCGTCGCGTGGATGAAGCGCGACGGTTCGGTCCAGAACGTCCGCATCACCGAGCTGATGATGACCGAGGCGCTCACCCGCAGGCCCGCGGAGAAGGCCGGCCCGGGCGACATCTGCGCCGTCGCCGGCATCGCCGACATCACCATCGGCGAGACGCTGGCCGACCCGGAGAACCCGATCGCGCTGCCGCTGATCACGGTGGACGAGCCGGCGATCTCCATGACCATCGGTGCGAACACCTCGCCGCTGGTGGGCCGTGGCCCCGGCGGCAAGGGCGCCGACAAGTCGGCGGTCAAGGACCGCAAGGTCACCGCCCGCCTGGTCAAGGACCGCCTGGAGCGCGAGCTGATCGGTAACGTCAGCCTCCGCGTGCTGCCTACCGAGCGCCCCGACACCTGGGAGGTGCAGGGCCGCGGTGAGCTGGCGCTGGCCATCCTGGTCGAGACGATGCGTCGGGAGGGCTTCGAGCTGACCGTCGGCAAGCCGCAGGTGGTCACCCGTCAGGTCGACGGCAAGGTCCACGAGCCGGTCGAGCGCATCACCATCGACGTGCCCGAGGAGCACATGGGCGCCGTGACGCAGCTCATGGGCACCCGCAAGGGCCGGATGGACAACATGTCCAACCACGGCTCCGGCTGGGTCCGCATGGAGTTCATCGTGCCGTCCCGCGGCCTGATCGGCTTCCGTACCGAGTTCCTGACCGGCACCCGCGGCACGGGCATCGCCCACTCCATCCACGAGGGCCACGAGCCGTGGTTCGGCCCCTTGGTGACCCGCAACAACGGCTCCCTGGTCGCCGACCGTGCCGGTGCCGTCACCGCCTTCGCGATGACGAACCTGCAGGAGCGGGGCGTGCTCTTCACCGAACCGGGCACCGAGGTGTACGAGGGCATGATCGTCGGCGAGAACTCGCGCGCCGACGACATGGACGTCAACATCACCAAGGAGAAGAAGCTCACGAACATGCGGTCCTCGTCGGCCGACTCGTTCGAGGCGATCGTCCCGCCGCGCAAGCTCTCCCTGGAGCAGTCGCTGGAGTTCTGCCGCGACGACGAGTGCGTCGAGGTGACCCCGGAGACCGTCCGCATCCGCAAGGTCGTCCTGGACCAGAAGGAGCGCGGCCGCGCCGCGTCCCGCGCCAAGCGCTG
This sequence comes from Streptomyces sp. ME19-03-3, assembly GCA_033793685.1. Lineage (GTDB taxonomy): Bacteria > Actinomycetota > Actinomycetes > Streptomycetales > Streptomycetaceae > Actinacidiphila. The sequence continues at coordinate 2,396 of JARAXD010000003.1, read as the reverse complement.
AGGTTCGCCACGACGACGGCCGGCAACCGCCTGTACGGGGCTGCCGGCCGTCGCCGTGTCCAAGGTGCGGTAGCCGCCCGGAGCGGCCATAACGGCACATACCGGAGCATGGTGTGAGCGAAGTCACCGGCGATGCGCCGCCCGGGGCGGCCGCTGGACCGGCGGCCGCCGGTGTGTCGCGGTTGCGCCACTGGCGCGGGCGCGACAGCCCGTACCTGGCGCCACGTCAGCCGCGTAACTTCGCGTGGCGAGCGGCCCGCGAGGGCAACCGGATTTCAGTCCGGCGACGTCCGGATACCGGACAGAGTTCACCGATGATCGTGTTACAAGTCCGTTTCGTCGCTGTCTGTCTATAATCCAAATGTCCGAATTGCAGGATTATTTTGGACCGGTTGTGACCAAAACGAGATCGCAAGTGTGTGGTTAGCGGCCCGTCAATGACCGATAGTTGGAGCCGTTGAGCTCGGGTCAATGGGTCCAGGCGCTTATGGGGAGCGCCGACTCACGAGCACAGGTGACCGGTATCACTGCCAGGGGTGTCAGTGAGGCCGGCCCTTTCACGTAGAAACAGTGACTCCTGAGGAGGCAAACCCATGCGCGGTGCCAAGAGCGCCACTTGGGTCGCGGGCGCGGTCATCGTCGCCCTGGCTGCTACCGCTTGCGGTGGCAACGACAGCGGCAGCAAGAACAACGAGGGGAAGGGCGCGGGGAAGGCCGGCGGCACGTTCAGCCTCGGCATCACCGAACCGGTCGCCATCGACCCGTACAACGCCCAGGAGTCCGAGGGCATCCTCGTCACGGACAACCTCTTCACGGGCCTGTACGAGCCCACCGCCGACGGCAAGGTCATCCCGGCCCTGGCCACCTCCAAGGAGGTGAGCGCGGACGGCAAGACCTGGACCTTCAAGATCAAGCCGGGCACCAAGTTCACCAACGGTGAGCCGGTGAACGCCGAGGCCTTCATCCGCGGCTGGACCCGCGTCGTCGCGAAGGCGTCCGCGTCCGACGTCGCCTACCACATGGGCGGCATCGCCGGCTTCGCGGACCTCCAGTCCGGCAAGTCGCAGACCTTCGCCGGCCTGAGCGCGCCGGACGAGAACACGCTCAAGGTCGTGCTGTCCTCCCCGGACTACGAGTTCGACGTCAAGACCACCCACACCGTCTTCAGCCCCGTGCCGAAGGTCGCCGGAGCGGGCAAGAACGCCGCCTTCAACGACGCCCCGATCGGCAACGGCCCCTTCAAGCTGAAGGGCAAGTGGGAGCACAACCGCTCGATCACCCTCGTCCGCAACGACGACTACGGTCTGGACAAGGCCAAGCTGGACGAGGTCAAGATCTCGATCCTGAACTCCAACAACGCCGCGACGCTGGAGTACCAGGGCTTCCAGTCGGGCCAGTTCGACTGGGCCCGGATGCCCACCCCGCAGCTCACCGCCGCCAAGGCGAAGTACGACGCGCAGGGTGAGTGGCTCGAGGCCGACACCAACGGCATGAACTACCTGCTGCCGATCACCGACAACGGCCCGCTGAAGTCGGCCGACGCGCGTGCCGCGGTCTCGTACGCGATCGACCGCGACGCCATCATCAAGGGCGTCTTCCAGAACTTCCAGACGAAGTCGACGACGATCCTGCCGCCGGCCTTCGCGGACGTGTACCAGAAGGACCTGTGCGTCTCCTGCGTCAAGCAGGACCCGGCCAAGGCCAAGGAGCTCGCCGCCAAGGCGGGTCTGAAGCCCGGCACCACCATCGAGCTCGGCTACAACACCGGCGCCGGTCACGAGGAGTGGGTGCAGGCCGTCGCGCAGCAGCTGAAGGACGTCCTCGGGCTGAACGTCAAGCTCGTCGGCAAGCCCTTCGCCGAGCTGCTCGCCGCCCAGCAGTCGCCGAAGGCGACCGGCATGTACCGCTTCGCCTGGGGCGCCGACTACCCGACCCCGGACAACTTCCTCTACCCGCTGCTGGCCACCGCGTCCATCAACAAGGACGAGTCCGGCAAGGTCACCGGTGACAACCGCGGCCGCTACAGCAACCCGAAGTTCGACGAGCTGCTGGCCAAGGCCCGTGCCACCGAGGACGGCGCCGCCCGCACCGAGATCTACAAGGAGGCCGAGAAGGTCGCCATGGACGATGTCGCGCTCATCCCGCTGTGGAACCGTCACCAGCTGCGTCTCGCCAACACCAAGAAGTTCGCGAACCTCCAGATGGACTTCCACGAGGACCCGAACCTGGCGCAGATCAGCCTGAAGTAAGCAGCACTGCGTCGCGGTAGCGACGTACATCGGGGGTGGGGGGGGGGGGGGGGGGGGGGGGGGCCCCCCCCCCCCCCCCCCCCCCCGGGGGGGGGCGGGGGGGGCGCCCCCCCCCCCCCCCCCCCCCCCCCCGCGGGGGCGACCCCC
>JARAXD010000029.1:0-80933 GCA_033793685.1 Streptomyces sp. ME19-03-3 | reverse complement strand
CAGCGGATATGACGTAGACACTCACATCCTCGCAGGTCAGCGGCACCTTTCTGCTACCAGGCCGTCAGATGACCTAATTCCGCTGAATACCCAGGGCTGACCGTCCGGCAGCACCTGGAGTTCTTCAAGACGGCCTTCGGCCTTGCCGACCTGCGTCATGCGGGGAAGGTCATGGAGGCTCTGCACTTCTCCCAGTACGCCGATGTGCGCGCCGGGGCGCTCAGCGGCGGAACCCGGCAGAAGCTGAACCTGACGCTGGCGCTCATGCACGATCCAGAGGTTCTGCTGCTGGACGAGCCGTACCAGGGTTTCGACTGGGACACCTACCAGCGGTTCTGGGAGCTGGCCGACCGGCTGCGCGACTCCGGCCGCACTGTCTTGGTGGTCTCCCATCTGGCCTACGACACCGAACGCCTCGATGAGCTGTGGCGCCTCGAGGCAGGCGTGCTGCGCCGGGATGCGGCGGCACCGGCATGACACATCTGCGCCTGTTCACCACAGCCACCCGGTACGACCTGGTCGAACACGCCCGCAACCGGTTCGCCATGCTGCTGGTCGTCTTCTTCATTCCCACCTGGGTCGGCCTGGTCTACCTCGCCATGCCCGACACGGCAGTGCCCTTCCAGTTGGCCTCCATCGGAGAGCGGCTGGCACCCGCCGGCAACCAGCTGACTCAGATCACCGGTGCCCTCAACGCCGTCACCCTGGTCACCGGATTCATGATGTTCGCCGCCACCTTCACCGGCGGGCGCTTCGACCGGCGCCTGGCCATGGCCGGTTATCCGCGCACCCACCTCGTCATGGCCAAAGCCGCCTCGTTGGCCTTGGCATCCGCCCTTCTCGCCGCTTATGCCACCGCGGCCATGTGCGTCGCCTGGACACCGAAACAGCCCTACCTGCTCGCCGCCGCTTTGTTCTGCGCCGCCCTGACCTACGGAGCCATGGGTGTGGTCTTCGGATCCCTGCTGCGCCGCGAGGTCGAGGGCATGTTCGCCCTGGTGATGACCAGCGTCATCGACGTCGCCCTGCAGAACCCCCTGGTCAGCGCGGGCGCCGACAACCCGATGACACGCCTGCTGCCCACCTACGGCTCCGTCCAGGCCGCCACCGCGGGCGCCTTCTCGACCACCTCTGCACCCGCATATCTCGCTTGGCAGCTGCTGTGGTTCGTTGCCGCCGCACTCCTGGGTCTGCTTGCCTTCCACCACCGCACCCGCAACGCCCTGCGGCAACCAGGTCGGCACGGCCGGTTCGCGGCCGCGGAGCCACGCGACGCCGCGTCCCTGAAAGCTCAGCGCTCACCCGCTGTCGGCCAGAACTCCTCACCGAACTCCCCTTGACCGCGGTCCGCCGCATTCGCCCGGCCGGCCGGCATCAGTCCTCGCTCCGGCCGATGGCGGTGCGGAGGCAATGAGGCCCTCATATTTCACGACGCCGCACCGACGAAGGAGCATGCATGAGCAGCACATCAGAAGCGGAGCAGACCGCGATTCCAGCTCAGCGGGGAGGCGCGCCGCGCTTCCACTACCCCCTGCAGATGCCGGAGCCCTCCCATGTCCCCACGGATGTCGCGGCGCAGGTCCAGGCGTGGAAAGAGTCGTACGGGTTGGCCGAACTGAGTCCCGGACCCCACTACGTTCCCGGAACCGTCCTGGCCTGGTGCCTTGGAAGGGTCTCCACACCACAGACCAGCAAGGCAGTGCTCCGCGGCGTCGGCTGCCTGATGGAGTGGGCACTCGTCGTCGACGACGATGTGCTCGATCACCCCGAAGCCCGCAGCCGGACCGGCGAAATCATCCGATTCGTATGCCAGGTCACGCATGTGATGGAATCTCCTGGATATCGCGTACCAAAGAATTCAAGCCCCCTCATCGCGGCACTGCACGACGCGATGGAGCAACTACGCGCGGAGTGCACACCCGCACAGGTGGCCCGTCTGAGCGCCGGCATGAGGTGCCTGCTCACCAGCGGCGTACACAAACTCCACCTGAACGAACCCGATGAGGACGAATACCTCGCCCTGCGCATTCACGACGTCGGCGGTCACGTGTACGCGGCGCAAATCGCCATGTTCGGTCCTGCTCCCATTCCGGACGAGGACTGGAACGCACCGGCGGTTCAGGCCCTGATCGGGTGTACGACTCTGCTCGTCGGAGTGGAAAACGATGTCTTCTCTTACCACAAGGAAAAAGCAGAGGGCCAGACGTCTCCGAATATCGTGGGCGTCCTGCAAGCGGCTCGCGGGCTCTCCTTCGATGCGGCCGTCGCGGCGGCGGTCGAGTTGCGTGACCGCCTGATGCTTCTCATCCTGCGTTTGCGTGAGCGCCTCATGCCCTCGGCCGAGCCGCCCCTGCAGTTCCTCATCGACCGACTCGGTCAGTTCATCATCGCCAACACCGAAGCCTCCCTGTGCGCACCACGCTACAATCCGTCACGCGAACAACGGTTCGCCCTCGAGGACGTCGTCAAGACACCCGCCTGCTGGGCGCCGTCGCTGTCCACCACCGACACCAGCCCCCTGCCCTACCCGAGTATCTCCTGGTGGTGGGACCACTGCTGAAGACCCTTTGGTCGAGTCGGGCACTGCGTTCTGTGTTGTGTTCGAGACCGCCGGTGGTGTCAGCAAGAAGTCAGGGCTGAGCGCTATGGTGCGTGGCCGTGGACGCTGCTGATCTTGAGTACCGGGCCCGGACGCGGTCCGGCCGCATCCCGCCGGAGCTCGTCTCGCGGCTGCTCGAACGCGGCCACGTTGCCGTGGTGGAGCGGCAGGCGGGGCAGGAGGAGTGGTTCTGCGCCCTGGCGTGGGCACGTTGCGGCACGTCTCACCGGCGCCGCGAGCGGCGAACGGCCCGGAGGCGCGCTCCTGGGCTCGCTGCCTCCGGGCCGCTGTGCGACAGGGGACGGTCCGTGTCCGCCGGCGCGCGCCGACGACCTCACGGAGTGGCTTCAGCTCTCTCCTTTTCCTTGCGGGCCTCGCTGGGCGCGGCGGGATCCTTCACGTCGGCGGGTTCCGGCTCGGGCGGCACATCCCGCTCTCTGGTGGTGCGTTCGAGAGGGCTGTCACCCGTCCGCTGTCCGCGGCGGTCCTCGCGACCCTCTTCGCCTGACTGATCCATGGGCTGGTCGTGCCGGGGGAGGACGCCGCCGGGACGGCGGCTTCGGGCACGCTCACCGCGACGGCGGGCCGCTCTTGTGCGAGCCGCGCCAGCCGCCCATGGCGCCGGTCATGCCGCGGCTCTTCTTGCCGGCGGCGTCAGGACGCATCGAGGCCGTGGCGAGCGCGAGGACCAGGGCGATGACTCCCACGATCACGTTGTTGCTGATGGTGCGGGTCGTGCTGACATCACCCGCGATGCACCAGGGCGAGATGATCGTCCACAGGGCGATGACGGCGGCCGCCCATGCCTTCGAGTGGGTGCGCTCGTAGCCCCGTCCCACACCTCCCATGAGCAGCGCGTAGGCGATACCGGCGATGAGGGTGCTGACCGTGATCGTCGACAGTCCGTTGAATCCCACGATCCATGGGGAGGCGGCCAAGTAGGTACCCGTGATCAGCCCCATGGCCTCTGTCGCCTGACCTCGCTTGGTGGCGGTGGCCCTTTCGTAGTCCTCGCGCAGTTCGAGCAGATCAGGATGCTGATCGATGCCAGGTTGTGTGTGGGTCATCCAGACCATCTCCCGTTGTGTCCGTTTCTTCCGTCTTCGCCTACCCGGGACATCGGCGTTCACGTCAAAGTTCTCCGGTTCGCGGTGGGTGAGACGGCCGTGACGCCGGGTACGCGCCCGAGGAGCGGCGTCGGCCGTCCCGGGATGCGCGGCGCGGCGGCCGGGAGCACGCTGATTGCAACGGCCCACGCGCCGCATGAACGGCACGGCTTCGGTGGCCTCCCCGGGGCCTGCGCGGCGCGTGGGTCTCCGTTGTCGCCGTCGGGACCGTGAGCGCGTTCCGCGGTGGGGCGAGAGTGGGGAGTCACTCGAGAGGTGTGCCGGTGAGGAAGTCGAAGATCGTGTACAAGCCCGTCGGTATGGCTGTGGGAGCTGTCTCGGGCATGGTGGCCGGTGCCGTCTTCAAACAGGTGTGGAAGGCCGTGCGGCACGAGGCGGTGGCCCCCGACGCCACCGACGAGGACCGCACCTGGCGCGAGGTGCTCCTGGCCGCGGCCCTGCAGGGGGCGATCTTCGCGGCCGTCAGGGCCGCCGTCGACCGTGCGGGCGCAACCACCGTCCGGCGGCTGACGGGCACCTGGCCCGGCTGAGGGCGGCCGGCGCCGGGTGGCGCGGACCATGCGGTGGCGCAGGGGCCCTCCGAGTCCGTGGACTGGCGTACAGGAGAGTGATTGATCACTGCCGTGCCGCTGGTCGCCTTGCCCCGGGGCGGGACCGGCTCCAGCCTCGTAGCGTTCGGGATCCATCCCTTGACGAGAGCGAGGAGCAACCGATGGCGGTATGTGAGGTCTGCGGCAACGACTACGAGATGGCTTTTGAGGTCCGCGCGGCAGGAGCGCTCCACATCTTCGACAGCCTGGAGTGCGCGGCGCAGAAGATGGCCCCGATCTGCGAGAACTGCCAGTGCCGCATTCTGGGACACGGTCTTCAGTCCGACGGCCAGTTCTTCTGCTGCGCCCACTGTGCACGCCAGAAGGGACACGCCGAACTCGTCGACCACGCCTGAACGAGCCGAGCCGCCGCCTGCTCCGCCCGCGCCCGCACTGTGCGGCCGGCGCGTGACGGTCTTCCGCCGCCCTCCGGATCGGCATGTGCGGTCCCCGTCGTACCGGCGGGCGGCGTGCGCGGGCTGTGCCGCATCATGGAGGTGGGGCCTTGCCGGCCTTCTGGTACCCGGTCGGCGGTGCGGCGCCGACGCGGAGGGTGCCACGGCCGGTTCGCGCGTCGGCCACCGGCTTCGCACCGCAATCCGTCGCAGCCGCCACTGGCGACGCCCCTGCGGGCCCGGCCCGGCCATCGGCGGAGGTGCGGTCATGAGTCACGAAACCACGATCGACTTGCGGGTCAAGGACGACACCGGCGAGATGATCTTCAGGATCCGCGCGCACACGCCCCTCAAGCACCTGATGGACACCTACTGCGCCACGACGGGAAGGTCGCACGGAGGGCTCGGCTTCCTCGCCAACGGCGCGCCCTTCAGCGCCACGCACACACCGGCCGCTCTCGGCCTCGAGGACGGCGACGTCATCGAGGTCGTGCCCGCATGACGCGAGGGCGTGCCCCCTGTCGTGCCCGCCCGCGGCACTCGGCGGCGGGGCGGACGTCTTCCCCTCCCGCCCCCGCCGACGGGGCCGCTGTCTCCGGACTGGCGGGCACCCGAAGGGTCTGCTGCGCTGAAAGAAGACACGACGCGGGAGGTGAGCGGCTGTGAGGGGTGACGGTCGGGACGGGACCGGCTCGGCGGGCGAAGGCTCCTCCAACGGCGAGGACATGGCCGGGCGCGTCGCCGAGCGACGGAAGCAACTGGGCATGTCGCGCGAGGAGCTGGCCACCAGGGCAGGCATGTCGACGGCGTACCTGCGGCAGGTCGAGGAGCTGGGCCCCGGTTTCGACGCCGAAGCGCTGCAGCGGGTCGCCCAGGTGCTGCGGGTGTCGTCCGAGGAGCTGACGGCGGGCTCCGGCGAGTCCCCACCAGGACGCGGTGGCCCGGCGGCGCGGCCGGTGCTGCAGCGTCTGTCCGAGGCCGAGTGCTGGGAAAGGCTGGGGACGCACGGGATCGGCCGGGTGGCCCACCCGGCAGGCACAGGTGACGAGGCTCCGGTGGTGGTGCCGGTCAACTTTCTCGTGGACGGGCGCACGGTCGTCTACCGGACGGATCCGGCCGGCGTCGCGGCCGTCGCGTCCGGCACGAAGCTCGCCTTCCAGACCGACTTCGTCGACGAGGAGCGCCGTACCGGCTGGAGCGTCCTGGTGACGGGTACGGCCGAGCGGATCAGCGACGCCGCGGCCGAGGAGGCCCTCGGCCGACGGCCCGGGGCCGATCCCTGGGCCGGGGGGAAGCGGCCGCTGTGGATCCGTGTCCTGCCGCGTGAGGTCAGCGGGCGGGCCATCCGCGCGTTGCCGCGGACCGGCGACCTGGGGCCCGGATCCGGCGGGTAGCGTCACGGGCCCAGCCGACCGGCCCGCAGCCCCCACCTGACTGGCTGTTCCGGCCGGGGGCGGGGCAGGCCGGACCGCGAGCTGCCCGGCCGTGATCACGAGGCACCCGTGAACCACAGGTGGTCCCGCACGTCGTCCTCGGCGAAGCAGCGCTCCGTATCTCGGCACCGCCACGGCGAGGGGCACCCACCGGACGAAGCGGGTCGAGACGGCGGATCCCGGCGCTCGGCCGCGCCTCGCTCAACGGGTCGCCGTTCGGGTGATCGGCAGCAGGACGAGCGGCGCGTAGCGGGCCTGGTGCGGGAAAGGCGTGAGGTGGGCGAGGATGGCGTGATCGACGATGTCGCATAGCGAGATGGGAGAACGACGTGCCATTGGTGGGTGAGTACGAGCCGAGCCCCGAGCAGTGGGTCCGTGACCAGGTCGAGCTGTACGAGGGCTCCGGAGGGACCGACGGGACCACACTGCGCGGCAGGCCCGTGATCGTCCTGACGACGCTGGGCGCCAAGTCCGGGAAGATCCGCAAGACGCCGCTCATGCGCGTGGAGCACGAAGGATGCTACGCGGTCGTGGCGTCCAAGGGGGGCGCCCCCGAGCACCCGGTCTGGTACCACAACCTGGTCGCCGACTCCCGGGTGGAACTGCAGGACGGCCCGGTGCGCCAGGACATGACCGCCCGTAAGGTCACCGGGGACGAGCGGGCCCAGTGGTGGGAGCGCGCGGTCGAGGCATGGCCCGACTACGCGGAGTACCAGAAGAACACCGACCGCGAGATCCCGGTCTTCGTCCTGGAGCCCGCGGCGGCACCGCACTGAGTCGTCTCCCCTCGACGGCCGCCGCCCTCCACAGGGGCGGCGGCCGTCGTTCGCGTCCGGGCACCGTCACCGCCGAGTCGGCCGGACCCAGCCGGACAACAGACCGCGACGCCGGAGCCCGTGCCGACGGCCGCTGCGGATCGCCGGCAGGGCGCCGGGCGCGTGTCCGCCGTCCGTCCGTCGGCGGGTCGCGCGTCCGGGCACCGTCACCGCCGAGTCGGGCGGACCCAGCCGGACAACAGACCGCGACGCCGGAGCCCGTGCCGACGTCCGCTGCGGATCGCCGGCAGGGCGCCGGGCGCGTGTCCGCCGTCCGTCCGTCGGCGGGTCGACGGGTGACATCGCGCCGAGGCCGTCGAGGCGCGGACCGTGTCGGCGTCCTCCACACCCACGCCGCGGGTCACACCCCCGCCGACATTCGGCGGTGGCGGTGGCGGTGGTCCTCGTCGCCCCGAGGCGTCCGAGCCCCTGATGCGAACCCCCGAGCGTGATGTGAACCACAATCGTGAGATTTCTCGCGCCCGAATGTAAGAAGCGGACCTCGGCGCTCATTGCATGGTGAGAGTGCGAGATGAGGGGACGGCGCGTGACACATGCCCAACGCTTCCGGGACGTCTACGAGGAGTGCTATCCGCGTGTCCTTGCCTACGCCACCAGCCTGGTGGGGCGGCAGGTAGGGGAGGACATCACCAGCGAGACGTTCACCGTCGCATGGCGGCGGGTGCGGGACATCCCGCACCCGGCACTGCCGTGGCTCCTGGGCGTGGCACGCAACCTGGTGCGCGAACTGCGCCGCCGGGACGCCCACCAGTACCTCCTCGCCGCCGAGGAAGCGCGGCGCATCAGCAGCGGCGCCCCGGCCGGAGCCGGCGACGTCGCGACGGAGGTCACCGGCCGGCACGACGCGCTGCAGGCCCTCGCCGCCCTGCCGGAGGCCGACCGGGAACTGCTCACGCTGATCGCCTGGCACGGCCTGAGCGCCAAGGAGGCAGCGCAGGTCCTGGACTGCACCACCGCGACACTCACCGTCCGGCTGTACCGGGCCCGCCGCCGGCTGGAGAAGGCCCTCGAGGCGGCTCCCGCGGCGGAGCCGGCGACCGTACCTCCCGTGGCGGAGCCGGCGAGTGCACCTCCCGCCAAGGCCCCGTACCCCACCCACCGCGAAGGAGCACCCGCGTGAAGAACACCGACAAGCCCTCCGGGCGGCCCGACGTCCTGAAGGTGCTCGCCGACGCACGGCCCGAGGAACTGGACCCGGCCCGGCTGGTGGACACCGCGCGGCAGCGCGAGGACCTCGCGAGCATCGTCGCCGGAGCGACGGACGGCCGCGCGGCACGGTTCCTCGCCCCGCGCCGCAGAAGCGCCTTCCGGCCGGTGGGCGTCGCGGCACTCGCGGCCGTGGCGGCGTCCGTGGTGGCCGTGAGCACCCTCGACTGGCAGGAGCCCGGCGGGCCGCCGGCCGCCCAGCCGCCGTCCTCCGCCGGAACGGACGCTCCCGGCGCCGGCGCGGACCTGCGTGTCGACGGCAACATCGAGCTGCTGAGCGCGGCCCGGCAGGCGGAGTCCGCGGTCACCGAGGGAACGTACTGGCAGACCACCACACGCTCGGAGGTCGTGGACGTGGCCGGTGACGAGGGGCACCTCTTCGCCGTGCGCAGCGCGTCGACCAGCCAGTGGTCGGTGGGTGTGCGGCCCGGAACCGAGAGCCTGATGATCTCCGAACTGGACTCCGTGACCGAGCCGCGGACCGCCGCGGACAAGGCCACCTGGCAGGCCGCGGGCTCGCCCCGCACGGTCGAGTTCAAGGTGTCGAAGAGGGCCGGGGCGGGCACGCTCGTCGCCCGGATCGGAACCGAGCGCAAGCCCACGGTCACGCAGACCAACAGCAACGACAAGATCTACGCCGTCGGTCCTGACAACGTCTCCTACAAGGACCTGCGCGCGCTGCCCTCCACCACCGATGAGCTCCGCCGCTACCTGGAGCGGCTGTACGCGAAGGACAACGGCGCCGACACCGGCACCGAGGGCCGCAGCGCCTGGATGCTGGGGCAGGCGGGCAACCTCGTCACGATGCCCGTGAAGCCCGCCGTCCGCGCGGCCGCGTACCGCGTGATGGCGGGCCTGCCCGGAGTCCGGGTGACCGAGCACGTCACCGATCCCCTGGGTCGCGAGGGTGTCGGCGTCGACTTCCCCGCCGCCTACCGGGGCGCACCTCTGGGAACCACACAGCAGCGGCTCATCGTGGACCCGGCCACCGGCGCCATGCTCAGCGACGAACTCGTGCTGGTCGAGCCGTCCGCCCGGGCCAGGGAAGCCGGACTCGCGGCCGGCAGCACCGTGTACTACAACGCAACCGCCCGGATGAGCTGGAGCGAGCACCAGATCACCGTGCCGAAGAACGCCCGCAGCTGAACCCTGGGCCGCGCCACGCGGCCCTGAACACAGCGGCCCCTGTTCCCGACGGGCGCCGACTCACGGACCCCGGGGAAATCTGCCGCTGACGCCGCGCCGCGGATCCCCGGGCGACGGCCCCTTCCCCGCCGCACTCTGACGCCCCTTCACGCCGCCACGTCTCTCCCGCCCCTGCGGCGGGGCAACTCCCGGCGCCCGGGCAACCGAGCCGGTTCCCGCCCGGTTGAGCGGGTGTGAGACATGCCCGCCGGCACCGGACCCATGACACGGGCGGCGATGAACGGTGTGCCGCATCGCCCACGGGCCATCACCCACGGGCCATCACCCACGGGCCATCACCCACGAGCCACACGCCTGCCGCCGGCCGTCCGGCTCCTCGAGCCCCGCCCAAGGGCCTCCTCGCAGTTCCCGTCTCCCGAGAAAGCTCGCTTTCATGCGCCTCAGCAAGCCCTCCATATCCGCGGCCGCCGCCGTCGTGGTCTCCTCGCTGGGCATAGCCGCCTACCAGTACCTGCCCGAGGGGAACCCCGGCCCGGCCGCCGAGACGGCCGCGGTCGTCGAGGACGCCGCCGCCGTCCCCCCGACCGCGACCTCGACGACGACGGCCCCGCCGACGACGACCCCGCAGAAGCCGCGATACCCCGCCCGGCTGCCGGGTCTCGGGCCCAGGACCCTTGCGCAGGTCCCGGCCCGTGCCCGACAGGTCGTCCTGGTCACGGGAGCCGGCAAGAAGGCGGGCAGGTCGAAGGTGGTGCTCTACGAGCGCGTCGACGGCGGCTGGCGTCACGGAGCGGTGTGGGACGCCCACAACGGCTACAAGGGCTGGACCGACGAGCACTACGCGGGTGACCTGCGCAGCCCCATAGGGGTGTTCGGCCTCACCGACGCCGGGGGACGGCTCGCCGACCCCGGAACCAAGCTGCCCTACCACCGCTCCGGCGCCTTCTCCGTCAGCGGCACCGGCTTCGAGGGTGAACCGCTCGACGGGTCGTTCGACTATGTCATCGCCATCAACTACAACCGGCAGCCCGGTACTTCCCCGATGAACGGCGCACAGCCGATGGGTGCGAACCGCGGCGGCGGCATATGGATCCATGTCGACCACGGCGGCCCCACGCACGCCTGCGTCAGCATCTCCAAGGCGCACATGAAGGAGTTGCTGCGCTCCCTGGACCCTGCCGACCACCCCGTCGTCGTCATGGGCGACGCGGCCTCCCTCGCCCGATGACAGTTCCGCGGCCAACAGGAGCAAGCATGCCGTCCCTTCCCAGGCTCACCGTGATCGCCCTCGCCGTCGCCGGGGCGTCGCTACTCACCGCCTGCGCCGGCCAGTCGCCCGCCGTCACGCCCGCCGCCCACGGGGCGGACGGCACCTCGGCCTCCTCGGCCGAGCCGCGGGCCGCGGCGGTCGCCTTCCGGCTCACCACGGGCGCCGCCGACGGCGACCGGCACGCGTCCGTCGGCAGCGCGGGCGACGTCGAGGTCACCGGCGGGACGATCTCGTCCGTCACCCTCACCACCGCGGGCGGTCACCCCGTGCCCGGCACCACCGGCGGCGACCACCGCCGTTGGTCCCCGGACGCGGCCCTGGCCTACGGCACCGCATACCGCATGGTCGTCCACGCCGCGGACGAAGCGGGCAAGGCGCAGACCCGCAGCCTGTCCTTCACCACGCTGGCGAAGGACGACCGCCTCATCGGCACCTTCACCCCCGAGGACGGCTCGACCGTCGGCGTGGGCATGCCGGTGTCGCTGAACTTCAACAAGCCGGTCACCGACAAGAAGGCCGTCGAGGAAGGCATACGTGTCACCAGTGACGGCGGCCAGGAGGTCGTGGGCCACTGGTTCGGCGACCAGCGGCTGGACCTGCGCCCCGAGACGTACTGGAAGGCGCACACCGAGGTCACCCTGAGCCTGCGTCTGGACGGGGTGAAGGGTGCCGCGAACGCCTACGGCACCCAGGACAGGACCGTCCGCTTCACGGTGGCGCGCCGCCAGGTCTCCACCGTCGACGCCGGTACACACACCATGCGGGTCGAACGCGACGGCAAGGTCGCGCGCACGATACGGATCACCTCCGGAGCGCCGGGCAGCACCACGTACAACGGGCAGATGGTGATCTCCGAGAAGCTCGTCTCCACCCGCATGAACGGAGCCACGGTCGGATACGCGGGGGAGTACGACATCCCCGACGTCCCGCACGCGATGCGCCTGTCCACCTCCGGCACCTTCATCCACGGCAACTACTGGGCACCGGACTCCGTCTTCGGGCACTCCAACGTGAGCCACGGCTGCGTGGGGCTGAACGACGTCAAAGGCGGCGGCGACTCCGGCCAGGACGCGGCGTGGTTCTACAACAACTCGCTCATCGGCGACGTGGTCGTCGTCAAGCACTCCCACGACCACACCATCGCCCCCGACAACGGCCTCAACGGCTGGAACATGTCCTGGGAGCAGTGGAAGGCCGGGTCGGCGCTCGCATAGGCGCGCGCCGCCCTCAGCCGGCCGACCCCGGTCGGCTGAGGGTGGCGGCCGGCCGGCGTCGAGCAGACCACGGCCCGCGACCTTCCGGCGCCTGCGATGCTCGGCGGCCCGCCGCGCGACGACCGGGCACGCCGTTCAGGTCCTCGCCGGGGATGCCGACGACGGCGTCGTCGTAACCGTCCCCGTCCAGGTCGCCGCAAGCCTCGCGCACCCTGTGCGAACGGCGTCGACCGGTCCGATGGTGCGCTCACGTGCCGACGCGACGGGCGTCGAGCGGGTGGGCGGTGCCGGTGGCGCGGGGGGCGGACACTCGGGCAGGCTCGCCCGCATGGTTTCGACGGTGCAGAACGTGGCGATCGACTGAGCGAACGCCTATGAACTGGCCCGGTGGTGGAGTGGCGTGACCGGCTGCTCCTTGCATCCGGACGCCGGGCCTGGCGACAGCGAGACGCAGGTGATGCTGCCGACGGGGCCGCTGCTGTACTTCAACGAGGTGCCCGAGCCGAAGTCGGGCAAGAACCGGGTCCACCTGTGCCTGCGTCCGCAGACCTCGCGTGAGGAAGAAGTCGGGAGGCTGCTGGGCCTGGGGGCCACCCTGGTGGCCGACCGCCGCGAGCCCGACGGTTCGGGGTGGGCCGTCCTCGCGGATCCCGAAGGCAACGAGTTCTGTGTGCTGCGCGGTGCGTCCGACGTACTCTGACGGCTTCCTGATCCGCCCGGGAGGGATGACCCGGGAACGGGGACGGCGCCGGTCTCCCGGCGCCGTTCCCGGCGGCCTGTCCACTCGACGGCGGTCGCGCGCCTACCCGGCGTGCTGACGCGGGAGACGGCGCGGGGAGTGGGGTTCGGCCGGTGGCTGCTCGCCGCGGATGTCGGCCAGCAGCGCGGTGATGGCGCCCATGATGTCCTCGGTGGCTTCCTTGAGGACGAGGGGGGTGATCTCCTTGCCGTGGTGGCGGCTGAGGTCGACCGGCGGTCCGGCCACGACGTGCACCGTCTGGCGGGGCACCAGCCACACACGGCGGTTGCCGCGTCCTCCGCGAGCGTAGGGCGGTGCGATCCGGTGGGCGCCCCACTGGGCGACCGGGATGACGGGCGCACCGGTCGTCAGCGCGATGCGGGCCGCCCCGGTCTTGGCGGTCATCGGCCACAGCTTCGGGTCGCGGGTGACGGTGCCCTCCGGGTAGACCGCGACGCACTCGCCCTTGCCGACGGCGGCGATCGCGTCCCGGAGCGCGCTCGCGGCATCGGCGGTCCCGCGGTGAACGGGGATCTGGCCGGTCCTGCGCAACACCATGCCGACAAAGGGGATCTTGAAGAGCGACGCCTTGGCGAGAAGGCGGGGCGGCCGGCCGCTGTTGTACTGGAAGTGCCCGTAGGTGAGCGGGTCGAAGTACGAGATGTGGTTCACCGCGGTGATGAACCCCCCCTCGGCGGGTATGTGTTCGTGGCCGCGCCACCGGTGCCGGACGAGGACGAACAGCACGGGTTTGGCGATGCCCGCGGCCAGTCGGTACCAGAAGCCGTAGGGATTGTGGGATCTGCCGGTCACCCGGGGTCCTCCTTTGCTCATGCGGCGGTATGCGGCCGCCTCGTTGCTGTCGATTCCCGGTGTGGCAGACCGGTGCCGTGAGGGAGACGTCCAGGTCGGCTCGTCGGATGCCGGGGCGAGTCACCCGGCGGGGGACCGGGGCACACCCCCGGGTGATGGTCGACGTGGACCCCGCCGGTCACGGCGCCTGAGGGACGCACGTCCGGCACGGAGCCACGGTGTGCGGCAGCCCGGGAGCCGGCCCCGCGGGGGGCCTGGTGGACGTGCGCATGGAACCGCCGTGGGGCCGACATATTACTTGACTTTGCAACATCCTAGGTGCCGTGGAGGCCGTCGGGCAACTCGCCGTCCGGTGCGGCGGCTTGCGCGAGGTTCCCTGATCAGGCGCTGGGCGCTGCCCCGTCGCCCGGCGCCCGCCCGTCCGCCGCGCCGCGCCCGCACCTCCCCCGGGTGGGTGAGGGCGGCGGTATGCGGGCGCCCTCACGTGGCATACCGCAGGAGTGAGCGAAGAACCTGACGTACCGCAGGAGCCGCCGGACGCGGCGCACCGGCGCCCTCCGGGCACGAGCGATCTGACGGTCGAGGCACTGGGGTCCTTGTCGAACGCTCTGGAGACCACCGAGCGCGCCCGCGGCCACCTGTACTCCTTCCACCAGCTGACGGGAACCGCGGACCTCGAACTCGACCGCGCCGTCCGGTTGCTGCGGGAAGCCGGCCACGCGTCGCACGCCGACGCGGTGGAACGCGGAATCCTGGGACGCGATGTCATTCCCGGCCACTGGACCTTCCAGATCGTCGAGGCGTACAACCGCACGTACTACCGGCCCTTCGCGGACCTGGAACGCCGCCTCGTCGAGGAACTCGCCCAGGGGCGCGACCACCTCTACGAGGCCGAGTTGAAGCAGGCCCGCCGTACGCCCCGCCACACCGACGGCACAGTCGGTGATCGCTCCCGCTGAGGGACGCCGGGGTGGGCCGGCGCGGGTGACGCGCCGGGGGGAACCGGCCACCGAGTCCCCGCCGTCCGTGCGCGGCTGTGGTGACATGCGGTCATGACCTTCCTCGGCATCGACATCGGTACATCCGGCAGCAAGGGCGTCCTGGTCGACGCCTCGGGCACGGTGATCGCGACCGCGGTGCGCCCGCACACCGTCTCCCGCCCGCGACCGGGACACGTCGAGATGGACCCTGAAGTGTGGTGGCGGGAGTGCTGCGGGATCACCCGCGAGTTGCTGTCCGACGACGCACGGGCGGTACGGGTGGAGGCGGTCGGCGTCAGCGGCATGGGCCCGTGCGTCGCGCTGGCCGACAGCGCGAACCGGCCGCTGCGCCCGGCCGTGCTCTACGGCGTGGACACCCGGGCGGTGGCGCAGATCGCCCGGCTCGACGCCGAACTGGGGCGCCTGGCCGTCCTCGACCGGTGCGGCAGCGTGCTGTCCACCCAGGCGGTGGGCCCGAAGGTGGCTTGGGTGGCCGAGCACGAGCCGGAGGTGTTCGCCGCCGCACGGCGGCTGTTCATGCCGTCCTCGTTCCTCGCCCACCGGCTCACCGGCGCCTACGTGCTGGACCACCAGGCGGCCAGTCAGTCCGTGCCCTTCTACGACACCCGGGCGCAGGAGTGGTACCGCCCCTGGGTGGACGCTGTGTGGCCGCACGCGGAGCTGCCCGAGTTGCGCTGGCCCGGCGACCAGGCCGGAACGGTGACGTCCGAGGCGGCCGCCGAGACCGGGCTCCTGTCCGGCACGCCCGTGCTCACCGGTACCGTCGACGCCTGGGCCGAGGCCGTCAGCGTGGACGCGGTCCGGCCGGGCGACCTGATGCTGATGTACGGCACCACGATGTTCCTCATCGCCGCGGTCACCGGGCAGCCCCGTGTGCCCGAGCTGTGGAGCACCGTCGGCGCCGAGCCCGGCACCCGGTCCCTCGCCGGCGGCATGGCCACCTCCGGCGCCGTCGCCGAGTGGCTGCTCGGGCTCTTCGGGGCACCCGACCGCGCGACCCTGCTGGCGGAGGCCGCGGACAGCGGCGTCGGTGCACGCGGCCTCGCGATGCTCCCGTACTTCGCCGGTGAGCGCACGCCCATCGCCGACCCCGACGCCCGGGGGGTGATCGCCGGGCTCACCGTCGAGCACACCCGGGGCGACCTCTACCGGGCCGCGCTGGAGGCCACCGCGCACGGCGTGCGCCACAACATCGAGGCCATGCGGCGCGCGGGCGCCGCCATCGAACGGGTCGTCGCGGTGGGCGGAGGCACCCGGGGCGGGCTGTGGACGCAGATCGTCTCCGACGTCACCGGACTGCCCCAGGACGTCCCCACCATCACCGTCGGCGCCGCCTACGGGGCTGCCCGGCTCGCCGCCACCCGACTGGCGGGCCGAGCGGCGACCGCGGCGTGGAACCCGGTCCGCGAGCGCCGCGTCCCCGACCCGTCCGCGAACGCCGCCTACGGCAGGCTGCACGGCCTCTACCGGGACCTGTACCCGGCGACGCGCGACGCGGTGCACGCCCTCGCCCGGCTCCAGCGTGAGGCCGCGGGCAGCGCGGACGCCGGGGCGGGCCGTGCCTCCTCCTGACGGCCCCGCCGGTGTCGTCGGCCCCGCTGCGCGGGCCGGTCATGTGGTTCCTCCTTGCTTGTGCACGACGAGCCCCACGGCCTGCGCCGCCGAGGCGCGCTGCCCTTACTCGTACAAATACGGACAATCAAGTTCTATTACTGTCTGTTTCCGCTGCGTTCGGGCGTGCGCCGCCCGGGCGCCGTACTGCGGGCCGGACAGTGGGAGTGATCGTGTAGGCACGTTCCGCCTCCACGGTCACGTCGGCCTGCACGAAGAGGGCTTCGCCGCCGGCCGTGCGGATGTCGGACACCACCTCGAGTTCGTCGATCAGGTCCCCGGGCCGGCGGCGGCGCCCGGCACCGCCTCCGAAGCCGTCACTCGCCGCCGCACACGGCGCAGATCCGCCTGACCGACCTTTTCAGAATGACGTGCGCAGTCGTCGGAGGCAGATGATGCTGCAGGCGAGTTCCCAGAGGCCCTGCTGACGGTCGGCGCGGCGTGTGACCCCCGCAGGCTTGACGAAGGACATGGCGGCACCCCCCCCGCGACCCTCCGGCCGCAGGGGCAGGGGCAGGGGGAGCTCGCGCCCGCGGGGATGGTCCCGTGCGCCGCGTCTGCCGACGGCTGCCGTATCAACCGTCACCCTGCTCGATGTCCAGATGGAGCGGACCCCGAAGAACGGGGCTGGGCCGGTACGGCGGCGGGTCGGCGACCAGCCTCGGCCGGTCGAGCCGGCGTGCCAACTCGGTCAGCGCGATCTGCGTTTCCCGTCGGGCCAGCGGGCCGCCGAAACACAGGTGGATGCCGCTGCCGAACCCCAGGTGCTGGTTGTCGTGCCGATCCGGGTCGAAGCGGTCCGGATCGTGGAAGCGCTTCGGATCGCGGCTGCCCGAGGCCAGCATGAGCATGATCTGCGAGCCCTGGGGGATGACGGTGTCGGCGACGGTGACGTCGCTGTACGCCACCCGCCAGGGAATGATGTGCACGGGGGGCTCGTAGCGCAGCAGTTCCTCGACCAGTGGCACGACGAGATCCGGTTCGTCGCGCAGTCGCCGCAGCACCTGCGGGTGGCGCAGCAGTGTCAGCATGCCGTTGGTGACGAGGTTGACGATGGTCTCGTGGCCGGCGATGAGGAGCAGTCTGGCGGTGGCGACGATCTCGGCGTCGGCCATCCGACCGTCGGGCCCGTCGTCGTTGGCCAGCCGTGACAGCAGGCCGCCTCCCGGCCGGCCGTGGCTGTGCTCCACCAGCTCGCCGAGGCACTGGTACAAGTCCTTGCGGGCCTGTACGCCCTTGTCCAGTTTCTCCTTCGGGTCGGTCTCGGGGTTGTAGTCGATCGAGTTCATCAGGTCGCTCACCCAGCGGTGGACATCCGGTTCGCCCTCGCGTGGCACGCCGAGCAAGCGGCAGGTCACGGTCACGGGGAACGGGAAGGCGAAATCGTCGACGATGTCGATCTGCTGCTTGCCCGCGAAATCGTCGATCAGACCGGCGACGATGGCGGTCAGGTCGCCTTCCATGCCGATCACCAGCCCCGGGGTGTGCGGGGGGCCGAAGTGACGCATCGCCATACGCCGCAGGCGATCGTGCTCGGGCGGGTCCATGTGGATGAACGACGACGTGGCCCCTCCCTCGACCGGGGGTAGCGGATGCGACAGATTGCGTAGGTCGGAGCTCAGATGCGGGTCATTCAGCACGTCCTTGATCTCACGATAGGTACTGATGACGTAGCTGCCGTCCTCCTGCCGAGCTACCGGCGTCTCACGCAACTCGGCGTACAGCGGGTAGGGGTCCGCCCGGGTGGAGTAGTCGAAGATCCGTTGCAGAGTGCCGGGCGGCGTCTCGGTCGTGGTCTTCCGGCCTTCCGCCCCCCGATGCGGGTGCCCGGCCGTGACGCGGTGCTCACCCGGATCATGGCCGGTGACGACCACCGTGGCGCCCTGAGCGAGCAGGGTGGGGCCGGGGAGGTCGACGGGCACCGGTTTCATGCCGGCCGGCTGGTCCGGCGTGGGGCAGGGCGGCGGGAAGGGCGCGGCCCTCTCGATCAAGCGTCGGTAGTGGTCCAGCCACTTGCCGTTGTCGAAGCTCACGGCAGCCGTGACGCGGCCCCTACAGCCGTATGCGGTGACGAAGCGGTGGTCGTCCAGCGATCCCTGAGTGACGACCACCTCGTCGGCGAAGGTGGGCACGCCGACGGACTTGATGTTGACACCGAACTGGATCGACCAGAACAGCGGGATGGACAGGTGGGGCCGGAGGTCCGCCGCGGCGCTGACCATGTTGTGCGCCGCGACCTCTGCCTGCTCCACGGCGTTGGCCCAGTGCTCCATTGAGATGAGCCGGTATTCGTAGACGGGGTGCGAGCAACGTGCCACGTCTCCCGCGGCGAAGACGTCGTCGGTGACGCGGCCCTTGACGTCGAGGGCGCGGCAGCCCGTGTCGCACGTGATTCCCCATACGCCCGCCGCCAGTCCCGACTCCCGCAGCCACTCGGTGTTTCGGATGCTCCCAAGTGCCACCACCGCCACATCGGCGTCAACCGTACTGCCGTCGTCGAAGTGAGCACGGCGAAACCGTCCCTGCGCGTCGCCCTCCAGCCGGGCGACTTCGACACCGCACCGCAGGTCGACACCGTGAGCGCGCTGCATGTCGGCCGCGACCTCGCCGATCATGGCGCCGAGCGCCCCGACCAGTGGGGCCGGCGCGAGTTCGGCGACGGTCACCGGGATGCCCCGCTCGCGGCAGACGGAGGCGATCTCGGAGCCGGTGAATCCCGCACCGATGACCAGCACGCGGGAGGGCCCGGTGGCGAGGGCTCGCCGCAGGTTCTCGGCATGCTCGCGGGTACGGAGGACGAACACACCGTCCAGGGCCGCCTCGGACTCGACGAACCACGGCCGGGCGCGTACCCCGGTGGAGATCAGTACCCGGTCGAAGGGAACCTCGCGTCCGTCAGCGAGACGTACGTGGTTCGTCGCGAGGTCCAGCCCGGTGGCGGGCACGCCCCGCAGCCACTTCGCATCGATGGCACGACGGCGGGCCAACGTGGTGCCCCCGGCCGGTACCCACCCGGTCAGCACTTGCTTGGACAGGGGCGGCCGGTCGTAGGGCTCGCCCAGCTCGTCACCGATCATGGTCAACGATCCGGCGAAACCCCCGTCCCGCAGCGCCTCGGCGGCCCGCAGCCCCGCCAGGGAAGCGCCGACGACCACGATGCGGCCATCGCGCCTGAACGCACACAGGTTGTCGGCACCGGTCATGACGGCGACGCCTCCGCCGGTGCGTGCCGTGCCTCCGACCGGTCGACCAGGATCGCCTGGACCGGGCAGGCCGCCGCGGCACGCAGCACCTGGTCGCGGCAGGCGTCATCCGGGTTCGGGTCGTACATGAGCGCTTCCTCACCGTGCATCCGGAACGCCCCCGGAGCCAGGAACGCGCACTGCGCATACCCCGCACATCGGGAAAGATCAACGACAACCTTCACCCCGACCTCCACAGGGAGTGGAAGCTCCGCAACTCAGTTGGCGCCGCTTCGGCGCGCAAGGATTCCCCCCTGATTTCCGCGACTCAGGTCATGGGGCTTGACCAAGAACGCATCCCTGCTTCGGCTGCATTCTGGTTGCGCAAGCGGCGCTCTTTTGGATTGCCGTTTCGGCGAGAAGCATGTGGCACGGTACGCCGGAAAACCGTCACAAAACCAGCGTAACAGCGGCACGGCTACCGGCGGGTCCGATTGACCGGGAGACGCCTGACATCCACGTTGACATCAACGGCGCTGGACAGCGGCGTACCTCGGGGGGAGTGTCGGCGTGCTGTGAACCGTGACCCCCCTATCGGTCGACCTGTCGGGCGCAGTCGGACTTGCGTCCGCCGCACGACCTCTGCTCCGGACGATGACGACGATCAGCGGGGAGACGGAGCACGGCAGGCAACGTCCGTCTGGGCGCGCCTGTTGGCCTCGCGCGCACAGCAGCGTGATCAAATGAGGCATGGCATCGTCCTGGACCGGTAATCGGGTACGCCTGCGCGCGGTCGAGCCCGACGACTGGACGGCATTCGCGCGTCTCGCCGACGACGCCGGGCCGCGAGGGGGCCGGCTGGATCTGCCGAGGTCAGCCGAGAGCTACCGTGCCTGGGCGAAGGAGCAGGCCGCTGCCGAGTGCGATGACGACCGTTTCCGGTTGGCGGTCGAAGCGACGGCCACGGGCGAGCTGGTCGGTACAGTCGGCTCACATCGCACCGGCCCTCGCTCAGGCTGGTTCGAGTTCGACATCACCATCAGCGCCGACCACCGGCGCAAGGGCTACGCGACGGAAGCCGTGGTGCTCCTGCTGCGCTTCATGTTCGCCGAGCGGCGCTATCACAAATGCCTGGCGGCGGTTCTGGCCCACAACGAGGCATCGCTGGCGCTTTTCCGTGGGCTCGGCTTCACCGAGGAGGGGCGCTTGCGGGAACACGTCTTCTTCGCCGGCCGGCACCACGACCTCGTCATGATGGGCATGCTGCTCGACGAGTTCGACCGGCGACACACGATCGGCGCATCATGAGCCGGTGATCCGAGTGTGTGTGGAACGGTACTCGGACTGGGCCGACGTTCGTTGTTCGCGGCTGGAGGCGGCCTGCCATCGAAAGCAGGTCTGCACTCAGTCGCGCACGGTGGCACGCAGGTGCAGGCCGGCGGTCGCGAGGCCTTCGAAGGTGGTGACCCGGTAACCGGGTTCCGTGCCGGGCGGCTCGCTCAAGTGGTAGCGGCGGGCTGTCTGCGCGGTCATGAGCGTGAGCACGGCCATGGCCAGGGCGGCTCCCTCGCAGCCGTGCGGCCCGGTACCGAAGCCGAGGAAGATCCCGGGTTTCGCCGACGAGCTCGCATCGTCGAGCCAGCGTTCGGGCCGGAACCGGTCCGGTTCGGCGTGTTCCCGCGCATCGCGGTGGGCGGTGTAGGGGCAGACGAGAACGGTGGATCCGGCGTCGATGGTGTAGTCGGCGAGCTGAGTCCGCCGCGGGGCGCGCCGGGTGAGCAGCCAGCTCGGGGGGTGCAGCCGGAGCACTTCGCGTACCAGTGCCTGGGTGTACCGCAGGTTGTCGAGGTGGGTGCTGGTCGTTGCGGCCGGATCGGCGGGCAGCGCAGCGGCCTCGGCTGCGACGCGGTCCGCGGCCTGGACGTATCGGGCCAGGTGGAGCAGGATCCATCCGGCCGCCCGGGAGGGTGTCTCAAAGGTGGCGACGGTGATCCCGGGGAGGGTGTCGAGGATGATTTCCTCCGACAGCGGGCCGTGGCGGGAGGAGGGCTGGAGCATCTGTCCCAGCACGTCGTCACCGAGCCGGCCCGATGAACGGCGCCGGCGGACGACGGACCGCAAAGCATTGGTGAAGGCGACTTGGCGCCTTGTGCGGAACCGCCGTGCCGGTGTGGGGACCCAGCGCGGCAGCACCCAGCGCGAGGGGCGTACGAGCACCTCCCGGGCCACGAAGAGCTGCCAAGCGAAGGGCATCAGGGCGGGAGCGTCTTCGGAGAAGAGGTACCGCACGCCGATCTCTGCCAGGACAGGCCGGACCAGGGGCAGAATCTCGACGTCCTGACCCGCGGGCCACCGGTCGGCGCATCGAGCGGTCCCGGGCGCGATCTCACCGATCCGGGCCGCAACCGCCTGCGGGCGCAGTCCGCGCATGCGGGCGGCCCGGGCGTGCGCCCGTTCCTCGAGCGTCGGCGCTCCGCCGGCCCGCTTCAACGGCGGAAAGAGGGGCGAGGACGGCTTGGGGAAATCCTGCGCGCGGCGCAGGACCGCCGCACACACCCCCGCCGTAGCGGCTACGTAGACACCCGACTCCAGCCGCCAGACGTCCCCGCACTCCTCAGCGCCGCGGCGCGCCAGTCCCAGCCGGTCACGGCTCCAGGCCGCGAAACTGCCTCCGGGCAGCCGCGGCGGCTCATCCGCTCGGCCCATGGGATCGCCCCCGACTTCTCGTACCGGTCAGGCCGATATCGTCGGCAACATGGCCAAGAGCCGGCGGGAGCCCGGAGGCGCCCGCCGACCGTGTGGTCACACCCTGTCGTCGACGGTGTGCGTGCCCCAGTCGTGGGCCCCGTACGCACCGTAGTTGCGGGTGAAAGACAACTTGGCGAGCAGCTTGGCGATCATTGAGGCACTCCTCTCGCTTGCCTTCCAACACCCTCTACCATACGTCCAACTTCTTCACATATGGGGCATGGGTGCAAGGCGCGTGCTCGAAAGCCGGGCCTGCAGCCTGCCGGCCCCACCCCGGCCCGCCCCGGTGCCGGCGGTCGGTGCCGCTCCGGGCGCGAGGTGTGGGGGCGCCGGGCACCCGTCGGGCGGTCGCCGGCTCGACCTAGGACAGGTTTCGGCAGGGCCGCTGGGGCTTGATCAGCTCCGTCTCGGGGAGACCGATGGTGAAATCCTCCATGGTCACCCCGGGCCTGATCTCGCTGTCCATCTGGTCCCGCCGGACCCACTGGCGCAACGCACGGTCTCGGCGTACCGATGTCGAGCTTGTACGCGACGGCCTTCATCGCGGCCCACTCGGTGTCGTCGGACTCAGCCGACGCGGCCTCGGCCGACGGCGGTGGAAGCCGCCGGCCGAGGCCGCATCGTCCGCGTGGGCGCCCTATCGTCCGCGGGTCACCCGGAAGGAACGGATGACGGTCTGGTCGACGGTGTTGCCCGCCGTGTCCGCGCCGGTCAGCCGGATCGAGGCGTAACCGCCGGCCGAGGGCGGGGTCAGCGTGACGACGCCGCGGTCGCCCACACGCCGCACCTCGAGGGTCTTCCAGTTCCGGCCGTCGTCGAAGGAGACCTGGACGCCCAACGACCGGGTGGCCGCCGTGCCGCCGCGCTCGGCCGTCACCGTGAGCAGATGCGTGCGGCCGCCCGTGAGTGTGCCGGAGGTGCTCCCGGCGCCGAGCCGCACGTTCATCAGCGGGAGTTCGGCCGGCTCGGGTCCGTCCGGGCGGGCGGAGACGAAGGTCCAGGTGGCGGAGGCCTTGCTGCCGAGGTCCGACCAGCCGACCTTGCGGGTGCCGGACGAGGTCAGGGTGTAAGTGGCCTTGGCGTAGGGGACCGTCGTCTGCAGCCGGCCCAGCGACGCCAGCGACGCGATCTTCACACCGTCGCGGTACAGGGTCGACGAGCCCGTGGTGTCGCGGGCCTCGCCGGAGTGGGTCGCGGTGTTCTCGGCGGCCGACGAGAACAGACCAGGGGTGAGGAAGACCTGGTCCTCCAGCCGCAGGGCGTCCACCGACCGGGCACGCAGCGGTGCCTGGTTCCATCCCCGGGTGTAGGTCCGGCCGGGCGTGAACCGCGTGGTGCCCGCGAACTGGATCTCGTCGAAGCCCGCGGTGCCCTGGGCGCGCATGCCGAGGGTCCGGTCCCAGACGATCGCCGGGTCGTCGGTGTAGTAGCGGGTCTGCTTGCCGGGGACGGGTATCTGGTTGCCGTCCACGAAGGTGACGGCGCCGTAGGTCGGGACCGGGGTGTCGATCCGGACTCCGAGCGGCATGCCGCCCTGGTCGGCATAGGACTCCTCGACCCGGGCGAGGGAGCGCTCGGGAACCGGCCGGGTCAGCGTGGCGGGGATGCTGCCCTTGGTGTTGACGGCCAGGTTGTAGGCGTAGCTCCAGGCGGGCTTCGCGGCGGTCGCGGGAACGGTGCCGCTGCGGCGCTGGGTGACGAGGAACCAGAACGGGTGACTGGTGACCTTGGCGGTCGGGGTGGCGTAGACGCGGCTGCCCGGGAAGCCCAGCACGAACTTCTGGGTGCCGTAGCGGCCGTCCGCGCTGATCGAGGTCGTACTGGCGAAGATGCCGTCGTTCTGGGCCCCGTGCCGGTCGACGGTGAGGTCGACGGGCTTCGCCGCGCGGCCGTCGAGGACGATCGCGGTGTCGGAGCCGAGGACGAGTCCGGGCCTGGAGAAGAGGACCGAGGTCTGCCCCACGGGGTCGAACTTGCTTGCGGAGATGTCGTACTCGCTCTCCGGCAGCTGCATGGACACCTTGCCGTCGGCGTCCGTGGGGACGCTGTACTGCAGGCCCGTGCGGCTGTCGAAGGCGGAGACGCTGATGTCCGGACCCACGGGCTTGCCGTCGAGACCGAGGACGGTCATCGACAGGGCACGGGTGAGGGGTTCGGCGTAGACGCCGAAGGCGTCGCGGACCGTGGTGGTGCCGTCCTCCGTGGTGGCCACGATCGAACCGCCGTAGGCGCCCGCCATGGTGTCGTCGACGCCGGCGGTGAGGGTGGCGGACGCCGTGCCCCCGGCCGGGACGGTCACGGTGTCGGCCGACAGGGCGAAGGCCCCCGCGGGTGCGGCCTGGCCCCTCGGGCCGTACGCGTCGACGGACAGGTGAAGGGTGACGTCGTCAGCGCCGTCGTTGGTGTAGGTCACCGTGCCGGTCCTGGTGACGTCGTGGTGCGGATAGTCGGCCTTGCCCAGGCTGATGCTGCCCGAGGTGGCGCGTACCTGCTGCTCGGCGGCACGGGCCACGTCCAGCCGGCCCGTGCCCTGGTCGTAGGCCGTGAGCCCGGGCAGGCCCTTGGCGGCACTGGTCAGGGCCGACTTGAAGTCGGCGGCCTTCCAGCCCGGGTGCTCCTGGGCGAGCAGCGCCACCGCGCCCGTGACGTGCGGGGTGGCCATCGAGGTGCCCGACGCGGTGACGTACGAGGGACCGGCCGGATCGCCCATGGTGGTGCCCGCGGCGCGGGCCGCGGTGATGTCCTGGCCGGGGGCGACGATGTCGGGCTTGACGGCGAAGTCCCCGATCCGCGGACCGCGGCTGGAGAAGCTGCTGAGGACGTCCTGCTTGGTGGTGCTGCCCACGGTGAGGGCCGAGTCGGCGATGCCGGGGGAGCCCACGGTCCCGCCGAAGTAGTCGGCCGCCGGGGCGCCTTCGTTGCCGGCCGCGATCACGAACAGGGTGCCGTGCGCGGCGGTCAGCGCCTCCACGGCTTCGGTGAGCGGGTCGCTCTGCGCGTAGGGGGCCTGGCCCAGACTGAGGTTGACCGCCGTGGCGCCCGACTCGGCCGCCCACGTCATGCCGCTGATGACGGCGTCGTCGGGGCAGAAGCCGTCGTCGGTGCAGACCTTGCCGATCAGCAGCTTGGCGTCGGGTGCGACGCCCTTGTACGTGCCGCCGGAGGCCGCGCCGGTGCCGGCGATGGTGGAGGCGGTGTGGGTGCCGTGGCCGTTGCCGTCCACCGCGGAACCGGTGCCCGTGAAGTCCCTGATGCCGTCGGCATCCGCTGTGTTCGCGAGGTCGGGATGGGTGGGGTCGTAGCCGGTGTCGAGGTCGGCGACGGTGACGCCCTTGCCGGTGATGTGCGCACCGGCGGAGTCGACCCTGTCCCAGACCTCCGGGGCGCCGATGATGCGGGTGCTGTCGGCGAGGCTGACCCGGCTGACGCCGTTCAGCCACACCTTGTCCACGGGGCCGCGGAGCCCTTGCGTGCCGCTGACGAACTTCCAGAAGGCGGCGGCGTCCTGCTTGGCCGGGGCGAGGCTGCCACCGTGCAGGGCGTCCAGCGTCCGGGTGATCCTGGCGCCGTGCTGCAGAATCGCGCCCCGGGCGGCGGCGGAGGTGCCTGCCCGACTGGAGTAGAGCAGCCGCAGCGACGCGCTCGACGCGTCGTCGTACCCGGCGTCGATCTGCTCGGTGACGTCGAACAGGCGCGGGTCGAGCTTTCCGGCCGTCACGAGCGGCTGGGCGTCCGACGGGAGCACGGAGATGTGGTGGTCGGCCCCGTGCCACTGGTGCGAGACCTGGAAGCCGATGCGCGTGCGGCCGGGGCCCGGACGGACCCCCACCCCGGGTGCGCCACCGGTGCCCCGGGTGACGGTGACCTTGTCACCGGTGATCAACGTGACGGTGCTGACCGCTCGGTCCTCGGGCGTCGCCGCGCCGGTGGCCGGTCTGTCGTTGACGGGGCCCGGCGAGGCCTGGGCGGCGCCGGGCGCGGTCCCCGCCAGAAGTCCGGCGAGTGCCGGCAGCAGGGCCCATCGGAGGTGTATGCGCATGTATGAGTACCTTCGAGCCGCCCGGGAGACCTGTGCACGTGCGGCGGACGATGGGGACCCGGCGGTCGCCGGACCCCAGGACGCGGTCCCGCGGTCCGTGCGAGGACGGTGGATCCCCGCCCAGCTCGAACTCCGGACCGCCCTTGGTCACGAGCGATGAGAAAACCACATTTGATCAAGGTTGCCTAGCGGTCCGCACCTGCGAATGCGCGAACTTCGCAGGTGAGTGGGGCCGCGGTGCGTTTGACCCAGGCGGCTTGCGCACATTAGGGGTGTTTGACCCATGCGCGGACCCCGAGTCCGCTGGCACCGTGACGGAAGCAGGAGGGGCGGTCGGGCCTTTGTGAAACCGTTCACCGGGACGTCGGATCGGCGTTGCCCGAGCGTGGCCTTCCCGTCCCCCGGTGGGCACCCGCACGACCGGTGCGCGTGCCGTGTCACTTGTTCGACTCGCACGAAGGCGCAGCAGATGGAAACAGCAACAGGGGCCGACGAGCCGGACCGCGGGTCCGAGGCCCTCACCCGCCGAAGGTTCGTCGTCATGGCGGGTTCCGCCGTCGTGGCCGTCGGCGTCGGCGTGAGCACCGCCCAGGCCGCCACGGGTCCCGCCGCCGGGACCGGCGGCAAGGTCAAGTCGGCGGGTGGGCTCTCTGCGCTCAACCGGGCCAAGGCTCCCAAGGGGACGTGGCTCGCGGGCGACACCCACGTCCACGACGACCACTCGTCGGACGGCAGCGGCCCCCGCCAGACGTCCCACCAGACGCTGCCCGGCAACCTCTCCGTCGGCGACCAGATCGCGAAGGGCGAGGAGGCCGGGCTCGACTTCATGCCCCTGACCGACCACCGGACGTACGACCAGGTCTGGGACCCCCAGTGGAAGTCGTCCAAACTGCTGCTGCTCCCGGGCGAGGAGGCGAACGGCTCGCCCCACGCCATCGTGCTGGGCAACGTGGACGTGATCGTGGACGGTGCCAACCCGCCCGGCTCCGCGCCCTTCCGCCACATACAGCAGTCGATCTGGGACGCCCACGCCCAGGGCGCCGTGTGGTCGCAGGCCCACGCCGACGACGGCGAGTACACCCCGGCGGACGGCCCGAACGCCAACGCCAGCGTTCAGGGCGCGGACCTCGTCGAGGTGCTCAACGTCTCCACCGGCCCCGACGAGCAGGTCGAGTACGCGGAGAACCGCTGGAACACGGGCTTCCGCTTCGGTGTGGTGGCGGCGAGCGACTGCCACTTCCGTGAGCTGTGGGACGTCGACGCCCCCGGCATGCCCACCACCCACGTCTTCGCGGCGCAGCGTTCGGTCCTGGGCATCCTCGACGGGTTCCGCGGCGGCCGTACGACGGTCGCGCAGAACACCAAGGGGCCGTTCCTGACGATCGAGGCGGACGCCGACGGCGACGGCGTGTTCGAAGCGATCGCCGGCGACGAAGTGGTCGTGCCGAGCCGCAAGCTGCCCAAGAAGGCCGCACTGCGTGTGAAGGTCAAGGGCGGCAAGGGCACCACCGTCCACGTGTACGCGGCTCCCGGCCGTTCGGCGGGGCCCGTCGCGACCTACCGTCCGCAGCGGGCCGACGAGAGCTACGAACTGCCGCTCGTCCTCAAGGGCACGGACCACGCCTGGTTCCGGGTCGAGGCCCGCTCCCCGGGCAGCACCTCCGGCTCCGACGCCGACCCGAACCTGCCGGACCAGCTGCGCGGCGCCACCTCGCCGATCTTCGTCTCCGTCGGCGCCCCGGCCGTGCCCCGCCCGGAGATCCCGCTCCCGGCCGCCGACACCGCCCAGGACAAGGCGGAACTCGTCGCCGGCGACCCGGGCACGTTCACCGGTTTCTCCGATGTCGCGGTCGTCGGCAACGTCACGCACGTCGTGGCGGAGGTGCACCAGGACCACGCCAGCAAGGTCGTCTACCGCCGTCTCGACGCCAAGGGCAGGACCACCGCGACCGCCACCCTCTCCGGTCGCTCGGCCACCGCGCGCTTCCCCCGCATAGCCGCCACGTCCGACGACGTCTGGGTGGTCTGGCAGGACGAGCAGGGCAAGGAGCAGCCGCACCGTCCGGTGATCCTGCTGGCCCACAGCGCCAACGGCGGCGAGTCCTTCAAGGCCCCGAGCAAGGTCAGCAAGGGCAAGGGGCGCGCCGTGCACCCGGCGCTGGCCCTGGTCGACGACAAGCACCCGCTCGTCGCCTGGTCCGACAACAGCGGCGGCGCGTTCGACGTCCACGCGCAGATCGTCGGCGTCGACAAGGCCGCGGTGAACGTCTCCTCCGCGGGCAAGACCACCAGCCCCGGCGTGCCCGAGGACACCCGCTCCGCGCGCTACCCCGCCTCGCTGTTCCCCGCGATCGCCGTCCACGACGGCCGGCACGCCGTGATCACCTGGCAGGACGACCGCTACGACCCGGACCCGTTGTGGACCGGCCACACCCCGCCCGCCGGCGAGGCGGCCTCGGGCGGCACCGATCCCGACAACTGGCAGATCCTGGCGTCGGTGCGCAAGGCGCCGGGTCGCGCCTGGAGCAACCCGGTCCAGGTCAGCAAGGTCAGCGACCGCTCCGACCGGCACCCGGACCTGACCGTGGACAAGAACGGCGCCTTCGTCGCGATCTGGGAGAGCGGCGCGCTGCAGAGTTCCGGCGCCAACCTCCAGCTGCGTGCCGCGCGTTCCGCCGACGGCGGCACCACGTGGACGGCGTTCGAGAACGTCGCCCTCGACGCCGACGCGATGAGCCAGCGGGCCAAGCTCGGTGTGGACCCCGACGGCACCGTCCGCGCGGTCTGGTACGACTCCCGCTCGGCCGACTGGCGGTGGAAGGTCCTCACCGCCACCCTCGACCGCAAGAAGGGCTGGTCCGCGGCCACCCAGGTGAGCCGGCAGGGCAACAACACCTGGCCCGCCCTGCACCGCGGTGTCGTGGTGTTCACCAGCGACCGCGGAGCGACCCGCACACAGCGCGACCAGACGCAGCAGATCTTCCGCGCGAAGCTCGCCTGAACGAGCCGGCCGCGGCCGGGGCGCGCAACGTTCCAGGCCCCGTCCGGATCACGTCAGGCCCTGCCCTGACCGATCCGGGCGGGGCCCGGTCGTGCTCGCCGCCGCCGGCCGCGCGGCCGGCGGCGGCATCGGGGGAAGTCCACGTCGCGTCAGACTTTTGGATGGGCGGTTCGACGAAGGGCGCTGCCCCGCGCGGACTCCGCCGTTCGGGGGAGCGTCCCGCTAACTCGACGGATCGTCGACCTTGATCGGATCGCCCGTGTTGCCGACGAAGACGACCAGCAACTGCGCCGGCTCCGTACGGCTGGCGTTCTCCGACAGCACGTGGTGGGCGCCCGGCGGCTCGACCCAGTGCTGGCCCTGGCGGTAGGTGTGCACCGCCTCGCCCGCGAGCTGGCTGCGCACGGTGCCCTTGAGCACGTAGGCGTAGACGAAGGCCTCCCCGTGCCGGTGCGGGGACGACTTCCCGTCCGGCGGGTAGTCGACGATCACCGAGGTGAACGTCTTGCCCTTGATGTTCGGAAGCGCCTGCTCGAGCTGCACGGACACCTTGTCGGTCGGCCTCGTGGACGCCTGCGACGACACCGCGGCGGCGGGTGCCTCGCCGGTGACGTCCTGCGCCGCGGGACCGCACGCGGCGACTGCCGCCGCCATGGTGAGGCCAAGGGCGAGGAACCCTCGACGGAACGCCCTTCGTGTCATGACGGTGCTCCTGTCCTGTTCGCATGCTCCGGTGTGCGGCGCGCGGTGCGGCCGAGAACGTCATGGACGGCTTCCGGTTCCGCGCACGCACGCCGCGGCCGGACCCACCGAGGATTTTAAAGCGGAATTCGTCCCTCCGCCCGTGCTGCCCGTCCCCGCCGGAAAAGCAGGTGCCCGCGACAACCGCGGTCTCGTACCGTTCCGGTCATGCGCGTCGTCTTCACCAAGGGTCCGGGTACGAGTTACCGCATAGCCGTGCACCGCGAGACCGGTGCCGCACTCGCCCCGCGCAACGGCCCCGGCGGCCATCCGTATCTGCCGCACGACCTGGTGCACTTCCTGGTCGAGGCGGAGGCGGGCATCGAGCTCGGCGTCTACGGACGCCTGGCCGCCGGGGACAACGGCCTGTTCTGGCCCGCCGACCCCGCCGAGCGCGCCAGGGCCGCCCGGCGCCGCAAGTCCAAGCCGGTCAAGCCGTCGCCCCGGGCCCGGCAGGACATGGCCCGGTCCGAGCACCTGGCCGACGTCGCCCTGCGGGTGTGGGAGGTCAGGCGCGGCCACGCACACGAGCTCCCGGCGTACCTGGCGGCGGAGGGGATACCGGCGGTGGTCGACCGCATCGTCGTCGCGTTCGACGACCACGCCGACCGCTGGCACGCGACTCCCGTCACGGGTGAGCTGACGGTGACGTGGCCGCGAAGCGCCGTGCCCGCGGGGCTTCGGCCGTAGCCCGCACCGTCGTCCGGCGTCGGAGGGCGGTGACGAGTCGGCCCGGGCGGCGACGGGGCGGACACCACCGGCGCGCGGCTGACCCGCGCCGCCGGTGTCCGCCGGCCGCGCGCCCGCCACTCGGCCCGGCGCCCCTACCGCGGGGCGCCCGCTGCCCCCGCGGATGCTACGGCGTGTGCGCGGCCTCCCGCATACGGGCCGCGTCCCGGCTCGGGGGAGCGCCGAACTGCCGGCGGTACTCGCGGCTGAACTGCGAGGGGTTGTCGTAGCCGACGCGATGGCCGACGCCGGTGACATCGCCCGGATGCGTGGCGAGCAGCAGCCGTGCCTCCTGCAGCCGGATCTGCTTCTGGAACTGGATGGGGCTCATCGCGGTCACGGACTGGAAGTTGCGGTAGAAGGCGGAGACGCTCATGCCGGACAGACGGGCCACGTCCTCGACCCGGAAGGCCTCGGCGTAGTGCTCGCGAATCCAGCGCACGGCCCGGGCGACATGGCTGAGACCGCTGTCGGCCAGGCCGAGCTGACGCACCGCCGCCCCCTGCTCGCCGGTGATCAGACGCCACAGGATCTCGCGTCTGACCAGCGGGGCCAGCACGGTGCGGTCGCGCGGTTCGTCGAGCAGGCGCAGCAACCGGACCACCGCGTCCAGCAGCGCCGCGGGGGCGTCGCTGACCGTGATCCCCGACGGCGCGGCTCCGCCGTCGCGGGGGATGTCGCCCGGCCCGGCCTGCAGCAACAGCTCGGCGACGGCCGACGGTTCCAGGGTGAGCCCGAAGCCCAGCGCCGGCTGCTCGGGGTCCGCCCGGGTGAACTGCCCGGTCACGGGCAGGTCCACGGACGCGACGAGGTACTGGCCCGGTCCGTACTCGTGGACGCGGTCACCCAGCGCCAGGCGTTTGGCGCCCTGGGCGATGACCGCGAGCACCGTTCCGGACATGGCGGGCGCCGGCGGATCCCGGCGCTCCACCTTGGAGATCAGGACACCGTCGATGTCCGTGCTCCCGTCGGGACGGGCGTGCCGGGCCAGCAGGGTGCGGAGCTCTTCGAAGGACATGCGTCCATTGCAGCATCCCGACGCACACAGCTCTCCCGGCTGGGAGGAATGTGCAAGGACAAGCGAGTATCGGCCACGGCCTGCGCCGATCGTCCCGGCTGGAGGGGCCGGCGCACCGCGCCACCCTGGGGAAGTAGGGCCCGTGCTCACCGCGGCCGCGGCAACGCCACCCCGACCGCCGGGCCCGCCCGCGCGGGCCCGCCGGTCGGGCCGAACCCCTCGTGGGGACGGGCTGCTTCTCCCCTCGCCGCCCTCCAACCGCCGGCGCGCCTCCCGGCGACCCCGGCCCGGAGCGGTGCCGCACCACACCTGAGGCCTCGAGCACGCGCGGCGGGCGGCGGGCTGGTGCCCGCCGCCCGCCGCCCGCCGCGGCCGGTCGGTCTTCGGACGGTCAGGCGTCGGCGATCGGGGCGGTGCCCAGACGGACGTTGTCGATCGCCCAGAACCAGTTGTTGCCCGCGTTGAAGATCCGGAAGCCGACCCTCGCCGACGTCGCCCCCGCGGGGACGGGGCAGGAGAGCCGGACGAGCCGGTTCTGCTGGTCCTGGCCCAGATTGGTGTTACCGGACGTCGCGCTGCTGTAGTGCAGCAGCCGGACCGGGTCGCCGGTGTCGAACGTGACGGTGACCTCGGCCTCCTGCGGGCTCTCCTGACGGTAGTGGGAGTCGAACGCCAGGTGGAGGGTGGAGGTGCCCGAGGGAATGGCGACCGCCGGGCTGCTGAGGGTCGAGTCGAACCGGCCCCGGCCGGACGGACTGCCGGTGTCGTCCCAGTCGTCGGGGTCGGCCACGGCCACCACCCCGAGGGCCCGGGTGAACGCGGAGCGGTCCTGCCCGGCCGGGAACCAGAACTGCTTGGACAGGAAGGTCCAGCCCTGCAGCTCCCGCGTGCCCTGCGGCATGGTCGGCGCGTTGGTGACCGTCCAGCCCTCCGGGGCGGTCGGGGTCCAGCCGAGCAGGCCGGGCCGGCTGAGGTCGGCCGCCGCCGCGAGCGCGGGCGCGACGGACTCGAAGTCCTCGGCGAGCAGGTGGCCGGTCATGACGGGGCCCGTCTTGGCGGTCAGGGACGCGGACGCCTCCGTGGTGCTGCCGGCGAGCTTCGCGGTGACGGTCGCCTTGAGGCTTCCGGAGGCGCGGGCGGCGGTCGCGGCCGCGACGACGTCCCAGGCCAGGGTGGCCGACGAACGGGCCGGAACCGACGTCGGCGCGCCGCCCTCGGCGGTGGCCGTCCAGCCCTCGGGGAGGGCCAGCGCCGCCGCCAGGCCGGTCAGCGGCGTGCTGCCGGCGTTGGTGACGGTGGCCGTCACGGTGACCGGCCTACCCGGCGAGAGCACCGTGCCGTCCGTCCCCGGAGAGCTCGCCGGGCCGGCGAGCGCGACGCTCACGGCCGGAGCGACCTTCACCCGGGCGCGGGCGTCGGCGATCCTGAGCAGCCCGTCGCCGTCGGCGTGCGCGGCGACGACCAACTGCCCGGCGGTGGCGTCGCGGGCGGGCGTGACAGTGAAGCGCACGTCGGCCGAGTCGCCGGCCCGGAGCGTCTTCGTCGCCCCGCCCTCGCGGTGGACCGTCCAGCCGGACGGGGCGAGCAGGGCGACGGAGCATGCGTCCAGCCGCCCGCGGCCCTGGTTCCGCACGGTGACCACGACGTCGGTCGGGTTGCCCTGCGCGAACGGCGTGTCCAGGGAGGGCAGCGGGGCCGGGAGTCCGACCGTCGCCGCGAGCGCGGGGGCCGTGCCGCTCTCCGGGTCGGTGACACCGGGCTTCCCGTCGGCCAGACGGCCGGTCATGCGCCGCAGGAAGGACGGGTCGTCGCGGTCGACGACCACCACGTCGTACCAGCCGTGGTCCGGGAGGCGCAGACGCACCGTGTGGGACGCGCCGGGCTTGAGGGTGACGGTCTCGACGCGGTCGCCGTGCGCACGGGGGTAGACCGACTCACCGACGAGGAGCGTACGGGTGGCGCGGGAGGGGTTGGAGCACACCACCGACACCTGGCCGGGGGCGGGGTGCTCGACGAGGTGCGCCTCGCCGCCCACGCCGGTGCCGCGCAGTTCCCACACCGACCATCCGGGGCCGTGGAGCTGCAGGTCGTAGCCGTCGGCGCCGTACTCGACCGTCTCGTCGGCGCTCTTGCCCGCGGGCACCGTCCACGCCCGCGGAGCGGTGCCGTCGCCGGGGTAGGCGGTGAACGTGGCGCCGGTGTCGCCGTCGTTGCCCAGGCGCAGCTCCACGGCGGTGCCGGTGACCTCCGCGCGCAGGGACAGCCGGTAGGGGGAGCGGCGCGTGGGGCGGGTACCGGGCTCCTGCTCCGGGAGCGACTGCTCCTTGGGCGGTACGGGGTTCCACCGGCCGACCGGGGCCGGCACCTGGGCGGGCTGCTCCACCTCGGGCTGCCGATAGGCGCGGTCGAAGTCGAAGACGGAGGTCAGGTCACCGAAGACGCTGCGGCGCCAGGCGCTGATGTTGGGCTCGTGGACGCCCGTCCACTTCTCCAGGAACCGGATGACCGAGGTGTGGTCGAAGGCCTCGGAGCTGACGAACCCGCCCACCGTCCACGGCGACACGATCGTCATGGGCACGCGCGGGCCGGGACCGACCGGCCTGCCGTTGAACCAGTCGTCGCCGTTGCCGGAGGCCGGCTGCGGCGCGACCGGTGCCGGAACGTGGTCGAAGTAGCCGTCGTTCTCGTCGAAGTTGATGAACAGCGCCGTCCTCGACCAGGTTTTCGGGTCGCCGGCGATGGCGTCGAGCAGGTCGTAGACGAGGTTGGCGCTGCCGACCGGGGTGGAGCTGCCGGGGTGCTCGGACAGCGCGGCCGTCGGAACGATCCAGCTGACCTGCGGCAGTGTGCCCTTCTTGATGTCCGAGGCGAGCCGCTTGACGAGGGTGTCGGGCTCGGAGCGGTAGGCACCGCGCAGGAACAGCTGCCGTTCGGTCTTGGTCAGCGCGTCGACGCCTCGCTGGAACTCCTCCAGCGCGGCCTTGCGCTGGTCCGCGGTGCGGTCCCACAGGCTGTCGTAGAACTGCTCGGTGGTGGCGTACCCGCCGCTGACGTGGGCCAGGATCTTGCGGCCGATCTCCTTCCAGGGGCGGAAGTACTCGACCGCGTTGTCGGTGAAGTTGTCCCACTCCTGGTAGATCTGCCAGGAGACGCCCGCGGCCTCCAGGCGCTCGGGGTAGGTCGTCCAGTCGTAGCCGGCGTGGCCGTAGTCGTAGGCGGCATTGGCGACGGCCCGGTTGACGCCTCCCGGCTCGTAGCCGGTCGTGCCGCTGAACAGGTAGTTGCGGTTCGGGTTGGTCGAACCGTAGACCGAGCAGAAGTAGGAGTCGCAGATGGTGAAGCGGTCGGCCAGTTCGTACTGCAGCGGGATGTCGCGCCGGTCGTAGAAGGCCATGGTGCTCTGGCTCTTGGCGGCGACCCAGTCGTTCCACCAGCCGTTGCCCCGGGCCTGGTTGGCGTCCGAGAATCCGTGCGCGAGCGAGCCCAGGTACTGGATGTCGCTCTCGGGGCGGCCCGAGTCGACCGCCGCCCGGCGGGCCGAGAACGGCAGGACCTCGCCGCCGCCGGGCCGCGGCTGCTCGAAGACGGTTCCTCCGGTGGGCAGGCGCAGCGCGGTGCGGTCGCCGAATCCGCGCACGCCCTTGAGCGTTCCGAAGTAGTTGTCGAAGGAACGGTTCTCCTGCATCAGGATGATCACGTGCTCGATGGCACCCATGCCGCCGCGCGGCATGGGTGCGGCCATCGCCTGGTGCAGCGAGGGGGGCAGGAAGGACAGCGCGGTGCCGCCGGCGAGGGCGCCGAGGACCGTGCGGCGGGATACGTCAGACATGCGGGGAGGCTAGAGCGCCCGCGGGGCGCGTTGTAACCCTCCGTGAGCGATCTTCGTCGACCGTTCACCGGGTGACACCGGACGTTTGCCTGCGGTACGGCCTGACCGTGGGGTCGTGCCGGTCGGCACCCGGCGCGAGGCACGGAGTCGGAGGCCGGGCCGGGACCCTCGCGCGGGCGACGGCCCGAGGGCGCCGGAGGCCCTCGTACGGCAGCGGTTCACCAGCCGTTCGGAGTCATCCGGGCCGGCGACCGGCCTTGTCGGCGCACCCGCCGGCACCCCCGGGCCATGTCACAAGAAGCGCCACCCCCTTCCGGGCGTCCGGCAGGCCACGGCCCGTCACTTCGGGCGCTTCGGGAAACCAGGTGATCGGTGAGCGGGCATTGCCTACCATCGGACGCTGCCCGCTGTTCCTCCCGCTCGTGATCGGTCGACCGTGAGATCCGTGATTCCCGGTGTACTGCGTGATGAGCCGCAGTTCGCCCGCCTGTTCATCGGGCAGTCCCTGTCCGTCCTGGGCGACAGGGTCTCGTTCGTGGCGGTGCCCTTCGCCGTGCTCTCGGTGGGCGGATCCGCGTCCGACGTGGGACTGGTGACCGCCGCGGCGCTGGTGCCCATGTTGCTGTTCACCCTGGTGGGCGGCGTGTGGGCGGACCGCTTCCGGCGGCACCGCATCATGTTGCTCTCCGACCTGGTGCGGTTCGCCGCCCAGGGAGTCATCGCCCTGCTGCTGCTGACCGGCACCGCCGAGGTTCCGCACCTGGTCCTGCTGCTGCTCGTCTTCGGCACGGCGGACGCGTTCTTCATGCCCGCCTCCACCGGGCTGCTGCCGCTGGTCGTGGCGCCCGACCGGCTTCGGGAGGCGAACGCCCTACGGGCATTCGTGCAGTCGTCCGGGCTGGTGGTGGGTCCCGCCCTGGCCGGTGCTCTGACGGCCCTGGCCGGCCCCGGCGGCGCGCTGGCGCTGGACGCCCTCACCTTCGCGGTCAGCGCCGCGTTCCTGGCCCGGCTGAAACCCCGCGCGACGGATCCCGGGGCAGCGCGGCCGGCCACCGCGCCGGCGTTCCTCGCCGAACTGCGCGCCGGCTGGGCGCAGGTGCGCGGCCGGACGTGGGTGTGGTCCGGCATCGCCGCCATCGCGGTCTACCACGTGGTCGTGCTGCCGTCCGTGTTCGTGCTGGGACCGGTCCTGGCCGAGGACGAGTGGGGCGGTGCGGCGAGCTGGTCGGTGGTGACCGCGGCCTTCGGCGTCGGCTCCGTCGCCGGAGACGTATGCGCCTACCGCCTCAGGATCAAGCGCCCGATGGCCCTGGCCGCCGCGGCGCTCGCCGTGGCCTCCTGCCAGGCGGTGATCATCGGCAGCGGCGGCACCGTCGCGCTGATCGCGGCCCTCGAGGCGGTCACCGGCGTCGCCGTCTCCCTCTTCTTCGTGCTCTGGGAGACCGCACTGCAGACGCATGTGCCCGAGGCCGCCCTGTCCCGCGTGAGTTCCTACGACCACCTGATGTCGACAGGACTCATGCCGCTCGGCCTGGCACTGGCCGGCCCGGTCTCGCAGGCCTTCGGCGTACGGCCCACCCTGTACGCGATGACGATCATCGGGGTCCCAGCCGCCGTCGCCCTGCTGTGCGTCCCCGCCGTACGACGCCTCCCTGCTCAACGGGAAGACGCGGGCGAAGGCGCCTTCCCCGCCGCCCCCAGCGACGAGGGGTCGCGCTCCGGGCCCCCGGTGCGCGACCCCTCGCATGACGACGCGCGGCACGCGGGACGCGCCGGCGGATGACGCTACGGGACCCGCAAGGCCACCGACCCGCCGGGCTCGAGGGTGAGCCGCTTGCGGAAGCCGCCGGCGCGCAGCTCGGTCGTGGTCCCGCCCGTGCTGCGGACCGTCGCCTCGGTCACCTTGCCGTTGCGCCAGGACAGGTCCACCTCGAAACCGCCGCGCGCGCCGACACCGGTCACCGAACCCTTGGCCGCCCAGGCGGCGGGGAGCGCGGGCAGCAACTCGATGACGCCCGGCCGCGAGTAGAGGATCATCTCCAGCGCGGCGGCCGCACCGCCCAGGTTCGCGTCGATCTGGAAGATCGTGTAGCTGCCCTGGCTGTACATGTCGAACCAGTTGGCCGAGGTGCCGTTGCTGTTGGTGACGGACGGCCGCAGGACCGTCAGGTAGAGCTGGTAGGCCTTGTCCGCGTCCTTCAGCCGCGACCAGCACAGCGAGCGCCACGCGCACGCCCAGCCGTAACTGTCCATGCCGCGGGCGGTGAGCAGCGCGCGGACCCCGTCGAGCACCGCCGGAGAGGCGGTGTCGGTGGCGATCCGGTCACCCGGGTAGAGACCGACCAGCGGGGACAGATGCCGGTGCGTGACCTCGCCGAGGTTGTCGGGCGTCATCCACTCCTCGAGCCAACCGGTCTTCGGGCTCACCTTCGGCAGATACAGTTTGGCCTGCAGGGCGCTCAGTTCGGCGGCCAGCCCGGTGTCCCGTCCCAGCACGCGGGAGGCGGTCCCGAACTCCTCGAAGAGCTCCCACGCCAGTTCCTGCCCGTAGGTGTTGCCCTTCCTGTCCGGGCCGTGCTCCGGCGACCAGGACGTGTCGTCGATCAGGACCTCGTGCGAAGCCCCGTTCTCGTCGGTGACGGTGGTGCTGATCAACCGCGCCTGCCAGAACTCCGCCGCGCCCTTGAGGACGGGATAGATCAGTTCGAGGTACGCGCGGTCCTGGCTGTACTCGTAGTGCCGCCACAGCGAGTTGCACAGCCATGCGTTGCCGGAGGGGTGCCAGGCCCAGCCGCTGCCGCCGTGGATGTTGGTGGAGAACGCGACCGCCCAGCCGGCGATCTTCCCGGAGCTGTTGCGGAACCGGTTGCGCTGGTCGTTGAACAGCCGCTCGGTGACGTCCGTCCAGACCGGAAGCTGGGACACGCAGTAACGGGCGAGGGCGTACGCGTTCTCGCCGAGGTTCGCCGGGTCGGCCAGCCAGTAGTTCATCTGGACGTTGATGTCGGTGTGGTAGTCGGCGTACCAGTCCGGGTTGTTGTTGTGCACCCAGATGCCCTGCAGGTTCATCGGCAGCCAGTCGCGGGAGCCGGTGATCGTCAGATAGCGCCCGTACTGGACGTAGGCCGCCTCCAGCTCCGGGTCCGGCGTGGAGGCGTCGGTGTACCGCACGGCTATGCGCGACCACGAGTCCAGCGACCGCTGGAGCTGCGACGACGTGCCCAGGTCGATGGCGAACCGGTTGTAGAGCCGGTGGTAGTCGGCGACGTGGGTCTCCAGCAGCTTCTTCCCCGGTACCTTGGCCGCGGCGGCGATCTTGGCGCGGGCCACGGTGAGGGGATCGGTGCCCGGCTCGCGGAATCCCTTCGCCGCGTCGGGGGAGTAGTCGGTACCACCGCACACCACGATCAGCAGCTCGCGGCAACCGGCGAAGGACAGCTTGTCCCCGTCCACGCTGATCCGGCCCGTGGCACTGACCGCGGTCACCGCGGCGGCGTAGCGCAGTCCGTTCTTCAGCTTCCCGGTGAAGGAGAGCTGGTCCTTGCCGCCCGTGGTGGTCTCGTCGTGTGTGCCGGCCAGCGAGACCGTGCCGGTGTGCGGGCCGCCGGTGAGCCGGACGACGACCACGTCGTCCGGGTGGCTCGCGTACACCTCGCGGCGGTGGAGGTCGCCCCGGTGCTCGTATGTGGCGGAGACCACGCCGTTGCTCAGGTCGAGTTGGCGGCGGTAGGAGCGGACCTCCTTGGCGGAGTGGCCGGGCAGCGCGATCCGGAGCTTGGCCAGCAGACCGAAGCTGCCGAAGTCGTTCGCGCCATAAGGGAGTTGGCCGTCATCGGTAAGGGTGTCGTTGCTGCCGCCGGTCCAGAAGGCGCCGTCGGTCAGGTAGAGGAAGTCGTCCGCCGGATCGCAGCCCACGAGCGCGCCCATCCGGCCGTTGCCGACGGGCAGCGCCTCCTGGATGATGCGTGCCTCGTTGGCGGGTGTCCGGTACCAGAGAGCAGTGGCCTTGCCTTCGGGGACGATGTCCACGCGGGACGGGCGGGTGGGGGCGGCATGTGCGGCAAAGGGCGGGAGGCCGGCCGACAGGGCGAGGCCTCCGCTGGTGGCGCCGGCGATGCGGAGGAAGTCACGGCGGGAAGAAGCGGACACGGCAAGGGTTCCCTTCCGGGGTTGCAGGAGCCCACAAAAAGTATTCATAAATAAGCAACTTGCTTCGTCCAAGTCAACGGCTGACGCCAAATTAACCCGATCTTTGAGCTTGCTGCCGGGAAGCTTGTGCCCCTTTAGTTTGTTATTTACCGATCAGGGATCGGTAGTTCTGGGCACCGTGACGTCAGTAGATCGGATGTCTACCGGGGGTGGCCGCAGACATGCGTCGTCGCGGACAGTGATGACGGCGGCGTACGGAGTGGCGTCGCACGGCCGGCACGGCCGGACATGCGGGGTCCGCGCCACGCAGGAGCCGACGTCGCCAAGCCCTGGAGGTCTTC
The DNA here is from genome assembly GCA_033793685.1 of Streptomyces sp. ME19-03-3. Classification (GTDB taxonomy): domain Bacteria; phylum Actinomycetota; class Actinomycetes; order Streptomycetales; family Streptomycetaceae; genus Actinacidiphila. The sequence goes on along the minus strand of JARAXD010000029.1, from coordinate 41,176 downwards.
CGCCGGTCTCAAGGGACCGACGAGCACCACCCCGTCGCGACCAACCGCGTCCGGCTCGGCGTGCCGGCCCTGGTCTGTACCGGCGTCGTCGGCGCCTTCGCGGCGCCGACCGGGCGGCCCACCCCGCCCTGGGCTCTCTCCGCCCGGCAGCGGTCGCACGGCCGGCTCCGGTATCCCGCCGAACGCGGCATGTCGACCCGCAAGCCCTCGTCGAGCCCGTCGCGGCATCAACCTCAGTCGCCGGTGGCCGCGCGGTCCGCATCGCGGGCACCCCCGTGGCGGTTCGCGCAGCGGGGAAGTCAGTGCCGAGGGCCGGCGTCAGCGGTGAACCGATGCGGAACACCCCGCGATGGGGCAAAGTGGAACGGAGCGTCGCACGGCCGGGACGGCGCATTCTCGGGGCACACGGTCGAGCCCGGAACGATGCGCACCGGCTCGGGGAGAAGGCCTCGCGTCACCGGACCGTAACGCGCTTCGGAAAACACCGCTGCAGGGTCTGCCATCCCGTGAGGAGCGCCAGGTGGAAATCAGGAACACCGACACGGCCGTTGTGTTCATCGACCCGCAGAACGACGTGCTGAGCGAGGACGGAGCGGCCTGGGAAGCGGTGGGGGCGAGTGTCACGGAGAACAGGACCGTCGAGAACATGGAGAGAATCTTCCAGGCGGCGAAGGCGGGCGGATACGAGGTCTTCATCTCGCCTCATTACTTCTACCCGACCGACAGCGGATGGCGTATAAACGGACCCCTCGAGACGAGCGAGCTCGAGAATCACACGTTCGCGCGGGCGGGACAGCTGGATCTGGCGGGGTTCCGGAACTCCGGGGCAGACTGGCTGGACCGCTTCAAGCCCTACATCGAGGACGGCGCAACTGTGGTCGCAAGCCCGCACAAGGTGTTCGGGCCGGAGACCAACGACTTGGTACTGCAACTACGCAAGCGAGGAATGCAAAGGATCATTCTCGGGGGGATGCTCGCCAACATGTGCGTCGAGTCCCATATGCGTCACCTCATCGAGCACGGGTTCGAGGTCGCGATGGTCGGGGACGCAACGGCTGGACCCCGGCACCCGGTCTGGGGCGACGGCTATCAGGCGGCGATCATCAACTACCGCTACTTCGCCCACGCGCTGCTGTCGACCGACGACGTACTCGACGCGATGCGGTGAGGAGCAGCCACCCAGCGGTCCGGTCAGGGACGACGACGCGACCGGACCGCCGGACTCCACGAGATCACATTGAGTGACGGGTGGGCAGGCCCGTGGACGGCTCGCGACGCGCGCGTCCTCCGCTCGAGGCCGTATTCGTTGACGGAACAGCACTGCCGACCCCTTTGCGCTCCGCGTACGCGGCCCCCAAGAAGTGGAGCGGGCCGAAGCGCGTACGTCAGGCCACCCCGACGTGCACAGCCCGCGTCAGAGCGCGAAGCGCGTCTGGTGCGTCGAACACGACGGGGCCCCCTCCAGGACGGAGGGGGCGTTGTGACGACGGATTGCTTGTCGGGGCCGTCGGCTCAGATCGTCGGTGTGTCGTCGACGTGCTCCTGGTGCAAGTCGAGGACGAACTTCCAGCCGGCGCTGGCCTCCATGAACCGCACGCGGGTGGGGTAGATGTCCAGGGCGCGACGGTCGCGGTTCTGGCCGCCGGTGCCCTTCCGCCCGCGGATCGGCTCCTCGAACAGGTCCACCTTGACGTCCGGGACGGCGACGGTCTCCTCGCTCCAGCGCTGGACGATCCCCGCGCCGAAGGCCTGCCGCGCGGCGGCGTAGAGCGCCTCCAGGGATTCCCTGCCGCCGTTGGGCACGAAGAGGGCGAGGTTGAGCAGGACGCCGGCGTTCTGCAGGACCTCGATCTCCTCCCCGGCCTTGTCGGCGACCCATATTCCGGGCTCCTGGGCATCGTCGGGGAGGACGTGGATCTCGTCCCCGAAGACCGTCCGCGCGGTGAAGGATCCGCCCTCGAAACTCTTGCCCGACTTGGTGAGAGTGGCCCGTGCGTAGCAGTCGAGCCGCAGCTCCTCCATCTGGGCCGGGACGAGGATCTCGTCCTGGAGGCCCAGTTCCGCAACCTCCTCCGCCGTCAGACGCCGGGCTGCAACCTTCTCGGTGTTCACGCTGTTTCCCTTCTTCGTGTGGCCGAGGACGGTTCGGCCACCAGCTGCTCGCGGCTCTGTCACGGCCGGCCCGCGGCGCAGTGTGATCTCACGTCACATGGCCAAGCGGCAGGCGCGTTGACATCGCCGCCCCCGGACAGGATCCCGAGGCGTCCGGCTCCCCGTACCGGCGCGCACAGCGGAGGCGCGATGGGCAGGGGGAGCCACGGGCGGTGAGTGTAGTGCGGGGGTCTGACAACGCGGCCGCGTGGGCGTCCACCCCCGCCGGTACCCCTACATTCCAGGCCGATCACCAACTGGCTTTCGCCAAGGTCGAGTTCGATGGAGGTGCACGGACGGCGGCACGTCCTGCCCCTGCCGCTCCGCGTTCCCGGTGCCCCCGGGCCGGTCGCCACGGCGTTCCATCCGCTCCAGGGTGCCTGTACCGGTGACCGTCGGGCCGGGGTCCCGGGGCGGCGTCGTTCAGTGGGTTGCTCGCCGTTAACGGACGTAGTTGCCCCAGTGGGCACAGAGCGTCGCAACTCCATGATCCCCGGGAAGGGTCGAGCGGGTTCGGTCCCACGTCGAACGCGGCCTGGCCAACCTAGGAACGAGAGTCGGTATGCGCCGTCGTGTCGGTCCAGGCGATCTCGAAGCACCTGACGCGTTCGTCCTGTCCGGCCGGCCGCATGCCGGCTGCCGTCATGACGCGCTGGGACGCGATGTTGTCATGGTCGGCGTCGCCCTTGACGCGGGTGACGCCGCGTGCCCGCGCGAACAGCAGGAGTCCGCGCAGGGCTTCGGAGGCATATCCGTTGCCTCGCGCTGACGGGACGAGTCCGTAGCCGATCGTGACGCTGCCGTTCTCGTCCGGAGGTCCGTGGAAGCCGAGGCCGCCGATCGCCTGACCGTTTTCGCGGCGACGGATCTCATAGTTGCCGAACGGGTGGGGATCACCGGTGTCCGCACAGGTGGCCAGGAAGCGCCTGGCGGCGAACACGTCCCCGTCGGTGGGGTATCCGGGTGCCCATCGGGCACCGCCAGCCGGTTCGCCCGCCACCACTTGCTCAGCCTCGCTGACGGCCATCGGATGCAGCACGAGCCGCGCTGTCTCGAAATCGTCCATAGGCCGGAGAAGTATCACGCGGGACGACCGGACTGCACGTGGATTATCCGACCGGTCAGCACCCGCCCCGACGACCGCAGATGCGGAAGGGTCGCGGCATGCACGGTGGGGATGGGCTGTTCGAGGTCGAGCCGGTGGAGGGGCAGCGGCCGTAGGGGGCGTCCGTCGGGGGTCGGACAAGCGGTTCGGGGCGTTCACCCGCACCAGGTCCCGCTTGGCGTGCGGGGACTCGACGGCACCATCGCAAGCACCGCGGCGGGACCGCCGGCGCGGCGGCCCGCGTCCGCTCCTGGCGCGTCGGACGCCGTGCGACGGCGGAGCCTGTGGACCCGTCGCTCCGGGGCGGGACGTGGAGGTGAACCGCCGTGAACGTTCCTCCGACGCCGCGGCGAACGACTTGGACATATGCGGCCTCGGCGTAGGGGCCATGCGTTCCCTGTTCGGGTACGGGTTACATTTGGTTGACCCTTAAACTAGCCCTGATTGGTGTGCTCGTCGATGACAGAGAACCGCCAGAACCCGTCTCCCGACTCCGCACGTGCCGGTGTCCTGATGCAGATGCTCAGCGGCTACTGGGTGACACAGATCGTCCGGGCCGCGGTCGACCTCTCCATCCCCGACCACCTGGCCGACGGGCCCCTGCGTGCGGAGGAGATAGCCGAACGCGAGTCCAGTGATCCCGCCACCACCTACCGGCTGCTGCGCGCCTGTGCTTCGCTCGGCCTCGTGGCCCACCAGGGCGAACGCCGGTTCTCCGACACCCCGCTGAGTCGCCTGCTGCGCACCGGGGCGCCGAACTCCCTGCGGGAGGTGGCCCTCACCTGGGCGGGACCCTCCCACTGGCGTGCCTGGGAGCGGTTCCCGGAGGCTGTCCGCAAGGGAGGCACGCAGATCGAAAGCGCGCTCGGTACGGACTTCTTCACCTACCTCGGCGACAACCCCGCCGAGGCGGAGCTCTTCTCGGTCGCCATGTCCAGCATGGCCGACCAGCTGAACCGCGACCTCACCCAGGCGCTCGACACCTCCGGCACCGCGCTCGCGGTCGATGTCGGCGGCGGCACCGGCGCCCTCGTGCAGGGGCTCCTGCTGGCGAACCCCGATCTTCGCGGGCAGAGCCTGGACCTGCCCCACGCGACCGCCGCAGCGCAGGCGTCGGCCGAGAAGCAGGGGTTGGCCGACCGGTTCACCGCGGTCACCGGAAACTTCTTCGAGTCCGTTCCCCCGGCCGACCTCTACCTCCTCAAGATGGTCCTGCACGACTGGGACGACGCCGACTGTGTCCGGATCCTCCGAAACTGCCGGGCTTCCGCCCGGCCGGGCGCGCGGGCCGTGGTGGTGGAGAACGTGATCGGGGAGATCGGAGCGCCCGGCTTTGAGCCCCTCGCCGACATGCACATGCTCGCGATGCTCCCGGGGCAGGAGCGAGATCTCGCCGAGTTCGACGCGCTCTTCGCCGCGTCCGGGTGGCGGCGTACGGCCGTCACGCCGACAGCCCTGCAGTTCAAGATCATCGAATTGGAGGCCTGCTGACCTGACGGGGTGAGAGGAGCGGGGGCGCAGCGGTCCGGCGGACGGGCGCTCACGGTGGGGACGTTGCGCCGACCGGAACCGCCCGGGGCGCGCGGCCGCCGCTAAGGGCGGGGCGCTCTGCGGGGACGGGCGCCCTCCGGACTCGGCGGCGCCCCCGCCCTTCACTCGACGCGGTCGACGCGCCAGGTCCGCGTCATCGGGACGGCTGCGGCGGGCCGGGAGCCACGCGGTGGTGGCGGACGGGCAGCCGGCGCCGACGTCGTGGCTCCGGACCGGTTGCGCGTGGGCCGGTGCGCCGCCCGATCGGTCAACTGGTGCGCCGGGCGCTCACGGGAGGTCGGCCACCTTCGAGGACCGGATCGGGGGAGCGGCGTGCGCGGGGAGCGGGCCGGCGGGTCATCGGCCTCGTGGAGCCGCGCTCAAGGGCCACCGAGTGGCCACCGGACCAAGCTGAGCTGCACAAAGGCCCATCCGGAGGCCCGACCCGGCGCCCGCGGGCGGCTGGCGGCTTTGCGCCGCGTGTCGTATTCACGCCCTCGATACGCGCTGTGAACAGCCACGGATTGCCGAAGCCCGGCGTTCACTCAGCGAACACGAAGGAACGTGTAATCCACACAGAACATCAAAAAGTCACGACAGGATCCGCACGTTGCGTGCCTGCCCCATGACGTTGCGTCACCGAAGCCGTCGGGAGGCCCAGTTGACATGAACAGAACGCAACCAGCTAATGGGCTCCGGCGGTGAGCGCCCAGGCGTCCCCCGCCGCCAGGAGCCGTACACGGCTCGCGATCCCTGCAAGCACGCATGGGAGAAACGTTGCGCAGACCAGTGAGAACCACTGACCCTGTCCGCCGACCGATGACCAGAGCCCTTGCCTTCCTCGGAGCCGCCGCGATCGCGGTGCTCGGGGTGCAGGCGGCGCCGGCCTCGGCCGCAGGTGCCACGGGTGCCAAGCCCGCCGCCTCGGCCACCGGCGTCCGCCGCTCCTTCGAACCCACCTGCGACACGGCCGAGTCGGGCCACTTCAGCTGCTTCGCCCTGCGCCGCACCGACGTGAAGCCGGTCAAGGGCCTGGTGCCCGCGGTGGACACGCCGGCCGGCTATGGCGCGGCCGATCTGCAGAGCGCCTACGACCTGCCCAGCGACGGAGGCGGCGGGCAGACCGTCGCCATCATCGACGCCTTCGACGACCCGACCGCGGAAGCGGACCTCGCCGTCTACCGGGCCCAGTTCGGACTGCCGGCCTGCACCACGGACAACGGGTGCTTCCGCAAGGTCGACCAGCGCGGAGGCACCGACTACCCGCAGCCCGACCCCGGCTGGGCCGGCGAGATCTCGCTCGACCTCGACATGGTCTCCGCGATCGCGCCCAACGCGCACATCCTGCTCGTCGAGGCCGACGACAACAGCTTCGAGAGCCTGTCGGCGGCCGTCGACCAGGCCGTCGCGCTCGGTGCGAAGTACGTCTCGAACTCGTACGGCACCGACTACCGCGGCGGCTTCGGCGAGGACCCGTCCGAGACCACGGAGCTGGACGCCCACTACAACCACCCAGGTGTCGCGATCACGGCGTCCACCGGTGACTACGGCTACGGCGTCAGCTATCCGGCCGCCTCGCAGTTCGTGACCTCGGTCGGCGGCACCACGCTGACCCGCGATCCGTCGACCACGCGTGGCTGGACCGAATCGGCCTGGAGTCTCGCCGGGTCCGGGTGCTCGCTGTACGAGCCCAAGCCCGCTTTCCAGCACGACACGGGCTGTGACAACCGGGCGCTGGCCGACGTGTCGGCCGTCGCGGAGGACGTGGCGGTCTACCAGACCTACGGCCACAACGGCTGGGCGGTCTACGGTGGCACCAGCGTCTCGGCGCCCATCATCGCCTCGGTGTACGCCGCCGCCGGCACCCCCGTCGCCGGATCGTACCCGAACGCCTACCCGTACGAGGCCGGTACCGGGCTCAACGACATCACCACGGGCAGCAACGGCAGTTGCTCCCCGTCGTACCTGTGCAACGGCGCCGAGGGCTTCGACGGCCCGACCGGCCTGGGCACGCCCGCCGGTCTGAGCGCGTTCCGCACCGGCGCGCACGGCGTGATCTCCGGAACCGTGACCGACAGCGCCACCGGCAAGGCGGTCAGCGGTGCCACGGTCACGGCGGGTACCGGCGTCGCCCACACCGACGCTTCCGGCGCGTACTCCCTGACCCTGCCCACCGGCACCTACGACGTCTCGGTCGAGGCGTTCGGCTACGCCGCGGGCTCGGCCGACGGGGTCGTGGTCGACGAGGACGGGACCGTCACCGAGAACTTCGCCCTCACCGCGGTGCCGAGCCAGACGGTCGCCGGCAAGGTCACCGACGGCTCCGGCCACGGCTGGCCGCTCTACGCCAAGATCACCGCGGACGGCGTCCCGGGAGTGGTGTGGACGGATCCCGCGACCGGCTCGTACAGCCTGGACCTGCCCGAGGGGCACTCCTACACCCTGCACGTCGCGGCGGCCACACCCGGCTACAAGACCGTCACCAAGACGGTCACCGTCGGTGACTCCGCCCAGACGGTCGGCGTCGCGGTCCCGGTCGACTCCTGGACGGCCACCCCGCCCGGATACCGGATCGACGTGACCGGCACCACCGAACCGTTCGCCGCCACCGACGCACCGCCCGCCGACTGGAAGGTGGCCAACGCCGAGGGCACCACGGGCGGCTGGCAGTTCGACGACCCCGGCGACCGGGGGAACCACACCGGTGGTGACGGTGCCTTCGCCATCGTCGACAGCGACCACTTCGGCGGTACCGCCACCCAGGACAGCTCGCTGGTCAGCCCGGTCTACGACTTCACCGGGAAGAACGACCCCGTGGTGGCCTTCGACACCGAGTACAGGTCGTTCGGCGGCCAGACCGCGGCCCTCGAGGCGACGGCGGACGGCGGCAAGACCTGGACCAGGGTCTGGTCGCCCGGATCGGACGTCACCGGCGACCACATCGAGGCGTCGCTGTCCGACTTCGCCGGCAAGGCCGAGGTGCAGCTGCGCTTCCACTTCAGCGCAAGCTACGGCTGGTGGTGGGCCGTCGACAACGTTCTCGTCGGCGACCGGCAACTCACCGCCGTCCCCGCCGGCCTGGTCGTGGGCACCGTGACCGACGCCAACACCGGTACCGGCATCGTCGGTGCCACGGTCACCAGCCAGGACAAGCCCACCGAGAAGACCATCACGACCGCTACTCCCGACGACCCGAACCTGCCCGACGGCTTCTACTCGTTCGTCTCGACCGCCTTCGGCAGCCACCCGTACACCGCCGCCAAGGGGAAGTACACGTCGCTGACCAAGAACGTCAAGGCCGGCGCCGACAGCGCCGTCCAGGCGAACTTCAAGCTCAAGGCCGGAAAGGTCACCATCACCCCGGCGTCGGTGGCCGCCTCCGTCGCCTGGGGCGGGTCCAAGACGCAGAACCTGACCGTCAAGAACACCGGCGGCGCCGCCGCCACGGTCAAACTGGGCGAACAGTCCGGTGGCTTCACCCAACAGGCCAAGGGCGCTGCCCTGCAGAACGTCAAGGGTGACTTCAACCCGCTGGCCAGCAAGGCGCACGCGGCGGCCCGCAAGGCCGGGCCGGCGGCGGCCGCCCCCTCCGACGACACGTGGCAGGCGGCGCCGAACCTGCCGGGCGCCCTGATGGACAACGCCGTCGACACACAGGACGGCAAGGTCTACTCGGCCTTCGGCTACAACGGATCGACCGACGTCAAGGACCTGTACGTGCTCGATCCCGTCGCCGGCAGCTGGACGAAGCTGGCGAGCGCCTCGGACACCCGTGAAGACCCCGCGCACGGCTTCATCGGCGGCAAGCTCTACGTCGCCGGCGGCTGGGGTCCGAGCGGTTCCCCGGACGCGAAGCTGGAGATCTACGACCCGCAGTCGGACAGCTGGAGCACGGGCGCGTCCGCGCCCAAGCCGTACGCCGGCTCCGGCACCACCGTCCTGGACGGCAAGCTGTACATGATCGGCGGCTGCGGCACCAACTCCTGCGGCACCACCGACGCCAGCGTCTACGACCCGGCCTCCGACAGCTGGTCCCAGATCGCCGCCTACCCCGAGCCCATCTCGTGGGAGGCGTGCGGCGCCATCGACGGCCAGATCTACTGCGCCGGTGGTCTGGGAGCGAGCGAGAACGACATCGTCCACTCCTACGTCTACGACCCGGGTACCGACAGCTGGTCGCAGCTCGCCGACGTCCCGGCCCCGCAATGGGGTTCGTCCTACGCCGCGGCCAACGGCCGTCTGCTGATGGTCGGCGGTGTCGGCAACAACGCCCTCACCAACCGCGGCCAGGCCTTCGACCCGCAGTCCGGCACCTGGGGCACCCTGCCCAACGCCAACGTCGCCAGCTACCGCGGCGGCGGCGCGCCCGGCTTCTACAAGGTCGGCGGCGGTAACGCCCCCGGCACGCCGACGAACAGGGTCGAGCTGCTGCCCGGCTACGACCAGGGCGGTTCGGGCGACGTCGACTGGCTGAGCACGAGCGTCCAGGAGCTCACCCTCCAGCCGGGCGCGAGTGCGACCGTCACCGTCTCGCTGAACGCCGCCGCCGAGTCGGTGACCCAGCCCGGTGACCTGACCGCGAGCCTGAGCGTGGGCACCGACACGCCCTACTCCGCGGCGCCCATCCCGGTCAGCCTGCACGTCAACCCGCCCAAGACCTGGGGGAAGATCACCGGCGTCGTCCTGGGCAACAAGGCCGGCGGCGGCAGCGCACCGCTGGCCGGGGCGACCGTGCAGATCGACAGCTGGGCCTCGAGCTACACGCTCACCACGTCCGCCGACGGCACGTACGGCCTGTGGCTCGACGTCCGCAACAACCCGCTCACCGTCATCGTCGCCAAGGACGGCTACCAGCCGACCGTCACGACAGTGAAGCTGACGAAGGGAGCGACGGTCACCGCCGACTTCACCCTGAAGCGCAAGTAGCCGGGGAGCGCCGGGAACGCCGCCGGCGGCCCCGCAGCGGGCCGTCGGCGCACACCGGCGCAAGCTCGCACGACCACGGCCGGCCGGTCTCCCTCGGGGGGCCGGCCGCGCCCGTCAGGCGCGAGTCCGCCCGCCGCCCGACCGCCCGGAGCGGTGGCCGGCGGGCTGCCGGACCGGCACCGTGGTGCCGGGCGCGGAGGCCTGACCGAGCCGGGCGGGGGAGGTTCGGCCCTTCCGTCGGCGGGGGCGCGGGAGAACATGGGAAACCGTGTGGCCCGCTACATCTTTTTGCCGCCCCCGAAAGTCCTTACAGGTTGACGGCCTCGTCATGCCGTCAACCCACAGGAGTATTTGAGGTATACACATTGAAAAACGGCATAAAGACAATACCTCGTGTGGTCGCGGTGACCCTCACCGCGGGAGCGGTGGTGTCCGCGGGGGCGCTCACCGCCCCGGCTCAGGCGGCGGCCCCGGCGGTGCCCACGATCACCGCCAAGGGCGGCTTCGTGATGAACAACGGGACCGGTAAGGCCCTCTACTCGAAGGCCGCCGACACCCGTCGCTCCACCGGCTCCACGACCAAGATCATGACCGCTCGCGTCGTGCTCGCCCAGCCGCATCTCAACCTCGACGCCAAGGTCACGATCCAGAAGGCGTACAGCGACTACATCGTCTCCAGGGGAGCCTCCTCGGCGCGCCTGATCGTCGGCGACAAGGTGACCGTCCGTCAGCTGCTGTACGCGTTGATGCTGCCGTCCGGCTGCGACGCGGCCTACGCCCTCGCCGACAAGTTCGGCAGCGGCTCCACGCGGGCCGCACGGGTCAAGTCGTTCATCGGCAAGATGAACGCGACGGCCAAGAGCCTGGGCATGAAGAACACCCACTTCGACTCGTTCGACGGCATCGGGAACGGGGCGAACTACTCGACGCCCCGTGACCTGACCAAGCTCGCCGGCAACGCGATGAAGTACTCCACCTTCCGCGGCGTCGTGAAGACGAAGAAGACAAAGCAGAAGGTGACCACGAAGAGCGGTGGTTACCGCTACATGACGTGGACCAACACCAACACGCTGCTGAACAGCTACTCCGGAACCATCGGCGTCAAGACCGGTTCCGGCTCGGTTGCCAAGTACTGCCTGGTGTTCGCCGCCACCCGGAACGGCAAGACGGTCATCGGGACCGTGCTCGCCTCCTCCTCGGCGACCAACCGCACGTCGGACGCGACGAAGCTGATGAACTACGGCTTCAAGAAGTAGGCGCGTCTCCTGGGAAAGGGGGTCTGCCCGCGACCGCGCGGTCGCGGGCAGACCCCTTCGTCATGCGTCGCCCGACCGGTTCCGAGCGCGGTCGCCTCGAGGTGGCCGGCGGCGTTCCGGAACCGGGTACCTGCCGGGGTTCGGGGAACGAACTGGCGATGCCGGACGGCGAGTTCGTACAGGACCTGGGAGTCGCGGACTTCGCGGTGGCGCCGAAGACCAACGGTCACCGTGCATACATGTGCCCGCCAACCGGTCGGTGACTGCGCGCCGCACCGCGCCAGTGCAATGCCCCTGACAGCAACGACCGGGCCGTACGGCCGTACCTCTCACGTCAGGGATTGCGAACCCATGCAGCCTTCCGCATCACCCTCCTCGTCCGGGCACGCCACCGAACTCCGCGACGCGGTACGTCACCTGGACAGGCGTCGCTTCCTGACCGTCACCGGCGCGGCTGCGACGCTGGCGTTCGCCGTGAACATCCCGCTGGGCGGCACCGCCGCGGCGGCCGAGGCGAGCGCCGTCCACATCACCGAGAACCCCTTCACGCTGGGCGTGGCCTCGGGCGACCCGATGCCCGATTCGGTGCTGCTGTGGACCCGGCTCGCCCCCCGCCCGTACGAGAGCGGCAGCGGCCTGCCGCAGAAGCGTTTCACGGTGCGCTGGGAGCTCGCCCACGACGAGCGTTTCACCCGAGTGACCAGGCGGGGCACCGTCGACGCGCACCCGGAGTACAACCACGCCGTGCACGTCGAGGTGGGCGGCCTGGACGCCGACCGCGTCCTGTACTACCGGTTCCGCGTCGGCCGGTGGATCAGCCCCGTGGGCCGTACCCGTACCGCGCCGTCGAAGGGCGCCCGGCTCACCGAGCTGCGCCTGGCGGCGGTGTCCTGCCAGGCGTACCACGACGGCTACTTCACCGCCTACCGCCACCTGGCGGACGAGGACGTCGACGCCGTCTTCCACCTCGGCGACTACCTCTACGAGTACGCGGTGACCGCGGCCGGCGGCGCCCGCGCCTACACCGACCGCGAGCTGCCCCCGCACTTCAACCGCGAGACGCTCACCCTCGAGGACTACCGGCTCCGGTACGCCCTGTACAAGTCCGACCCCGACCTGATGGCGGCCCACGCGGCGCACCCCTTCGTGGTCACCTGGGACGACCACGAGACGGAGAACAACTACGCGGACGGCACCCCCGAGAACGACGTGCCCACGGAGGAGTTCCTCTTGCGGCGGGCCTCCGCCTACCGTGCGTACTGGGAGAACCAGCCGCTGCGGCGCCGGCAGCTCCCGCACGGCCCGGACGCCCAGCTCTACCGGCGTCTGCAGTTCGGGCGACTCGCCCAGTTCGACATCCTCGACACCCGCCAGTACCGCTCCGACCAGGCGTACGGCGACGGCTGGCAGGTCCCGGGACCGCAGTCGCAGGACCCGGCCCGCACGATGACCGGCGCCACGCAGGAGCGGTGGCTCATCGAGGGCTGGCGCACCTCCGAGGCGACCTGGAACGTCGTTCCCCAGCAGGTCACCTTCGCGCAGCGCAAGGACGGCGCGACGTCGGACTTCAAGGTGTCCATGGACTCCTGGGACGGATACCCGGCCTCCCGCAAGCGCCTCCTGGACGGCTGGGAGTCCGCCGGCCGGGACAACCTCGTCGTCCTCACCGGTGACGTCCACGTCCACTACGGCTTCGACATCAAGAAGGACTTCGACGACCCGGCGTCGAGGACCCTCGGCACGGAGATCGTCACCAGCTCGATCACCAGCGGCAAGGACGGTTCCGACAAGCCCTCCAACTGGGCCACGTACATGCAGGCCAACCCGCACCTGCGGTTCTACAACGGCCGCCGGGGCTACGCCGTGGTGACCCTCGGCAAGGACGCGGCCCGCGCCGACTTCAAGACGGTGTCCGCCGTGACCACGCCGGGCGCCCCCGTCACCACGGCCGGCTCCTTCGTCACCGAGGCCGGCAAGCCGGGACTCACGCCCGCCTGATCACCCCACAGGTCGCCGCAGCGGACAGGCCCCGGTTTCTCCGGGGCCTGTCCGCGTCTCAGTCGCCGGGATGGTGTGTGCCGGGACGGGGCACCGGGCCGGGCGGGTGGGGCGCGGTGCGCGCGGATCTCGCGCGTCGCTGCCGACACCGGCGGCCGGGACAGCCCCCTTCCCGTCCCCGCGGCCCGGGCTCGGCCGACGTCCGACGGGCTCATGTGTGTCGGTGTCGCGAGAGTCTCGCGAAGCGGTTCAGGAACGGATGGTAAGGATTTTAATTAATGTGTGACGTGGTCCACTGGATGTTTTTTTGACCTTTCGTTCCAAGTCGAGTTCACTTGCGAGCAACGCCTGCCGGCCCGCGGAACGTCAGGACGCTGCTCCGCCGCGTGGACGAGGCGGTGCGCGATCACGCGTTCCGGCAGGCGCCGGAGCCGCATCCGGCATCGAATCGAAAGGCAACTCTTCATGGACGAGCAGGAGACTCCCCGGCGGTCCGCCCGCCGCTTCCGCGTGGCGAGTGCGGCCGCGGCCGCCGCGCTGCTGGTCGGGGGTGCGGGCGTCGTGGCGCTGACCTCCTCGACCGCGACGGCCGTCACCGGCGCGCACAGCACGCACGCCGGGCACGACCGCTCCGCGTCCGACGCCGCCACCGTGCGACGGCTGGCCGACATCGAGGAGATCCACCAGCTCAAGGCCCGCTACTTCCGCTACATCGACACCAAGCAGTGGTCCAAGCTGGCCGGACTCTTCACCGCCCACCCCACGATCGACGTCGGCAAGAAGTACAGCAGCGGCAAGGAGATGGCCCGGACCACCGCCGCCCTGCTGGGCAACGCGCCGACCGCGCACCAGGGCTTCCTGCCGGAGATCGAGGTGCACGGGAACACGGCCACCGGGACCTGGGCGATGGAGGACTACGTCAGCTTCCCGCCGGGCTCGCCCTACAAGAACGGCTTCCACGGCTACGGGCAGTACCACGAGACGTACAAGAAGGTGAAGGGGCACTGGTACATCGACAGCACGCTGCTGACCCGCTTCCGCGTGGACGACGTGCCCAACCTCCCGGCCGCCTCGACCCCGGCGAAGTAGCCGTCCGACCCGCGGCGCCCCGCGCAACCGGCCGACCCGCGCAACCGGCGGGCCGCCGGGCGCGGCGGGCCGCCGGAGCCGAAACCCTTCCCCCAACGCCACTCAGGGCCTCACCCCAGGAGAAACCGCATGACCACCATCGGTGTCGGAATCATCGGCGCGAGCCAGGGAGGCTGGGCCTCCATCAGCCACGTCCCCGCCCTCAAGGCCCTGCCCGGCTACCAACTGCGGGCCATCAGCACCAGCCGCCGTGAGTCCGCCGAGGCGGCCGCCAAGGAGTTCGGTGTGGAGGCGGCCTACGACAACCACGCCGACCTCATCGCCCACCCCGGGGTGGACGTCGTCGTGGTGGCGGTGAAGGTTCCGTTCCACAAGGAGCTCATCTCCGCGGCGGTCGACGCGGGCAAGACCGTCTACAGCGAATGGCCGCTCTCCCTGAACGAGGCGGAGGCCGCGGACGTCGTCCGACGAGCCGAAGCCGCCGGCGTACGCACCGCCATCGGCCTCCAGGGCCGCTACCACCCGGAACTGCGCTACGTCCGCCGGCTGATAGAGGACGGCCGGATCGGCCGCGTGATCGGCACCACCCTGGTCGGCTCCGGCATGGTCTGGGGTCCGGAGACCACCCAGGCGCACGCGTACTGGTTCGACCGCACCCAGGGCGCCACGCCCCTGTCCGGCGCCGCCGTGCACGCCATCGACGCGCTCAACGTGACGCTCGGGGAGTTCCGCCAGGTGTCGGCGAACCTGGTCGTGGGCCGCAAGGAGGTCACCGTCGTGGACAACGGCAACACCGTCGTGCCCGTCACCTCCCCGGACCAGATCGCCCTCATCGGCACGCTCGAGAACGGCGCCGCCGCCTCGGTGTTCTACCGCGGGGGCACCTCGCGCGGCGACAACTTCCGCTGGGAGATCAACGGCACCGACGGTGACATCGTCGTGACCGCTCCTTGGGGAAACATCCAGGTCACGGATCTGTCGCTGCAGGCCGGTTTCGGCACGGACACCGCCGTGTCCCCACTCGAGGTGCCCGCCGAGTACTCCAGCGACATCCCCGCGGAACTCGCCGGGCCCGCCAGGAACGTCGCCGCGCTCTACTCCGCTCTCGCCCGTGACCTGCGCTACGGCACGCACACCGTTCCGGACTTCGCCCACGCCCACCGCCGTCACCGGCTCATGGACGCCATCGAGCGGGCCTCGGACGCAGGTGCCGCGCAGATCGTCGGCTGATCCGGCGCAGGATGACGTGCCTGCCGCACCTCGAAGCCCGTCCGTGCGGTGTCCGGTCCACACGAGAGGTCTCATGAAGACGGTCGGCGTATCCCGATTCGGTGGTCCGGAGGCTTTGCGGGTCTTCGAGGTGCCCGAGCCGCACGCCGGTCCCGGGCAGGTGCGCGTGAGGGTGCACGCGGCCACGGTCAACCCCGGTGACCGCTACTTGCGCATCGGCGCGCTGGGCGCCACATCCCCGGTACCTCCGTACGTCCCGGGAATGGAGGCGACCGGTGTGCTGGACGAGATCGGCAGCGGCACGGTCACCGACCTGCGGCCGGGGGGCCGGGTGATGGCGGTGGCCATGCCGAACGGTCCGGAGGGCGGCGCCTATGCGCAGTTCCCAGAACGACGCGGGCGCCACCGCGGCGCGCGACGTGGCCTGGACTCGCGGCATCAACGCGCAGGTCGAGTCCTTCACGTCCTGCGCGCAGGACCACAAGGAAGCTTTGCGCGCCCAGAACGCCCAGGAGTGTGTCTCAGTGACCGACAGCCTGTGCAGATCCTGTAATGATTCTTGGTGAGTGACCCCGGTATGCGCATTGTGGTGGCTGTTCGGGTTGTCTGTCGCGCTGTGGCGCAGTCTGATCTCTGGCACGGCCTGATCGACCTGAGCCTTCGCCCTCAGCCACCTGCCATAGTGGCTTATGCGCTTGATCAAATACGGCCATGCCTGCGTGCGTCTGGAAGACGACGACCGGGTGCTGGTGATTGACCCGGGGACGTTCTCCGAGGCCGAAGCCCTCGAAGGGGTCGACGAGGTACTGGTGACGCATGAGCACCCCGACCACCTCGACGTCGGCAAGCTCGTCGCGGCAAGCCGGAGCAACTCCGCGTTCCGGGTGTACCTGCCGTCGGCGGCGGTCGAGGCGGCCCCCGAACTGGGCGGTGCGACGGTCGCCGTCGAGGCGGGGCAACGGTTCGAGGCGGCCGGGTTCGACGTCGACGTCGTGGGCGGGGCACACGCCGAGATCTACGACGGCCTGCCCGGCTGCGCCAACGTCGGCTTCGTCGTCGACGGCACCGTCTATCACCCGGGCGACTCGCTGTTCGTCCCGCCGTCGCCGGTGGAGACACTGCTCGTGCCGGCCGCCGCGCCCTGGCTCAAGCTCGCCGAGGCACTGACCTTCGTGCGAGCGGTGCGACCCAGGCGGGCGTTCCCGATCCACGACGCCACGCTCAATGAGCTGGGCCAGGCATATTTTGACGACTGGTTGGACTTCAAGGGCGGCACCGAGTACGCGCGTATCCCGGTCGGTGAGGCAGTGACCGTCGGGTAGGAGCATGTCCCGGCAACCTGAAAAAGTGCCCATCCGACCCGGGGCGCGGCCGCGACGGAGGCGGCCGAGGGTGGATCAGGGGCGGCCTTGTGGAGACCGCCCCTCGTTGGTGCCCCGCTGAGTTCCCGCCGAGCGGGTGTGGGCCGGAAGGTCCGGGGCCGCACCCGCGTGCGGTTCGCTGGTCGTGACGGCGACTTGCCCGGGAACCGCCCGATGTGGTCACCGGGCGGGCCGCCCGAGCGCCGGAACCGTGCACGGGACGATCCCGGTCGCCGGCCAGCCAATCCGCCGCCCTTCCGCGCCGCGTCTCAGAAGACGAGGACGAGCCTGCCGCGCACACCGCCTGCCTCGAAGCGGCGATGCGCTTCGGCTGCCTGGTCGGCGGGGTACTCTCCGGCCACCCGCAGGGAGACGCGGCCCTGCTCCGCCAGTCGGCGCAGGGCGTCGAGCTTGTCCGTGGCGTAGCGGTAATCGGGCACGAACACGTTGCGGACGTGGACCTCGCCTCCGTCTCCCAGAGGAGTGACCCCCGGTTCCTCATCGGTCCGCACCAGGGCGATCTGACCGCCGGGGCGGATGGCCGAGAGGGTTTCGGGCCCCGTGATCGCGGCGTCCACGACAGCGTGTACGCCCTCGGGGAGGACGTCGCGGATGCGTCCGGCGAGACCCGGTCCCCGGCCGACGACGTGGTCGGCGCCCAGTGAGCGGACGAGTTCCTCGTCGGCCGGGGCGGCGTCGGCCACCACGTTCAGTCCGTCGGCCTTGGCGAGTTGGACGGCGTAGCCCCCGACGGCGCCCGCGGCGCCGGTGACGGCGAGCCACTGCCCGGGGGCGAGCCCGAGCACGTCGAGCGCGCGGCGTGCGGTCAGTCCGTTCATCGGGAGCGTGGCGGCCTCGACGTGCGTCGTCCCGGCGGGGGCCCTGACCACCTGACGTGCGTCGAGGACGACGTATGCGGCGTAGGCGCCTCCGCTGGGGTCGATGGGCACGACCATCGCCATGACACGGTCACCGACCCGGAGGTCGGTCACCGTGCCCGGGCCGATCGCGTCCACCACGCCGGCGGCGTCCATCCCGGGCCGGTACGGCGGGGTCAGACGGCCCGCGAGCATCGCGTCGGTGTACCCCATGCGCAGCAGCACGTCGGCGGGGCTCACCGCCGCCGCGTGGACGCGCATGCGGATCTGTCCCGGTCCGACATCCGGTACGGGAAGCTCCACGACCTCGAGCACCTCGGGCCCGCCGTACCGGAAAACGCCTACAGCTTTCATTTCTTCCTCTCATGGGGGGTGTCCTGAGCGGTTGCCGGACGCACGCCGCGGCCGCACACGACCGCCTCGATCATTTACTGAATGGTCAGTATAGAATAACCCGCCCGACCGCACGTCGAGGCGTCCATGGGCGCCACCCGGCGGGCGATGTGCTGCCGTCCTTGATGTCGTCGCCTCGGGCGGTCCCGGATTCGCTCGGGGCGTACCCGCCCGGCACGCCTGACCGCTGCCAGGCGTGTTCAGCGCCACCCATCTTTACCGACCGGTCGTTCCTGAACCGGGTATGGTGGTGAGCGAAGGGCGCCCGTGCCGCTGGAGAAACTCGACGCAAGCGGCGCGGAAGTTTCCAAACCCTCGGCCGCCGACGCGAGCAGCCGGGACCGGAAGGCCGGGACGAGTGCGACGAATGTCGCCGCCGAGCCCCAACAGCCATTGAGGAATCCCTCCACCCGTCTTTGAGGAACCGCTTCAGCCATGTCTGCAACATCCCCGCATCCGAACCCGCGCCGTTGGGCCGCTTTGGGGTTCATCTCCATCGCCCAGCTGATGGTGATCCTGGACAGCGCGATCATGAACATCGCACTGCCCTCGGTCCAGGACGCACTGCACTTCTCCGACGGCGGACGGCAGTGGGTGATCACCGCTTACGGCCTGGCCTTCGGCGGTCTGCTCGTCCTCGGCGGGCGCGTGGGCGACCTGCTGGGCCGCAAGCGGGCCTTCACCATCGGCCTGGTCGGCTTCGCGCTGGCCTCCGCGTTGGGCGGAGCCGCCGGCAACCTCGGCGTCCTGCTGGTCGCCCGGGCCGGCCAGGGTGTCTTCGGCGCCCTGCTCGCGCCGGTCGCCCTCGCCTTGATCTCCCTGACCTTCACCGACGTCAAGGAACGTGCCAAGGCCTTCGGTGTCTTCGGCGCCATCGCCACCGCCGGTGGCGTGCTGGGCCTGCTCCTGGGCGGTGTGCTCACCGAGTACCTGAACTGGCGCTGGTCGATGTTCGTCAACGTGCCCATCGCCGTCATCGGCATCGTCGGCGCGCTCACCGTGGTCCGCGACATCCCCACCGAGGGCGAGCGCAACCGCATCGACGTACCCGGCGCGGTCCTGGCCACCCTGGGGCTGGTCGCCCTGGTCTTCGGCTTCTCCGAGGCGGAGAGCCGCAGCTGGTCCTCGGGCCTGACCGTCACCCTGCTCGTCGCGGCGGTGGTGCTCCTGGTGGCCTTCGTGATCGTCGAAAGCAAGATCACCTCGCCTCTGCTGCCGCTGCACGTCCTCACCGAACGCAACCGGGCCGGCGCCTACCTGTCGGTGGGCTTCGGTGTGATGAGCATGTTCGGCATGTTCCTGCTCCTGAGCTACTACCTCCAGGTGGTGAAGGGCTACTCGCCGGTCGTGACGGGTCTGGCGTTCGTGCCACTGGGCGTCGCGCAGGCGTTCGGCTCCATGGTCCTGGGCACCCGGTTGTCGGCCAGGATGCGGCCCGGCCTGCTGATGTCCGGCGGCTACCTCGTCACCGCGGTCGGCGTCCTGCTGCTGGCCCTGGTGCGCCAGGACAGCTCCTACGGCCTGCTGGTCGTCGCCGAGATCGTCACCGGACTGGGCATCGGCACCGCCTTCATGCCCGCCATGAGCCTGGGCACCCACGGTGTCGCGCCACAGGACGCCGGTGTGGCCTCCGCGATGGTCGGCACCTCGCAGCAGGTCGGCGGCTCGGTGGGCACCGCGCTGCTCAACACCATCGCCGCCGGTTCCACCGCCGCCTACCTCGCCGGTCACGCACACGGGACGAGGGCCGCCGACGCCGCCCTGGTGCACGGGTTCAGCACCGCCTACTGGTGGGCGGTCGCCTTCCTCGTCGTGTCCGCGCTGGTCTCCCTCGTCGCGGTCAATGCCCCCCGACCGCACCGCAGCCCGTCCCCCGAGGACGCGCCGACATCCGTTCCCGTGCACTGAACGCCGCAGTCGCCGCCGCCCCGGAGGGTCTCGCCCCCGGGGCGGCGGCCTGGACCAGCCGGTGCTCGTGGCTCGCAGCATGGGTGCGGCGGTGGCCCAGAAGTACTCGGAGGACCACCCCACCCGGTCCTGGCCCAGGTGCTCCTCGCGCCCGTGCCCTGCACGGAAGACAAGGGTGAGGCGCGACACGGTCCGGAGCGCCCGGCCGGCGAGGAGCGAAGGGCGGCCGCGGTCCGCCGGCGGCTCGGCGGAACCCGCGGGGTTCCACCGAGCCGCCGGCCCCATGCTCCGTCAGAGGTTGTTGACCAGGCCGCCGTCGACCCGCAGGATGGCTCCGCTGACGTAGTCGGAGTGCGGTCCCGCAAGGTAAAGCACCGCGGCGGCGATCTCCTCGGGACGGCCCAGCCGGTCCTGGTCGTTGGGTATGAGATCCCTGGCCGCGTCGCGCTCGACCTGCGCCCATGTCTCGCCCCAGCCGCGGTCGGGGGCGATCTCCATGAGCAGGTCCTTGACCGCGTCGACGAGGATGGCACCGGGAGAGACGACGTTCGACGTCACGCCGGTGCCCTTGAGGTCGCGGGCCAGCGAGACGGCCAGGTTGTGGCGCGCCGCGAGCGTGGCGTTGTAGTGCGGGTGGCCCGGCATCGGCTTGATCGCCAGACCGCCGCCGATCTGGATGACGCGGCCCCAGCCGCGCTCGCGCATCTGCGGCATGAGTCGTTTGATCATGCGCACGCCGGAGACCACGTTGACCTCGTAGGTCTCCCGCCAGTCCTCTTCGGTGGCGTCGGCCCACGAAAGGTGGCGGTAGGAACCGGCGTTGTTCACCAGGATGTCGATCGGCCCCCCGGCGAGCGCCGCTTGTGCTACGGCGTCGGCACCGGCGTTGGTCGCGAGGTCCCCGATGGCGACTTCGGCTCGCCCGCCGGCCGTGCGGATGGCCTGGGCCACGGCGTGGGTGCGCGGCTCGTCGCGTCCGTGTACCACCACCGTGGCACCCTCGGCGGCCAGCAGCTTGGCCGTGGCAGCACCCAGTCCGGAACTCGATCCGGTGACCAGGGCTCGCCGGTTCGTCAGTTGGTAATCCATGTTCTTCCCTCTCTGCGGCAGTGCGCAGCAATGGCCTACGACTGTAGACACAAATAAGTCTACAGCTGTAGACCTGTCCCCCCTAGGCGTCGTCCGGGGTGTCGGGGAGATGCGTCGCCTCGTGTCGCGCGACCGTGGGTCGCCGGTGCCCGGATGGGTCACAGTGGTGTCCCGTCTCAGTGAAGGCGAACCACGCCGAGGCCGTGACCAGCGATGGGTCATCTTGAGTGAGACGCGGTGCGGCCTGGCGTCTCACTCAATCTGAGAATCGTGTGACCTGTGCTGCTTCGCACTCGGCAGCGAACTCTTCGAGGAGCTCGAACAGGACCTTGATCGCGTGCTGTTCGTTCTCAGGCGGAAGGTTCCAGACGTCGTCCCAGCCGTTCGGGAGGGCGATGTGGAGGACCTGGCCGGGCCAGGCGTGATTGCAGTCGCGTCCGCGACGGGCGACGAGCCAGTCATGCCAGCCGGTGAGCCCGCGCCCACCATGCCGGAGAGCATGCTGGTCATAGCCGGTCAGGAACGCGGTCAGCATGTGGAACGAGGTCTTGCCGACGAACATGCCAGGACGTTGGCCGACGCAGGCGAAGTACTCGCGATCAGTCATCTCCGAGTAGGGCTTCACGCATCCGCACCCTTCTCGTCACTGGTGCTGTCGTCCAGTGCTGGCCGAAGCCTGGTGCGGGCCGCTTCCAGACGTTCGGTATAGTCCGCCGCAAAGATCCCCGGCAGCGACTTGTCGAGCGTTCCAGCAATCCGGTGAAGGGGTGCCCAGACCGCCGCGTCGTCGACGAGACGACTGACGTCCGTCATCTGCACCTGCTCCAGCCAGTCCGACAGGACCAGCGCCTCATCCGAGGTGAGCTTGATGATGATCTCCGGATTCTCCACCCCTCGAACATAGTTCGTCGCCCCATGCGCTGTCAGAGGTGTCTGACACAGTGCCGCTGTGGACATTGATTCCTTCTGGGAGCTCATCGAGGAGTGCCGGCATCAGGCGCAGGGCCCGGACGAACGGCTCGCGTGGCTGCGTGGCGAATTGTCACGAAGGCCGCTGGCCGAGGTCGTGCAGTTCCAGATGCGCTTGGACGAGGTGACGCACGAAGCGTTCACGTGGGATCTGTGGGCAGCAGCGGACCGGATCTTCGGTGGCTGGTGTTCGGATGACGGATTCTGCTACTTCGGCCTGTGGATGGTGGGGCTCGGCCGTGATGCCTTCTCCAGGGCACTGGCTGATCCAGACTGTCTGGCCGACGTTC
The DNA here is from genome assembly GCA_033793685.1 of Streptomyces sp. ME19-03-3. Taxonomy (GTDB): domain Bacteria; phylum Actinomycetota; class Actinomycetes; order Streptomycetales; family Streptomycetaceae; genus Actinacidiphila. The sequence continues at coordinate 19,003 of JARAXD010000029.1, read as the reverse complement.
CGGAGGTCCAGTGCTTGGTGGGACGCCCGCGGGAGATGTGGAACGACGACTGGCCCGAGTGGGAGTCTCTCGACTATGTCGCGATGGAGGCGTACGGGGGCCTGACCGGTGTCGACGATGACTGCAGCGACGCGTTTTATGAGGCTGCCGAGGCCGAACAGGGCAATGGAGAGGGCAGTTCGGGGCCGCTCGGTCAGCGGTGGCACGTGCGACGCGAGGACGAGGCAGCACGCAAGCTGCCGAGACTGAGCGTGATGTTTCCTCTGCGATCGTTCGCTTGAACGAGTCGGACGGCGTCGCCGGTGCATCAACGGGAAGCGGTCGGTCCGTGGGCCTCGCCGAACGCGCCTTCTCCTCGCCGAGAGATCATGTGAGCGTGGGGCTGTGTTCCGCGTCTACGACGGCGAGAGCGATGTCTGGTCGTACTTCGAGCTCGACGGCGAGGAATGGGCCCTGCGCCACGTTGACCTGCAAGGACTTCAGTGCGAGCCTGTGACCGCAGCCTCGCTGGCGGAGGTCATCGAGATCCGTGACCGTGGCGACCTCGCGGCCATGGCCGCCTACGAGCGGCAGTACGGCGTCCTCGCGGAAGGCGCCCTGCGCGGATGGCAAGAAGCGGACGGCGCTGCCGAGATCACCCGCCAAGAATTCGAATCGACGTGGGCCGCTGCACGAGAGACCCTCTACGCGGATTGCATTGAGGAGACGAGTTGATCACGGAGTACCAGCAGAAGCTGCGTGAGCGCTACCTCGCCGCCAACGTCATGCCGGCTCCCGAGCCGTGGCAGCCGGTGATGGACCGCAGGACTCCCATCGGGGGCGTTCTCGGTATGGGATTTGCCGTCCATCCCGACAGCGGACACGACCTCATCATGGTCGTGTCCAGCGACGGCCATGGACTTTTGGACGCGGTCACCGGAGAGCAGATCGCCCGCGACCGGGACCCTGACCCGGAAACGAGCACCCCCGACGCCCACCCGGACCTCACCTGCCCTGGGCTCGGCCCAATTGAGGGCGTCCCGGTACGCATGGCCGGACTCTTCGGCGGCGGCCTGCACAGCACCACGCCGGACGGCTGGACCCTGGACGTCGTCAGCCCCCGAGTGGCCCCACGACCGCGTCATTCTCTCCGCCGACGGCGGGTCCCACAAAGGCCCGACGGGAGGGACGTGGTGGCACGTCTTCCACTCCGAGTACTCAGAACTCCGAGCGGCCGGGTTCTCTCCCTCCGGCCTGACCCTGGCGGTCGCCACCAGCAGTGACCTCACATTCTGGACCCGGCCCGGCCTCCACTTCGACGACTGAGCAGACTGCGGGACAGCAGGCAGGAGGCTTCGACGTCGAGCACCAACTGGAACGCGGCGTCAGTGTCGGACTGGACGCGGACGAGGCGCGCGCCGTGCCGGCCGACAAGGGCGCGTACGCCGACCGAGTACGCGAGGCGGAGGGGCGGTGCGGTTGGGCATCACCGGTGTGCCGTTCTTCGTGGTGGACCGGAGGTACGGCGTCTCCGGTGCCGAGCCCGTAGAGGTGTTCGCCGATGTGCTGCGACGGGGCTGGAGTGACCGCGCACCCGAGCTGGCGGTCCGGGGCGCGCCCGGTCGAGCCGGCTGTGACGCGGACGGATGCGAGGTGCCGTAGGAGGCGGAGCGCCGGCATAGCGGACCGGGGCGGCTCATGGGCCGTGCGGCGTCTCACCGCCGGCCCGCGGCCTCATCGGTACGACCTCGAACCGGGCCGCACGGCCTCGGTGCCGGGGTTCAGCCGAGGGCGCTGAGCGCGGTCTCGGCGACCGCCATGAGCGCCGTGCGGTCGGGGTTCACGGTCCCCATGACGCGCAGGCCGTGCATCGTCATGACGAGGTAGCGGGCCAGGTCCCGCGGGTCGCGCCCGTCGGACAGCTCTCCGTCAGCCTGTGCCTCGGCGATGACCTCGTACAGTGCGTCCTCCAGCATCTCCGTGGTCGACCGCACGTGGGAGGAGACCTGTGGGTCGTGGGCGATCCGCCCCGCGACGGCGCCGACGATCAGGCAGGCGCGCCTGCTGCCGTCGCGCACGATCTCGTCGATCGCCGCCACCAGGACGTACCTCAGCAGTTCGAGGCCGGGTGCGCCCTGGCGGAGGAACTCCACCAGGGGCAGGGCGTAGTACTGCCGGTAGCGGTCCATGGCCGCGAGGTACAGGCCCTCCTTGCTGCCGAAGGCCGCGTACAGCGAGCCCCGCCCCACGCCCGTGACGTCGACCAGGTCCTGGACCGACGTGCCGTCGTAGCCGTTGCGGCGGAAGGCGTTCATCGCCGCTTCCACCGCCGCTTCCGTGTCGAACTCCCGCAGGCGTGCCATAGCGGGCAAGTGTACGCCCTGCCAGAACGAACGGTACAGATTCCCTGGAGGGGGAGCGGGCGGCCGTCGCGGCGGCCCGGCAAAATTTACTGACCGATCGTTCCTGATGTACTGTGCCGATCGGGAACGGAGGGGAGCCGGTGAACCCGGACGGCCATGCGTGAGCCGATCAGTCACTCGCCTGTCAGCCATCACCCCGGCCGGACGCGAAGTCGTCGCGCCGGAGCACGAACGGAGACACACATGACGAACCGTCTGCAGTCGAAGGTCATCATCGTGACCGGTGGCAGTTCCGGCATGGGGTCGGCCCTCGCCAGGCGTGCCGCGGCCGAGGGCGCCACTGTGCTGATCGGAGCGCGGGACAAGGCGCGTGGGGAGGCGACTGTCGCGGAGATCACGGCCCAGGGTGGTACGGCCCTGTTCGTCCCCACGGACGTGACCGTCGAGGAGGAGGTGGCCAACCTCGTCGACGTCGCGGTGAAGGAGTTCGGCGGTCTGCACGGCGCCTTCAACAACGCGGGCGGCGGTGACAGCCAGCGCCCCATCCGGGAGATCGACGGGCCCTACTGGCACAACGTCCTGGCCCTCAACCTGACCAGTGTGTTCTACAGCCTGAAGCACGAGATCCCGGCGATGGTGGCCAGCGGCGGCGGGTCCATCGTCAACAACGCGTCGGTGGTCGGTGTGGTGGGCGACCCCGGGGCGGGTGCGTACGCGGCCGCCAAGCACGGCGTGGTGGGTCTCACCCGCTCCGCGGCGCTGGAGGCGGCCAAAGAGAAGGTGCGGGTCAACGCGCTGGTGACCGGGCTGGTGAACACGCCGCTGTGGCAGGGCTTCACCGCGTCGAACCCCGATGCCGCGAACGCCCTGCTCGCGCAGCAGCCGACCGGCCGGGCCGCCGACGAGGCGGAGATCGCCTCGTTCGCGACGTTCCTGCTCGGGGACGAGAGCCCCTTCATCACCGGCGCGGCACTGGCCATCGACGGCGCCCTGACCGCCGGCTACTGAAGCCGGGCCCGAAGGCACCCGCGTACCGGGCCTTCCCTCCTCGGTGCCGCCGATCACGCCGATGACCCGCGGCGGGCCCGCAGCGGCTCGATCTTCCGTGCGCAAGGCGGCCCCCTGCGGTCGCCGACCGCGGATCGATGCGCCCACCTCCCATGGGGCGCATCGATCCGCACCTCTCGCGCCCCCGTCGGCGGGGCCACCACCCCCACGGACAGGGGCCCCGGCCTGGGCGCGCGGGGACGGGCGGTGAGCCGAGGGCGAAGGCCCGGCGGATGGCCCCGGATCGGCGCGCGGTGTACCGGGTGCGACCAGGCGGATCGCCACGCACCGGCCGGACGCGCTCCGCATTGCCGGGTCGCCACGGCGCCCGGTTCCCGGTCCGCCAGGCCTGGGGCGCGGGCCAGGGAGACCGGCTCGCGCCCTCGCCCGGGCCTCGACGCCCTGGTGCTCTGGAGCACCCCCCTGTCGTGATGCCGACGCGGCCCGGCTCCGCGCCGAGGGCCCCGACACCGGGGACAACGACGTCGCCCGCCGATGTCCGCACAGGGACCGGCACATCGCGTACCGGGCCGCTGCTGTTCGATCGCCGAGCGGACCCGGCACGGGTCTGCGCCCTTCCCGCGACCGTGCCGAGGTCGCCGAGGAAGAGGAGCGACGGTTGCGTTCGGCGGGGTCAGGGGCGGAGAGACGCGAGGACCATGTGGGCGTAGCGACGCCAGACAGCCGGGTCCCGCTCGTCCAGCACGATGAGCTGGCGGATGACGCCGCAGAGCACCACGCGGACATCGAGGACTCCGGCGTCAGGGCGGACCGGGCCTGAGGTCCTCGCCGCCTCGACCAGCCGTCCGATCAGCTTGACCAGCCGGCCGGCCGGTAGCAGCCGCCCCTCGAAGAACGCCGCTGCGAGGCCGCGGTCGCGGGCGAGGCGGTCGAACAGCTCCGGTACGTAGTCGGCGAGCGCCTCATGGGCGTCGTCGGCGGCAAGGGCGGACAGCGTGAGGTCCTCCAGCCCGCGGAAGCCGTCGCGGGCGACCTCCAGGAGCAGTTCCTCCTTGGTGGGGAAACTGCGGTAGACCGTCGCCCGCCCGACCCCGGCCCGTTCGGCCACTTGGGGAACGGTCAGGTGCGGTCCCTGCTCGGCGAACAGGGCGCGGGCGGCCGCGACGATCCGCTGGTGGTTGCGCAGGGCGTCGGCGCGCTGAGGCAGGTTCTGCGTCATGGGCGGGAGGGACCTCCGGGGATGGGCGTTCTCGGGTGGCACCTCAGCCGAGGTCGAAGGCGGCCTCGTCGACTCGCCGGAAGCGACCGTCCTCGGACAGCGTCGCGAAGAAGTACACCTCACGATCGACGACCGTCCCGTCGCTGAGCTTCATCGTGTAGCGATGCCGCTCGGTGTAATGGGGGCCGTCGTACACCTCGTCGAGCACGGTCACGGAACCCTCCACCACCCGGCCGCGTATGCCGGCCACCATGCGGGCGAAGCCGGCCCGGTCCATCGTGCGGCCGTTGCTGCGGTGGACGTAGTCGGGGGCGTAGTACGTGTCCAGCACGTGGTCCAGCGCACGGCTGGGCTGGAACGCGCTCTCCCGGATGGCGTCGCTGATCCGTACCTGGGTCATGGGGGCTTCCTCTCTGGTTCCGGACCTCGTGTTCCGTGGGTCCCACAGTACCGGACTGAGGAGTCCGGTGTTCGGGCGCCCATCTGCTGTCTGCGCTTACGGCGTGAGGAGGCCGCCCCTCGGGTGCACGGTGTCGGCCTTGACCGGACTCACAAGTCCGGTTACGTTGCCACAAGCGGACTCATGGGTCTGTTCGTGACCAGTCCGGCAACCCGCGAGGAAGCGTCAGGTACGGACGCCGGCAGAGGTTCGGCCGTGAACCGAGGTCACTCCCTTCCGGTACGCCGTCCCGCCCTTCCCTCCACGGGGTCGTCCCCACGCGGCCCCGACAACCCCGTTCACAGGAGCGTTCAATGATCGACAACCCAGTGGCGCTGGTCACCGGCGCCAACAAGGGGCTGGGCCGTGAGACGGCCCGTCAACTCGGCGCCCACGGTGCGACTGTCCTGCTGGGCAGCCGCGATCTCAACCGGGGCGAGACCGCGGCTGCCGAGCTCGCCGCCGAGGGGATCAAGGTCAGCCCGGTGCAGCTCGACGTCACCGATGTGCGGAGTGTCGAAAGGGCCGCGGAGAAGATACGAAAGGAGTTCGGGGTCATGGACATCCTGGTCAACAACGCCGGCGGAATCGTCGAAACCCCGGCCCTGAGCGCGACGGCGCAGGACATGCGAGCCACCTACGAGACCAATGTCTTCGGTGTCGTCACCCTCACCCGCACCATGCTGCCGCTGCTCGCCGCCTCGCGCGCGGCACGGATCGTCAACGTCTCCAGCACCAGTGCATCGCTGTCCGTCACCAGTGAGCCCGGGACCATCTACGCCGCCGCCGACCACATCCTGCCCTACGCCTCCTCGAAGGCCGCGCTGAACATGCTCACCGTTCAGTACGCCCAGGCATTCCGCAGGGACCCGCGATACGGACACATGAAGATCAACTCGGCGTCACCCGGGCTGACAGCCACGGACCTCACTCACCACGCCGGTGCCCGCACGGTCGAACAGGGCGCCGTGGTCATCGTCAAACTGGCGACCCTTCCCGACAACGGCCCCAGTGGCGGCTACTTCGACGAGAACGGCCCGGCTCCCTGGTGACGGCCGGTTCCCGGGCCATTGCCGCGACCGGCGACTCCGGCCACGCCCCGACCGACGCGCCCACAGCGCCACAACCCCGGCACTGAAGTCGCTGCTCGACCGGCATGCCGTTCGGTGCCGGGCAGTGGCGCGCGATGGCAGTGGCCCCGCACGCAGGCTGCCCCGCCCGTCCTCGCGGACGGACCACACCGTTGGCCGGGCGCCGCGCTCGGGGATACGGCGCCCGGCCCGCCGACGGGGGGAACCCGTCGTCGCGGCTACGGCGAGCGTCCCGCCACGCGTGGCGGGCCGGCGCCGCGGCGCGCCCAAAAGACCGCACTGATCGTCCGGGTGGACCATGGCGGCGGCCGCGGACAGCCCCCGACGGGCACCGCCCGACGGCCGTGGAGCGGGCCCGCGGCTGGTGGGTCGCTACCGGACGCCGGTCGGCCGGGCCGTGGCGACGGGCGCGACCGCAACCCGTGTGGCATACCTCATGGGGCTTTCCGAGCCGGTGCTGGATGGCCAGGAGAAGTCCGACGGCGCGCCGGTCCGGGCAGTGACAGGTGCTTCGCCTGCCGTGGCGGCGCGCCGTGCGACGGTGCGCGGCCCAGCCGCGGAAGGTGCCCGCCGGACAGGATCCGGTCCGCCCTCCGCCGTGGGGTCCACGACGGCGGAGGGCGGAGCGCTACGGTGATGCGCCGCTGCAGGGGACGACGACGTCGGACCGTGGGTTCGCCGGGGGGCGGGTTCGCGTACGGGGTGCCGTGTCGCGGGTGTCAGGAGGTCTCCACGGCGGCGGGACGCTGCTGGGCCTGTCGGACGCGCTCGACGTCGAGTTTCTCGCTGCGGTCGAACCGGTAGATGCCGTTCTGTTCCTGGAAGACGTCCGTGAGCTGGGTGTAGCAGTAGCCGAACATGTCCGGGTTGTCGAGCAGTACTCCGGTGAGTCCGCAGAAGCGCCGCTGCCACTCCTCTTCGGTCCGGGGTCGTTCACCGTAGCCCCAGGAGGCGGTGGTGTCGTTGCCTGCCGCTTCGGCCGCCTCGGGATCCCACCAGATGCCGCCGAACTCGCTGACGAAATAGGGCTGGCCCCGGTAGGGGAGGGAGTAGGGCATGCCGGGTCCTCGCTCGTTGGCGAAGGGCCGGTTGTCCGCGAGCCCGGCCATCTGCGCGGCGAAGGCGTCCGGGTCCTGCTCGTAGCTGTGCGCGTCCCAGACGTCGGTCTCGGCGACCCGGTGCGAGTAGCCGGAGGCGTCGATCACGGGGCGGGTGGTGTCGGCGGCCTTCGTGGCGAGGAACATGGCCCGGGTGACATCGTCCAGCTGGGTGATGCGGTCGTGCAGCAGTTGGTGGGTCTCGTTGAGAGGGCACCAGCCGATGACCGACGGGTGGGAGTAGTCGCGCTCCACGGCCTCCAGCCACTGGGCGGCGAAGGAGGCGGTGGGCTGCTGGTTGTCGCCGTCGCGGCCCTGACCTGAGGCGCCCCAGTCGCCGAACTCGCCCCAGACCAGGTAGCCGAGCCGGTCGGCGTGGTAGAGGAAGCGCTCCTCGAAGACCTTCTGGTGCAGGCGCGCTCCGTTGAAGCCCGCCTGCAGGCCCAGCTCGATGTCGCGGATGAGGGCCTGGTCGCTGGGAGCCGTCATCAGTCCGTCGGGATACCAGCCCTGGTCGAGCACCAGGCGCTGGAAGACGGGCCGGCCGTTGAGCAGCACCCGCTTGCCGTCGATGGCGACGGACCGCAGTCCCGCGTAGCTGTCGGCCGCGTCGACGAGTTCGCCTCGGCCGTCCACGAGCTCCAGCCGGAGACCGTACAGGTGCGGGTCCTGCGGGGACCACGGGCGCACACGGTCGGGGGCACGGGCACGTGCAGTCGTGGGGCGAGGTCGAGGTCGGCGCGCACTTCGGCGCGGGCCACTTCGCCGGAGGCGTCGGTGAGTACGGCCCGCACCCGGTGGCCGGCGCGGTTGGCGGACAGGGGCAGTTCGAGGTGGAAGCAGGAGCCTGCCAGGTCGGGGGTGATGCGGGGGCGGCGCAGATGCACCTCGGGTACCGGCTCCATCCACACCGACTGCCAGATGCCGGTGGTGCGGGTGTAGTTGCAGTCGGTGTTCGCGTACCAGGTGGCCTGCTTGCCGCGAGCCTGCACGGCATGGCGGGTGTCGCGCGCGCACCACGACGACCGCGTCCTCGCCGGGGCTCGCCGCCGCGGTCAGGTCGGCGCTGAACGGGGTGAAGCCACCGCGGTGCCGGACGACCTCGACGCCGTTGACCCACACCGTGGTGTCGTGATCGACGGCCTGGAAGTGCAGCAGCACCCGGCGGCCCGCAACTCCGCCCGCACCGGAGCCGACTTCACCGCCCGCCCGCAGGCGGCTCTGGCCACGAAGCTGGACTCCCTGCGGTTCCTGCCGTCGATCCCGGGCATCGACGACGTGGGCAACCAGTCCTACAGCACCGCGGTCGCCAAGGCCGTGCTCGGTCAGCAGACCCCGAAGCAGGCGCTGAGTGACGCCGCCCGGACCGCCGACGAGCTCCTGGCCCGTAACCGGCAGAAGTTCGGGAGCTGACCGGCCGTGACCCTCTCCACCTCGTCGGCCACGGCACCCGCGCGGCACGAGGCGTTGACCGGCGACCGCCGGGCGGACACCGCCCGGCGGTCCGCCGCACGCCGCGAGACCGGGGCCGCCTACGGGTTCCTCGCCCCCTACCTGCTGCTCTTCCTCGCCTTCGTCATCGCCCCGGTGGTGCTGGGCCTGTGGATGTCCCTGCACGACTGGGACCTGACGCTGCCCCTGCACCCCTGGTCCGGTCTGCGCAACTACACCGACCTCCTCTCCGGTGACTCCGCCGTCCGGCACGACTTCTGGCAGAGCATGCGGGCCGCCGGCATCTTCACCGTCCTGAGCGTTCCGCTGCTGATCGCGGTGCCGCTCGCGGTCGCCCTCGTCATGAACGGCCGGTTCCCCGGGCGCAACGCCTTCCGGGCCGTCTACTTCGCCCCGTACGTCCTGGGCGTCGCCGTCATCAGCATCTGCTGGCGCTACCTGCTGGACAGCAACATCGGCGTCCTCAACCACTACCTGGGCGCCCTGGGCCTTCCCGACGACATCGCCTGGACCACCTCGGTCCCCGCCGCGTGGTTCGCGCTGGTCGGAGTCACCGTCTGGTGGACCCTGGGCTTCAACGCCGTCATCCTGCTGGCGGGCCTCCAGGACATCCCGGGAGAGCTGTACGAGGCGGCCCGCCTGGACGGCGCCGGCGCCTGGCAGCGCTTCCGCAACATCACCCTTCCCGGGCTGCGGCCCGTCCTGCAGTTCGTCAGCGTCAACACGCTGATCGCATCGGCCAACATGTACGGTCAGTCGCTGCTCATCACGGGCGGCGCGCCCGGGAACGAGACCCGGACCGCCATCGTCTACATCGCCGACACCGGGCTGCGGAACTTCGATGCCGGCCGGGCCACCGCCATGAGCTTCACGCTCACCGTCTGCCTGGGACTGCTCAGTGCCGGCGTGTTCCTTCTCCTGCGCAACCGGGAGTCATGACCCATGGCCACCGTTCCCACCGCCGTCCCGGCCGAAGTACGTCGAACCGGCCGGTATGCCGTCTGGTTGCGCTATGCCCTGCTGGTGGTCCTGACCGCCCTGTTCGTCGCGCCGCTGGTGTACATGGCCGTCACGTCCTTCAAGACTCAGGCCGACGCGATCGCCCCCACGCCGCAGTGGATCCCCCGCCACCCGACCGCGCACGGCTACCAGGCGGTCCAGGAGACCTCGGGCGGCGCGGTCCTTCGCTGGTTCGGCAACAGTCTGCTCGCCGCGGCGTCACAGGCACTGCTGATCGTGGTCACCGCCTCGCTCGCGGCCTACCCACTGGCCCGCATGCGGTTCGCCGGCAAGCGCGTGGTCTTCGCCGTGGTGATCTCCACGCTCTTCGTGCCCAGCGTCATCCTGATCGTGCCCAACTACGTGATCATGAGTGATCTGCAGTGGCTGGACAGCCTGCCCGCCATCGTCATCCCCGGCGCCGCGAGCGCCTTCGGCGTCTTCTTCATGCGCCAGTTCTTCCTCGGACTGCCCCGGGAACTCGAGGGAAGCGGCGGCGGTGGACGGCGCCGGACGCCTGCGGACCTTCGTCCAGGTGGTGCTGCCGCTCGCCCGGCCGTCGCTGGTCACCCTGGCGCTGCTGGCGTTCCTCACCAACTGGAACGACTTCCTGTGGCCGCTGTACGTGCTGTTCTCGTCGGACCACCAGACCCTGCCGGCCGGGCTGGCCACCCTGCAGAACGCCAACGCCGTCCGGTACGACATCCTCATGGCCGGGGCCATGATCGCCGCTGTTCCGGTGCTCGCCCTCTACGTCTTCGCCCAGCGGTACGTCGTCGAAGGCGTCTCCCGCAGCGGAGTCAAGGGCTGACCGCCCCTCCCGGCGGTCGCCCCACGACCGCCGGGAGCCGGCCGGCCCCCGCGCCCGTGGCCGGTTACGCGCCGCAGCTTTCGCGGACCACCAGACGGTGTCCGGCCAGCAGCGCGCGCGGAGCCGCCTCGGCCCCCTTGCCGATGCGCCGGATCAACGCCTCCACGGCCAGTTCGGCGAGTTCGCTCTTGTCCGGCGCGACCGTCGAGAGCCGGGGTACGGAGAACCGCGACTGCTCCACGTCGTCGAAGCCGACGACCGCGATGTCCTGCGGCACCCCGAGACCGCGGTCGGCGGCGGCCCGGATCGCGCCCTCGGCGAGCAGATCGTTGAAGCAGAAGACCGCGTCCGGTCGCCGGTCGCCGTCCAGAAGGGCGGACATCGCCCGCGCGCCGTCAGCCCGGCCGTATGTGTCCACCTGCACGGCCAGGGCCGGGTCGAACGGGATGCCGGCGGCGAACAGCGCCTCCTGGTAGCCCCTAAGGCGCTGGTGAGCGGTCGCGGACGCGGGCCCGTGCTGCACCCCGATGGCGGCCACGACACGGTGGCCGAGGGACAGGAGGTGGGCGGTGGCCTCCCGGGCCGCGGCCACGTTGTCGATCCGCACGTGGTCGGCGGCCACCTCGTACTCCCGCTCACCCAGCAGCACCAGCGGCACGCGCCGGGGCCGGGCGGCCAGCGCGGCCTGATCCAGGCCCAGGGGGCTGAGCAGGACACCGTCGAGCATCGGTTCGCTCAGCCCGCACGCGATCCGCAACTCTTCGGCGGGGTCGCCCGCGGTGTCCTCGATCAGGACCGTACTGCCACGCTTCTTGGCCGCCACGATCACGGCGGCGGCCAGTTCGGCGAAGTACGGAGCGCTCAGGTCCGGGACGGCGAGGGCGATGATGCCGCTCCGGCCGGTCCGCAGGTGCCGCGCTGAGGCATGCGGACGGTAGCCCAACTGCTCGATCGAGCGAAGCACCCGCTGCCGAGTGGTCTCAGAGACGTTCTCCGCGTTCCGGACAACGTTGGAAACGGTCTTGATGGACACGCCCGCATGCTCGGCCACATCCTTGAGTCGCACTGCCGCCAACGCTGCTCCCTTCCCATGTCTGAACAGGCAATCTACCGTCTGGGAAGAGATTGAGCCCACTCGTCTCAGCCGGCGGTCAGGTGCCATGCCAACGTTGCACTCCTCACCGCGTCGCCGCCTCTGGCGTCCCGCCGTGGTCCCGTTGTCCACACCGGTGCCGCGGACCTGTCGGGCCCCCGAGGTTGTCACCTTTGTGCTGATATCGCCTGTGGCCCGTAGTTCGCCGAACCGTCGGTCGGGTGAGAACGCTCCGGACGAGCGTCGCTGAGAGCGGGGGAGACCGCCCGGCATCCACGAGACTCGACCGCGCAGTACGGACCCGCGTCCGGGGCTGCTGCCAGCGTAGTCGACGCCGCTCGCCGTCGCACAGGCGAACGGGCTGCGGTACCGCATGAATTGGGGGCGCACCCGGCGGTGTCCGGATCCGTCCGTTCTTCTCCCTTCCGGCACCCTCAGACGGCACCACCCCGGCGGTCGGCCGACGCGAAGACCCAGCGATTGGCCGCCAGGGCGTCGTCGGGCTCCGGAAGCGGCCCACGGCCGTGCACCGCGGTGTAGTCGTACGGGGTGCGGACCGCCACCGTCCAGCCGCGGGTGCGGAGGTCGCGTGCCGAGTCCGGACGCACTCCGGCGTCGAAGAGAGCCGGCAGGTCGATGCCGAGCCTGCGCCGGGTCGCGGCGTACACCGGGCCGGCCAGCACCTTCGACGACTCGGTGACCTCCTTGATCTCGTACGCCAGGGTGCTGCCGGCCGCGCTGAGCCGGTCCACCGTGGCGATGAGCCGGCGCTCGGCCTCCGCAGGAAGGTAGAGCAGCAGCCCCTCGGCGAGCCATGCGGTCGGTACAGCCGGGTCGAAACCCGTGCCCGGCAGCGCGGCGGCCCAGTCGCACCGCAGATCGACCGCGAGGGTGCGGCGCCCGGCCACGGGTACGGCGCGCCTATGGTCGAGCACCGCCTGCTTGAAGGCCAGCACCGGTCCGGTGTCGATCTCGTGGACCGTGCAGCCGGCCGGCCACGGGAGCCGGAACGCCCGGGCATCCAGCCCGGCGCCGAGCAGCACCACCTGGCGAACGCCTGCCCGAGCGCAGCGGAGCAGATGGTCGTCCAGGACGCGGGTGCGCAGTCCGAAGTACCGGCCGAGTCGGCCCCAGACCGGGTCGGCGATCCCTTGCGGCACCTGCTCCGGGCGGACCGGCCAGCGGGCCGAGACAGGTGCCGCGCGCACGAAGTGCTCCGCGAAAGCGTCGCGGGCCAGGGCGTCGGGGCGGTGGGTCTCGATGGCGCGGGCGGCGGCCACCAGCAGGGCCGTACGGCCCACGCCCGCCGCCACACCCGCACTCAGCCGCGCGGTGCCGCGCACGGTTCCTCGCTGGGGTCGGTATGGCGCCCGGGTACCGGCGCGGCCCATGCCGCGGGATCGTCCACGGTCGTGGTCCGTGCGCCGTACAGGACGCGCATGAGGCGCAGCACGGCGTCGCAGGGCAGGTGCAGGGCCGCCGTGCAGTCCGTCAGGACAGTGACGTGGAAGCCCTTCTGGAACGCCGTGCGGGCGGTGGAGTCCACGCAGACGTCGGCGTACAGGCCGGCGAACACCAGATGCCCGATGTCCCGGGCGACCAGGTGCTCCTCGAACCCCTCGCCGAGGAAGGCGTCGAAGCGGGCCCGTTTGGTGAAGACGTGCTCGCCCGCGGCAGGCACCACGCCGTGGAGTTCGGCGCCCCACGAGCCTTCCAGGCACTTCGGGCGTTTGCCCAGCCGCTCGTCGCGCCATCGCCAACTCGCCCCCTGGAAGCGGGGATCGCCGAGGAACCGGACGAAGAGCACCTCCACGCCCCGCTCCCGGGCGATCGCCGCCGCCCGGACGCTGCCGCGGACGGCGGCGTCCAGGACGGCGGGCTCGCCGCCGAAGCGGGCCCGGGCCACCGGACCCGCGCAGAAGTCGTTCTGCAGGTCCACGACGACCAGGGCCGTTGTCCTCGCGTCGGTCATGACCCGCCGACCAGGGCCGCGTCCACCCCGGTGTCCTCGGCGGCAGGCGCCTCGAGGACGTCGAGCAGGGCGTCGACCACAGCGGTGGTGGAGTGCCCGCCGCCGAGGTCCGCGGTGCGCACGCCCCGTTCGTCCAGGGTCCGAAGGGCCGCCTCGGTGGCCCGAACCGCGCCCACGCATCCGGCGTGCCGTTCCCCGACGAGTGCGGCGGCGCGGATCGTCGCCACCGGGTTGACCCGGTCCAGGCCGGCCAGATCGTCGGCGGAGCCGTGGACGGTCTGGTACTCGACCAGGCCGGCCGCCCCCGGAGCAAGGCAGACGTTCTCGGTGCAGCGGTTCTCCTGCCGGTCGGAACCGAACCGGTCCAACAGCATGACGTGCATGATGTCGGCCCACTCGTTCCCGGCGATGAGCAGGGTCCGGTCCGGCAGTCCGTGGGTGATCAGATCGCGGTTGACCGTGTCCGGGCTGGAACACCTCGATCCGTACGCCGTGCCGCCGCGCGAGAGCGGCCACCCAGGCGTCGAACGCGCCGTCCAGAAGGTGGAACTTGTACGCCATCACGATGCGGTCCACCCGCCCGTCGGGCCACTCGCGCCGGGCGCGCTGCAGGGCGTAGCCCACGACCGACTCGGTCACCTCCTGGCTGAAGGTCAGTGTGCGCACGACCTCCCCGGGGGTGTGCCGGTTCTCGCCGGTGTAGAACCCCTGCGCCTGGTCGCGCACCAGCAGCAGGGATGCCCCGCCCGCCGTCAGGAGGTCCACCTTCACGGCCCGCAGGCGCCGGCGCACGAGGTAGAGGGACTGGGCGTTGATCGCGGTGCGGAAGACGGCCCGGGTGCCTGCGCGGGCCTGAGCGCGGCAGAACTGCTCGTAGTGGTCGGCGTCCCGCCCCGTCAGCTCCCGGATCCGGTCGACGTCGCCCTCTTCGCGGAGGGAGGCGTACGAGTGGTAGAGGCGCGTGGAACGCACGATGTCCACACCGGTCGGGTGAGCGGCGGTGAGCGTGTCCAGCACCCGCTCGAAGACGGCCGCGAGTTCGGGGCCCGTGCCCCTGCCCGTCACCAGTGCGATGACGGGCTTGGCCGCAGGTAACGTCCCGCCGGGTGCGCCGGGGCGGGTCACCGGGCCGCGTCCGCGGTCAGGTGGTCACCGGGGATGCCGACCTTGTCGGGACGGTAGTAGTCACGGATGCCCTCCGCCCAGGTGGCCACCGGGATGCGGTCATCGCCGAGCGGGCCGAAGGCGTCGAACAGCGCCTCGATGTTGGGTCGCTCGAAACCGATGGCGGTCATGAGGGCGACGAAGTCCGGGCGGCCGACGAGGCCGTCGCCGTCCGGGTCGCCCAGCGCCGCGAGAGCTTCGGCGAACTCCTGCACAGTGCCGTCGAAGCGCTGCGGGTTCAGCACGACGGCGGTGAACTCCTCGGGGCTGATCCGTCCGTCGCGGTCGGCGTCGAGTTCGTGCGAGAGGGTGTCCCAGTACCGGCTGAAGGCGCCGAGCAGCCGTTCCTTCGCGCCATCCCCGGCCGCGGGCACCGCCGCGACGACGCGGCGGCCCATCAGGGCGAAGTCGGCGGGTTCGATGAAGCCGTTGCCATCGGCGTCGAAGAGGGAGAACACGAGTGTGGCGCGGTCGGTCGCCTCGGTGGTAGGCACGGTGACACACCTCTGCTTTCCGGCTGGGAGCCGCCGGAGCCCGTTGCCCCGGCGGTTGATCCACTATCCGTTTGCCACCGGAGGCCCGGCAGGTGAAAGCGGTCATGAACACACGAACGGAGGGAATCGCCCGGCTGGCGCATGAATGCCGCGCCCGTGGACATCACGCCGCGAGCGCACCTGAGCGCGATGTCGCGACTTCGGCGCGTACGAGCTGCTGCTGTGCGGGAGGGCGAGACGTCAGACGCCGGTTTCGGCGCGGTCGGGTTCGAAGGCCGGGCGGTGTTCGGTGATGAACTCCTCGACCGTCGTGAGCGGCTGCCCGTTGACGCGCTGTGCCGTGTCGCTGAGGCCTGCCAGGAGGCCCTCGCGCTGATCGAGCGTCACGGCCTCGAAGTGCCTGAGCTTGGGCAGGTCCCAACCGATGCCGAGCATCTCGAGGAAGGTGGAGACCGTGACCTGCTCGAACGGAAGGTCCCGGCCCAGCACTCGGCCGACCTCGGCCGCGAGCTCCTCGTGGCTGTACTCCACAGGACCCGTCAGGGCGTAGGTCCGCCCACCGTGCTCCGCGGGCGAGGCGAGGACGTTGGCGGCGGTCAGCGCGATGTCGCGGGCGGCGATGGGGGCGAAGCGGCTCTCCTGGTCGAAGGGCATCACGTAGCGGCCGGAACGGATCAGCCCGGAGATGTAGGCGGGCGGTGTACCGTCAGGCGCCGGCCGACAGGGAGTTGTGCGCGGCGTGGAGGATCTGGTCGGACAGCGGGAGACCCCGAGTGGCCCGGGCGAGGAGGACGGCACCCACCATGGTGGCCAGGTCGGCGAGGCCCTCGCTGCCACCGTCGAGGGCGAGCCGCCCGGCGAAGTCGCGGACTCCGTCGGCGTACGCCTGCTGGGCCGAGGCGCCCCCCGCGTCGCGGGCCATGTCGGCGGCGAGCCCCGCGGAGGGGCAGCCGTTGGCGGCGTCGTCACGATGTCCGGCCGACAGGTACCAGTCGATCAGGGCCTGGCGAGCGGCGCCCCGCTCGTCGTCCGCAGGCGTGAGGCGCCCCTCCAGTTCCGCGAACGCCCAGCTGACGGCCTCACCGACCAGCGCGTCCTTGGAAGGGAAGCGCCTGTAGAACGCGCCGTGGGTCATCCCGGCCGCCTGCATGACGTCGGCGATGCTGGTGCCGGTGCCCTTCTCCCGGAAGAGTCGCGCCGCGGTGGCGACTACGCGCTGCCGGTTCTCCTGGGCCTGAGCGTGCGACACGCGTCCCATGGGATGCCCCCTCGCTAGGTTAGATTCCAATCTAAATCTATAAGTGACGCATCCCCCAGGTGATCCGGTGGTCCCGTCGAGAGCTCCGCCGGTGGCTCCCGGGGCGGGACGGGGCAGCCGCGGCGGCCTACGGCTCGGCGGCCAGCCGACGTACCGCTTCGACCATCGCGGCCCCATGGCCGCGCGGTTCACTCGCTGAGGCATACGCGAGCGACAGGGGGCTCGACGGCGCCGATGCGCCGGCCGGGGCAGCTGCGGCCCGCATCCCGCCCGGGTCAGGGCAGGCCGGAGCGGTGCGGCGACGCGCGTCAGAAGGCCGGATTGGGTCCCGGGCGCCCCGGGTCGGACAGGTGGGCCGCGAGGAGTCCCCCGGGCCAGGTCGCCGGAGGCGCCTTCTCCGGGCGCCGCAGGGCCTGCTCCACCACCGCGTCGGCGAGCACGATCTCGATGTTCCTTCGGGGCAGGCCGCTGAGCAGCGGCGCCAGCTCCTCGGCGTCCCCGGGCCCGAGTACGTCTTCCGCCCCGAAGTCGGCCAGCACGCCGAGCCGGACGAGCCTGGGCAGCGTCCCCATGCGCTCCGCGATACCGGGGGAGGTGTGGAGGGCGACGGCCTCCCATACGCGCCGGACCAGGAGGGCGTGACACCCGTGTCCGTGCAGGAACGCGACGGCCGCGTCCGCGCCTTCGACCTCGAACCGCTGCGGGCCGTCGTACGCCCGGGCTGTTCCAGCGTCGTGGAACAGGCAGGCCACGGCCAGCGCCTCGCGCTCCCGGCCCCGGACGCCCTCCCGCCGCCCCACATGATCGGCCAGCAGCCACACCCGCACGCTGTGGTTGAGGACGGCCGGATCGAGAACGCCGCGCACGTGCTCGTACGCGGCCTCGGCGACCGCGCCGCCGAAGGGGATGTCCACCCCACGCCCTCCTTGCCTTCGTGGCCGGCCGCGGTCCGCCGGCGCTGGAACGCTTTGTGAACGGCCGGCGGGACCCGTCGCCCGGTGCGGCGCCGAGGTGTCAGCGGCCGCTTACGGGGGCGTCGGCACAGCCGAGCGCGTCGAGGGCGGTCTCGACGACCGACATCAGCGACGCGCGGTCGGAGGTGATGGAGCCCATGACCCGCAGGCCGTGCATCGTCATGACGAGGTAGCGGGCCAGGGTTCGCGCGTCGTGGCCGTCGGACAGCTGCCCGTCCGCTTGCGCCTGCGCGACGACCTGGTGCAGCGCGTCCTCCAGCAACTCCGTGGTCGACTGCACGTGCGCGGTGACCTGGGGGTCCTGGGAGATCCGGCCCACCGCGGCGCCGACGATCAGGCAGGCGCGACGGCTGCCGTCCCGCACGATCTCGTCCACCGCCGCCACCAGGACCTCCCGCAGCAACTCGCGGCTCGGCGCGCCCTGGCGCAGGACTTCGATCAGCGGCAGGGCGTAGGACTCCCGGTAGCGGTCCATGGCCGCGAGGTAGAGCCCCTCTTTGCTGCCGAAGGCCGCGTACAGGGAGCCTCGGCCGACACCGGTGGCGTCCACCAGATCCTGGATCGATGTGCCGTCGTAGCCGCTGCGGCGGAAGGCGTTCATCGCCGCCTCCACTGCTCTTTCGGTGTCGAACTCCCTCATGCGTGCCATGCCGGGGAGTATATGCCTACCCGAATGAGCGATCCAGATTTCCTCGGGCCGAGCGGCGTTCGAGGGAACGGCCCTTCGGCCTTCCGTTCCGCGAGCCGTTCCCGGCCGACGGGGACGGGCACCGGGCTGCTGCCGCGGTAGGGCGTCCGTCGGCCGGCCCCGCAGGGGGGCGCCGACGAGTGGGTCGACCGTGCGGACCAAGGGGGGCAGGCTCCCGGTTCCGCCAGGAGGACGGCGCAGGTGGCGTCGGGACGGAAGCCGCTCGCGGACCTCCGGCGGCACTGCCCCTTCAGGACACTCCCGCGGCATCGAGCAGGGCGGTGGCGGTGGCGGTGGCCAGCCCGCCCAGACTTTCGGCCTGGACCACCGCGCGGGCGCTGGAACCGTCGAACACGACGGTGAGTCCGGGGCCGGGACGGCGACCGGCGGGTGACGGTGCCCGCAGTGGGCACCGGCTGGGTCTCGCTGCAGGTGACTGCCGCGGACTACTCCGGCGCCTCGGTGACGGAGACACTCACCCGGGCCTACCGTGTCGGCTGCCCGGAGCAGTGGTGCGGTTCCGCCCCGGCATGGCCGCGCTGGCCGGCCGGATAGCCGCGCGACCGACAGTGCACCGGTGCGGGCCGCCCGTGGAGGCCGCCCGCACCGGCGCACGGCCCGCGCAGAGCGGCGTCGGCTGTCTCCCCGTTCGGGCCCGGTGAACCAGGTGCCGGCCGCTGACCGGTGCGGCGCTCCGTGCCCCTGCCAGGCGCGTCAACTGGCTTGCCGAAGGACACCGGAAGGGGTGTCAGGGGCGGCACTGCCGAAGTCGAACAGATGGGTGGTTCGTGCCGCGTCGGCGGGTGGGGGGGCCCCCCGGGGCCCCCCACCCCCCCCCGGCCGGCCCCGGGGAGCCCCGCCGGGGGAACATGCCCCGCCGCATCGGGCGGGCACGCCGGGCC
>JARAXD010000028.1:0-99887 GCA_033793685.1 Streptomyces sp. ME19-03-3 | reverse complement strand
CCCGGCCGCCACAGCCGGCGACGCCCGCACCGCACTCGAGCGGCACGATGTGGTCGCTGCCCTGAGCCCCGCACGCGGCGGGGACGCTCTGCACCTGGACGTGGCGGGCGCCAACGGCCTGTCGACCACCACCGCCGTGAAGAACCTGATCTCCACCTATGGCCATGAAGCCCATCTGGACGTGACCATCCGAGATCTCGTGCCGCTGGACCGGTACGATTCACGCGGCCTTGCCGGCTTCTACGTCTCCTTCGGGGTCTCTCTCGCCGGGTTCGTACTAGCCCAAAACACCCTGGCCCTGGCCAACTTGCTCCACCTGCGGCACAGGCTGGTCCTCATCACCGGGTTCTCCGCGATCTCCGGGGTGACAGCCGCCGGTATCGCCGGCCCCGTGCTGGGAGCCGTCCCAGCGCCCTTCTGGCCGCTCGCCCTCACCCTCGCACTGCTATCGGCAGCCACCGCGTTCACCACGAAGGCGCTTGGCACATGGCTAGGGCCGGTGGGGGTGCCGACAGCGACCCTCTTGCTGCTCACCGTCGGCAACTCCACCAGCGGGGCCACCATCGGAGCCGACCTGCTGCCCGGCGCCGCACGCACCGTCTCAGCGCTCCTGCCCCCGGGAGCGGCGGTGCGGGTGATCACAGACTTGACCTACTTCGACGGCACGCACGTGCTGACCCCTCTTGCCACCCTCGCCGCATGGGCGGCCGGAGCGGTCGCTGTCGCAGGGGCTCGCCATCGCCTGCCCGCTGCGGCGCTTCGCCTACCCCTGCGGCGCTTTCAGCAGGCAACTCGGCGGCAGTAGTCAACGCCGTCGCTCGCATGGCCGCGATCGCGCGGGACGGCAAGCGCGGCATTCGCGGTATGCCGGAGCGGCAGGCGTCTCGTGGGGTCCGCCGCACCCATGAGAGCAACGCCGCCCGGGTGCCGTGCGGAGAGCACCGCCCGCAGGCCTGCGTCGCTAAGGTGTGCGCATGCGTTCGAGTGCCCAGGAATGGGATCTTGAAAGGTTCGGCCCAGGTGCCCGCCGATGGCTGACAGGCCTGTTCGTGGCGCTTTTCGCGGCGACGTTGTGGGTCGTTGCGCCTGGGCTCTGGCACTGGCTGGACAACGCCACACTGCTGGGCGCGGCGTCGGTGGCGGTGCCCATGGAGGGCGACACCCGCTGGGGAAGGCTCTACACCGCCGCCTACGTGTCCTCCCTTGCCCCGGCGCTGGTCGGGGTCGGCGGATATCTCTCCTGGGCAACGCTGCGCAGGCCCGGCAACCGGATGCCCACGCTCCTTGTGGTCGCCCTCGGCGTCCTGGTCGTCGGCCAGTGCGCGTTCGTCGCCGCGGGCTGGGGAGAGCCCGCATCCGGGTACGCGCTGGGCGAGAGTCTGGACCGGGCCGGCATCAGCCTGTGGGGCCACGACGTCATTGAGCGCGGCTGGTACGTCGGCTACGCGGCGCTGGCCGCCGGCTTGGCAGCTGCCGTGTTCGCTTCCACCCGGACCGCTCAC
This sequence comes from Streptomyces sp. ME19-03-3, assembly GCA_033793685.1. GTDB lineage: Bacteria > Actinomycetota > Actinomycetes > Streptomycetales > Streptomycetaceae > Actinacidiphila. The sequence goes on along the minus strand of JARAXD010000028.1, from coordinate 98,385 downwards.
CGGCGCACGTGGTTCGCTGCGCTGCTGATCCCCGCCGGGGTACTGCCATGGATGCTGCTCTCAGGCCCCCACCTGTCCTGGCTCTGACCGCCTGCACAGGCAGCGCCCTCGGCGCGACGCCCCCCGGACGCTCCCCGGCCATGCGAGGCGGCGGGACCGCCGGATGCGGCCCCCGGGAACTGCACGGAGGCTACCGCGGGGGATGCGGGCACGATGGTGGCCTAGGTGAAGCGGCATGCTGTCGCGGCCGGCGGGGCCCCCGGCTGCTGCCGGCTCCGGAGTCCAAGGCGCGTACGCGCCAGGCGTCGGTGCAGCCGCGTGCCGTGGGGTCGGATCCGTCCCGCGTGACCCGGCCCGCGCGGAATCCGCGCTCCGGCAGGATGGATGCATGCATCTCGATGTCCTGCGAATCCGTGACGACTTCCCCGCGCTGAGGGAAAAGGTGGCCCACTTCGACGGGCCGGGTGGCTCACAGGTGCCCCGCCAGGTCGCCGAGGCGATGGCCGCGGTGATGTGCTCGGGCATCTCCAACCGGGGCGCGGTGACAGCCGCCGAGCGCCGTGCCGAGCACATCGTCACGGAGGCGCGGCACGCCATGGCGGACCTTCTCGGCTGCGAGCCGCGCGGTGTCGTCTTCACCCGGTCGGCGACGCAGGCGGCGTACGACGTCTCCCGCACCCTGGCGCGGCAGTGGACAGCCGGCGACGAGGTGGTCGTCACCCGTCTGGACCACGATGCCAACATCCGGCCGTGGATCCAGGCCGCGCAATCCGCCGGTGCGGCGGTGCGGTGGGCCGCGTTCGACCCCAGGAGCGGTGAGTTGAGCGTCGACGCCCTGCGGGAACAGCTGTCCGGCCGGACCCGGCTGGTGGCGGTCACCGGAGCGTCGAACGTGCTGGGCACACGCCCCGACGTGGCGGCGATCGCCGCGGCCGTCCACGAGGTCGGAGCCCTGCTGTACGTCGACGGGGTGCACCTGACGCCGCACGCGCCGGTCGACCTGGCCACCCTGGGCGCCGACTTCTTCTCGTGCTCGCCCTACAAGTTCTTCGGCCCCCACCATGGTGTCGTGGTCGCCGATCCGGGACTGTGGGAGGAATTGCGACCGGACAAGCTGCTGCCTTCCACCGATGACGTGCCGGAACGCTTCGAGCTGGGCACTCTGCCGTACGAGATGCTCGCCGGTACCACCGCTGCCGTGGACTACATCGCCTCACTGGCATCCTCCTCGGGCGACCGGCGCAGCCGGGTGCTGGAGTCGATGCGGGCGGTCGAGGCATACGAGGAGAACCTGCTGGGGCGGCTGCTGGAGGGGCTGTCGGGCATCGATCGGGTGCGGCTGTACGGCGCGCCGGCACGCCGTACACCGACGGTGCTCTTCTCCGTGGAGGGAGTGCCCGGCCGGGAGGTCTACGAGCGGCTGGCGCGGCGCGGTGTGAACGCCCCCGCGGGCAACTTCTACGCACTGGAGGCATCGCGGCTGCTGGGGCTCGGCGACACCGGCGCGGTACGTGCCGGGCTCGCCCCGTACGTCGACGGCGAGGACGTGCAACGGCTGATCGAGGGTGTCGCGGAGGTGGCCAAGTGAACCGCTGAGCGCTGGTCACGGGCGCGTCCGGGGCATGGGCCGGGCCGTCGCCGCGGCGTTCGCGCGGGCCGGCGGCCAGGTCGCGGTGCACGGCAACAGGTCTGCACGGCAGGCCGAGCAGGTGCGCGTCCGACATGACCGCTCGGTCGTCGACGGCCCGGACGGGCCGAACGCGGCGGCCCCCTTGTGGACCTCGATGAGGCACCACCTTCGCCCTGCGACCGTGGCGCGCTCGACTCCGCCGTCTTCGTGCACCCGACCATGCAGCGGCTTCAAGAAGTACTCCAGGTCTACGGCCCGGTCATCAAGGAGCTCATTCACGAGCAGTTCGGCGACTGCACCATGAACGCCGTCGACCCTTGGACGTCCGGCGCGTCCCCGATCCGGCAGGCGACCGGGCGGGTGGTCGCCCTCGAGGGCACGTTCCTCCCGTACGAGTGGTCAGGCCGATCCTCGCAGGACGGCCCGGCCCCCCCCCGAGCGGTGCCAGGACCGGGTATCCGCCTCCCGGGTGACGCCCGGCATGTGCCGTCATGTCCAGGTCCTGTACGCCCCGGGCAGGTGCGCCGTCACGGCGGCGCGTGGTACAGGTCACCGGGTTAGACTCGCGCCCCGGATGCGAGAAGGAGCGGACACGTGAGCGCAGCACCCATACGGTTCGGCATCGTGGGCAGTGGCTGGCGGGCCGAGTTCTTCGCCCGGCTGGCGAGGGCGCTGCCCGAACGGCTGGCGGTGGCCGGCGTGGTGACGCGCTCGGCCGAACGAGCCGCCCAGGTGGAGGCGGAGTGGGGGGTGCCCGCCTTTCGGACGGTCGGTGAACTATGCGGCAGCCAAGCGGAGTTCGTGATCCCGTCGGTGCCATGGCCGGTGACGCCCCAGGTCGTGCGGGAACTCGTCGAGCACGAGATGCCGGTCCTCGCGGAGACACCGCCGGCGTCCGACGTGAACGGGCTTCGGGATCTGTGGGATGCCGTGGGAGGCGCGAAGCGCGCCGGGGGCGGAGGACTCGTCCAGGTCGCGGAGCAGTACACACTGATGCCCGGCCACGCCGCTCGTATCGCCCTCGTACAAGAAGGGGTGATCGGCGAGGTCACGTCCGTCCAGGTGTCCTCGACCCACATGTATCACGCGATGTCGCTGATCCGGCGCACGCTGGGTGTCGGTTGCGGGCCCGTGACGGTGACGGCCCGGGCCTTCACCGCCCCGCTCGCCGATCCGCTGTCCCCCGGCGGCTGGTCGGACGACCTCACGCCCAAGGACGCCGTCACCACTCTCGCTCTCCTGGACTTCGGCGGGGCCCGCACGGGCCTGTACGACTTCACGGACAATCAGTGGTGGAATCCGCTGCGCGCCCGCCGGATGGTGGTGCGCGGCTCGCTCGGCGAGATCGTGGACGACACGGTGGTGCGGATGGCCGATCCGCGCACGCCGGTGGAGTCCCCGCTGGTGCGTCGCCGCACCGGCACCGACCTCAACCTCGAAGGCGCGGAGGTGCACCACATCTCGTTCGACGGACGGGTTGTGTGGCGCAACGAGTATCTGGGCGCGAGCCTGTCCGAGGACGACCTCGCCGTGATGGACCTGCTGTGCCGTACGGGCGCATGGGTCCGGGACGCCGGCCCCGAACCGTATCCGCTGGCCGAGGGCTGCCAGGACCATCTGCTGGCGCTGGCCATCGAGGAGTCGGCGCTCACGGGGGCGCCGGTGACGACCGCGGTGGAGGCGTGGGCGGCCCGCTGATCCCGGCCGGGCCCGGGAGTCATCGGGGCGGGCGTCTCCGCGGGGGACGCCCATGCGGCGCGATCTCGGTACCCGCTCCTGACACCCGCTTCCGATGGGTCCTGCGTTCCATGAACCGCACTTCGTGTGGAATTCGCCCCATTGCCCGGCTATTGCACGATCGATGACACGAGGGATGTCTCGTCTCCTTCTGTATATGCCGGGCATCGGCCACGAGGGTGGCCGATGCCCGGCGGGGGAGTCCGACACGAAGGTCACCCGACCTGGCAAGCCGGTGCGGTTGTGCACCGGTTCCCGGTGGGTCAGGCGAAGTAGTGGTCCTGGTCGAGGTCGGCCAGCAGGCCGGGTTCCTGGGGGTGACAGTCGTAGCGCTCCCGGGTCGCGGCGCTCGAGGTCGGGTTGTCGTTGCGGGCGAACCGAAGCATGGCCGCTCCTCGCTGGCGATCCTGAGCGGTCCTTGATCACCAGGATGTAGGTTTTGGCCATGGCTGGTGACTGGCGGATGGACCGGATCGGGACTGCGCTGAGGGGCGAGAACCCGACCGTGATGCGACGGCTGACGTCGGGGTTCGCGGTGATCGGGGACGTTCAGTTCCTGCCCGGCTACTCGGTTCTGCTGGTGGACGAGCCGGATGTGCGGCGGCTGTCGGACCTGCCGAGGGCGAAGCGGCTGTCGTTCCTGTCCGACATGGACCAGCTCGGCGAGGCGGTCGAGCGTGCCTGTCTGCGGCTGGACCCGGCTTTCCGCCGGGTCAATCTGGAGATCCTGGGGAACACCGACCCGTTCTTGCATGCGCATGTCTGGCCGCGGTTCGAGTGGGAGCCGGCCGATGTGGTGGGCAAGCCGGTGTGGCTCTATCCGCATGAACGGTGGAGTGACGAGCAGTTCAGGCTCGGTCCGCAGCATGACGTGCTGCGGGATGCGATCGGCAGCGAACTGGACCAGCTGCGCTCGGTGACCTGAGTGTCGCAGGGCCGCCGACCGTCGGGTCGGCGGGCAAGACGCTTGCCGACGCGCTCATGTCCGCGGAGGCCGATGGCCTGTGGAGCACCGATCCACGATCCGGTCGGCTTGACTTCCTCCCCCTCCTGAAGGAGGGGGATTCCTACGGCTCGCGCCGTGGGGGTTTCTGCTTCATCGCCGACTGCCCGCCCGGAGTGCTCCGTTGAGGTCTTACGCCAGCTCCACAGACAGACGCCGTCAGCCCGACGGCCAGGATGTTCATCGCCGCGTTCACGTCCCGGTCATGGGTCGTCCCGCAGCCGCACGTCCAGGTGCGAACCGTCAGCGGCGTCGTGTCCCGCAAGGTGCCGCAGGCGGAGTACAACCTGGAGGACGGGAACCAGCGGTCGATCGCGGCGGCGAACCGGCTTTCCCTGCCCCGCTCCGCAGGATCTTCGTTCTCCCTCGCAAGCGGGAGGTGCTCCCACCCCCGGCTGAAGCCGGGGGTATCCACGAAGGAGAGCCCCGGTGACGATGGTGCGTGGAACCGCTGACTGGGTGGCGAAGCGTCACGAGCATGCGACAGAGCGTCACCCCTGTCAAGGTGCTATCCAACACCTGGGCGGATTCAATTCGCCAATGGCGGCGATCTTTTGACGGCTTGGCAAAAAGATTCCGACGACTCCGTCCAAAGCTCTGGACACCACTGGGGACCCCGATTAGCGTTCCAGCCGGTCGACGCGATGTTGCGTCGACGTAACGCCAGTGCGGCCCTGCAGTCCACCCCGCGTTCCCGGGCCGTATGTGACGCGTCCTCACTGCCGACGAGAAGTGCGAGCTCCCGCCCGCCGCACGTAGCGGCTTGCCGTCGTAACAGATGTCCCGTACTCCGCAGCACCCCGCCGTGGCGGGGGTTCCCGGCCGCGGCATGTCGCCGTGGCCGTAACCGCAGCAGAAGGGAAGCTCCATGAAGATCCGTTCCTACCTGGTTGCAGCTTCGTTGGTGGTCTCGGGAGGGCTGGTCACGATTGCGGCGCCCGCGCAGGCGGCGCTGACGACCACCTGTGTGGGAGAGGGCGGAGCCGTCACCGTGAGCGGCGCCCTCGTGGTGCCGGCCGGCGCGTCGTGCACGCTGACCGGTACGAAGGTCAAGGGCACGGTGACGATCGAGGCCGGCGCCGACCTCGTGGCGAAGGGCGTCACCTTCAGCAGCACCGTCGCCGTCGGGGACAACGCCTACCTGGACATCACCGACAGCAGCGTCAAAGGCGCGGTGACCGAGCAGGGGGCCTTCGGCGTACATGTGCAGAACACCACGGCCGGCGGCGGCATCTCGGCCGTCGAAGGCTTCCTGTACAGCGTCGACGCCAAGGTCAAGGGAGACATCAGAGCCTCCTCGGGTGAGCTGTACCTCTCGGGCACCACCGTCTCCGGCGCCGTCTCCGGCGATGCGAACCTCTACACCGACGTGTACGACAGCACGGTCTCGAAGACGCTCACCGTGAAGGGCAACACGCTCGGCGGTGTCCTGTGCGCCAGCGAGGTCGAGGGCGACACGACGTACCAGAACAACTCCGACACCCTCCAGCTCGGCGGCGACGGCCCGCTCAGTTCCTGCGCACAGGCCACCTACCTTGGTGGCGACCTCGCGGTCACCGGCAACAACGCGAACGCGGTCCTGGACAACATCATCGTCCGCGGCAAGCTCACCGCCGACGACAACAGCCCCGCCCTCCAGGTGGGCGAACTGGCCCGCGTCCGCGGCGGTATCGCCGCGACCACCACCGCCCCCTCGGCGTCGCTCGCCCGGGCTGCCAAGGCGGCCCCGCAGGATCGCGGTGCCGACCTCGCCGCGAAGGTGGCGGCGCGTACCGCGCAGGCTGAGGCCGAAGCGGCTGCCGAGGGCGCCGGCCTGTGATCCCGGCCCGTCCACGGGCGAACAGCGCTCCGCACCGTCAACACCGCACACCTCACACCCCACTCTTCTTTGCCGCATCCATCTAGGAGTGACCGTGGGCCACCTGGACAAATCCTTCGACCGCAGAGACTTCCTGCGGGCCACCGCCGGCACCACTGTGGCGCTCGCCGCCGCCTCGGTCGTCGGCGCCGCGACGGCACCGACCGCGTCCGCCGCGACCAGCATTCTGTCCATCCCGAAGGACCGCATCTCCCTGCAGCTCTACAGCGTCCGCGACAAGGTCAGCTCACTCGGCTTCCGCGTCGTCCTGGAGGAGATGGCGCGCATCGGCTACAAAGAGGTCGAGTTCGCGGGCTACACGCAGAACACCTCGATTCTCGGCCGGCAGATCACGCTCCAGGAGATTCGGCAACTGCTGGACGACAACGGCCTGAAGGCGATCGGCAGCCACGTCGGCATCGGGGACTTCCGGTCCAACCTCCAGGCCCAGCTCGACGCGGCGGAGATCCTCGGCATGCCGCACGTCGGCACCGCCAACGCACCGTCGAACTCCAACACGGTCGCCGGCTACCTCGCCGCCGCGGACGAGTTCAACGCCTGGGGGCAGGCCGCGGCCGCCCGCGGTCTGAAGCTCTACCAGCACAACCACGCCGGAGAGTTCGCCTTCGCCACCGACCAGCCGTCGGTCCGGCTGTACGACGTCTTCCTGCGCAACACCGACCCGCGCTACGTCTACCTGGAGCTCGACGTGTACTGGGCGTACGTGGGTCAGCACCGCTGGCCGGGCTTCGACCCCGCGGCCTACGTGCGCAACCAGCCCTACCGGTATCCGCTGTTCCACATGAAGGACGGCGCCGCCAGCTCGGGGGCGGACGGCTACTCCATCGTCGAGTTCGGCGCCGGCGTCCTGCCGTACCAGCAGTTCATCCGGGACATCGGAGCCCGCGGCAGCCACGTCGGCATCTGGGAACAGGACACCGCGCCCAACACCCAGCCCGACCCGCCCGGTTCGCTCGGCGCCGCGCAGCGCAGCTTCACGGCCCTGAAGCAGCTGCTGGCCTGATCGCAACACCACCGGGCGAAGCCCACCGTCCGCGCACCGCTGCCACGGTGCAACCGGTGAGCCGGCCCGTCTGCGCACCTCCTGACCGGCACAGACCAAGGAGACGCATCACTGTGCACCGTACCCTCAGAGGCCTCATGGCCGGGGTGCTCCTGGCATCGCTGCCCATGCTGGGCGGTCTCGCCATGGCACCGGCTGCGCAAGCGCGCCCGGACGACACATCCACGGCGCAGGCGAGCACGGCCGCCGACCCCGCCGTGGACTGGTCGAACTACGAGAAGGTCACGCTCAGCAAGACCACCGGAGAGCCGATCGACCTCGCCGTGCTGCCCGATCTGCGCGTCCTGCACACCGCCCGCAACGGCGATCTGCGGATGACCGACCCCGGCACCGGAATCACCAAGGTCGTGAACCACCTCGACGTCTACCAGAACTCAGAGATGGGTCTGCAGACCGTCACCCTCGACCCGGACTTCGCCACCAACCACTGGGTCTACCTCTACTACTCGCCGCCGCTGAGCACTCCCACCGGTTCGGCCCCCGAGCGGCTGCCGGCCGGACAGACCGACGCCTACTGGAAGCAGTGGGAGGGCTACGACGCGCTCACCCGCTTCAAGTGGACGGGTGACCAGCTCGATCTGTCCACCGGCCAGGAGATCATCCGCGTCACCACCAACCGCGGTCAGTGCTGCCACGTCGCCGGTGACGTCGACTTCGACGCGCAGGGCAACCTCTACCTGGCCACCGGCGGCAACACGCCCGCGTCCGGGCCCAATGTGAACGGCTACACGCCGATCAACGACGCGGCCACCTACAACCCCGGCCTCGACGAGCGCCGCGGCTCCGGCAACACCAACGACCTGCGCGGCAAGATCCTGCGCATCCACGTCCAGGACGACGGGAGCTACACCATCCCGTCGGGCAACCTGTTCCCCGTCGGTACGCCCAAGACCCGTCCCGAGATCTTCGTGATGGGCCTGCGCAATCCCTACCGGATGGCGGTGGACAAGGCCACGGGCGCCGTGATGTGGGGCGACTACGGCCCCGACGCCGGCAACGCCGACGCCAACCGCGGGCCGATGGGCTACGTCGAGTGGGACACCACCACCACCGCCATGAACAGCGGCTGGCCGTTCTGCACCGGTGACAACACCCGTCCCTACCGGGACTTCGACTTCGCCACCCTCACTCCCGGCCCCGCCTTCGACTGTGCCGCGCCGGTCAACGACTCCCGCTGGAACACCGGCCTCACCGAGCTGCCCCCGGCGAGGGCGGCCACCTTGTGGTACGGCGACCGCGACACCGACCAGCCCTGGCCGGAACTGACCGCCTTCCGCGGTCCTGGCGGACCCGGCGGCCAGGCCCCGATGGGCGGCCCGGTCTACCACTACGACGCGTCCAATCCCGCCCCGGGCAAGTTCCCCGCCTACTGGGACGGCAAGGCCTTCCTCGGGGAGTTCTCCCAGGACTACGTCGCCGCCCTGACCCTGGCCGGCCCGGACGGACCGGTCACCAAGCTGGAGAACGTCCTCCCCAACAGCGAGCGTGCCGGCAACGGCATCCCGCCGTGGGACAACCCGATGGACCTGGAGTTCGGCCCCGACGGCGCCCTCTACGTCCTCGACTACGGCGACGGCTTCTTCCGGCAGAACCCCGACGCGGGCCTCTACCGGATCGACTACGCGGAAGGCAACAAGGCCCCCACCGCGGTGATCAGCGCCAGCCCCTCCTCGGGCCAGGCGCCGCTGACCGTCTCCTTCAGTGCCACCGGCTCCACCGATCCGGAAGGCAGCGCCCTCACCTACCAGTGGGACCTCGACGGCAACGGCACGTTCGAGACCACCGGCCCGACGGCCAGCCGCACGTATCCCGACAACGGCCAGCTCCAGGCCCGCCTCAAGGTCACCGACCCCGAGGGCAAGACCGGTCTGACCAGCAAGCAGATCACCGTGGGCAACACCGCGCCGACCGTGTCGTTCACCTCCCCGCCCAACGGTGGCTTCTTCACCTGGGGCGACGTGGTGCCGTACGCCACCCGGATCGACGATCCGGAGGACGGCACCAACGTCGACTGCACCAAGGCCGCCTGGACCCTCGGCCTCGGCCACAACCAGCACGGCCACCCGGTGACCAGCGGGACCGGCTGCTCGGGTGCGATCACCACCCCGGCCGACGCCGGCCACGGTGACACGGAGAACGTCTTCGGCGTCCTCGGTCTCACCTACACCGACCGGGGAGCCGGCAGTGTGCCCCCGGCCACCAGCGACGCCCAGGTCGTCCTCAACCCTGCCCTCATGCAGGGCGAGCACTACGACTCGGCCCAGGGCGTGACGATCACCGATGACACCACCGCCTCCGGACAGCGCAAGCTGACCGCCTTCGACGCCGGCGACTGGATCGGCTACGACCCGGTGTCCTTCGCCGGCATCACCGGGGTGCAGACCCGCGCCACCGGCGCCGGAACCCTGTCGCTGCGCTGGGGCACACCGAGGTCCGATCCGTTCGCCACGATCACAATCCCGGCGGGTGACGGATGGCAGACGATCAACACGGCGCTGAGTGCAGCGCCCACCGGTACCGGGCAGCTCTACGTCACGTCCTCCGGCGGCGTCGAAGTGGATTCCTTCGCCTTCCAGGGGTCCGGCGTCGCCGACAAGGCCCCGCCGACGGTGACGGCCACCCTCGACCCGACGCAGCCCACCGGCAGCAACGGCTGGTACACCGGCAATGTGTCGCTGACCGTCAGCGCCACCGACAACGGCGCCGTCAAGAGCCGGGAGTACTCGCTCAACGGCGGAACGACCTGGCTGAGCGCGAACAGCACGGTCACCCTCTCCGCCGAGGGGATGAGTTCCATCCGGTACCGAGCGACGGACACAGCCAACAACATCTCCGCGGTCGGCACCATCGCCGTTCGGATCGACCGGACCGGACCCGCGGTGACGGTCACGGGCGTGGCGGCCGACACCGCCTACGGGGACTCCCAGCGCCCGACGCCGGTGGTCTCCGTCACGGACGCCGTCTCCGGAGGGCCGTCCGCGACAGCACAGCTGGACGGTACTCCCGTCACCCCGGGGCAGCCGCTGCTGCTGTGGCGGTTGCCGCTGGGTGACCACGACTTGGTGGTCACAGGTCGTGACGCGGCGGGCAACACCACCACCCGCACCGTGCACTTCACCACCCGCACCTCCTTCGACGAGATGGACGCTCTGATCACCCAACTGCGTGCGGAGAACCGGCTGACCGAGCAGGGCCGGCAGCGGCTGACGGTCCGGCTCGGCCAGGCCCGGGCGCACGCCGACGCAGGGCGCACCAACCAGGCGGCCGCGGTCCTGGACCAGGTCGCACAACTGGCCCAGGACACCGGCCTGGTGACCGACGCGACCGCGCGGACCGCCCTTGCCCGCGATGCCCTCGCCGTGAAGGCAGGCTTGGCAGGCTGATGCGAAGGGTGCTGCCCGGCCGTCACGGCGGGCAGCACCCTGCCGGTGACTCCAGGGCCCACCAGTGACGTCGCGGATGGCGGCCACCGGTCCCTCGAGCGCGTCTCCATACCGTCAGCCACGGACTTGGATTCCGGTCGGGTAAGTTCTCGACACACCGGGGCTTTCTTTGTTTCTCATTTCACTTTCGACGATCCGAGCGAAAGCCATTGACGCTTATCACGTGACGCCCCTAACGTTTCGTCACACATGCGGCTGATCCCCGGGAAGTGAGCCTGTGACCATCCAGTACCGCGCGTTGAGCCTGTTGCGCGACCTCGGGCCGCTGTCGCGCGCGCAGCTGTCCGACCAGCTGGAAGTGCCGAGGCCGAGGCTGCTCGCTGAACTCGACCGCTTGATCGCCGCCGGGAAGGTGCTCGAGGCGGGGCCGGCCACCTCTCGAGGCGGCCGCCCTTCCACTCTCGTCCAACTCAATCCCGAAATCCGGTTCGCGGCAGTGGATCTCGGTGCCAGCTCGATCGACATCGAGATCACCGACGGTGGTCTGGAACCGATTGTCTCCTATGCCGAGCCGGCCGATATCCGCAAAGGTCCGCGCGCGGTCCTGGACAGGGTCAACGAACTCCTGAACAAAATGGCGGACCAGGCCGGGTGCGCGCGGTTCAACTCCATAGGCATCGGCTTGCCGGGGCCGGTCAGCTTCAAGGAGGGGATCTCCGTCTCCCCGCCGATCATGCCGGGATGGGACCGCTTCCCCGTCCGGGACACCCTCACCCGCGCGCACGGCTGCCCGGTCGTGGTGGACAACGACGTGAACGTGATGGCCCTCGGCGAGCGGTACGCCGGGGTCGCCAAGGCCGTCGACAACCTGCTGTTCGTCAAGATCGGCAGCGGGATAGGCTGCGGCGTTCAGGTCCACGGCCAGATCTACCGCGGGTCGGAGGGATCCGCAGGCGACATCGGCCACATCCAGGTCGAGGCCGAGGGACCGGCCTGCTCGTGCGGCAGAACCGGCTGCCTGGAGGCCTTCTTCGGCGGGGTGGCCCTGGCCCGGGACGCTACCGAGGCCGCCCGTTCGGGGCAGTCGCCGGCGCTGGCCGAACGCCTGGCCGCGGAGGGCCTCCTCACCGCCGTGGACGTGGCGGAGTGCGCGGCCGGCGGGGACGTCACCTGCGTCAACCTGATCCGGGACGGCGGCCACCGGGTGGGGCAAGTCCTCGCCACCCTGGTCAGCTTCATCAACCCCTCGATGATCGTGATCGGCGGCGGCGTCTCCGGCCTCGGCCATCTACTGCTCGCCGAGATCCGCGGCGTCGTGTACAAGGGCTCGCTGCCGCTCGCCACCGGGAACCTGCAGATCGTGCTGTCAGAACTGGGCCCGCGCGCCGGAGTCACCGGCGCGGCACTGCTGGCCAGCGAACTCGACTTCCAGCGACATCTGTGACGGACAGGGCGGATGCGTCGGCCGCCCCGGACCCGGTACCCAACCCCCGCAGCGTGGTCACAGCCTGCTTCGGCGCGCGTCCCGGGTTCCGCCGGCCCTGACCGGCTTCCTGACGGACGCAGCCGGTCAGCGCGATGCGGCACCAGGCTCGACCTCGCTCCAGCGCCGGCGCGCGGTGGCTGTGGTGGCGGACCTGTCTCGCCACGGCCCGGACGAAGCCGTCTGGAAGATCGCGCGAGCCACATCGGAGGAACTGCTCACCGTGGACTTCGGCAGCCCCTCCCCGCCTTCCCGCGCACGAATCAGGACGGCTCTCGGCGGTGGTGTCGATATCGACGCGCGCCGGCCCCATCCGCTCGGGTAGCGTCGCCCCACCTACGCCGTGCTGATCGTGCCCGGGACAGTCCGGCCGGCATCGCCCGCGGCAGTCACGGACCGACTCGACCACACGTCGGCGACCGCGACTTCGTAAGGAGCACTCACCCCGTGGCCCAGCTTCGCTGCACCGGCATCACCTACGCCCATGGCGCTCTCACCGTGCTGGACGGAGCGGATCTGGCGGTCTCGGCCGGAGAACGCCTGGGGATCGTCGCCCCGAACGGGACCGGGAAATCCACCCTCCTGCGGATAGCCGCCGCTGAACTGGTTCCGGACAGCGGCAACGTGACCCGCACGCCGGCCGACGCCACCGTCATCCGCCTCGACCAGGAGCGGGACATGCGCGACGGTGAGCCGCTGAGCGACTACCTCGCCCGCCGCACCGGCGTGGCGCAGGCGCAGCAGGACCTCGATGCCGCCATCCGTCTGCTGGAGCGGCAGGTGCCCGGAGCAGACGATGCCTATGCCCAGGCGTGGGACCGGTGGCTCGCCCTGGGCGGAGCCGATCTTCCCGAGCGTGCCGCCGATGTCGCCGCCGATCTGGGTCTGCGACTGGACGCCGGAGCCACCGTCGAGTTGTCCGGCGGGCAACGGGCCCGGCTGGCGCTTGCCGCCGTGCTGCTGGCCCAGCCGGACATCCTCCTGCTGGACGAGCCGACCAACGACCTGGACGACGACGGCCTGGCCCGGCTGGAGCAGCACGTCAGGCACAGCCGAGCCGGCATCGCGCTGATCAGCCACGACCGGGCCTTCTTGGCAGCGACGGTGACCAAGGTCGTGGAACTGGACGAGTTCACCCGCCGCACCAGCGAGTACGGCGGCGGCTGGGACAGCTTCGTCACCGAGAGCGCCGCCGCACACCGGCGTGCCGTCGAGGCCTACGCCACCTACGAAGCCTCCCGGCAGCAACTGACCGGCGCCGCGCGCACGCAACGGGAGTGGGCCCGGCAGGGAGCGGCCAGAGCGGTCGATCCGCGACGTCAGCCCGACGGTGACAAGTTCCGCAAGGCCTCCCGGCTCGCCGGAGCGCAGAACACCGGTGCGGCCGCCGCCAAGGCCGAACGCGCCGTGCAGCGCCTTGACGCGGCCGCCCCCGAGCAGGTGAGGGAACCCTGGCGGCTGCAGTTCACGATCGCCCGAGCCGGCGCCCCTTCCGGTACCGCGCTGTCGTTGCACCAGGCAGTCGTCCACCGCGGGTCCTGCCGGCTGGGACCCCTCACCCTTGACGTCGGCTTCGGCGAGCGGCTGCGCATCGCCGGTCCCAACGGCAGCGGCAAGACGACCCTGCTCGGCGCCCTGCTCGGTCGGCTTCCGTTGCTGGCGGGCACTCAGCACACCAGCACCGCCGCCAAGCTGGGCGAGATCGACCAGGCACGAGCCGTGCTGGACTCCGAGCGGTCCTGCGCCGACATCGTCGCCGACGCAGCCGGATTGGACACCACCGGGGCCCGCACGCTGCTGGCCAAGTTCAGGCTCGGCCAGGACCTGGCGCTGCGGCCGGCCGAGTCGCTGTCGCCGGGCGAACGGACCCGGGCCGGCCTCGCGCTGCTGCAGGCACGAGGAGTCAACTGCCTCGTCCTCGACGAGCCCACCAACCACCTGGACATCGAAGCGGTGGAACAGCTGGAACAGGCCATCGCCTCGTTCACCGGCACGCTGCTGCTGGTCACACACGACCGGCGTCTGGCCGACGCCGTCGGCGTCGACCGCACGGTCGACATCAGTGACTACCGGCATCCGTAACACCCAGTGTCCTCGACCCCCAGGCCACGGCCAGGCGCACCATGCTCGAGGTCTCCGCGTGGCCGGCGACTGACGTATTCCAGCGGTGGAACGCGTGTGCGACTTCACCCGCGGGGAGCCTGCGGCTTCGTTCGAAGACGGCGATCTGCCTGTAACCGTTGCTCTACCGGTCATGGTGGGGTCTGCCGCACGATCGGGTGCCATCTGAACTGGCCTGCGATGTGGGGCGAGTGGGACCAGCAACAAGCCCTTCGGCCGCTGGGGCGAGGTCTTCGGCGACGACACCGTCGCCGCCGCCATGATCGACCGCCTCGTCCACCACGCCGATGTGCTCTCCTTGAAAGGAGACTCCTACCGCCTCAAAGACCGCGACATCGGCCGCACACCAAGCGCGGCAACCGGGTGAACAAACCAACAAACAGGGTCAGCATTCACCGACCCCAAAGGGGTCCAAGTTCAGAGACCGCCGACAGTGTTCGAGCTTCTGGCGTTGTTGCCCTTCCACGGTGAAGCCAGCAGCACGAGCGACTCTGCACGAGCTTGGGTTGTTCACCCGGTGCCCCAGCTCCAGCCGAAACAGTCCGGCCTCGTGAAATGTCCAGGAAGCGACGGTTTGCTCTGCAAGCCCGAGTGGCTATGCCTTGGCCCCGAGCTGTCGCCGTTGTCCAGTAGGACACCCAGCCGATGGAGCGCCGTCTATTCACCGCGCCAACTGAAACATGTCCGAGCACCGCGTCATCACCGTCGACCACAGCGAAGGCGAAGGCTGAATCTGCAGTCCACTCCTTGCCACGATCCGATCATGCATAGCGCGAGTCTTCCTCCCCAGGCATCCTGCTGTCATTCCGATTCTCGGCGGTCTCGGTTCAAAAACACCCACTCAGACCCGCGCTGGTCAGCCAGATGTGTTCGCACGTCGCGGATGCTTCTTCCAGCTTCTCGCGGGACTCCTGCGAGGCGTGGTAGAAGGTCCGCTCGATCATCCAGCACAGGGCGCGTGCCATCGCTGAGGATTGGTGTGGTTCGGTGCCCGCCTGGATGCCGGCTCGTTCCAGGACGGCGGTGATGGCCGTGATGAACAGGTCGGCTGTGTGGTCCCACAGCTCCCCGATCTCCGGAACGGTCAACGACAGGTCGATCGCCGTGCGCATGACCAGGCCGTGCTCGTTCCACAGTTCGACTGTGCGTTGCATGGCTGCTGCGATGGCTTGGCGCGGCTCGTCCGCCTGCGCGGTGGCTCGGGATCGCGCCCATAGATGCTGGACGGTCCGGGCCACGAGTGCCGCGACCACTTCTTGCTTGGAACCGAAGTAGAAATACAGGGCGCCGCGTGTGATGCCGGCGCCCTGGGCGATGTCGCCGACGGTCATGGCGTCGTAGCCCTTGCGCGCCAGCAGAGCCTCGCACGTGTCGAGGATGGCTCGCTCCCGGACATCGCCCTTGCGTTCGGCGGTGCGACGGCTCCGCGCGGGGTGGTGGCCGGACATCAGAGCTGAGCACCCTCGGCGAAGTCGGTCGTACGGGAGAGCGTCTCCCATGCGCGGATTTCCTCGTCCACGGCCGTGCGCGCGGCAGTGACCAGTCGCAGCGCGTCCGAGCCCAGGACGAGGTGAGCCGGTGGCTGTTCGACCGATGTGATGTGCACGACGGCCTCCCCGGCCTTGGCGGGATTGCCCAGCTGATTGCCGCTGGCCTTCAGCCGCGCTCGCCGGATGGGGGTGAACAGCTCGTCGTAGTCGGCGATGCCCTGCGTGGCGCGTGTCATGGACCGTCCGGCCCAGTCGGTGCGGAAAGAGCCAGGCTCGATTGCCGTCACGTGGATGCCGAACTGTGCGACCTCCTTGCCCAGGGCCTCGAGAATGCCTTCCAGGGCGAACTTGCTGCCGCAGTACGCGGACATGCCTGGCACGGCCATGAGCCCGCCCATGGAGGTGACGGCCATCAGGTGCCCGCGGCGGCGCCGGCGCATGTAGGGCAGCGCCGCCTGCAGGGTGGCCACGGCCCCGAATACGTTGACATCGAACTGCCGCCGGACTTCGGCCAGCGGAGTCTCCTCGAAGGTGCCCTCCAAGCCGTAGCCGGCGTTGGCGACGACGACATCCAGGGGGCCGACGCTCTGCTCCACCTCCGCAACCACGCTTGAGACGGCATTGCTGTCGGTCACGTCCAGGATCCGGCCATGAGCGTGCTCTGGTTCGAGATCTGCGAAGTCTTGCAGATCCTTCTCCGAGCGGACGGTGCCGACGACGGTGTGACCGACGGCCAGGGCGGCTTGGGCGAAGGCACGTCCCAGGCCCGAGCTGACGCCGGTGATGAGCCAGTTCCGCTTTTCCATGATCGCTCCCAGAAGTTCTCGCGAGGCGCTGGACTGCCCCCTCCAGAAAGTCTACATGGTGTCGATTTTTATCGCCGATATGTTGATTCCCATGGCGCTTCTCGGTACGGCCGGGGACAGGCCGACTCTCACGGAGGTCGGCCCCTGTAACCACCTGGAGTGAGAGAGGCACCCCTGACCGCGACCGCCTGGCGGTGGCGGTGCCCATGGGACGGCGAGGACCTGGTGCGCTTCATCGGCGCGTGCACGACCTCGACCGCGCCCTGGCCACCGCGTCGCTCCCGCGGCACCTGCTCACCGGTACCTGGCGCAGCCTTGGCGCTGTGGACGCGATCCCGGTCTGCCGTTGGCGGACACCGCTGCGGTGGTCAGCGACCTCGTGCCCGCCCAAGCCGCCGCCATCCGAGGGGCGACATGAAGACGACGCTGGGACTGGACACCTACCGGATCCCTGGTCACCGGGAACTTCCGAGGGGCAGGGAACGGGGTTTCGCCGTCAGGGCGAAAGACCGCCCACACCGTCGGGTAGGCTGATCGCGGTGCGTTGCGAGAACCAAGCAGCGCGTACACCGTGCTGATCGAGAGCCAAGACAGCACATGCACCTCCTGGATTTGGTTCATCAAACCGGGCTGGTCTCAACCCGGCTGGTGTTGATCGTGTAAGAGCTGACGGACCGCAAGTCTCCAGCCCGCGTGAGCCAGGGATCCCCCTGCTTCAGCGGGGGAGGATTCAAGAACCACGCACCTCCCCGAGGAGCTGGTCCACACGCCCTGAGCATTGCTCGCGGGGATCACCATGCGGGCGGGGCAAGGGCACAGTGCGCCGTGGCGGAAGCAGCAGGCACGAGCACGGATGGCCCCGGAAGAGGCCTTGCGGGCTCACAGGCGAGTGACAGGGCTCGCTGCCTCAGGCTGTCCAGGGGCTGCCACGAGCCGCGTCGGCGGCCGGACATCGGCCATGCGCCGCTCCGGGCCGCGACGCCGTAGCACGACGTACCCGAAGAACGCGGCCGGCCCGAAAAAGATCTGCGCCGGCACGACCTCCGGTAGGTGTCCGGTGAGCGCCTCGACCGTGACGGGCGTCAGTGTCGGTACGAGCGCGCCGAACACGGCGACCAGCCCGAGAGCGAGGGTCAGCCCCGAACGTCCGTACGCCTTGTAGGCCACGGTGGTGAAGAGGGCGTACACAAGCAGGTCGCCCATGCCCAGGACGGCACCGAACTCGCCGATGCGCAGCCCGGCCGACGGTGCGAAGGCGTAGCCCTGCACGGCATTGAACAGTTTCTGGGTGAGCGGCACGACGGTGGCGAAGAAGAGGTCGTACGCGGCGAGCGCCAGCGCGAAGCGGGAGACGTGCCGCAGCTTCAAGCCGCCCTGCGCGTTGAGGTTGGCGGCACCGACCGCCATCAGCATGATGACCACACTGTTGACCAGCCAGTACGGCAGGGCGTGGGTGGGATCGTCCTCGGCGGTGCGCGCGGTGAGCCAGTCGGCGGCCAGCAGACCGACGATGAGCGACCACCTCACCAGTCCCCGCCTGAAGACGGGCCCGTAACCGACGGCGAGACCACCGGCCAGCGTCAGCCCCAGCACGGGCGGCAGCAGCCAGCCCGGAAGGGAGAGATAGAGCAGGGGCAGTGCGATGACGAAGCCCATCATGATGGTCATGTCGTTGCCGTTGAAGGCGCCCACGGCCGGTCGGGGCAGCGTGACCCGCCGGAAGTAGGCGACCGAGGCGAGCGAGACACCCAGGGCGATGGCGAGCGTCACGAAGACGAAGAACACGCTCTGTGCGACGGTCACGACGCCCGCCCGGCGGAGGCGAAGCTGTTCTCGACCAGATCGCAGCGATAGCGCCGCAGGTGGGGCCCTTCCACCGGAACGACGTCGACGGTGGCATCGATGCCGGCCTCCGCGAAACGACGGGCGATGCCGCTCGTCTCCGGCACTGAGGAAGCGGCCACCTCCACGTGCAGCCGACCGTCCAGCACGCCGGCGCGATAGCGCACCGGCCATCGCGCGCCGGGCAGCGCGTCGAGGACCTCGATGACCTCGCGCGGCGTCACCGGGCCATCCTGGGTGCGGAGCACATGGTCCGCCTTGCCGAGGATGTGCGAGGTCGCGGGCACGTTCGCCATCTCGCAGGTGAGTGGCGCGTCGGGCAGTTGCCGCACCAGGTCCCGGGTGTCGTAGCGGAAGAGCGGCATGCACTCCCGATAGGGGAAGAAGGGAGTGGCGACGATCGTCCCGAGCGCTTCCGGCGCGGCTCTCCTTCCGGTGTCGAGGTCGCACACCTCCACCAGGCCGATACCCGCGTCGATGTGGAGATGCCGCTGCCGGCAGATCGCGCCCGCCACCGGCGTCACCTCCGTCATACCGTAGCCGTCGTGGACGGTGACGCCGAAGGTCTCCTCGGCGGCGGCCGCGAGGGCGGGGGAGAGCACTTCGCTGCCCACATTGATGCGGCGCAGCCGGAAGTCCGCGGGGCCGAGCCCCCGTTCGCGCGCCAGTTGGGTCAGCTGCCCCAGGTAGCTGGGGTAGGTGACCATCAGGGTCGGGGCCGATTCGTCGGTGCCCGCCGTGAGGTCGAGCGTCTCCTCCGGCGGCACCAGGCCCACCATCCGGATCGCCGCTCCCGTCAAGCGGGCGACCTGCATCTCCGCGTACGCCGTACCGGTCGCACGGGAGCTGACGTTGAACTGGACCAGGTCGGTGGTGCGGACGCTGCCGCGCAGCACCTGGGAGAGGGCGACGAGCGCGGGCCACAGGCGCTCCTCGTAGCGGGAGTACCAGACCTCGGTGGGCCGTCCCGTCGTTCCGGTGGTCCGGGAAGCGAGGAACGGCTCCCCGCACAGGAAGTCGCGGGACCGCTTGACCAGGTCGGTCTTGGTGGTGACGGGCACCGCGCCGATGTTCTCGGTGGTCAGTGCGGCCGGATCGACACCCGCTGCCGCGAAGTGGTCGGCATAGAAAGGCGACTTCGCCGCGAGGCGTGTCGCGGTGCGGCGCAGGGCCTTGTTGGTGAGGTCGGTGCGCATCTGCGGGTCGGCAGCGGCACCGCGCAGCAACTGCTCGACGTCCTCGCCGGGCGAGCCGAACTCCGCGAGTGTCGCCAGCGCGTCCTCGACGAGCCGTTCTGCCGAGCGCACATTGATCGGACGGCCGAGCACCATGGCCAGCGCCATCCGGAACTGCCGTATCCCCGCGTCGAACATGGATCTTTCCCCCGTCCTCGCCCCGGCCCCCCCGTCGACGTGGTGGGGTGGGACGGCCGCGGCCGCCCCACCCACCCTCGCGTCAGCTGGGACAGTTCGAGAAGAGCACCGCCGCCAGAGAACCCATGACGTACTTCGTGTGCTTGAGCGTGGAAACGATCGCGGACATTCGAAAACCCCCTGCTTCGTTTATCGCCGAGCCCCGCCGGTCAGGAGAGGCACGACAATATTTGAGGGATAGTAGTGCCCTGTCAAGGAGTCGCCAGACGATCGACCTAACACCGCCACACAGGCAACCAGCCTGCACTGCCTACGAGTTGCTACCGAGTGGACCGTGGCCAGCCCCCTTTTCAGCCGGCTTGTCCGGGGCTGCGGACGGCGCCGCCAGCTCGGGGGCGGACGGCTACTCCATCGTCGAGTTCGGCGCCGGCGTCCCCTCGCGGCCCGGCCCGGTCCACCCGCCAGCCGGGGCCGGACCGGAACACCATTCACGAAAAAGCTGGGCGTACGAGCAGATACCGCACGTACAGGTACAGACACCCCACCAGAACCGACCCGGACCTGTCAGAAGATCATCTCTGAAGACACGTCGATGGATCGAAGCTCAGTCAGCCTTCGCACGCACACCAATGTGCCTTTTGCAGAGCCTTCCACTCGGACGCAAGATTGGCTTCGACAAGCAGTAAGAGGGGAGAGGCATGAAAATAGAGATGTGGTCGGATATCATCTGCCCTATCTGTGGGATGATGCAGCTGCGTCTGCGTAACGCAGTGGCGGAATTCGAGCACGCGGATGAGATCGAGATCATCCATCGCTCGTTCCAGGTGCACCCCGACATTGCGCCAGAGGGCATCACCCAGACTCAGCTGAGCCTTAACGCAGGCATGACCAGGAAGCAGATGAACTCGATTCTGCGTCCCGTAGAGGTCGCGGCGGACGAAGAGGGGTTCGGTGGCTACCATGCCATTGAGCGCACCCTGGGTCCGACCGATCTGACCCATGAGTTGCTTGCCTACGCCACTGACCAGGGCAAGCACCACGAGGCGTGGACCGCGATGTTCGACGCCCACTTCAGGACGAACAGACAACTCTGGGCACTCGAGCAACTCGTCGGGTTCGCCGGCGAAATTGGCCTAGATGAGGATGATGCTCGTGAGGTGCTGGTCTCGCGCCGCTACAAGCGGCTGGTCAACCAGGAGCAAGCGCGGGGTCAGCGCATGGGAGCACGCGGAACCCCCTTCATCGTGATCGACGACAAGTACGCCATCAGTGGCGGCGTTGACAGGGCGACCTTCGTCCGCGCCATACGTCAAGCCTGGGACGAGAAGCGTCCAGCTCTGAGCATGCCTTTCGGTGAGGGTGATCAGTGCGGAACCGATGGAGCCTGCGCCGTCTAAGAAGTCATCTCAATTGGCTGGTTCGGTAGTCTGCGAGCGTGGGGATCGTTGAGCGGCTGGTGCCGGATGAGTTGTGGGCCTTGTTCCAGCGGGTGGTGCCGCCTGCACCGACCAGGCCGCAAGGCGGTGGCCGGCGACGGCACGGGGATCGGGAAGTGCTGGCGGCCATCGTGTTCGTCGCGACGTCGGGCTGCACGTGGCAGCAGTTGCCGGCGCCGTCGTTCGGGCCGTCGGGAGCGACTGCGCATCGCCGGTTCACGGAGTGGACCAAAGCCCGGGTGTGGGCGAAGCTGCACCGCCTGGTGCTCGACGAGCTCGGCTCACGCGGCGAGCTGGACTGGAGCCGGTGCGCGATCGATTCGGTGAACATGCGGGCCCTGAAAGGGGGGACCTGACGGGTCCGAATCCTGTTGACCGGGGCAAGAAGGGGTCGAAGATCCATTTGATCACCGAAGGCTCCGGTCTGCCCGTTTCCATCGGGATCTCGGGAGCAAATACGCACGACAGTCAGGCACTGATTCCCTTGGTTCGCGGCATACCGCCGATCCGCTCCCGCCGCGGACCACGCCGGCGCAAGCCTTCCAAGCTCTACGCGGACAAGGCATACGACTACGCTCACCTGCGCCGATGGCTACGGGAACGAGGCATCGCCCACCGCATCGCCCGCAAGGGCATCGAGTCATCCGCACGCCTGGGACGGCATCGCTGGAAGATCGAGCGGACCATGGCCTGGCTCGCCGGATGCCGCCGGCTCCACCGCCGCTACGAACGCATTGCCGACCACTTCCTGGCCTTCACCAGCATCGCCTGCACCCTCATCTGCTATCGCAGACTCACCAAATGAGACGACTTCTAAGGGCTGTCCCGTAAGCGATCTTGCTCTGCGATGATCTTGACCGTGTCAGGTGTGATCACGGCGTCCGAGCCGTCCTGGATAGCCCCGTTTACCGGGCTGAGCCCGCGCGCCTTCGGCAAGTTGGTGACGGCGCTGCGTCGCGAGGGCGCCGACTCCCCGGGCCGGGGCCGGCAGTGGAAGCTGTCGCTGGAGGACCGAGTACTGCTGGTGGCCACGTACTGGCGGACGAACTTGACGATGCGGCAACTGGCCCCGCTGTTCGGGGTGTCGAAGTCAGCCGCGGACCGAGTGATCGACGACTTCGGCCCGAGGCTCGCGCTGCACCCCCCGCCAGCGGTTTGCCAAGGACGCGGTGCTGATCGTGGACGGCACCCTGGTGCCCACGCGAGACCACAAGGTGGCCGAGCAGTCGAAGAACTACCGCTATTCCACCAACCATCAGGTGGTCATCGACGCTGACACCCGCCTCGTCGTAGTGGTCGGCCGGCCGCTGCCGGGCAATCGCAACGGCTGCCGGGCCTGGGCGGAGTCCGGTGCGAAGGCCGCCGTCGGCAACACGATGACCATCGCCGACGGCGGCTACCCGGGTACCGGGCTCGTGATGCCGCACCGCCGCCGCAAGGGAGAGGACCTGCCCGACTGGAAACAGGCCCACAACAGGTCCCACAAGCAGGTTCGCGCCCGCGTCGAGCACGCCTTCGCTCGGATGAAGACCTGGAAGATCCTGCGCGACTGCCGCCTACGAGGCGACGGCGTGCACCATGCGATGCACGGCATCGCCCGCCTGCACAACCTCGCCCTTACCGGTCAATAGAGTTGGCATTCCCACGGCTCGATGTCCGGCTCTCCTGGGGGTAGCTCCCCGGTGCAGTATCGGTAGAGCCAGGCTGCAGCCCTTCGCTCCGCGTGCTTCTCGTTGACCGGTTCTCCCTGCTCATTCAGTTCGAGGACGTTGGCAAAGATCGCGACGCAGATCTCCATCTGGGAGGGCGACTCGCGCAACTCTTCCCAGTAGTCGACCCCTTCCAGCATCGGGTGACCTACCAACCCCCGGGCGAGCCATCCAGCGAAGCGTCGGAGGGCTCCGGAAGCACCATGACTGAGATGCGAAGGCATGCGAAGAATCTAACCCCAGCCTTCCCCGACCGTTCGCCGACCGCCCCCCGCGGGAGGTGACAGCCCCTCAGATGGGGATGCCGGTAGTTACGGGACAGCCCTTAGGGCACGTCTGGCCTCGATCTTGTATGAGGGTCCGTCAGCAAGATGACGGACCCTCATACAAGATCGAGGCCCAGGGCAAGAAGAATGTGCGCTGCGACGTTGTCGCGCCGGGCCGCGTACTGACCGAGCAGGCGCTGATTGCGGCCAGGTGGACGGGTGTCACTTCGAATCCGCAGGCGCAGTCGGGCGCACAACGCTGCGAAGCCGGACTTCGCGACAGCTGCTGCCCGCCGAAGCGGCCCACGCCGGAGCCGGGCGGCCTGCCGTCGGGCCCGGTGTGACAGGCGGAAGCCCGGCCGGGGCCGTCTCGGGCGGGCTTTGCGCCGGGAGCGCCCGTGAGGCGGCCGAGGGTAAGCGTGACCACTGGCCGCCGATACGGCACCTCGCCACGCGCATCGCGTCAGTCGCCTGGGGCTGCCGACGGGGTCCGACGCACCGCCACCGTTGCGGCGCTCAACGCCCGGGCGCAGGCCTGGCACCGCTCCCGCGGCACCGTTGCCGCAGGCCGCTCCGCCGTGTTGCGCGGGGGCCGCACGCGTATGTCGGTGACGTCGTCGTCGCCTGTCTCAACGGCCGCCGCCGGACCGTGCGCGGCGGCCTCGACTTCGTCAAGAACGGCGACACCTGGAGTGTCCAGGCCATCGAGCCCAGCGGAGCGCTCCTCGTCCGCCATACCGGCCACCACGGACGGACCGGCCCGGCTGGGTGGTCAGCGTGCCGTCATCGGCTCCGGTGCGCTGTGGGCGCGACGGTAGGCCAGTGGTGACAGGCCCAGGTACGTGTGGAAGTGCTTGCGCAGGGCGACGGGGTCGCCGAAGCCGCAGACGCCGGCGATCCGTGCGACGGTCAGGTCGGTGGACTCCAGCAGCAGGCGCGCGTGCGCCAGCCGCCGCTGCGCCAGCCATTTCAGCGGGCTGCTGCCCACCTCGCTGCGGAACCGCCGGGTGAAGGTGCGCACGCTCATGTGTGCGTGCCGGGCCATGTCCTCCAGCGTGACCGGCTCGGCCAGCCGGTCCAGCGCCCACTGCCGGGTCGCCGAAGTGGAACGGTCGGTGTCCTGCGGAACCGGGTGCTCGATGAACTGGGCCTGCCCGCCCTCGCGCCACGGCGCCACGACGCAGCGCCGCGCGGCGGCCGAGGCCACCGCCGCCCCGTGGTCCAGACGGACCAGGTGCAGGCACAGGTCGATGCCGGCTGCTCCGCCGGCGGACGTAAGGATGCGTCCGTTGTCGACGAACAGGACGTCCGGATCGACGTCGACGCCGGGGAACAGCCGCGCCAGCGCGTCACACAGCGCCCAGTGCGTGGTGGCCCGCTGACCGTCCAGCAGACCGGCCGCCGCGAGCAGGAAGGCCGAGGTGCACAGGCTGACGATGCGGGTTTGCGGCCCTATCCGGTCCAGCGCCGCGGCGAGTTCCTCGGGGAGCGTGCCGGTCGCGAGCAGCTGCTCGCTGGGCTCCTGTGTGGCCAGAACGACGGTGTCCGCGGTCTCCAGCGCAGACTCGTCGTGGTCGACGACGATCCGGTAGTCCTCGTGCGTGCGTACCGCCCGGCCGCCGAGGGAGCAGGTGCTGACGGAGTACAGACGGGTCCCGTCCGGTTCACAGGCCTCGTTGAACACCCGGGCCGGGATGCCCAGGTCCAGCGGCTGGACTCCGTCGAGGGCGAGAACGACAACACGATGCGTCATGGCTGGAATGGTACGACGGATGTCCTTCCGGCCACTCACCCGTCTCTGCGGGCACACGCCACTCTTTCTTGTGCCGGGACCGCGGTCCCGGCACAAGAAACAGTGAGACGGATATGAGCGAGGACGACATGAGTGAGCACACGATGCGGGCAGTCACCGTCACGGAGTTCGGCGGAGCGGAGGTGCTGACCGTCGAGGAGGTCGCGCGCCCCGAGCCGCTGCCGACCGAGGTGCTGGTACGGGTGCACGCCGCCGGGATCAACCCGGTGGACTGGAAGACCCGCGAGGGCCAGGGCATGGCGGGGCTGCAGACGCTCCCGCTGATCCTGGGCTGGGACGTCTCCGGTGTCGTCGAGGAGGTCGGCTTCGGCGTCACCACCTTGAAGGTCGGCGACGAGGTCTACGGCATGCCGTGGTTCCCGCGTGCCGCCGGCGGCTACGCCGAGTACGTCACCGCACCGGCCCGCCAATGGGCCCGCAAGCCGGCCACCCTCGACCACGCGCGCGCGGCCGCCGTGCCGCTGGCGGCACTGACCGCCTGGCAGACCGTGGTCGACACCGCCCACGTCCAGGCCGGCCAGCGCGTCCTGATCACGGCCGCCGCCGGCGGGGTGGGCCACTTCGCGGTCCAGTTCGCCCGGCACCTGGGCGCCCACGTGATCGCCACCGCCAGCGCCGCACGCCACCCCTGGCTCAAGGAACTCGGCGCCGACGAGACCATCGACTACACCACCACCCGCTTCGAGGACGTCGTCAAGGACGTCGACGTCGTCATCGACCTGGTGGGCGACGCCCATGACCAGACCTGCACCCGCTCGCTGAAGGTCCTGCGCCCGGGCGGCCTGCTGGTCGCCGTACCGGCCGGTGTCGCCCCGGAACTGGCCCAGGCCGCCGAGGCAGCCGGCGTGCGCGTCACTGCGTACCTGGTCGAGCCGGACGGTCCCGCGCTGACCACGATCGCCGGCCTGATCGACGCCGGTGAGGTCGCCGTCGAGGTGGAGGAAACCTTCCCGCTGGAACAGGTCGGCACGGCCCACGCCCACGTCGAGGCCGGCCGCACCCGCGGCAAGGTCGTCCTCACCGTGACCG
Organism: Streptomyces sp. ME19-03-3; assembly: GCA_033793685.1. Lineage (GTDB taxonomy): Bacteria > Actinomycetota > Actinomycetes > Streptomycetales > Streptomycetaceae > Actinacidiphila. The sequence continues at coordinate 72,322 of JARAXD010000028.1, read as the reverse complement.
ACTGACCTTCCCTGCAAGCCGTCAGGAGCAGCACCGTGTACTACGAGATCCGCCGCTACCAGGCGCAGCCCGGACGCCGCGAGGAGTGGGTGCGCTACATGGAGGACGTGGTCATCCCGTTCCAGGCCTCGCTGGGCATGGACGTGACCGCCTCCTTCGTCGACGCCGAGGACGAGGACGGCTACGTGTGGATCCGCCGGTTCGAGGACGAGGCCCAGAGCGAGGCCCTGTACACAGCCGTGTACGAGCACGACCGCTGGAAGAACGAGATCGGCCCGGTCGTCCACGGCCTACTGATCGCCGAGAGGTCCGTCGTCACCCGCGTGGTCCCCACCCCGGCCTCACCCCTGCGGTGACCTGGTGTGCGGACCCTCCACCCGACGCGCACAGCACAGCGATAAAGGAACATTCATGAGCACCGTCACAGTCCGGAAGTCGGCCCCCGCCTCGTCCATCACCCAGGCCGCCGCCGGCGCACTCATCGCGGCAGTACACACCGCCGCTGCCCGGATCGGCTTCACGGCGGCCGTCGCCGTCACCGACCAGGGCGGACATCTGAAGGCGTTCGACCGCGCCGACGAAGCGCCCTTCCTCACCGCCGAGGTCGCCGTCGACAAGGCCTGGACCGCGGTCTCCTTCCGCATCCCCACCCATACGTGGAACGACTTGCTCGTCAACCCGCACATCGCGCCGCTGGGCGGCCACCCTCGTGTGATGGCCGTCGGCGGCGGCTACCCGATCATCGAGAACGGCCGGTACATCGGAGGGCTGGGGATATCTGGTGGCACCTACGAGCAGGACCAGCAGGCCGCCGAGGAGGCCCTCGCCGCCCTCGGGTTCGACCTGCCCGGTCACTGACCGACCACCGGAGCGTCGGCCTGTGGCGCCTGGACGACGCAGACCTCGGCGAAGATCCCGAACTGCAGTGGCCGGCTCCGGAACTGGCCGACGACACGGTCGCCGACGCGGAATCGCGTCACGTCGTCACCGATCGCGGTCACGGTGCCGGTAGGGCTCCGTCAAGTTCCGTTCGGGAGTCTGCACCGCGTCCGCGAAGTGGTGGCGGTCTCCCGGATGACTGAGGCATCCGCGGTGCAGAGGTCCCAACTCGTGCAGTCCCCTTTGATCTCAGGCAGCCGGGCCACCGGCTCGCCGCTGCCTGAACAGTCGGAAGCTGCGTCCCGGCACCGTACGGCGCCGGGACGCAGGCCAGTCGGTACAGCCCGGCTTCCGGCAGCGTGTAAAGAGCCGAATCGGGGTGAATGGCCAGAACACGGTGGAGGTCGGCTGTTGGACCGGCAGTCCGGTCGAAGGGCGTCACCTCGACATGATGAAGTCCAGCGCGTAGCCGGGGGCGGTCGTCCAGTACGTGACACGCTGGCCGTCGTTGGCGTAGAGGGTATCGACGGGCATGGGGACGTCGATCGGCTTGCCGGCTGTGCTGCCAGGCTTACGGCCCTGCAGGCTGAGCGTGATGCTCTTCGCCTCGTACTCGTCCATGGGGCTGTTCACGAGCAGGGCGGCGTACGCCTCCTGACCGGGTGCGAGGGTGACGGGCTCGCAGGGCGTCGGGGCGCTGTCCTCGATGACGGGGGCCGTGGTCCGGCCGTCGCCGAGCCGCACGAGCGGGTAGCGGTAGACGTTGCACGTCTTGTCGCCGGCATTCTGGACGGTGAGGAGCAGGTGCCTGGCGTCAGTGCTGTCCGCCGGCTCCTTCACGGCGGACACGCCGAGGTCCTTCTGGGAGCAGGCGGAGACGGTGGCGCTGGTGCGGTGCGTCGCCGCCTCGCGGGTCTTCCCCTTCGCCGTCTGCGGCCCGTTGACGGAGGCCTGCGCCGAGACACCGTACCCGAGCACCAGGACGAGGCCCGTCGCTACGGCCACGAGGGGGGCAGCGGGGTACTTCTTGTTCATATGGGAGTTCCCTTTCGATCGTCACGAGGTCGCACGCGGCCGCGGTCCGCACCTGGGGAGCCAGGTGCGTTCCGAACGGTCGCGCCACACCGCCGTCCCCTCCGGGGCCGTGGGGGCGCCAGGGCATTTCGATGAACGGCTGTCGTGGCACCGGCGGGTGCTCCGGCCGGTTCAGCCGGTGCGACGGGCATAGCGTCGGATGCCCTGTGGCCGTGGGACAACAGCTGTCCCGCAGGCTGCAACGGTGGGACGGTCCCAGCGCTGGTGACCTGGGAAGACGCCCATCCCTGGGATGCCGCTGCGGGACGGAGGACTTCCCCGGGCCGGAGGTGGGACGGCCGGCGCCACGGGCGCCGGGCACAGTCACGACCGATCGGCGGCGAGACCATGCGTGACGGAGGTGGCGAGGAGAGGTCTGGCGTGAGGGCGGAACCATCCCGGCCGTAGTTGCGTGCACGTATGCGGGGCAGCTGGCGGCCGGCACGGATCGGGGCCATGCAGGCGCGGAACCGATGGACGGATGTGAGGTCGGACCGCATGGACGTCATCCGCGAGGAGGCGGCGGAGTTCGCGTCCCTGCTGACGCGTCTGAAGAGCCGCACGGACCGCAGCTACTCGGCGCTGGCCCGCCACCTGAGCATGAACGCCTCCACCCTGCACCGCTACTGCACGGGGGAGGTCGTTCCAGCGGACTTCGCCGTGGTCGAGCGGTTCGCTGAACTCTGCGGAGCCTCCTGGCAGGAGCGCGAGGACCTGCACCGCCGGTGGATGCTGGCGGACGCGGAACGGCGGCGACAGCACTCGTCCGGTGCCCGGCGAGCAGTCAAGTCACGGTTAAGCGGGGGCGATTGTGTGCTGCCCATGGCCGGGAGCCCGGACGGCTCGGCGGACGAGGCCGTCGAGCGGGGCTCGCCGGCCCGTCCTGGTCGGGAACGGGTCTTGCCGGCAGAGCGGCGCTCCCATGACGGGTGCCCCCGGCGACGGCCCTTGCGAGTGACGGCACTGGCGGTGTCGCTCGTCGTCTCGCTGGCGGGTCTCACCGCATCCGCTGCCGTCCGTGGCAGCTCGCATGACCGCGTGTCAGCGGGCTCGGGCCGCGGCACGCCGAGTGCCTCGGCATCGTCGCCGCGGAGCGACGGCAGCCCGCATCCGGCCGCAGCCCCTTCCGCGAGTGGCAAGGGGCCGTCGGCCTCCGCGCGCTCCTCGTCGAAACCCTCGGCATCGGCCGCAGGGAGCGGCGAGAGCTCGCGCGGGGACCGGGCGGACACCGGCAGGGTCTTTGCCGGGGCGCCGCTCACCTGGACCGCGGACTCCCATGTCTGGCAGCTCGAATGCGACCACGACTACGTCATCGCCAGGCCACCGCGTCACGTTCCGCCGCCCCCCGCCCCAGCGGACGCCGCAGTGTGGGCGGCGTCCCAGGGGGCGGTGCACGGGCGTACCACCAATCTGCGGATCACGGTGCAGGGCCGGAGCTCGGGCGCCGTGGTCCTGACGGCGCTGCATGTGCGCATGGTCGAGCGCAGTGCTCCCGCCACCCGCGGAAGCATCGCCTATTCCATGTACGAGGGCTGCGGCGCCGCCCTCATTCCCCGGTACTTCTCGGTGAACCTGGACGTGCACCGGCCCCTGGCCCGTTCAGTGCCGGGCAACGATCCGGACAGGCCGGCCCCCGCGATCGACTTCCCCTACCGGGTGTCTCTGCGTGAGCCGGAGGTCCTGTTCCTCTCCGCGCGCACGGGGGCCTGCACCTGTGACTGGTACCTCGAGCTCGACTGGTCGTCGCAGGGCCGGACCGGCTCGGTCCGCGTCGACGACCACGGCCGCCCGTTCCGCACCACGGCCATCAAGGGGCTACCGCACTACTGGTATCGCCACCCCGGTGGCTGGGTCCCGATGACGTCCGTTCACGAGGATTTCGCAGCGGGCGGCTGACGGGACCTGGATCTCAGGCGGACAGCACGTAAGTGCCCGGTAGAGGACTGTGCCCGTGCCCGTACCCGTGCCCGTACCCGTGCCGGTGCCGGTGCCGGCGAGGGCCGCGGCCGATGGTCCAGTTCTCTCGAACGATCATGGTGTCCGTTCGCCGGGTGTGGCGCCGCCTCACCGTCGACGGCCCGCTCGGGGTCGTCGATGCGCCGGCGGCGCCACGCCCCTCTCCGAAGACGCCGCAACGCCGCCGGGCGAGGCGTTCGCCGCCGCGCCCCGGCGGGGTCAGGCGATGTCGGAGATGGGCCGGATCTCGACTTCGTCGACGGTGAGGACGCGCCCGTCGTGAGCCCGCATCTCCAGCCGCGCCACCGCCTTGCCGTCCCTGGTGTCGACCAGCTGCAGCCGCTCCTCCTCGTCGTCGAAGAGGTGGGCCTCGCCCCACTGCCGCAGTGCCACCAGCGCGACCCGCAGCGCCTTCCCCTTCTCCGTGAGCCGGTACTGGTGGTAGGGGCTTCCGTCGGAAGCCGGCTCGGTGACGAGGACCCCTGTCTCCACCAGCTTGCTGAGTCGTGCACTGAGGATGTTGCGCGCGCACCCGAGGCTGCGCTGGAAGTCGCTGAACCTGCTCACCCCGCTCAGGGCGTCCCGGACGATGAGCAGCGACCACCAGTCGCCCACCTCGCCGAGCGACCGCGCGATCGGGCAGGTCGACTCGCTGAGATCCGTCTTCCGCATCGGTGCGTCCTCTCCCGGGTGTGCAAGTTTCGATTTTAAACCAATTGGCGCGGGGGTCATCGGAGTGGCAGCCGTATGCGACCGCCGACCTCGCCGAAAGTGGTTGCGGGGAACGCGGCGTGCCGCTGGTTGCATTTTTAAACCAGATGCGTTCATGATGGCGAGGACGGCGCCGACCAGGGCCTGCCGACGGAGGAACTGACATGCCAGACGATGTCCTGCCGCGCACGGAGACCATCCGCACGCGTGCCGACGGCGGTGTCCTGTACGCGACGTTCGACGCCCCGCCCCTCAACCTGATCGGTCCGGAACTCGTCCGGGACCTGGTCGCCCTCATCGGCCATCTGAGCGGTCCCACCCCCTACCGCGCGGTGGTGTTCGACAGCGCCGACCCGGACTTCTTCCTGCCCCACGTGGACCTGACCAAGGTCCCCGAGTACACCGCCGAGGCCGCCAAGGCCGGCGGCCCCGGCGACGCCTCGCTCGGCATGCTCTACCAGCGCCTGAGCCGCCTGCCGGTCGTCACCATCGGCAAGCTGCGCGGCCGTGCCCGCGGTGCGGGCAGCGAGTTCCTGCTCGCCTGCGACGTCCGCTTCGCCGCGAGGGAGACCGCGGTCCTGGGCCAGCCCGAGGTGGGCTTCGGAGCCCCGCCCGGCGCCGGCGGCGTCGAACGCCTGGCCCGGCTGATGGGCACCGGCCGCACCCTGGAGGTGCTCCTGGGCGCCGACGACTACACCGCCGACCTCGCCGAGCGCTACGGCTGGATCAACCGGGCCGTGCCCGACGCCGAACTCGACGAGGTCGTCGACCGGTTCGCCCACCGCGTGGCCGGCTTCCCCGCGGACGCCGTCACCGCCACCAAGACGGCCGTCATCCGTGTCGACGCGCCGTCCGACGACGAGATCCGCGCTGCCGCCGTCGTCTTCCAGCACCTGGTCCGCGAAGGCTCCGTCGGCACCCGCGCCGCCTGGATGCTCCAGAACGGCTTGCAGACGCGCAGCGAGACCGAACGCGAACTGGGCCAGGCGATGGCCGCCATTCCCACCGACCGGCACTGACAGCAGACTGCTCGCAGCCGTCCTGGCGACCGCCGGCGTGAAACGCACCTTCGACCGCAGTGGTGCCGAGGTCCCCTCGCAGGACTCCGGCGACAGCCACCTCTTCATGACCTCCAGTCGCCCCGGCACGACAACGGCTGGGCCGGCATCCCCGAAAGGATGTGCACCTTGACCGAGCGCATCGACGTGCGGATTCCCCTGCCGGACGGCATCGAGCTGGCCGCCTGGCTGTTCCTCCCGGACAACGCCGAAAAACCCCTGCCCGCCGTCACCATGGCCCACGGCTTCGGCGGTACCCGCTACCACGGCATCGAGCACATCGCCCGCCGCATCAGCGAGGCCGGTTACGCGGTCCTGCTGCACGACCACCGCAACTTCGGCGACAGCGAGGGCACCCCCCGCCACGACATCGACCCCCACCAGCAGATCGCGGACTGGCGATGGGTGATCACCTGTCTCGGCACCCGCGACGAGGTCGACGAAGGGCGCATCGGCATCTGGGGATCCAGCTACGCCGGCGGACACACCCTGGTCCTCGGGGCGACGGACCGCCGCATCAAGGCCGTCTACGCACAGGTCCCCACGGTCAGCGGCTACGAGACCGGACTGCGCCGCGTGCCGCCGCACGAGGTACGCGCCCTGGAAGCGCGCTTCAACCAGGACGAACGCGACCAGCTGGCCGGCCGGCCGCCCGTCTACGTGCCGTTCGTCGACGCTTACCCCGGCAACCAGGCGGCCTACCGCCAGAAGAGCGCGGTCGACTTCTACCTGAACTGGGCACCGGAGGACAAGTGGACCAACGAGGTCACACTGCAGTCCAACCGCCGGGCCCGCGCCTACGAACCCGGCCAGTGGATCTCCCGCATCGCCCCCACCCCGCTGCTGATGCTCGTGGCCAAGGACGACGACGTCGCCCCCACCGACATCGCCCTCGACGGCTTCGAGCGCGCCCGGGAGCCGAAGAAGCTCGTCCTCATGGACGGCGACCACTTCTCGCCCTACGTCGAGCAGTTCGAACTCTCCTCATCGGCCGCGATCGACTGGTTCGACACCCACCTCAAGCCCGGACGGAAGCAGTAGAGCCGGCGCGGCAGGACTGCGGGCACGCAGACGGCGCGTCTGCGGGACTCCCGGCACCCGTGCCCGCAGTGCGAATGCGCTGGCTGAGGAAGAGAGCCGCACGGTCCAGTGCCTCGTCTGCCTCGTCCAGGACGCCGGCGAACGCCTGGAACACGTGCGGCACGTCGGCGGTGATGTCCAGGATGACGTCCACTCCGACCGACCTCGCACGCTTGGCAAGGCGCGTGGAGTCGTCCAGCAGGATCTCGTTGGTGCCCACCTGGATCAGCATGGGGGGGAAGCCGGTCAGGTCGGCGAGGACGGCCGGGCTGAGCAGGGGCTGGCGCGGGTCGGCTCCGGCGAGGTACATGGCCCCGGTGTGTTCAACGGCCTTGCGGGTGAAGATCGGGTCGACGCCTTCCTTGGTGTCCATGCTATGACCCGTGCGGGTGGCGTCGAGGCCCGGCGAGAACGCCACGATGGCGGCGGGCAGCGGGAGGCCCGCGTCACGGGCGGCCAGGCAGGTGGTGATGGTCAGGCCACCGCCGGCGGAGTCGCCGGCGAACGCGATGGTTGAGGGGGCTTTGCCGCTGTCGAGGAGGGCGCGGTAGGCGCTCAGGGCGTCTTCGATCGCGGCCGGGAACGGGTGCTCGGGGGCGAGCCGGTAGTCCAGCGAGTGCGCCACGAAGCCGGTCTTGGCCACGAGGTGTCCCGTCAGCGACAGGGCGGTCTCGGGGGAGCCGACCACAAAGCCGCCGCCGTGGAAATACAGGATCGTCCCGGCGCGGTGCCCGTTGGCCGGCTCGACACGCAGAGCGGGTCGGTTGCCGAGCGTTGTCCGCGTGGTGCGGATGGTGTCGGGCACGATCATCTGGGCCATCAGCGCCCTGAAGCCTGCTCGTAGCTCCTCGACCGACCGTGGGCCCTGATGCTGCGGCTGCCGCAGCATCATGTCGACCTCGGCGCGCTGTGCCTTGCTCATGGCGGTGCTCCTGTCGGAAGTAGCTTCCAGTACACTATATGCCATGGCATATACATCGGTTGACGCGGTCGATCTACCGGCCTTCTTCGCCGACCTCGTGCGGTGCGAGACGCGCCTCTACAACGCGCTGAACGATCGCCTCCGCGCCCGGCACGGGATCGTCACCTCGCAGTTCGAGTTCCTGCGCTTCCTGCGCGACCACCCCGGGGCCCGCGTGGCGGACCTCGCAGCCGAGTTCGCCATCGGTGTCGGAGCGACCAGCAAGGGCATCGACCGCCTGGAGAAGCAAGGATGGGTCATCCGGCGGCCGAACCCGGCCGACCGCCGGTCCTCACTGCTGGACCTGACCGACGGCGGCACGCGGCTCGTCGACGCGGCGGAGGAGACATTCGCCGAGGAACTGGCTGAACTGATCGGCGGCACGCTCGACACCGCCTCGGCGTCGGCCGCCGCCCATGCATTGGTGCAGCTGCGCTCGGCGCTCGAACGCAACCAGATCGGAACGCCCACAGGCTGACGGGTATCGCCTCCGTCCCGGGCGGGCCGCGACTCCCGGCCCGCGCGGGGTGCGGTGAGCGGCCCAACGGACCGGGGGTGCGGGGTTGGTGGAAGGTGCCGACGAGGAGCATGGCGAACAGGACGCTGATGCGGTGGCGGGCGAGGCGGAGGAGGGCTTGGGTGTGGGTTTTGCCGCGGGCGCGGCCGGCGCCGTAGCAGGTGCGGGAGACGGGGTCGTGCAGGGCGGCGAACGCGGACAGGAACATGGCGCGTTTGAGTCGCCGGTTGCCGCCTCGGGGGGCGTGTTCGCCGTGGATCGAGGTCCTGACCGCTTGGTGGTCGGTGCGAGGCCGACGTAGGAGGCGAGGTGGTCGGCGGTGGGGAAGCCGGTGCCGTCGCCGACGGTGACCAGCAGGACTGCGGCGGTCCTGACGCCGACGCCGGGGACGTCAGGACCGGGGAAAAGAGGGTGGGCCTCCAGCAGGTCGCTGATCCGGGCTTCCAGGGCGCGGCGTTGTTCGTGGACGGGCGCGAGCGAGCGGGCCAGGGGGGATCACGATGTCGAGGGTGCCGGTGCCGGTGCCGGGGACGACGACGGTCTGCTCGTCGAGCGCGTCGAAGACGTCGTCGATGAGCCGGGCCATGCGCGGGGCCTTCGGTCGGATCACTCCGACGAGTCCGCGGCGGCCGGCTTTGCGCCAGGGCGCCGGGGAGCCGTGACGCGCCGTCGGATCAAAAGGGTGCGGCCTGTCAGTCGCGCACCCTCAGCCCGTCGACGACGATGGTGAGCATGCGGTCGAGCTGGGCACGCTGCTCGGGTGCGCCGGCCACGGAGAGCACCCCGGCGAGGATGCCGCCGACGTCGACCGGATCGATGTCGCGGCGCAGTTCTCCTGCCTCGCTGCCGGCCTCCAGCACCATCCCCAGGATGCGCTGGACCTCGTCGCAGACCGGCCCGATGCCGAAGCGGCCGGAAGCGCTCATGGCGACCAGGGCCTCGCAGATGCCGCGCCGTTCGCCCGCCCACTCGGCGAAGTGACGCATCCACATGTGAAGAGCCTGCGCGGGCCGCTCGGTGGCAAGGAGGGCCTGCGCGTCGTCGCGCAGCGGGCGGATCTGGTCGCGGTAGATCTCTTCGACCAGGTCCTCGCGGGTGGGGAAGTGCCGGTAAAGGGTGCCGCTGCCCACGCCGGCGCGTTTGGCGATCGCGTCCAGCGAGACCGTCTGCCCGGAGGCGAAGGCCTCGGCGGCCGTGGTGATCAGATGCTCGCGGTTGCGTTGGGCGTCAGCCCGCAGGGTCCTTCGTGGAGAAGTCATGGCCTTCGCGATCGGGAGGGTCGGGTGGGGTCCGGGGGCGAATCGGGGATGTCTCCGTTTGTGTGCGGCGACACAATCGGGGGCGTCTCCGGTTAGTGTACAGTGACGCAAGTGGGGACCTCTCCGGTTATCGGCGACACCAGCCCCCGCCTCGATGAAAGGCCCGCCATGCCCACAGCACTCATCACCGGTGGCACGACCGGGATCGGCAGAGCAGCCGCCGAACTGCTGCACGCCCGCGGATACCAGGTCGCTGTCACCGGACAGAACCCCGACTCCCTCGCCCGGGCACGGCGCGAGCTCCCCGACGACGTACTCGTCGTCCAGTCCGACGCACGCGTAGTGGCCGACACCGACGCTCTGCTGGCAACCGTGTCGGAACGTTTCGGGTCTCTCGACCTGCTGTTCCTCAACGCCGGGATCTTCCGCCCCGCGCCGGTGGCCGACGTGACGGAGGAGTCGTTCGACGATCACGTCGACGTCAACTTCAAAGGCCAGTACTTCACCCTCCAGAGGGCCCTTCCGCTCATGAACGACGGCGGATCGATCGTTTTCACCGTGGGCATCGGAGCCCGTCGCGGCAGCCCTGGCGCCACCCTGGGGGCGGCGACGCGGGGCGCCCTGCTGGCGATGCTGCCCTCGCTCGCGCTCGAACTCGCTCCGCGCAGGATCCGCGTCAATGCAGTGAGCCCCGGGGCGACCGAGACCCCGCTGTTCGACAAGCTGGGAGTTCCCCACAGCGGCCGGGACGCCTTGCGCAAGAAGATCCCGTTCGAGCGCTTCGGATCCAGCCGGGAGATCGCGGAAGTCGTCGCCTTCCTCGCCTCGGACGCCGCCGGTTACGTCACCGGGCAGGACATCGCCGTGGCCGGAGGCTACGGACTCGGCGTCTGAAAGCCGGGCGGGCCGGCCATCGGTCCGCACTCCTCGACCACCACGAACCACATCTACAGGAGTACACGATGCCACTCACTCTCGACACCTACCGGCTGCTGGGCCGTTCCGGGCTGCGGGTCTCACCGCTCGCGCTGGGCGCGGCGACCTTCGGCACCGAATGGGGCTGGGGTGCCGAGCGCGAGGAGGCGCGCAAGCTGTTCGACCGCTACACCGAACTGGGCGGCAACTTCTTCGACACCGCCAGCACCTACACCAACGGCAGTTCCGAGCGGATGCTGGGCGAGTTCGCCCGCGGTGATCGCGAGCGCCTGGTGCTGGCGACGAAGTACTCGACGCTGCGTACACCTGGTGACCCCAACTCCGGTGGTACTCACCGCAAGAGCATGCTGGCGTCGGTGGAGGCCAGCCTGCGGCAGCTCGGCACGGACTACATCGATCTGCTCTATCTGAACGTCTGGGACTTCAGGACGCCGGTGGAGGAGATCCTTCGCGGCCTGGACGACCTGGTGCGGCAGGGCAAGGTTTTGTACGTGGCGGTCTCCAGCGCTCCGGCCTGGCAGGTGTCGCGGATGCAGACGATCGCCGACCTGCGCGGCTGGTCGCCGCTGGTCGCGCTGGAGATCGAGTACAGCCTGATCGAACGTACCGGGGAGCGTGACCTGATTCCCATGGCACGCGAGATGGGACTGGGCGTGGTCTCCTTCTCCCCGCTGGGCGGCGGGGTGCTCACCGGCAAGTACAGCCGGGACGACCTGAACCCGGCGGGCCCCATCGCCGGCGAGACCGCCGGCAACCGCAAAAGCCTCAACGCCGCCCTGGGCATGGTCACCGAACGCACCCTCGCCATTGCCGACGTGGTGAAGGAGGTGGCCACGGAGCTGGGCCACACGCCCGCCCAGGTCGCACTGGCGTGGACTTTGAACGCCCCCGGCGTGGCGGCACCGATCATCGGCGCCCGCACCGTCGCGCAGCTCGAGGACAACCTGGGTGCCCTCCAGGTCGACCTCACCCCGGCCCATCTGGCCCGCCTCGACGAGGTCAGCGCCATCGACCTCGGCAATCCGCACGCCCTGCTCGCCAGTGACCACATCCGCACGGTCACCGCAGGCGACATGAGCATCGAGGCCCGCCGCTGACGCGCCCCGCGGACAGCGACATCCAGACCTACCACCACCTTTTCGGCGATGGAACGGAGCAACCTCGGCATGGGTAAGTACAGCGGCAAGAATGTTGTGATCACGGGTGGCAGCAGCGGCATGGGGCTCGCGGTGGCGGAGCTGCTGGTGCAAGGCGGAGCCCGCGTGGCGATAACCGGCCGGTCGCAGGCCAAGCTCGACGCGGCGCGCGAGCGGCTCGGCACGAGTGCCGTGGCCGTCCGGGCCGATGTGGCCTCACTGGCCGACCTGGACAGGCTCGCCGACCGGGTGAAGAGCGACCTCGGCTCGGTCGAGGCCCTCTTCGTCAACGCCGGCGTCTCGCCCCTCACGCCCCTCGACTCCACGACCGAGGAGATGTACGACCAACTGTTCGCGATCAACGTCAAGGGCGCCTTCTTCTCCGTGCAGAAGCTCGCCCCGCTGCTGAGCGCGAACGCCGGCGTCGTTCTCACCACCTCGATCGCCAACGTCATGGGCATGGTGGACACCAGCGTCTACGCGGCCGGCAAGGCGGCACTGCGCTCGATGGCCCGCACCTTCTCCCGGGAGCTGCTTCCGCGAGGGATACGTGTCAACGCGATCAGCCCGGGTCCCATCGACTCGGGGATCCTGGAGACGATGGGCCTGTCCCAGGAGGCTGTCGACGAGTTCAGGGCGGAGCGGACCGCGAGCAATCCCATGAAGCGCTACGGCACCGTCGAGGAGTTCGCCAAGGCGGCCGCGTTCCTCGCCTTCGACGCCACCTACACCACCGGCATCGAACTGGCCGTGGACGGCGGCGAAACCCAGCTCTGAGAGGCCGCCACCAGTGGTGGCACACCACCATCTCCGGGCGCCGGCCTCGCGTCTGTCACCGCGCTGCGTGCTCGGCCCTCTCGCCGGGCGCACCTTTCTCGTCGAGGACACCGCCGGAGGCGTGGGCAGTGCAGCATTCGAGATCGGCCTGAGGCGTCACCGTGATCGGGACAGCCGGCGAGCGCAACCACGCCTTCCTCACCCCTCTCGGCGCCGTTCCCACGACCTACGGCCCCGGCCTCGCACAGGCACTCGATGTCGTGGACCAGGCCGGCCGTCATGGCGTCGGGGTCGGGGTCGGTGACGTCGACGGGCAGGGAGAGGACCTGTCCGCGGTCGAGGCGATGTCGGCGGCGAGAGCTTCGAGCTTCTCCTGGCGGCAGGCAACGACGGCGACGGCGGCTGCGAGTTCGGCGAGCCGGCGGGTGGTGGCCGCACCCATTCCGCTGGTGGCGCCGGTCACCGCGGCCACACGGCCGTCCAGCGGCCTTCCGGCCGGCAGGGATGTCATGCCTGGGGTACGTCCCGTTCTCGAAAGGCGCGCTGAAGGCGATCAGAGGGCGTCGTCGCAGGCGGTGGCGGAGGACTTGCCCTGCCAGGCCGCAAGGTCGTCCTGAAGGCTCTGGATCTTGACCAGTTGACGTTCGATCGCGTCCCGGCCCAGGGCCAGATGCCCGGGGAGCTTGTCGCCGCTGACCACCTCGTGGATCAGGGCGGCGCCCTTGACGGGGTCCCCGAGCTGGGCGTGGTTCGCGGTGCCGGCCCAGTCCAGGGTGGCGTGGGCCGGGGTGCCGTCGTAGGCGGGGATGCGCCCGGCAGGGGTCGACAAGGAACTGGTGTCGAGGAAGTCGGTGCGGAAGACGCCGGGCTCCACGACCATGCTCTGGATGCCGAACGGCTCCAGCTCCACCGCGAGCGCCTCGCCGATGCCGGCCACCGCGAACTTCGAGGCGCTGTACATGCTCACTCCGGGCTCGCCCTCGAATCCGGAACGGGAGCCGATGTGCACGATCTTTCCCGCCCCGGCCGCACGCATGACGGGCAGGACGGCGCGGGTCATGTTGATCAGCCCGAAGACATTGAGGTCGAACAGGGAGCGAGCCTCGGCGTCCGTGATCTCCTCCAGCGCCCCGAGCAGGCCGCGGCCCGCGTTGTTGACGAGGACGTCGATCGTGCCGAAGCGCTCCACGGCCGATTCGACGGCAGCCGTGATCTCCTCGCTCCGGGTGACGTCGAGGGCGACGCCGAGGACCCCGTCGGAGTTCTGGAGGTCCTGCGGCAGTTTCCGCGGGTTCCGGGCGGCGGCCACGACCGTGTCGCCGCCCCGGAGTGCGGCTCGCGCGATCTCCAGGCCCAGTCCGCGGGATGCGCCGGTGATGAACCATGTCGACATGAGAAGCCTCCATATGTCGGTCGAGAGGTGCCCCGGCCACCACGTCCGGCGGTGAGGCCCGGCACCCACTGAACCAGCTCCGAACAGGCACAAGGGGCGTGAAAATGGCCCACCCCATCGGGGGACAAAGCGGGCCACCCTCCGGCCGCCGCACCCGCGGCGTATGCGCGACGCTGGGGGCATGGACCGTGAGCACCCCACCAGCGCGCCGATGGCGGAATTCCTCCGCTCCGCGCGCTCGCGCCTCACCCCGCAGGAGGCCGGACTCGACGACCCCGGTCTCGGGCGGCGCCGGGTTTCCGGCCTGCGCCGCGAGGAACTCGCCCGGCTGGCCGGAGTGAGCGTGGACTACTACACCCGCCTCGAACAAGGCCGCAGCCCCAGAGCCTCCGCCGAGGTCCTCGACGCCCTCGCCACCGCCCTGCGCCTGGACGACGCCGAGCGCAGCCACCTGCACACACTCGCCCGGCCCCGGCCCGCCCGCCGCCGCAGCCGTCCCCGCCCCCAACGCGTCCACCCCGCCACCTGGGACCTCCTGGACACCCTCCAGCAGACCTGCCGCCCCGCCTTCGTCCTCGGGCGGCGCCTCGACGTGCTGGCCCACAACCAGCTCGCCGGGCGGCTCATCACCGACTTCCGGGCACTTCCCGCGGCCGAACGGAACCAGGCCCGCTTCGTCTTCCTCGACCCGCACGCGCGCGAGCTGTACCGGGACTGGACCCGCGTCGCCGAGGACACCGCCGCCATGCTCCGCCTCGACGCCGGCCGCTACCCCGACGACCCCGCCCTCAGCGCCCTCGTCGGCGAACTGTCCATACGCAGCCAGGAGTTCCGCCGCTTCTGGTCGGACAACAAGGTCCACCGGCGCACCACCGGCACCAAGGACTACCACCACCCCCTGATCGGTGACCTCACCATCACCTACCAGGCCCTCACCCCCGCCGACGACCCCGACCAGACCCTCTTCGTCTACGGCACCGAATCCGGCAGCGCCTCCGCAAGCGCTCTTGGCCTCCTGGCCGGGTGGGGCACGGAGGCTGCCGACGCCAGGGGCGTCACCGCACGAACTCCGGGAGCGCGCGCGAGGACTGACGATCGCCGGGAGGGGTCCAGGCGTCCCGGGAATCTGCCAGGCGACGCCCCGGGGTGACGGCGGCAGAACGGCGGACGGCCGCCGTACGGCCTGCTGACATCAGGCGGGCACTGCTCAGCGTCACCCGGTGGCCCGCGGTGACGGTTCCTCGTGGATCCCGACGCGGAGGACGTGCTCGATGACGCCGTCGAGCTTGGCGCGTGCCGCGGTCAGCTCGGTGATGCGCCGCTGGATGGCGTCGCGCTCGTGCCGGATCTTTTCGTACATGCCACCGGTGACCGTTCCCGTGGCCACGCACGGCAGCAGATCGACGATCGTGTGACTGGGCAGGCCCGCGGCGTAGAGCTGCTGGATGAGCCGGACCCGATCGACCGCGCCCTCGCCGTAGGTTCGCTGCCCGCCCGCGGTACGGTTCGAATCGAGCAGCCCCTGCTGCTCGTAGTAGCGCAGCGAGCGCACGCTGACACCGGTTCGCCCGGCCAGTTCCCCGATCCTCACTGTGTCTCCCGTCACATTAGTCAGCGCGGAATTGCCTCTGACATCAGTGTCAGCTTCTAGCGTAGGTGACGGCTCCGGGAACGGAGGCCACCTCACACCCGCCCTTCTGGCACCTGGTGCGAGAGCGGACGGGCCGACGCAGGAGACAACAGTGAAGATCGCAGGACAGACCGCTTTGGTCACGGGCGCGAACCGCGGCATCGGCCGCCGGTTCGTCACCGAACTCCTCGCTCGTGACGTGCGCAAGGTCTACGCCGGCGTCCGCGACCCGGATGCCGCCGACCGGGAGCTGCACGAGGACCCGCGGGTCGAGCTCGTGCACCTGGACATCACCGACACCGACATGGTCGGGGCGGCGGCACGCCAGGCCGAGGACGTCTCGGTGCTGATCAACAACGCCGGGATCATGACCTTCCAGCCCCTCCTGGAGGGCGACCTCGACACCGTCCGGCACGAGTTGGAGACGAGCGTGTTCGGGACCCTCCACATGGCCCGGGCCTTCGCCCCCGCGCTTCGCGCGCACCGGGGCGCGATGGTCAACATCCTGTCCGCGCTGTCCTGGTTCTCCTTCCCCGGTTCCGGCGGCTACGCCGCGGGCAAGGCGGCCGCATGGAGCCTCACCAACACCCTCCGCGTCGAACTCGCCCCCGCAAACGTCCTGGTCCAGGGCGTGCACCTGGGATCGGCCGACACCGACTTCAGCGCGAACTACGACGGGTTCAAGATCGATCCCGTCGACGTCGCGCGCGCCAGCCTCGACGGGATCGAGAACGGCCGGATCGAGGTCCTCGTCGACGACTGGAGCCGAACGGTCAAGGCCGCGCTCATCGGCGAACCCAACGCGGTCCTCAGCGAGCTGATCGGCTAGCCGGACGGGGCGCATCGTCATCTCGCCCCGCCCTGTGACCAGTTGTCCTCGCCGCCGTCGTCGTCGCTGCGTGCAGGCCGTCCCGAGGGGCGTCCGCAGCGACGACGACCCCCGACTGCCATGGTCCTTCCTCGTTCCTCGCCCGCCTGCCGATGCGGCCCGACGGGGGGTTGGGCCTGAGGTGCCCGGCAGCACAGGTGTATTCCTGGAGGGCGTTGTAAAGCGGTGACCTGCGGAAACATGATCCCTCCGGGGCTGTTGCGACGCGTGCAGGTGAACGTCACGCGAGAGCCGGGTCGCGCGGGGCGGGAGTTGTTTCGGGGCCTGTGCCGTCAGGCCGCCCTGGGCCGATGCCGGTGGCTGGAGCGGTCCAACCTCGCCGTCGCAGCCGCCACAGGAGTCATGTACCTCGAGGCGTCCGGGGTCTCCGTCAAGCCGTCCCGCCAGGACGCCATCGCCCTACGCGACCTCCTGATGGACCCCGCCTGCACCGCGTCGAGGATTGCCGCTGTACTGCGGACCTGGCCGTCAACCTAACCATCAGGCTTGACGTGGTGGTGCCTCCTCTCGGGCGGCACCGTCGACATCGACATTGGCCGCGCTGACGGATACGACACCGCATCCGATCCTGGCGCACCTGAGCCCCACAGCCGTGCGATCGACTGATCTCGAGTTCGCTCGGCAGCGGTTGACGAGACGATCGTGCCGGATCCTCGCCGTTCCCAGCCTCACCCGAGAGACGAAGGTCCCGGTGGCGCTGTGCCTTGCCGATGACCATGGGGTGGCTACCAGGGGACCGGTGTTCCGTCCCAGGAGAAGAACGCGCCGGAGGGACCGTCATCAGGCAGTGTCGCCAGCCGGACCGCGCCGGCGGCCGCCTCGGCCGGGTCCCCGCCCGCAGCCGCGGCGGCGGCGTTCAGATCGGTTTGTCGCAGACCAGGTGCCAAGGCGTTGACCTTGAATCCTTCATCGGCAAGGCTCTGGGCATAGAGCAGGGTCAACGCGTTCAGGGCCGCTTTCGACGAGCGGTAGGAGGCGAAGGCACCCCGGTACCCGGAGTGCTCGGTGGCGGCGGCCGCAAGCGACCCGGTCCCGCTGGAGATGTTCACGATCCTCGGGTGGGCGGAGCGCCGCAGGGCCGGCAGTAGCGCGTTGGTCACCGCCACCACGCCAAATACGTTCGTCTCATAGACCCGGCGGAAGGTATCGGCGTCCTCGTCCTGCGCGCCCATACCCTCAAGGGGGGAGACGCCCGCGTTGTTGACCAGGACGTCCAGAGCGGCGATACGGTCCGCCGCCGAGGCGATGCTCACAGGATCGGTGACATCGAGGACCAGAGGCCTCGCGTCACCGCCGATGTCGGCGACGGTATGTTCTGCGCGTTCGGCGGTCCGCGAGCCGACGTAGACGGTCAGTCCCGCCTGGACGAGCTGGCGGGCGATTTCCTTGCCGATTCCTTTGTTCGCGCCGGTGACCAGCGCAGTCAGGATTTCCATGCCACCAGCCTCGCCGCCGGCCCGGCACGCGACCAGGGACAATCGATACCAGGAAGACACAGCCCGAGGAGATGCCCGGTGGCCCGAGACGAACTGGCCCGTTTCTTGCGTGACCGTCGTGCGGGACTGCGCCCCGAGGACGTCGCCCTGCCCGCGGTGCCCCGGCGCCGCACCGGCGGCCTGCGCCGGGAAGAGGTCGCGGATCTGGCGCACATGTCCGTCGACTACTACGTCCGCCTGGAGCAGGCGCGCGGGCCGCGTCCCTCCCCGCGGATCCTCGACGGCCTCGCGGCTGCGCTGCGACTGGCTCCGGCCGAGCGCAGTCACCTCTTCCAGCTGGCCGGCCAGATCCCCCAGCCGCCCACCGCACCCCCGCGGCGCGTGCGCAGGCACATTGCCGACCTGCTGCACCGGCTCCCGGACACCGCAGCCCTGGTCACCGCGGCGAACTACGACGTCCTGGCCTGGAACCCGCTGGCCCAGGCACTGCTCGGCGACCTGGACCGGCTGCCGAACCTTGCCTACCGCCGTTTCCTGCTCCGCGAGCAGGTCCTGACCACTGGCCACGAGGACTTCGCCGAGATCGTCGTCTCCCGCCTGCGCACCGCCGCCGACCGCTACCCCCACGACGAAAATCTGTCCGGCCTCCTGGCGGACCTTACGGCGAACAGCGCGGAGTTCCGCGAGATCTGGGCCTGCCACCCGCTGCGGATCCCCGGGCACCGGATGAAGACCATGGTCCACCCCGAACTCGGCGAGCTTCGCCTCAACTGCGACGTGCTCAATCTCCCCGAGGACGACCAGCAGGTGCTGTTCATGACGGCCGACCCCGACACACCGACCGCCCGCGCCCTGCGCCGCCTGTCCACCGGGCCTTGAGGCCCGCCCAGAGAGTGCCGTCAACGAGCAGGGGCCACGTGACGGGCAGCTCACGCTTCTGGCGGCGGCATTCCTTGTCCTCGGCGTGCTCGTGTGCCTTCTGTGCGGCTTAGGCCTCGATCCGGGCGCGGGCGGCCTGCGGCTTGGCCAGGCGCTTCTCGCGGCCGTCGAGTTCGGCGGGCAGGTCGGTGTCCTTGCCGTCACCGCCGAAGGTGTGGGCCTCGGCGGTGTCGACGTGCTCGGCGTCGGCCGGCAGAGCGGCGGCCTGGGCCTCAAGGGCTGCGATCCCGGCTTCGATCCGCTCTTCCTTGTCGACCAGCCGGCCGTAGCGCCTTGTGCTTGGAGGCGCTGGCCTCCAGCTTCGTGCCGTCCAGGGCGACGCGGCCCATCTTGACCATGCCCAGCTTCTGCGCGAGGTGCGGGGACTGGGTGAACAGGTCGGCGAGGGCGTCCAGGTGGCGGCGGCGGGACCGCGATATCGAGCGGAAGTCCGGCGCCTGGTCGGCGGCCAGGAACCGGAACGCGATGTCGTCGGCGCACTTGCGCTCGATCGCCCGTGAGGAGCGGACCCCGGCGGTGTAGCCGTAGATCAGCAGCCGCGGCATCAACCTGGGGTCGTAGGGCGGGTAGCCGCGCTTCTCGGTGTAGTCGGCCAGGACCGGCCCCAGATCCAGGATCCCGTCGACCAGGTCGGCGACGAACCGGGCCAGATGGTCCTGGGGCAGCCAGTCGTCCAGCGACGGGGAGAGCAGCAGCAGGACCTGGTGCGGGTCGAACGCGCGGACCTGCTTGTCCGCCGCTGCCCCACGGCCCTGTGACCGCCTCTTCTCGACCGGCTCGACCTCGAACAGCCCATCCCCACCACCTATACCGCCATCACCCCGCACGAATGGCCACGAAACGTAGGCGGGTTGCCGGTTGCCCGGAACCAACGACTGCGCGCCGGGCGGCTGCCCCGCCGCCAGCGCTACTGCGCCACCCTCGGGTGCTGGAACCAGCCGGTGACCGGGGAGGTGCTTTGACGCGGCTAACGTCATTAGCTTATGGTTAACGCAGTTAGCCACCCAGTGGAGGAAATCATGACCGAGCACCTGACCATCGGCGACAACACCCTCGCCTACGACCTGATCGGTGAGGGCCCTCTCGTCGTTCTGGCGCACGGCCTGGGCGACAGCCGGCACTCCTACCGCTTCGTCGCTCCGGCCCTGGCCGCGGCCGGTTACCGGGTTGCGAACGTCGACGTGCGCGGCTGCGGCGACTCCAGCCTCGGCTGGGACGGCTACAGCCGCACCGACATCGCCGGCGACCTGGTCGCCCTGGTGCGCCACCTCGGCGGCCCGGCCGTCATCATCGGCCAGTCGATGAGCGGCGGAGCCGCGACCATCGCGGCCGCCACCGCGCCCGACCTGATCGCCGGCGTCATCGAACTGGCACCGTTCACCCGCAAACAGCTCAACGACCTCGGCGGACTGATGCGGGTGAAGCGCTACCGGACCGGTGCCACTTTGATGGGGCGGGTCGCCCTGCTGGGAAGCCTGCCGGCCTGGAAGAAGTACCTCGACCTGGCGTACCCGGCCAAGCCCGCCGACTGGGACGGCGAACTGGCGCGCATCGAGGCCAAGATGAGCGAGCCCGGCCGGATGAAGGCTCTGCAGGCCATGTGTCAGTCCGCGGCCGACGCCGGCGCGCAGTTGCCCAACGTCGCCTGCCCGGTCCTGGTTATCGAGGGCAGCGCCGACCCCGACTGGGCCGACCCGCGCGCCGAGGGCGAGCGGATCATCGCCGACCTGCCCCAGGGCCTCGGTGAACTGGCGGTCATCGAAGGTGCCGGTCACTACATGCACGCCCAGACACCCGAGAAGGTCGTCGCGCTGGCCCTGCCCTTCCTGGCCAGGACGCTGACCCTTGTCTAGGGCCGGACTGACCCCGGCGTCGATCACCGAGGCCGGCGCCATGCTGGTCGACGAGATCGGGTTCGCCCAGCTCAGCATGGGCCTGGTCGCCGAACGGCTCGGGGTCAAGACCCCCTCGCTCTACAAGCACATCACCGGTCAGGCCGACCTCGCCCACCGGATCGCCATCCTGGCCGCGACCGGGCTCGGCGACGCCATCCGCGACGCAACGCAGGGCCGCGCCGGCGGCGACGCCCTCGCCGCCGCCGCGCAGGCCATGCGCACATATGTGCGAGAACATCCCGGCCGGTACGCGGCACTCAACAGTGCCCGCCCGGACGGGCCCGACGACCCGTTCATCCCAGCCAGCACTCGGGCGCTCAGCTCCCTCTCGGCCGTGCTGCGCGGATACCGTCTGGACCCCGCCCAGGAGGTCCACGCCCTGCGGATGCTGCGCAGCATGCTGCACGGATTCTCGACCCTCGAAGTCGCAGGCGGCTTCCAGTACGACACGGACGCCGACGACAGCTTCACCTGGATGATCACCTTCATCGACCAAGGACTCCAGGCCACCACGCCAACCCTCGGGCCCGAAGTGCCCCCGCGCTGACAAACGACAGGCGCCACTACTGTGATCGACAAGAATCCGTCCCAGAACGACTATGCCCGAGGGGCACTGCGATTCCTCACCGAACTCATCGCGTGGGTGGGCGCTCCCTGGGCCCTGTGGCCGCACTCGATAGCCCTGGCGATCGGCGCCGTGGTGATACTGATCGGGCTGCCCGCGGTCTTCGGTACGCCGGGCGACAGGCCCGGCGGCGGCACGCCCGTATCGGTGCCCGGTATCGTGACGATCCTCCTGGTGCTGATGCAGCTCGCAGCCGCCACAGCGGCAACGTGGGCGCTCTGGCCCTGGTGGGCTGCCACAGCAGCGACCGTGCTGTGCCTGACCGTGACAGTCACCGAACAACCGCGCTGGCGCTGGCTGCTCAGTGCGCCGGGTAACCCCACCGGAGCGCAACCTGGAAGGTCGTCATGACCGACTCCCCGTCCACAGCCGCACCATCAACCTGGGGTCGTAGGGCGGACAGCCGCGCTTCTCGGTGGAGTCAGCCACAACCGGCGCAAGCTCCAGCACATCGTCGACCAGGGTCGGCCGGACCAGCTGAGCGGCCGGTGGCGCTGGTCCCCCCTCGCCGGAGCAGCGGTGGTGAACGGACCACCGGACGGCAGCTGCAGTCCGAGGGCCGTTGTTCAGCAGCAGGGCGACGACGGTCCCCGTAGGCGGGACCGCCAGAGCGGCCAGGACGACACGGGAAGGCAACATGCGGGCCCCGGATGTGCCCCCGGCGGACCCCGGCGCGGTGCCCGCCTCAGTCCGGCACACGGCGCGCCGCTGACCGCGATGGCCGGCATCGGCTCCCTGGACGGATTCTCTGCGGGCCACGCCGCCCGGCCGGCCCAGGCCGACCCGGATGCCGTCCTCGCACTGGCCCGGTGGATCCTGCAGTCCGCGGTGAGCGGGCGGTGAACGGCGAAGCGGACGCGGTGATCGCGACGTGGGTGACGTCAACCGACTGCGGCGCCCGGTACGAGACGCCGCACGCCGACGGCCAGGTCCACGTCGGCGTCCAGCCGCCGATCGGTGGACCCGAGTTCGACGGCCAGGACGACCCGGACCACAACCCGGTCTGCAACTGCCCCCGGACACCCCGCTCCTGGTGCGACCGCTGCGCCGGTGTCCTGTGACGGCGAACTTGGCCCGTTCGCCATCGAAGTCGGACCGTGAATCCATCTGGCGGTGTGGCTTGACGGCGCGGAACAGTCCACGTCTCGTGTCCGAGCGGCGCAGGGCTGACCGGTACCGGGGGAGGGCCGAGCGATCCGTCATTCGTGAGGTGGGCGTCGCCGGGCAGAGTTCGTGAGCCGTTCGGCGAGAGCTTCGACGAGGCCGCGGAGCTCATCCGGGCGTTCGACGATGAAGGGCCGGTCCAGCGAGGCGAGGACAGCCGGCAGCCAGTCGAGCCGTTCCACCCGGAGCCCGACGCGGGACCAGCGCACGGTCTGCGGATCTGCGCCGCTCGGGGAAGGGAGTTCCTCCACGATCGCGATGCCGGCCGGAAGCCGGGTGTGGATCTGCTCGGCCGTCCCCTGGATCCGCAGGGTTACCTCATGCCGGTACGGAGCTGTGGCGAGCCCGGTCAGTACGCGCTTCGCCGGGTCGAGTCCGGCGGGTGGTTCGAACGAGCCGGGTAGGGTTCTCACCCCGGTGATGCGATCCAGCCGAAACGTCCGGTCCTCACCGGCCGTGAGATCCGCAGCCGTGACGTACCACCGGCCCGAGTGGGCGACGACCCCGTGCGGGTGCAGTGTGCGTTCGCTGCGCCGGCCGTCGGCGGCTGTGTACCGGATCGAGATCGGCCGGTGATGGTTCACCGCGTCGGCGATCGTGAGCAGGCCCGTGGATTCCGGGGCGACTGCCTCGCCGGGCCGATCCGTGAAGGCAAGGGAACCGAGCACGGCGTCGAGTCTGCGGCGCAGCCGCTCGGGCAGCACTCGTCGGATCTTGGCCGCCGCCGTCTCACTCGCCGTGTCCGTGGCCAAGCCGGCTCGCCGACCCGCGACCAGGCCGAGCAGCACGGCGAGCGCTTCGTCGTCGCTCAGCATGAGCGGAGGCATGCGGTAACCGGGGGCGAGGCGGTAGCCGCCGTAGCGGCCGCGCACCGACTCGACGGGCACATCGAGGTCGACGAGGTGACCGACGTATCGCCGTACGGTGCGTTCGTCGACGTCGAGCCGGTCGGCGAGTTCGGTCACGGTCCGGATGCCGCCCGACTGCAGGAGTTCCAGCAGGGCGAGCACGCGGGCAACGGGGCGAGGCATGCCCCGAAGTCTCCCGCATATACCGGGCGGGTTCCGCCCGGTATTCGTCGTAGCTTGCTCAGAAGCACCGACGGACCAGGAGAAAACCATGGACTTTGTCTCTATCCGCATCATCACGGGCGCCGTCGCCCGCCTCGTCGACTTCTACGAGCGCGCCACCGGAGTATCTGCCGACTGGTCCAACGAGGACTTCGCGGAGCTCAGGACCACCTCGGCCACTCTCGCGATCGGCAGCACCCGCACTGTCCCCCTGTTTGCTCCTGGCTCCGCCCGCCCGGCCGACAACCACAGCGTCATCCTCGAATTCCTTGTCGACGACGTGGACAGCGTGCACAAGAACCTGACCGGCTTCGTGGAGGACTTCGTCAACGAGCCCACCACGATGCCCTGGGGCAACCGTTCGCTCCTGTTCCGCGACCCCGACGGCAACCTCGTCAACTTTTTCACCCCCGTCACACCGGCCGCCATCGAGAAGTTCGCTCGCTGAGCGACAACACAGCCGCCCGGCAGGCACACGGTTTCGCCGTCGGTCCAACGTCGTTGGCAACGGTCCGGGTTCATTGTCACCGGACCGCCGGCTGCGCGGCCTGCGGCGAGTGCGCCCACCAGCCGGGACGGGTGTAACGCTCACCGGCAGTGAGCGTTGCGGGTGTCACGCTGCCGTGAAACGCGGCGTGGCACCCCGAGGGAGTGTGACACCCGGCGTGACACCCCGGAATCCGCCCACCGGTGGCCGAAAGATCGGGCCGAAAACGCCCGGACAGCACGGTTCCCGGGAATCCTCCGCCATCTGTCTGAACTGCGGCGAGCACAGAAGCGCCAGTTCAGAGCCACTTTCCATGTGTCGGCGGGATCTGTCGGGGATCTGTCGGCCGACAGATCCCCAGCAGATCGGCCCAACCGTCCCTGGGCACCTGGAGTCGCCCGCGCAGCCGGGGCCGGACCCCCATCCGGTCCTTGACCTCGAAGGGGGATGTGAAAAACCTCCGCGATGCGGGGGCTCATGCCGCTGGCTTCGGGCTTGTGACGGCCGCCCGCAAGAGGCAGGGTGGTCTCGGGGGGCCACGGATACGGCTGGGGCTTGCCCTCGTGGTGAAGCAAGGTGTGTGAGCCCGGAGCCGACGAAGTCGATCGCCGCCGAACGAGTGGGGCCGTACACCGGTCTGGAAGGCGGTGGCCGACGCAAGGTCGTCCGTTTGGGCGGGCTTACGGAGGTGTCGTACATGTCAGAGAAGAACCCAGTGCACACGACTCCTGCCTCGGGGCACGAGGTCTCGCTGCCGCCTGAAGTCAAGTTGCTGCAGGACGTCACTCCGCCCTTTTTCCCCGAAGGTGGTTCGGGAATGACCATCCTCGTCGATTGGCCTCCCGGTCACCCCGGGCTGCCTCCGCACCGCCACTCAGGGCCGGCGTTCGGCTACGTGATGGAGGGCGCGATCCGGTTCGAACTCGAGGGTGAGCCGGAGCATGTGATCAAAACCGGTGGGACGTTCTGGGAGCCAGGCGGTGACGTGATCCACTACCAGGACGGCAACGCCCTGTCGGACGCACCGACCAAGTTCCTGGTGACCATGGTGTGCGCGCCGGGTCAGCCGATGCTCACATTGGTCGACGAGGGGGAGCTGAAGGAACGGGCGCACCTGCGCGCCCCGCGTCCTTCCGCAGGCTGACCCCGCGGTCCCCGCGTGGCCGTGGGGGCGGCATCTTCGGGTCGCGCAACGTACGACCGGACACGCCGATGGCGGGACCGTGGTCGCGTGCCGACCGGCGGCCATTGACCGGGCGATCTGGCGGGAGGCTGGTGCAGCCGGGACAGTGCTGGTTGTGGCATGCGCTGATACCCGGCCCCGCGACGCCCCGGAAGCCTCCTTCCCGTCTGCGTGTGCCTAGGTCTCGACGTCGAAGGCGAAGGCGAAGGCGATCGCGCCCGCGATGGCCGAGGCGGGGATCGCCGAGTCTTTCTGGCACGCACGGGCCTGACGCCGGAGGAGATGCTGGTCCGGGCGCATGAAACGCCGATGAGCGGACGCCGTGACATGCGCATCCTGGCTGTGTCGGTCGGGTGCACGTGTTGTACGGGGCAGAGAAGTTCAGATTGCCCGGCTGGCCAGGGACGGCCACACCAACGCCGAGATCGCGGCCCAACTCTTCATCAGCCCGCGCACGGTGGAATGGCACCTCGGCAATGTCTTCGCCACGCTCGGGGTCAGCAACCGCCGACAGTTCCGCCCAGCTCTGCCGCCTTCGAACTGACGGTGGGGCGGTGGTGAGGGCAGTGCACGGCTGCGCGGCCGGCTTCGAGGCGGGCTATTGGGACGCGGTAGGGGGAGCAGGAGACGCAGTCGAGCCCCGCCTGATGGAAGAAGTGCACGCACCCAGCCGGCACGGAGTCGCCGTGTTCCATGATCTTGGCCACGGCGTCGACCAGGCCAGGTGTGCGCTGCCCGGTCTCGAAGTAGTCCATGACGCGGGACTGGATGGGCCTCCCGGCGCGGGGGCGGGCTGGCGAACGCGTCGGGTCAGGGATGAGCGACGACGGCCACGGGCGCGGCGCTGTGATGCAGGACCGCGTGCGTGACCGGACCGATGTGGCTGCCGACCGCCGAGCGGCGGATGCGGCGGCCGACCACGACCTTGCAGGCGTCGGCGGAGGCTTCCACCAGGTGGTCCGCCGCACGGCCGATGACCTGGTGGGCGTGGACGTCCACCGCGGGGTACTTCCGCTGCCACGGGCGCAGGGCCTTGGTGAGCGCCGTGTCGCGTTCCGACGTCGCCGCCCTGATCAGATCCGGCAGGACCATGCCGGAGCCGTGCACGTTCGGTGGCAGGGTCCAGCCGTGGACGACCCGCAGGCGGGCGGCCCGGTCTGCTGCGGAGTCGAAGGCGAAGGCGAGCAGGTCCTCGTGGGGCTGGTCCAGGTCGAGGCCGAGGACGACGTCCCGGTATCCGGTGGTGGCCGACGCCGGCCCGCCGGCGTCCGGCAGGTGCTCGTCCTCGGCTGTCTTCCCGGCTCTGACCAGGACGACGGGGCGGTGCACGGTGGCGATGACCGCGAGCGCCACGGAGCCGACCAGGAAGCCGGTGATGCCGTGCAGGCCGCGGGAACCGAGTGCCATCACCTCGGCCTCGCCTGCTGCGGCCGCGAGGACCACCACGGGCTGCCCGGCGACCTCCTCGGAGGTGATCTCCAGATGCGGTACCGCTCGCGCAGGGCGACCGCCGCATCCCGGGGCACAGCAGCGGCCCAGGCGCGCATGGTCACCGGCCCGGCCAGGGGGGCGTTGGCATACGGCTGCCACTCCCAGGCGTGCAGCAGCCGCAGGGGCAGGCCGCGCAGACCGGCCTCCCTTGCCGCCCAGTCGGCGGCCGCCAGACTCTCGGGGGAGCCGTCCACACCGGCGATGACACAGCGCACCATGGCGATGACCTCCTGCGGGAGTCCGGGGAGGCCGGCGGAGGGCCTCGCTTTCAGCGTCCCCCGGTGGCCCGGTCGGCGGAATGGGCCGCAGGTCCCCGCGGAGGACCGGTCGGCCCACGACGGAACACGGGTCCTACAGGCAGGCAACGGCCGGTTGCGTAGCACCCTGATGCCGATGCGCACGATCATGTCGGCCTCTCCCGTTCTCCCGCCGTGGGCGAGGCCCGGGGCCGGCAGTCCCCGGGCCGGTGACGGTCGTTGCGGTGGGCGTCAGCGAAGCCAGGCGTGGTCGCGGACCAGCGGCAGCCGGGCCCAGACGCGGCCCAGGCCCCAGGTGGTGCCGGCGGAGACGGCGGCCAGGGCGACCAGCACGACCGCGTAGATCAGGTGGTAGTCGGCGAAGGGGTTGGTCGACATGCTGGGCGCCCCGTCGGCCAGGTGCCGGGCCGGGGGCCACTCGGCGACCCACATCAGGGCCATCATCGCGGTGCCGGCCACGGCGGAGATCCGCAGCGCCACGCCACTCATGACGGCGACGCCGACGCCGAGCAGGCCGAGCATGAACAGCCAGTCCGCCCACCCGGCGCCCGCCCAGTCGTGGAAGGCGGACTGCATCGGCCCGGCCGCCACGCCGCTGAGGAAGCCCTTGGTCGGCGAGCCGCCGTCGACCCAGCCCCTGCCGGAGCCGGTGGCGTAGCCGAGACCGAAGGCCTTGTCGAGGAAGGCCCACAGGAAGACGAACCCGGTCAGGAGACGCAAGCCCGCGAGGACGTACGCGCCGGCGGCCGTGGCGGACGCGGCCGCCGCCTCACCGGAGGTGGGGGCGGTGCCGGCCTTGCGCCACGCCGGGAGGCGGAAGCCGGAGTGCCGCTGGGGGTGTCCTTGGATGGCCATGGTGCGATCCCTTCCGATCCGTGGAGAGCGTGAACGCGGCGGATGTCGTTGCGTGCTCACTGTCCCGCCGGGCAGGGATGCTTCGCTGTGGGCCGAAGGCCCCCCGTGTGGGGCCGAACGTCCCTGCTGTGGCAGCCGGTTGGAACCTCGGCCGGTGTGCAGGCCGTGCACACGGAACCGCTCGCGCACGCGACAGGTCAGCGCCGGGCCCGGTACAGGTGTGTCGTGCAGGCCACCGTTCGACATGATCGCCCGGCTTCACCGGCGCATAGGTCGGCAGACCGACGAGCAGTTACCGTTCCCGGTCGAAGTACCCCGGAGGCGTGCGAGGTGCTTGTCGAAGGGACCGCGGTGTCGGCGTCGAGGATGCCCTTGCGCCGTTCCTCCGCGAACGGAGAGAGGACCTTCTCTCCCCACCGCCGGCGTGCGCGGCATGGGGCCGAGGCCCATCGGCGGCGCGGCCGTCGGTATCTGGCCGAACCGCTGCGGAGTGGCGTTCGGGACGGTCCGGATCCCGCTATGTTGAAGCTGGTCAGAGCTGCTGCTGTGCCGGATGGAGGATCCGTGGGGATGGAAGGCAGCGAGGGCGCGGAGCGCCTGCCCCGGCTGCGGCTCGACGAGTTGCTGGACGAGTTGCAGGTGCGCATCGACGCGGTGCGGGGGACGCGGGACCGGGTGCACAGCCTGCTGGAGGCGGTGCTGTCGGTCGGCAGGGAACTGGACCTGCCGCATGTGCTGCGGCGGATCGTGGAGGCCGCGGTCGTGCTCGTGGACGCCGAATACGGAGCCCTGGGGGTGATCGGCGACGACGCCAGACTCGCGCAGTTCCTGACGGTGGGCGTGTCGGACCAGCAGCACCAGGCGATCGGCCCCCTGCCGTCCGGGCACGGCATCCTCGGTGAGCTGATCCGGCACCCCGAGCCGCTGCGCCTGAAGGAACTCTCCCAGCACCCGGCCTCGTACGGCTTTCCCGCCAACCACCCCGCGATGCACTCGTTCCTCGGCGTGCCGATCCGGGTCCGCGACGAGGTGTTCGGCAACCTCTACCTGACGGAGAAGCGGGGCGGCAAGGAGTTCGACGGCGAGGACGAGACGGTGCTGTCCACCCTGGCGGTGGCGGCCGGGGTGGCGATCGACAACGCCCGCCTGTATCAGGAGGCCCGGTCCAGGCAGCGGTGGCTGGAGGCGGACTCGGAGATCACCGCCAGCCTGCTGTCGGGGGTGGAGGAGTCGCGCGTCCTGGAGCTGATCGTGGAGCACGCCCGCGGCATCACCGGCGCGGACCTCGGCGTGGTGGCACGTCCGGTCGACGGGACCACGAACGTCGAGGTGGCGATCGCCACCGGCACCGACGCGGACGTCCACCGTGGCCTCATTCTGCCCCGTGAGGGATCGTTCGCAGGGGCCGCCATGGAGGCCAGCGAACCGATCACCAGTCTCGATGTCGCGCACGATTCGCGTATCACGGCAGGCCCGCCACAACGGTTCGTCGGGCTCGGTCCGGCGGTGGCCGTCCCTATGGGCACCCCCCAGGGGGTGCGCGGCGTGCTGCTGCTGGCCCGTGCCGAGGGCGGGCCGCTTTTCACCGACGCCGAGACGGCGCCGCTGCTGGCGTTCGCCGGATCGGCAGCGCTCGCCATGGAACTGGCCGAGCGGCGCCGTGCCGCGGAGCAGCTCGCCCAGCTCGAGGACCGCGACCGCATCGCCCGGGACCTGCACGACCTGGCCATTCAGCGGCTGTTCGCCACCGGCATGACCCTGCAGAGCGCGGCCCGTTTCGTCGACCACCCCCAGGCGAGCGAACGACTGCTGCGCGCGGTGGACGACCTGGACGAGACCATCAAGATCATCCGGTCGACGATCTTCGGGCTCCGCACGCACACCACGGGCCCGGCCCGGCAGGGACTGCGGGTGCGCACCGCCAAGGCGGTCGAGGAGGCCATGCCCGCCCTGGGGTTCACCCCGGCGCTGCGGATGGAGGGCCTCATCGACACCGACGTCCCCGCCTCCGTGGCCGACGAGGTCGTCGCGGTACTCGGTGAGGCACTGTCCAACGTCGCCCGGCACGCCCACGCCGGCTCAGCCGAGGTGGCCCTGGTGGTCGGCTCCGGAAGCCTGACTCTGACCGTGACCGACGACGGCGTCGGACTGTCCGAAGGCGGGCGCCGCAGCGGCCTGGCCAACCTCGCCCAACGAGCGGAGAAGCTCGGCGGGATATTCACCGCTCAGGCGCGGGCCTCCAGCGGCACTTACCTGGAATGGCGCGTACCCGTGAGCCGATAGCCACCACGGCCTTTCCGAGAGGCTGCACCCTCTCCAGACCCTCTCCAGGACTTTGCCGGCCGGAACCCGCGGGCTCACTGGGCCCTGTGGGCCGTATCCGAGCCGGATGAGAATCTGGACATGCCCCCCAGGGCCGCCGTTGCTGCGCGGCGCCCACCGCCGGTCTCGCCACGGCGTGGCCCGGTCTCAGCGGCGGGAGTGATCCTCCCCGCCGGAGGGCTGGTGCTGGGTGGCGAGTACGGCGGCCTGGATGCGGCGTTCGACGCCGAGCTTGGCCAGCATCCGGGAGATGTGGTTCTTGACCGTCTTCTCCGACAGGAACAGCCGCTTGCCGATCTCCCGGTTCGTCAGTCCCTCGCCGATGAGTTCCAGGATCTCCCGCTCGCGTGGGGTGAGCGCGGCCAGCGTCTCGTCCTGCGGCTCCGGCGGCTCGTCCTGCTGACGCAGGCTGCTCATCAGCCGGGCGGTGGTCGCCGGGTCGAGCATCGACTGCCCGGAGGCCACCGTGCGGACCGCCGAGACCAGATCGGAGCCCTTGATCTGCTTGAGCACATAGCCCGCGGCACCGGCCATGATCGCGTCCAGCAGGGCGTCGTCGTCGTCGAAGGAGGTCAGCATCAGACAGGCCAGCTCCGGCATCCGCGAGCGCAGCTCCCGGCAGACGCCGATGCCGTCACCGTCCGGGAGGCGCACGTCCAGGATCGCCACGTGCGGCCGCAGGGCAGGTCCCCGGGCCAGCGCGTGATCCACCGTGCCGGCTTCCCCGACGACCTCGATGTCCGGCTCGGCGTCGAGCAGATCGAGCACGCCCCGCCGTACCACCTCGTGGTCGTCGACCAGGAACACCCTGATCGGCGTCTGTGGTGAGAACTGTCCTGCACCGGTCATCCTGGCCCCCTGCCCGTGTGCGCTGTGCTGCTGTCCAATGACTCTACGATCGTCACCCACCGGCCCTGCGCTCGCCAGGGCCGAACGGACCTATCAGCGCCCGGTGGGCGCCTCAGGGGACGTCGATGCGCCGTCCACTGATCCCTTCCACGTCGATCCGCACCCACATGCTGCGGGCAGCTGCCGTAGCACCGCCGGCGGTCAGCGGGGAGCGGGCCTGTCCGCCCGTCAGTGGGCGGTGGCGCTGCCGGCAGGGCCATAGAGGTCCAGCAGACGGGTGCGGGTCTGCAGCAGGCGGTGGGCGATGATCTCCGCCACCCGGCGGGACACGGCCCGGCCGAAGACCGGGTCCGCCTCGCACAGCGCGCGCACGGTCGTCGCGTCGTACTCCACCGCACGCACCGGACTCTGCGCGCGGGCGCCCAGGTGCCAGTTGTACGGAGGAAACAGCCAGGACCAGCCGAGCAGGTCGCCGTGGCCGAGGGTCTCCACCACGGCGGCCTGCCGACCGGGGACGTGCAGGTCCAGGGAGACCGAACCGGTGTGGATGATCCAGAACCGGTCGGCTCGTTGCCCCTCTTCGAAGATGCGCGCCCCGGCCGGGAAGGACACCTCACGGCCCAGTTGCGTCAGGCGCTCACGAGCCTGCGGCGGCAGCGCCGCCAACAGGCCGATGGTGGTTGCGGTGGTCATGGGGACCCTCCCTGCTGGAGCCCGCCTGTCGTGGCGGCGGTCGATACGGCGGGCGGCCGTCCGGCGCCCCTCACCCTCAGCCTGGCCTCTGACGACGGCCGTCCCCAGGGGCCGACCGGCCTGTTGCGGGGCCCGGCCGGTACCTGCCTTGCCATGCCGACGTGGCCCTGTCTCGGTCGTGGCCCGTCACGCTCGCCGGGGTGATGCGGAGCCACAGGGCCTGCGGCGGTCTGCTGGACGAAGGAGGGCACGGCTGAGGGAGGCTGCGCCACACGCCAACGCGCTGTTCACACCGGGCGCACGACGTTCACCCGGGCCACTCGGACCAGGAAGGGGACCAGCGGCCCCTGCACCTCGACGGTCGGGCAGGAGGAGCCTGAAGGCAGTACTGCCACGGCCCGCCGCGAGGGGACCGGTCCACCGGGCAGGCCACCGCGACCTGCGGCCGACCCTGAGCAAGGTGATCCTGTGGGGGTGGGAACGAACCACGGCACGAAGGTGGCCCTGGAGGGGCTCACTCGGGCGGAGGCGGAGCAGCGGCTCGCCCGGTACGGCGCCAACGAGGTGGCGCCGCCGGCGCCGACTCCTTTGTGGCGTCGAGTGGCGCAGCAGGTGCGGGATCCGCTGATCCTGGTCCTGCTCGCGGCCGCTGTCCTCACCCTCGCCACGGGCGACCTTACGGACGCTTGCGTCATCCTGCTCGTCATCACCGTCAACACGGCTGTCGGCGTGGCCCAGGAAGTCCGTGCGGAACGTGCCGTCGCGGCGCTGACCGCGCTCAGCGCGCCCGCGGCCCGCGTGGTCCGCGACGGTGAGGAACGCCGTGTGCGGGCGGTGGACGTGGTGCCCGGCGATGTGGTGCTGCTGGGGGAGGGGGACATCGTGCCCGCGGATGGCGAGGTGGTCGAGGCGGCGGCCCTTCTGGTGGACGAGTCGTCACTCACCGGCGAGTCCGTCCCGGTGGACAGGGATGCCGGTGGCACGGCGGCGTCGGGCACCGTCGTCGTACGTGGCCGGGGGGCGATCGTCGTGACCGCCACAGGAGCCGCGAGCGCCATCGGCCGCATCGCCTCCCTGATGGGTACGGCACCCGGGCCGACCCCACTGCAGCGCAGGCTCGCCGGCTTCAGCCGGGTCCTCGCCGCCGTCACCGTCGTGCTGTGCGCCGTGGTCCTCACGATCGGGCTGCTGCGCGGACAGCCCGTGGAGCTCATGGTCGTCGCCGCGATCAGCCTGGCCGTCGCGGCCGTCCCCGAGTCCCTGCCCGCCGTCGTCACCCTGGGCCTCGCCCTGGGCGCCCGGCGGATGGCCGCCCGCAACGCCATCGTCCGCCACCTGCCGGCCGTGGAGACGCTGGGTTCCGTCACCGTCATCGCCACGGACAAGACCGGCACCCTCACAGAGGGCCGCATGGTCGCGGAACGGTTGTGGACACCGGTCGGCGAAGCCGAGGCACACGGCAGCGGCTACGACCCGGCGGGCCAGGTGCTGCGGGACGGCGCCACCGTCACCGCGGACGACGCACCCGACCTGGCCCGCCTGCTGCGCGCCGCCCTGCTGTGCAACGACGCGGGGCTGCAGCCGCCGTCCGGCGCGGACGGCGACACGGCCTGGCACGCCCTGGGTGACCCCACCGAGGCCGCGCTCCTCGTCGCCGGCGCCCGGCTGGGCCTGGACCGGGCCGTCCTCGCACGGGAGTTGCCGCGCGTCGACGAGGTGCCGTTCGACAGCGGCCGCAAACGGATGACCACCGTTCACCGGCAGCCGCACGGGGCATGCCATGTGGTGTCCAAGGGCGCACCGGAGGTCATGCTGCGGCCCGAGGTCCTGGACGACGAGCCAGCTGTGATCACCGCGGCCGTCAACCGAGCCGAGGAGTTGGCACGCGAGGGCTACCGTGTGCTCGCCGTCGCGGCCGGCGACCGCAGCCCGGGCCCTCCCTCGGACACCCCCGCCGACTGGGAGACCGGACGGCTGTCGCTGCTCGGCCTCGTCGCCATTCTTGATCCGCCCCGCCCCTTGGCGGCAGCCACCGTCACCGCGTGCCGCACCGCCGGGATGGTCCCCGTCATGATCACCGGAGACCATCCGCTGACCGCGGGCGCCATCGCGGCACGCCTCGGCATCGTCAGCCGGCCCGACGACGATGCCGTGACCACCGGGGGCGATGCCGGACACGACGCCGCGGAGAAACCCACCGACGCCCGCGTCTACGCCCGCACCACCCCCGAGCAGAAGCTGGACATCGTCCGGGCGTGGCAACAGAGCGGGCATGTGGTCGCCATGACCGGCGACGGCGTCAACGACGGCCCGGCCCTGCACCAAGCCGACATCGGCGTCGCCATGGGACGCCGCGGCACCGAGGTCGCCCGGCAGGCCGCCGACCTCGTCCTGGCCGACGACGACCTCGGCACGGTGGTCTCCGCCGTGGAGGAAGGCCGCCGGGTCTACGCCAACGTCCGCCGCTTCCTGCTCTACGGCATGTGCGGGGGCACGGCCGAGATCCTCGTCATGCTGCTGGGCCCGTTCCTGGGCATGCCGCTGCCGCTGCTCCCCGCCCAGATCCTGTGGATCAACCTGCTCACCCACGGCCTGCCCGGGGTCGCGCTCGGCGCCGAGCCCGCGGACCCGGCCGCCATGCGCCGTCCGCCCCGGCCACCGGGCGAGAGCGTGCTCGGCGCCGGGCTGTGGCCGCGGATCCTGCTGATGGGCCTTTTCATCACCGCCGTCACGCTGCTCACCGGCATCTGGGCCCACGACACGGGACGCCCATGGCAGACGATGGTCTTCCTGGTCCTCGGGGCCACCCAGCTCGGTATCGCCCTCGCATCCCGGGCCCGACACGGCAGCTGGGCCAACCCCTTCCTGCTGGTCGCCGTCGCGACCGCGCTCGCCCTGCAGATCGCAGGGGTCTACCTGCCGCCGCTGCGCGCGCTACTCGGCACAGAGCCGCTCTCCGCGAGGGACCTCGGCATCGCCTGCGGCCTGTCCGCACTCGGATACCTGGCGATGCGCCTTCAGGCCAGGCTTCTCCCGACGAGGTGAATGAGGGCCCGGTCTCGGGCGCCCGGCATGACCGGCGCCGGGGAGGACCGTCGGCTGGACGCGGTCAGCCGCGCTCGGCAGCCGGGCCGAGAGAACTCGAGCGGACATGCCCAGCGGCGTCCCGGTCGACGAGTCACACGGTGCGATGCGGCGTGCACGGCAGGCCCGAGGAGCCGCGGCAATGTCCAACGTCCAACCTTCGGCGAGACAGTCGTTCAAGGAGGACCGGAGCGCGGTTCGGGCCGGCAGGAGAAGCTACCGGCCCGGGTCTTCGATGGTGCGTTTATCCGAATTCGCCTTCCCGTACACCATCTCGGAAGGCTGCCCATTCTTCTGAACCGAACCGCAGGGGCGGCAGTTCGCGGTGGGCGGAGTCACGTATGGCGACGGCTCCATCACCGAGGTCTGCTACCTCGACGCAGTGGGGCCGGTAGCCGTAGGGACATGCGGTGCTCTTGACCCACCGCGCCTGGGTCAGGTCGCGTGCGTACAGGTCGCTCTTTCTCGCTTGCATGGCAAGCTCCAAGCGGTAGTCGTCGTACGTTCCGTTC
Organism: Streptomyces sp. ME19-03-3; assembly: GCA_033793685.1. Lineage (GTDB taxonomy): Bacteria > Actinomycetota > Actinomycetes > Streptomycetales > Streptomycetaceae > Actinacidiphila. The sequence goes on along the minus strand of JARAXD010000028.1, from coordinate 37,204 downwards.
TCTTTCCACGCTTGTGCTTTCCTCGCGGTTGTGCAACGCGGTGACCCGCTCCGCGAAGCTGAACGAGGGCCGGGCTCCGGCGTGACGGCCGCCGGAGAGGATCACTGGCTGAACGCCGGTCAGCCGCGCTCGGCAGCCGGGGCGAGAGAATGCAATGCCGCCTCGCTCGGGCTTCCCGGCTCGGGGGTCCCCACGTGCAGCAACTGGCCCGGGGCGTCGACCACGTCGAAGGTCTGGTACGTGAGCTCGACGCGCCCCAGCACCGGATGGACGAACACCTTGAAGGCCCGGGGCAGGCCGCCCACGGTGTGGTCCTCCCACAGCGCACGGAACTGCGGGGACGCCTCCGTCAGCTCGGCGACGAGGCCCGCGATGCCCGGGTCTCCCGGGAACCGTCCGGCGTTGAGGCGTAGCGCGTACACGGTGCTGCGCCGCAGCTGTTCCCAATCCGTGAACACCTCCCGTCCGCGGGGGTGGGTGAACAGGATGCGGGGCATGTTCCGTTCGTTCCCGAACGGGTGGAGGAGCGCGTCGGCGACCGGATTCGCGGCGAGGACGTCGAAGGCCGGGCCGAGCACGTAGGCCGCGGCGCGCGGGAACGCGCCGAGCAGTTGGAGGAGCGAGGGGTGCACCTGCTCGTGCGGGCCGTCGGTCGTGCCACCGGGAGCGAGGCCTGCCAGCCGGTGCAGGTGTCCGCGGGCGTCCGGCGCGAGACGCAGCGCTCTGCCGATGGCGTTGACGACCTGGGCGGAAGGGTTGCGCTCGCGGCCTTGCTCGAGACGGGCGTAGTAGTCCGCGCTCACCCCCGAGAGCACCGCGACCTCCTCACGCCGCAGCCCGCGGACACGCCGGCCAGAGCTCCCGGCGGCCAATCCGGCAACGGCCGGTTCCACGCGTGCCCTGCTGGCGCGCAGAAACGCGCCGAACTCGTTGTCGCGTGGCCGCTTCATGCCACCGATGCTAACGGTGCCGTTCTTCCGCCGGAGACCGCACCGGCGTGCGGGCCGTACCTGGGTGCGCGGCACCCAGGTACACGCACCCTTCCTCCCGCTACGCCCGCGCTGTCGGATGGAGGACGCGGCGGGACGCCGCAGAGGCACCTTTGAGAAGCGAGAACGAGCATGCCGAGGCACCAGACGACAGTGGACCCGAAAACCGTCCTGATCACCGGGGCCAGTAGTGGCATCGGCGAGGCGACCGCCCGCCGACTGGCGGGGCAGGGGCACGCGGTGCTCCTCGGTGCTCGGCGCACCGGGCGGCTGGCCGCGCTCACCGGGGAGCTGCGCGCGGCAGGCGCGCAGGTCGCGTTCCGGGAGCTGGACGTCGCCAGCCTGGATTCGGTGCGCGGCTTTGCGGACGCCGCCGTGGAGGAGTACGGCCGCATCGACGTGTTGGTCAACAACGCCGGGGTGATGCCGCTGTCGCCGCTCGCGGACCTGCGCGTCGAGGAGTGGGAGCAGATGATCGACGTCAATCTGCGCGGGGTGCTCTATGGAATCGCGGCGGCACTGCCCGTGATGCGGGCGCAGGGCGGCGGGCACATCGTCAACGTTTCGTCCGTGTCCGGCCACCGGGTCGATCCGACGGCGGCGGTCTACAGCGCCACAAAGTTCGCCGTGGCCGCACTGTCCGAGGGGCTGCGCCAGGAGAGCCGGGACGTCCGCGTCACGGTGGTCAGTCCCGGCTTCACCCGCAGCGAGCTGACCGACCGCGGCGGCTCGGACGAGGCCCGGGCGGCCGCCCACGCGGCCGCCGAGCTGCTGGCGATCCCGGCGTCCGCCATCGCCGACGCCATCGCCTTCGCGATCGACCAGCCCTCGGACGTCGATGTGAACGAACTTGTCGTCCGTCCCACAGTGCAGGGCTGACACGGGCGCCTGCACCGGTGTGCGGGGGACGCCACCGTGCCGAAGGGGCATGCGCCAGTGCGTGGACAACCGAGGCCGGGAGCCACCGGCACCTAGCGCTCAGGAGGCGTGGGCGGCGAAACCCGACGTGCGCCAGGTACGGCCGTCGGGGAGGACGGCGAGCGCCTCGTATCCGTCCAGTGCCTCCAGCCAGGCGTGGGATCCATTGCCACGCGCGAAGCCCGCGGTGGCGTAGGCGTCGGTCATCGTCAGGCCCGCCCCGATGACCGTGAGGGAGACCAACTCGGTGGCCGGGCCGGCATCGTGCGGGTCGAGGATGTGGGCGCCGCGCTCCGCGGTGCCCGAGGTGGCGATGGCCAGGTCGCCGCTCGCCGTCACGACGGCGAGCGGCACCCCTGGGCGCAGCGGGTCGGCGATGCCGATGCGCCAGGGTGTGCCGGGAGCCGCCCGGCCCCGCAGCCGGATGTCGCCGCCCCCGTTGACGCAGGTGTGGTGGGCGCCGGCCTCGTGGAGCATGCGGGAGGCGTTCTCGGTGGCCCATCCCTTGACGAGGCCCGAGGGGTCGAGAGCGCCGCCGGCCGTGGTGCTGAACCAGCCGTCGCTGTCGTCGGCTGCCCGGGCGCACAGGTCCAGCACCTCGTGCACCTCGGGCGGGCAGTCGGCGAGGCCGATCTCGCCGCGACCGAGCCGGCTGACGGCGCTGTCCGGCCGGTACGTGGAGAAGACGGTGTCCACGGCGTGCAGATGGCGGACGGCACGCTCGAGGCCGGCGCGGATGGCGGACGTGGCCCGGTCGCGTATGTCGAAGGAGAAGACGGTGCCCATGACGTGTGCGACGTGGTGCAGTCCGGCGGCGGTGTCACGCACGGGCCTGGTCCAGTGCGCTCTGCAGGGACTGGACGTACCCCTGGCTGGTGTAGCTCGCCCCCGACACGGCGTCGATGCGGGCGCTCTGGGCGCCGAGTGCCTCCTGCGTCAGGCGCGGCAGGGCGTAGGCGGCGATCTGCCGGTCCCTGCCGTTGTCGTCGGGCGCATGGAGTACGCGGACGGCGGTGATCTCCCCGCCGGTGAGCGTGGCGGCCACCTGCACCGTTCCGTAGGGGGTGTCGACGGGGGCCCCGGTGAAGGTGCCGGTGGCGGCGCCGTGGCCGCCGGTGGGCGCCGGCTCCGATCGCTGCGGTGTGCGCGACGCCGACGAGGGGGCGGGACCACCCGCCGCCACGGAGGGCTGGTGGGGTTTGAGGAAGAGCATCCCGAGGATCAGGGCACTGGTCCCGGTGGTGGTGAGCACGGCGCGGCGCATGCGGTTCTCCTCAGAACGCGAACGACTCGTGGTGGATGCGGCGCGCGGGCACGCCCGCTTCGCGCAGGGCCCGTACGGCGGCTTCCGTCATGGGCGGCGGGCCGCAGAGGTAGACGTCGTGACCGGCCAGCCCGGGAACAAGGGCGGACAGCGCCTGCGCGGTCAGGGGCGAGTGGTACCGGGCGGGGTCGTCGACCACGTAGTGGACCGTGGCGCCGCGCCGGTGCGCTATCGCGTCGAGTTCGCCGCTTAGTGCGAGGTCCTCCGGCCGGCGCGCCCGGTAGACGAGGGTCACCGGGCCGGGCAGGGTCTCGAACAGGGCCCGCAGCGGGGCGATGCCGACCCCGCCCGCCAGGAGCAGGACCTTCGACGCGGTGCGCCGGTCCGCGGTGAACGCGCCGTAGGGGCCTTCCGCCCACACACGAGTGCCCGGTGCCAGCCGGGCCAGGGCGGCGCTGTGCCCGCCCGCCGCCTTCACCGTGATCCGCAGGTGCCGGGGGTGGGCCGGGGCGGACAGCGAGTAGGGGTTGGCGGTCCACCACAGCCCGCGGGCGAGGAAGCGCCAGCGCAGGAACTGTCCCGGCGCGCCGCCCAGCTCGTCCAGGTGCTCACCGCCGAGGTGGACCGACACGATCCCGGGTGCCTCCGGGTGGACCGCGACGACCTTCAGCTTGTGCCGCAGCCCGCGCCGGAGCGGGACGGCGAAGCGGTACCAGGCGACCAGGACGGCCGCGCCGGCGTAGAGGGCGTACCAGACGGCCTGGGCGGCCCGGTCGCCGACGAAGTCCGCTCCGTTGGACAGCTGGTGCCCGAAGGCGAGGAAGATCGCCAGGTAGGTGGCGAAGTGCAGGTAGTGCCAGGTCTCGTAGCTCATCCTCCGGCGGGCGGCACGGGCGGAGAGCGCGCCCGTCGCGACGAACAGCACGAACCCGGCGGTGCCCTTGAGGAGATCCGGATAGTCCAGGACGAGTGTCGTGGTCTGCCTCGTGAAGGAGGTGTGGGAGGCGGCGGAGTAGCCCCAGACGATCAGCAGCGTGTGGGCAAGGGCCAGCGAGACGGTGCAGCGTCCGCCCCAGGCGTGCCAGCGGGCGAGCCGGTCGGTTCCGACACCGTGGTCGATGAGGGGGACGCGGGCCATCAGGACGAGCAGGACCGCGCAGGCGTACCCCGCCAGGAGACCGGTGATGCGGCCCGCACCGGTCAGCCATCCCGCCGGACCGACCACCGAGGTCGTATCGGCCCACCACAGCGCCAGGACCCCCGCGGCGCCCGCCCAGATCGCGAGCGGCGCGAGCAGCGGGACGGGACTGCGGCGCGGCCACCGGTGGTGCAGTCCGCGACCGGTGCGGGTGGTGGTGGAGGTGGCGGCCATGGGGCTCCCAGGAGCGTCATCGTCGTCGGACGCCCCAGCATCGCCACCCAACCTCTGTGTTTCCTCTGCTCCGGGCGGCCAGCGGGAACTCAGAGGAAACGCAGAGGTCTGCCGGGGCCGCCGGTTCACGTGCGCGAGGGATGCTGTACTCACCATGGAAGACAGCCGCACAGCACCCCCCGGCCTGCACCGCCCCGACGGGAACCCGGTGCGCGTCCTGGTGGTCGACGACGAGCCCGACGTGACCGATGTCCTGGCCGCCGCCCTGACCGCGGAGGGCTGCCGGGTGCGGACGGCCGCCGACGGCGCGTCGGCGCTCACGACCGCCCGCGACTTCCGCCCCGACGCGGTCGTGCTGGACTGGATGCTGCCCGACGCCGACGGCCTGCACGTCCTGCGGGAACTGCGGCGCGAGGCCGACCGCGTGTGCGTGCTGTTCCTGACCGCTCGCGACGCGGTCGAGGACCGCGTCGCCGGCATCACGGCGGGCGGCGACGACTACGTGACCAAGCCCTACAGCCTGGAGGAGGTCATCGCCCGGCTGCGCGGTCTGCTCCGCAGAGCCGGGATGACCGCCGGGACGGACGTGAACCGGCTGGTCGTCGGCGACCTCACGATGGACGAGGAAGCCCGGGAGGTCCGCCGCGCCGGGACCGTGATCGAACTGTCCCGCACCGAGTTCGAACTGCTGCGCTTCCTCATGCGCAACCCGCGCCGGGTGCTGTCCAAGAACCAGATCCTCGACCGGGTCTGGGCGTACGACTTCGGTGGCCAGGCCCATGTCGTCGAGCTCTACATCAGCTATCTGCGCAAGAAGATCGACGCGGGACGGTCTCCGACGATCCACACGGTCCGCGGCGTCGGCTACGTCCTCAAGCCCGAGGCACCATGAGACGGCCTGTTCCCCGAACCCTGCGCGGGCAGCTCACCGCCGGGCTCCTGGTCCTGCTGGCCGTGGCGTGCGCGGCCGTCGGTGTCACCACCGCCCTCGCGCTCAAGGGCTTCCTGCTGGGACGACTGGACGAGCAACTCACGGCCACAGGCGGGCGCTTCGCGGCCAGCCTGGAACACGAGAGGACACCCGACGCGGACAACCGCCCCGACACCCGGGGGCAGGCCGACGCCACCTTCGGCGCCCGCCTGCTGGGCGGCGACGTCACCCATGCCGCCGTGGTCGACGACGCGGCAGACCGGACTTTGGCGCTCTCCGCCGGCGACCGCCACGCCCTGGCCCGCGTCCCGGCCGACGGAAGGGGACACAGCATCCGCATCACGCCCCTGGGCGCCTACCGCGTCACGGCGGTACACGGCGACGACGGCGACATCCTGCTCACCGGACTTCCCCTGCACCCCGTCGAAGCGACGCTGCACCGCCTCGAAGCCGTGGAAGCCGTGGTCTTCGGCGCGGCACTCCTGACCACCGGGATCGCGGGGACACTGTGGGTGCGGGTCAGCCTGCGCCCCCTGCACCGGGTCACCGAGCACGCGTCCGCTGTCGCCCGCCTGCCCCTGGCCAGTGGCGAGGTCGCCATGCCGCGGCCCCTGCCGGACACCGACCCGCGCACCGAGGTCGGCCAGGTCGCCGCCGCGCTCAACCACATGCTCGGGCACGTGGAGGACGCCCTGGTCCGGCGCCAGGCCGGCGAGGAGCGACTCCGGCACTTCGCCGCCGACGCCAGCCACGAACTGCGCACCCCCGTCGCGAACATCCGCGGCCACGCCGAACTCGCCCTTCGCCACAGGGGCCCCGTCCCCGCCGACATCCGCCACGCCCTCGAACGCATCCAGTCCGAGTCGCAGCGTATGACGCACCTCGTCGACGACCTTCTGCTGCTGGCCCGTCTCGATGCGGGACGCCCGCTCGAGCACGAACAGGTCGACCTGACACGGCTGGTCCTCGACGCCGTCGACGACGCCCGCGCCGCGGGACCCGGCCACCGCTGGGTCCTGGACCTTCCCGAGGAACCCGTCCTCGTGCCCGGAGACGGCCACCGTCTGCAGCAGGCCCTCGGGAACCTCCTGGCCAACGCCCGCACCCACACTCCCGCCGGTACGGAAGTGACGGTCGCCCTCACCTCGGACGCCGACGGCGCCCGTCTCACCGTCAGCGACAACGGACCCGGGATCCCGGCGGAACTCCAGCCCGAGGTCTTCACCCGCTTCGTCCGAGCCGACCAGGCCCGTTCGCGCAGCACGGGCAGCACCGGCCTCGGACTCGCGATCGTCCACGCGATCGTCACCGCCCACCACGGCACCGTCGAGGTCACCAGCCGCCCCGGACGGACCGCATTCTGCGTGACACTCCGCGGCGGATCCGGCTGACCTCGTGCCGGTCGCCACTCCGGGAGCAGACACAGGCCCTGACCTACTGAACGGCCGCGTGGATCTCCTGTTCGGTGGCGGTGTGGGAGACCACGAGGAGTTCGTCGCCGGGCCGCAACACCATCTGCGGCGTCGGCACGTTCGGCCGGCCCTCGCGGATTACGGTGGCGATCACGCTGCCCTCCGGCAGGACCACCTCGCCCAGCGGGCGGCCCGCGGCCCGGGACACCGCGCTGATGGCGGTCTCGATGACGGAGACCCCGGCCTTGCTCAGCCGCAGCAGGGCCACGGTGTCGGTGGCTCCCGTCGCCTCCTCGATCAAAGAGATCAGCGGTGTGGCGGCGGGCACCGCGGCGTCCACCCCCCACGTGCCGTCGAACAGCCAGGCGTTGTCCTCGTCGTTGACACGGGCCGCCACCCGCGGGACGCCGAAGTGCCGCTTGGCCAGGAGGCTGATGACGAGGTTGTCCTCGTCCTCCCCGGTGGTGGCGATGACCAGGTCGGCGTTGAGCGCGCCCGCGTGCTCGAGCAGGTCCGGATCGCTCGCGTCACCGGTCAGCATCCGGACGGCGAGCCGCCGGCCGAGTTCTGCGGCGCGTGCCTCGTCGCGTTCGACGACGGTGACGTCGTACCGGGCGGCAGCGAGCACCTGGGCGACCTGGGCGCCGAGCCGTCCGGCGCCGGCGACGATGGCTTTCACGTCCCGAGCTCCTTGCCGAGGAAACCGCGCAGACGGCCGAGGGCGCCGGCGGCGACGGTGAAGGTGACCACGTCCCCGCGCTCGGCCAGGGTGTGGTGTGAGGGAACGAGGGAGTGCCCGCCGCGGGTGACCTCCACGACGCGGATCTCGCCGTCCACCTCGAACGCCGACAGGGGCCGGCCGGTGAGGTAGCCGGGAAGACCGGAGCGGATCAGCAGCGTCTCGCCGTTGCCGAATCCCCATTCCGGCGCGAGGTGCCGGTGCGACAGCAACCGGTGCAGCCGGTGGACGGCCCAGCTGACGCCGCTGATGGTGCGGATACCCAGGCCACGGTATATCTCCGCCCTGCGCGGGTCGTCGATCCGTGCCAGGACGACCGGCACACGGTAGGCCTGTCGCGCCACGCGCGCGGTGACGATGTTGCCGTTGTCCCGGCCGGTGACGGCCACCAGAGCGTCGGCGTGTGTGATCCCGGCGGCGTCCAGCACCGCACGGTTGTAGCCGTTGCCCTCGAGGAAGTGCCCGGTGAACCCGTCGGGCAGGGCGTGCCGGGCCTGTGCACGACGGTCGATGACCCAGGTGTCGTTGCCTTCCGCGGTGAGCCGGAGGGCCAGCGCGGAGCCGACGCGGCCGCAGCCCACGATGATCACCCTCATCGTCGTGCTCCTTCCCCGAGCGGAGCCGCCGCCGGCGGCCTGAACCGGCGCAGCCACCACTTGCGCAGTTCCTCGGCGGCCAGCAGCAGCACTCCGAACGCCACGAGCACCGCCCAGTCGGCGGCGTCCAGCGGCGCGGTGTGGAAGACGGCCTGCAGGAACGGCACATAAGAGATTGCCGCCATGATGGCGACGCCGAGCAGTCCTGCGGCGATCAGCGCGGGATTGGACCACAGGCCGATACGGAAGACGCTCTCACGGTCGGTGCGCACCGCCTGGGCGTTGAAGAACTGGCTGACCACGATGCCCGCCTGGACCATGGTGATCGCCTCCCGGTAGACGGGGTCGTCGGTTGTGAAGTCCGCGTACGGGATGCCGGCGGAGCCGATGTGCCAGAAGAAGACCGCGCACACTCCCAGGGCCTGGATGCTGCCGAGGAACAGGAACCGCCGCACCACGGCCGCGGAGAACAGCGGTTCGCGCCGGGGACGCGGCGGGCGATCCATCACGTCCGGTTCCGGGGGCTCGGCGCCGAGGGCGAGTGCGGGCAGCACGTCCGATCCCAGGTCGATCGCCAGGATCTGCACGGCGGTGATCGGCACGAGCGGGAAGCCCACGAACGTCGCGACCAGGATCGGGACCAGCTCGGCGATGTTGTGGCTGAACAGGTAGATCAAGAACTTGCGGATGTTGCGGTAGACCGAGCGGCCGAGCCGGACCGCCGCGGCGATCGACGCGAAGGAGTCGTCCAGCAGCACCATCTCCGCGGCCTCCCGTGCCACGTCGGTGCCCCCGGCCCCCATGGCCACCCCGATGTCGGCGTGCTTGAGCGCCGGGGCGTCGTTGGCGCCGTCGCCGGTCACCGCCACCACCTGGCCGAGCTCCTGCAGCGCTGCCACGGCTCGCATCTTGTGCTCGGGGCTGACCCGGCACAGCAGCAGCTCTGCGGGACGCACCAGCAGGTCGCGCAGTGCCGCCGCATCCATGGAGTCCAGATCCGTGCCCGTCACCACCGTGGGCGCCGCCTCGTGGACGATCCCCACCCGGCGTGCGACCGCCTCGGCGGTGAGCGGGTGGTCTCCGGTGACCATCACGATGCGGATCCCCGCCCGACGGCATGACGCGACGGCGTCGGTGACCTCCGGCCGTGGCGGGTCCTGCATGCCCGCCAGGCCCAGGAACACCAGGTGCGCCTCGGTCTCCTCCTGCGATCCGGCCACCTGCCCGGGCGGCAGCGCACGCCGCGCGACCCCCAGGACACGTAGGCCCTGAGCCGCCATCGCGTCATTCGCCTCGATCACCGTGCGCCGGGTCGCATCGGTCAGCGGCTCGGGCCCGCCGTCGCCGGCGATATGGGTACAGCGCGCGAGCAGTTCCTGCGACGCGCCTTTCACACAGACCGTGCTGCCGCCGTCCGCGAGGGCGTGCACGGTGGTCATCAGCTTGCGGTCGGAGTCGAAGGGGAACTCCATGACGCGCGGTGCCCGCTGCTCCTCTCCAGCGATGTCGACCCCGGCCTTGGCGGCCGCCACCAGCAGAGCGCCTTCCGTGGTGTCGCCCAGGACACGCCAGCCGCCCCGTTCGTCCGGCGGCAGCAGCCGCGCGTCGCAGCACAAAGCCGCCACCCGTAGCAGCTCGCGTACGGGGCCGGGATCGTCCACCGCCCCGGCAGGTTCGTATCCGACGCCGGACACCTCATGCCAGGCCCCCCGCGCCCACAGCCGGGTCACGGTCATCTCCGCCTGGGTGAGCGTGCCGGTCTTGTCGGTGCAGATCACCGTCGTCGAGCCGAGCGCCTCCACCGCCAGCAGCTTCTTGACCAGCGCGTGCCGCCGGGCCATCCGCCGCACACCGATGGCCAGCGACACCGACAGCGTCGCCGGGAGTCCCTCGGGAACCAGGGCGACCATGACCCCGAGCGCGAAGACGAACGACGCCACCACCGGCTGCCCCGACGGGATCCGGATCGCGAACAGCAGCGCGCCGATCACCATGGCGGCCGAAGCGACCCGGCGGGCCATCACCGCGACCTGCACCTGCAACGGGGTCCGCTGCCGCGGTGCCCGTGCGGTCATCTTGAAGATCCGGCCGAACTCGGTCGCCGTACCGGTCGCGAAGGCCACGGCCTTGCCGGCCCCGGCCACCATGTCCGTGCCCATGAACAGGCAGTTGCGGGCCTGGAGCAGCGGGCCGGGTGGCACCGTGTCCGCCGTCCGCCGTGCGGGTTCGCTCTCACCGGTGAGCGCGGCGTTGTTCAGTGCGACCGCCCGTGCCTCGACCAGCCGGCAGTCGGCCGGCACCGCGTCACCGGCCTCGAGGACCAGCAGATCACCGGGGACCAGTTCCCGTACCGGCAGCACGGCCCGCTCCCCGTCGCGCAGCACGGTGCAGGTGCGCGGCACCATCGCTGCAAGGGACTCGGCGGTGCGCTCGGCCGAGTACTCCTGGGTGAATCCGATCACCGCGTTGAGCAGCACTACCGCGGCGATCGCGAAGGCGAGCTGGAGCGTCCCCTCGTCCCGGGGCTCCTGCAGGCCGTAGGCCAGGAACGTGATGCCGGAGGCGATCAGCAGCACGACCGCGAACAGATCGGTGAACTGGGACAGCAGCCGTCGCCACATGCCGCGCCCGGCCGGCGCCGGCAACTCGTTCGGGCCGTAGCGCGCCAGGCGAGTGGAGGCTTCCTCGGAGGTGAGACCCCGCACCGAACCACCCAGCGCCGTGAACACCTGTTCCGGCGGCAGACCGGGCACGTCCGAAGGGTCACCGTCGTGTGTGCGTGCGGCAACCGGCGACTGGCGCGGGGCGACGGGGGTCATCCTCACCCGCGGCACCTCAGGAGAGGCAGACCGGACGCGGCACGTCGTGACCCATCACGAGAACGCGCCCGCCGGTCTTGTTCGGTCACCGCGATCCCTGCCGGTGCCCGGTGGCCTGGTCCAGCACCTGCAGCCTCCGCCGGTACTCCTCGTCGTCGATCTCGCCACGGGCGTACCGCTCCGCAAGCAGTTCCCGTGGACTCGGGTCACGCCGGTCGGCAGGCTGGCCGTCACCGCCGTCGGCGGTGCGCCGCAGCAGCACCGCCACAGCCAGGCCGACGAGGACCAGCAGCACCAGCCAGCCGAGCGACATCAAAGCCCAGCCCCAGCCGTTCATGTGGTCGTAGACGAACATGGCGTCCTCCTCACGAGGTGCGCTGCCGGTCGTCGGCCGCGGGCTCGACGGGCCGCTGGTGCGTGTCGTCGAGCCGGTAGGCGAGCCGGTTCACCACGGCGACCACGCCGTCGATCCGCCGGGCCAGCCCCTCGGCGACCGAGATCTCACTGCGGCGCTCCAGGCGGCCCTCGAGGGTGACCACCCCGTGATGGACGTTTACCCCGATCGCGCGCGGGGGCAGCCACAGCGTGCGGACGACGACCTCGTCGATGATCTCGGCGCGGATGTCGGGGTCCGGGCGGAGGAACACCTGCAGCAGATCGCCGCGGGTGACGATACCGACGAGACGGTCCTCGTCGTCGACCACCGGCAGCCGGTTGACGCGGTGTTCCGCCATGGTGCGGGCGGCGACGGCGATGGATTCACCCGCGCGGACGATGATCGCCGGGCTGGACATCAGCTGCCCCGCTGTCCGGGCACGGGCACGGGCAACGTTGCGGCGGCCTGCGGGGGACAGCGCCGGCAGACGCCGCCTCGTGCCGTCCTGCCGGGATGCCTGGCGCAGCATCAGGTCGGTCTCCGAGACCACCCCGAGGACCTTGTCGTCGTCGTCGACCACGGGCACACCGCTGATCCGGTGCCGTGCGAACAATGCGACGACGTCCTTGAACGGGACTCCCTCACGGACGCTGACGACGTCCGCCGTCATCACATGCCCGGTCTTGCGGTGCTTCATCGTCGTCTCCTCCTCACCGTGGCCGCGTCACCGCAGCCGGCGCAGGTACGGGTCGTGGGCGTGCCGTGGGAGCACGCGGACGCGGAGGTCGAGGGCCTCCACGCCGTCCGGGCGCGCGACCACGGGATTGAGGTCGGCCTCGGTGAGCTGCGGCAGGTCGGACGCCATCGCCGACATCGGAGCGGCCGCCGAGACACCCCCAGGGTCGGCCGGAGCCCGGCTCAGGGCCGTTTCCCCACCAGCCGGCCCGTCTCGTCGACCACGGGCAGCCGCTTGACCCCTCGACGCTCCATGACCCGGGCAGCCTCGACCACGGACCACTCGGGTCGCGCGACGACCGGCGGGCTGCTCATCAGGCCCTCCGCGGCGGTGGCGGTGATGCGGGCGCGGTCGTCCGGCCGCGGGTGTCGGGGCTGCAGCAGGCCGGTCGGGTCCGGCTGCCCCGCTTCCTTGCGCAGCAGGTCCGCCTCGGACACCACGCCCACCGGGCGGTTCCCTTCGTCCACGACGGGGAGGGCGGTGACGTCGTGTTCGGCGAGCAGCTTCGCGATCTCCTTGAACGGCGTGCCCGGCCGTACCGATACGACCGCCTTGGCCATCAGATCGCCGACATTGCGGTGGTACATCGTCCCCGCCTCCTGCACGGTTGTCTCAGGCCGTGCCTGCCGTCGGCGGGCTTCGCCTCGTCCGGTCCCACTGTCGGTCGATTCCGCGCTGACCCGCATGGGCCGGTGGGGCCACCGCCACGGCCGGGCGTCCCTCTGGTCGGGCCGATCGGCCCATGTGCGCACGGGTGTCCACTCGGCAGTGTCGTCACTCGACGTCGAGCACGTCGGCCACGGGCCGGCGTGGCGTGGCGGCGCACTCGGGTCCGTACCCCAGGCGCAGCACCATCTGGGGGTGGCCGACCGGTGAACGAGGGTCGCGTACGGCCCAGCGCAGGTCGGACCATTCCAGTGCCTGGGAGGTGAGCGCGGTGGACAGCCCGCTCAGGGTGGCCGTGAGCAGGACTCGTTCCATCGCCTGCCCCGCCCGCAGCCAGTCGGCCGGTCCGTCACCGGCGGTGCAGAGCAGCGCGAGGTGCGGCGCGTCCTCGAAGGCCACCGCCTCGCGCCCGGGGACGGGCCGCCTCCCGGCGAAGTCGCGGACCGGGGTGTGTCCGTGCCGCTCGCCGGGGCCGAACGCGTACTCGGGCACGCCGTCGGTGGCCGTCTGCGCCTCGGTGCCCCTACGGGTCCAGTGCTCGAGTTCCTCCAGGCGCCCGGGATCGGCCGCGTCGCGCCCTTCCGCGTCGTGGACCAATTCCAGCAGCTCCCGTGCGTGCCAGTCACCGGGGAAGACCAGCTGCGCGCCCTCCTGACGGGCCGCTTCCTGCAGCGTTGCGCGGACCGCGGGTGGGACCTCCCTTGCCTCGAACGGGGAGCGGCTGGTGTGCCGGCGATGTACCGCGGGATACAACCACGCGAGCCCGGAGTCCGGGCGATTCGTGCCGGACAGGCGCACCGCCGCGAGGAGCCCCCGGTCCCGGGGGTCGGGAAGCAGCGTGACGGTCGCTTCCAAGCTCGCGTGGGCGGCTGCGGTCCGCAGGTTGCACAGGGCGGCCCCGCACCCCAGGTGGAGCCCGCGGTCGTCGGGGTCCGCGAGGGGCATCCGCCGCGCGGGGTCGGCACGTACGTGCAGCGCGCCTTCCGCCGGCAGGAAGCGGAACCTCCACGGCTGGGCATTGTGCATGGACGGTGCCGTGACGGCGGCCTCCACCAGGGCCGACGCGGTACTCGTGTCGATCGCGTGCCCGGGCACCTGACCATCTCCTTCCGCTGCCTGCCCGGCTTCCGCCCACGGGCCGATGCTGCCGGGACGTCACGCCGGGTGCGCGACGAGGAAGTCGGCGCTGTCCGAGAGCGTGGTGAGCGCGGGGTAGTCGTCCTCGTCGATGTCGACGCCGGTCCGCACCCCGAGCGTCTCGACGAACCCGAGGAAGTTCAGGGAGTCGAGTTCCAGGACCTCCCGCGAACTGTCGTCCGGTCCGAAGTCGGTGAAGTCGGTGAAGTCGGTGAAGTCGGCGTCCGGCACGATCCGCGCGATGGATTCCTTGACGGGGTCCAGGGCTTCGGTTCGGTTCACAGTTCCCCGGTGCTCGGGCTCTCCACGATGAGCTGGTCGCCGAGGTGGGCGCGCATCGTCGTCTCCCGTCCTGCGTCGAATGTGACGTCCGCCCCGGCCGTCAGGCTCCGCGTGGCCGAGCCGGGTAGAAGGTGACCAACGTGGGAGTGCCGTCCTCCCCGACGATCCGTACAGCCGCCTCGGGCACGTCCATGGTGGGGATGTCGATCTCCCGGGGATGCACGATCATGTGCCGCAGGACGACCGGGTACCTCGGCGGCCGGCCGCCGACCGCGGCGATCACAGCGTCGTCCTTGGGGTCGTAGTCGAGGTAGGAGAAGGGCAGCCGCTCGGCTTCGCGCTGGGGTCCGAGCAGCGAATCGAGAACCTCGATGGTCACGAGGTCCCCGTCATGACGAGCGGTGACGCCCTCGAGCACCATCTTCCAGTCGCTGCGGTCGAGTGTTTCGCTGTCCATGATCGCCATCCAGAGTGCCGGCCCTCGCCGTCGGAGGCGGGAGCGCCGCCGGGTTCGTGGTCGCAGGCCGCCGCCACGACGGTCACACACATCCCTACCACCATGGTGCTACGCAGACGGGGGACGCACCCTCCGAGGAGACACTGGATGGGCCGATCGGCCCGCTAACGGAGCCGTCCGGGGGCGCGATGCCTCGTTCCGGTAGGGGAGCGTCACCGGGATGCGACCGCCGCGACCGCTTCATCCCGGCCCGCGCACCTCCGCCCCGACGGGCGACTGAATTGCGGCGAAATACTGGGAAGCGGCAGGGTTCTTGTGCCGCTCCCGGGCCTTGTCGCTCACCGTTCGGGAAAGCGGACCGCCGGAGCGGAGAAAAGTGCGGAATGTCGTTGCCGGCGCCTTGGTGTACGCAAGGAGATGCGCGCCGGGCAGTTCGCGAGCCTCCTCGTCTGCTGGCGTGTGCCGTCGTTCCCGGAGCATCGGGGAGCGGTCGCCACGCGAAGAAGTTTCGGCGGTCCGGGCGCGGAGAAGCCACAGGGATTCCACAGGTCAACGTCGGGACGACCCCCGGTGGCGAGGCGCCCGGCGGGTGCCATGGTGCGAGGACCCGGGTCGAGGCCATTGACGTCCCATCCAGGGATGCTCCAAACTTCCCCACGTGGACGCGGGTAGAACTGTCCCCGTGTCCCGAAGGCGCACACCATGGTCCGAAGGTGCACACCCTACGGGGGCGGCATGCGAACGGTTGGCGAAACGCGTCTCCTCGACATAAGACCCCGGCTGCGGAACGATGTTGTCTTCCTCCGCGTCGACACCGGGATCTACTTGCGCAGTTCCGATACTTCATGCGTCCTCAAAGGCGCAGGCGCATATGAATGGATGTCGGTCCTCGGCCCCCGGATGAACGGCGCGTCCACTGTCGCCGAGTTATGTGAGGGCCTGGACGAAAGTCGGCGAAGAACCGCTGTCGCATTGATGAAGGCCCTTCTCGACAAGGGATTCGCCCGCGACGTCCCGCAATCCGACGACAAGGTCCTGGATTCCGCGGCAGCGGAATTGTTCGCGCCGCAGGTCAATTTCATCGAGCACTTCATGCACGCGGACCAGCGGACACCGCAGGAGCTGTTCGCCCGGTTCCGCTCCTCACGCGTCCTGGTCAGCGGCCCGCCCGGGGACGTCCTTGCGGCGGCCGTCCGAGGTCTGCTGCGCAACGGCCTGGCCGAGGTCTTCGTGGACGACGCCTCCTGGGGGCGCGAGTTCGACGGCGAGATCGCCCGTCTCGCCGATGCCGGCGCCCCGGCCAAGGTCGTCGTCCTGCCCCTGCCACCCGCGGACCTGGCCGCGTTCGACGTGGTCGTGTGCGCCGTCGACGGCGCACACAGCCGCGGCCTGCTCGACCTGACCGAGCGCGTCCACGGCGGCGAGCCAGGACCGCGGCTGCTTCCCGTCGTGTCGGACCGGACCCGGATGGTGGTGGGTCCCATCAGCGGGCCCGCGGATCAACCGTGCTGGATGTGCGCGCAGTTGCGGCTCTCCGCCAACTGCGACCCCCGGCTCGCGGCGGACTACTGGCGCGCCCTGGCCGTCGGTCCGGCCGCGGGCGAGCCCGAGCACGGCAGCGCGGTCGCCCGGAGCATGGTGGGCAACGCGGTGGCGTTCGAGATCTTCCGGCTGGGCAGCGGACAATTGCAGCCCGACGACCAACGGCACGCGGTGATCCAGGACCTGACCACGCTGGAGTCCCGGCGTGAGCGGGTGCTGCCGCATCCGGGATGCCCGCTGGGACACGCACGGGTGGAGCCGGACGGGGACGGTCCCACCCGGCCGGCGGACGACAGCGAGGCCTACGGCCGGGCGGCCGTCCTGGTCTCTCCGGACGTCGGCGTGATGTCCGGATGGGCTGACGAATCGTTCAAGCAGATACCGCTCAAGATGGGCCGGGTGCGGCTGGGCCCCGCCGGGTCGCTGACCGACGGGCACCGCGAGATCGCCGCGTTCGACACCGACACGATCCTGGTCGCACGGACCCGCGCGGTGCGGACGGCGGTGAGCTGCTACGTGGGCCGGCTGGGGCCCGTCGGGGCGGCGGGCACGAGCGCCGACGAAGCGGCGGCCCTGCTGCCCGCCGGGCGGCTGGAGGTGTTCGGCGGCCTGGCGGGGGAGCGGGAGTGGTCCGGGGGCGCCACGACACCCGCGGTGTCGCTGCACGACGGCAGCACGTGGCTCGTGCCCGCCGCGGCCGCTTATCCGCTCTCCCCGGCCAACGCCCGGTTGCGCTTCGAGCCCACCTCGGCGGGTGCGGCGGCGGACTGGACGCTCGAGGCCGTGCGGGAGCAAGGACTGTGCTCGGCGCTGGCCTACCGCGGCCTGGTCCGCGCCCTGACCCGTGAGGCCCCCGCCACCCGCGTCGGCGACACCCTGCTCGCAGGCGACGACGAAGTGGCGTTCGCCCTGGGCAGCCTGCGTCACATCGGCCGCGAGGCCCGGGTGTACGCGCTGCCCGGCGCGGCGCCCGCCTTCACGGTGCTCGCCGTCGTCGAGGGCGGCGAGGAGGGGGCGGCCGACTGGGCCGTCGGCTCGGCTCTGTCGGCACGGGACGCCCTGCGCGACGCGGTGCGCGACGCGGTGGGCCTCGCCGTCAGCCGGCACTACGAGGGCACGCCGGCGGACCCGGGCGACCTGCTGATGGCCGATCTCGACCCCAGGGCGCTTTTCGAAGGCGAAGGCGAAGGCGTCGCGCAGTGGTCCCTCGACGGGCCCGCGACGCCGGTGCCCCAAGCGCTCGCACGGCTCGACGCGGACGGCACCCGCGCGCTGTTCGTCGAGACCACCACGATCGATCTGCACGCAATCCGAGGAATGGTCACCGGCACGGTCCTGCTCGCCGCGCAGTAGGTGACCCCGGACTGACCCGCGCCCGCACCGGGCGCGCCACGGTTCCCGGAACGACCGTTCCGGGGTGACATCCCCACCGCACCCATGGGAAGGATCGCCATGTCAGTTGAGCTCAAGGACGAGCTGAGCGCTCTGGAGAGCGCGACGTTCGAGATCGAGGAGATGACCGACGAGTCGGTCGAGCTGGCCTGGTCCAGCTCCAGTTGCTCCTGCTCCAGCTGCTGCTCCTGCAGCACCAGCTCCTGCTGCTCCTGCAGCTCCAGCACCAGCTGACCGCCGGCCGGCTGATCAGGGCGGGTCGCCCCGGTCTCCGGACGGACCGCCCGGCGTGACGAGTGCAGCTGCTCGCAGGGCCGGCACCCCCGGCCGTGCGAGCAGCTGTTTCACCCACCCGCTTACCGACGAGCGTCTGAGTGGACGGATGACTTTGTGGTGTCGAACGCAATGACGGTCACGGCAGTCTCGGATGAGCCATGGGCACGGGCCGCCGATGTCCTGCGTGCTCACCTGAACGGACGGGCTCCCGCGGGGGTCGAGGTCGACGTCCGGGTACTCGGACTGCCCGAGGCGGCAGGAGAGCAAGGACCGCCACCGGCGGACGGACTGGTCTACCCGGTGCGCCTGTACGCGGGGACCGTGCTGCTCGGCCCCCTCCACCGGGCGGACGGCAGGAGCCGGCCGTGCGGCCGGTGCCTGGACCGGCGCTGGCTGGCGCTGCGCCCGGTCGAGGAACGCAGGGCCGTCGAGGACGGCGCCGATTTCGCCGCCGGCGGCGAACCCGGCCTCGTCCCGCTCGTGCTGGACCACATCGCGCAGCTCGTGGCCGCGGAGACGGCCGGCACCGAGCTGCCGCCCGGTGACCGGCGGATCGGCCGGATCGTCGAGCTGCGGACCCGCGACCTGACCGTCACCCGCCACGAACTCATCGCCGACTCCGAGTGCGAGCGGTGCGCCACCCCACTGCCCGACACCGCCGAGGGCGCGGTGCTGCCCCTGCGGGCACGGCCGAAGTCGAGCCCGGTGAGCTACCGGGGAGCCGCCGCGGGCGACCTTCCCCTGCCGGTAGGCGGATACGTCAACGAGGTCTGCGGAGCGCTGGCGAGCGCGGCCCGCCGCGTCTACCAGTGCAGCGCGACCCTGCCGGTCAGCGGCTACTTCCGGGTGCGCAGCAAGTACGACTTCCACGAGATGTGGTGGAGCGGGCAGTCGCAGAGCTCGGTGAGCAGCGAACGGTACGGGATGCTGGAGGGACTGGAACGCTACGCGGGCCAGTTCCCGCGGGCCAAGCGCCCGACAACGTACGCACGTTACCGCGACCTGGCGCCGGACGCCCTCGACCCCGCGGCCCTGGGTGCGTACCGTCCGGAGTTCTACGCCGGACACCGTGACTACTACCAGCCGTACACCCCGGACACCCCGACCCACTGGGTGTGGGGCTACTCCTTCGGCGGACGGCGGCCTGTGATGGTGCCGGAGCAACTGGTGTTCTACCTCGACCGCCGTCCGGACCGGAAGTTCGTGCAGGAATGTTCCAACGGCTGTGCCAGCGGCACCAGTACGGAGGAGGCACTGCTGCACGGCATGCTCGAACTCATCGAGCGGGACGCCTTCCTGCTGTGCTGGTTCGCCGGGGCGAGGCTGCCTGAGATCGACCAGGCGACCATCGCCGACGAGGAGGTCCGGTTCGTGCTGGACCGCGTGGCGCGGCTGGGCTACCGGATGCGCCTGTTCGACATGCGGGTGGACGTCCCCGTACCCGCGGTGACGGCGGTCGCCGAGCGGCTGGACGGGGGGCTGGGCACCCTGTGCTTCGCGGCCGGTGCCAGCCTCGATCCCGTCGAGGCGGTGCGTGCCGCGATCTGTGAGACCGCCTCGTACATCCCCGGCATGGACGAACGGGTGGCGGCCAAGCTGCCGGCGCTGCGGGAGATGGCGGCCGACTACGGCCGTGTGCACGAACTGACCGACCACGCCCTGCTGTACGGCCTGCCGGAGATGGCGCACGTGGCCTCGTTCCTGCTGGACGCCGCCCCGGCCCGGTCGATGGGCGAGTTGTACGGCCCCTGGCTCGCCCAGCGGCCCGCGACGCTGGACCTGGCCGACGACGTCCGGTTCGTGATGGAGCGGCTCCGGGACGTGGGCAGCGACGTGGTCGCCGTGGACCAGACGTGCCCGGAGCAGGACGGCACCGGCATCCGCACCCTGTGTGTGCTGGCGCCCGGACTGGTGCCGATCGACTTCGGCTGGGAGCGGCAGCGCGTACTGGGCCATCCGCGGCTGCGGGCCTACCTCGACGGCCGCCTGGCCGAGGTCCACTCCCGCGCGGAGGGCTTCGGCCCCACCGGCCTGAATCCCAGGCCGCACCCCTTCCCGTGAGCCGTTGCCTGTGACCCGTCATGCGCGGACGGGCCCCGATCGTGGGCCGGACACGTCCGGCGAAGGAGGAGAGTCCGTGTCCGAGGACCGAACGCGGGTCGTGAGCGACTATGTGGAGTCGGTGTTCCGGCGCGGCCGGGAACCGATGGAGCCGGTCGGTTTCACCCCCGACTGGGAGGACCAGCCGTCACGGCACAAGACCTACCTGGGAGTGCGGCGTTTCCCTCTCCCGCCGGGCATCGGCCGGCCGCTGGCGCCCACCGCGGACGTCGTCCTCAAGGCGCCGCCGCCCGGCCCGGGGCCGCTGTGGACCGCCGGGTCCCTGGCATCGCTGCTGCGGCTGTCCTGCGGAGTGCTGGACCGCAGGCTGCGGGTGAACTGGAACCAGGACAGCCACGTGCGGGTGCTCTACCCGGAGGCGCTGTGGGGCCGGGGCAGCGCCTCCGGCGGGGGAATGTACCCGCTGGAGGTGTACTGGGTGGCGGGTCCGTCCGGTCCGCTGACCCCCGGGGTCTACCACTATGCGACGGCGCACCACGCCTTCGAGCGGCTGGTGGCGGGCGACCTGACCGCCGAGGTCCAAGGCGCCTGTGCCGGGGCCGGGAGCGCGGACGGCTTCCTCCTGGTGACGGTGCGGTTCTGGAAGAACGCGTTCAAGTACAACAGCTTCTGCTACCACGTGGTGACCCAGGACGCCGGTGCCCTCCTGGGGTGCTGGGAGCTGATCGCCCGGGCGACGGGGCGACGGCTGCCGCGCGTGCTGTGGTTCGACGACGAGCGGCTCAACCGGCTCCTCGGGCTCGTGACCGACGAGGAGAGCGTGCTGGCCGTCGTCCCGCTGCCGTTCGGCCCGCCGGGCGCCGGCCCGCAGCCGAGCGCCGCAGCGGCCGGCACCGCGGGCCGCGGCGGTCCGGTCGACCGCCCGAGCTTCGAACGGTCGGCGCGGACCAGGACGTTCGAGCAGGTACGGCAGGTACACCGGGCGGTCCTGGACGACCGCCGTGCGCGCCCCGACCCGGCGGTGGCGCGGCGCCTGGTGCCGCTGCCACGGGAGCTCGGCGGCGAGGTGGAGCTGCCGCGGCCCCTGGCCGGCCGGCTCGACACGGACCTGGGCGAGGTCCTGCGCGGCCGGCGCACCAGCTTCGGCTCCTTCGTGGGGTCCCGTCCGCTGGGCCTGGACGAGTTGGCGACCGTGCTGGCCGGCACCGCGTCGGCGCAGAGGTACACCGCGGACGTCGTGCCGGAGGATGCCGGCCTGACCGGGCTGTACGTGCTGGCGAACCGGGTGGCGGGGCTGCCCGCCGGGAGCTACCGCTACGACGCGGGCGGCGAGCGGCTGCAGGTGGTGCGGCAGGGGCCGATCGCCGGGACGCTGCAGCGCAGCTACTACCTGAGCAACTACAACCTGGAACAGGTCGGCGCCGTGCTCGCGATCTCGGGCCGATGGCGCAGCACGCTGGAGGCCTTCGGCAGTCGCGGCTACCGCGTGCTGAACGCGGAGGTGGGGGCGCTGTCGCAGACCGCGTACACCGTCGCGGCGGCGCTCGGCGTGGGCTGCGGCGTGGTGCTCGGCTTCGACAACATCGCGATCGACGAGGCGGTCGGTCTCGACGGCAGCGACGAACGCACCTTCCTGTTCGTGCTGCTCGGGCACGAACGCACGGACCGCGCGGACTACGACTACCGGCTGGCATGAAAGGGACGATCCGTGATATCCAGCGCGATACCATCGGCGGCCTCTCCCTCGGAGCCCGCCGCGACTGCGCCGGGTCCCCGACGCGCCGAAGAGGCGTGGCACCTCGTACCCCGGTTCATGCTGCGGGTCGGCGGGCTGCCCTTCGAGGCCGCCGACGTCCTGGCCACCGCGCAGAGCGCGGCGTGGGCGGACGCCCTGCTCGACGCCCGGCGGCGGCTGCGTGAACGCGGAGCCCGCCTCGCCGACGTCCTGCAGGAGCGGATAGCGGACTCCCTCGCCGACCCGTCGGCGCGCCGCACGCTGATCAATCTGCGCCGGGACGTGTTCAACTCCCGTCTTCCGCGTGGTCTCGCGTCGGCGGAGCCGCTGCTGTCGGCGCAGGACGCCGCGGCGCTGCGGGAATGGGCCGCCGAGCGGGAGCGCTGCGCGTCGCTGCTGAGCGGCGGCTCCGGCATCGTGGCGCGCGAGGTCGCGGCGAGCCGGCGGGAACTGCGGCGGATCACGGTGGAGACGGATCTGCGCCACGGCATCCAGCTGTCCTCCCCGTCGCTCGACGAGTACCTGGACGGCTACGTGCGGCGCGACGGCGGTCCGCTGAGCAAGCGGGAACGCCGCATCGAACGGTCACTGCTGGAGTACCTCTACCGCACGGCGTGCAAGACCAGCCCCTTCAGCACGCTGACGGCGGTGTCCGCCGGCGCCTTCGAGGAAGGCGTCGGCAGCCCTCTCGCGACGCGGCTCAGCGGCTGGGACAAGGAGAGCCACTCCAGGCTCAACATCGCGGTGCTCGCCCGGCTCTCGGAGCTGGCCACCGTCGACCCGCGGCTCCGCCGCGACCTGCCGGTGCGGGCCACCAGCGGGCTGCGGGTCGACCGCGACCGGGTGCGCTACCTGCGCAAGCTGCGCGGCGCCGACGCCGACGCCGACGCGGCGGTCACCTTGGACGCGGTGCACGAGAGCCTGTTCTACCTGCCCACCGGCGACGTTCTCGCGGACGTGCTCACCGTGTTCCGGGACGACGCCGAGCTGCGGTTCGGCGACGCGGTGGCCCTGCTGTCCGCCATGGGCCCCGACCGGCCGGAAGCCGATGTGGAGGCCTACCTCGCCCAGTTGCTCAGGCTCGGGCTGCTCGTCGTCCCGGGACTCCAGGTCGACATCCACGACCCGGACCCGGTCGCCACCTACGGCAAGGGCCTGCGGGCGCTGCGCACCGCCTGGGCGGACGACGCCGCCCGACTCGTGGAGCACATGGGCGAGGACGTCGGACGGTTCGCCGGGGCCGACCTCGGACGCAGACGCCGGCTGCTGGGCCGGATCAAGGAGTCGGCGGCGGCCGCGCACCGGCTCCTGGGCCGGGCGGACCTCCCGGTGCTGCGCACGCTGGTCTACGAGGACACCACGCTGCCCGGGCTGGCGGTGACCGCTGACGCGCAGGCGTGGCAGCAACAACTGACCCCGGACCTTCAGCGGTTGGCCGACATCCTGCCGGCCTTCGACGGCAACCTCGTGCGCCGCCTGGTGACCAAGGGGTTCTTCACAGCGCGGTACGGCACCGGGGGGCGCTGCGAGGACTTCCTGTCCTTCGCCCACGAGTTCGGGCAGGACTTCTACGACAACTACGACCAGCGGCTCCTGCGTCACCAGCGCTTCGACGGCACCGCCTTCCGCCCCTACGACAACTGGTTCCGGCAGGAGGACATCACCCGCATCGACCGTGCCCGGGCCGCCGTCGCCGACGAGGTCGCACGGCGATACCGGGACCTGCCCTCCGGGGCCGACCTGGAGCTGGACGAGGAGTTCCTCACGACCGTCACAGCGATCCTGCCCCCCTCGCCCCTCGAAGGACTGCGCCCACTGTCGTTCTTCCTCCAGCTCGCGCAGCACGGCACGCAGGACCCGCTGGTCGTCGTCAACCGGGTCTACTCCGGCCTGACCCTGCTGTTCTCCCGGTTCGCACACTGCTTCGGGCCCGGGCTCACCGCGTCGCTGCGCCAGTCGCTGGAGACGATCGCCCCGCCCGGTGCCGTCTTCGCCGAGCTCAAAGGCGGCTACGACACGACCAACCTCAACCTGCACCCGGTCGTCACCCCCTACGAGGTGGTCTGCCCGGGCGAGACCAGTTCCCGGCCCGGCGCGGAGCAGATCCCGGTGGAGGACCTGGTCGTCGAGCACGACCCGGCGGCCGACCGGCTGCTGCTGCGCTCGCGTCGCCTGGACGTCGAGGTGATCCCCGTCTACCTGGGCTTCCTGCTGCCCATGGCGCTGCCGGAAGTGCAGCAGGTGCTGCTGAACTTCTCGTACACGAGCATGGTGCAGCTCGACCTGTGGGAGGGCACCGGCCTGCGGGAGACACAGGACGGCCCGCTGCCCCGGATACGGCTCGGCAACGTCGTGGTGCAGCGCAGGTCCTGGCGGTGCGCGGCGGACCGGCTGCCCGCGACGACACCCGGGCAGCCGGACCACGAGTGGTTCCTGGCCTGGCGGGAGTGGCAGCGGCGCATGGGCCTTCCGCGTCGCGTCTTCGCGAGCCCGGGCGGCGAGCACAAGCCCCTGTACGTCGACTTCGACGCCTACCCGAGCGTGCGCCTGCTCGACGCGGCCGTCCGCAAGAGCGCCTCCCCGGTGGTCCTCACCGAGATGCTGCCCGGCCCGGACGAGCTGTGGCTGCGCGACGACCGGAACCGATACGTCACCGAGCTCACGGTGGAGCTCGACGGAATGCCCACGGAGCGGTCATGAACGGCAAAGACACCCTCCTCGCAGGCAGCGTCCCCGGCACGGAGACGGACGGGAACGGCTGGATCAGCCTGCACGTCTTCTACGCGGCGAACGCCAACCCGGTGCTGGTGCACTGCGTGCGGCCGCTGGTCGCGCGGCTGCGCGAACAGCGCCTGCTGCGCTCCTGGTTCTTCATCCGCTACTGGCTCGAGGGCCCGCACATCCGGCTGCGCCTGCTGCCGGCCGACGCCGCGGCGGCCGGCGAGGTGGCGAGGATCGCCGAGGAGGCGCTCGCCGACTTCCTGCGCCGCCGCCCGGCCCTGTACGAGGAGGACCGCAACACCAGCGGCGACCTGTACCGGAACATGTTCCTCGCCGAGTACAGCCAGGAACGCTGGGACGCGTTGTACGGACCGGACGGCACGATGCCCTTCCGGGACAACAACAGCGTCGCGCGCATCCCCTACGAGCGGGAGCTGGACCGGTACGGCGGCACCACCGCCATGGAGCTGGCCGAATGGCACTTCGAGCAGTCCAGCGACCTGGTGGTCACCCTGCTGGAGAGCACCAACGTCCACGTGCGCACCGTGCTGCTGGGCCAGGCCGCCCAGCTGACAGCCGGCCTGTGCTTCTCCCTCCTGGGGGACCACAGTGAGGTGGCCCGCTTCCTGACCCGCTACCGCACCATGTGGGAGACCTCCTACCAGGAGCCGAGCGACAGCCAGCACGAGCGCTTCGACCGCAGTTACCACCGGATGCGCGACCGACTCGTCTCCCGGCTGCGGCACGTGGAGGACAGCGTCCGCGACACGCCCGGCGCGGCCCCCACCCCGCTGGAGCGGTCCTGGCTCAGCCACTGCGCCGACCTGCGTGAGAAGGTACTCGCGCTGTCCGGCGCCGGCGTCCTGGCCTTCCGCGACGGCGCGGCCCCCGACCCCCAGGCCGCCCTGGCCATCGTCCTCAGCTCCTACGTCCACATGACCAACAACCGGCTCGGCGTGAGCATCCTCGACGAGATCTACCTGTCGTACGTCATGGACAAGGCGCTGTCGGACATGGCCGCGCAGGAGGTGCCACGGTGACCGCACAGCAACTGCCCCGGCTCCGCCAGGAGGTCGTGCTCGGCCCCGCCCTGCGGACCGGCCCGAAGACGGTGCACCACGTCAAGGACGCCCGTACCGGCTGCTACTACCGGGTCGGCCCCCGCGAGCACTTCATCATGGGCCTCATGGACGGCCGCCACACCCTCCAGGACATCGGACGCCGGTACAGCGACACCTACGACCGCCGGCTGGGCCCGGACCACTGGGGGCAGATCTTCACCCTCCTCGGCCGCTACCAACTGCTCGACGGGCATGCCGACACCGCGGTCCTCGACAAGCTGAGGAAGGCCCGCGAGGACAAGGAGTCCGCGCGGCAAGGGTGGCTGCGGCGGCGCTGGGTGCTGCTCCGGCCCGACCGGCTGTGCGCCGCCCTGGCGACGCGCCTGGCCTTCGCCTTCCGTGCCGGGTTCGTGATACCCGCGCTGATCCTGGTCGCCGCCGTACAGGCCCTGGTCTGGACCCACGCGGCCACCCTCAGCACCGAGGCGGCCCACCAGCGCGCATGGGCGATCTCGATACCGGTCTCCGTACTGCTCGTCTGGGTGATCACCGCGCTGCACGAATTCGCGCACGGCGTGACCTGCCGCCACTACGGGGGCACCGTCACGGAGATCGGGGTCAGCTGGCGGTTCCCCATGCTGGCCCCCTACTGCCGGACCGACGACATCGTGCTGTTCCACCGCCGCAGAGCCCGAGTGGCCACGGCATTCGCCGGGGTCATGGTGAGCCTGCTGGCCATGGTGCCGGTCGCCGGATGGTGGTGGCTGACCCGCGACAGCGGTCCGGGCCATTCGCTCGCCGCCGGGGTCCTGCTGTTCGGCAGCGCGGGCTCGTTGCTGAACCTGCTGCCGTTCCTGCGATCGGACGGATACGTGATGCTGACCCACGCGCTCGGCCTGGCCGACCTGCGCGGCGAGAGCTACCGGTTCTGGCGGCTGCTCCTGCGCCGGGGCGACCCCGCCGCGCGCGAACGACTCAGCCTCTACCCGGCCCGCGACGCCCGCGCGTACGCCGCCTACGGGCTGGTCTCGCTGCTGTTCGCCCTGTCGGTGTACGGCTGCCTGATGTGGTTGTGGTTCGCCACACTCGAACGCTGGACGGGACCGGTGTGGGCCGTGGTGATCCTCGCCACCGAGACCGCCGTCGTGGTGGTCCTGGTCCTCGCGGCGGCCCGAGCCCGTTCCGGCGGACGGCAGGCCGCCGATGCGTGACGGCCTCGCGGTCCGCACCAGCGGCCTGACCAAGCGGTACCGTCCGCAGGCCGGCGTGTTCGACCTCGACCTCGTCGTGCGCACCGGAGAGGTGTACGGCTTCCTCGGGCCGAACGGGTCCGGGAAGACCACCACCATGCGGATGCTCGTGGGACTCGTCCGGCCGACGTCGGGCACCGCCTCGGTGCTCGGCCACCCCGCCGGCAGCTCCGCAGCCCTGCGGAACGTGGGCGCGTTGATCGAGTCACCCGCCCTGTACCCGCACCTGTCCGGGCGCGACAACCTGCGCGTCCTCGCCCGGTACGCAGCCCTTCCCCCCGGCCGCGTCGACGACGTGCTCGAGGAAGTGGGCATGGCCGCGCGAGCCGACGTCGCCTTCCGCGCGTACTCGCTCGGCATGCGGCAGCGGATCGCGGTGGCGGCCGCGCTCCTGAAGGACCCCGCCCTGCTGATCCTCGACGAGCCGACCAACGGTCTGGACCCGGCGGGCGTCGCCGGCATACGGGAGCTCATCACGGGGCTGCGCCGTCACCAGCGCACCGTCCTGCTGTCGAGCCACCAGCTGGCCGAGGTGGAGCACCTGTGCGACCGGGTGGGCGTCATGCGCCACGGCCGGCTGGTCGCGGAGGGCACCGTCCCGGAGCTGCGCCGGGGCGCCGGACACGAGGGCCTGACGCTCACGGTCGACGAGCCGGCACGCGCCGCCGACCTGCTCGCGCGGCTGCCGTCCGTCCGCTCGGCGACCGTGGACGACGGGAAGCTGCGCGTGGCCGTCGACCCCGGCCAGGCGGCGGCCGTCAACCGACTCCTCGTGGAGAACGGACTGGCCGTCAGCGAGCTGCGCCGGCAGACGGTCTCCCTCGAGGAGGCCTTCTTCGAGCTGGTCGCGGACCAGCCCACATCGGGAACGGGAACGGAACGCCAGGGAGTGGTCAACCGGTGAACGCCGTGGTGCGGGCGGAGCTGCTGGCGGCACGCAAACGCCCCGGCGTGTGGATCGTCGGCGGCGCGTGGATCGCCCTCGCCCTGGTCTTCGGCACGGTGGTGCCGGCCGTCGTCTACCTGGCCGTACGGAACCGGCCGCCCGGCGCCGCCGGTGACCCGCAGGAACTGATCGACGGCCTGCTTCCGGACCGCTTCCTGTCGGGGACCGTGGCCCTGTACCCGATGTTCGGCAGTGCACTGATGCTGATCCTCGGCGCGGTGCTCACCGGAGGCGAGTTCCGGTGGGGAACCTGGGGGACACTTCTGGTCCAGCGGCCCGGCCGCACGGGCGCGGTCCTCGGCAAGGCGGCGTCCGCGGCGGTGGTGGTGCTCTGCGTCACGGCGCTGGTGGTGGCGCTCGGCGCCGCATCCGGCGCCGTCGCCGCGGCGCTCACCGGCCGGGCGGCCAACTGGCCGGACGTGTCGAGCCTCGCGGCCGCAGTCGCGGCCGCCTGGCTGATCAGCATGGCCGCGGCGAGCCTCGGCATGTTCCTGGCGATCCTGCTGCGCGGCACCGGCGCCGCCATCGGGGTGGGGCTGCTGTGGCTGCTGGCGATGGAGAACCTGGTCTCCGGGCTGACCGGGATCCTCCCGGCGCTGAAGGGGCTGCAGCGGCTGCTGATCGGGCCGAGCGCGGGCTCGTTGGCCGCCGCCCTCGACCCGTCCGGCACGGCCGGCACCTCGGTTCCCGGGGTGGTCTCGGTGTCGGGACCCGTCACGGCGAGCGTGGTGCTGACGGCGTACATGGCGGTCTTCCTCGCCCTGTCCGCCCTGCTCCTCACCCGGCGCGACGTGGCCTGAAGGCCCGCCCACCACGCGCGAGGCGCACCGTCGGCGGCTCAAGGCCCACGCACCCCGGCTCGCCCCGCACGGCCTGGTGCCCCGCTGCGGCCCCGGCCGGCGTCATGGACCGCGTCGGCCGGACGCGGAGGCGGCCTCGCCGCTCGTCGCCCGGATCCCGCGTCGGGGCATCGCCGCGACACCTCGCGGTGCTGCCGGGGCCCGGCCCCCGACAGGGCAATCGGAGCGCTCGCCACGAGGACGGCGTCACCCTGTGGCCCTACCACCTGTGACGACAACCCGCGACGACCTCGTCGAGCTTGTTCTTGCGGCGGCCGAAGACGGCTGCCTTGGCGCCGCGCTCGGTCGGAGAGCGGACGTGCAGTGGCGGCGCCGATGCTGCTGCCGGCACCGGTGACGAGTGTTACCCGTTCGGTGAAGGGGCTGGTCATACGGGGTGTGCTTCTTTCGTGCACTGCTGGGCGGGACGGGGCGGCCTTGCGCCGGAGGAGGAAAGTCCCGCCCAGCGGAAGCGGTCTCAGACGAAGTCGACGGAGCGGCCGACGTCGGCCCACTTCTGGTCCTCGCTGGTGAGGGCCTGCATATGGGTGGCGATGTGGTCCACCGCGTGACCGCCGAGAACGAGGTGCAGCGGGGGCTCCGGGTGGTCGGCCAGGTCGAGGAAGACGCGCGCGACCTTGGCCGGGTCAATCGGCTCCGTCCCTGTCCACCCGCGAAGGTGCTTGGCCAGCGCACCGACGGTCGGCTCGTAGGCGGCGTCGAACTCGGGTATCTCCATCGAGGACCCGGCCCAGTCGGTGCGCATGCCGCCGGGCTCGGCGAGCGTGACGCGTATGCCCAGGGGGGACACCTCCTGGTGCAGCACGCTGGAGAAGCCTTCGACGGCGAACTTCGCCGCCTGGTAGGCGCCGAGGCCGGGAGCGGTGAGGCGGCCGCCGACGGATGTGACCTGGATGAAGTAGCCGCTGCCCTGCCGGCGGAAGACCGGCAGGGCGGCTTTGGTCACGTGGACCGTGCCGAGGAAGACGGCGTCGACCTGGGCGCGGAAGGCATTCAGGGTGACCTGCTCGATCGGTGCGATGTCGGCGTAGCCGGCGTTGTTCACCACGACGTTGATGCGCCCGAAGGCGTCGACGGCCGCCGCCACGGCGGACTCGGCCTGCGCGGGGTCGGTGACGTCCAGCCGCGCTCGACGCCGTCAGCCTTCTTGCCGACGCCTTCCACCGGGCGATGCCGCAGCTCTCCCCGGAAGCCGGACGTGATCTCGTCGCCTCCGCCACCGCGTTGGCCGCCGCCTTCTGGCAGTACGCCCACCCCGATGTGGCCCTCGCCGGGCTGTACGCGGAGGACCCGCGCCTCGCAACTGCCCACGTCGACTTCGGCGCGGAGATGGCCTCGGTCCTCACCGCCCTCATCACCGGCCTGATCGCCGTCTCGCAGGGCCGGTAAGCCATCGGCTGCTGAGACTGCCGCAGCCGGTGGCCGACCGAGGAAGGCGAGGGCACGGCCGACAGCGGGGTGTCGGGTGACGTTTTCACCGAGGTGAGCCTGCGCGGGCCGTGGCCAGGTGCACCGAGCAGCCCCAGGGATGCTGGTGCCCACCCCTCCACACGTGACTTGCCGCACCGACGTGGTCGGCATTTTCCCCGACCGCACCGCCGTGATCCGCCTGGCCGGCGCCGTCCTGGCCGAACAGAACGACGAGTGGACCGAGGCCCGCCGCTCGGCTCCGTGCACGGCGACCCGCTTCTTGAAACCCTGGTCGACCAGGGCCTTCTCGACGGTTCCGCCGGCTTGCTCGGCGACTTGGTCCGGCAGGGCGATGCAGGCGGTGTTGTCGTGCGTGTTCGCGGCCGGGACGACCACCGCGATGACTGGCGCCGCGGCTCAGTCCGGAGCCGGCAGGTCGGGCCCGATCCAGGTGCCTTCGGCCGGCCGGCCGTCGAGGTACTCGACGCCCTCGGGGTAGGTCTTGAACGCGGGGAGGTAGTACGACGCGTGGTCGCCCTTGGCCGGGAGCGGTAGGTGCGGGGGGTCGCGGAGGGGCTCGAAGCGGGGGCGGACGGTGTCCGGCAGGTTGCCATGGGTCAGGTGGTGGCGGGCCAGGCGGCGGACCAGGTGGCGGGCGAGGTCCCCGCTGTCGGTTTCCCGGGGCAGGAGGAGTGTGAGCCGGTAGAAGTCGGTGCTGTCGGACCCGGTGTCCTGTTGGCACTGGATGACCAGTTCGCAGTCGTTGAGGAAGCTCTGCTTGGGTCTGAACGCCACGGTGCTGATCCACGGATACCGGATGTGGCCGGCGAGCGTCCGGCCCTGGGCGTCCGGCCTGTCGGCGACCAGCACGAGGCGGGCGTCGGTGAGGCGGAGGCTGACGTCGTGCACGCGCCACTCGGTTTCGGAGCTCGTGACCATGGCGCTGAAGTCGAACTTCTCTTTGGCCCACTTCGCCATACGGACGGGGACGGGGGAGGACGGATCGCCGTCGTACGAGGTGAACAGGAGCCGGCCGTTCCGGTCGAAGCGGGGGTGGAGGCGGTCGGAGAGGCCTGCGCCGTCGTGGGTGTGCCGGGACATCATCATGAAGGGGTCGTGGATCTCGCGGGCCTTGGGACGGGGGCGGACCGGCGGTTCGGTCGCGGTGGGGGGTTGCCGCGGGCGGCGTGCGGAGGGGAGAGGGACGTACGTCGGTCGCTCGGAGGCGTTCGGTGATGCGGGGAGCTCCCGGCCGGGGGCGGCTCCGAGCCCGACGTACGCGTAGGCGAGGAAGGCGAGCGGGAGCGAACCGCTGCCGTTGCGCCAGCGCCGCAGCTCCACGCGCTGGACGTCGCGCAGGGCCGCGGCCGGC
Organism: Streptomyces sp. ME19-03-3; assembly: GCA_033793685.1. Lineage (GTDB taxonomy): Bacteria > Actinomycetota > Actinomycetes > Streptomycetales > Streptomycetaceae > Actinacidiphila. The sequence goes on along the minus strand of JARAXD010000028.1, from coordinate 5,884 downwards.
TCGGCGTGGTGGCGCAGGGCGTCGACGAGCGCCAGGTCGATGCGTGTCGTGTGCTCGGCGTCGGGGACCGGGAACAGGGTGCAGTAGACGTGCCTTGCGCCGCCGTGAATGACCGCTGCCCCCAGGCCGAGCCACTCGGGGATGTCAAGGAGGGAGGGCGCGTAGCCGCTCTCCGGGCGGCCGTAGAGGCCGAGGCTCGCACAGGCGGCGAGCACGACGCGGTCGGGCAGGGAGTAGAGGGGGCTGCCGGAGTCGTCGGTGCGGTAGAAGTCGTGCAGGGCCAGCGGCCCGTCGGCGAACTTGAAGCCCGTGCCCCCCGGGTCCTCCCGGTCCGGGCTTTCGACATGACCGGCGAGGTAGAGGACGGTGTCATCAGTGCCGTGACGGCTGAGGAGGCCGGCGAACCCGTGTTTGGTCAGGGGGCGGGAGGCCTGTTCGCTGTTCGGGGGGATTCCGGCCATCGCGTGCGTCAGGTCGTGTGTCGTGGGGTCGGACGACGCATGCGGCGCGAGGACGGAGAGGACGCGAGAGGGCGCGCTCCGCGTGCGGTGGTCCGGGTCGCCGCCTTCCTGGACGGTGAGGCGCCGTCGCTGGGAGAGCAGGGCGATCGAGGGCAGGTAGGACAGCTGCGCGACGTCCATGACGTCGCGGCCCGGGGTGACGGGCAGGGCGCAGACGGGGACGAGCGCGAGGGCGCCGGTGGGGGCGAGGGCGAGCGGTACGGGGGCGCTGGAGGCGGTGAGGGCTTGTCTGAGCACGGTGGGGATCAGGGCCGAGCCCAGTCCGTCGAAGATACGGGCCCATACCTGGCCGGCGATCAGGTACCCCCTGACCGGGTCGTCGGAGCCGGTGGCGGCGAGCGCGCTGCCGCGGAGTCTTCGCCCGATCGGCCGGGCGCCGGGCACGGTGACGGGCAGGTGGAGAAGCAGGTCCTTGAAGGCATCGGCGAACTGCGCGTGGGGACGCCGCTCGGCGTGCCAGTCACCGGAGGGCGTGCGCACCGCGTGGTAGATCCACTCCCCGGCCCGTGCGTAGCTCCAGTACCACCCGCCCGGGAGCATCAGGTCGAGTTCACCGTCGAGGTCGATGGCGTTCGACTCCTCGCCGCCGACCCAGGAGGCGTGCGCGACGAGGACGGCGCTGTCAGTCAGCAGCGGGTCGGTGCGACGGGGGGCGTCGCCCGGCCCGCCCACCGGCGCTTCCTCGGCTCCGAGCGGCAGTCCGGTGCTGGAGGCCAGCGCGTCGAGCACGGCGCGGAGCCGGGCGCCGGGCTCGTCCGACTCGACGGGTACGGACTGGGAGCGCACGGTTTCCAGCAGTTCGGCGACGAGTGGCGGGTCGGAGTCGGCGAGGTCCAGCGCGAGGGCGTAGACGTGCGCGTGGGCGGCGATCCAGTGCGCGCGCCATTGCGTGGTGGGCAGTTGGTAGCGTACGTGCTGGATGGCGTGGAGGCTTTCGAGGGCGTTGCCCAGTGCTTCCTCGCGCATGCCGACGGCCCGCTGGATGTGCGCCAGCACCGCGTAGGCCTGCGCCTGGAGATGCGGCATCTTCGATCGGCTCAGCTGGCTCAGCACGTTGTCCATGATCGACGCGGCGTAGACGTAGCGTTCGTGCTGTCCGTCCTCGTCGACGCGCATGGCGTCCGGGTAGCGGTCGGGGTTCTCGATGATGTCGAGGTAGAGGGTCGCCAACAGCAGCAGTTCGGCGGCGTGCTCGGAGACGGACGCCTCGTGGACCGGCTTACCCTCGGTCCGTTCGTACTGGTCCGCCAGCTGCTCGACCACACCGATGGTGTTGCCCGCCGCGTGCATCAGCCGCAGCAGATACCGCTCCGTTCTGGCGAGGAGCACCATGTTGCTCGTTCGGATCGCGCTGTGCCGGGTGCGGCACAAAATCCGCAGGCCGTCGACGCACCGGGGGGCGTCCGCGGGGTCGGTGGTGAGGGCTTCGATCATCCGCAGTTCGGCCTCGGCTGCCCAGTAGCGGCAACGCGGCACGGTCTCCAGCAGTTCCATGGCCTCCCGCCAGCGCACCTCGGCCGCGGCCGGCTGGCCCGCCGCGAACAGTACGTCGCCCGCTTGCAGCGCGCACCAGCCGCGGATGCCGGGCGAGGTGTCCGTGGCCAGGGCCCTGGCCTCCTCGGAGAGCACCATCGCCGAACGGAACTCCAGGCCGGCCAGGGCGGCGAGAGCCTCGCACTGCACGACGACCGGGCGCAGGTGGCCCGGCACGTCGTCCGGGATCTCGTCGGTGAAGCAAGCGGTCCTGGCCCGGTCGTCGCCGGTCGCCTTGTCGACGGCCAGGGCGATGGAGGCCGCCGTGGAGTCCCACAGGGCACGCAGGAGGAAACGCCGCCCGAGGAACCCGGCGGGGCTGCCGGAGGACGCCCTCGCGATCAGCCCCACCTCCTGCACCGACAGGATCAGACGGGCCTGGAAGACGAGGACCGCGGCGCCTGCCGCGGGCACCAGCGACTCCGGCTGCCGCCAGGCGGCCCAGGCAAGGACCGCGACGAGCAGCGCGGCGGCCGCCTTCCTGCGCCAGCCCAGCAGGGCCCACGCGACGGCCGCGAACCAGAGAGCGGCCCACCCCGGTGGCGACAGCAGCAGACAGGCTGTCACCGACAACACCACGACGGCACAACGGATGGCGAGAGCCCGCCACCACAGCACGCGGTTCTGGACCGTCAGGAGGTCGCACGCGTGCAGCCCGATGCTCGACTCACGCGACCGCCCCAGGCGTATGACGGACCAGGAACGTACGGCTTGGGGGAGCGCGCGCAGCCGGGTGCCCATCCCCACCCCGCGGTTGAAGAGGAGGGCCAGCGGCAGTACGTACTCGATGACGTCCTCGTCGTCGGTGCTTCGGTTCCGCCCGGCGAGCCAGCCGGGCAGCTCGTCGACGGCGTCGGGGCCGAGCGGGTCGAAGGCCGAGAGGTTCATTCGGGCCTCAACTCCCGTTGGATCTTCAGTGTGCGGTAGTAGCGCACGGTGCGGCGGTCCGCCCTGCGGTCGGACTGCAGGGCCCTCTCCGTCAGGAACGGGTCGCCGGTGTCCCCGCGGATCTGGAGCAGTGCCAGCCGGCCGTCCAGCAGATCGATGAGGCGGCACGCCAGGGCCGCACCGACCAGCGGCCAGGGAATACCCAGGAACGCCGAGGCGATGGCGAGAGCGGCGTCGCCGCCGAGGCGGAGTGGCGGAGCGGCGATGTTCCGGCGCATCGCCAGGCTGATCAGCCAGAGCACCGACCAGGACGTCACCGTCAGCCAGGACCAGATCACCACGGCCAGAACCGCGAAAACGCTGAGCTGGTGCCACCACGCCACCCATATGTGCAACCGGAGCAGGTGGGACTGCACGTGCGAGGAGAGGTGCGCGGTAGTGGTCATCTGCGAGCGCATGGCGATGCTCCGCCCCTTCCGCGGGCCGATCGCGCGGTGCGGGGCCTGGAAGTGGTACGGGGCCGGCCGGTCGCTTCGACTGCGCGAGAGGATGGGGCCGCGGTAATTCAGCTGGCGGTCCGCGGCGGCGACCTCACGGCGCACCATCATGGCCTGTTTCAGCGCGACCCGTTGGCTCAGCCCCATCGTGCGCATGGCCTTCCGCATCTCCTTGTCGCCGGCACCCGCCTCCAGGCACGCGAGCAGCAGGTGGGCGGTGTCGGCGGTGTCGTCACCGGTCCTCGTCGTCCAGTACGCCAGCTGGCCGAGCGCGGCGGCGACGGCCGGGGCGAAGGGGACCATCCGGGTCCGTGCGGCGGGTGCGGTGGCGGCCTCGGCCACCGACCCGTACGTCTCGTCGGTGAAGAAGTGGTGCCAGGCCGTGGCTCTCATCACCAGCCGGGACCGGGTGTCCGCAGTGCTGTCGCAGGCCACGGCGAGGAAGAGGTGCATGACCTCGACCGGGCCTCCGTCGTCGCGTGCCAGTGCCTGGGCGGTCTCGACGCACCTGTGCAGCGCGGGTGTCCGGGGCGCGGCGGGCGCGGCCGTGCCGGTGCCTGTTTCCTCGGGGGTACGGCTCATGGGGTCACCGGCCGTTCTCGGATGTAGAGGGACTTACACGTCCGCGGTGCCGCCCTGCCCGAGGTCGGCCCAGGCGACGCGGACCAGATCGGTCTCGTCCGGCTCGTCCGGGTCCTCGGCCCCCGCAAGGTCGTCGTCCGAACGGAAGACCAAGTCGTACGGGCGCAGCGGCCGCTTGCGCAGTTGCACGGCGTTGAAGAGAGGTGTGGCACCGTCCGGGGCCAGTACGTCGGCGGCGATCCCGCGCCGGCGGGTGACCGCGCACTTCGCCGTGGCGCCGGCGACCGGCAGCAGGCTCGTCAGGGCGGACGTGCTGACCTGGAGGTCCAGCTGAGCACCGCGATGTTCGGCAACCAGGATGGCGGTGGGACCCGTACGCACGACTTCAGTGACGACGACGTACTCCAGGCGCCAGTCCCGGCTCTCGTGCCGCGCGCGCAGCGCGACTTCGAGCGCCGGGAGGTTACCGATGCTCTCCTGCACGCACCCCGACGCCTGGAACAGCGTGGCGCCGTCACGGGTGAAGGTGACGGACAGGCTGCAGAGCGCGTCCTGCGCGGGGGACCCGAGGCGGACCTCGGGTTCCACCGCGACGCACTCCGCGGACGAGTAGTTGAGGTCGGCGAGCGGACTGTCCTCGTTCCTGGTGAACGGGATGCCCAGTTCGGCGAGGGTGGTGAGCTTCCTGAACCTGTGGTCCGAGAGGACGCCCACATCGCCGACCGCCATGGGGGTCGAGGGCAACCAGCAGGCGAGGTACGCGTACTTCGTGTGCATTTCACGCGTGTACAGCTCCGGGATGGACGCCATGACCCGCCTCTCGCGCTACGCCGTGCCCGGCCATGGCGGATTCACCTCCACGCATGGCCAACCGGCTTGCCTTGCAGGGAGGTTGTGACCTCCTCACATCAGGCTACGGCCGCCGAACGGGATATGTCCCTCGTATGCCGAGGAATCCCGGCCGAGGGAGGCCGGTTGCGGGACCCGCGACCGTCCGGCGCTCACTCGTCGAGCGGCGCGTAGTCGAACCAGTCGAAGTGGGCGGTGCCGCTCGCGGCGTATAGGCCGATCACCCGGCCGGTGAAGCTGCCGTTGATCTCGGTGGAGAGGTAGCGGCCGTCGAGGGTGTCGAGCACCGTGAAGGTGCCGTCCGCGTGGTCCAGCCGCCGCAGAACCGCCTCCCCATGCGAACCCCAGGTTCCGCGGTGGTAGACCGCGCTGGTGGCGAACAGCAGGCAGGCCGACAGCGCGTACACCGAGCAGGCCGCCACCTCCGCGGCCGAGCGCGAAACGGCGATCAGCGCGATGCCGCCGATCAGAGCGAGGGGGGAAAGGCCGGCGTGCAGCCAGCCGCGCATCCTCGGCTTCAGCGCAGCCGCCGCGCGCTCCGCCCCGCCTTCCAAACCGGGGGCGCTCCGCCCGGCAGTCAGCCGGCCGGTTGTGCCAACAGGCGCATCATCTGCGGGCGTACGCAGGACGTCCGGCGTGGTGCCGAGGCGAGGCTGGGACTCCCGCCTGTGTGCCGGCGGCTGGGTATCTTCGGCGATCATGCCCTCATATTCTGGGAGTCAGCGGAAGAATGCGCGGCTCGGCACGCGCGCCGGACTGCGGGGTCAGATGTTGGCCGCGCGGCGGTATTCAGCGTTGATGCGCTGCGCTTCTGCGAGCTGGTCTTCGAGGATGACGATGCGGCAGGCGGCCTCGATGGGGGTGCCCTGGTCGACGAGCTCACGGGCTCGGGCCGCAATGCGCAGCTGGTAGCGCGAGTAGCGACGGTGTCCGCCTGGAGAGCGGAGCGGGGTGATAAGGCGGGCTTCGCCGATGGCGCGGAGAAAGCCCTGGGTGGTGCCGAGCACCTCGGCG
>JARAXD010000027.1:0-100362 GCA_033793685.1 Streptomyces sp. ME19-03-3 | reverse complement strand
GTGTGGTGGCCAAGCGGTTGACCAGTATGTATCTGCCAGGTCGCCGCAGCCGTGACTGGATCAAGGTCAAGAACCTGCACGACGACGCATCCTGACCTGGCGCACCCCCCTCGCCCCCGAGCTGCCCGCGGCCGTCAGGGGATCACGGCCACTCTCCCGCGCGCACGCGGTCGCGGCCTCGGCACCTCGCGACGCGCAGTCGGTCTGTCGACGACTCAAGGATTAGGGCGGTCCGGTTTCCGCGGCGGGCGGAGCGAAGGCGCCGGAATGCAGGCCGAATCGCCGGATCTTGGGACGTGACAGGCGGATCAGTCGGCGTGCCGGTAGTGGGCGGCGACGCCGGGCTGGCCGGTGTAGTTCGGTCGCGCGTCCGGATCGGCGCCGACGAAACGCAGGGGAAGGCGGACGGTGCGCGGCCCGGCGAGTGTGAGCCGGTGGTGGCGCGCACTGTAGTCGAACCCTTCGGCCCGCAGGGCGGCCAGGACGAAGCGCCCCGCGGGTCCGCCGTCCGCCCATCGGATCGCGGCGGGATCGAGGTGGGCGACGAGCAGCCCACCGGGCCGGAGCCGGCCGGCGGCGCGGGTGAGCACTTTGAGCCGGTCGCCGACGTAGTGGAGTCCGTGGACGCACGTGATCAGGTCGTACGGCACGGACGGCTGCCAGGCCGTCACCGAGGCGGTGACCAGTTCCACCGAGGGTGGCAGGGGCGCTGCCGTCAGGGGCCCCACGAGGTCGACGCCGGTCAGCCGCGAGGTCGTGGGCAGCCGGCCCGCGGCCTCCCGGAGCGCCAGCCCTTCCCCGCTGCACAGGTCGAGCCAGCGGGCGTCGGCAGCGCGGGGCAGCAGACGATCGACCGGATCGAAGCCGAGTTCGCGCGCGTAGCTGTTGGTGCCCGTCAGACGCCGCTCGCGGTTCATGGTGCTGTTGGCCACGACGGCGGTGAGCTCGAGCCGGTGGTCGGGCAGCAGTCCGGGCGGGGCCATCGGGACATTCTCGTTGTCGACACGCCTGATGGCCAGGCCGGTTGGGAGAACTGTGACGGCCACCTCTAATGCGCATCTGCGCTGCATATTCAGGTTAGAGTGGCGGCATGGACCTTCACGGCATCAGACGCCACCTCGTGCGCACCGTTCCGCACCGCTGCGAGCGGAGGGCCAGGTGAACGCCGGCGCGGTACTGGCCCAGGTGGCCGCGGTCTTCGTGTGGCTGGGGATGGTGCTCGGGATCTCGTTTCTGGAGGCCCCGCTCAAGTTCCGCGCCGAGGGGATCACCGTGCCACTGGGACTGGGCATCGGCCGGATCGTCTTCCGCGCGCTGAACCGGGTCGAGGCCGTTCTGGCGGCGATCGCCGCCGTGGCGGTGGCGTGGGAGGTGCCGGGGCCCGTCGCGTTGGGGCTCGGCGCCGGGGCCATTGGTCTGCTCCTGCTGCAAGTGCTGGTGGTCCGCCCCTCGTTGAACCGCCGCACCGCCGCCGTCCTGGCCGGGGAGGCCGGCCCGCGCAGCCGAGCCCATCTGCGGTACGTCGCGCTCGAGGTGGTCAAGGCGCTGTGCCTGGCCGGATGCGGCGTCGCGCTCGTTCTGGAGCGGCTGTGAGCGCGCCCGAACCTGCCACCGCGCGGGGCGGTACGGCCCCTGACCTCGCCGACCGTGCGGACATCGAGCGGCTGGTGACCGTCTTCTACCGCCGGGCCTTCGCCGATCCCCTGATCGGTCCGATCTTCACCGAGGTCGCCCGGATGGACCTCGACGCGCACATGCCGATCATGTGCGACTTCTGGGAGTCGGTGCTGTTCGTGCCCGGGCGCTACCGGGGCAACGCGCTCGCCCCGCATGTGGCCCTGCACCGTATGACGCCGCTGGGCTCCGAGCACTTCGGCCGCTGGCTGGCGCTGTGGACCCGCACCGTCGACGAGCTCTTCGAGGGTGAGAAGGCCGAACTCGCCAAGGTGCAGGCCGGACGCATCGGCGGGTCACTCCAGCGCCGCCTGGCGGGCCGCGGCGCGAGCGAGTACGTCACGATCGGCCGCCGTAGGGCGCAGGAGACCAGGTAGGGATCCCGGCCGCCGGCAGGGCCGACTCGGCGACCCGCGACTGCCGGGTGGTGGATGGTGGATGGTGGATGGTGGATGGTGGATGGTGCGAGAGTGAGCCTGCCGTGGCTGGTCCGCGGAGTACGCCGTGTCCGCCGCCGGGGACGGCTCAGCGGGTGACGACGACCTTGCCGATGGTCCGGCCCGACTCCACCATCTCGTGGGCGCGGCGCAGCCCCGCGGCCGAGAAGTCCTCGATGGTGGTCGTCACGGTGCTGCGGATGCGGCCGTCGTCCACCAGGGCCGCGATCTTCTGCAGCAGGTTCTTGTGCTCGATCATGTCGGGGGTCCGGAACATCGGCCGGGTGAACATGAACTCCCAGTGCCAGGCGATGCTCCTGGCCTTGAGCGGCAGCAGGTCGAGCCCCTCGGGGTCGTCGATCGCCGTGATGTGCCCGCCCGGGCGCATGATCCGGGCGTAGGTGTCGACGTTGCCGGCGGAGTGCGGGGAGAGCAGGTAGTCGACGCCCTCGGGGGCCGCCGCGGCGGCGGTGGCGGCGAGGTCGTGGTGGTCGACCACGGCGTCCGCACCGAGCCCGGTGACCCACTGCGCCGTCTCGGGCCGGCCGGCCGAGGCGAGCACGCGCAGGCCGGTCAGTCGTTTCGCCAGTTGGATGAGGATCGAGCCCACACCTCCGGCGCCGCCCAGCGCCAGCAGGACGCCGGTCGACCTGGCACCGAGGGCGAACCGGTCGAAGAGGGTCTCCCAGGCGGTGATGCCGGTCAGCGGCAGGGCGGCGGCCTGCGCGAAGTCGAGACTGCGCGGCTTGCGGGCCACGAGGCGCTCGTCGACGACCTGGAACTCGGCGTTGCTGCCCGCGCGGTTGAGGTCCCCGGCGTACCAGACCTCGTTGCCGACCTGAAGGGTGGTCACCTCGTCGCCCACCGCCTCGACGACCCCCGCGGCGTCGAAGCCGAGGACGCGCTGCTCGGACCCTCGCAGCCCGGCGCGGACCTTGACGTCCACAGGGTTGACCGACACCGCCCGCACCCGCACCAGTACGTCACGGGGCTGAGGGTCCGGCACCGGCACCACGACGTCGACAAGGCTTTCGGGATCCGCCACGGGCAGGCTGCGGGACGAGGCCACGGCCCGCATGGTCCGTTCGGTCATGGCCCTCGGCTCCCTCGCTGCGCTGACGGTTCCCGGCCAGCCTGGCACGCCGGATCGCCGCCCGCAGTGGTGGCCGTGCCATCCGGGGGCTGCCGCGAGTCGCCGTCCGGCGGCCGGGATGCGGGGCAGGGACGGACAGGTCATCCTGACGGCATGCAGCGTCGCGTCATCGTGATGCCGCCATCGACGAGCGGCGGCCGGCGCGTCCGTGTGGACGGCGAGATCCTCGGGGTCGCGTACCACCTCCGCGACTTCCAGGAGTTCCTGCGGCGCGCCGGCCTCGATCCCGACGCCGTCGACCTGGCCGACCCGGACCTCGTCGAATGGCGCGGGGCCGGCCCCGGCGTGTGGACGTGAAGTCCGGGCGTGCGAGGGCCGTCGGCTTGCGGCGGCACCTGCCACGCATTCCGCACCCGATCGACGAGCGCCGGGCCCGACTCCCGCACACCACCGGCAGCCGGGGGACGGCCACCACCGTCGTCCGCGGCGCCGGGATCAGCCCGGGGGCGGGGTGCACCGGGACCGGGGCCGTCCGGCCGGGCCGCACGCGGCGCGCCGTCCAAAGACCAGCGAGAAGGAGTCCTCCGTGTCCAAACCCCCGCTTCCGTCCGCCGCGATCGAGATGCTGAAGAAGCCCAACCCAGCCGTGATCACGACGCTGCGGGCCGACGGCCAGCCGGTTTCCGCGGCCACCTGGTACCTGTGGGACGACGGCCGGGTACTGGTCAACATGGACGGCGGCCGCAAGCGCCTGGCCCACGTGCGCAACGACCCCCGCGTCACCCTCACAGTCCTCGACGAGGAGGACTGGTACACCCACGTCACCCTGATCGGGCGCGTCGGCGAACTGCGCGAGGACACCGATCTTGCCGACATCGACCGGCTGGCGCGGCAGTACGTGGGTCGCGCCTACCCGCAGCGGGACCGTGAGCGCGTCAGCGGCCTGATCGAGATCGAGCGGTGGCACGGCTGGGGCACGCTCAAGGACAGCGGTCAGCCGGGTTGACGGGCACGGCCTCGTCAGGGCCGGGTACGGCCCCCGGTCCTCGCACGGCCCGGCCGGTACCCGTACCGGCCGGGCAGCGGCCCACGGCCGGGAACGCGAGGCGGCCGCCGGCCGGTTCCCTCGGTCCGGGAACGGGCCGCGGTGCGTCACGGTCAACCCACCTCCCGCGGTGCCGCAGCCCACGGGACGCAGCACCGGACCGGCCGGCCGGGTGGATCCGGGCCGGGCCGGTGCCGGGTCGGGGCCTGGCCTCGCGCATCCGGGTACGACACGGCGTAGCACCCACTGCCTCGACCGCCGTCCGTCGAGCAGCCGCGCCCCGAAAGTCCGCGCGGGTGGTCCGGCCCGCCGCTCTGTCTGCTCTGCGACCTCACGCACCCGCACGTCATGGCGGGAAGAGGAAGCGGGCTGCCCGCCGGTGGACCGGCCGCCTCAGTCCTCCTCCCCGCTGAGCGGGCCCGCGGTGGTGAGGGCGGCGGTGCCCGGGGGCTGGGGCGCTGGGCCGGCCGGGTCGGCGGACGAGGTCACGGACCGGGAGTCCGCGGTGGGCTTGGTGGGGGCGCGGGTCAGGGAGACCGAGGTCGGCGCGGGGTGAGGGGTGAGTGAGCGGGCGAGGTCGCGGTCGAGGCGGCGGAGCTGGGACTGCATGTGGGCGGTCAGGCGGCCGCGGTAGGCGTTCTCGAAGGTCCGCAGATCGTCCACCTTGCGCTGCAGCGCGGTGCGCGAGGAGGCCAGGGCGACCATCGCCTCACGGTGTCTCTCGCGGGCCGCGTGCTCGAGTGCCTGGGCGCGCTCGCGGGAGTCGCGGCGCAGGTTCTCGGCCTGGCCGAGGGCCTCACCAATGATCTTGTGGGCCTCGGCCCGGGCCTCGGAGACGGCCTGTTCGGCGGTGCGCTCGGCCAGGGTCAGCAGCCGGGCCGAGCTGTCGACGGCGAACCCGGACCGCGGCTTGTCGGCGGCGCCCTCGGCGTCCGGGCCCTCGGCGCCCTCGGCGTCCGGGCCCTCGGCGGCCTCGGTGGCGGGACCGGGGGCGGGTTGCTGCTCCTGCTCCGGCTCGGGCCCCTGCTCGGGCTGCCTCTCCTGTTCCGGTTCCACCGCCGCTTCGGGCCCGGACTCGGGCCGCGATGCCGACGTCGCCTCGTGCGTCTCCTGCGGCTGCGGTGCGGCCGCGGCCGCGGCTTCGGCGGCGGAGACCTTGGCGCGCAGGTCCTGATTGGTTTTCAGCAGCCGGGTCAGTTCGGCCTGCGCCTCGTCCAGGAAGTCGTCGACCTCGCGCTCGTCGTAGGCCTCGCGGAGGCGGACGGTGGTGAACTGCTTCCTGCGCACGTACTCGGGGGTAATCGGCGTCTGTGCCATCTGCTCACCTCGAGGTGTTCGTCGACAAGTCCTGACCGCATCCGTCAACTCCAGCTTGGGCGGCGGGTCGGCCCGGGGCAGCCCGGGAACACCGCGCGGGCGCGGTGCGGGCGGTGTGGCCGGCGCCGATCGTGGGACCCGTGCGAACGGCGTGGAGGCGCAACTACGGGAGGCGCAGTGGCAACTGTGATCATCCGTGTTGTCACGGCGTCCGCTGACAGCGTGGATTTCCCTCCGCGCTCGGCGAAAGGGCCGGACGGGTGAATACGGGCCCCGTCGGCCGCCGGTCCGGGCCGCGGTCCGGGGCCGCCGGCGCGCTACGGCTGGGGCGCGATCAGTTCCCCGGTGGTCGCGTCCCGGAGCGTGATGGCCTCCACCGGGCAGGACTCCGCGGCGTCGACCAGGAGTTCGTCCGGTTCGGCGGACGCGTGCCTGGGGCAGGACTTGCGGTCCCGGAGCTCGAAGTGCTCGGGGGCGATGCCGGCGCAGGAACCGGTACCGATGCAGGTGTTCCGGTCCACCTCGATCTGCCAGGTCATGGGCTTGCCCTTCGGTGCTGTCGTCAGGTGTTGTCGAGTCCGGCCGGAGGCTCAGCGGGCAGGAGTACCGGAGGGCCGGAGACCGTCAGGCCGGTCCCAGGTGACCGGCATCCGCTCGGGTCCGCGCAGGACCATGCCGGACTTCCACACGACGCTCTCCTCGGGACCGGCCAGCCGCAGTCCGGGCAGTCGGTCGAGCAGCGTGCGCAGGGCCACCTGCAGTTCCATACGCGCCAGTTGAGCGCCGAGGCAGTGGTGCGGTCCGTGCCCGAACCCGACGTGGGAGGCCTCCTGGCGCAGCAGGTCGAGCCGGTCGGGGTCGGTGTAGACCGCTTCGTCGCGGTTGGCCGACACGGGGCAGACCACCACCGCCTCTCCGGCCCGCACGGTGCCGCCGCTGAGCTCGACGTCGTCCAGCGCATAGCGGGGCATGCCCGCGCCGTTGCCGAGGGGGACATAGCGCATCAGTTCCTCGACGGCGCCGGGGACGAGCCCGGGGTCCGCGCGCAGCGCCGTGAGCTGCTCGGGGTGGGTGAGCAGCGTGTAGACGAAGTTGGGGATCTGCGAGGCGGTCGTCTCATGGCCGGCGACGAGCAGCGAGACGGCCAGCACCTGCAGTTCCCGTTCCGACAGACGATCGTCGTCGTCTCGCGCGTCGACCAGCGCGCCGAGGAGGTCCTCGTGCCGTGCCGTGCGGCGTTCGGCGATCAGGCCGGCCATGTAGGCCATCAGGGCGTCGGTGCAGTCCCGGATCCGTCGCGGGGTGTACCTGGTCGTCGACAGCAGCGCGTCGGACCAGGTGCGGAAGTCGGCCCGGTCGGCGAGGGGGACGCCGAGGAGTTCGCAGATGACGGTGACGGGCAACGGGAGGGCGAAGTCCGCCACGAGGTCGGCGGGTGCGCCGCGGGTCACCATGGCGTCGGCCAGTTCGGCCGCGATCCGTTCGGTCCGGGGCCGCAGGCGCTCGATGTGGCGGGCGGTGAAGGCCTTGGCCACGATCCGGCGCAGCCGGGTGTGGTCGGGTGGGTCGAGGTCCAGGATGCTGCCCTCCAGGCCGCGGTGCGGCCGCAGCCGCGGCTCGTCGCGGTGGACGGCCTCGGCCCGGCTGAAACGGGGGTCGCCCAGCACGGTCCTGACGTCCTCGTACCGGGTGACCAGCCAGGCGGCCTCCCCGTAGGGGAACCGGACCCGGCACAGCGGCTCCTCCACGCGCAGTCGGGCGTAGGCGGGGTCGACGGTCAGCCGGTCGGCATCGGTGAAGGGGTAGTTCCGGGGTTCGGACGCGGCCATGGCGCATGCCTCCAGCGGGCTCGGGGGTCTGTCGATGTCCTCATGACGGCCCGCGGGGACGGCGACGCGGCGCGGCGCGAGGGCCGCCGAGGGCGGGGCGCAGCAGGTGGCACAGGTCGTCGACGAGGAGATCCAGGGGGTCGTCGGTGTCGACCGGCAGGCCGCCGGCGATCCAGGCGGTGAGGAACGACCCGGTCTGGAGCACCGCCATCAGGGCCCGCTGCCGCGCCTGCGCGGGGGTCACGCCCCGCCAGCGCCGGGGCTCGGCGGTCAGCAGGGCCACGTAGCGTTCGTGCGCCGCCAGGTAGTGGTCGTGGGCGCTGCCGCCGTCTCCGGCCGCGGAGGGGGTGGCGGCCAGCAGCACGCGGATGGTCGGCGCGAGCTCCCGCCAGCGCGCCGCCGCGTGCTCCAGCCACGCGCGTACGTCGGCGCGGGTCCACTCGGGGACGGCGGCCAACTCCGCGTACAGGGCGTCGGTGGCCTGGTACACCCGGTCCGTCAGAGCGGCGATGACCTCCGCCTTGCCACCGAAGTGCGCGTACACCGTGGCCCGGGTGACGCCGGCCGCGCGGGCGATGTCCTCCATGGTGGCGGCGACGAACGACGTGGCGGCGAAGACCCCGGCCGCCCCGTCCAGGATGCGGTTGCGGGTGAGGTCGCGCTGCTCGGTGCGCAGGGCCGCCCGGGGGGCGTCCACCGCGGTCGCGGAACCTGCACCGGTCGGCCGACGACGTTCCATGAGGAAAGCCTACAAAACGGACCGAGTCCGTACATTCTGTGTAGGGCGGAGTGACCGGCGGAGCGCGCCCGAGACCGGTCAGCCCTGGTTGCGGGGGTGGGCGCGGGCGCTGCGTCCATTGCCGCGGTTGTAATTGCCGGTTCAGCGGGTCATGACCGGTTGGGCGTCGCCGCGCTCCACCTCGGCGAGGAACCGTTCGGCGCGGTCCCCGCGCAGGACGGCGGCGGTGTGCGCGCCGTGGTTGACGACCACGCTCCCGTCGCCGCGCCGCCGGTAGGAGGATCCGTGGGGTCGGGGCATGCCGCGAGGGTGGAACCGCCTCGGGCCCGCGCGAGCGCGGTTCACGGGGCACCGTGCGGCCCGACGCGCCGGGAGTACACGGCCAGGGCGGCGATGTCGTCGTCCAGTCGCCCGCCGCTGTGGCGGAGCAGTTCCCGGTGCAGCCGGTCCAGCAGGTCGCGGGACGACGCCGGGCTCTGGCGCCGCAGCCAGTCCGGCAGCGGGAAGAACGCTCCGGCCCGGTCGCGGGTCTCGGTGACCCCGTCGGTGTAGAGCAGCAGTCGGTCCCCGGCGGTGAAACGATGGGTGTCCACGGCGTAGGCGGCCCCGATGAGGTCGGCCAGGTGCAGGGGTGGTGAGGCCGTGCTCGGCTCCAGCACCTGGACGCGGCCGTCGTGCACGAGGATCGGTGGGGGATGCCCGCAGTTGAGCAGCCGCAGGCAGCCGCCGCAGTGGGGGATCTCGGCGATCACGGCTGTCGCGAACCGCTCCGGCAGATCCTCGCTGGGATAGCTGGAGTAGTGGCGCGTGATGCCGGCCTCCAGGCGGCGGGCCAGCTCCCGCAACTCCGGTTCGTCGTACGCCGCCTCCCTGAAGCAGCCGATCACCGCGGAGGCCGCCCCCACGGCCGACAGCCCCTTGCCGCGTACGTCGCCGATGAGCAGCCGTACCCCGTAGGGCGTGTCGGCCACCTCGTAGAAGTCGCCGCCGATGCGCGCGTACTCCTGCGCCGCCAGGTACAGCGACTCGAAGTCCAAGCCGCGGATGCGCCGCGGCACCGGCCGCAGCAGCACGGTCTGCGCCGCGTCGGCGACCAGTCGCGTGCGCAAGAGCACCTGTTCGCGCCGCATCCGTACGTGGCTGGTGTACGCCGCCGCCAGCGTGACCGCGGCGATGGTGGCCCCGGTGTACGGGGTGCCCAGGTCGGGGTGGACGAAGACCAGGCCCATCATGAGCAGCAGGCACGCGGCGCCCAGCAGCGCGGTCGCGAGTACCGGCCACATGGCCGCGGCCAGGGCGGGCGCGACGGGCAGCAGGCGGCTGATCGCGGTCTCGCGCGGCGTGGAGTAGGCCAGTGCGGCGATGAGCACGGTCAGGACCAAGGGGGACAGCCGGCCGGCCGTCCAGCGGCCGTCGGTGCGGGCACGTCGACGCCGCATCCGTCCGGACATGATCACAAACCGCATCATACCGGGGTAGAAGGGGTGAGGGCTGCTCGTCGGTCCGGCCGGACCGACCGCGCCGGGACCGGCGCGGTCGGAGTCCCTCTGGAGCGGCCCGGCCCGTGACGGGCCGTCCGGTCGGGTGCGGCGCGACTCCTGCGAGCTGATCGGCGCAGCCTCCGCAGGTCCGCCGATCCGGCGTGCGGAACGTGTGCCGGGCGCCTCGAAGAAGCCGCGTCACCTGCTCTCCGTCAGCTCCTGTCGCGGCGCCCCGGCAGGATCTGGATCGTGTCGCCGACGGCGCGCTCACCGGTCGTGTCGGAGGGGACGTTGTCCAGCACCCCCTTGACCACCATCGCCGACGAGCCGCCGCCGTCGAGGTTGAGGGCCTGCACCGCGCCCAGCGACCGCATGAACCGGGCCGCCTCGCCGAGGGTGAACCCTTCGCTGACCCCCGGCTGGCGACCGTCCACGGTCACCAGCAGCAGCCTGCCCCGCGCGTCGATGCCGGCCATCGTGCGCGGCTGGCGCACGTTGGACCAGGCGAAACCGAACGACAGGTCCTTCGGGTCCAGCGTGCCCTCGGTGGCCGCGTCGATGTGGACGCGGCCGTCCTCCACCAGGGTGGGAGCGGCACTCACGATGCTGTCGCCGCGGCCGAGCCGGACCTGACGCCCCTCGGCGTCCCGGATGACCTCCCGCACGACCAGCCGCCTGCCGGTGCGGGCGTGTCCGGTCAGCCAGTTCGCCGCCGCGCCGGTGCCCTGCAGCACCGTCCCCCGCTCGGGGACCGAGCCGCCGCGCGCGCCGATGGAGAGCACGGTGCCGTGGGCGTCGAGCACCACCTGCACACCGCTGCCCGCGGGCAGCGCGGCCCGGAAGGCGGGGGTGAACTCCACCAGGTCGTCCGCGATGGTGCACGTCGTGTCGTGGCGGGGCTGCTCGGTCGGCACACCACCGGGCCGGCCGCAGTTGCGGACCTTGCCCGGCAGGCGGTTGATGCCCTGCACCGCGTGGGTGGCGGAGCCGGCCCGGACCGTGACCGTGGTGGACAGGTCCGCGATCCGCGGCCGCCGCCCGCCGTCGCCCAGGATCAGCGCCGCACGCGAACCGGCCGCCATCGACTCCAGCCGGCCGTCCACCGCGGACAGGCCCGCGACGGTGCCCTGGATGCCGTCGGCGTCCGAGGTGATGAAGAAGCCGCCGTTGACGCCGACCAGCGACCCCAGCCGGGCGGCGACCGCCGAGGTCTGCTCCCGGTCGGCGACGTTGCCGCCGTCGCTGACCGCGACCGACCCGCGCAGCCGCGCCGGGTCGACCACGGCCACGTGGATGCGCTCGCCGTCCGCGGCCTGCCGCCCGTCGTAACCGGTCCACTCCGTCGACGCGCGGAAACCGGCGGTCACGACAGCGGCGTTCGCCGTGCCGGCCTCGGCCTGGGTGGCGAACCGGCCGACCCGGACCTGCCAGCCCATCACGCCGCGCGGGGTGTCGGCGTAGGTGTCCCACAGCACGGCCTCCAGCCGCGGCTCGAGCCCGGCCCCCCGCAGCCGCCCGGCGGTCGCGTCGGCCCAGGCGCGGTCCCCCAGGGGGGCCCAGGTGGCGGCGCCCGTCAGCCGGTTGACGGCGGGGGCCTGCACGGTCACCGTCCACACCCCGGCGGCCGACGGGTCCCGCAGCACGCCGCTGCGGACCTCCAGGCCCGGCGCCACCTGCTGCGCCGTCCAGGCGATCGTCTGCGTGCCGGGGGCGGCGGGCGACTGCGCCCCCGCGACGGCCGGCGGGACGACGGCGACCAGCGCCGCGGCGGCGGCGAACACCGCCCCCCGGCGCGCGGCCGGCCTCATCCGGCGCGCCCTGTCGCGCGGTTCGGCGGCTGTGACGGACATACACTCTCCTGACCTTCGGTTCCACCAGGCGGTACGTCGTCCCGCCGGTCCTTGGCCCCGCCATCCCAGACCCGGGCGGGGACGGGCGGCCCACGGGGCGACGGCCCCCCGGGAAACCCTGGATGACAAACCGGATGCGCACGCGGTGCGACCGTTCCCGGTCGCACCCCGCCGGTCGCGGCGGCGGAGATGCCCCCCGGTCGCGGCGGCGCGGCGAGGGCCAGGTATGAACATGCCGTGACCTTCGCACTCCCCGTTCCCCGGACGCCCTGATGCCCTCGCTCGACGCGGCGCAGTGGGCTGTGGCGCTGTTCGCCGTCTTCCTCGTCGGCTTCTCCAAGACGGGGGTGTCCGGGGCCGGGACGGTCGGGGTGGCGCTGCTCGCCCTCGTGCTGCCGGCCAAGCTGTCGACCGGCGTGCTGCTGCCGTTGCTGCTCGTCGGCGACGCCGTGGCCGTCGCGGCCTACCGCCGGCACGCCGACTGGGGCCGGCTGGTGCGGCTCTTCCCGTGGGTCGTGGTGGGGGTGCTGCTGGGCGCGGTGGTCGTGGACCGGGTCGACGACGCCCGGATGCGCCGACTCATCGGCGCCCTGCTGCTGATGATGCTCGCCGTCCACTGGTGGAGCCGGCGCCGGGGCCCGGACGACCCGGCCGCCCGGCACAGGGCCGTCGTCGCGTCGACGGGCGTCCTGGCGGGCTTCGCGACGATGACGGCGAACGCGGCGGGCCCGATCATGGCGCTGTACTTCCTGGCCGTGGGGCTGCCCATGCTGGGCTTCCTCGGCACCAGCGCCTGGTTCTTCCTGCTGCTCAACGCCTTCAAGGTGCCCTTCAGCGTCGCCTTGGGGCTGATCACGCCCGACACGCTGGCCTTTGGTGCGATGGCCACCCCGGCGGTGCTCGCGGGGGCCGCGGCCGGCCGCGCGACCATCAGCCGCATCAGCCCGAAGGTCTTCGAGCGCGTCACGGTCGCCCTGACCCTCCTCGCGGCGGTACGGCTCGTCACCCTCTGAAGGTTCCAGGGCCGGCCGGGGCGCCCCCACCGAGCTCGCCGCCACGTGCGCATGGCGATCCGGCGGGCAGCCTCGGGAAGCACCCCGCGGGTCGGGGCCCGCGCGGGCCGGCGGCAGGCGTCCGGCGCAGTGCCTCCGGCGGCGTCCTCGTCGCGGGCCGGACGCGGAACGCGGCACTCCCCAGGCCACGGGGGGAGACCTGGGGAGTGTGCGGAGATCATCACCTCTCGAACGGTCGTACGTCAAGTCGACGGCGGATAGGGGCCGTTGTGGTCGATCCGGCGCATCGTCCGCCGAAGGGGGCGGAGGCCGCAGAACCGGGCAGTGTTGATACGGTCCAGGTTGCCGGGGGACGGCAATGTGTGCCTGGAAGGGGGACGGCGCCATGCGGGGCGTACCGGAGGAGGAACTCGAGACGTTCACGCGCATGCTGAGCGAGATCTCGGGGACGGGCCGGCGACTTCGACGGGAGGAGCTGGACGCGCTGCGCGGGTCCGGTGAGCGCGCCGGCGGCGACGGCCGCGGACTGCGCGACCTCGTCGGCGCCTACCTGGCGGGGGCCCGCCACACGTGGGGCACGCTGCGGGGCGTCGCGGCCGCCGACACGGCCAAGGACGTGCAGCAGGCCGGCGAGGCGGTGCTGACCGCTCTCGGCGCCGCGGTGGTCGCGCTCGGCGAGGGCCACGAACGCGCCCAGCGACTCCTGGTCCGCCAGGATCAGGCGGCCCGCGGGGAGTTCGTCGACGACCTGCTGCACGGGCGCAGTGACCCGGGACGGCTCGCCGAGCGCGCCGAGCGCTTCGGCCTGCGGCTGGGCGGCGGGCACGCGGTGGCGGTGGCGCGCGGCGTGGACGCCTACGAGGACAGCCAGCCGCTGGTGCACCGCGTCGAGCGGGAACTGGTGAGCCGTTTCGGCCACCGCGACGTCCTCGTGGTAGCCAAGGACGGTCGGCTGGTGTGCGTCGCCCCGGGCGGTGAACGCTCCGTCTTCGAGGCGTTCGCCGACACGGCGCTGCGCCCCGGCCCCGGGTACGGCGCGGCCCGCCGGGTGGCGGTCGGCCGTACCCACTCCGGCACCAGCGGAATCGTGCGCAGTTACGAGGAGGCGCTCGGGGCCCTGGACGTCGCCGACCGGCTGCGCCTGCATCCCCCCGTACTGCGGGCCGAGGAACTGCTGGTCTTTCCCGTGCTGATGCGGGACCGGGCCGCGATGGCCGACCTCGTCCGCACCGTGCTGGGGCCCCTGGAGCAGGCGCGGGGCGGGGCCGGACCGCTGCTGGAGACCATCAGCGCGCACGCCGAGGCCGGGCACGTCAACGCGGAGGCCGCGCGCCGGCTCGGCCTCGGGGTACGGACGTTCACGTACCGCCTGGAGCGGATCAAGGTGCTGTCCGGCTACGACCCCGGCGACGCGCTGCACCGCTACACCCTGGAGACCGCGGCGATGGGCGCCCGGCTGCTCGGCTGGCCGGACCAGCCGCTCTGACCCCGTGACCGCATACGTGCGGCGGTTGGGCGGGTGGCGGGGGCGGGAGGGCGGCGATGTCCGTCCCCGACGCCGGATGACGAGTACGGCTCCCCAGGGCCGACCCGGCCGCTCGGCACGCCGGAGGCCGGGCTCGCCTTCCGCCCGGCCCGCCGGGACGCTCAGCCGGCCGTGCGGGCGGCGGCGCCCGGCCGGATGTAGGCCTGCCGTGGGGTGAGTGCCCCATGGCCGCCGGCGCAGACGACGACCGCCTCGACGGGCTCGTCGCACTCGCGGTGCCGCACCTCCAGGGGCGGGCCCTCCGGGTCGGCGGTGTACCGGTCGCCCCACTGCTTGAGCGCGATCATCGCGGGCCACAGGTCCCAGCCCTTTGACGTGAGCCGGTACTCGTGGCGGGTGCGGCTGCCCGGCTCGCGGTACGGGACGGTGTCCAGGATCCCGGCGGCGACCAGTTTGCGCAGCCGGTCCGCCAGCACCGCCTCCGACAGCCCCATGTGCCGGCGGAAGTCGTCGAAGCGGCGCACCCCGTTCATGGCGTCGCGCAGCACCAGCAGTGACCACTTCTCGCCGACGAGGTCAAGGGTGCGCCGCACCGTGCAGTTCTCGGTACTGGTCTCCAGCCAGGTCATGCCGTCATCGTAGGCTGGCTTTGCCATTGACATCCAGATGCCCGGCTGGCTAGCTTCGGATGACGAAGCCAGTTGGTCGGGAGGACGCTCGATGCCGAGGTCACGCACCTACGAATGGGGAGACCCCAAGGTCTCCGCGGCCGCGGTCGGCCGCACCAGTGGTCTGGAGTTCCTCCGCGACGTGGTGGCCGGGCGCCTTCCCGCACCGCCCATCGCCTCGACGCTCGGTTTCACCCTGGAGGAGGTCGAGGAGGGCCGCGCGGTCTTCGCGATGGAACCGGGGGAGGAGCACTACAACCCCATCGGCAGCGTCCACGGCGGCGTCTACGCCACGCTCCTCGACTCGGCCGCCGGCTGCGCCGTGCAGTCCGTCCTCCCCGAGGGCATGGGCTACACCTCGCTGGACCTGAACCTGAAGTTTTTGCGTCCGGTCACCGTCGACACCGGGAAGGTCCGGGCCGTGGGCACCGTCCTCAACCACGGCCGCCGCACCGCCCTGGCCCAGGCCGAGCTGTTCGACGCCGCGGACCGCCTGCTCGCCCACGCCACGAGCAGCTGCATGCTCTTCCCCGTGCCCGCGCGCTGAGCGCCGCGGCCGGGCGCGATCGGGGGGCCGGCCGCTTGCGGCGTGTGCCGACGATCCCGGCAGCACCGTCACCGAGAGCGCTGTCGCGCCGTAGGGACGTGCGCCTCGGGCGAGCGCGTCACGGAGGACCTCGAGGGCGGGCGCGCGTACAGTTCTGCCGACGTGCGGCGCCCGCAGGCGCGTTGTCGCGCAGCCCGCGCCCCGCGTGGGCAGTGGCGGAACCGAGGTCGGCAGCCAGGTGGAGGCAGCAGTGGAGTGCCCTGACATGTCGCGCGGTGCGCGTCTGACCGCCCACAGCGAGGTCGCGACCTCCCTGGCGCTGCACAGCGACGCCTCCCTGCGTGAACTCGTGGACTCCGCGGTGCCGATCGGGTCCGGCATCGGCGGGAAGGCGGCGCTGCTGGAGGTCGCCGGGATCCCGGTCTTCGTGAAGCGGGTGCCCCTCACCGACGTGGAGCGGCATCCCGGCCATCTCCACTCGACGGCGAATCTCTTCGACCTGCCCGACTTCTGCCACTTCGGCGTCGGCCTGATCGGTCAGCCGGGCTTCGGAGCCTGGAGGGAACTCGCCGCGCACACCATGACGACGAACTGGGTGCTCGCGGCGGAACACGACGGTTTCCCCCTGATGTACCACTGGCGGGTGCTGCCGGACTCCACGCCCCTTCCGGATGAACTGGCCGACGTCGAACGCGCCGTGGCCTATTGGGGCGGCGGATCGCAGGTGCGCGGCCGGATCGAGGCGCTCCGGCAGTCCTCGGTGAGCATCGCCCTGTTCCTGGAGTACATCCCGCAGAACCTGCACCAGTGGCTGAACACCCGGCTCGAAACGGGTGACGAGGCGGCCGACCGGGCCTGCGCCATGGTGGAGAGGGAGCTGGCGGCCGGCACGTCGTTCATGAACAGCCGCGGGCTTCTCCACTTCGACGCGCACTTCGAGAACATCCTGACCGACGGTCGGCGTCTGTACTTCTCGGACTTCGGCCTCGCGCTCTCCTCCCGGTTCGCACTCTCGCCCGACGAGGTCGGGTTCTTCGACCGGCATCAGGTCTACGACCGCGGCTTCACCACCACCTACCTGGTGAACTGGCTGGTCACCGCGCTGTACGGGTTGCGGAGGGAGGACCGGGACGGCCGTGCCGCGCTGGTGCGCGCCTATGCGGAGGGCGAGCGCCCCACCGGAATCCCCCCGGAGGCCGCGGCGATCCTCGTGCGGCACGCGCCGATCGCCGCGGCGGTGTCCGACTTCAACCGCGCGTTCCAGCTCGGGAGCAGGCAGACGCCGTACCCGCTGGACGAGATACGCCGGCTGGCGGGGGCGTCCGGCGCGGTCCTCCGCTGACCAGGACCTTGTCGGGGCAGCGGGGCCGGGGCACCCGGGTGGCGGCGCGCCGCGGCGCGTCCCTCACGCCGGGCCGGTTCCCGACTGGAACGGGCTGAGGCGGGGCACCGAGGCCTTGCCGGTGTTGGAGACCTTGCCGCCGGTCCACGGCACCCTCAGGGACGAGGTCTCGTCGGGCGGGGTGACCAGCACCGCCGCGGGGGTCACCGTGGTCACGCCCGTGACGGCCGGGTTGGAGAAGGACATCGCCGACCAGGCGGCGGCACCCGGGGCCAGCACGACCCGCCGCGCCGGCTGCCCCGTGGCGCGCTCCGGGTCCACGGTCACCTGCTCCCCGGCGGCGTTGACGAAGGCCACGCCCGGGAAGCCGTGGACGGTGCAGGTGCGGCCGGACCGGTTGGTGAGGACGACCGCGAAGTTCTCCTGGCCCGCGCCGGGGTCGTCGCGCCCGATCGACGCCCTGAGGTCCGAGGTGTGACACCGGCCGGCGGCCGGCGGCGGTGTCGAGACGGTGTCGGACGGCCGGTGCGCCGTGGGCGCCGGTCCGGTGCTCCCCCCGGCGGGTGCGGTGGGGGCCGGGGGTTCGCTGCCCGCCGGATCGCCGCTCGCAGGTCCGCCGGCCGCCGGATCGCCGCTCGCCGGATCGCCGCTCGCCGGGGCGGCCGAGCCGGGAAGCGTCCGCGGGGCGCTCGCGGTGGCGCCTCCACCGCCGCCCCCGCAGCCGCTCAGCGCCGCCGCCAGGAGGAGACCGCCCGCGAGCAGCGCGACCGGTCCGCCCCGGCCGGTGCCTCCGCCAGTGCGCCGTCCGCCACGCGCCGGCACCCCGGCGCTTCCGGCGGGATGCTCGTCGGGCATCGCCTCATGTTCGGTCATGTGCACGTCTTTCTTCTCCTCGGCGGGCCGCGGGGGCTCTGTGCCGGTCCGCACTTCCGTACTGCCGGTGAGATGCGCCGCGAGCGGCGGAAGTTCTCGGCGGACGGGTGACTCACCTGATTTCTCCCAGGATGCCCCGGCCTTCAGGCCGGGGCGGAATGGGTCCTTGAGCCGGAGCCGCGAAGCGGCGGAGCTCTCTGCAGATCCCACGCCGAGCGCGCGGCGCAGCGCCTGGCCCGCTACCAGCGGATGATGGCCCGCCGCCGCCCCGCGCGCGGCCGAGCAGCGTCCAAGGGCTACCGGCATGCCCGGACGCGGACCGCGAAGGTGCACAAGAAGGTGGCCCGGCAACGCCAGGACACCGCCCGCAAGTGGGCCAAGCGCGTCGTGACCGACCACGACGCGATCGCCGTGGAGGACTTCCGGCCGAAGTTCCTCAGCCGTACCACCATGGCCCGCAAAGCCGCCGACGCGGCGATCGGCGCCACGAAGACGGCCCTGATCGAGATGGGCCGCAAGCACGGGCGGGACATCCGCCTCGTGCATCCCGCGCACACCACCATGGACTGCGCGTCGTGCGGAGCGAGAACCAAGCACGCACTTCCTCTTTCGGAACGTACCTACACCTGCACCGCGTGCGGAGCCGTGTCCCCCAGGGACAAGAACTCCGCCCGCGTGATGCTCGTCCGGGCTGGTCTCAACCCGGCTGGTGCCGATCGTGTAAGAACTGACGGACCGCTGGTCCGCAGCCAACGTGAGCCAGGAATCCCCGTCCTTTAGGACGGGGAGGATGTCAAACGGTGATCCGCAGACCGCCCAGGACATCGTCTGTCAAATCGGGACCGCCGGCCTGCCGGATCTGCACGTACACCTGAGGCTGTGCGGCACCCGCCCGGGTGAGGCTGACCTCGTCGATCGAGCCACCCTCCGCGCCGCAGCCGGTCCAGTGGCGGACCCGCCCCCGCCATTGCGGCGACGCGCCGGCCCGGTAGTCGCGGCTGCCGCGGTAGTGGCAGCCGCCGTGCCGGACGGCGTCCAGCCGGGCCGTCAGATCCCCGCGCTCGCTGAGGCCGACGAACACGCCGTCGACACCGGAGCCCAGGTCCTGCCAGTTCCCCGCGTCGGCGGCGACCAGGAGGGCCGGCTCGTGGGCGTCGGGAAGCCCCAGCGCCCCGGGGCTCCACCCGCCGCGGACGAGTTCCCGGCCCCACCCCGGGGGGACCCGCACCCGGATCCGGTCGGTGGCGTCGCTGACCACCGTGGGCGCCACCGTCGGCGCCGCGGTCGGCGGCTCACCGGAACGCGAGGCGGCAAGACCCGTCCCGGCGGCCACGAGCGCCGCGGCGCACAGGGCGGCCACCAGGGTGCGCCCGGTCCTTCGGCGCCGCGCGTCCTGTGCATGGTCGGCCGACCGGGCGGCCAGCGCGTCCAGTTCGTCGGCGAACCGCGACGCGCTCGGCCAGCGCTTGCGCCGGTCCGGCTGCAGGGCGCGCAGCACCGCCCGCTCCACGGCCGCCGGCAGGTCCGGACGCAACCGGCCGGGCCGTACGACCTTGCCCGGGAGGCCGGGCACCGAACCCGTGACCAGGTGGTAGAGCAGGGCCCCCAGCCCGTACACATCGGCGCGCACGTCGATGCCCCCGTCCGGGCGCGACTGTTCCGGTGCCATGTAGCCCGCCGATCCGGCGGCCATCGTCAGACCGGAGGCCTGGGCGAGTGCCTTGGCCAGGCCCAGGTCGGCCACGAGCACCCGGCGCCGACCCTCCCGTACCCCTGCGATCAGCACGTTGGACGGCTTGATGTCGCGGTGTACGACACCCGCATCGTGCAGCGCCGCGACGCCACGGGCGGCCTCCGCGGTCAGCCGCAGCGCCTCGTGCAGCGATGGCCGTCCGTGGGCGAGGAGGTCGTCCAGGGTGCCGCCGTCGGCGTACTCCATGACGAAGTACGGGCGTCCGTCCGGCAGTTCCCCGATGTCGAAGACCTGCACGAGGCGGCTGGACGCGGCCTTGCGCAGCAGCCGGGCCTCGGAGAGGAACCGTTCGCGCAGATCCATGCGGTACGCCCAGTTCTCGGCCATCACCTTGACGGCGACGGGCGCGTCGAGCGAGTCGTCACGGGCCAGCCACACCATCGCGAACGCCCCGGCCCCGACTGGTCGCACCAGTCGGTAGCGGCCGGTCTGCTGAGCTGGGGTCATGTGCCTATCATGCACCGACCCGAAGAAGGACCGAGGAGGACCCCCGTGACGCCCGCCCAGGAGACGGAGGAGCTCGCCACCCGGGCGGCGGCCGGTGACGCCGAGGCCCTGGAGTCGCTCCTCGTCCGGATCAGGCCCGAGGTGCTCCGCCGTTGCGGGCGCTTCCTGCCCCACCGTGAGGACGCGGAAGAGGCCGCCCAGGACGCGCTGTTCCACGTCTCGCGCAGCATCGGCTCCTTCGAGGGGCGCAGCCTCTTCCACACCTGGCTGTACACGGTCGTCGCCAACTGCGCGCGCCAGAAGTACCGCGAGCTCAAACGGCGACGCGCCGAGCAGCCCCTCTCCGCGGCCGAGGCCGACACGCCCGACCCGCGCAGGACCAGTGTGGTCGCGGGCACGCGGGTCGATCTGCTGGAGGCTCTCGAACGGCTGGAGAACACCCGTCCCGAACTGGTCGCACCCCTGGTCTACCGGGACATCTGCCAGATGGAGTACCGGGAGATCGAGCAGCGCCTCGGTATCCCCCTGGGGACGGTGAAGTCGCGGCTGCACAAGGCGCGCACACAGGTCAGGCAGTGGCTTGCGGATACCTCCTGACAGCTCGGGGACGCGGTACGCGGAAACTTCCCCGCGGAGATCGGAACTTCTGCGGGACTTCGCGCAACTCACCCATCGTGGGGTGGCGTGTGCCGCCCCGAGCATGCCGACAGGAGTCGCGAATTGTCCATGTTCCAGAGCCGTCCGCCCCACCGGCGCAGACGGCTGTCCTTCGCTGCCGGGCTGCTGAGCGCCGCCGTCGCGGCAGCGCTCGGTGTCGCCCCGGCACCGGCCCTGGCCGCGGAGGGCGAGCGCACCGCCGCGCCGTCCGCGTCCGCGCACCAGGCGCGGGGCAACGTCGAGCCGTTCTGCGGCGCTTCCAAGCCGCGCGAGTTCACGTGCTTCGGCCTGCGGCGCACCGACGTCCCCGCCCGCAAGGGCACGGCCGCCCAGGAGCCGGAGGGCTTCGGACCCGCCGACCTGCGCAGCGCCTACGACCTGCCCGCCGACGGCGGGGCGGGGGCCACCATCGCCGTCGTCGACGCCTACGACAACCCGAACGCCGAAGCCGACCTCGCCGTCTACCGCGCGCAGTACGGGTTGCCCCCCTGCACCACCGCCAACGGCTGTTTCACCAAGGTCGACCAGCGCGGCGGGACGCGGTACCCGGACTTCGACGCCGGCTGGGCCGGGGAGATATCCCTCGACCTGGACATGGTCTCCGCCGTCGCCCCGAAGGCCCGCATCGTGCTCGTCGAGGCGGACGCCGCCGAAGGCGAGGACCTGGGCGCGGCCGTCGACCAGGCCGTGGCCCTCGGCGCGAAGTACGTCTCCAACTCCTACGGCTCCAACTACGCGTTCTTCGGCGAGGACCCCGGCGAGTCCGCGGGCGACGTCCACTACGACCACCCCGGTGTCGCCGTGGTCGCCTCGACCGGGGACTCCCGCTACGGCGTCGCCTACCCGGCCGCCTCCCCCTACGTGACCGCGGTCGGCGGCACGAGCCTCACCCGGGACACCGCGACCGCCCGCGGCTGGACGGAGTCGGTGTGGAGCCACGACGGAGCCGGCGCCGGCTCCGGTTGCTCGCTGTACGAGCCCAAGCCCGCCTTCCAGAAGGACGCCGGCTGCTCCGGACGCACCGTCGCCGACGTCTCCGCGGTGGCCGACCCGGACACCGGGGTCGCCGTCTTCGACAGCGTCAGCGGGGGCTGGGTCGTGGCCGGCGGCACCAGCGCGTCCGCGCCCATCATCGCGGGCGTCTACGCCAACGCGGGCGAGCCGGTCGCAGGGTCCTACCCCAACACCTACCCGTACGCCTCCACCGGCTCCGGGCTGCACGACGTCACCTCGGGTGCCAACGGCACCTGCTCTCCGGCGTACCTGTGCACCGCGGGCCCCGGTTACGACGGTCCCACCGGCCTGGGCACCCCGAACGGCACGGGGGCCTTCCAAATGGGCGCCCACGGAACGGTGACCGGCACGGTCACCGACCGGAGCAGCGGCGCCCCCGTGCCCGCCGCCCAGGTGACAGCGGGCATCTACCGCGTCACCACCGACGCCCGCGGCCGCTACAGCATGCCGCTGCCCGCCGGACGGCACGACGTGCGGGTCGAGGCGTACGGCTACGCGCCCGGTGAGGCCACCGGCGTCGACGTCGCCGACGGCGCCACCGTGCCGCGCGACATCGCCCTGCGCGAACTGCCGACCCACCGGGTCTCGGGCACCGTCGCGGACGGGTCCGGGCACGGCTGGCCGCTCCACGCGAAGATCACCGTGGACGGGGTTCCCGGCGCTCCTGTCTGGTCCGACGCCTACACCGGCGCCTACCGCCTCGACCTGCCGGAGAAGCACACCTACACCCTCCGCGTCGTCAGCGACGACTCCCGCTACCAGGCCGTGGTGCGGCAGGTGACGGTGGGCGCCGCCGATCAGGAACTGCGTCTGACGCTGCCCGCGGACTCGTGGGCGGGCGACAACCCCGCGTACCGCCTGAGCGTGCGCACCCTCGACACGCAGCCCTTCGACTCCGCCGCCGGGGCGCCGGAGGGCTGGAGCGTCGAGGACGCCCCCGGCACCGCGCACGGCTGGGCGTTCGACGATCCGGGCGGCCGGGGCAACACCACGGGCGGCTCCGGAGCCTTCGCGGTCGCCGACAACGACCACGCCGGCTGGGACATCGCCCTGGACACCCAGCTCATCAGCCCGGTCTACGACTTCGGCGGCAAGGGCGATCCGGCGCTGGCCTTCGCCACGGACTACGAGGGTTCCGCGGAGCAGAGCGGCGACGTCGACATCAGTGACGACGGCGGCAAGACCTGGACGACGGTGTGGCACCAGGACCAGCTGTGGAGCAGCGGCCGCGTCGACGTCCCCCTGACCGCCTGGGCCGGCGAGCGCTCGGTGCGACTGCGCTTCCACTTCACCGGGCCCGGCGTGCTGTGGGCCGTCGACGACGTGACGGTCAGCCGTCGGATCCTCACGCCCGTCCGCGGCGCGGTGGTCACCGGCACGGTCACCGACGCCAACACGGGAGCGGGACTGGTCGGTGCCGTCGTGCGCGGCGGCGGCCAGGGCGGCTCGGCGGCGACCACCGCCCTCACGACCGCCACCACCGGCGACCCGCGCGTGGGCGACGGCCTCTACCGCCTCTTCGTCCCCGGCGACGGCGGCCAGGCCGTCACGGCGGCCAAGCCCTCCTACCGCACGGCGTCCCGCACCGTTACCGTCCGGCCGGACGCGGTGGTCAAGGCGTCCTTCCCGCTCGCGGCGGGACGGCTGTCGCTCGGGACCACCCGCGTCGACGCCACCGCCGCGCCCGGGGGCAAGGCGGTCCGGAAGGTGACCGTGCGCAACACCGGCACCGCGCCGGCCACGCTCCGCATCGGCGAGCGCACCGGCACCGGCCCGGGCTCCACGCCCCCCGCCACCGCCTGGCGCAACCTGCCGGACCTGCCCGTCCCGGTGATGGACAACGCGGTGGAGACCTACCGCGGCACGCTCTATTCCGCCCTCGGCTCCGACGGCTCCACCCCCACCGCCGACCTGTACGCGTACGACCCGTCGGCGGGTACCTGGACCCGTGGCGCCCCGGCGCCCGAGCCGCGGCAGGCCACCGCCCACGGGATGATCGACGGCCGGCTCTACGCCGTAGGCGGCTGGGGCCCGCAGGAGACGGTCAGCCGCACACTGCAGGTCTACGACACGGCGCGGCACACCTGGACGAAGGGGCCGGACGTCCCGCAGGGCCACTACGGGGCGGCGGGCGCCGTCCTCGACGGCCGGCTGTACGTCGTCGGCGGCTGCGACAACAACGAGTGCGCGAACACCGTCTACGTCTTCGACCCGGCCTCCGGCAGGTGGGCCCGTGCCGCGAACTACCCCCAGACGATCGGCTGGGCCTCCTGCGGCGCCATCAGCGGCAGGCTGTACTGCGCGGGCGGCACCCACGAGTACGTGGAGTCGGCGCAGGCGTACGTCTACGACCCGGCCTCGGACAGCTGGCAGCCTGTGGCGGACATGCCCGTGGGGCTGGCCACGGCGGCCTACACCGCCGCCAACGGCCGGCTCCTGGTGTCCGGCGGCTTCAAGCGGGTCGGCGTCAACAGGGTGCTGACCTCGGAGGGCTACGCCTACGACCCGGGCAGCGACGCCTGGACCGCGCTGCCCGGCACCGCGACCGCCGTCTACCGCGGCGGCGGGGCCCCGGGCATGTACCGGGTGGGCGGCAGCGATCAGAGCCGCTTCCCCGTGCCGGTGGCCACCGTGGAGGAACTGCCGGGCTGGGACGGCACCGAGACGGACGTGGGCTGGCTCTCGGAGAGCCGGACCGCTCTGACCCTGCGGCCCGGGCAGCGGGCGACGTTCACCGTCACCGCGGACGCCCGAGGGATCCGCGGACCGCAGGACCGGACGGCGTCCCTGGTGATGAGCAGCGACACACCGTACTGGCTCCCGCCGGTCCCGGTGTCCCTGCACGTCACGAAGAGCCCGGGGCGCCACCGGTAGGCGGCCGTCCCACCGACGCGCGCCCCCGGGCGGACTCCGGTCCGCCCGGGGGCGCGGTGTCTGCGCCTACACCCACCTGCAGGTGAGCCACTTCTCGTGGTCGTAGAGGTCCTGCGAGGGGTATCGCGCCACGACGGGAACCACTTCGGTGGTGTCCTCGGGCCTGACACGTTCGGGCAGGGCGCCGAAGCGCGCCTGGCGCGCCCCCGCGCCGTTGTCCGCGGCCATGACCACCTTCACGACCTTGACGACCTTGCTGACCTGCTGCGTCTTCGGCATATCGGTCCTCTCTCTCCCGCCGCGCCGTCCTCAGAAGACCTGGAGGAAGCACCCGCAGGCGACGGTGACGATGGCCACGGCCACAGTGGCCACCTTCATGACGCTGAGCATTTTCACGGGAATCCTCCGGTGGGGGTTCGGGCGGAGTCGGGCACCACCGCGGCTGATGGCGACGGTCGCACAGGTGTCGTCACCTGTCAAGGTGGTGATGAGTTCGGGTCGGCGGTTCTCCGCGCCCGCGCCCCGAGTCGCCCCCTCCGGTGGTCGAGTGCCCGTGACTGCGGCAGCGTCCGACGGTGCGCCCGCCGGCGGGACGGGGTGCTGTTCCGCGCCGCCGCTGCCCCGTGCGCCCCCGCCCAGCCATCGGAATGCCGATGAATGATGTCGACATCCCTATTGGTCGGCCGATGGGTGTGCCGCCTAGGGTCGACGACGTTCCGCCGCCGGCCCACCGGTGGCCCACCCCACGCCCGGACATCGCCCCGGGTGCAGACCAGGGAGCGGTACGCACATGGCAGAGATCCTTCTCGTGGTGACCGGAGCCGATCACCTCACGCTGGCCGACGGCACCGAGCACCCCACGGGTTTCTGGGCCGAAGAAGTCACCGCGCCCTACCGAGCCTTCACCGAAGCCGGCCATCGGGTGGCCTTCGCCACCCCGGGCGGCGTCTCGCCCACCGTCGACCCGGTCAGCCTGACACCCGAGGTCAACGGCGGACCGGCGGGAGCCGCCGCGGCGGCCGCGGCCCTGGAGGCCGTCACCGGGCTGCACGACCCGCTGGCCCTGGCGGACGCCGACCCGTCCCGGTACGCGGCCGTCTTCTACGCGGGCGGCCACGGCCCCATGCAGGACCTCGCCGGGGACGCCGACTCGGCCCGGCTGCTCCGTACCGTCCTCGCGCAGGGCACACCGCTGGCCGCGGTCTGCCACGGCGTGGCGGCCCTGCTCGCCGTCCGGCACGCAGACGGTACGTCGCCGTTCGCCGGCTACCGCCTCACCGGCTTCAGCGCCGCCGAGGAGCGGCAGACCGGGCGGGCCGACCGGCTGGAATGGCAGCTGCAGGACCGGCTCGTCGACCTCGGCGCCGACTACTCGGCGGACGAGCCCTGGACCCCGTACGTCGTCGTCGACCGCGCCCTGCACACCGGGCAGAACCCGCAGTCCTCCGCCGCGCTGGCCGCCGCGGTACTCAGGACGGTCGGCTGACCGGCCTCCCACCCGCGGACACGACGGAAGCACACCTCCCACGACAGCCGTGCGGGACGCCGCGGGCCCGGCCCACCCCTCACCCCCCATCCCGCTCGACCGGACGGCACCCAGGGTGCCCCCCGACTCAGAAAGCCGACGACATGGCCACGATCCTCATCACCGGCGCATCCGACGGTCTGGGCCGCGCCCTCGCGGAGGACCTCGCCGCCGACGGCGGCCACACACTGCTGCTGCACGGCCGCGACCCCGAGCGTCTCGCCGAGGTCGCCGCGGCCACCGGCGGCCAGCCCCACCGGGCCGACCTGTCCTCACTCGCCGAAGTCCGGCGCCTGGCCGCCGGCATCGCCGCCCGGCACGACCGGCTGGACGTGCTCGTCAACAACGCCGGCGTCGGCTTCCACACGGAGGGAAAGCGGCGGCAGACCTCCGCCGACGGGCACGAACTGCGCCTCGCCGTCAACTACCTGGCACCGGTCGCCCTGACCCGCGAACTCCTCCCGTTGCTCCGACGCGCGGCGCCCTCCAGGATCGTGAACGTCGCCTCCGTCGGCCAGCAGCCGCTCGACCTCGACGACCCCGAACTCACCCGTCACTACACCGACGTCGCCGCCTACTGCCGCTCCAAGCTCGCGCTGATCTGCCACGGCTTCGACCTCGCGGAGGAACTCGGCGGCACCGGCATCACCGTCAACAGCGTCCACCCGGCGACCTTCATGCCCACCGCCATGTCCCGGCGGTCGGGGATGGACGTCGTCGACTCCCTGGAGCAGGGGGTCGCGGCCACGCGACGCCTGGTGGACGCGCCCGCGCTCGCCGGCGTCACGGGGCGGTACTTCGAGGGCGAGACGGAAGCCCGGGCGGCCGCCGGGGCCTACGACGCGGAGTACCGGCGGCGCCTCGCCGAGGTCACCGACTCGCTCCTCTGACAAGGGCCCGCCGCACGCGGTGCCCGGTGCGGCGGGGCCCCCACGGCGGCGGAGCGGCGGCCGCAGGCACCCGTACGGTACGGCGCAGGCCGGGTGGGGCCGCAGAAAGCGTCCTCGGCGGGTCTGTGCCGCCCGGGCACCGTCCGCCGGCGAAGCTCGTACCGCCGCCAGGCCGACGGCCCTCACGGCGGAACGGGCCGGCAACACCCTTGCCCGCCCGGAGATACGCGTACGGAAGGGCGTCCCTCGCGTCGGCCCGCACTCCCTGCGCCGCCCGCCGCGGCAACCGCCGTGGTTTCGGCGTCGGCCGCACGGGAACGCGCCGGGTGAGACTCGCGGAGGTGCCGAGATGAGTACGGGAGAGAAAGCCAAGGCGAAGATGGAGCAGGTCGTGGGGAGGACCGTGCGGAAGGCGGCCCACGCGGTGCACAAGGAGAAGCTCGCTGCGAAGGGCGCCGCCCTCGAATCGCGGGGCAGGATGCGGGGCGGCAAGGAGAAGACCAAGGACATGTTCAAGCACTGACGACCCACCAACGCCGGGCCGGAGCCATGTCGTGCGTCCGGCCCGGTGGCGCGCGCGACGGGTGTCCGCGGCCACATGTTGCCCGCGACTCAGGTGTTTTCGGGCGTCACATGTCCACAAAGGCGCCTCCCTGCCATGGGGCTCGGCCCGTCGACAGCGGAGGACACGTCCCTGGGCCGGGACGCCGGGCCGACCGCCTTGCGGGACGGGCACCGGAGCGCCCGTGCGCGCGCCGCCCTGGCCCGGCGGAACGGGAGTGGTCCTCATGGGGGCGCGTGGGTCAGGACGGACCGTCACGGTCCGTATCGAGGGGGGCCTCCAGGAAACGGTCCCGGTCGACGACGGCACGGTCGATCTCGCCGGTGGCGACGAGCCGGCCCGCGTCGTCCACGGCGTGTGCGCGGAAGGTGAGGCGGCGGCCGGCGGGGGTGGGCGGCGGGTCCGCGGAGATGTCGCCACCGCCGCCGACAGGCGTGGCGCGGACGTGCTCGATGCGAAGGGCCGTCCCGGCCGTCGTCTGCCCGGCGGCGGTGAAGGGCGCCGCGGCGCGCACCGTCTGCACCCCCTGCACGCGAGTAACTGGGGCGGGGACGACTGTTGCCGCGGTGTCGGTATCGGTCATCTCGTGGTGCGTGCCACCACGTTGGCGCGCCTCCCGGTCCAGGGCGCGATCGGCGAGGTGGCACGCCTCTTCTTCGGTGCGATAGAACATACGAGTGACCGCACAGACCGACCGTGTCGACCATGAGCTGATCCAGGCGGCGGCCGAAGTCGCCGCCACCCGCTGCCGGGGCGACAACCACACCATGGCGGCCGCCGCCCGCGCCCGGGACGGCCGGATCGTCACCGCGGTGAACGCCTACCACTTCACCGGGGGGCCGTGCGCTGAACTGGTGCTGATCGGGACTGCTGCGGCCCAGGGCGTCTACGACCTGGAGACCATCGTCGCCGTCGGCGACCGCGACCGGGGCGTCGTGCCACCGTGCGGCCGCTGCCGCCAGGTCCTCCTCGACTACTTCCCCTCGCTCGGGGTCATCGTGGGGACGGCCGACGGGCTGCGGACGCTGCCCGTCACCGGCCTGCTCCCCGAAAGCTACGTCTGGGCGGACCACCAACTCGACGACGAGACCGGCCAAAAAAACTGAGGCTCGCCCTGCAAGCGCACACCGGACGCCGGACAGGCCGCGGGTGGTCAGTGGCTTCAGGCGTCGCCCGACAACCGCCCATGAGCGCCGCAGCCACGCCTGCTGCGCAAGCGGTGGCGGCCGCCCGCGGCGGCGCGCGTGAGATCATCCGTCCATGAGCGGCGACCTGGAAGTAAGTGCTCTGGCGATCAACGTCGCGGTCCCGCAGGCGCTTCGCTGGACGGACACTCGGCGCGGTGAGGCGTTCACGCTCACCACACTCAACGTCCGGCTCCTCCCGAACGGTCACCTCGCTGTGAAGGCCTACGGCAGACCGGTCGGTGGTGGTCGGGGCGGATACGTCTCGTTCCCCGTCCCCGATGAACCTGAACTGGCGGCCCTGGTCTGCGACGCCGCCGGCCGTGCCGGGGCCTTGTGGGCCGCCCACCGAGGTCTCGGCTGAGCCGTTCGTCACCGGCGTGAGGCGAGCGCGGCGGAACCGTCAGCGGCTTTCGGCGTTTGGGGAGTCGAGCCAGTGGGCGAGGACGGCGGCCTCGCTGTGGTCGACGTCCTTGGTGGCGGTGAGCAGGGTGACCTTGTCGTGGGCGGCGAGTTCGCGCAGGTGGTCGACGGCCGGCCGGTGATCGGCGTCCTCCAGTTCGGCGATGTACCGCTCGCGGAACTCGGGGAAGCGCTCCGTGTCGTGGTGGTACCAGTGACGCAGATCGGTCGACGGCGCCACGTCCTTGAGCCACTCGTCGAGGTGGGCTCGCTCCTTGCTCACGCCCCGGGGCCAGAGCCGGTCGACGAGCACGCGCTTGCCCTTCTGCGACGAGGCGTCGTCCTCGTAGATCCTCCGGTAGCTGAATCGTCCGGCCATGGCCGTCGTCACCTTCCCGCAGTCGCCGTACCCCCGTGATCTTCACTCTATCGGCGGTGCGGTGGTGCGGCCCGTCCGGGAAGGAGGCGCCGAGGGGCGGGTATCCGGGTGTGCCCCCGCCCGCCCCCGCGCCTCACCCGCGTCGACGGTGCGCGCTCGGTGCGGGGGGAGGGGCCGCGGCCTGCGCGGGGCGGCTCACGTCCCAGGGGACTGTCCTGCCGTCCGGCGGGTCCGCTCGTCACCTGAGCCGCGGACGGCGCGCGCCGTCACCTGGCGTGCCCTGCGGCTCACCGGTGTGCGGGCGGTCGGGGCCCGCCGCCCGTGATGGGACCGCTCGCCCGGTCCGTCGTTTCCGAGGGCCCCGTGGGGGCCGGGCGCCGGGAGGTCAGACCTGGCCCGCGGCGGTGCGGGTGTCGCCGTTGGCCTGCTCGATGCGCCGGGCCGCCTCCTCGGCGGTGGTGCCGGTGAGCAGCATGACGATGGCGGTCTTGGCGTGGCCGTCGGCGGCGCTCAGGGCCTCGGCGGCGACGTCGGGGTCGGCCCCGGTGGCCTGCACGACCATGCGCTGTGCGCGGTCGACCAGCTTGTTGTTGGTGGCGCGCACGTCGACCATGAGGTTCCCGTAGACCTTGCCGAGGCGGACCATCGACGCGGTGGAGAGCATGTTGCACACCAGCTTCTCGGCGGTGCCCGCCTTGAGCCGGGTGGAGCCGGTCAGGATCTCCGGGCCGGTGGGCACTTCGATCGGGATGTCGGCGTAGCGGCTGACGAGCGCGTCGCGGTTGCAGGCCACGGAGACGGTCACGGCGCCCCGCGCGGCGGCGTGCTTGAGGCCGCCGATGACGTAGGGGGTGCGGCCGCTGGCGGCGAGGCCGACGACGGTGTCCCGGTCGCCGACGCCGATCGCGTCGAGGTCGGCGACCGCCCGGGCGGGCTCGTCCTCGGCGCCTTCGACGGCGACGACGAAGGCGCCGGGCCCGCCGGAGAGCAGGCCCACGACCTGTTCGGGCGCGGTGCCGAAGGTCGGCGGGCACTCGACCGCGTCGAGCAGGCCGATGCGGCCGCTGGTGCCGGCGCCGAGGTAGATGAGGCGGCCGCCGCGGCGCAGGGACTCGGTGACGGCCTCGACGGCGCTGCCGATGTCCGGGAGCGCCTCGCGGACGGCGAGGGCCACGGTCTGGTCCTCGGCGTTCATCACGGTGAGGAGTTCCGAGACCGGCATGCGGTCCAGTTCGGCGGTCCGCTCGTTGCGGGTCTCGGTGCCGAGTGTGCTGAGGTCCACGGCGCGGGCGTCCTTTCGGTCGTGCTGGGGTGTGGTGCGGGCCGGCGGTCAGTCGCCGGCCGGGGTGCGGCGCTGGGGCTGGGGGCGCCTGCGGCGTTGCACGGCCCCGTAGGTCTTCTGCAGCGCCGCGGTCGTGGCGTCGTAGGAGCGTTGCGCGACGCCCACGAACAGGCAGTCGATCACGGCGAGTTGGGCGATCCGGCTGACGGTGGCGCCGGACCGGAAGGGGGTCTCGCGGGCGCGGGTGGCGAGCACCAGATCGGCGCTGTCGGCGAGGGTGGAGCCGGGGACGTTCGTGAGGGCGATGGTGGCGGCGCCGCGTTCGGCGGCGGCCTGCAGGGGCTCGACGGTGTCCTCGGTCTCGCCGGAGTGGGAGATCGCCAGGGCCACGTCGCCGGGCCCGAGGAGGGCGGCGGCGGTCAGGGCCGCGTGGCGGTCGGTCCAGATGAACGCCATGCGGCCGATGCGGTGCAGCTTCTGGTGCAGGTCCTGGCCGACGAAGGCGCTGGCGCCGACGCCGAAGATGTCCACGCGCCGGGCGCCCGCGACGGCGTCGACGGCCCGGCGAAGTGCCTCGACGTCCAGTCCGGCC
Organism: Streptomyces sp. ME19-03-3; assembly: GCA_033793685.1. Lineage (GTDB taxonomy): Bacteria > Actinomycetota > Actinomycetes > Streptomycetales > Streptomycetaceae > Actinacidiphila. The sequence goes on along the minus strand of JARAXD010000027.1, from coordinate 69,407 downwards.
CCGGAGTCCTCCAGGGCGCGCACCTCGTTGTAGACGATCTTGTGGACGATCTCTTCGAGGGTGTCGGTGGCGCTGATGTCGGTGCCGGGCGTCGGGCGCTCGCCGCCGAGAGCGTGCTCGCGGGCGGCGGCCGCGGCGAGAGCGAGCCGCAGCTGGGGGTAGTTGCCCAGCCGCATCGTCCGGCAGAAGCGCATGACGGTGGCGACCGAGGTGGTGGCCCGTTCGGCGAGGGAGCTGATGGACAGCTCCGCCGCCTGTGCCGGATCGGCCAGGACGGCCTCGGCGACCCGCCGCTCGGAGGGCGCCAGACCGGGCAGGGCCGCCCGCACGCGGGCCAGGATGTCGTCGCCGGGGGCGGTCTCCTGCGTCGGGTGCGCGGCGGTGCCGGTCGGGTCCTGGGAGGCCATGGACGGGGTCCCTCCTGAGTGGGTGGCGTCAGCGTAACCACGGCCCGAGCATCACGTCAAAAAGTTACGTGCCGCTTTTCGTGAAGTTACTTATTGACATACGGAGCTCTGCCTTCCGATACTCGCTGCACCGCGATCCGCGCCGGTCACCACCCACGTGACCACCCGACGAGCCGGATCCCGACGACACGAGGGCGTGCCGCATGACCGCAGCAGTGGCCGTGGACCTGGGGAAGACGGGCTGCCGTGCCGTGCTCATCAGTACGGACGGCACCGCCGGCCCCGTCCACGAGGTCCCGGGGGCGCCCGGGCTCGCTGCCGAGGGGGGCGTGGAGGCGGCCCGCGCCGCGGTGCGCGCCGCCGTCCTGCCGCTGCTGCGGGAGCACGCCCCCGGCCGGCTCGCGGCCGTCTGCGTCGGCGCCGCCGGAGCGGCGGCGGCTCCCGAGGCCGCCCGTGCCCTGGCCGAGCAGCTGCTCGAGGACCTGCCCGCGGACGAGGTCGCCGTCACCAGCGACGCCGTCACCGCCCACGCGGGAGCCCTCGGCGGCCGCACCGGCGTCGTGCTGGCCATCGGTACCGGCTCGGTCGCCATCGGCATCGGCGAGGACGGCTCGTACGCCCGCGTCGACGGCTGGGGTCCCTGGCTGGGCGACGAGGGCAGCGGCGCGTGGATCGGGGTGACCGGCCTGCGGGCGGCACTGCGGGCCCACGACGGACGCGGCCCGGACACCGCCCTGCTGGCCGCCGCCACCCGGCGCTTCGGCGAGGCGGACGCGCTGCCCGCGGCTCTCGCCGCGGGCGGCAATCCGGCCCGCACCGCGGCCTCCTTCGCGCCCGACGTGTCACACGCCGCCGCGTCCGGCGACACTGTCGCCGGCGAGATCGTCCGGGACGCCGCCACCGCACTGGGCGAGGCCGTGCTCGCGGCCGCCGCCCGGATCCCCGGCGAGGTCCTGCCCGTCACCGTCACGGGCGGGCTGACCGGCCTCGGCGAACCGCTCATGGCGCCGCTGCGCGCGGTGCTCGAGGGCTCCGCGCGTCCGCTGAGTCCACGGCCCCCGCTCGGGGACCCGCTGGACGGCGCGCGCCTGCTGGCACGGGACGCCACCGTGCCGCACGAATCCCATGTCGTCCGTGTCCGCCGGACGACGCCCCCACCATCCGTCCCCACCTTGCCGGTGAACCCGCCGGCTGCTGTTTAGGAGCGAGCGTGCGCCAACTCGACCTCGTCGTGATCGTCGTCTATCTGATCGCCATCGCGTGGATCGGACTGCGACTGGCCGGACGGCAGAAGACGGCGAAGGACTACTTCGTCGGTGAAGGGCACATGCCCTGGTGGACCGTCTCGTTCTCCGTGGTGGCCACCGAGACCAGCGTCCTGACCGTCATCAGCGTGCCCGGCGGTGCCTACAGCGGGCAGGGCTTCGGCAACGTCGAACTCGCCCTCGGCTACGTGATCGGCCGCGTCGTCGTCGCGACCGTGCTGATCCCCCTGTACAAGCGCGGCGGGTTCGTCAGCGCCTACCAGTACCTGGGCGACAGATTCGGACTGAAGCTGCAAGGACTCGCCTCGGTGACCTTCGTCTTCACCCGCCTGCTCGCCGAGGGCGTCCGCCTGTTCGCCTCCGCGATCCCGATCAAGCTGCTGCTCGACGAGTTCGGCGTGCACGCCGGTTACCGACTGATCATCATCATCCTCACGGTGATCACCGTCGTGTACACCTACCTCGGCGGCATCAAGGCGGTCATTTGGACCGACGCCATCCAGATGGGCCTGTACCTCGGCGGCGCCATCCTCGCCATCGCAGTGCTCTCCGGCCACGTCGGCGGCAGCGGCTTCTCCGACGCCCTGCACTCGGGCCACTTCAAGCTGTTCGACGCCAACTTCGACCTGGCGCACATTCTCACCAGCCCCTTCGCCCTGCCGACCGCGATCATCGGCGGCGCCATCTTCGCGATGGCCAGCCACGGCTCCGACCAGCTGATCGTCCAGCGCGTCCTGGCCACCCGCACCCTGCGCGACGGCCAGAAGGCCATGATCGCCTCCGGCGTCTTCGTCACCCTCCAGTTCGCCGCCTTCTCCCTCGTGGGCGCGCTGCTGTGGTCGTACAACAAGGGCAAGAGCTTCTCCGACCTGGGCCTTTCCAGCTCCGACAACCTCTACCCCAACTTCATCCTGCACGGACTGCCCGTGGTGATCTCCGGCCTGCTCGTGGCCGGTATCCTCGGCGCCGCGATGGGCTCCCTGTCCTCCGCGCTGAACTCCATGTCCAACTCGACGGTCTCCGACATCATCCACAGCTTCTTCCGCAGCACCCCGTCGGAGGAGTCGCTGCTGAAGCTGGCCCGGGTGATGACGCTGGTGTGGGCGGTGCTGATGGCGATCTTCGCCTGCGCCTTCAGCACCAGCACCGGCAACGTCTACCTCACCGGCCTGACCATCGCCGGCTACACCTACGGCGCACTGCTCGGCGCCTTCCTCCTCGGCCGGATCGTCAAGCGCGCCAACGAGGTCGACTCGGTCGTCGCGTTCCTGGTCACGATCGGTGTGATGACCTACATCGTGCGCTCGGTGAAGATCGACGTCACGGTGGCGGGTGCGACGGTGCCGACCGCGATCGCCGCCCAGTGGCTGGTGCCGATCGGCGTGGTGATCACCCTGGTGGTCGGCGGTGTGATGAGCCTGTTCCACAAGGCCCCCGAGGCACGCCCGGTCCGTGAGGCCGGCCCGGCCGACGGCGGCCCGGAGTCGGGCTCGGGCTCGGGCCGCGTCCCGGCGGGCGCCGGCATCGAGTGACGACTCCCGGGGTGGGGGCCGCCGACGGGCGGCCCCCACCCCGGGGCACCACACGACCGCCTCGGACGAACAGCTGGGAGAAGCCATGCACGTGATCGGCCTGATGTCGGGCACCTCGTACGACGCCATCGAGGCGGCGGCCGCCGACCTCACCCTGGACGGCGAGACCCTGCTCATGCGGCCGCTCGGTCATCTGTCCGTGCCCTACGACGCCGGCCTGCGGGACCTCATCGGCGCGACGCTGCCACCCGCGACGACCACCACCGAGGCCGTGTGCGCCCTGGACACCGGCATCGGCCAGGCCTTCGCGCAGGCCGCGGCCCGCGCCCTGGACGAGCTGTGCGGGGGCGCCGCCGACCTGGTCGTGTCCCACGGCCAGACGATGCACCACTGGGTCGAGGACGGCGTCGTCCGCGGCACCCTGCAACTGGGACAGCCGGCGTGGATCGCCGAGGCCACCGGGCTGCCGGTGGTGTCCGACCTGCGCAGCCGGGACGTCGCGGCGGGCGGGCAGGGTGCCCCCCTGGTCGGGATGACCGACACCCTCCTGCTGCGCGGGCTGCCCGGAGTCCCCGCCGCGCTGAACCTCGGCGGCATCGCCAACGTCACCGTGGTCGCCCCCGACGCCGAGCCCCTGGCCTTCGACACCGGTCCCGCCAACGCCCTGCTGGACGCGGCCGTACGCCACTTCACCGGCGGCGCCGCCGCCTACGACGAGGACGGCCGGCGCGCCGCGGCGGGACGCACCAGCCCCGACCTGCTGAAGGTCCTCCTCGACGACCCCTACTACCGCAGGCCCGCACCGAAGAGCACCGGCAAGGAGCTCTTCCACCTGCCCTACCTGCAGCGGGCACTGGCCGCCGTGCCCACACCCGGCACCGACGACGTCCTCGCGACCCTGACCAGGCTCACCGCCGTCACCGTCGCCGACGCCTGCCGGGCCCACGGGGTCACCAGCCTGGTCGTCTCCGGCGGCGGCGCCCGCAACCCGGTGCTGATGCGCATGATCGGCGAGGAACTGCCCGGCGTGGCACTGCGTCCCAGCGACGACCTGGGGCTGCCCTCCGACGCCAAGGAGGCCCTCGCCTTCGCCGTGCTCGGCTTCCTCACCGTCAACGGCCTGCCCGGCACCCTCACCTCGGGCACCGGCGCCCGCCACGCCACGCTGCTGGGCAGCATCACCCCCGGCGCGACCCCCCTGCGCCTGCCCGAACCCGCCGCACGCCCGCCCCGCCTGCTGAGGATCACCGACCCCGCCCGCTGACCTCCGGCCGCCGCCGCGTCGTACCGTCGTATCCGAGGAACCATGAGCACCCCCGCCACCCCCGCCACCCGCGCCACCACGTCCCGCACCGCCGGCCCCGGCCCGGCGGCGTGGCTCGCCGACTGCGTCGCCGACCCCTCGCGGGTCTCCACCGACGTGCCCCGCAGGGTCGCGGCCGCCCACGACGCCTCCCCGTACCTCTTCACGCCGCAGGCCGTCGTGCGCGCCGCCTCCACCGCCGAGGTCGGCGCGCTCATGGCCGGGGCGCGCCGGGCCGGGGTGCCGCTGACGCTGCGTTCCGGCGGCACCAGCCTGGCGGGGCAGGCCGGCGGTGACGGGATCCTGGTCGACGTCCGCACACACTGGCGCTCCGCCGAAGTCCTCGACGAGGGCCGGCGCATCCGGCTCCAACCGGGACTCACGGTGCGCCAGGCCAACGCGCGGCTCGCCCGCCACGGCCGCCGCCTCGGCCCCGACCCGGCCAGCGAGAGCGCCTGCACCATCGGCGGGCTCGTCGCCAACAACTCCAGCGGCATGAACTGCGGCACCCAGGACAACGCCTACCGCACCATGGAGTCGCTCCAGTTCGTGCTCCCCTCGGGCACCGTCGTCGACACCGCCGCGCCCGACGCGGACGCCGCGCTGCGCGCGCGCGAACCCGACCTCCACGCCGGCCTGCTCCGGCTGCGCGAGCGGGTCCGCGGCTCGGCCGCCTCACGCGCCACCATCGAGCGGCTGTTCGCGATGAAGAACACCATGGGGTACGGGCTCAACGCGTTCCTCGACCACACCGACCCCGCCGACATCCTCGCCCACCTGATGATCGGCAGCGAGGGCACCCTCGGCTTCGTCGGCGAGGCCGTCTTCCGCACCGTCCCCCTGCTCCCGCACACCGCCACCGGCCTGCTGATCCTGCCGGGCCTCGCCGAGGCGACCGACGCCCTGCCCGCGCTGCTCGCCGCAGGCGCCCGCACCGCCGAGCTGCTCGACGCCGCCTCCCTACGCGTCGCCCAGCAGGCCGCCGACCCCGTCGAGGAGCTGCGCGGGCTGCGGGTCGAACGCCACGCCGCACTGCTGGTCGAGTTCGCCGAGGACAGCGCCGAGGCGCTCGACGCCACCGTGGCGACCGCCCAGCCCGTCCTGGACCGGCTGCCCGCGGTCACCGGGTCCGCGCTCACCCGCGACGCGGCCGTGCGCGGCCGCCTCTGGCACCTGCGCAAGGGCCTGTACACGGCCGTCGCCGGGGCGCGTCCCGCCGGGACGACCGCGCTGCTGGAGGACATCGCGGTGCCCATGGAGCGGCTCACCGGCACCTGCGAGGGCCTGATCGGCCTGTTCGACCGGTACGGCTACCAGGACGCGGTCATCTTCGGCCACGCCCGCGACGGCAACCTGCACTTCATGCTCACCCAGGACTTCGACACCCGCGCCGAGACCGAGCGCTACGCCCGGTTCACCGACGCGATGGTCGACCTCGTCCTGGACGCCGGGGGCACCCTCAAGGCGGAGCACGGCACCGGCCGCGCCATGGCCCCCTTCGTCCAGCGCCAGTACGGCGACGAGCTGTACGACGTCATGCGCGAACTGAAGCGGCTCTGCGACCCCCACGACGTCCTCAACCCCGGCGTCCTGCTGACCGACGACCCGGCCGCGCACCTGCGCGACCTCAAGAGCGTCCCCGCGGTCGACCCGGCCGTCGACGCGTGCGTGGAGTGCGGCTACTGCGAGCCGGTCTGCCCCACCGCCGACGTCACCACCACGCCCCGGCAGCGCATCGCCCTGCAGCGCGAGATCGCCCTGGCGACCGCCGCCGGCGACGAGGAGCGCCGCCGCGCGCTCGAGGCTGACTACGCGTACGCGGCCGTCGACAGCTGCGCGGCCGACAGCCTCTGCGTCACCGCCTGCCCGGTCACGATCGACACCGGCGCGGTCATGAAGCGCCTGCGCGCGCAGCGCCACAGCCCCACCGCCCAGCGCCTCGGCGACACCACCGCCCGCCACTGGGGGAGTGCGGTCATCGGCGTACGCGCCGCCCTCAACACCGCGCACGCCCTGCCCGCCCCCGTCACCCGCGCCGCCGCCGGCGCCGTCCGCAAGCTCGGGGCGACGGAACTCGTGCCCGCGTGGTCCGCTGACATCCCGCGCGGCGGCCCGGCCCGCCCGGCCCCGCGGCATCCCGAAGGGGCGCGGGCGGTGTTCTTCGCCGCCTGCATCGGCAGCGTCTTCGCTCCCGAGGGCGAAGGCGGTGGCGCGGCCGCCGCCTTCCTGCGGCTGTGCGAGCGCGCCGGGGTCCAGGTCACCGTCCCGGACGGCCTGACCGGCCTGTGCTGCGGCACACCGTGGCAGTCCAAGGGCTACACCGACGGGCACCGCAGCATGGCGGGCCGAACCCTGGAGGCCCTGTGGGCGGCCAGCGACGGCGGGCGGCTGCCGGTCGTCTGCGACGCCTCGTCCTGCACCCACGGCCTCGAGCAACTCGCCGACACCCTCCCGGAGTCCGAGCGCGCCCGCTACTCGACCCTGCGCTTCGTCGACAGCGTCGCCTTCACCGCCGAGCACCTGCTCCCCGCCCTGCCCGCCCCGCGCCGCATGGGCAGCATGGCCCTGCACCCCACCTGCTCCACCGTCCACCTGGGGATCGACGCGGCCCTGCGCCAGGTCGCGGCCGCGGTCAGTGAACAGGTCACCGTCCCCGACAACTGGGGCTGCTGCGCCTTCGCCGGGGACCGCGGACTGCTCCACCCGGAGGTCACACAGTCCGCGACGGCCGCCCAGGCGGCGGAGATCACCGCCGGCGCGTACGACGCGTACGCCTCCTGCAACCGCACCTGCGAGATGGGCATGAGCCGTGCCACCGGTCGCCCGTACCGGCACGTCCTGGAACTGCTGGACGAGGCGACCGCCTGACGGGACCACCCGCTGACGGGACGACCCGCTGACGGGCGGGCCGTTGACGGGCGGGCTCAGTGCCCGCCCGGCCCCCGCAGCACGTCCCGTCCCGAACCCACCTCGACGTGCGCCTTTCCCGTGTCGTCCACGGTGCCGCTGACGCACGCGCGGCCGAAGTCGTGCACAAGTAGGCCGATCTGACGGGGAATCAGCGACGTGGCCCGCGCCGCCGCCGCGCGCTGCGCGTCCCGCGAGGTCCCCGAGGCCGTCAGCCCGAACAGTGCCGCCGCCAGAGCCTCGGCCTTCGGCGCCGCCTGCCGCTGCCGACCTGGCATAGCCGCCTGACTGCTGAGCGTCTGCCATGCTGGCATCTCACTGAAACGGGGGCGCGTGAACGAGTCGATCACCGGGTGGATCTGGGGCCGCAACCTGCGCGCCTTCTTGGAGTTGATGTCCCACTACGCGGGATACGCATTCGACGAGACCGACTGGGAAACCATCGAAGCCGCTGTTCAAAACACCGACGACGAGGCTCCTGACGGCTGGTACTCGTATCCTCTGGCAGGCAGCAGCGCCGTCCTGCAGGTTGCCCTCGCCCAAGCCGTCGGCGGCGAGGAGATGTCCGTCAACGTCACAGGAGCCGACACATGTGAGCTCCGACTGCGCGCCGACACACTCCTGTCCGCGTTCGCCAGCGTCTGACCGCGGCCCTGTCCGACCGGAGGAGGCAACGACCCGCTGCCCGCTCGACGCGTGAGACCCCTGAGGTGCCCCGGCCTCCTGGGTCCCTGACGACGCCCAGCGACCCGACTTCGAAGCCCGCGACTGGGCAGGACCGCGTTACGAGCGCCACAGGGGAAATCCGTTTGTCCCGCCAGGGCAGCCGACGACTATGCTCCGTGGTCGGTCAGTGCGGCCCGGGCTCGCCGTCGTCGACGTGGTCGGACAGGGTCCAGGTGACGGGAAGGCGTGCCTGAGGTGCGTCGTATCAGGAGCGGTTACAGGCCCTGGTAGAAGCGGGAGTGGGAGCGGCCGTGCCTGCGACTCGCCCAGCCCGGTCGGGTGTGAGCGTTGGACCGTCGCGCGCAGCGGGCGCATCCGACGGGAGCGGGTACCACGGCCTTGCCGGGGGCCCTGCACGGGCGATGCTCAGCGTGCCTGCTCCTCCTCGGGACCGGCCGGCTTCGTGCCCGGCGGCGTGAAGCACGCCGTGATCGTCTTGCCGTGGTGCTGGGCTTGCGCGTGCCAGTGGTCCGCGACGCCCTCCACCAGGGCGAGGCCGCGTCCGCCGGTGGCGTCCTCGTCGGCGTCGCGCGGCGCGGGCACCGTGTCGTCGTCATCGTGGACACTGACGTGCAGGCACCGGCTGTCCCAGGTCAGGACGACCTCGGCGTCGCTGTGGGCGTGGAAGTGGGCGTTCGTGATGAGCTCCGACACGGCCAGCAGGATGTCGTCGACCGTGCCCGGCGCGTCCTTCGTCCAGCCCAGGTTGGCGAGATGCTCCCGTGTCCACCGCCGGCCGGCCCGCACCCCGCCCGACACGGGGAACGACCGTGCCCAGCCGACGGCCTTCAATGAGGAGTCGACCATCGGAGTCCTCCTTTCCGCCTTGCCCACTGAAGTACGCCTACCCCGCCTGCCGTCGGGCAGTACGGTACGCGGCCGGCGCGGACGCCGGGGTGGTGCGTGAGGTTCCGGCCGGGCCCATGAGCGGGTCCCCGCCGTGGTGCACGGCGGGGACCTCGTGGCGCGGGCGGCTCAGACGGCCGCGCGGGTGCGCTGCTTGGCGGCGCTGATGACGTCGGGGCGGCGGCGGTGCTGCCGCTCGTAGTCCATCACTTGCCGGGCCGCCAGAGGTTCGGCGGAGCGCAGTCGCGCGGTGATCTGATCCGGGCTCATGGTGTCGTACCCGGGCCAGGGCTGGTTGCCGCGCAGGTTCTCGATGGCGTTCAGGATGCCGACCCGGTCGCCGTGCTCGCGTTCGTAGTCCTCGATCATGGAGAGGTCCGCCTGCGAGAACAGGCGCAACCGCTGGATGATCTCGGTGACGGGGAGCCGGTCGTAGTCGGCGAGCGGCAGGTCCATGGCGGGGGCCATCGGCGTGTCGGCCCTGGGGGACCGTCCGGCCGGGCGCGCCGCGCCGGTGGCGGGACGGGGCGCCGGCTCCGCGTCGCCCGTCCAGACGGCCTGCAGCCGCTGGGCGGTGGTGCGCAGCGTGCGGACGGCGGCGTCGGCGATGCCGACCGCGCCGAGGGTGCGGCGGCCGTTGCCCGCCGCCGTCGTGGCCAGGGCCAGGGCCTGCTCCTCGACGCTGGACTCCAGTTCGCGCAGCAGCTGCTCGTCCTGCCGGTGCAGCGTGGTCAGCAGCGCGCCGGCACGGTCGTCCTGGGCGAGGGTGGCGATGCTCTCGCCGGCGCGGCAGGCGGCCATGGCCCGCGCGGTGGCGGTGTACTCGTCCTCGGAGTTCTTCAGCAGCCGGTACTCGTCGGCCGGCGCTCCTCCCGGCATGATGCCGCGGACCATGCGGGTACCGATGCGCAGGGGCGTCATCGCCGTACGGAACGCGCCCTCCGACGCGGAACGGACCATGTCGCCGGTCTCCCGGAGCAGATGGCGCGGGCGCATGTCACGGATGTGGGTGTCGATGCGGGCGATGTGCTGCTGGGTCTGGGCGGCATGACGTTCCAGCCTCTGCCGGTGCGGACCGACGGGGGTGACGGCCATGTCGGCCCGGAACCGGTCGACCACCGCGGCGTGTGCCTCCCGCACATCCTCGAGCGCGGGTATGAGCGCGTCCGTCGTCAATGTCATGCCTGCTCCCTCGTGGGGTTGGTCGCGGCCGCGAAGGCCGCTCTGGGGTGCGGCGGCGCCGCCGGATGGGGCGGGCACCGGGACCAGCGTGGGTGAAGCGGACGAAGATCGCCCGGCGGCCGCACCGGCGCCCGGGCCGTGCGGCGGCTTCCGGCGCCGGTGTCGCGGGTCGCCCGGCAGACGCACGGGTCGGCGTCCCGACTAGCCCGTCCAGGTGACGGACGCCCGGCGCCCGGACCTCGCACGTAGCGCCACGGCGGTTACCGCGCACGGAGGACGGCATCGGCCGCCGTCACCCAACGGTGGCGGCGGCCGGTGCCCGTACCGGACGTGCCCCCGGTCAGCCGGCGGCCAGTCGTTTCGCGGCCTCCGCGATGTGCGCCCGGGAGATCCCGGCGGCGTCCAGCAGTTCCTCGGCGGTGCCGGAGCCGGGCAGGTCGCGGACGGCCAGGTGGACGAAGGCCGGTCCTTGGCGCCGTGCGGCGAGAGCGGAAAGGACCGCCTCGCCCAGCCCGCCCTCGGGGTGGTGGTCCTCCGCGACCACGAGGGCGCCGGTGTCGGCGGCGGCGCGCGCGAGGGTGTCGGCGTCCACGGGCTTGACCGAGTACAGGTCGATCACCCGGGCCCGAACGCCCTCAGCGGCCAGCGCGTCGGCCGCGGCCAGGCACTCGTGCAGCGTGATTCCGGCCCCGACGAGCGTGACCTGGTCGTCTTCGGACTGCCGCAGGGTCTTGCAGCCGCCGACCGGGAAGGACTCGTCCGGCCCATACAGGACGGGATAGGCGCCGCGCGTGGTGCGCAGGTAGGAGATGCCCTCGAGGTCGGCCTGGGCGGCCGTCAGCGCGGCGGCGGATGTGGCGTCACTGGGGTACAGCACGGTGGACCCGTGGACCGCGCGCATCATCGACAGGTCCTCCACGCCCATCTGCGACGGCCCGTCCGCACCGATCTCCACACCGCAGTGACTGCCGGAAAGGGCCATCGAGATCTGCGAGATGGCGGCCATGCGGATGAAGTCGTGGGCCCGGGTGAGGAAGGCCGCGAAGGTCGCGGCGTAGGGGCGGTAGCCGCGGACGGCCATGCCCACGGCCGAGGCGATCATCTGCTGCTCGGCGATGTACGTCTCGAAGTACCGGTCGGGGTAGGCCTTGCCGAAGTCCTCGGCGTGCGTGGAGTTGCCGACCTCGGCGTCCAGGACCACCACGTCGGGGCGGGCGCCGACGGCGACGAGCGCCTTGCCGAAGGCGACCCGGGTGGCGACCTCCTCCCCGAGCGGGAAATGCGGCAGCTCGACGGACGTCGTCGCGGCCGCCGGCGGACGCGGTGCGGCCTCGGGCGGCCGGGGGCCGCGGACGGTCAGGTGGCGCACGCCGCCCAGTTCCTCGACGGCGTGCTCGGCGAGGTCCGGCGGCAGCGGCTTGCCGTGCCAGCCCTCGTGGTCGGCGACCTCCGGGACACCCTGTCCCTTGACGGTCCTGGCCACGATGACGGTGGGCCCCTGCCCGTCGGCCGCGGTGGTCAGCGCCCGGTCGACGGCCTGGAGGTCGTGCCCGTCGACGATCAGGGCGCGGCAGCCGAAGGCCTCGACGCGGCGGGCGTACGCCTCGGTGTCCCACTGCAGTTCGGTGGGACCGCGCTGACCTAGCCGGTTGACGTCGACGATCGCGACGAAGTTGGGCAGCCTCCGCTGGCCGGCCTTGTCGAGCGCCTCCCAGACCGAGCCCTCGGCCATCTCGCTGTCGCCGCACAGCACCCACACCCGGTACGGCTCGTGCTCCAGGTCACGTCCCGCGGTGGCGATGCCCACCCCGTAGGCGATGCCCTGGCCCAGTGACCCGGTCGCTACGTCCACCCAGGGCAGGACGGGGGTGGGGTGGCCCTGCAGGCGGGCTCCGAAGGTGCGGTAGGTCGTCATGAGTTCGTGCTCGTCGACGGCGTCCGCGGCGTGGAACATCGCGTACAACAGGGGAGAGGCGTGTCCCTTGGAGAAGATGAGGTGGTCGTTGGCCGGGTTCTCCGGCCGGTGCCAGTCGTACCGCAGGTGACGGGCCATCAGCACGGCCATCAGGTCGGCGGCGGACAGACTGGAGGTGGGGTGGCCCGAGCCGGCCGCTGTACTGGCCCGCACCGAGTCCACACGCAGTTGCTGGGCGAGTTCGAAGACCTGGTCCAGGTCGCTGTCGGGCCCGATCGGACGGGCGGCGGCTTTCTGGTCCGTCATGAGGAATTCCTTACGCACGGAGGACTCTGCGTACCTGATGCCTGCTACCCACCGGTTGGGGCGGCATGCGGCGTCCGGTCCCGGTCGAAGTGCCCGGCGTCAGCGCAGCGGCCCGTGGCGCGAACGCCGCCACCTCGCCCCGACGTAGACCAGGTCGATCACGAGCACGACGATGCCGATGACCAGCAGGTACAGAAGACCCTTGGCGACCACGCCGATCAGTCCCAGGACCACGGCCACCAGGAGCAGGAAAAGGAAGAGCGCCATGGCGGGGGCACCTCCTCGGCTCGCAAAGGTCTCAGCGCCGGGCGAGCTTCCGTTCGCCGCGGGCGCCCGGGTGGTAGGCCATGTCGTAGTACTGGAAGATCTCCCCTTCCTGCTCCACGGGCAGGACGTCGTCCGTCCCGATCGACGGAGCCTTCCGCACCAGCCCCTTGGACTGGGCGACCTGCACGTAACCGGGGCCCACGACCGCCTCGTCGAGGGGGACGAACACCAGTCGGTGCCGCCTGGGGAGCCCCGTACGCACCGTTGCCATCGCGGGCTCGTCGGTGGCGGTGTCGACGTAGACCGCCTCCAGCGCACCGATCTTGTGCCCTTTGGGGTCGATGACGTCACGGTCGCGCCACTCGCGGATGTCGGCTGAATGGATCATGCGCTGCTCCTCGGTGGAGCGCCGGGCCGGCGTGGTACCCGGATCCGGTGCGGGCGCGCCGGACCGCCTCGGCCGGGCCGTCGCAGATGAGTGCGTTGCTCCTCTTCTCATGCTACGTCCGCGATCCGGATCCGGCCGGGGGCTCGGCCGCGGTGTGCGGCCGTAGGCGCCGGTGGCGCGTGCACCCTGCCCGCACAACGCGGACGACCGGGCCCCGGAAGCCGTGGTGGGACGGCGGACTCGGCCTGCCGGGGAGCTCCGCGGACCGGGCCGGCACCGTCCCGGCCGCCCGTGGCGCCGCGTACGCCGAGCCGCGGGCCCGGCCGGAGGTCGCGGTGTCGCGGTGCGCGCTCCACCGGGCTGCCGCCGCCGGGGACACCCCGGGACCCGTCGGCGGTCGTGGACGCGAGCGGGTCCCCAGCCGTGCCGCGGGTCGTCCGCCAAAGTCCCCGGGCGTGCGGCCACGCCGCTTCGCAAGGCCCGCCGGTCAGACGGCGACGGTCGCGGCGCAGGTCCACCCGTACGGGCCGGGAGCCAGGTGCAGCTCACCCGGTGAGACCGCCCGCGGCGCCGCGCCGACGACCTCCACGGAATGCACGTCGGCCACGGCCATCCGTACGTCCAGCCCGCCGTCGTCCGCCTCCGCCTCGACGTCGACGGGCACCTCCCCGTGCACCTCGAGCCTGAAGATGACCTCGTCGAGCAGGTCCGCCAGCAAGTCGTCGTCGGCGGCCTCCGCCACCGGTATCCGCCGCACGCACACAGCCCGCACCCCGGCGACGTCCGCGAAGCACTCGACCAGCCCCAGCACCGCCTCGACCAGGCACTGCTCCCTGGTGGGCCCCCAGGCCTCGATCCGTACATCGGCTGTGTGCGGCACGGCACGGTGTCCGCCCGCCTCCGGTCCGCCGCCGTACATCTCGTCCGCCATGAGGAACGCCTGCCCGGTTCCCGCCGCCTCAAGGCTGCCGCGGCCCGGCGTCAGCGCCGCACGGCCCGCAGGATCACGAACTTCGGGTTCGACGCGACGAGTTCGCTGTTACCGAAGAGCCGCCGCAGGCGCACGTGGTAGCCGAGGTGGCGGTTGCCGATGACCAGCAGTTCACCGCCGGGCCGCAGCGCGGACCGGGCGGTGACGAACATGCGCTGGGCGGTCGCGGCGGTGACCGCCTGGTGGGAGTGGAACGGCGGGTTGACGAGGACGAGGTCGGCCCCGTCGGGCCGGACGGCGGCCACGGCGTCGGCCGCGTCCCCGACGAGGAACCGGGCCCTGCCCGCGGAACCGGCGTTGTCGCGAAAGGTCTGCTCGGCGGAGGCGACCGCCTGGTGCGACTCGTCGACGAACAGCACGTCGCTGTCGGGGTTGGCCAGCGCCGCCGCGGTACCGACCACGCCGTTGCCGCAGCCCAGGTCGACCACGCGGTCCGGGCCTTTGCGCTCCGGCAGGTGCTCGAGCAGGAAACGGGTGCCGATGTCGAGGTGGTCGGCGCAGAACACACCCGCGTGATTGGTGACGGTGCGGCCGGACAACGGGCCGATGCCGTCGGGCAGCGCGTACCGCAGTGGCCACGGGTTCGAGCCGGGGGCCGCCGCCGGATCAGGCGTGCTGAAGATCAGCCGCGCCTTGCGCACCGCGAGGGAGGTCCGCGTCGGGCCGATGATCCGCTCGAACAGCCGCAGCGTGGACGTGTGGATCTCGGTGACCATGCCGGTGCCCAGGACGACCGAGCCGGGGTGCAGCGCGGGCGCCAGCCGGTGCAGTTGGTCCTCCAGCAGCGCGAGGCTCTTGGGCACCCTGACCAGCAGCACGTCGATGCGGGAGGGCGGTTCGTCGCGCGTGCTCAGCAACCGCACGTCGGCGTTCGGCGCGTTGCGCCGCAGGTTCGCCAGGGTGGCCTGCTGCCCGAGGTGGGAGTCCGTGATCTGTGTGGGCCGGTGTGCGGCCAGCGCCGTCGCCAGCGCTCCCCAGCGGTCGCCGAGGACGACCGTCGTGCCCGTCAGGTCCGTGCCGTTCTCGAACAGGTACCGCAGCAGGTAGTCGTCCGCGGCGTCCCACGCCCGCAGCGTCTCCCACGGTTCCGCGGGGAATCGGGTCAGTTCGAGTGCGCCCCACGGCGTGCTGAAAAGGTTCATCGCCCCCTCAGGGTACGGGCCCGCCGCGCCGCCCCGGCCACAGGTGCCCATGACCGCCGGTGACCACGGTCCGGGTCGCAGCGGCCCGTTCCATGGTCACCAGCGGTCCGGCGACAGCGCATGGTCAGCCACGAGCCGGATCGCCGTGCTGTCCGCTGGGCCGGCGGGCGCACGGAGCCCGCGCACCTGCCGACGCGTGGGGATCAGCCCTGGGCGGCGTTCTGAATCATCTCGGTGTACGTGGTGACGTCCTTGGCCGCGGGAGCCTTGATGGCGGACGTCTTCTCGTAGCCGGAGTACGCGATCGTGACCTTGGACAGGCCCTTGGCGGTCTTACCGGACTCCACGGTCTGGACGGCGAGGTCGTCGGCGCCGATCCAGACCTCGATCTCGACGGTGTCCTTCAGGCCGCCGGCCCGCAGTTCCTTGATGTAGGCGTCGCGCTCGTCCTTGCTGATGACGTCCAGGACCGTGGTGTCCGCGGCCAGCTTCTTGATGTCCACGGTGCCCGTGTAGTGGGTCGCCGTGGCACCGGTCACCTGCTCCTGGCCGGCCTTGGCGAGGTCGGTCGCGGTGGACAGGGCGGCAAGGCTCGCGGCGGGACCGTGCGGCAGGTCGTTGGCGGGGTTGTCCTCGGCGGCAGCGCCGTCTAGCTTCAGCCACTTCTTGCCGCCCGCGGCCTCGGCCAGCTCGCCCTCCACGGGGAGGTAGACGGCGCCGTCCGCCATCGTCATGTGGACCTTGCCGTCAGGGCTGGCCATGTCCCGCATATCGGCGTCGGAGCCGGGCTCCACGCTCAGCTCGGCCCCCTCGGAGCCCTTCTTCCAGCTCAGGGTGCCCTCGGCCTTGGTGTTGCCGTCGGCCGGGTCGACGGCGTCGACGGCGACCTTCGCGGACGCCTGCTGTTCCACCGCCTTGGCGGCGTTCCGCAGCCGGTCGGCCGGGGCGACCTCCTTCTGCGGCGGCTTGGCGACGCTCTGCGTCGACTGGGCCTTCGGTGACGCGTCCTTGTCGGAGTCACCACAGGCCGCGAGACCGAGCGCGAGCGTGCCGGTCGCAGCGGCGACCGCCAGAAGACGACGAACGTGCATGGGAAAGTTCCCCCCAGGAGGCAAAGATTTGTGCAACGATCAACTGCGCTGCGAACGATACAACAGCGGTCGGACAATCCCGTGGTCAGGCCGCGTGGCGTGATCCGGGCATGCCGGCGACCGACCTCGGCGGGTGACATCACTGTTCAGGACGTTGCTGCCCTCGTGACTGCGGCGAACGAGTCGTGGTGGGTGGCGGTGCTCCGCCGACGTCCGCCGCAGATCCCGACCAATTCGGCGAACGCATCAGTCCGGTCTGACAAACGCCGCAAACAGCCGGTGAACGTATCAGTCCTGTCTGAGACGCATCGCGACAGCCGGCGAACGGGCCCTTGCGCATCGCGGCTCGGCGCGGTTCCCCGGCTGCCGGGGATCCATCGGGGAGCGGGCGGGGAGCGGCAGGCCCTACCGCGTGTGAGACCTGCGCGTTCACCACGTCCCTGCGTGGGCGGCCGCGATGTCCTCGGCGACCCCCGAGGGGGCAACGGCCGTATACGGGCCCGCGGTGCGGGAGGAACGGACCACCGCCGACGCCGGGCACTACGGCGGCGCAGCGTTCACGTTCATGTCGTCTGTCGTCTGCCGTCTGCCGTCCGCCGTCTGCCGTCCGCCGTCATGAGAGGTCGGGTCGCGGCCGCGTGGCGGCGCCCGCCTCCCGGGACGAGACCGATGGTGTGCGGACAGCGGTGCCTTGTCCGCCGCGCCGTCGTGGACGCCCCGATGCCGCCGGTGTCGGACTCGGGGTCCGGCGGTGGCCGGAGACGCAGGGCAGGGGAGCGTGCTGTGCCGGGGATACGCGAGGGCTTGTGGCGGAACCGTCGTGCGCGACAACGTTGTCAAATACAGCTGGCGCGACTATACCGGCCGAAGAGGCAACGTTGTCAAGGGAGTTGGTCCGCACCCGACAGGGTCTTCCGGCGCACGGGCGGGACACGTTAGTGTCCCCGAGGCTTGTGTGAACCGTGGTGCGCGACCCGTCCTGAGAGAAGGGCCGCGTCATGCGCTTGCGTCCGACGTCCGTGCTGCTGGCCGCCGTCCTGGCGGTCGGCGGCGCCACTCCCGCCCTCGCGGCGCCCCCAGCGCCGCCACCCGACCTCGTGCAGGACCCCACCTCCTACGTCGACCCCCTGATCGGCACCGCGAACGCGGGCAACGTCTTCCCGGGCGCCGTCATGCCGCAAGGCATGCTCTCCTGGAGCCCCGAGACCACCCGCGGCGACGCCACCCGCACCACGGCGCCCGGCGGCTACCACTACGACACCCCCCGCGTGCGGGGCTTCAGCCTCACCCACATGTCGGGCACCGGCTGCGCGGGCGGAAGCGGCGACATCCCGTTCCTCCCCTTCGCCGGGAAGGTCACCACCTCACCCGCCGCGGACACCAAGGACGCGGTGTACGCCGCCGACTTCGACCACGCCGACGAGACCGCCGAGCCCGGCCGCTACAAGGTCGGCCTGTCCTCGGGCGTGACCGCGGACCTGACGGCCACCACACGCACCGGATCCGGCCGCTTCACCTTCCCCGCGGACAAGCCCGCCTCGATGCTGATCCGCACCGCCAACTCCGAGGTGGGATCGACCGATTCCACCGTGACCATCGACCCGAAGACCCGTACCGTCTCCGGTTCGGTCACCTCCGGCAACTTCTGCGGCTACCTCGACCCCGAGGGCCGGCGCGCCTACTACACCCTCTATTTCACCGCCCGCTTCGACCGCTCCTTCACGGCGACGGGCACCTGGCAGGACGACAAGCTCGCCCCCGGTTCCACCAGTGCCTCCGGCGGCACCGGCGGCTTCGCCAACGGCGGCAACCCGGTCGCCGGCAAGGGCGCCGGCGGCTGGGTGGAGTTCGCGCCCGGCAGCGGACCGGTGAACGTCAAGGTCGGCATCTCCTACGTCAGCCAGGCCGGAGCCGCGGCCAACCTCGCCGCCGAGAACCCGCCCAACCGGTCCTTCGACGCCGTACGGGAAGCGGCCCACCGCGCCTGGCGCGACCGGCTGAAGGCGATCAAGGTGGGCGGCGGCACGGATGCCGAGCGCACCACCTTCTACACCGCCCTCTACCACGCGATGATGCACCCCAACGTCATCAGCGACAGCGACCGCAGGTACCGCGGCAGTGACGGCAAGGTGCACACGGTCGCCCGCGGCCACGAAGCCCAGTACGGCACCTTCTCCGGCTGGGACGTCTACCGCTCCCAGGTCCAGTTGCTCACCCTGCTCAGCCCGCGCACCGGCTCGGACATCGCCCAGTCGCTGTACGAGCTCGCCCGGCAGAACGGGGGCGTCTGGGACCGCTGGCTGCACGGCGCCTCCGGCACGCACGTCATGAACGGCGACCCGTCGCCCGCCGCCCTCGCCGGGATCCGGGCCTTCGGCGGCAAGGACTTCGACCTGCGCGGCGCGCTGGACTCTCTGGTGAAGGCGGCGACCGTGCCGACGGAACGGGACCTGTCGCCGGCGGGCAAGCCCATCCTCTCCGTGGGCCAGCGCCCCTCCCTGGACAAGTACCTGAAGCTGCACTACATGCCGTCCGTCTCGAACGCCTGGGGCGGCGCCGCGGAGACCCTGGAGATGTCGGGCGCGGACTTCGCCCTCTCCCAACTGGCCACGGCAGCGGGTGACAAGCGCACCGCCGCCGACTTCGCCAAGCGCTCCCAGTGGTGGCAGAACAACTTCAACCTCGCCGCCGACCCCAGCGGCGGCTACATCGCCAATCGCGCGGCCGACGGCAGCTGGGTCACCGGGTTCACCCCCGCCACCGGAAACGGCTTCGTCGAGGGCACGGCCGCCCAGTACACCTGGATGGTGCAGCACAACCCGGCCGGACTGTTCGCCGCGATGGGCGGCCGCGACAAGGCCCTCGAGCGGCTGGACGCCTTCTTCCACAAGGCGGACGGCGGTTGGGCCTTCACCGGCAGCGGCGGCGACAAGTCGGAGATGGACAACGAGCCGTCGATCAACGTGCCCTACCTGTACGCCTACGCCGGCCGGCCCTACAAGACCCAGGAGACGGTCCGGGCCGCGATGAGCGCGCTGTGGTCCACGGAGCCCGGTGGCATCCCCGGCAACGACGACCTCGGCGCGATGTCGTCCTGGTACGTCTTCTCGGCGCTCGGCATGTACCCGCAGGTGCCCTCCCGCGCCGAACTCGTCCTCGGTTCGCCGCTGTTCCCGCGGATCGAGATCGACCGGCCCGCCGGCAAGGACATCTCCATCCGCGCCGAGGGAGCGGCGGCGGACGCACCCTACGTCCGGTCGCTGAAGGTCAACGGCCGTGCCGACGACCGTCCGTGGCTGCCCGCCTCGTTCGTCGAGGACGGCGGCACGCTCGACTACACGCTCTCCCGCACCCCGAACCGCAGCTGGGGAGCGGACGCGGCCGACGCCCCGCCCTCCTTCCGGGAGGGCGAGCAGCCGTACCAGGTCGGCGTCGGACCGACCACGGCGACGATCGCCCCGGGCGGCGGCACCGAGATCGGGATCCGCGCCCTGGCCCTGAGCGGCGGCGCGGCGCCGCAGGTGCGCTTCCGCGTCGAGGTGCCCGACGGTGTCACCGCGTCCCCCGCCGAGGGAGTGCTGACCGCCGGCGAGCAAGCGATCACCCTGTCCACGGCCAAGGACGTCAAGCAGGGCTTCTACGACGCCAAGGTCACGGTGACGTTCGGGGACACGTCCTATGAGCAGCCGGTGTCCCTGACGGTGGCCGCCCCCGGCTCGCTCGTCGCCGCCTACAACAGCACGGGGATCTCGGACGACTCCGGCGACCACGACGAGGCGGACTACGACGGTGGCGGCTGGAGCTACTCCCGCCAGGCCCTCGCGGCGGCCGGTCTCACCGCGGGCACGCAGGGCAGCGTCACCGGCGGCCTCGGCTTCACGTGGCCCGACTCGCCGGCAGGCCGCCCCGACAACGCCGCGGCGACCGGTCAGACCGTCGACCTGGCCACCCCCGCCTCGCGGCTGTCGTTCGTCGGCAGCGCCGTCAACGGGAGCCAGCAGACGACGGCGACCGTCACCTACGACGACGGCAGCACCGGCTCCGTGGACCTGTCCTTCACCGACTGGACGATGGGAGGAGGCGGCGGCACCGCGCAGTTCGGCAACGAGGTCGTCGCCAGGACCGCGTACCGCAACGTGGCCGGCGCGGACAAGGACCCGGTGGCGACGTACGTCTTCGCCACCAAGCCCTTCGCCGCACCTGAGGGCAGGACCATCACCAGCGTGAAGCTTCCCGACAACGCGAACCTGCACGTCTTCACCGTCGCGGTGAGCTGACGCACCCATCCCGGGGCGGGCGCGGAGCTGACTGCGCGCCCGCCCCTTCGCGCTGCCGGAGCCGCCGCCCGCACCATGGCCGGATCACACAAGGGGGCGCACGCCGCAGGACGGGTTCCGAACGGCCTGGGCACCGAGTGCCGGGCGGCAGCGGGACGTCCCCGGGCCGTCCCACCAGGACGCTCCCGATCCCCCGCTCCGGTGCGGCGGCTTCCCCGGGGCACTGCCGTATCCGGCGAGCACCGGCCGTGCGAGTCGCCACGGCCCCGCCCAGTAAGGCGAAGGGCCCTTGCTGCCGGTGCGGTACCGGGAGCAAGGGCCCTTCGCCTCGTCGTGCGACGGCTACTTGACGCCGAACGCGCGGATCACGGTCTGGCTGACGCTGTTGCCCTTCGTGTCCCGCGCCGTCGCCCGCAGGCTCGCGAAGCGGGCCTTGGACGGCGCGTCGAGCTGCGCCTTCCAGTCACCGCCCGACTGCCGCAGCGTCGCCTTGCGCCAGGTGGCGCCGTCGTCGTACGACACCTCGAGGGTCACCGTGCGGATCGGCCCGGTGCCCGGCGCGCCCTTCAGGTGCGAGGCGCTGACCGTCAGTCCGGTGCGGCGGGCCGCCTTGCCGGACAGGTCGGTCTCCACCGCGTAGTCGAGCTGCACCAGCGGCAGGGGCGTGAGGACCGAGTAGTCCGTGGTGCTAGAGGTGAAGCCCCACTCGGTGCGGGTGCGGGTCGAGTAGGGGCGGTCCGGCAGGTTCCGCCAGCCCTCCACCACGATCCGGTAGGGCTGCGGGTCGGGCGACAACTCCTCGACGGTGATGATCCGCTCGTTGTAGTCCTCACCGAGCAGCTGGTCACCCTGGTACAGCGAGATCTTCGACGTGTCGCCGTCGGCCCACGCGGAGCCCGCGTGACCGCCGGAGTCGCCCCAGGCCGGCAAGGTGGACGTGCTGATGATGTCGCCGGCCCGGTAGGGGGCCGTCCAGCTGATGCCGTCGTGGAGCACCCGCGGGTGCTGGATGGGTGCCAGCCAGGTCTCGCTGCTGGTGCTGCGCGGCTTGTACGTGCGGGCGAGGCCCCGCTGGGCGAGGTCGGGCATGCCGGCGGAGGAGACCCAGCGGATGTCGTCGCCCGCCGTGACCCATGAGGTGAGGGCGCCCTGAGCGGCGACCTGCGTCGGCTGAAGCAGGGTGGGCCCCTCGAAGAGGAGCGAGAGGTCGCTGCGGTACGCCACCGCCTCGCCCTGCTTGGTGTTGCGGAACGACTCGTCGATGCGCGCCAGGTCGCCCGTGCCGGGCCGGTAGGACGGGTCCAGCGGGACCGCGCCGTCGTGGTGGCGGACCAGGTCGTAGGCGTAGCGCGGGTACGGGTGGGAGACGACCTTCAGCATCGCCGTGCCGGGTTTGCGGAGCCGGCTCAGCAGGCGTGCGCTGTCGTCGGTGCCGAGCGAGGCCACCGGCAGAGGGGCGGCGTCGGGCAGGTCGGCCCAGGGGTCGAACTTGCCGTAGCCGTCGTTCAGGATCAGCAGCTGCCGTGCTCCCGCCTTCGCCGCGGCCGCGGCCTGGTCAGGGGCGGACACGGTGTCGCTGCGGCGGACGACCGCCACGTGACCGCGCGCCTTGACCTTGCGGAAGTCAGCGGCCGAGCCCTCGTCCGCCCAGACCGCCCGGTACGTTCCCGTGCCGTCCGGCAGCTTGGGGGACAGGCTCTGGATGGTGACGTCGTCGTAGGTCTGCGAGCCGGAGGAGAAGGTCAGCGGCGGCTGGATCTGCCGCCAGCGGGTCGCGAAGTGGTAGGAGCCCTCGGTCACCTTCGGCGTCGGGGTCACCCAGAGGCTGTCGTACCGCCAGTACTCCGGCATGTAGCTGTCCATGAACGGGAACAGGCCGGTGTTGGTGCGGTACTGGTCCACCCGCATGAACTGGTTGGCGGTCGGCTGCGGCGTGACGGCGGCCGCCTTGCGCAGCTTCGTGGCGTCGAAGCTGACGGTGCGGTCGGCGTCGAGGTCGATCTGCGGCGCCGAGAACATCGCGAAGCCCAGCGTGTGCGTGCCGTCGATGCCGGGCACGTCCGCGTTCAGCCACGCCGAGTAGGTGCTCGGGGGCAGGCGCAGGTCGATGCGGCCCGAGGCGTCGACGGCGAACGCCTTGGGCGCGGTGTTGCGCTTCACGTCCTTGAGGATGAGGGTGCCCGGAAGTGCCTTGCCGTGCCGGTCCTTCGCGGTGACCGTCAGGTTGGCTCGCTGGCCTTCCTTGTTCACCCCGACCGAGGTGCGGGCGAGGGCCGTGCCGTCGGCGCCGGTGGCGACGAGCCGGGTGGTGTAGGCGCCGTTGTCCTCCGCGGCGTCGAGGTGGGTGATCACGCCGACGGAGGCGGTGCCGTGCGCGGGCACGGTCAGCCGGGAGTCGGTGAGGGTGAACAGGCCATCGGGCAGCGGGCCCGGGCTCAGCGCCAGGTCCACGGTGACCGGTTCGGCGCCGGAGTTGGTGTAGGTGACGTCCTTGCGGACGGTCTGGCCCGGCGTGTACGGGTAGTGGGTCTGCGCGTAGGCGTCACCGGAGGCGACCAGCGTGGACTGCACCGCGGCCGAGACGTTCACGCGCCCGCTGCCGGCCTCGAACGGGCTGAACCGGTCGATCATGCTCGCCGTGGTGCTGATCAGGGCGTCCTTGAGCTGCTGCCCCGTCCAGTCCGGGTGCTTGGCGGCCAGTAGGGCCGCGGCGCCCGCCACATGCGGCGTCGCCATGGAGGTGCCGCTCATCGTCTGGTAGGCGCCCTCGCCCTCCGGCGCGTACTGCGAGCGCGCCGCCAGCACGTTCACACCTGGCCCGGTCAGATCGGGCTTGACGGCGTTGTCGCCCACGCGGGGGCCGCGGCTGGAGAACTCCGCCAGTTCGTCCACGCCCTTGCCCGGGCCTCTGACCGCGCCCACGGTCAGGGCCGCATCGGCGGCACCGGGCGCGCCCACGGTGTAGGGCGCCGGGCCGGAGTTGCCCGCCGCGATGACGAACAGCGCCCCGGTCTCCTCGCTGAGCCGGTTCACGGCCTCGCTGAGCGGGTCGGTGCCGTCGGTGGGGGCGCCGCCCAGGCTCATGCTGACGACCTTGGCGTGCTGGTCGCGGGCGGCCCACTCCATGCCGGCGAGGATCCAGGAGTCCTGGCCGCTGCCGAAGTCGTCCAGGACCTTTCCGATGTGCAGGGACGCGCCCGGCGCGACACCCTTCTCGGTGCCGCCGGAGGCGGCGCCGGTGCCGGCGACGGTGGAGGCGACGTGGGTGCCGTGACCATTGCGGTCGGTGACGTCCTGGTCGGGCACGAAGCTCTGCGTCGCGGCTATGCGGCCGGCGAAGTCCGGGTGCTCGGCGTCGATGCCGGTGTCGAGGACGGCGACGTCCACCCCCTGCCCGGTGTCCCCGCCACCCCACACCTCCGGCGCGCCGATCTGCGCCGTCGTGTCGGACAGCGTGGCCTTGACCTTGCCGTCCAGCCACACCTTGGCGATGCCGCCGGCCAGTCGTGCGCCGTCCGCCGTCTTGGCGGTGGCCGCGGCGGACTTCGCCTCGCCACCGGTCAGGGAGGACCAGAAGTCCGCCGCCCGGTTGTGGTCGGCGGAGATCGCCGCGCCCTGGATGCTGCTGAGGGTCAGCGTCCTGCGCGCGCCCTCCGGGGTCTTCGCGCTGCGCGACCGCGCGGCGGCGTCGGTGTACGTGACGATGAGCGGCAGCCGGTCGCTGTGCGCGTCGTCGTAGCCGTCCGCGAGCAGCGAGGTGATGTTGAACAGCCCCTGATCCAGCGCTCCTGACGCGATGTAGGGCACCGCGGCGTCGGGATACACGTACGAGTCGGACCCCACCGACATCACGTGGGCGCCGGTGGCCCGGCCGGTCGGGTCGGTGACAGACGTGACGGACGCGGAGCGGCCGTTCCCGGTCACCGTGACCTTGTCACCGGTGATCAGCGTGACGGTGCGTACGCCCGCGGGGGCGGTACCGGCTGAGGTGGGGGAGGGGGACGTCGCCGAAGGGCCGGCCGAGGCGGCCGGACCCATGGCCGTCGACACCACCAGGGCGGCGACGGCGACTGTCAACCCGCGTCTGCGGGACGGAGGCATGCGCAAGGGAACCTCATGGATTCGATGGGCTGGGTTTCAACGCAGTCAGCCATCCGTTCGCACCCGTGTAAAGGCAGCCCCTTGGCACTTTTGTGCCATGTCACCAAGTGGACGCGGGCAAAGCGCCGCATAGATCGGCAAGCGAGACACACTGCACGGTGTGAGCAGCCGCCGCCTTGCGGCACACCTATCACACGGTGCGTTAAGACGTCATAGGCTCACCTGCACAGAGGTCGGAAGTGGAGAACGATGACGGAAGGCACCGCACCCTTGGAACTGGTCGGACTCGACGCGGGGGCGGAGGCCGTCTACCGGGCTCTGCTCGCCCACGGTGGCGGTACGGCCGACGACGTCACGGCGGCGTTCGGGCTGGGCACCGGACAGGCGCTGGCACTGCTGGAACGCCTGCACCACTCCGGACTGCTCAGCCGCCGGTCCTCCGGCGAGTACCTGACCGTGGATCCGCGTCACGCGCTGCGGGCACTGGTGGAGTCCCGCGAACGCCAGCTGGCCGCCATACGCGACGCCACCGGGCCGCTCGGTGCCCTGTTCGACGCGGCCAGGCGGTCCGGCGTCAGCGAACCCGCCACACGGACGATCAGCGGCCCTGAGGAAGTGGGGGACTGCTACTACCGTCTGAACCAGACGGCCAGGTACGAGATCTGCGGCCTGGCCCGTCCGCCCTTCCTGTTCGCTCCGAACGGGCCCCTCGACGAGGCCGCCGTGCGGCGCGGCGTGCGGGTACGGGTCGTCTACGCGGCCGCCAGCTTCGACGAGGACGGTGGGGGGCAGGCGCTGGACGGCCTCGTATCGCGCGGCGAGGAGGCCAGGGTCGTGTCCTCGCTGCCGATCAAGCTGACCATGGCGGACCGCACGGCGGCCATGGTGTCGCTGAGCCTCGGCCCCGACAGCACCGACACGCTCTACACCGAGGCACCGCCCTTGCTGGAAGCGTTGACCGAGCTCTTCGAGCACCACTGGGCGGGTGCAGCCCCACTGAGCGGGCCGGGCTCGCAGCAGTCGCCGCCGTCGCCGCAGCCGTCCGCCCCCGGCGACCAGGTACGTGAGCCCACGGACGAGGAGCGGAATCTGCTCGCCCTCTTCGCCGCCGGAGTCAAGGACGACGCCATAGCCCGCCAGTTCGGCGTCTCGACGCGCACCCTGCGCCGACGGATCCGGGACCTGTACACCGAACTCGGCACCACCAACCGCTTCGGCGCCGGGGTCGCCGCGGCCCGGCGCAACTGGGTGTGAGCACCGGGGCGGGATGGGACGCGGCGGACGTGAGCGGCGTGCCGTGAGCACGCAGATGCGCCGAAGCACCGCCAGGCCGACCGGACAACGGCGCGGAGGTGTGCCGCGCCTTCCGCGACCGCACGCCGCCGCTCCACCCCACCCCTGCCACCCCTGCCACCGCGACCCGGGACCGGTTTGGCACCGCGCAGCGCCCTTGCCCTGCCGCCCGCACACCCCCGTCGTGGGAACCGGGACGCCGGCCGCGGCGTCGTGCCCCGGGACGAGCACACGATCATGACGCATCGCGAAGGAGCCCGGGCATGGCGGCTGCTGCCACTCGCTTCCTGTATCTGGTCCGGCACGCGGAGGCCGAGCCGGACGAGAGCGGGCTGTCGGACGACGGGCGCCGCCAGGCGGCCCTGCTCGGCCGCCGACTGGCGGAGCACCCGATATCCGTCGTCCACCACGGCCCGTTGCCCAGGGCCGCGCAGACCGCGGCCCTGGTCGGGGAGCAGCTGGGCGGTGCCGTCCTGCGGGTCTCGGAGCCCGCGGGCGACTACGTCCCCTACTTCCCGCGGCGGGAGGAACTGCCCCCGGACAGCGCGGACCACCTCCTGCGCTTCCTCGGCGGCGCCACGGCGGAGGAGCGTGAACTCGGCCCTTCGCTGGCCCTGCGCGCGCTGGAGCAGTTCACCGGCCCCGCCGAGGGCGACCAGGAGCGCCACGAACTGCTCGTCACCCACAACTTCCTGGTCGGCTGGCTGGTGAGGCACGCCATGGACGCCCCGGCGTGGCGGTGGCTCGGTGTGAACCAGGCCAACGCGGCCCTCACCGTCATCCGCTACGCGCCGGGGCGGCCCGTTTCCATCCTGGTCCAGAACGACATGCGCCACCTGCCCGCGGAGCTTCGCTGGACCGGGCTCCCGCCCGGCCCGCGGATCTGATTCCCCTTTCCGGCAGGTGTCAGGAGGCGCGGCCGGTGGCCGGGTCGACGCGACCTCGTGCTCGGTCCCGTTCTTGTGGAGTTCGACCTCCCCGCGTCAGTCCAGGACCAGCGACGACAGCTGAGGCGAGTACGTGGCGTGCAGCACCAGCGCGGCGCTGCCCACGACGGCCGCGTCGGCACCGAGGGGAGAGGCCTCGACCTGGACCGTGCGGATGTGCCGGGCCAGGGGTTTCGCGGACAGCGCGGAGGCGACGGCGTCGACGTAGCGGGACTCCACGTGCTGGATGCCGTGACCGCCGAGGATGATCAGGTCCACGTCGATGAAGTTGGCGATCGACACGGCGACCGTGGCGACGTGCTGCGCGGCCTCGTCGACGACCGCCGTCGCGACCGGGTCGCCGGCCCCCGCAGCGAGCTGGACCGCGGCGAGGTCCACGCAGGCCGGGTCCTTCTCGAACGCCGGTGACAGCATGCTGCCACCGGGCTCGTCGGCGAGGCGGCGACGGGTCTCGGCCACGATCGCGGACGGGTTCGCCAGCCCTTCCAGGCAGCCCCGGTTGCCGCAGTAGCACTCCGGTCCGTCGGACACCACCGCGGAGTGGCCGAACTCGGCGGCGTTGAGCGAACCACCCCGGTAGACCTGGTGGTTGAGTACCAGGCCGCCGCCGATGCCGGTGCCGAAGAACAGGTAGGCGAAGTTCGCCACGCCCCGGCCCGCGCCGGACCAGCGCTCGCCGACCGCCGCGGCCGTGGCGTCGTTGTCGAGGGTCACCGGAAGCCCCGTGGCGTCCCCGAGCATCTGCTGCAGCGGCACCCGGGTCCAGTGCGCGAGCTGGGGAGGGGCGACGATCATGCCGTTGCGCTGGTCGATCGGGCCGGGTGTGGCCAGGCCCAGGCCCAGGACGCCGGCGCGCGGTACGTCCGCCTCGGCCAGCACCTCGGCGACCAGGTCGGCCATGGCGGCCACCACGTGCGCCGGATCGGTGCCGGGGGGAGTGGGGCGGCGCTGGACGACCAGCGGCCGTCCCAGCAGGTCGACCACGGAGCAGGTGAGTTCGACCGGGTCGAAGACGAGGCCCACGGCGTTGCCCGCGGCAGCGTTGACCCGCAGGGTGGTGCGGGGCTTGCCGCCGCCCGCGCCGCGACTGGCCCCGTCCTCGCGCACGATCCCCTCGTCCAGCAGACGACGCACGATCCCCGAGACGGTCTGCGGGGTCAGCCCCGTCTTCTGGGCGATCTCGACCCGGCTGATCCCGTCCGCGAGTTGGATCTGGTCCAGGACCACCGCCCGGTTGTACCGCCCGACTTTGGGGAGGTTTGTTCCTGCTTGCCGCACGTGCGTTCCTCTCTGGCCTCAATGACCATACCCCGCAGAGGCGTTGACTTAGTAAAACAAATGGATTTAAAGTCCGGTGCCCAAGCCGTAACAGGGCCGGCATGGAGGCACGGCGCAGTGTCATCGGAGGCAAGTTGATGTCCAGGAAATGTCGCATCCCAAGGGGGGCCGGGCGGCGTGACCGCCGCGGCCTCCGCGGCGTGGAGCTCCGCGCATGAGCGGCGCCCCGACGCTGCTGGAGATGCGGTCCATCACCAAGACGTTCCCGGGCGTGACGGCGCTCGCGGACGTCAACCTGGTGGTGCGGGAGGGGGAGATCCACGCGATCTGCGGCGAGAACGGCGCAGGCAAGTCGACCCTCATGAAGGTGCTGAGCGGGGTCCACCCGCACGGCAGTTACACCGGTGAGATCGTCTACCGGGGCGACACCGTGACGTTCCACGACATCCGGGCCAGCGAGCAGGCCGGCATCGTCATCATCCACCAGGAACTGGCGCTGGTCCCCGGCATGTCGATCACGGAGAACATCTTCCTCGGCAACGAGCCGCGCAAACGCGGCGGGATCGACTGGAAGGCCGCGCAGCGCCGGGCACTGGAACTGATGGAGCAGGTCGGCCTCAGGGAGGACCCGGACACGCTCGTCAAGGACATCGGCGTCGGCAAGCAGCAACTCGTCGAGATCGCCAAGGCGTTCGCCAAGGACGTGAAGCTGCTCATCCTCGACGAGCCGACCGCGGCCCTCAACGAGTCCGACTCGCAGCACCTGCTGGACCTGCTGCGGGGCTTCCGGGACCGCGGCATCACCTCGATCATGATCTCCCACAAGCTGAACGAGATCGAGGCCGTCGCCGACACCATCACCATCCTGCGCGACGGCCGCACGATCGAGAGCCTGGACGTCGAGGCCGACGGTGTGAACGAGGACCGGATCGTGCGCGGCATGGTCGGCCGGGAACTCGACAGCCGGTTCCCCGACCGCACGCCCGACATCGGGGAGGTGTTCTTCGAGGTCCGCGACTGGACCGTGCGGCACCCCGCATCCGACGAACGGCTCGTGTGCAAGGGCTCCAGTTTCACGGTGCGGCGCGGTGAGATCGTCGGCTTCGCCGGCCTCATGGGCGCCGGACGCACCGAACTCGCGATGAGCCTGTTCGGCCGCTCCTACGGCACGTTCCTGTCGGGACACGTCTTCAAGGACGGCAAGGAGATCCACCTCAAGACGGTGTCGGAGGCCATCCGGCACGGCCTGGCCTACGTCAGCGAGGACCGCAAGTCGATCGGCCTCAACCTGCTGGACGACATCAAGACCTCGATGGTCGCCGCCAAGCTCTCGAAGATCTCCCGCCACCAGGTCATCGACCCGGTGCGCGAGCACCGGATCGCCGAGGAGTACCGGCAGAACCTGCGGATCAAGACGCCCGGCGTCGACGAGGAGGTCGTCAAGCTCTCCGGCGGCAACCAGCAGAAGGTCGTCCTCGCCAAGTGGATGTTCACCGACCCGGACCTGCTCATCCTCGACGAGCCCACCCGCGGTATCGACGTGGGGGCCAAGTACGAGATCTACGGCATCATCCAGCGGCTGGTGGCCCAGGGCAAGGGCGTCATCGTCATCTCCTCGGAACTGCCCGAGCTCATCGGACTGTGCGACCGCATCTACACGGTGTTCGAAGGCGCCATCACCGGTGAGGTGACGCGCCGCGACGCGAACCCGGAACTCCTCATGAAACAGATGACCTCTATGAAGAAGACACCGAGCCCATGAGCCGCATCTCAGACCTGCAGAAGAACCTTTTCGGAGGCTCGACCTCCAACGCCCGCCAGTTCGGCATGATCGCCACGCTCGTCGCGATCGTGCTCCTGTTCCAGATCTGGACGGGAGGCCTGACCCTGACCTCCGGCAACCTCATCGCCGTGGTCAGCCAGTACTCCTACATCCTGATCCTGGCCATCGGCATGCTGATGGTGATCGTCGCCGGGCACATCGACCTCTCGGTCGGCTCGGTGGCCGCGTTCACCGGCATCGTGGTCGCCAAGACGATGCAGGAGCACTCGCTCCCCTGGCCGCTGGGCATCGTGCTCGGCCTGCTCGTCGGCGCGGCGATCGGTGCCTGGCAGGGCTTCTGGGTCGCCTATGTGGGGGTGCCGGCGTTCATCGTCACCCTGGCGGGCATGCTCCTGTTCCGTGGCGGCAACCAGTACATCGGCAACGCCGACACCGTGCCGGTCCCCACCGGATTCCGTGACATCGGTGCCGGCTTCCTGCCCGAAGTGGGCCCGGACACCGGCTACAACAACCTGACCCTCCTCCTCGGCCTGGTCGCCTGCGCGGGCGTGGCCTGGCGCGAGTGGCAGGCCCGGCAGACCCGGCGCGCCATGCACGCCGACGCCGCGCCGCTGTGGGTCACGGGGATCCGCCTGGTCGTGATGGTCGGCGTCATCGTCTTCGCCGCGCTGCGGTTCGCCGGCGGGCGCATCGGGACCAGCTTCCCGATCTCCGGCATCATCCTGATCGCGCTGGTGCTGGCCTACTCGTACTACACCCGCAACACCATCGGAGGCCGGCACATCTACGCCGTCGGAGGCAACTCCCGCGCGGCCGAGCTGTCCGGCGTCAAGCTCCGGCGCGTCAACTTCCTGGTCATGATGAACATGTCCGTGCTGGCCGCGCTCGCCGGCATGATCTTCGTGGCCCGGTCCGCGGCGTCCGGCCCGCAGGACGGTCTGAGCTGGGAACTCGACGCCATCGCGGCCGTCTTCATCGGCGGCGCCGCCGTCTCCGGCGGCCTCGGGACCATCAGCGGCTCCATCGTCGGCGGTCTGGTCATGGCGCTGCTCAACAACGGTCTCCAACTGGAGGGCGTCGGCTCGGACATGGTCCAGATCATCAAGGGCCTGGTCCTCCTCCTCGCCGTCGCCTTCGACGTCTACAGCAAGAGCCAGGGGCGCTTCTCGATCATCGGCACCCTGATGCGTCCGTTCCGCCAGAACGAGACGTCCACACCGGTCGACCCGCCGAACCCGGCCTCCGACCCCGACAAGGCTCCGGTCGCGGGCTGACCGACCGGCAGTACCCCCCAGGGTGCCGCACCAGGCGGCGCTCGTCTGACCCCGCATCACCAGGAAAGGGCACAACCCACATGCGCAGAACCATCACCAGAGGCATCGCCGTGATCGGCGCCGCCGCGCTGCTCGCCCTGGGCACGGCATGCTCCAACGAACGCGAGGGCTCCACCGGCACGGACACCAGCGACGCCAAGGGCGGCTTCGCGAAGGACGCCCTGGTCGGTGTCGCGCTGCCGGCGAAGACCTCGGAGAACTGGGTGCTCGCCGGTGACCTGTTCACCAACGGCCTGAAGGACGCCGGTTTCAAGGCCGACGTGCAGTACGCGGGCGCCTCGACCACCGTCGCGGACCAGCAGGCGCAGATCTCCTCCATGGTCACCAAGGGCGCGAAGGTCATCGTCATCGGCGCGACCGACGCCTCGCAGCTGTCCACCCAGGTGGCGCAGGCCAAGCAGGCCGGTGCGACGATCATCGCCTACGACCGCCTCATCACCAACACCCCGGACGTCGACTACTACATCGCGTTCGACAACTTCAAGGTCGGCCAGCTGCAGGGCCAGGCGCTGCTGGACGGCATGAAGGCGAAGAAGGCGAAGGGCCCCTACACGATCGAGCTGTTCTCCGGTTCGCCGGACGACAACAACTCGAAGGTGTTCTTCGACGGCGCGATGGAGGTGCTGAAGCCCGCCATCGACAAGGGCGACATCGTTGTCGGCTCCGGCCAGACCGACATCAAGCAGACCGCGACCCAGGGCTGGAAGGCGGAGAACGCCCAGAGCCGCATGGACTCGCTGCTGAACTCCACCTACAACGGCAAGAAGACGCTCGACGGCGTGCTCTCGCCGAACGACACCCTCGCCCGGGCGATCATCACCTCGGTGAAGGGCGCCGGCAAGCCGGTCCCGGTCGTCACCGGCCAGGACTCCGAGGTCGAGTCAGTGAAGTCGATCATGGCGGGTGAGCAGTACTCCACCATCAACAAGGACACCCGCAACCTCGTCGCCGAGACCATCAAGATGGTCCAGGCGCTTCAGACGGGCGGCAAGCCGACGATCAACGACACCAAGTCGTACAACAACGGCAGCAAGGTCGTCCCGTCGTACCTGCTCCCGCCGGTCATCGTGACCAAGGAGAACGCGGCCGAGGCCTACGCCAACGACCCCAAGCTCTCCCCGCTCACCAAGTAGTCGCGCCCGACGCCGCCGGTGCCCCCGCAACGGGGCACCGGCGGCGGTCGTGTCCTCGGCCCGAAGGGCGGCCGGCCGGCGCCGCTCGGCACCCGCCGGGCGGCGGCCCGTCATGTGGAGGGCAGAAGGCGCCGCGGCCCGATCCCGTCGTCGTAGAGGATCCGGATCTCCGTCCTGCCGATGGCATCGAACCCGTGTGGACACGGCGCGTCGATCTCGTCACCGGCCATGGACAAGGCCGCCTGTTTCGCGTCCATGGCGTCGCTGGCATGATCCACCACGTAGTAGAACCAGGTCGGCGCCGGTCCCCGGGTGTGGACCCGGAAACCCACCAGCCACTTGTCCCTCGAGGTGGCTCGGTACGGCGAAACGCGCCGGCACCGCGGCGCGAGGGCGTAGTCGTGGGGGTCGTGGACACGCGCTCCCCCGAGCGCTGATACGGCCTTGGCGATGTGCAGCATGGCGCGCCTCCTCACACATCCGTCGGGCCCGGTGGGCCGAGAAGAAGTTGAGCCTTCTACCGTTCTGACCGGACAGCCCCCGGCGATGTGACATCGGTCACCCATGGAAAGGGGCGCGGGTCACACGCATCCGAGTGCGACGGGCGCGTCTGTGGTGCCCGGCGTCAGCGCCCTCGCCGTGCAGCCCGCGCACGGGGACCGCGGCCGCCGGGCGGCCGGCCTCCGACCCGCATGGCGCACGGGCGGGCCTGCCCGGTCGGGGCAGACCCGCCCGCTGACGGCCGGGGGAGCGACTCCTACCGACTCGGCGCCAGTTCGGCGCGGCCGAAGAGCAACGCGTACCCGCCGGGCAGGTGTGCGAGGATCCGGCTGACGAGGTCCTCGCCCGTCAGGCGCCTGAGCACCGCGAAGACGGTGCCGGTGTCCCACCGCGCGGCGGCGGGCGTGGTGCCGGTGCGGGCGGCCAGGTCGCTGACGAAGGCGAGGCCGGTGAGGGGGTCCGCACGGGGGATCTGGGCGGTGAACTCCAGGGCGGCCTCGACGGGAAGGCGGGCGGCGAGTGCGACGCGTTCGTCGCCGGTCAGCGGGCGGCCCAGGCCGGCCGGCACCTGGCGCACGGCCCGCTCGGCCTGGTCGCGGGTGGTGTAGGCGCCCTCGTAGCGGACGTGGTCGACCAGTGCGTCGAACGTCATCGCC
This sequence comes from Streptomyces sp. ME19-03-3, assembly GCA_033793685.1. Lineage (GTDB taxonomy): Bacteria > Actinomycetota > Actinomycetes > Streptomycetales > Streptomycetaceae > Actinacidiphila. Next base: position 35,836 of record JARAXD010000027.1, on the reverse strand, counting down.
GTGGCCTGGGGGTCCACTTGGCGCTGCGGGGACATCGGTGTGCCTTCCTTTCTCGGTCGTGCCGCGGGGCGGGGCGCCGAACGCCCCGCCCCTTGGCCGTGGTGGTCAGGCCGGTTCGAGGTGGCCGAACAGCAGGTCGTAGCCGGGCGGCAACTGCAGCAGGAGCCGCCGCACCAGGTCCGGTCCGGCCTCCTCGGCGGCCACGCTGAGGACGGCGCCGACGTCCCAGCGCGCCGTCTGTTCGCTGGCGCCCTCGATCCACGCGGCGGTGGCCCGCACGAAGCGCTCGGCGTCCAGCGGCTCGGCGGCCTGGAGGGGGTTGAGCAGGATGAGTGCGTAGGTCTCCGGCAGGCGGGCGGCGAGCTCGGCACGTTCCTCGCCGACCACGTGGGCGCCGAGCAGTCCGAGCACGACGCGCGCCGCCCGGTCGGCCTCGTGCGGTGTGCGGTACTTGCCGCGTTCCTGGACCCGGGCCAGGAACGCGTCGGGTTGCATGGCCACGGTTTCCCCCTTGGGTGTTGCGGAGGACGGAACCGAGGGGGGAGGGGAACGGCTGCCCGTCCTCCGCTGTCTGCATGCCGGGTCGGTTGTCCGGGGCGGGGCTCAGCCGCTGAGCTGCTTGCGGTCGCCGGTGGACGTGATCGCGATCTTGCGGGGCTTGGCCCGCTCGGCGATCGGGATGCGCAGGGTCAGCACCCCTGCGTCGTAATCGGCCTCGATCCGGTCGGCGTCCAGGGTGTCGGCGAGCATGAGCTGCCGCGAGAAGACGCCGAGGGGCCGTTCGGACAGCTCCATCTGCACGTCGTCGGCCTTGGCGACCGGGCGGCGTTCGGCCTTGACCGTGAGCATGTTGCGCTCGACGTCGATGTCGATCGCCTCGGGCGGGACGCCGGGCAGGTCGAGGGCGATCACGTAGTGGTCGCCTTCACGGTAGGCGTCCATCGGCATCATCGAGGGCCGCGACCAGGTGCCGGACGAACCGAGCAGCTGCTGGGTCAGGCGGTCCAGCTCACGGAACGGGTCGGTGCGCATCAACATGGGAAACACCTCCAAGCGTTCGGGCAGTTGCTGCCAATGCGCTTCACCTGACTCCGTTGTACCATGTCGTCGAAGCGATGACAAACGAGAGGTCGTCGAGATGACGACGTCCGCCGGAGGAGCTCGACGTTGACACGTGATCCGCACGCCCGCGCACCCCGGCCCGGGACCGTGTCCTTCCTGGCCGCCGCGACCGCCCTGTCCGCCATCGACGAGGCGCTGCGGGCGGCGCGTGCCGAGGGCACGACGCCGGCGCAGGTCACCGAGGACGGGCCCGGGCAGGCGCTGGCCTCGCTCATGCTGCTGCGTGAAGTGCGCGAGCAGCTCGCCGACTGGGAGAGCGGGCTGATCGAGACGGCTCGTGCGGCGGGGGCCAGTTGGGCCGATCTGGCGGGCCCCCTGGGCGTCGCGAGCCGCCAGGCGGCGGAGCGGCGCTACCTGCGGCTGCAGCCGGGTGCGGAAGGCAGCACCCGTGAGCAGCGCGTGCAGGCCACGCGCGACCGCCGCGCCGCCGAGCGGAGCGTCACCGCCTGGGCTCGGGACAACGCCGCCGACCTGCGCCGCCTCGGCTCCCAGGTCACCGCCCTGGCCGACCTGCCGGCCGCGGCCCGCCCCGCCGTCGCCGCGGTGGACCGGGCGCTCGCCCACCACGACGCGGCGCGCCTGATGATTCCGCTCGCCGACGTCCTCCGGCACGTACAGGACGATCACCCCGACCTCGCGGAACGCATCGCCGGCGTGACCCGGCACACCGATTTGCTCCGCCGCACCAGCCACGACCAGCGCCGCAGGACCTGATCCCGCTCACGGGCGAGAGCCCTCCGGGGCCGGAAGGTGCCGATGGTTGAGCGCGGTGTGACGCCGTGAAGCCGAAACGACGGGTGACCTGCGGGCGGGCAGGGCCGTTCGGGTGCGAACGCGGGCTCCGGGGCGGGTCGCGAGGCCGACCGGGGAACGCCTGGTGATCCCGGGGCCGAGCCGGGGAGAGTGGGAGTGCGATCAGCAATGGAGGTACGCGATGGCCGCCAGCGCCAGCGCCAGCGCACACGAAGCCGGTGACCGCCCGGTCGGGCTGCGTCTGCCGGGGATCGTCCTCGGAGTGGGGATGGGCGGGTTCGTCGACGGGATCCTGCTCCACCAGATCCTGCAGTGGCACCACATGCTCACCGGCACCGACGACGACCGCATCGGGGTGAAGTACTACGACCCGCGCACCGTCCCGGGGCTGGAGATGAACACCGTCTGGGACGGCGCCTTCCATGCCCTGTGCTGGCTGGCGGTGCTGCTGGGCCTGGCCATCCTCTACTCCAGGGTGACCCACGACCGCCGCCGCGTGTGGGGCTCCCGCGTGCTGTGGGGCTGGATGCTGGTCGGCTGGGGCCTGTTCAACGTCGTCGAAGGACTGCTCGACCACCAGATCCTCGGCATCCACCATGTCCGCGGCGGCGCTCACCAGATCTGGTGGGACATCGGCTTCCTCGTCCTCGGCGTGCTGCTGTCCCTCGCCGGCTACCTGCTGCAGCGCGGCGGCCGGCCCGTCGGCGGTGCCGCTCCCGACGCCCGAATGCCGCGAACCGCGTGATCGGCCACGGGACGCCCATGGACCGGCACGGCGACGGTACCGGTGTGCTGGAAGCGGTGGTGCCGCTGCTCGCGCTGCTGCTCGCCGCCGGGGCCTATGTGCGCCTGGCCCGGCGTGCCCGACACGGCAATCCCGTCCGCGGCTGGAGCCGCGTACGGACGGCGGCCTTCCTGACGGGCCTCGCCGTCCTCGGGACCGGGCTGCTGCCCCCACTCGCCTCGTTCGCCCATGGGGACTTCCGCGGTCATATGACCCAGCACATGCTCGTCGGCATGTACGCGCCCCTGCTCCTGGTGCTCGGCGCCCCCGTCACCCTCGTGCTGCGCTCCCTGCCCGCCCGACAGGGCCGTCGGCTGATCGCGTTCCTCCACAGCCAGCCCGCCCGGGTGCTCGTCCATCCGGCCGTGGCACTGATGCTGTCCACCGGCACGCTGGCGGTGCTGTACTTCACCCCCCTCTACGAAACGGTCGCGGCGAGCCGGACGGGCCACTGGCTGCTGCACGCCCACTTCCTGCTGTCCGGTTGCCTCTTCGCCCACTCCATCGCCGGCCCGGACCCTGCCCCCGCCCGCCCGGGGGTCAGGGCCCGGCTGGTCTGTCTGGGCGCCGCGGTGACCGGGCACGCGGTGATGGCCCAACTGATGTACGGCGGCTACTGGTTGTACGTCCACGCGCCCGCCGCCCAGGTGCGGGGAGCGGCGGAGATCATGTACTACGGCGGTGACATCGCCGAACTGCTGCTGGCGGCCGCCCTGGTGACCACGTGGCGGCCGGCCCGGCGTCTCCGCGACGGCGCGGAAAGGCGGACCGGGATCGGCGCCGCGGCCGGGCCGGACGAGTCCGCCCCCGTGGCCTCGGCCGCCGCGTACCCCACTGCGCGGGCGCACTCCACCACCCGACCGGGAGCGCCGGCGGACGTCAGTCCGAGACGCTGACGGGCCGGCCGGCTGTCGGGACGGTCGCCGTCCGGCCGTGCCCGCAGTGCACGATCCGCTCGGACAGACCCCGCTTGCCGGCCTCCGACAGGAACTCGGTGAGCGGCGACCTCATCGCCGTGTAGTCGCCGTAGTGGATCGGCATCACGAGCCGAGGACGGATCCGCGCCGCGAGTTCCGCGCCCTGTGCCCCGTCCATCGTGGCGAGGAGGCCTCCCGGCAGCGTCGTCCCGCCGAGGTGCAGAAGGGCGAGGTCCACGTTCGGATACCGCCGACCGATCTCCTCGAGGGCGTCGACCATCAAGGTGTCTCCCGAGATGTACAGGCGCAGCTCCGGCGGTCCCGACCTCGGGCCGAACTCGAGCAGGCTGCCCATCACCGGGGGCAGCAGCCGCCCCAGCGCGCCGCGCCCGTGCCTCCCGGGCATCGAGGTGACCCGGACCTGTGTCCCGCCCCGGACCACGGTGTGGTCCTGCCAGGTACGCAGGCCCAGGGCGCGACGGAAGCCGTGCAGCGCGCGCAGCCGCCGCGCGGCGTGCGAAGTGGTGATCACCGGCAGGGACCTGTCCAGGCGCCGTCGTGCCACCCGGTCCCAGTGGTCCCCGTGGAGATGGGACAGGACCACCGCGTCGAGATCGGCGGGCAGGTGGCGCGGGTCCACGTCCGGCTCCGTCAGCCGACGGGTGAACAGCCCGTATCCGAGATACGCGTACTGCCCGCGGTGCAGGAAGTTGGGATCGGTCAGCAGTGTCAGCTCGCGGTACCTGAGCAGGACGGTCGCGTTGCCGATGAAGTGCACCAGCAGCGACCCGTCCGAGGGCACGGTCATGTCTCCTCCTCGATGCCGCGGGCCCCGGGCACGTGCCCGCGCCCGGGGCCCACCCGCACGTCTCCTCGCCGCCGGGCCGTCCCTGCCACCCGACTCCCGCAGGATGAGGGACGCACGCCAGGTGGCTTCGCGCCCGCAGCCGCGCGTCACCGGGGCGGCACGCCGCCCCCGGCGCGTCCGCGTCAGCGTCCTGTACGGACCGACGTGCCGGGCCGGGGCGTTGGCAGATGTCCCGGGCGGGCGCGGGAGGTGCCTTCAGGAGGCGGCGTCCCACGCCACGCGGGGCCCCACTCGGCGCGGGACAGGAGCGCCTCGCCCGCCGGCGCGTCCGGTCAGGACGCCGCCGGGCCGATGTCGCCCTTCTCGGCCAGCTCCGACAGGAACTGGTGGCACCGGGCGGCGCGCTCGGAGTCCTCACGCATGACGTCCTGGAAGAAGTCCGCGATGTCGTTCTCCCCGGCGCTCTTCGCGTCCCTGACGTACTGACCGTAGTCGTGCCCCGACTTCAACGAGTGGTACTGGACCGACACCAGGTCGTACGCCACGTCTTTGAAACCTGTCTCACCTGTGGCCATTGCTCTTCTCCGTTCATGAGGACATGGCACGCCTGCCCATGCCGAATCCGAACAAACAGCATGCTTCCCGTCCTTTGCCCTGCTTTCCGGTGGAATGCTGACGCAAGAGCGGCAGGACGCTGACCAGTCGGGCGGCGGCGAGCCCGACGACCGCCCCCGCCGCGACGTCGCTGGGGTAGTGGGCCCCGCTGTACACGCGCTCGAAGCTCACCATTGCCGCCGGCACCGCGCACACCGCCCCCATGGCCGGCCAGGTGCGGCCCACGGACGCGGTGAACGCCACCGCCGCGGCGGTGTGCCCGGAGGGGAAGGAGGAGCTTTCGGGGCGCTGCCCGGTCTGATGGTGGATCAACTGCCGCGGCGGCCTCGCCCGGTGGGTGAGTGGCTTGACCGCGAAGGTGGCGGCCACCTGGCCCAGCGCGACGGCGCTGAGGCCCGCCCGCGCGGCCGTGCGGCCGCGCCTGCCCCCGAAGCCCGCCATGAGGGCTGCCGACGCGCACCACACCTTGCTGTGCTTCGCCGCCCAGCCCACCGCCGGCAGCGCATGCCGCGCGTACGGCGAGTCCCAGGCCGCTATGCGGGACGTCACCCACCGGTCGGCTTCGCGCAGGCGCCCCGCCGCCGTCACGACCCCTCCCCGGTCAGCTCTCCACGCCGGTGGCGCTGTGCGGCGCCCCGACGGGCTTCGACTCCGGCGAACCACGCTGCCGCAGGTAGATGGCCAGAATGGCCATGGAGCCGACGGCCAGGAGTTCGGACTGCCAGTTCTGCAGCGTACGGCTCCAGAAGTCCGCGGACGAGAGGTAGTCGGACCAACTGGTCGGGGCCTGCAACTGGCGCAGCTGCGTCTCGTTGTACGCGGCGACACCGCTGATGGACTGCGCGAGCCACGACAGCAGGAAGATCGTCGCCATGACCAGACCGAGGGAACGGGAGTAGACCATCCCGCGCCAGTCGCCTGCCGCCGCCCAACGGGGCGAGTCGCGGTGCGCGTGCTCGCCCACCCTCTGTTCCTCGTCGGACTCGGTGCTCGCTCTGCCGAGTTCCTTCGACTCCGAGGATCCGCGTTGCAGCAGCCAGACGGTGGCGAAGATGTAGAGGAAGAACTGGAGGTACTCCGACTGCCAGTTCTCCGTCACGTCGACGGCGAAGTCCGAGGACGTCAGGTAGGCGCCGAAGCCGACCGGCGCCAGGCCGTCGGTGACGAGCTGGTTGTTGAACTCGGCGTGACCGGCCACCGCCTGCCCCGCGAGGGCGATCAGGAAGGCCGACAAGAAGGCGAGCCCGAGGCTGTTGTCGCGGATGAACCGCCACGCCCGCCGGCGTCCTGCCGCAGCCTCGCCGCGGGCGGGGGAGGCGCTCACCGGTGCATCAGCCCCAGCGCCGTGAAGTACGCCAGGCCGACCGCGATCAGCCCGAGAGTGCCGACGAACAGCGTACGCATGGCTCTCACCTGCCCTTGATCTTGCACTGATAGGGCTGTTGCGGCACCGGCGCGCAGCCGGCGGCGCTGATCTTCCAGCCGGAGGGGAAGTGCGCGAGGAACAGGGTGTCGTGCTCCAGGACCACCCGGGCCTGGCCGCCGTAGACATCCACGTGCCGTACGGCACCGGCCGCGGTCAGCCCTTCCTCGGAGATCGCCGAGTGACACGGCTGCTTCGCCGCCTGCTCCAGCTCGTCGCGGGTCGCGGGGGCGAGCGCGGAGCACAGTGCGCCGAACCGATGGTCCCCCCGGGCCTGCTCGAACCGCGCCGCCGCCGTGGAGACAGCGTCCTGTCGCTCGGCGAGACCGCCGCAGGCGCTCACCGCGGCGACCATCGCGAGACCCGCCGCCATCGTCCCGTAGCGTCGTCGAGGCATCGCACCTCCACAAGGTTCGGCAGGACCGACCCGTTCCCGCTGCGTCCCTCCGAACGGCTACCCGGCCGTGCGGTGTCCACCCCTGGGCCGCCGAGCGCTCAGGACCACCGCATCGCCCGGTGCGCCGGGCCCTGCCCCGGCCCCGCCGCGACGCCGGGCGTCGCCGAACTCCTTCAGTGACGGTCGCCGGAGGCCGCGACCGCGTCCCTGACCCGGTCCAGGAGCGCCGCGAACGGGCCTGCCATCCACTGCGCCGTCGTCGATCCCGCGACCTTGGGATGCGGGTGCGTGGGCGCCATGGCGAGGACCGACTGCAGGTGGTACCCCATGGTGCGCAGCTGCTCCCGGTCGCAGCCCGCGCGCACCGCCGGGAACTCCTCGCGCTCTTCGCGTTCGGCGTGCGCGATGACGGCGCGTTCGAAGAAGCGGAACTCCGTCGCGAACTCGTCGCTGTCGACATCCATCCTCTCGAGCCCGGCCAGTGCCTCACTGGCGGCCTTCTCCTCGCGGTCGCGTGCGTCGGCCTCGGCCTCACCGGCGGTGCGCCTGGCGACCGGGCGCAAAATCATCTCCTCGGCGGTCTCGTGCACCGCCAGTGTGGCCCGGAGCTCGTCGAACCACTGCTGCCGCTGCTCGCCCCGGGTCTTCGTGACGTTCGAGAACAGGTCCCGGATGTGCGCGTGCTGCTGCAGCAGGATGCGCACGACGTCGCCACCGGGGAGTTCGTCGGCCTGTTCGCGTTCGGTCTTCGCGTCGCTCATGGCTGTCCACCCATTCAGGTAGGGGTCGGTCCGCTGCCCGAGCCCGTCCGACGGGACGCCTGACCGCTTTGGGCCGCCCCAAACGGGACGCCCGCCTCCGGGGACGGCCGACGGCCCCCGCGGATGTGGGTGACCGGTAAAACCCTAAAAGTGTGTTCAATTCTGGATCGCGTCTATTGTGATAAACGGTTGAGATTTCTCCTGTAGCACGTCAGCGTGCTGGAACGTGGTTCGTGATGAGCAATGACGGGGCGCCGCCCGACGGCGTGGCCGGCACCGGAAACCCGCGGGCGGCCGCCGTGATCGCGGCCGCCGTCAACGACCGGGGCCGGCTCACCGCGTGGAGCCGTGAGGCTCAGTCGCTCCTCGGATACCGCCCGGCGGACGTCCTCGGCAGACCTGCCTCCGCCCTGCTCGGCGCGCGGTTGCCGGAGTACGCCCGATGGCATCTGGCCCACCTGCGGGCCTGGAGTGCCCGGGTGGTGCTGCGCGACCGCGACGGCGGCCCGGTCGAGGTGGACCTGCGGGCCTGCCCCCTGACGGACGCGGAAGGCCGCCGCCAGTGGTTCATCGAGGCCGTGGTCCCCCCGGAGAGCGACGGCGCGGCGCGCGACCTGCAGCGCAGCCAACTCCAGCGGCGGGTGCCCGCGCACCTGGCGGTGGAGACCGCCGCCCGTTACCTGCCGGCCGACCCCCACGCGGGCGTAGGAGGGGACTGGTTCGACGTCATCCCGCTGTCGGGCGCGCGGGTCGCGCTGGTCGTCGGTGATGTCGTCGGCCATGGCATCCACGCATCCGCCGCCATGGGCCGGCTGCGCACCGCGGTGCGCACCCTCGCCGACATCGACCTGCCTCCCGACGAGCTCCTCGCGGACCTCGACGACCTGGTCCTCGAACAGGCCAGGGAAGGCGCGGAGAACGCCGGCGAGATCGGCGCCACCTGCGTGTACGCGGTCTACGACCCCGTGGCGCGCCGCTGTGTCATGGCCAGTGCGGGCCATCCCCCGCCGGCGGTCGTCTCCCCCGGGGGCGTTGTGGACTTCGTGGACGTGGAACCCGGGCCGCCCCTGGGTGTGGGGGGCGTGCCCTTCGAGAACACGGAGCTGTCCCTGCCCGAGGACAGTCTCCTGGTGATGTACACGGACGGGCTCGTCGAGGACCGCGACCACGACATCGACGCGGGTCTGCAGCGCCTGCGCCGGGCCCTGGAGCACCCCGCGCCGTCGCTGGACACGGTGTGCGACACACTGCTCGGGCAACTGCTGCACGGGGACCACGCCGACGATGCCGCACTGCTGGTCGCCCGGCCCCACGCGCTCGGCGCCTCCCACGTCGTCACCTGGCAGGTCGCCGACCGGCCCGCCGCGGTGGCCGACGCACGTCGGCGCGCCGCCGGCCAGCTCACCCAGTGGGGTCTGCCGGAGGCGGTGCCCACCACCAAGCTGATCGTGAGCGAACTGGTCACCAACGCCATCCGCCACGCCCGGGCGCCCATACAGCTACGGCTGATCCACAACGGGACGTTGATCTGCGAGGTCTCCGACGCCAGCAACACCTCCCCGCACCTGCGGCGTGCCCGCATCCTGGACGAGGGCGGCCGGGGCCTGCTGCTGGTCGGCCGTCTCTGCCACCGCTGGGGCACCCGCCACACCCCCACGGGAAAGACCATCTGGGCGGAGCAGGCCGGGCACGACCGCCCTCTGCCGCGGTAGCCGCACCCGGGTCCCGGGCACGGCGCCCCTCGCGGCTCAGGCCGCGAGGGTGAGTTCCGCCCAGTGCGTGGCGCGGCCCGCCTCGGTCCGGTCACCGTGTGCCGAGGCGACCTGGTGCACGATCAGCAGGCCCCGCCCGTGTTCGGCGTCGCCGCAGCCGGCCGCCCACGCTCCCACGGTGGCCGCCGGCCCGCCGTCGGTGACCTGCACCCGGATCTGCCCGTTGTCCGCGTCGAGGCCGAGGTGGAAGGCGATGGGCGGCCGCGCGTACTCGAAGGCGTTGGTGACCAGTTCCGATACGACCAGCAGGACCTCCCCGGCGGTGGCTGACGGCACGCCCCAGCGGCGCAGGGCTTCCCTGGCCAGTCCACGGGCCTGTGCGGGGGCATCGGACCGGTAGGGCAGGGCCCAGCACTCCGTCCCGGCCGTCAGGGCGTGCCGCCCCGGCCGCTGCCCCGGGTCGACGGTGTCCATCTCGTTCCTCCCGTTGTACTCACCAGTACAACGCGGGCGGTACACCGCCGATTCCGCAGGCCGCGGCCTCAGCGGGACGGTGTGAGGGTGTCGTGGTGGCGGAGCAGGACACCCACTCCGCCGTCCAACGGGAGGGTCCGGCGGGGCACGACGACCAGCTCGGCACCTGTTCCCGCGGCCGCACGCAGAAGGGTGGCGCCGGCGGACTCCTCGCGTACGCACTCGACCCCGCAGGCACGCAGTTCCCGGGCCGACTCCGCGATGTGCGTGGCCTCCGGGCCGGCCCACAGGCGGTCCGGGAGCGAGGGCGGGTCGTTGATCAGGACGGCGGTCGCCTGTGCGCGCCGCAGAGCCGTCACGGTGGCGGTGGTGCCCTCGGACGCCTCGCGGTCGCGGGCTCGCTGCGCCAGGTACGCCTCCAGGCGCGCCTGGTCGGCGGCGTTGAGCCGGCCGCCCAGCTCACGGGCGAGCTGCTCCTCCAGCAGAGCCCGGTCCATGGTGCCCCCGGGGTTGTGGTTGTCTACCGTGACCAGGTTCTTCCTCAGGTGTTCCGGCATGCGGTCGACCAGGACGCCGGACACCCAGGAGTCGCCCGGATCCCTGCCCAGTACGAGGACCTCGGCGCCCGCGCGGTCGGCCAGGTCGGCCAGGTCCCGGGCGAGCTGGGGAGCGGTCTGCTGCCATTCCGCGCCCGGCACCGTCTGCCTCACCGCGAGGTCCGCATCGATGCGTCCGGCCGGCCAGCGTTCGGCCTGGGCCGCGAGCCGGATGCTGTCGGCGTCCTCGGTACGGCCGATGAACAGTGCCAGGTAGGGGAGGTCCGGAGCGCGCTGCAGCGCCAGCGGCAGCACGTCGGGGAGGTCGTCGACGCTGGCCGTGTCGTGTGGGGGCGGGGCCGGCAGTTCCTCGGCCAGCACGAGCTCCCCGCGGGCCGCGAACAGGGCCTGACCGTGCCGTCCGGGCAGGTCGTCGTCGATGCCCACGGCGGCGTGCAGCGCGTGCACGGTGGCGGGGTCGGCGCCGTGGGCCGCGAGGTCGTCACGCAGCCGGCGCCAGCGCGAGGCGATGACCCTGTCGGGTTCCTCGACGTCACGGGAGGTGTCCAGGTAGGTGCTCGCCCACGGCCCCGGCCGGCAGTACAGCGGTTGCAGGAAGGACAGCTTCATCTGGGTGCCTCGCAGACCGGGCTCCCGCGGCCGGGCGGCGGCCGGGACCCGCGCCGGATCGGTGTGGGACGGCAAGCGGAGGCGATGCCTCCATCAGCGTCCCTGTACCCGCACGCTCATGCCCCATGCATGCGGACGCGGTCGGACCCGTCCTCGAGGGGAGGGTGTGGGGCCGGCCCGCCGGGGAACGGTCGCACAGGCCGAATCCCCCGCACATTCTGTTGGCATATGCCGAATCTGGGTACGGGTCCTGGTACGAAAGCGCCGGAGCAGCCCGGGGCCCCATGTGAGCGCAGGCTCCGGGTTTGGCACAGCGGAGTCTGTTCCGGGCCGCGCGGAGCGGCTTCGGCACGCGAGGGGAACGCGCATCGTCGCGGGAGGTGAGAGCGATGGAACCGTTGACGGTCTCCTCCCGTCGTCGCGACGGGTGGTCCGTGGTGGAGGTGGCGGGCGAACTCGACATCTCGACCGCGTACCGGCTGGGCGACCACCTCGAGGACGTCATCGGCGGACGCGGCCCGGCCGATGTCGTCCTGGACCTGTCCCGGCTGGAGTTCTGCGACGCCAGCGGTCTGAGCGTCGTCGCGTGGGCACACCACGCGGCACGCGACCGCGACGGCCGGTTGCGTCTGGTCTGCCCCGAAGGGCTGACCAGACGCCTCCTGCGGATCACCGAGCTGGCCGACGCCATACCGGTCCACGGGACGGTCGCCGAAGCCCTCGAGTCACCTGTGGAGGCGCAGAGGGACGAAGCCCCCTCGGCTGCGACCTGCCTCGCGTGATCGGGCGCCCTCGGGTGCCGCCCCGGTGAGAAGCGGCGGCAGACCGAACGCGGGCGCCCCGTCGGTCCGCACGATCCCGGCGGACCGCCCGGCGCCCGGGGCCGTCAGCCGAGGCAGCCGACGTGCGCGAGGGCCTGCCGGAGCAGCACGCCCTGGCCGCCCAGCATCTCCTGCTGCAACTGCGGCGACGACGCCTCCTGCGGGGTGAACCACACCAGGTCGAGGGCGTCCTGCCGAGGGTGGCAGTCGCCCGCGACCGGGACGACGTAGGCCAGGGACACCGCGTGCTGCCGGGGGTCGTGGAAGGGGGTGATGCCCTGCGTGGGGAAGTACTCCGCGATGGTGAAGGGCTGCGGGGAGGCCGGGATGCGGGGCAGCGCCATGGGCCCGAGGTCCTTCTCCAGGTGGCGGACGAGGGCCTCGCGGACCCGCTCGTGGTGGAGCACCCGCCCGGAGACGAGGGCGCGGCTGACGCCCCCGTCCGATCCGATCCGCAGGAGGAGACCGATGTGTGTCACCTCCCCGCTGTCGTCGACCCGCACGGGCACGGCGTCGACATAGAGGATCGGCATGCGTGCGCGGGTCAGCTCCAGGTCGCCCGGAGACAGCCAGCCGGGCGTGGTTTCGGTCATGTCGGCCATCGAGTGATGGTACGCGCAGAGAACGCCCACGCGGGGGTGATCCGCTGCGTGCGCCGCGAAGCCGTTCGACACGCGCGGCCCCGCAGGTCGTGGCGGCGTCGAGGCCCTGAACGGGGCGGCCCACCAGGCGGTGGCCCCCGGTCCCGGGCGAGCGCCGCGCGGTTGTCCGGCGCTGCCGCGAGGGCCGCGGACAGCCCGGAACCGCCCCGCCGCAACGACCGGTCCGCGCTTGCGGACGCCATGGCCGCCGCCGATGTCCCCTGCGGCGGCCGGCCCGGCCGCTGGGAGGTCCCGCCACCGGGCCCGCGAGCGGCTCGGCCCCGCCTTCCCCCTGGCGCCGCCCACCGCCAGGACGGTCCCCCGGCCCCGGCGCGCCGAAGCGGGCGGGCCGGAACCGCGGGAACGGCCGCCGTGCTGCTGGGGTGCCGCGGGGGCACTACGGATTACCGGGGTGAGGCGACGGCGCCCCACCGCAAGCCGGCGACGCGAGCGGCGGCCCGTACCCGCGGGGTACCACTTCGCTGACCGCACCGCGCGCGGGCGGAGCGCACACGATGAGCCGTGCGGCGAGGGCGCGCCGCACGGCTGGAGCCTTGCGTACGGCGGCCTACGCCGCGCCGCCCGAGGGGTCCGGCCGGTCTGGAGCGGAGGAGACCGGGGCCTCGGAGGATTCCTCGGCTTGGGCCTGACCCGGTCCGGCACGCGGGCGCGGCAGACGCGACGGGCGCGTCGCGACCGGCGTGGAGGCGGTGGCGCGGACCCCAGCGATGCCGAGTGCCGCTACGCGATCATCCTCACCCGCGTCGCAAGGCCGTACAGGCCCACCAGGTCCCCCGGGCGGACCCCGTTCGCGGGCAGCGCCCGGGCCAGCGAGGCGGCCGCGGTCAGGAGACCGGAGTAGGAGGAGGTGCCCGTCGCGTCGACCACGGCCGGAGCGTCCGGGGCCCGCTGCGCCTGCTCCTCGACAGCGGCGTACACGTCCGGCGGCGCGTTCACGGCGCCGCCGGCGGAGGCGGTGTCATCGGCCGCCGTGGAACCGCCCGACGCGGCCGGGTCCACGGCTGGTGTAGCACGCACGCGATCTCCCTGGAGCTGTACCTGCACTGGCGGCGACTCCGAGCGGAACGCCTCGGCGAATGTGGGGTACAGACGCGACGCGGATGTGAATGATCCGGATCGCCTCGTGTGCCATCGAGTGAACGCGGTGCGGGCATAGGGCAGTTGGTGCATCAGCGACGGGCTGACGCACGGCCGTCCGGCACGGAACGCCCCGACCCGTGCCGCGGAGTCGGCCGCCTGTGCGGCCGCCGGTGCGATGCTGGAGGCGGTGGATCATCGTCCGCGGAGATGACCGGCTCCCCGCCGGTCGACGGAAGGGCAGCTGCATGGATCTGCGGCAGATGGAAGTGGTCGTCGCGGTCGCGGAGGAGGGCGGATTCACGGCGGCCGCCCACCGGCTGCACGTCGTGCAGTCGGCCGTGTCGGGAACCGTACGGGCGCTGGAGAGGGAGTTGGGCAGCCCGCTGTTCGAGAGGACCACGCACCGGGTGTCGCTGACCGCTGCGGGGGAGGCGTTCGTGCCCGCGGCCCGGGCGGCGCTGCGCGCGGCCGAGGAGGCACGGGCCGCCGTGGACGCCGTGCGGGGCGAGTTGCGGGGGCAGGTGACCGTCGGCACGATGCAGGGGGTCTGGGCCGGTCTCCACCGGGCCCTGGCGCGCCTGCGCGCGGAACATCCCAGGGTGACGGTGCGCCTGCGGCAGGCGGCGGTGGCCGACATCCGGCAGGCGATGCGGGAGGGCACGGTGGACCTCGCCGTGGTGGCACTGGACCGGCAGCAGCAGCGGGGGCTGGTGACCCGTCTGCTGTCGCGTGAGCAGATGCTCCTGGTCTCCGCGCCGGCGCGCGGATTCGCGCGGGACGACGTGGTGACCCTCGAGGAGGCCTCCCGTTCCCCCTTCGTGGACTTCACCCCCGGCTGGGCGATCCGCTCCGCGGTGGACCGGGCCTTCCGGGCAGCCACCGTCGAGCGCGCCCCGGCGTTCGAGGTGAACGACATCCTCGCCGCGGCCGAGCTGGTCCGGCACGACCTCGGGGTCTGCATCATGCCCGCCTCGATCGCCGCCCGCTTCCCCGACCTCGCCGTCCGCCGCTTCGAGCGGAACGCGCCCTCGTGGAAGGTCATGGTCGTGCGGCCGGGGGGCGAACCGGCGCCGGCCGTCGAGGCTCTGCTGCGGCACATCACTCCGCACACGGCCGCTGTGGGACGCGGTTGACCCGGTCGGCCGGCCGTACACGCGGAACCACCCGGCGTTCAGGGCGGAGCACTTCGGCGCGATGGCCTGCGCGGTGAGCGCGTCAGCGGGACGCGGCCCGCGAGGCCGGGTTCCGCGCACCCACGCGGGCGGCGTGCCGCTCCGTCGCCCAGTAGCCGAGACCGATCAGCGGCAGTGCGGCACCCAGGGAGCTGACCGCCGTCCAGCCGGCCGCGTGGTAGGCCAGCGAGCCGAGTTGCGACCCGAGCGCGCCGCCCACGAAGAAGATGGCGATGAAAGCGCTGTTCAGCCGGGACCGCGCGGCGGCGTCGAGTTGGTACACGGTGTGCTGCCCGAGGATGAGCGTGGTCTGCACGGCCATGTCGACCAGGATCGCGGCGAGCGCGAGCAGGACGATGCTGTGCTGCCCGAGACCCGCCACGGCGAAGGCCGCCGCCGCCACGCCGAAGGCGCTCCCCGTGATCGGGCGCGCGAACCCGCGGTCCGCCCAGCGGCCGGCCAGTGGGGCCACCGCGGCACCGGCGGTGCCCACCAGCGCGAACATCGCGACGCCGATCTGCGAGTAGTGGAACGGGCCGGTGAGCAGAAAGGACACGGTGGTCCAGAAGGCGCTGAACGCGCCGAACATGGCCGCCTGGTACAAGGCGCGGCGCCGCAGGGCCGGATGCGTCCGCACCAGCCGCGCCGTCGAGCGCAGGACGCGGGAGTAGGGCAGCGCTGTCGTCGGGGCGTGCTGCGGCAGGGCGACGCGCAGCGCCAGCGCCAGCAGGGCCATCAGGGCCGCCGAGCCGAGGTAGACGTAGTGCCAGCCCGCGACGTCGGAGACCAGGCTGCCGACGGTGCGGGACAGCAGGATGCCGGCGAGCAGGCCGCTCATCACCCGGCCGACGACACGGCCGCGGGCATGGTCGGGCGCGAGGTCCGCCGCGAACGGCACCAGGATCTGCGCGACGACGGAGGTGGCACCACTGACCAGGGAGGCGACGAGCAGCACCGGGAAGCTGCGGGCCGTTCCCGCCGCCGCCAGCGCGACCGTGGTGACCGCGAGCAGCGCGGTGACCAGTCGGCGCTTCTCCAGCCGGTCGCCCAGCGGGACCAGGAAGACCATCCCCGCCACGTAGCCGATCTGGGTCACCGTGACCAGCGTGCCGGCCGCCCCCGCACCGATGTCGAAGACCCGGCTCAGGGACGACAGCAACGGCTGGGCGTAGTAGAGGTTGGCGACGGTCATGCCGCAGGCGGCGGCCAGCAGCCCGACGAGCCATCCGGGGACGCCGTGGGCCTGCGCCGTCGGTGCCGGACGCCGCAGGGAAGGGTTCGTCGGGGGCGTGGCCACGAAGTCCCCCTCTCGTGACGGGACCGGCGGTGCGGTTCGGCGGGTGCGGTGGCGGTAGGGCGCCACCTCGTGTTGCCCTGCCCACTACTGCAGCGCCCGCGGCCGGCCATGGCTTCCCGCCTGGTGCAGATGGCTCACGATGTCGGTCATCTCGGCGGGAGATGACGCTGCTCACCGCCCCGCGGGGGAGTCCTCGGCCGGCGCCACCTCGAAGGCCTCCAGGGGTTCGACCGTCTCCTGCGCCGGCTGCGTGAAAGCCTCGCGCCCCAGCAGCCTGCCGATCGCGCTGACCGCGGGCTCGGTGTAACGGGCCGCCAGCGGCCCGGCGACGACCAGGATCAGGACGTACGCGGTGGCCAGCGGCCCGATACGGGGTTGCGTGGCGACGGCGAGGCCCGCGATGACGATCGAGAACTCCCCGCGCGCGACGAGCGCGCCACCGGCCCGCAGTCGGCCCCGCGCCCGGATGCCCGCCCGCCGGGCGGCGTACCAACCGGTGACGATCTTCGTGCCCGCGGTGACCAGCGCCAGGGCCAGCGCGGGGAGCAGCACCGGCGGTATGGCCGCCGGGTCGGTCGACAGTCCGAAGAACACGAAGAAGACGGCGGCGAACAGATCGCGCAGCGGTGTCAGCAGACGCCCCGCGCCCTCGGCGACCTCACCGGACAGTGCGATGCCCACGAGGAACGCTCCGACGGCGGCGGACACCTGGAGCTTCTGGGTGATGCCCGCCACCACCAGCGCCAGCCCGAGTACGACCAGCAGCAGCATCTCGGGGTTGTCGGAGGAGACCGCCTTGCTGAGCAGTCGTCCGTGGCGCAGCGCCAGGTACAGCACGGTGCCCACGGTGCCGAGGGCGATCGCCAGCGTCACGCCTCCGGCCGCCAGCCCGAGACCGGCCAGCAAGGTGGTCAGCAGCGGCAGGTAGACCGCCATGGCCAGGTCCTCGATGACCAGGACGCCGAGCACCACGGGCGTCTCGCGGTTGCCGAGCCGGCCGAGGTCGGTGAGCACCTTCGCGATCACGCCCGACGAGGAGATCCAGGTGACCCCGGCCAGCGCGACCGCCGCCACCGGGCCCCACCCCAGCAGAAGCGCGGCCACCGCGCCCGGTACCGCGTTCAGGACGAAGTCCACGGCCCCCGACGGATACTGGGTGCGCAGGTTGGTGACCAGTTCCGAGGCGCTGTACTCCAGCCCCAGCAGCAGGAGCAGCAGGATCACCCCGATCTCCGCCCCCACGGAGGTGAAGTCCTCGCTGGCGGACAGCGGCAGGACACCGCCGTGCCCGAAGGCGAGGCCGGCCAGCAGGTAGAGCGGGACGGGAGACAGCCCCATCCGGCCCGCGAAGCGCCCGATGAGGCCCAGGCCGAGAATGACGGCGCCGAGTTCGATGAGCAGCGCGGTGGTGTCGTGCATGCTCACCGACCCGCCACGATGGCGGCCAGGGCGTCCACGCCCTCACGCGTGCCGACCACCACCAGCGTGTCCCCGATGGCCAGCCGGAAGTCCGGTCCGGGCGAAGGATGCGCGCTCGTCCGCCGCAGTACCGCGACCACGGAGGCCCCGGTCAGCGTGCGGGCCCGGGTGTCGCCCAGCGGCCGCCCCGCGTACGGCGACCTCGAGTCGACCGGGATCTGCTCGGTGACCAGCCCGATGCCGTCCGTCCGCACCGCGTCCAGCGGCGTCGGGTCCAGCAACCGGGCCAGCCCCGCGGCCTCGTCGGCCTCCAGCGCAACGGACATCCTGCAGGCGTCGGGGTCGTCGGCCTCGTAGAACCCGAGGAACCGCCGCCCGTCCTGGTGCACCACCACCGACAGGTTCGGCCCGCCGCGCGTGACCACGTCGAACTGGGTCCCGATGCCCGGAAGGGTTGTCCGCCGTATGCCCACGTCCGCCTCCCAGGCGAGCCCGTACTCCTCGCCGCTCACGGCCCTGTCCGCCGGTGCGGCTTCGGACGGTCGTGAGCAGCGTCTTTTACGTCTCTATTACGTTCCAGCGGAAGCATCTATTCCGCACCGGCGCGCACGGCGGTCCCGGCGGGAGCGCGATGGCCGCGCGTACCCGGACCGCCGCGCGCCCGGACCGCCGCTCCGGATCAGGCACCGGACACGGTCGGGGGCTGGGAGAGGGCGGCCTTGACACTGCGCGTCGGCTCGTCGGCCAGGACCTCGTACCGGTCGTGGGCCAGTGCGTCCATGGCCAGCTCCGCCACACTGGCGGCGCTGATCTTCGGAGCGTCGGTCCAGGCGCTCAGATCGGTGTCCACGAATCCGCAGTGCACGCCCACGACGAGGGTGCCCTGGCCGTGCAGCCCCTGGCGCAGGGAATCCGTCAGCGACCACTGGGCGGCCTTCGTGGCGGCGTAGCCGGGGAAGTCCGGGCGCCCGGTCCAGGATGCCAGGGACAGCATGTTCACCATCGCCCCGCCGCCGTTGCGGGCCAGCACGGGGGCGAAGGCCCGGGAGACCGCCCAGGTGCCGAAGAAGTTGACCTCCATGGCCTCGCGCGCGCCGTCGAGGCCGCCCGACAGGAGCCCGGTGGTCCCTCCGCCGACGCCGGCGTTGTTGACCAGGACGGAGACGTCGCCCGCGGCCTGCGCCGCCGCTTCCACCTGCGCCTCGTCCGTCACGTCGAGGCGCAGCGGGACGAGGTCCGGATCGGTCACGCTCCGCGGATCGCGGACGGCGGCGTAGACCTTCGCCGCGCCGCGCTCCAGAAGCGCCCGGGCGAACGCGTGCCCGATCCCTCGGTTGGCTCCCGTCACCAGGGCGACTGATCCCTTGATGTCCATACGGCTTTCCTTTGCGACACGCCCCTGGCAGGGCTCCGTGTACAGCTCGACACGGCGGGCCTGAGCGGCCCGCTCGCACTCAGACTAGCACCTGGATTTATTTATGAAAGTGAGCTGTGGCGTTCACGGGCGCGGCCAGGGCCGTCCGGCAAGGCGCTCGATGTCGGTGTTGAAGCGCCTGAGATAGGCGGCGAAGGCGGCGATGTCCCGCTCCGGCCAGTCGGCCATGACCTTGTCGAGGCCGCCGATGATGGCGTCCCGTTCCTCGTCGAGCATGCGGGCGCCCTGCGCGGTGATGCGGAACTTGCGGGCCATGCCTCCCTCGGGGTCCGGGATGCGCTCCACGAGGCCGGCCCGCATGGCCGCGGCGGTCTGCCGGTTGAGGGTCGAGGTGTCGAGCGCGAAGGCCTCGCTCAGCTCGCCGATCGACATCGGCCCCTGGACGCGGATGCGGCTGAGGAGGACGTAGGCGCTGCGGTCCAGGCTGCCGGACCGGTGTCGCAGCACTTCGTGGCGGCTGAGGAGCATCTGCTCGTACTCGACCTCGTGGGTGGACCTGCCCATGCCGTCTCCGCCTCCCGCCGTTCACCGGGCCGCCGCCGGTGTGCGTCTCGGCGCCCGCCGCCATCCTCGCACAGGCGTGCACCGACCACATCATGTGCGCGATGCATTTCCTATGTACGATGCACATCGATCCCGAACGTGCGAACGCCAGGCGAGGAGTGCCGACATGAACGCCCCACCACCCACGGCTCGGTCAGGGGGCGTGGTCGCCACGCTGGCCCTCGCCGGCATCGCCGCCGCGATCATGCAGACGTTGGTGACCCCGCTGCTGACGGAGCTGCCCCAGATCCTGCACACTTCCTCCTCGAACGCCGCATGGGTGATCACCGCCACCCTTCTGGTGGCCGCCGTGTGCGTGCCCGTCTTCGGACGCCTCGGCGACCTGGTCGGCAAGCGGCGCATGCTGGTGGTCTGCTCGGTGCCCCTGGTGGCGGGTTCGGTGGTGTGCGCCCTGTCGTCCTCCGTCGTGCCGATGATCGTCGGACGCGGCCTGCAGGGCATGGGCATGGGCATGGTGCCGCTCGGCATCGCCCTGCTGCGCGACGTGGTCCCCCCGGAGAAGCTCAGTTCCTCCATCGCCCTGGTCAGCGCGTCCATGGGCATCGGCGGTGGCCTGGGCCTGCCGATCGCCGCCGCCATCGCGCAGTACGCCGACTGGCGCGTGCTGTTCTGGGGCGCCGCGGGACTCGGCGCCGTCGTCGCGGTGCTGATCTGGTTCTTCATCCCCGAGGTTCCCGCCGGCGCCAAGGGCCAGCGCTTCGACGTACCGGGCGCGCTGGGCCTGGGCGCCGGACTGGTCTGCCTGCTGCTGGCCGTCTCCAAGGGCGCCGACTGGGGCTGGGGCTCGGCCACCACCCTCGGCCTGTCCGGTGCCGCCGTCGTCGTGCTGGCCGTCTGGGGCTGGTGGGAACTGCGCACCCGTGACCCGCTGGTCGACCTGCGCACCACCGCCCGGCCCCGGGTGCTGATCACCAACCTCGCCTCGATCTTCGTGGGCTTCGGCATG
Organism: Streptomyces sp. ME19-03-3; assembly: GCA_033793685.1. Lineage (GTDB taxonomy): Bacteria > Actinomycetota > Actinomycetes > Streptomycetales > Streptomycetaceae > Actinacidiphila. The sequence goes on along the minus strand of JARAXD010000027.1, from coordinate 15,508 downwards.
TACGCCGGGATGCTGGTCGTCCCGCAGTTGCTGCAGTTCCCGAAGGCGACCGGCTACGGCCTCGGCCAGTCCATGCTCGCCGCGGGCCTGTGGCTCCTGCCGGGCGGCATCATGATGATGATCGTCTCTCCTCTCGGCGGCAAGCTCACCAACGCCCGCGGTCCCAAACTCACCCTGGTCTGCGGCGCCCTGGTCCTCGCCGCCGGGTACGGACTCTCGCTGGTCCTCACGGGCTCCGCCTGGGGGCTCATGCTCGCGGTGATGGTGGTCAACAGCGGTGTGGGACTCGCGTACGGCGCGATGCCCGCCCTCATCATGGGTTCGGTCCCGCTGTCGGAGACCGCTGCCGCCAACGGCTTCAACGCCCTGATGCGTTCGCTCGGCACCTCGGTGGGCGCCGCCGTGATCGGTGTCGTCCTCTCCCAGATGACCACGAGCGTCGGCGGCCACACCTTCACCTCCGAGAGCGGTTTCCGCACCGGCCTGGCGGTCGGCTGCGGCATCGCACTGCTCGCCGCGCTCGTCGCCGCGGCCATCCCGGCCGCCCGAGCGGCGTCCGGCGCCGCACAGGCCGCACAGGCTCCCGAGGCACGGCAGGCCGTCCTCGACAACTGACCGGCACCTGCGGCCGTCCGGTGAGTCATCCGACAGCGGCAGGAGACGGGCCGCACGCCCGATGCCGGGCGTGCGGCCCGGCGCGCGTCGCCGGCCGCCGGAGCGTCGCAGTCGAAGCCGCACCCAGGCGTCCCGGCGGATCGGGGCCCGCACGTTCGGCAACTCCGGCGCGGACGAACAGCGGCGGACCTCGACCGTGCGAAACGGACACCCCCTTGCCCGGCTGGGCCCGGCGACGACCGGCCCGACCCGCGCGGCCCGACCCGCGCCGACCGCCCCGCCGGCGCAGCGCGGCCGGCCCCGCTGGAACGCCTCGGCGCCGGTCCGTGGACGCCCGGACGGGTGCTCGCCGGTCAGCCGTGCGAACGCCGTTCGCGAGTACCTCCGCGCGGTGGGTTGCCGCCGGGCCTGTCGCCCCGGTCCCGACCTGGCCGGGGTGACCGCTCGTCCCGCGGAACCGGGTGGAGCCGAACGTGGCCGACCGCCCGCCCGGCAGCGGCGGACAGCGACGGCCCGCCAATGCCTCCGGCTCGGGCACAGGGCGACGGCGACCGGGACGGCGTGGCGCGTGGCCCCGGCCAGGGCCCGCCCGAGTGGGCCGCCTGCGGATGCGCGGTCCCGGGGCCGATGCGAGAGTCGGGAGCGACCGTGAATCCCGCCGGCTGTCCGAACGATGTCGTCAGCAGGTCACTGCGGCGCGGGCGGCCCCCGATGCGGTGGAGGTGGGAAGCGGTCGACAGCAGGAGCCGTCTTCGCGCGCGGAGCACGGCCGCCCGGGACACGACCGAGAGGCCGACGTGGGAAGCTCGGATGCGGGAGCCGACACCGAGGTGGTGGAAGCGGTCGAGGCCGAACTGTCCGCCTACATGGCGGAGCGGCGCCTCACCGGATCCGGGGTCATGCCCGCGGACGCCGCTCTGGCCGGCGTCCTGACCGAGTTCGTCTCGCGGGGCGGCGCCCGGCTGCGTGCCCGGTGCGCGTGGTGGGGCTGGCTCGCCGCCGGCGGGCCGACGGCAGGGAGCCAGGCCGCGGTGCCGGTCCGGCTGGGGGCGGCGCTGGAACTCCTTCAGGCCTGTGCGCTGATCCACGACGACGTGATGGACCGCTCGGACACCCGCCGGGGCGGGCCCGCGGTACACGCCCACTTCGCCGAGGCGCACCGCCGCGCGGGCTGGTCCGGGGACGCCGCGGCATACGGGTTCGCCCAGGCCGTGCTGGCCGGAGACCTGGCCCTGGTGTGGGCCGAGGACCTGCTCAGAACGGTTCCCCTGGACACCGGCGTGCGGCGCCGGGTCGAGGGGTTGTGGCAGGCCATGCGCTCGGAGATGGTGGCGGGCCAGCACCTGGACCTGCGCCTGCAGGCGGAACGCTCCGACGACCCGCAGGCGGCGCTGCGCACCGCGGAGCTGAAGTCCGCCCTCTACAGCGTCGCGCGCCCCCTGGCCGTCGGTGCCGTCGCCGCCGGCGCGGACGACCGCACGACCGAGGTCCTGCACGAGTTCGGCCGCCGGACCGGCCTGGCCTTCCAGCTCCGTGACGATTTGTTGGGCCTGTACGGGGACCCCGCGGAAACGGGCAAGCCGTCGGGTGACGACATCCGTTCGGGAAAGCTCACCTACCTGACCGCCGTGGCCGTGCAACGGGCACGGCAGTCCGCCACGCCCGACGCCGAAGCCCGTGTCCGTGCCACGCTCGGCAATCCCCTCGCGGACGAAACGGAGCTGAAGGCCTTCCGCGGACTGCTGCGGGACCTGGGCGCGGTACACGCGGTGGAGGCCCGGATCGCCGCCCTCGCCGACGAGGCCGCCGCCCTCCTCGCGACCGGTCTCCTCGCGCCGCAGGGCGTCCGTCCGCTGGCCGCCCTGGCCCGCCGCATCGGCGCGGCGGCCGTCGCATGACCCCCGCCCCGGTCCAGCGGACCCCCGAACGGGCGGAGGCCGGCCGATGAGGACCGTCCAGGGCCGCACCGACCACGTGGTCGTCGTGGGCGCGGGTCTGTCCGGACTGGCCGCCGCCCTCCACCTGCTGGGCGCCGGCCGCAGGGTGACGGTGCTGGAGCGTGCCGGCGTACCGGGGGGCCGTGCCGGACTGCTCGAACTCGACGGCTACCGCATCGACACCGGCCCGACGGTCCTGACCATGCCGGACCTCCTGGAAGAGGCGTTCGCGGCGACCGGCGGCGACCTCGCCTCACGAGTGGAGCTGCGAGAGTTGCACCCCGCCTACCGCGCGCGGTTCGCCGACGGCTCCTGCCTCGACGTCCACCGCGATCCCGACATGATGGAGGCCGAGGTCGCCCGCTTCGCGGGCGGGCGGGAGGCGCTGGGGTACCGGCGGCTGCGGTCCTGGCTGAGCGAGTTGTACCGGGTGCAGATGCGCAGCTTCATCGACGTCAACTTCGACTCGCCGCTGTCCCTGTTCACCCCCGACCTGGCCCGGCTGGCGGCACTCGGCGGCTTCGGCCGGCTCCAGCCGCGCATCGCCCGCTTCGTCCAGGACGAGCGCCTGCAGCGCGTGTTCTCCTTCCAGGCGCTGTACGCCGGGGTGCCACCCGCCCGGGCGCTGGCCGCTTACGCCGTCATCGCCTACATGGACACCGTCGCCGGTGTGTACTTCCCCCGTGGCGGCATGCACGCCGTCGCCCGCGCACTCGCCGCCGAGGCCGCCGGCGCCGGGGCCGACCTGCGCTACCGGAGCGAGGTCGCCGCCCTGGAACGCGGCCCCGGCGGCAGGGTGACGGCCGTGCGCACCGGCGAGGGCGAACGCATCGCCTGCGACGCCGTGGTCCTCACGCCGGATCTGCCGGTCGTCCACCGGCTCCTCGGCCGCGCCCCCCGGCGGCCGGTACGGCTGCGCTGGTCGCCCTCCGCTTTCGTGCTGCACGCCGGAACCCGCCGCACCTGGCCGCACCTGGCACACCACACCCTCTCCTTCGGCGCCGCCTGGACCCGCACCTTCGACGAACTGACCCGTCTGGGGCGCCTCATGAGCGACCCGTCCCTTCTCATCACCCGCCCCACCACCACCGACCCCTCACTCGCACCCGAGGGCCGGCACCTGCACTACGTGCTCGCGCCCTGCCCCAACCTCGCCACCGCCCCCGTCGACTGGGACCAGGTGGCCCCCGCCTACCGGGAGCGCCTGATGGAGGAACTGGACAAACGCGGACTGGAGGGCTTCGAGGCGTCCGTCGAGACCCTGCGCACCGTGTCGCCCGCCGACTGGGCGGCGGCAGGGCACGCCGCGGGCACGCCGTTCTCGGCCGCGCACACCTTCGCCCAGACGGGCCCCTTCCGCTCCCGCAACCTCGTCCCCGGCGCCGAGAACGTCGTCCTGGCCGGCTGCGGCACCGTCCCGGGCGTGGGGGTGCCCACCGTGCTGATCTCCGGGAAGCTCGCCGCCGCCCGCATCGCGGGAGACCGCGCGGTGGCAGGGCGGCGACCGCGAAGGAGCGTCCTGTGACCGCCCGTGAGCTCGACGCCGCCGGCATCACCGAGCCCGGACCGCGCGCCGCCTACACCCGCTGCCGCGCGCTGAATGCCCGGTACGGCAAGACCTACTTCCTGGCCACCCGGCTGCTCACCCCGGACCGCCGCCCCTTCGTCCACGCCCTCTACGGCTTCGCCCGGTGGGCCGACGACATCGTCGACGCGGGCGACGACCCCGCGTGTGCCACGCCCGCGGCCCGGCGGCGGGACCTCGCCGCACTGGAGACTGTGCTGGTGGACGGGCTGCGCACGGGCCGGTCGGACCATCCGGTCGTCAGCGCGCTCGCCGACACCGTCCGCCGGCACCGCATGGACCACGCGCTGTTCACCGACTTCATGGCCGCCATGCGGATGGACCTGACCGTCACCGCGTACCCCACGTACGCCGCTCTGGCCGGCTACATGCACGGTTCGGCCGCGGTGATCGGCCTGCAGTGCCTCCCGGTCCTGGGCACCGTCACCACCTGGGAGGAGGCCGCGCCCGCGGCGGCCGCCCTCGGAGTCGCCTTCCAGCTCACCAACTTCCTGCGCGACGTCGGCGAGGACCTGGACCGCGGCCGGGTCTACATCCCCGGCGACATCCTGGCCGCCCACGGAGCCGACCGCGCCCTGCTGGCCTGGTGCCGCGAGCGCGGCACCACCGATCCACGGGTGCGCGGCGCCCTCCGCGAGACCGCCGGCCTCACCCGCGGTGTGTACCGGCGGGCGGCCGGCGGCATCCCCATGCTGGCCCCCGTCTCACGCCCCTGCGTGGACACGGCCCTGGTGCTCTACCGGGGCATCCTGGACGAGATCGAGGCGGCCGACTACCCGGTGCTGCACCGCCGTGTGGCCGTGCCGCGCCGCCGCCGTGCGCGCGGTGCCGCCCGCGGTCTCGTCGGCGTCGCCACCAGCCGCCTGGCCCACCGGGAGCGCCCGCGCCCGCTGCCGCGCGGAGCCGTATCGGACACGCCCGAGGGGTCGACCGTATGAGCCGTTCCGGCCGACCGTTCCATCCGCTGGCCCGGATCAGCGGCGGCAGGTGGCAGGACCAGCCGCCCACCTGGCGAGCGGCCAGACCCGCACTGATCGCGGCCGCGCTGGAGCGCGCCCAGGCCCGCCCGTCCGGCAACTGGTACGTGGTGGGCGCCGGCGCCGACGTCGTCGGCGGCCGCGTCACCGGCAGGTCGGTGGCGGGTGTCGAAGTGGTGCTCTGGCGCGACCGGGAGGGGCGGGTCCGGGCCGCCCCCGGCGCGTGCCCGCACCTGGGCGCTCCGCTGTGCGAGAGCTTCGTGCGGGACGGCACGATCGTCTGCCACTGGCACGGCCTCGCGCTCGAGCCCTCGGGGCGACCGGGGTGGGAGCCCTACCCCGCCCACGACGACGGGCTGCTGGTGTGGGTGCGGCTGGACGCGGCCGGCGGGGAGGAACCCTCACCTGCGCCGCTGGTTCCGGCGCGACCCGCCCCCGGAGCGTCACTGGCGGCCGTCATGACCGCCGCCGGGCGGTGCGAGCCGCAGGACGTGCTCGCCAACCGGCTCGACCCGTGGCACGGGGCCTGGTTCCACCCCTACTCCTTCGCCGACCTCACCGTCGTCGAGGCGCCCTCCGCCGCCCCCGGCGCGGACGGTACCGGCGTGGCCGCGGACCGCTTCCTGGTCGATGTCTCCTTCCGGGTGCGCGGACGCCTCGGTGTCCCGGTGCGGGCGGAGTTCACCGCACCCGGGCCGCGCACCGTCGTGATGCGGATCCTCTCCGGGGAGGGGGCGGGCAGCGTCGTCGAGACCCATGCGACCCCTCTCGGCCCGGGCGGCGACGGACGGCCCCGGACCGTGGTGACCGAGGCCGTCGTCGCGCACTCGCCGCGCCCCGGTTTCGCCCTCGCACGCCGCGCCGCACCGCTGCTGCGGCCGGTGGTGCGACGGGCCGCCGCCCGCCTGTGGCGCGATGATCTCGCGTACGCCGAGCGCCGTTACGCCCTGCGCAGCCAGGGCCGGTTCCCCGGCTGACGCCCGCGGCCGCGCGTCAGGGCACCTGATGGATCAGCCCCTTCGTGCCAGGGCGCGCAGGACGCGGTTGCGCCCGCCCAGCGGGACCGACCACAGCGGGTGGCCGCGCACGCCCCAGCCGGCCAGGAGGGCGTTCGCCGCCTGCGTCCCCGTGGTGGCCGCGCGTTCCATCAGGGCCGCGGGCACCGCGGTCCGCACCTGGTCGCCGGCGAGCACCAGGCGGGGGTGGGCGGTGCGTACGGCGGGCCGGTCCCCGTAGCCGCCGACGCGGAACAGCGGGCAGTCCTGCCGCCATTCGTGGCGGCTGTCGACCACGGTCGCCCCGGCGCACTCGGGGTAGATCCGGGCCAGTTCGCGCAGCATCGCCTCCTGGGTGGCGCCGCGGTCGGCGGCCGGTCCGACGGCATAGGCGTGGAGTTCCACGACCGAACCGCCGGTCGCCCCCGCCCACCGGGCCGCCTCTCCTTCCCAGTGGTCGAGGACGCTGACGTTGTCCACCGGGCCGAAGCCGCTCGTGCCCAGGAAGCCCGGCCGGTCGGGCCGCACCGGGCGGTCCAGCCAGTAGCGCGAGACCAGGAACGGCGGCGCCTGGCGCAGCCGTTCGATCCCCGCGCGCCAGGCGGCGGTGCCCAGACCGGGCGACGCCGCGACCACGGCCCGCAGCCCGGCCGTGTCGAGGGCGAGGACGACCGCGTCGTACCGGTGCTCCTCCGGTGCCGAGGACGCACCGGTGGCGGTGACCGCCAGCCGGAAGCCCTCGGCCTGCGGTCGCACGGCCAGGACGGTGCTGCCGGTGCGCACGGTGGTCCCCAGACGGGACAGGTGGCCGGTGAGCGGTTCCCAGAGCGCCCGCGGGTACGGTTCGCGGGGCACGTCGAACAGCAGTCCCTCGGCGGAGCCCAGGAAGTAGATGTGGAACATCAGCACCAGCTCCGCGGCCGACAGTTCCTTCGGATCGGCGAAGAAGCTGCGGGAGAACACCTCGAACGCCAGGTCGCGGGCGTCCTCCGGGAAGCGGATGTCGTCGAGGAAGGCGCTCGCGCCGATCCCGTCCAGCCGCTCGTAGACCTCCGGGACGCGCACGTCCAGCAGGGGCAGTGCGGCCCGGGGGTTCATCCGGGCCAGGCTGGACCAGCCGAAGCCTGGGCTGAGCGCGACGAAGCCCAGCATGTTCCACGGCGGCGTGCGCGGCACCTTGCGGAAGCTGTCGCGGGAGCCGCCGGCGCGCTGCAGCGGATAGTCGGCGAGCGGGCGCAGCGCGTCGAGGCCGGGATCGGCCCGGCGCAGCAGTGCGCGCAGGTTGTAGTACTGGCGGAAGAAGGCGTGGAAGCCCCGGCTCATCGTGGCCTGCCGGCCGTCGGCCAGGGTGGTCTGCCACCCGGCGGCCCTGCCGCCGAGCACGTCCTCCCGTTCCCACAGGTCGACGCGTACGCCGCGCTCGGCGAGCGCGACCGCCGCCGCGATCCCCGCGATGCCTCCGCCCACCACGGCCGTACGGGGACCGGGCGCCGGCGCCCGGTCGGCGCCGTCCCGCGCCGGCCACAGCACGGCGCTGCGGTCGCGGCCGGGACGGACCGGCCGGGACACGGGGCTCAGGAACATGGTGTGGCCTTTCGCCGTGGGAGCAGCGGGAGTTCCAGAAGCGACCGCAGCATCGCCGGCACCGGCGTGCCCGTGCCGATGGCCCACTCGTCGCGCGGGGTCGACGTGCCGTCGAGGAAGCGCAGCACCCGCTCCGGGGGATTGCGCCGGAACAGATCCTCGAAGAAGGCCGCGCCGCCGGCCCGGCCCGTCGCGAGGGCGCGCAGCATGACGGCGTCCATGAGGCGGTGGCGGGCCGCGTGCGGCACCGGCGGCAGGGGGGTCCGTCCGGCGTGCCAGGAGGCGGCGACGGCGGCCGCCTGCCGCTGGATCGCGGCGAAGGCGTACCCCGTGGAGGGCCGGGTGGCGCCGCCGGCCACACCGATGCGGAAGACGCTGCGCCCCGCGCGCCGGGGGAAGCGCCCGTCCGTCATGGGGATGATCCCCTGCTCGGCAGAGGTGACGCGGTAGCCGGCCGGCTGCCAGGCGCGGCCGACGTAGTCCTCCAGCGCCGCGTCGTAGGCCGGCGTCGTCAGTGGCTCGGCGGAGAACTCCGTGTACTCCACCAGCGCCTCACGGGCGGTGAAGGGCAGTACGTAGGCGAAGGAGAGCCCCTGCGCGGGCTGGCGGGTGCGGAAGTCCATCAGATCGGCGACGCCTGGCTCGAAACAGTCGACGCCGGTGGTGACGAACCACCCCCTGAAGTGCTGCAGGAGCGTGGTGCGGGCGGGCGGCAGCTCACCCGGGGGACGCGAGTCGAAGGCCCACCGCGCGCACCACCGGACGGGTCGCCCCGCGACGTCGCGGCCGGTGACCTCGGCCCCTCCCGGAACGTCCCGCACCTCTTCCACGGTCGCCGCCACCCTCCGGACACCGGGCCGCCGGGCGAGTTGCCCGCCGACTCCCTGGACGAAGTCGGCCGAACGGATCATCCGGTAGGCGTGCGGCGAGGTGAAGCAGACGCGGTGGCCGTCCCTGGCCGTGATCCGCATCCGGTGCCAGCGGGCGGTGACCAGACTGTCGAAGCGGTCCCCCTCGCGCCCCCATGAGCACCAGGTGCGCGCGGGGGAGCGTGCGGGCGATCCGGCCGGGGGCTCGACGAGCACGATCGCGGCAGGCAGGCCGTCCGGGCCCGGTGCGGCCGTCAGACGGTCCGCCAGCGACAGCCCGGCGGCGCCCGCACCGACGATCACGACGTCGACGGCACCCGGGTTGCCGGCCTCGGTCAACGGATCCTCCCGGACGGGTGGCGCGTCCGCAGCGGATTGCGGCGATGTGGCGATGATCGCCGCTTCCGCGCCCGGCAGGGCCCACGGCCGGGCCGGACACGCGGTTCTTGCGCCGTCCGTGGAACCGTGGAAGCGCCCAGCCGAGGTGCGTTCCGGCGGGAGCGGAGGTGGGATGGGCACGGGCCGACGCGTCCGCGCGGCTCGCCCGACCGTCCTGTCGGCGAAGGAGCACCTCATGACCGTGCTGCACGGCGGTGAACTCGCGTCCGCGTTCGACCACGCCGCGGAGTTCTACGACCGGATGGTCGCCGCCAACCCCGGCTACCATGCACATCTGCGCAGGTCGGCCCGGCGGCTGGGGCTGCCCGCCGGCGGGGCGGGGATGCGCGTACTGGATCTGGGGTGCGGCACCGGTGCGTCCACCGCCGCCCTGCTCGCCGCGGCCCCGCACGCCCTGATCACCGCCGTCGACGCCTCCGCGGGCATGCTCCGGGTGGCGGGCGGCAAACCCTGGGGCCCGGGCGTCACCTTCCGTCACGCCCCGGCCGAGCGGCTTGCCGAGGCTGGGGCGGCCGGGCCGTTCGACGCGGTGTTCGCCGCCTACCTCTTCCGCAATGTGTCCGACCCCGATCTGGTCCTCGCCCGGGTGCGGGAGGCGATGGCCGCGGGCGGCCGCATCGCCGTCCACGAGTTCGCCCTGAGCGGGCTGCCGCGTCACCGCGCGGTGTGGACGGCCGTGTGCCGGGGACTGCTGCTGCCCGTCGCCCGCCTGACCGGGGACCGTCCTCTGTACGAGCACCTGTGGCGCAGTGTCCTGGCGTTCGACACGGCCGAGGTGTTCGCCGCACGGCTGCGACGGGCGGGCTTCACCCGGGTACGGGTCCTGCCGCTGCCCGGCTGGCAGACCGGCGTCGCGTACACGTTCGTCGCCCGGGCCCCGGGCCGCGGGCGGGCGTGACGCCGCGCGGGGTCCCCGGCTCGGCGCGAGCCGGGGACCCCGCCGGTCTCAGCGCGACGAGCGCGCCGCCGGCGCGCCGTTCGGTGAGCCGGTGACGGTGAACTGGGAGCCGGGTTCGATCAGTACGTCGCCCTGCGCCGAGTTCGTGATGCTGACATCGGTCAGGTTGGCACTGCCGCGGGCGCCGCTCATCGCCAGGATGCCGGAGCCGTTCACGGAGTTGTCGATGCGGACGTCGGTGACCTTGACGCCGGGCATGGACCCGCCGCCGGTCTTGAACTGGATGCCGTCGTAGGTCGAGTCGTGGATCTCGGTGTCCCGGATGGTGACGCCCGGGATGTCCGTGCCCTGGGCGAAGAGCGTGATGGCGCCGAACTCCTGCGCCTCGCCCCAGAACGCGCCGCCCGTGCGGTACAGGGCGTTGCCCGAGATGGTGGTCTGACCGGAGAAGGGGATCGGGTCGTGGTCGGTGGCGAGCATGATGCCGGGGTAGTTCATCGTGTCGGAGACGATGTTGTTCTCGATGGTGTTGCCGTAGCCGCCGTAGACCGCGATGCCGTTGGCGCGCCAGGGCAGCTGGATCGTGTTGTTCCTGAAGTGGTTGTCGTGGCCGACGTCCACGGAGGTGTCCTTGACGTACTTGCTGGCCCACACCGCGAGCGCGTCGTCGCCGGTGTTGCGGAACGAGGAGTTGAAGACGGTGGAGTTGCGGGTGCCGTTGGCGAAGTTGATGCCGTCGGCGTAGGTGTCGCGGATCCGCACCCCCGAGAACTCCAGCCCGTCGCCGGGGCCCCACAGCTCGGGGATGTTGGAGTAGTCGCGCCCGGCCCAGACACCGACGTTGGCGTGTTCGATCCACACGTTGGTGATCTTCGTGTCCTTGCCGAAGCGCCCGTTGAGGCCGACGCCGCCCTCGGCGTTGCCGTCGCCGCCGCGGATGGTGCCCGAGCCGAAGATGGCGATGTCGGAGATCTGGGTGTTGCTGTCGATGTCGAAGCCGAAGTTGCCCTCGTGCGGGTGGTTGATGCCCCCGGCGTTCTGCGGCGGGGTCAGTGTGTAGAGCTGGGAGTGCCACATGCCCGCGCCGCGGATGGTGACGTCCCGGATGCCGACCTGGTTGTACTGGCCGCGGTTGAGCGGGTCGTCGGTGAGGATCTTCTGCTCCTGCCGCCACTGCCCGGCCGGGATCCACACGCAGGAGATCTGGCCGTTCTGGTCGGCGGTGACCGCCCGCTGGATGGCGTCGGTGTCGTCGAGCCCGTCGCCGGGGACGGCCCCGTACTCGGTGATCGAGGTGCAGTTGGCCGGCTTGTCCGCCGCGGGCGCGACCTGCTCCAGGTCGATCAGGTCGATGACGTAGTAGGCCGCCGAGTCGCCCGCGTCGCGCTGCAGGCGGAAGGTGGTGCCCTGCGGGTAGGTGCGCGACAGCAGCGCGTGCGACTCGTCGAACAGCCGTCGCGCGTCGCCGCCGGGCCGGTTGGTCAGGCCCTCCGGGTCGTCGGTGCTGCCGTACAGCCAGCTGTGCTTGGAGGAGAGGTTCAGCTTCTGCACGAACGTGCCGTCGGCGTAGAGGCTGATCGTGGCGTCCGTGCCGCCGCCGCCCGGGGCGTCGGGGATGGAGTTGCGGACCACGATGGAGTTGGTGGAGGTGGTGGAGGTGAACTCGACGTACTGGCCGCTGGAGTCCAGCCGGACGGACTTGCGGCCGGAGGACTCGGTCGCGAAGTTGGTGTGCCCGAAGGTCCGCTTGGCGTCGGCCGTGAGCAGGGTGCCCTGGTAGCGGCCGTTCTCGGCCTCGTACTCGGTGTACGGCACGGCCGCGCCGCGTCCGACGACCAGGGACTTGGCGAGCACGTTGTTGTTCTCGTCGGTCTCGGCGACCACTGCGGTGGCGTCCGCGGTGGCCGTGAGGGTGGCGCCGCCCGCGGTCGCCGTCCAGGTGCCGCCGATCGCGACGCTCACCGTCGCGCCGGCCGCGACCTGGCCGGTGGTGGCGTCGAGCGTGGTGGAGCCGGCCTGCAGCCGGGTCACCGAACCCGCCGCCGCGGCCGTCGTGCCGCGGTTGTGCACGGCGACGGTGAAGGAGACCGACGCGCCCACGGCGGGGTTCGCCGGGTTGGTGGTGATGCCGGTGATCTCGAGGTCGGGTCCGGGGGCCTGGCTGACGACCAGCCGGTCCGCGGCGTTGCGGCTGTTGTTGCTGTCGTCCAGCTCCGCCACGGTGTCGCTCGGGTCGACGACCGCGGAGACGGCATAGCTGCCCGCCGCGCGGGTGCCGGTGGAGACGGCGACGGTGGCGGACTGGCCCGGGTCGAGGGTGGGCACCGCGGCGGACCCGGCGATCGTGCCCTCCACGCTCACGTCCACGGTCGTCGCGGCGGAACGCGCGGTCCCGGCGTTGCGCACCCCGGCGTTCACGGTGACCGCGTCCCGCTCGGACGGAGTGGCCGGCGACCAGCTCAGGCCCGTGACGGTGAGGTCGGGCGCCGGAGCGGCGGTGCCGACGACCTGGAACTCCGCGACCTGACCGCCGGGCGCCCCGGAGTTGGCGAAGAACCGCAGCGTCACGTCCTCCCAGCGTCCGCTGACCGGGATGGTCACCGCGTTGCCGGTGCCGGGGCTGAAGGAGTAGTCGGCGCGGTCGCGCAGCGAGGTGAAGCCGGTCGTGGACGGCGCGCGGCCCAGCACCTGCACGGCCTGGGTGCGGGCGGCCCACACCGGGTCGGGGTTGAGCTTGACGACGACACCGGTGACGTCGGCGGCCGAGCCCAGCTTGACGGTGAGATCCGCCGGGTGGCCGGCCGCCTCCCAGTAGGTGGCCGTGGAGTCGTCGGTGGCGTTGGCGGCCACATAGGTGTGCACCGACGAGGTGGCCTCGACCGGCTTGTTGCGCGCCAGGTTGGTGCCGGTGGGCGGCGGCTCGTTCCCGCCGTCCTCCTCGCCGTAGACCTCCAGCTCCGAGAGCTGAGCGGCGTTCCAGCCGTTGTTTCCGGTGACGTTGACGCGGACGTAGCGGGCATCGGCGGGGGACGCCAGGTTCACGGCGACGGTGTTGGCCTGGGCCGGGTCGAACACCCGGCCGGCCGAGGCGGCGAGGGTGCTGAACGAGGAGCCGTCGGTGCTGCCCTGCAGGGAGAGCGTCTGGCTCCGGGTCTCCCACGCGGAGGGCAGCTTCAGCACGATCCGGTCGACGCCGCGGGTGGCGCCGAGGTCGACCTGGACCCACTGGGGGAAGGAGCCGGCCGGGCCCTCCCAGTAGGAGGCCTGGGTGCCGTCGGTGGTGTTCCCGGCCGGGTACTCGCCGTGGGAGCCGCCCGCGGTGGCGGGACGGCCGAGGGCGAGGTTGACGTCGGCGGCGGCAGCGTCCGAGGCCGAGGGGGCTGCCTGTGCGGGGGCGGACATCGGTGACAGCGCGGGGGTTATGAGCCCGGCCAGGGCGGCGGCGGACAGCGACCGTCGGCCGAGGGGTCTCCAACGCATGGGTCCTCTATTCCGTGGGGGTGGGGCGCGCGACAGGCGGCGCAGGAGGAAACCAGGAGGAGCAGGGATCGCGGGCAGGGGCCTGAGAGACCGCCCCGATGTGAGCCGGCCATGCACGCCAATTGAGTGAGGAAGTCGACTTCTTGCGGAAACCGCGTCATTAGGTTTCTCGGAGGTCTCCGGTTTGTCAACAGCCCGTAATCTGGCCGGAGTTGGCATGCACCGGAGCTTGCGCTCCTTGCGGAGCGCTTGCATCCGCCATGTCGTGCACGAGGACGGCAGAATCCCCAGGCAGGAGCTTCCGCAGAACCTGGGACGTCGCGGCGAGGGCGGTGATCTCGCCCGCGGCCAACGCAATTTATTGAGTTGCCGACGCAAGAGCCGACACCGAAGGTCGCCGGACCGCCGACTTCCTCCACCTGTTGCTCGGCTACTCCATCTCCGGCGATGTCGGCGCCCGAGTCATCGGGCCTCCTTCGTGGTCACCCCGGCCCTCAGGCCGGGGTGGGGGTGCCTCCCGCTTGCGCGGGAGAAATGAAGCTCAGGCGGAGCGGGGCAGGGAAAGACGAATCGCCGCCAGGGCGATTCGGCGTCTGGGGCAAGCGGCCGACAGCCGCCACTCACGCGGAATCTGCTTCAGTTGTGGGTGACGCGGGACCGTCCCCGCACCCGCGGGGACGGTCCCGCCGTACCCCGTAACCCACGGCGCGCGTTGTCCTGCTCCCCGCACCCGCGGGGATGGTCCCTTCGTGCGGTCGAGCCGGTTCGGCCGCGCGATCTGCTCCCCGCACCCGCGGGGATGGTCCCCCTGGGCGGCGTTTGCCTTGCGACTGTTCAGGCGTGCTCCCCGCACCCGCGGAGATGGTCCCTTCGAGTGGCACCGCCCCAGCATTTCGGCAGGTGGGGTGTTCCTGGGCCGGACCGCCGGGCGGCACCATGCGCAACCGCGATGGTCAGACCGACGGCCAGGTCTGCAGTACGGCGGCGATCCTTGCCGCGGTGCAGGCGGGGTCCATGAGGAGGTCGCGCAGGGCGATGGCGTCCTGGCGGGACGGTTTGACGGAGATCCCGGACGCCTCGAGGTACATGACTCCTGTGGCGGCTGCGACGGCGAGGTTGGACCGCTCCAGCCACCGGCATCGGCCCAGGGTGTGGACCAGTGCCGCCGCCCGCGCGTACGGCCCGTCGTAGACCGGCTGCTCCAGCAGCTCGGCCTGGTGCCGCGCGCACGCCGCGACCGGCACGCCGTAGTCGTCGGGCGCCGGATCGCCGGCCCCGGCAAGCTCGGCCACCTGCAGGATCCAGGGGACGTCGATGTGCAGTTCCATCAGGCGGCGTGCGCCCCCGCCCCGTCCTGGCCCTGCTCGGCCTCGTCGAAGAGCTCCTGGTGCTCGGCGAGGAACCGCTCGGCCGCACCCATGGCGCGGACCCGCAGGCCGCTCGCGTCCTCCAGGACGAGCTGAGACAGGTAGTCACCGATCGACAGCCCGCGGTCCGCCGCTCGCTTCCGGGCGATCTCCGCGACCTCGTCGTCGACGCGCGCGCCGAGTTGTGTCTTGGCCATATGTAGATGGTAACAGCTGTTACCGAAGTCGGCGAGGTTCACCCGGGCCGGACAGCGGGCTCCATCCGCACTTGTCGTTCGAGGACGGCAGCTGCCGTACAAAGGGCCGCGAAGGAATCCATGGTCATGGCAGTGACCCACGGCCGCACACATCCTCGTCGCCCGTTTCACCGTTTCGGGCGGTTTGGTGATGTAGCTGTCGGCCGGGCCGTGTCCGTGTCATCAAATGTGTCGATGACACGGCGACATTACTTACCGGAGGGGTGGGGGCGGCACGGTGGAGGTGAGCGGGGTGCATCACGCCTACCGTCGGCGAGTGGTCCTGCGGGGCGTGGACTTGACCCTCGGGCCCGGTGTGCTGGCCGGGATCGTCGGCGAGAACGGCGCGGGCAAGACGACACTGTTGAAGATCCTCGCCGGCGAACTGCAGGCGGACCTTGGCGCGGTGCGCCACCGGGGACGTTTCGGGTACTGCCCGCAGGACGTGGTGCTCAACGACGCACTGACCTCGATTCGTCAGTGGGGTTGGGTGGCTGATCTGCTCGGCGGTTCGCCCGTAATGTCCTCGGGCCGTTCGAGGTGGGCCGTCGCGTGACGCCGCGGGT
>JARAXD010000026.1:0-101195 GCA_033793685.1 Streptomyces sp. ME19-03-3 | reverse complement strand
GGCCCCCCCGCCGCCGGGGCCGCCCGCCGCCCCCCCCCCCCCGCGCGGGGGGGGGGGGGGCGGCCCCCCCCCCCCCCCCCCCCCCACGCCCCGCGACCTCAGGTCCGGGCGGGTTCGCCCGGGGCACCGGCCACCTGGTCCGCCGTGTCCTCACCTGTGTCGGCGGGCCCGCGGACGAACCGCGCGGCCGCCCCGGCGACCAGCGCCAGGACGAGGGCCGCGGCGCCGATGAGGAACAGGATGCGGTGGTCCTGGCCGCTCCGGTCGAAGACGTAGGAGTAGAGGTAGGCGGAGAGTGCCAGCGACAGCGCCCCGGCCACGGTGACCCTGCCCCACGCCGCCGCCTGCGCCTCGGGGCGCGGGACGAGTCCGTGGACGCGTCCCAGCACGACGGGCACCACACCGGGCGGGAAGGAGCCGATGACGACGCTCAGCACCGCGATCTCGGGCAGGCCGTCCGCCGTGGCGAGCGCCGCGAGGGCGGCCGTCTGCACCAGGGTGATCAGCAGCAGGGCCCTGGCGAAGCCGAATCGGTCGCCCAGCAAGCCGTAGAGGGTGGGCCCGACAAGTGCGCCGAGCCCGTACAGGATCCAGACCACGGAGCCGTCGGCGGACCCGCGGTCCAGGCCCCGGCTGACGAAGTCGGCGAGGAAGGCCATGGCCGGCGTGATCCCCATGGAGATCAGGGCGTACTCCACGAGCAGCAGCCGCAGCCGCGCGGAGCGGACCGACCTGCGCTCCGCCGGCCCGGGCGCCGCGGGGACCGCGGGTGCGGCAGGCCGGGGCCAGCCGTTCCAGCTCAGTGCGGTGAGCAGGGCGCACAAGAGGGCCAGCCCTGCCCACGTCCGGCTCAGGCCCAGGTGCAGCAGCAGCGGTACCAGCGTGCCCGAGGCGGCGATGCCGACGCCGAGCCCCGCGAAGATCGCCCCGCCCGCCAGGCCGCGCCCCCTCCCCTTCAGGTGGGGGAGCACCGCGCCGGCGACCCGCACCATGATCACGCCCCCCGCGAATCCCGAGGCCAGGCGCCAGACCAGGAACCAGGCGGGGGAAACAGGAGCACTGCAGGCCAGCAGCGCGAGCGTGGCGAGCACCATCATCCAGCGCAGCGCCCGGCGGTCGCCCAGCCGCCGCCCCAGCCGCCGGGCGCTCAGGGCGCCGGCCAGGTATCCGGCGAGATTGGCCGCGCCGAGGTAGGCCACGGCGGACGGCGAGAACCAGTGGGCGTTGATCAGTTCGGGGACCAGGGGCGTGTACGCGAACCGGGCGAGGCCGATACCGACGAAGCTCGCGCTCGCGCCGGCCGTCACGGCCCGCCATGCGGCGGGTTCCGGTGGTGTGGTGGTGCTCATGTGTCGGCTTCCGCTTTCCGCCCGGCCACGGCCGGTCCGGGCGCAGCCCGGTCCGCCGGCCGTGGCCGGGCAATCTTTGACACCCCCGTCATGTTTGACACCCTTGCAAACTTTGACTGAGTCGTCAAACATGGACTAGGATGTGGGGCATGGCTGGACGGCGTCAGTTCGATGAGCAGCACACTCTGGGCCGGATCCTGGACGTCTTCTGGAACCAGGGCTACGGAGCGACCTCCATGCAGGACCTGGCCACGGCCACCGGCGTACAGCGCGGCTCGCTCTACAACGCGTATCGCGACAAGGAGACGCTGTTCCTGCGGGTCTTCCAGGACTACGCGGACGCCTTCGTCGCCGAGGCCGCCGCCACCTTGGACCAGCCCGACGTCCATCGGGCACTGGAGGACTTCTTCGACTTCACCATCGCCTCCATGACCTTGGGCACCCCCGCCCGCGGCTGCCTGTCGACCAAGACCGCCACCGACACGCAGGCGGACGCCGAACCCATCCGGGTCGCGATCCGCGGCATGCTGGACCGGCTCGAGGGCGCCCTGGCCGCACGCCTCTCCCGCGAGGACGCTGCCGGCCTGCTCACCGTCCCCCCCGGCGAGGCCGCGCGGGTCCTGGTGACCATGACCCGGGGCACCGTCGTCATCGAGCGCGTCTACCAGGACGCGGACCGGCTCCGCACCACCGCGAGGTCCCTGATCGCCATGGTGCTCGGCGCACGCCGGCCGGCCACCGCCTGAACAACCGGTTGGCTAGGGTGACCGGGTGACCGATACGGAGGACGCCGGGACCGGCTGGACCGCCACCCGCGCCTGGGTGCACCGGCAACTGCTCGAGGGTGAACACGTCGAGTCGGCGGAGCGGTTGCGGGGCGGCTGGACCTCGCAGATGCGCCGGCTGACGGTCACGGATGGCAGCAACGGACGGCAGTTGGTGCTGCGTTCCTTTGTGGAGCCCTTCTATCTCCGGCACGCGGAAGGGCTGCTCACCCGTGAGGCGCGCATACTGACGCTGCTCGGCCCGACCGCCGTCCCCGCCGCCGGGTTCCACGCCGTCGACGCGACGGCGGAGCACTGCGACCACCCCTCGCTGCTCATGTCCCTGCTTCCGGGCGACCTACGCCTGGAGGACACGGAGGCCGGGGCGCGGGCCTGGCTCCTGGCGCGCCAACTCGTGCGCATCCACGGGCTCGACGTCGGCGAGGGCGACCGGCCCCGTACGTACCAGGCCTGGACGGCGCCCGACCGCGTACGCCCGCCGGAGGCCACCATCCGCCCCGACCTGTGGGCCCGCGCGGTGGACGTCATACGCCGTGACCCGCCCGCCTATGAAGGACGGTTCCTGCACCGCGACTTCCACCCCGGCAACGTCCTGTTCTCCGGGCACGGCGGTCAGCTGCGGATCACCGGTGTCGTCGACTGGGTCGAGACCTCCTGGGGCCCCGCCGACCTCGACGTGGCCCACTGCGCCACGGCCCTCGCCCTGCTGCACGGCCCCGAGGCCGGGATGCGCTTCGCCGACCGCTACACGGCCGCGGGCGGCCACCTGGCCGACTCCCCCGGGGCGCACCTGTACTGGCGGTTGCTGGACACCCTCGCCTTCGCGCCGGACGCCGAGAAGGTCGCCGTCCCCTGGCGCGAGCTCGGCCGCACCGATCTCACCCCGGCGACGCTCGCGGCGCGCCTGGAGGCCTACGTCGCCGCGCTGCTCGCCCGCTACGGCGAGGCCTGACCGCCGACGGCACACCACCGTTCGCAACTCCGCCGGCACACATCCGGCGCGCCGGCCCGCCTCTTGGCGCCGGACATCGTTCCCATCTGCGCAACTGCGCGTTTTCCCCGCGGTTCTCTCTTGTCACCCGGGTGTGATCGCCAGCAGGGTGCAGGGCGAGCCGCGGGCGCAATGGTGCGCCGTCCATCCGATGTCCCACTACCGAGCCCGGGCAACGCCGGGCTTCCGGAGGCATTCGTCCATGTCCACACGTATACGACCGAGACCGGGTCGCCGATCCGGCCGGGCCGGTCTGTCCGTCCTGCTGGCCGCCGCCGTCGCCCTCGGCGTCACGGGCCTGACCGCCCCCGCCCAGGCCGCCGACCCGGCCACCGGTGCCGGTACGGCGCCCGTGCCGCAGCCGTCCACCGAAGCCCCCGCCCTCGTCGACGGCCTCGCCGACCCCGCCGACGCCTCGGTGCCCGCCGCCACCGCCGCCCGCGGCCACCTGGCCGGGCACAAGGACCGCTACCGCATCCCCGCCCCCGACCGCGACCTGGCCACCGTCGACGTCGCCACCGACACCGACGGCACCGAGACCGTCCGCCTCGGACAGAAGTACCGCGGCATCCCCGTCCTGGGCGCCCAGTACATCGTCCGCATGACCCACAAGGACGGCAAGCGCACCGTCACCGGCACCTCCGGCTCCTACTTCACCGACCTCGACGTCGACACCACCCGCCCCACCCTCCCCGCCACCACCGCCGTGGAGCGTGCCGTGCAGCAGGTGGAGGGTGCGCTCACCCGCGGGCCGCGCGCCGTCGGTGGCGGGGCCGCCCCGTCCCGGGCGGCGGCCGAGGCCGGCCTGTCCGGCACCGACCGCGGGCTGACCGTGCTGCCCCTGGGCGACGGCTTGTTGGCGCGCCACGTCACCGTACGCGGCACCGACCCCGCCACCGGCGCCCCGGTGGCGCAGGAGGTCTACGTCGACGCCGCCACCGGCGTCGTCCGCTTCCAGTCGGGAGCGCTGCGCACCCTGACGGCCGCGGCGCCCGCCGCGCGCGGAGCGGCCGGCGCTCCGGAGCGAGGCAAGGCTCCCACCACTGCGGCGGGCGGTTCGAAGGGCGTCACCGGCAGCGGAATCCTGCTGAACGGCGCCACCGTGCCGCTGAACCTCACCAAGGACACCGCCGGCGGCGGCTACCTGCTGCGCGACACCGCGCACATGGCCGACAGCAAGGCCCACAACGTCATCCAGACCTGGGACGCCTCCAGCCTGTGGTGGATGGACCTCGACGGCGAGTGGCCGGAGGGCGTGGTGCCGTTCGCGATGCCGACCGAGAAGGCCCCTCGGGAACTCACCGAGAACGGGGCGGTCGACGCCCACTGGGCGGCCGGCAAGGTCTACGAGTACTACCGCGGCACCTTCGACCGCGACAGCCTCGACGGCAAGGGCATGGCCATCAACTCGCTGGTCGGGGTCACCGCCGAACTCGGCTACCCCTGGGTCAACGCCTTCTGGGACGGCACCAAGATGGTCTACGGCACGGGGGACGACGAGTACCGCTCGCTCTCCTCCGACCCGGACGTCGTCGGCCACGAGATGACCCACGGCGTGGTCGAGCACACCGCCGACCTGGTCTACGCCGGCCAGTCCGGCGCCATGAACGAGGCCATCGCCGACTACTTCGGCAACGCCATCGACATCACCGTCAGCGGCACCCCCATGACCGACCCCGAGGCGGGCCTGCTCGGCGGCGACCTCTGCCGCACGATGGCGCCGAAGGACTGCGCCTTCCGCGACCTCAACGACGGAAGGGACACCGGCGACTTCGTCAGCATGCCGCTCGGGTCGCTCAACGACCAGGGAGGGGTGCACCTCAACTCCACCATCTTCGGCGGCGCGCTGTGGGACATCCGCGAGACCCTGGGCGGCGACCTCGCCGACCAGATCGTCTACAAGGCGCTCAGTTCCTACATCACCCCCCTCGACGGTTTCACCGAGGGGCGTGACGCGGTCGTCGCCGCCGCCAAGTCGCTGCACGTCAAGGGCGACCGCATGGAGAAGGTGAAGAAGGCCTTCGACGCCCACGGCATCGTCCCCGGCTGGGAGAAGCGCCTCGGCCTGGACAGCGACGTCCTGCTCGGCCGGCTCGGCACGATGGAGGTCTACTACGCCAACGACATCAGCCCCGCCACCGGCGGCGGCTGGTGGGTGGTCCCCCGCTCCAGCGCCGACAGCGCGGCCCCGTACTCCGTGTGGGCCGGCCGCGTCGACGGCAGGGGCAAGACCCGCCGGATCTCCCCGGAGGACGGGCGCTACCACTTCAGCCCCGTGACCGACGGCAAGCGCGTGGTGTGGGTGGCCGTCGGCGACACCTTCGACCTCATGTCCGCCCCCGTGACCGGTGGCCCGGCGAAGCTGCTCTACCGCACGTCCGCCTCGATCGGCAGCCTGAGCATGGACGGCGACACGATCGCCTGGTACGAGAACGGGGAGGAGGGCCGCACCGCCCTTCGCTACCTCAAGGGTTCGGACCCCACCCCGCACACCATCCCGCAGAACCGTCCCGACGTGACCTCGGACAGCGACTTCGCCCGGGCCGAGTCGCCCTCCGTGAAGGACGGGCGCATCGCGTACATGGTCAGCGGCTGGTGGGGCGACGACCCCGAGCAGAGCCGAGCCGTCGTCGACGTGTACGACACGCGAACGGGGCGGACCGCCTTCGGCACCCCGAGCCGCACCGTGGGGTTCAGCAAGCCCGTGGCGACCGCGTCCGGCGTGTACTGGCTCGCCGACGCGAACGTCTACGACGAGGGACAGGTGGCGCTGCGCAGGAGCGACCTCGACGCCTCGCGCGTCGAGGACGTCATCGCAGAGACCTCGTCCGCGTTGATCGGGGTCTCGGACCTTACCGCGTCCGACACCGCCGTCACCGTGGAGATCTCCCCGCAGACCATGGCCACTCCCTACCTCAACACCAAGCTGTACCAGTTCACGTCGAAGGGGGCCCCGCTAGGCCGCGTCTCGTGCGGTGCGGGCCGCCAGACGTTCGCCGTCGCCGGCACCGGCAACCGTGTGCTGTGGCTGGACACGACCACCACGTCCTTCGACCTGGTGACCCGCTCCCGCCCGGCGGGCGACTGCCGCTGACGGTACGCCGGGTGGGCCGGTCTGCGGCCCACCCGGCACGGGTCCGCGGCTGAGCCGCCGACGCGGCTCCCGCCCGGCGGCTCAGCCCCGCATCGGCAGCTCCACCAGGGCCGCGAGCTCCGCGCGGGTCGCCGGCCGGAGGGTGGACAGCACGTGCCGGGCGGCCGGGAGCCCGTCTCCGCCGGCTCCGCTCAGGGTCACGGTGCAGACCAGCCCGTCGCGTGACAGCCGCAGTGCACGCGTGGGGTGGTCGCCACCGTAGGCGATCAGCAGCCTGTCGCCCCCGTCGTCGCCGCAGTGGATCTCCCGGCCGAACGGGACGGGACAACCGCGGGCGTCGACGCGTCGGGTGATGTCGTGTCCGGCACGCTCGACATGGATGTCGAGGCCCGGGGCGTGCGTGCTCTCGTAGTGGGCGCCGAAGCCGTCGGCGGACGCGCCCCCGACGCGCAGCGTGTAGCCGGGCGGCGCGTCACCGACGCGCAGCAGTGCGCGGTCCACGCGGTTGGCGCTCAGCCAGGCGTCGAGGGTGGGCGGGCGGGTGGCGTCCCAGGCGGCGTACGCGCCGCCCGCGACGAGGACCAGGGCCGCGGCCACCGCGGTGCGCCGGGCCCTGGCGGCAGGTAGGGCGAAAGCGGCGGCGAGCGCGTGGCAGGTCCCTCCGGCAGGGAACAGCACCAGCCAGTTCGCGCGGTCGCCGACCTGGTGGAGCACCACCGCCACGGCGAACGCCCCGGCGGTGCCGAACGCGTACACGCCCGCCGTCCAGCCCCACAGGCCCACCGTCCGGCCGGTGAGTGGCACGACGGTCCGGGCGGCCCTGCCCAGCCCCGCGAGCAGCACCGCCGCCGATGCCACCGCGCAGGCGAGCACGACCGCCAGGACCACCGGCCTGCCGAGGAATAGCGCCGAGAGCACCGCTTCGAACTGGACCGCGGTCAGAGCGCAGCCCGCGAGCCAGACCGCCGCCAGATGGGTCCCCACAGCGGTGGCGTCGTTCTTTCCGATCATGTCCTGTGACCACGCGCGGGCCGGTGCGGCGGTTCCGCGCCCACCTGCCCGGCAACCGCCCCCGAGGCGGAGCGCGGTGGGAACTCCTGATCGTTCTCGTGTACGGGCACGTACAGTGCCCGTCGTACCGACACCGTTGAGGAGCGCAGGCATGACCCCTGGGGAGGACGGCCGGACGGATGTCCGCGCCACCGGCGAGGACGCACCGGATACGCCGGAGCACAGAAAGCGGAACCGGCGGGTCAAAGCGCAGCGCCCCTGGTGGCAGGAGCTGCCGATCCTTGTCGTCCTGGCGCTGGTCATGGCGTTGGGGATCAAGACCTTCCTGGTACAGGCCTTCTCCATTCCCTCGGGTTCGATGCAGAACACCCTGCAGGTGGGCGACCGGGTCCTGGTCGACAAGCTCACGCCGTGGTTCGGAGCGGAGCCCCAGCGCGGGGAGGTCGTCGTCTTCCGCGATCCCGGCGGCTGGCTGGACGACCAGCCGCAGCAGGCGGGCGGGAACGTGCTCACGAAGGCGCTCGCGTTCGTCGGGCTGGCGCCCTCCTCCGACGAGCAGGACCTCATCAAGCGCGTGATCGCGGTCGGCGGCGACACGGTGGACTGCGAACGCGGCAAGCCGGTCGCGGTCAACGGGAAGCCGCTGGACGAACCGTACGTCTACCCCGGCGCCACGCCGTGTGGCGACCTTCCCGTCGGTGAGGTCACCGTCCCCAAGGACCACCTGTGGGTGATGGGCGACCACCGCAACGCGTCATGGGACTCGCGCGCCCACGTCCACCAACCCGGCGGCGGCTTCGTGCCGCTGGACGACGTGGTCGGCCGCGCCTTCGTCGTCGCCTGGCCGGTGCCGCGGTGGTCCACGCTCCCGGTGCCGGCGACCTTCGACCGGTCCTGACCCGCGGCGGCCCCGCCCGCACGGGCACCAGCCGCCCCGCCCGGCCCCTTGCGGCAGGGCGCCGCCCTCTGGCGTGTGCCCTGCCGCAAGGGGTCGGGGCGTGGTGGACCCTCGGCCGGCCCTCGCCGGGGCCGACGAAGGGCGCGGCACCTTCCCCGCCGTCCGCGAGGGTTCCGCACCACGTCCCGAATCGTGCGGACAACCCGCAACGGACGGACTCCCCCGCTCCTCCTCGCGGGCTCCCCCGCGGGCAGGGAGCCCGCTTCGCCCACCGTGCCCGCACCGCGGCCCGTGCCGGGCCGCTCCCCGGCGTCGACCCGGTCGCCTTGACGATGCCGCACACGGGTCGCACAGTGGATACCGCATTGCGACAGTGGCTTCCACGATGCGGCAAAGTGAGGACGGTGGAGCCGTGATCCAGACGCGGCGGCGTGCCCACAGCCGCCCGGACGGGACCGGTGCCGGCCCCGTTCCCGGGTTTCTGGCAGTCGACCGGTGCCGACTCCCGGTCCCGCACGAGCACCTACCGGCTTTAGCAGCCGCCCCGCATGGTTCCGCGACGGCGGCGGCCCCCCGGCCCCCCGTGCAGGCCGCCCTCCGACGTGCCGGCCGACCGGCCGTTCGGGCACCGGGCCGGGTACCGCCCCGTCCGACCGCGGGTGCGCGGCCACACGTTCCGACCGTGCCGGCAGGCGCAAGCGCACCGTAAGCGTCCCGTCCGCGCCCGGCGTACGAACCACCGGCAGGACCTACATGAAATCGTTCTCTTCCCCGGTCCCGGCAACAGCGCAGGCAGGCCACCGCAGCCGCCCACCCGGAGCGCACCCCGCCGGCGGACGCAGGAGGCGTGCGCGGCGCACCGCCCGGGCCGGCAACCACGGTCCGCGGGCGGGCATCCGCACCCAGATGTTCCTGCCGGCCGGACTGATCGCGACGATCACCCTTGCCGGGGCGCTGGCGCCGGTGGCCATCCATCTGTCCCCGCTACTGGTGGCGGCCCCCACCTGCACGGCAGCGTTCTCCCGAGCGCGGTACACCGCATGCGTCGCACTGGTCGCCAGTGCCGCGGTGCTGCTCGTCGACCTGCACGACGGGCTGCGGCACTCGCCCATCCTGCCGATCCACATAGGCGCGCTGCTGGCGGTCTCCGGCTTCGTCATCGCCGCACGCACCCTGCACGACCGCGACCTGAGGGAACTCAACGAGGTGCGGGCGGTGTCCGAGGCGGCCCAGCGCGTGCTGCTGCGTCCGATCCCGGCGCACATGGGCCCCTTGAAAGTCGCGTCGGTCTACCGCGCTGCCGCCGCGCACGCCCTGGTGGGCGGTGACCTGTTCGGCGCCACCCGCACCGGCCGCGCGACGAGATTCCTGATCGGCGACGTCCGCGGCAAGGGGCTGCCGGCCGTGGAGGACGCCTCCATACTGCTGGGCGCCTTCCGCGAGGCCGCCCACCACCACACCACCCTCCCCGGCCTGGCGGCCTCCCTCGAGCGCAGTGTCGAGAGGCATCTGGCCCAGCTCGCCGAGTCCACACCCGAGGCCGCGGAACACTTCATCACCGCTCTCCTGGTGGAGGTGCCCGACGACGCCGGCGTCGTACGGGTCGTCAGCTGCGGGCATCCGCCGCCGCTGGTCGCGAGCGGCGGCCGCGTCATCGCCCTGGACGCGCGGCGACCCGCGCCCCCTCTCGGGCTGGCGGGTGACCGTCCGGACGACTACCACCTTGACACGCACCACTTCGGCGCCGGGGACACCTTGTTCCTCTACACCGATGGCGCCATCGAGGCCCGCGACGCCTCGGGCGAGTTCTACCCCCTCCACGAAAGGGCCGGTGCCTGGAACTGGGAGGCGCCGGACGAGTTGTTGCGTCACGTCAGCGACGACCTGGACGCCCACACCGGACGACGCCTCGACGACGACCTCGCGATGGTGGCGGTGCAGCGAGCGTCGGTACCCGCGAGCGGCCAGGATCCGCCCGCCCCCCGTTCGCCCCATCCGTCGGAGGCGACCCCGTGAGCACACGGCGTACGGCACAACCCGAGGCAGGCGCCGGTCGCGGCAGGGCGCCGGCCGGTAGGATCGTGCTGCGCCTGCCCTGCGGGATCGGGCCTGTCCTGCTCCTGTGCTACCTCGGTGCCGCCTGCACGGTCCAGTTGGAGGCGTCGGCGGGCGGTCTGGTCAGGTGGTGCCCGTACTCGGCGTTCGCGCCGCTCATGGCCGCCGTCCTGTTGCCCGTCAGGCGCACCTTCGTCATCGGCGCCGCCACGCTCGCCGCCAGCGTGGTGATCTACGGCTTCGCACTCCGCGGGGTGTCGGTGGGCGGCCGGACCGTCGTCATCGTGGCGGCAGCGCTCTCCTTCGCCCTCAGTCTCGTGCTGTGCCGGGCCCGGCTGTGGGTGCAGCGCCGGCAGTGCGCGGCGACCGGCATGTGCTTCACCGCGGAACCCGCCGACACCGCCGGGTCGCACCCGGCGTACCTCGGGAGCGACCCGGCCCCGACGCCTTTCAAAGGCCTGCCGGCGCCGCCCTTGCAAGGGTCGGCGGCGGTCGAGGTGGTCGGCCGCTGCGTGCCCGGGTGCGACCATTCCGGGTCCAGCGCACACTGGCTCGACGCCATCCCGCTGCCCGGCGCCCGGGTCGCCCTCGTGGCGTGCTCGGTCTCCGGGACGGCGGCAGGCGCGGCGGCCACCGAACTCCGGGCGGCGGTGCGCACACTGGCCGACATCGATCTCCAGCCGGACGAACTCCTCACGCACCTCGACGATGTGCTCAGCCGGTTGCGGCCGGCGGGTACGGGGGTCAGCGCCGCCTGCCTGTACGCGGTCTACGACCCGGTGTCCGGCCGCTGTTCGCTCTCCGCCGCCGGGCATCCCGCGCCGGTCGCCGTCACCCCCGACGGCGCGTTCGCGACCGTCGCGCTCCCGCCTTCCCGGCCTCTGGGCGTGGCACGGCCGTGCTCCGAAACCATCGAGATCGAGCTGCCCGCGGGCAGTCTCCTGCTGGTGCACACCGGCACCCAGTTCGGTGAGCAGGCCACCGAGAAGGCGATGCGCGCCCTCACCCGCACCCCGCAGGACCGGCTCTCCCTCGACGCCGTGTGCCGCACCGTGCTGCGCACCCTGCCACCGGCCGACCGGCCGTGCGCCGCGGTCCTCGCGGCCCGTACCCGGACGTTCGGCAGCGGTGCCGTCGCCTCCTGGGACCTGACGCCCGACCCCGCCGCCGTCTCCCACGCGCGCAAGCACGTCGCGGGCACACTCGCGGCCTGGGGGCTGCCGGACGCCACGCACACGACCGAGCTCATCGTCAGCGAACTGGTCACCAACGCCATCCGCCACGCCCGCCCGCCGTTCCGGCTGCGTCTCATCCGCCACGACGACGGACTGACCTGCGAGGTCTCCGACAGCAGCAGCACCACCCCGCACCTGCGGCGGGCCCGCACGCTGGACGAGAGCGGCCGCGGGCTGTTCATCGTCGCGCAGCTCACCCATCGCTGGGGCTGCCGCCACACCGAGGTGGGCAAGGTCATCTGGAGCGAACAACCCTGCTGAGCGGCCGCACCGGCGCGGAGCGGTGAGCGCCGGGACCAGGGCGGTCCCGCGCAGGAACAGGACGGTCCGCGCCCGGCTTCACCGGGCGCGGACCGTCCTGCGGCCGCGGGAGTCACTTCCGTATGGTGAACTCCCCCGTCAGCGCGCCGAAGGCGACGCGGTACGTGCCGGGGGTGCCGCGTCGCACCGTGAAGTCCACCCGGACGTCCTTCCCGGCGGGAACCCGCACGCCTCGGCGCTCCTCGACCTCGCCGCCCACCAGGAGCACCGCCTGGTAGGTCCCGGTCCGCTCGCCGACGTTCTTCACGTGGACGGAGACGCGCACGTCCTTGCCCGGCCGGGCACTTGCCGGGGCGACCGACAGCTCGCTCGGCGCGAACACCGGCTCGGGGCCCGGGGTCCGGTCGTGGACGAAGACGTCGAACCGGCGGTTGGTGTCGTCGGCGACCAGGTTCGTCGCGGCGCTCTCGAAGGCCACGTACCGGCCGTCCCCGCTGAGGGAGGGGAGGTCGGACGCGCCGTCGCCCTCCGCTCCCTCCAGGGCGCCGGACACGCGCTCGGTCGTGCCGGCCGTCCGGTCGCGGACGAAGACGTCCGTCTGCCGGTTGGTGTCGCCCGGGGCGAGGTTGGCCGCGTAGCTGTAGAAGGCGACCTTGCTGCCGTCGTCGCTCAGCGCGGGTGCGAAGGCCCAGTCGTCGGCCTCGGCCCCGGCGGAGTCGACGGAGACCTGCTCGGACGCGCCGGTCCTGAGGTCGTGGGTGAACAGCTGCCAGTTGTTGGTGAAGACGACGACCCTGCCGTCGGCGCTGATGACGGGGCCGGTGTTCTCTCCGGGCCGCGGACCGGGCACCGAGGTGGTGGTCCCGGTCTGCCGGTCGTGGACGAAGACGTCGAGCTCGCCGTCGGTGTCGCCGGGCACCAGGTTGCTCGCGGCGCTCTGGAAGGCGACGTACCGGCCGTCGGCGCTGACCGACTGCTCCCTGGAGGGGCCGTCACCGGGTGCGCCGTCGGGGCCCTGCGAGATCCTGCTGGTGGTGCCGGTCTGCCGGTCGCGGACGAAGACGTCGGTGGTGTTGTTGGTGTCGCCCGGCACCAGGTTGTCGGAGTCGCTGTTGAACACCGCGTAGCGTCCGTCGGCGCTCAGGACGGGCGCGGACGACAGTCCGTTGCCCTGGGTGCCGTCCGAGGCGACGGACACCCGTTCCGTGGTGCCGGTCCCGCGGTCGTGCACGAAGCTGTCGGTCAGCTGGTTGGTGTCGCCGGGCACCAGGTTGGCGGCACCGCTGTTGAAGCCGACCCAGCGCCCGTCGGAGCTGAGTGTGGGCGTCAGGGAGAAGCCGTCGGCCTGGGTGCCGTCGGAGGCGACCGACACCCGCTCGGTCTCCCCGGTGCGCCGGTCGGCGACGAAGACGTCGAGCTCGCCGTTGGTGTCGCCGGGGACGAAGTTGGAGGCGGGGCTGGCGAACGCCACCGCGGAGCCGTCGGCGCTCATCCTGGGCCACCATGCCTCGTGGTTGGCCTGCTTGCCCTCGGGGGTCAGCGACACGCGCGCGGTCGCGGGCGGGCGGGGCAGTCGCAGGTCGGCCGTGGTCTTCGGTCCCTTCTCCCGGACGACGACCCGTACGGGCTCGGAGCGCGAGATCCCCGCTGCGTTCGCGGCCACCTCGTAGTCGCCGACGGGCACGTCGCGGATGGTGTAGCGGCCCTCGCGATCGGTCGTCGCCTTCAGGGGGTCGGGGACGTCGAGGACGGTGACCGTCGCCCCGGGAACCGTGGAGCCCGTCGGGCCGAAGGTGACCCGGCCGGTGATCGTCCCGCGGCCGGTGCGGTCGAGCTTCGGGGAGACGTCGGTGAAGCGGTCGGCGCCCACCCGCGCGGTGAACTTCTGCGCCACGTAGCCGAAGCGGGTCAGCTGCAGTTCGTGCGTACCGGCGGCGAGGCGCAGCTCGAAGCGGCCGTCGGCATCGGTGGTGACGGTGCGTCCGTTCTCCCGTGTGATGGTGACGCCGGCCAGGGGGCGGCCGCTCTTGGCGTCCTTCACCGTGCCCCGCACACCGCTGGTCAGCGCCGCCTCCTTCACCGCGGCGTAGGCGTCGATCCGACCCCAGCCGTACCGCGGGTTCGGGCGTGCGCCGTAGCGCTGGTCGAAGAAGGAGGTGCCGGTGAGGATCGCCAGGGCGTCGTCCACGGTGAGGTCGGGACGGGCCTGGAGCATCAGCGCGACCGTGCCGGACACGTGCGGCGTGGCCATGGAGGTGCCGTCGAGCAGCCCGTACTCGCCACCCGGGAGGCTGGAGAGGATGTCGACGCCGGGGGCGGAGACATCGGGCACGACGTACGACTGCGGCCATTCGGCGGGCGCGTCGATCCAGTCGCTGCGGTCGACGACCTCGCCGCAGGAGAAGTCGGCGACGTCGTCGGCCTCGTCGGTGGCTCCGACGGACACTGCCTCATAGACGTTGCCGGGGCTCGCCGAGTCGGCGACGCAGTCGTTGCCGATGGCGAAGGCGGGGAAGACGCCGGCGCGGTGGATGTTGCGGGTGGGTTCGATGAACTCGTCCGAGTAGCCCTCGGCCCCCAGGGACATGCTGACGACGTCGGCGGGTTCACCGGCGGGCTTGCCGTTCGCGTCGTACGGGGCGATCGCCCACTGCATGCCCGCGAGCACCTGGGCGAGCGTGCCGGAACCGCCGGGGATGACCAGTCCGGCCATGAGGTCGGCGTCCGGTGCGACGCCGATCGCGGTGCCCGAGGCGTCGCCGCCGGCGATGGTGCCGGCGACGTGGGTACCGTGGAAGCTGCTGTCGTGGGGCAGGGAGGCCACGGGCTCACCGTCCCTGCCGAACTCCAGCCAGCCACCCGGGTGCGCGGCGTCCTCGGCGTCGTCGGTGGCGAGCTTCCCGGCCAGGTCGGGGTGGGCGATGTCGACGCCGGTGTCCAGGACGGCGACGCGAACGCCCTTGCCGGTGGGTCCCTGCTCCGCGCGCACCTTGTCGACGCCGATCTTCGTCAGACCCCAGGTGCTCGGCCCGGCGGCCGCGGCGCGGGCCGCCTTGGCGTCATCGCGCTCGACGGGGGGAGCCTCGAGCGTGAAGTTGGGGATGATGTGGTCGACCGGCGCGAGGTCGGCCAGCTCCCTGAGGGTCTGCGGCCGGACCTCGACCAGGAGCATGTTCTTCAGCCAGAAGGTGTTGAGCACCTTGTCGCCGCGCGCTTCGACGAGATCCGCGACCGGGGACTGCACGGACCGTGCGCTGCGTTCCAGTTCGGTCCTGACCTCGCTCGGGTCGGCGCCCCGCTCGGGGAGCACGGAGCGGTCGCGCAGCACCACGGCGGCCTCGACACGGCCGTCGCCCCGTGCCTCGGCCGCGTCCATCCTGCTCAGCAGCGCGGGGTCGATCTTGTGCCGCCCGGTCGGCGACGGCACCGACGACGCGTCGCCGCCGTCCTGCGCCGCGGCCGGGAGGGCGGTCAGCAGCAGTGCGCAGATCCCGAGTGCCGGCAACAACGCCCGGCGGCGGTCACGGAGCGGACGACGGGCGGGTGGCGGCATGGGCGCTCCTTCGTGCGACGTGGGTCCACGTCAGCGAGCCGGAATGACGACGTACCGCGGGGAACGCTGACATTCGCCTCGCCAGGCTGACAAGATGATCGTCGGGCGACTTTCCGTCAGGTGACGGAAGTACGACAGGTGAAGACGGCGCGAAGGCGGACCGCGGAACATGCTCGAATCCATCGGCCTGAACCGGCAGGACGAATCGGTGTACGAGGCCCTCGTGCGGCGGGTGCACGCCACGACCGCGGAACTCGCCCACGACTGCAGGCTGCCCGCGCCCGTGACACGGCGCAGCGTACGGTCGCTGGTCTCCCTCGGCCTCGCCGTGCGCTCCACCGGACGCCCCGTCACCTATGCGGCGGTCTCCCCCGACAGCGCTCTGGAAGCCGTACTGCGCGACAAGGAGCGCGCGTTGAACGAGGTGCGCACCCATGTAGCCGGCCTGATGGACCTGTACCGCGCGGGCACGCGCTTCGTGAACCCCGGCGAGCTGATCGAGGTCGTCTCGGGACGGGACGACGTCAACCGCCACTGGGCGCAGTTGCAGCAGGGCACGCGCACGCAGGTGCGGGGCCTGGACCGGCCGCCGTACGCCTCCGTCGAGGAGCACACCGAGCCCAACCCGGTCGAACTCGAACTGCTCAAGCGCGGCGTCGGCTACCGCGTCATCTACGACAGCACCGTGCTCGCCCTGCCCGGCTGGCTCGCGGACGTCACCCTCGGCATCCGGCACGGAGAGCAGGCGCGGATCGCGACCGGACTGCCGATGAAGCTGGCCATCTCCGACGACCGACTGGCCATCATCCCCCTGCTGCGCCCGGGCGACGACACGGTGACGGCGTCCTACCTGATCCACCCGTCACCGCTGCTCGACGCGCTCATCGCCCTCTTCGAGGCGCTGTGGGAGCGCAGCGTGCAGGTGCGCCTGCCGCCGAACGGCGGAGCCGCGGGGAGACTGGAACAGGCGCCGGACGAACTCACCGCCGAGGAGGCGAAACTCCTGACGCTGCTGGCCGCGGGCGCCACCGACAAGTCCGCCGGGCGCGCCCTGGGCTGGAGCGAGCGGACCGTCCAGCGCCACGTCACCCGACTCATGCAGCGCTTCGGCGCCCAGACGCGTTTCCAGATAGCCATGGAGGCCACCCGGCGCGGGTGGATCTGAGCTCCCTTCCGGCGACCCGGCGGGCGGTCCTCCGGCGGGGGCCCTGGTCGACTCGGGGTGCGCCAAGCCCGTGGAGGTCGGACCGGTCGCTCGGCGCGGACCAGGAGCGGGACGCGCCGCGGCCCGGGTACAGCCCACCGAGGCCGGCAACGAACGCTTCCTCCGCGCTGTCGGCGCGGGCGGGTGGGGTGCCCTGGGGGACGATCGGCGGGTGGGGAGGCCCGGCTGCGTCTCCGGCGCAGGTGTCCGCACGAACCGCACACACCGCGGGCAGGGCACCTCTGCCGGGCCCGTGCGCCTACGTCTGCGCCGCGTCGCCGTGGCGGCCGCTCTCGGCGCTCGACTCCGTCGACGGGCTGGGGCGCGGGATCGCGCGCGGGCTCACGGCGGGGTGATGGCGGCTGCCGGGCCTCCGCCACCGATTCGACGGGCATGACGACATTGAATCCTCCCCCCGCTGACGCAGGGGGATTCCTGGCTCACGTGGGCTGGAGACCTGCGGTCCGTCAGCTCTTACACGATCAGCACCAGCCGGGTTGAGACCAGCCCGGTTTGATGAGACAAATCCAGGAGGTGCATGTGCTGTCTTGGCTCTCGATCAGCACGGTGTACGCGCTGCTTGGTTCTCGCAACGCACCGCGATCAGGTTACCCGACGGAGTGGGCGGTCTTTCGCCCTGACGGCGAAACCCCGTTCCCTGCCCTGCTCCGCAGGGGTCCGATTCCTCCCCGGCCTGAAGGCCGGGGCATCCTCGGAAGTTCCCGGTGACACCGCGACGCGGCCCGAGCAGGCAGGAGCAGCGCATGGACGACGGCCCGGCCCACGACGCGCCTGACGACGAGGGGGCCGCCCACCACGCCGAGCGGACGTAGGACGGAACGTGTCATCGACGGTAACGGGATGTGGTCGGTGACCAGATGCGGCATCGAGTGGACGGCGGCGCCCGCCCTGCGCCGCTCAGCGGGGTGCGTCCGGGGCCACCAGTGCGCGTACCAACGGGACCCGGACCACCACGAAAGCGCCGCCCGCCACGAGCAGCGCCCCCACCAGCATCGGCAGCAGCCACCAGCCTCCCCGCACGTGCTCCTCGAACACCGTCACGCCCAGCGCGAGGCTCACGGTCGCGTCCCCCAGCGTCAGCGCGGGCTGGGAGGCCACCAGCGGCCCGGACTGCATGGCGTTCTCCAGGAGGAAGACGGCCGCGACCCCGACGACGGCGAAGCCGTACGTCTGCCAGGCGGTGAAGAAGCCGGCGGCCCCGCCGTCGGCCCCCGCCTTCGTGGCGTCCTTGAGGAGTCCGGCGGTCAGCGCGTAGCAGACGGCCGCCGACAGCCCGAAGCACGCGGCGCGCACCCGGCCCGCGGGACGCCGGACGGCGGTGCCGACCAGCACCAGGACGGCGGCGGCACAGCACGGCAGCGCCATCGCCCACACGCCGATGCGCGGCCGGTCCAGCCCGCCACCGGGCGAGGCGGCCCACAGCCCCACGCCCAGCCCCACCACCATGGCGGCGACGGCGGCCCAGCCGCGCGGCGGGAGCCGGCGGCACATCACCAGACCGCCGATGAACAGGGCGAACGGCAACTCCAGCACGAACAGCGGCTGGACGAGGGACAGCGCGCCGTTCAGCAGCGCCAGGGCCTGGAACGCGGCGGCCGCGATCACCGTGCCGAACCCGGCCAGCCACACGGGCTTGCGCAGCAGTTCGCCGATGAGCGCGGGACGCACGCCCACCGAGAGCGGAACGGTGCGGGCCGCATAGCGCTGGAGCACGGTCGCCAGGGCGTTGCTGACCGCCGCGAGCAGCGCGAACAGCACAGCAAGGATGGTCTCCACCAGGGCTCTCCTCGGATCCGGCCCCACGTTAACCGCTGTGCCCGCCACCCTGCCCGCACGACGCGTGGCAGCCGAGCGGTCGGTGGGCGGGGAACCGCGAACCCGGTCGACACCGCTCGGCCCGCACCGGTTTCCTGCTGCGCCTTCCTGCTGCGCTGCCGGTCCTTCGCATCGAGCGGCTTCATGGCGACGCCATGCTCGAGGACCGGCGGTTCGTGCGCAACGCGATCACCCCACCGGCCCGTCACCCCCGACGAGGTGCGCGAGCGCTCGCGGCGCGACCACTGGGACGTCGCGTACTGCGGTGACGCCGTCGTCGACCGCACGACCGTACGCCGGCCCGCCCGCCAGGAGGAGGACGGCACGGCCACCGTCATCGTCCGCGTGCTCCCGGGCCACAGGGGGCGGGGCCTCGGCGCGCGTCTGCACCGTGGGACGGAACGGGGGCGCGAGATGGGCGCCGCGACGGTCGAGACGATCGTCCTGCCGTCGAACACCGAGGTCGCGCTGCGCCGGGGCACGCGGCTCGTCGAGGCCGACGCCATGTGCTGCCCGGGGGGGCACCGCCGCACACGTCACCCGTCGGCTGACCCGGGCCCCACGCCTGCGCCGTCCCGGTCCGGTGTCCTCGCCGCGCGAGGTCCCGGCCACGGGGCTGCGGGCGCAAGCCCGGAGACGGAGACCGGGGTGGCCGGGCCTCGCCGGCAGCGCTGAGCGCGCTCCCGGCGACGACCCGGCCACCCCGGCCGCGACCGTCAGTTGCGGATGATGTTCTCCGCCTGCGGCCCCTTCTGTCCCTGCGTGACGTCGAACGTCACAGCCTCACCCTCGACCAGTTCGCGGTAGCCGTTGCCGGCGATGTTCGAGTAGTGCGCGAACACATCGGGGCCACCTCCGTCCTGTGCGATGAAGCCGAAGCCCTTTTCCGAGTTGAACCACTTCACGACGCCTGTCGCCACCGCGTCCATCCTTCACGTGCCAGCTGAAGAGCCACGCCGACTGCGTGACCCGCGGTCGCCTCCTGACGGAGACGGCCACGGAGCCCTCCTTACCCGATGCGCGGCGTTTTTACGCCGCGTCCTCGCATCTGTACGCCCCCTGCCGCAACGGACCGCCCGGCGGCACGGCCCCTCCGGCGTCGCCGGCACGCACACGACGGCACGGTGGCGGTACGAACAGCGCCGCTGCACGGTGCCGCTCCGCGCCGACTTCCGCGCCCGCCCACGGTCTGCGACCGTGACACCGCTGCCACCGGGCGGCGGGCGCACGAGCAGACCCTGGGCGCCGGGCGCGTCGCCGTCCGGCCCGCCTCCACGGCCACCGAGGACTTCCCGCTGTACGGCCGGCGGGAGCCGCGCTGCACGGCGCGGGTGAGGTACGGACCGCCTACTGGATGCCGGGCTGCGTGGGACGGCGGCGGTGGGCGCGGACTGCGGGTGAGGGCGCCGCGGCCAAGATGGCGGCCCTGCCGCCCAACCACTCCCCCGCCTTCCGTCCCGACCCCCGGCTCACCGTCCCGCCGGCGTCACCGCGCTCACGTCTGCCGCTCTGGCGCGGCTGGCGGGGCCGGCGCGGTGACGCCCCGCTGCCCGCCGCCCGGCCCGCTTCACCCCTCGACCGTGCAGGCGGCAGGTGACGGGAGGGGTGAGCGACCGTGTGCTCTGCGCAACGATCGCATCAAAGGATCTTGACTTGGCGGCGTGCCGGGCCGTGAATGGGACCGCACGCCGCCGGTCCCGCGGGAGGAACGACCGCCGGACGCGCGGGGATGAGCGGGTGCGATGCCGACACGGGGTGGAGGTACGGTTTGCAGGCGCAACGGAAGGTACGCAGGACAGGGGTGCTCGACGTCGGGTGCCACAGCGCCCTGCTCACGGTCGTCGAACGACGTGAGGACTCGCCGCTGGAACCGGTGCTGGCGCGCAAGGTGCGGCTGCGGCTGCACGAGACGCTCGACGCGGCGGGACGGCTGGACAGGTCCGGTGTGCGCAGCGTCCAGCACGCGGTGGCACGCACTCTGGCGGCCGACGGAGGGCGTTCGCTGCCCTCGGTGTACGCCTTCGCCACCTCCGTCATCCGGGACGCACCGAACCGCGAGGAGGTCATCGCGCAGGTGGCCCGTACCACCGGCACGCGGCTGCGGGTGCTCTCGGGCGAGGAGGAGGCCCGGCTGGCCTATGTGGCCGCCCGCCGCTGGGCGGGGCAGGACGGTCGGCCGCTGCTGGTGCTGGACATCGGGGGCGGCACGGTGGAGATCGCGACCGGGACCGGGGAGCAGCCGAACGCGGTCCACTCCTTCCCTCTGGGAGCGCGCGCCGTCAACCGGCGCTGGGACCTGGTGGACGCCGTCACCTCCAAGCGGCGGCTGCGCGAGGTCCGCGACCGTCTGCGCGCGACGGTCGGCGAGCTCGGCGACGCCCTGCCCCGGGTACCGCGGGACGGCCGGGTGCTGGCCTCCTCGAAGACGTTCACCCAGCTGGCGCGGCTGGCGGCCGCCCGGGGCACCTTCGACGAGGGCGCCGACCGACTGTCGCTGCGGCAGGTGCGGCAGATCGTGCCCGTCCTGGCCGCCAAGGGCCCTGCGGGGCGCGCCAGGCTCCCGGGCATCTCACGGCACCGCGCCGGCCAGTCGCTCGCGGGGGCGCTGGTGGCCGAGACCCTGATGGAGATGTGCGCGGTGGACAGTGCGGAGATCTGCCCCTGGTCCACCCGCGAGGGCCTGCTCCTGGAGCGTCTGGAGTCACTGGCCCCCTCCGCTGACCGCCGCGCCGGCTGACCCGTCGGCGGGTGCGGCCGCGCTGCCGGCCGCCGTGTCCCAGTCCAGGCGCAGCACCGCCAGGTCGTCCGTGTGCCGTTCCTCGTTGAGGTCGCGCACCTGACCGATCAGCGTGTCGAGGTGGGCGTCGGGGCCGCTCACGGAGGTCCGCGCCAGCAGCCGCAGAAGCCCCTCCGGGCCCAGCCGCTCACCACCGGGGCCCGCGTGGCCTTCGATGAGGCCGTCGGTGTACAGGGTCAGGGCGCCGCGCTCCGGGAGCTCCAGGACGGTGGCCGGCCAGTGGTCCAGGCCCGGTGCGATCCCGAGGGCGACGCCGTGTGCGGCTTCGGCCGGCCGGGTGACGCCTGCGGTGGTGAGCAGGGGCTCATGGTGCCCTGCCAGGTGCACGGTGGCCCGCGACGCGGTGAAGTCCAGGGTCAGCAGGGTGCACGTGGTGAACAGGTCGGGGTGCGAGCGTTCGGCGACGAGCATGTGCTCCAGCAGGCGCAGGAGTTCCGGGCCGCGGTGGCCACCCAGGGTCAGTGCGCGCCAGGCGATGCGCAGGCACACCCCGAGCGCCGCGGCGTCCGGCCCGTGACCGCTGACGTCGCCGATCACGGCGTGGACGCGCCCGTCGTCGGTCTGCACCACGTCGAGGAAGTCGCCGCCCAGCAGGGCGCTCTCCCGTCCCGGGAGGTAGCGGCTGGTGGCGGTGACCACAGAGGTGGTCAGCAGCGGTTGCGGCAGCAGGCCGCGTTCGAGGCGGGCGTTCTCCTGCGCCCGCAGTCGGCCGGCCTGCAGGTCGGCGCCGGCCCGTTCCACCTGCTTGCGCTGGACCGCGTAGCGCACGGCGCGTTGCAGGAGTTCCGGCTCCACCCTGCCCTTGACGAGGTAGTCCTGGGCGCCGGTGGCCAGGGCCGCTGAGCCGGCTTGTCCTTCGGCCATGCCGGTCAGCACGATGACCGCGGTACCGGGGTCGGCGCGCTGGATCTCGGCGACGGCGCCGAGGCCCGCGGCGTCGGGCAGGTGCAGGTCGAGCAGTACGCAGTCGGCCGCCTGCCGGGACAGCTCGCGGCAGGCGTCCGCGAGTGTCTTGTGCCAGACGAGGGTGTACCGCAGGGAGGTGTCGGCGAGCAGTTCCGTCACCAGCAGGGCGTCACCGGCGTCGTCCTCGACGAGCAGGATCCTGTGGTGCGTGACCGGGGTGAGGGGCGGCGGCGCGGGGGGTGTCGTCACGGTCGGGTCTCCCCCGCGCCCCCGTCGGCGTCAGCCGCGGCGGGCCCGGTCGTGGTCCCGTTCCCTGCTTCGGACCCGGGCCGGGACTCGGACCTGGCGCCGGGCGCGGATCCGGACCCGGGCTCGGGTGGCTGTGCGGGGAGGGTGAAGGTGATGCGGGTACCGGGGCCGTACTCGGGGTCGACGGCGATGACGCCGCCATGGAACTCGACGATCTTCTTGCACATGGCCAGCCCGATCCCACTGCCCGGATAGGCGTCCTTGGTGTGCAGCCGCTGGAAGATCACGAACACCTTCTCGGCGAACTCGGGGTCGATGCCGATGCCGTTGTCCGCCACGGAGAAGCGCCACAGCTCGCCGTCGCGCCGGGCCGTGACGCGGATGCGCGGCGGACGCCCGGGGTGGCGGAACTTCACCGCGTTGGAGATCAGGTTCTGCCAGAGCATGCCCAGCTGTGTGGCGTCGCCGACGACGGTGGGCAGCGGGTCGCGCTCGATCCGCGCATCCGCCTCCTCGATGGCGACGCTGAGCGCGTCCGCCGTCTGGTCGGCGATCCGGTCGAGGTCCACGGTGGCCTGCTGGTTGTGGACCCGGCCCACCCTGGAGAAGGCCAGCAGGTCGTTGATGAGGGTCTGCATGCGGTTGGCACCGTCGACGGCGAACGCGATGTACTGGTCGGCCCGCTCGTCCAGCCGGCCCCCGTAGCGGCGCTGCAGGAGCTGGGTGAAGCTCGACACCTTGCGCAGCGGCTCCTGCAGGTCGTGCGAGGCGACGTAGGCGAACTGCTCCAGCTCCGCGTTGGACCGCCTGAGGTCGGCCGCCTGCTCGTCGAGGAGCTGCCGGGTCCGCTCGGCGGCGGCGAGCTCTTCCGCGAGCCTGCGCCGCATGGCCTCCACGGCCCCGCCGAGCCGCCGCAGGTCGGCCGGGCCCGTCGCCGTGACGGGGTGGTCGAAGCGGCCGCGCGTCACGTGGCGGACGTCGCTGCCCAGCCGCTCCAGCGGCCGGGTGATCCCGCGTCGCAGCCCCTCGAAGACCAGGACGGCCAACAGCACGATGACCACGGCGATGGCGGTGAACACCCTGTTGCGCAACCGCACGGACGCGTCGAGCTGGGCACCGGCGGTGATCCGTGCCTGCCGCAGGTGCTCCTGCTGGGTGCTCAGGGCGCGGCGGACCCGGTCGAAGGCCGCCCGTCCCTCGCCGGCCCGCTCGGTGGCCAGCGGCACGGGCCGCCCGGGCGTGGCGGACGCGGCGGCGACCGGCCGTGCGATCAGTGCCTGCCAGGCGGCGGCCGCGACCTCGACGCCGTCGAGGTCGGCGCGCGCCCGCGCGTCGCCCCGGACGAGGGGGTGCAGCCGGTCGAGGGCGGTATGTTCGTCCGCCAGGCCCCGCGTGTACGGATCGAGGAACTGCCGCTGCCCGCTGAGCCCGTAGCCGCGGACCCCGGTCTCCTGGTTCACCAGCGCGGCCTCCAGCCGGATGGCGTCGACCAGGGCAGGCGAGCGCTGGTCCACCAGCTGGTCGGTCAGTTCCGTACTGCGGTTCAGGGCCCATATGCCGAGCGCGCCGAGCGCGGCGAGCACCGCGAGGGCGACGCCCACGCCGACGCGCAGCCACCGGCGGGTGGTCCACGCCGACAACCGACCCTGCCGCAGGTTACGGTCGTCCGCGTGCGCCGCTTCCGGCCCACCGGCCGCCTGCACGATCGTCTCGCCCGTCGCCACTCCGAGCCGCCCTCCTTCGCTTCCGTGCCCGCCGCCGGGGTCGGCCGGCGCGTCCACTGTATCGGCCACCCGACAACACATGTTGTCGTAGCGGCTCGGCAGAGCCTAAGGTGGGGGCCATGCCCGGCACCCACTTCGCCCCGCGCCTGCCCGAGAAGGAACTCGCCGCACTGGCGGTCGGCGCGGTCGACGACCTCGCCCGGCGGCTGGCCCGGCGTGCCCTCCGCCCCCTTCCCCTTCCCGGGGCGGCCCCGGACGACGGTACCGAGGCACGCGGGGAGGCCCTGGCGTACCTGCACATGCTCAACTTCCTCCAGCAGGCGGTCGGGCACCTGGAGAACCTCGCGGCCGAGCAGGCGGCCGCCGCAGGTGCCGGGTACCCCCAGATCGGCCGCGCCTGCAACATCAGCCGGCAGGGCGCCCGCCGCCGCTGGCCCGGCCTGGTGACCGGCGAAACCCCCCACCGTCCCCCGCGGCA
Organism: Streptomyces sp. ME19-03-3; assembly: GCA_033793685.1. Lineage (GTDB taxonomy): Bacteria > Actinomycetota > Actinomycetes > Streptomycetales > Streptomycetaceae > Actinacidiphila. Next base: position 76,769 of record JARAXD010000026.1, on the reverse strand, counting down.
CACCGACCGGACCCGGAGCCAATGATGATGATCGCCCCCGCCCGCCCCTACGACGTGCTGCTGGTCGAGGACGACCCGGCGGACGCCATGCTCATCGGGGACGCTCTCGCCGAGCGCGGCGCTCGCAACCTCACCCAGGTCGAGGACGGCCTCGCGGCGCTGGAGTACCTGCGCGACCCTGCCAACCGGAACCCCGACCTGATCGTCCTCGACCTCAACATGCCGCGCATGAACGGTCACGAACTGCTGGCGATCCTCAAGAGCGACGAGGAGCTGTGTGCGATCCCCGTGGTCGTCCTCACCACCTCCGCGGCGCCCGACGACGTGACGGGCGCCTACCGGCAGCACGCGAACGCCTACGTCACCAAGCCCGTCAACCTCGACGACTTCGAGCGGGCCGTGCACAGCATCGACGCCTTCTACCTGGACACCGTCACCAAACTGCCCCGCCCGTGAGCGCGGGCGGAAAGGGCTGAGCGTCAGCCGCGGAAAACGGGGTAGACGGACGACTGGCCGCGTCTGAGCGCGGCCGGCCGGGACCCAGTACGAGAGGCACCACCATGGAACCGAGGCTGGACGGCCGCACCGCCCACCAGGCCGACTGGCCGTCCATCCACGCGGGATTCGCGCACGAGGGCGACTCGCAGGCGATCTCCGCGGCGCGGCACTTCACAGCCGACTTCCTCGCCCGCGTCCAGGGCGACCACGGATTGCCGGTACCGGTCGAGACCGTCGAGACGGCGCAGCTCGTGGTCAGCGAGCTGGTCACCAACACCTGCAAGTACGCGCCCGGGCCCGGCCTGCTCGACCTCGAGGTGGACGTCGACACGGCGACGCTGCTGGTGTCCGTGTGGGATTCCAGCAGCAGCCTCCCCCTGGCCCGCGCCGCCGAACCGGGCCGGATCGGCCAGCACGGCCTGGAGATCATCCTGGCGTTGTGCGAGGGCTACGACGTGCAGCGCCAGCCGGTGGGCAAGCGCATCACGGTACGCATCTGCCTGGAGCCCCGGGACCGCTGAGGCGCGGCGCCCCCGGCCGTGGCGGCGGTCGGGTGAACCGCCTGCGCCACCCGGTTCTCCTGCGGGCCCGCATGGAAGGTGCCTGACGGGCAGGTCCGCCGCTCCGGCGCCCGCCGTCCACCGATCAGGACCGTCCAGGAGCAGCCCCATGACCCGGATCGCCGTCGTCCTCGGCAGCACCCGCCCCCGCCGCCTCGGCGATGGCGTCGCGCGATGGGTGTACGAGACCGCCACGCGCCGCGGGGACGCCGAGTACGAACTGGTCGACATCGCCGACTACGACCTCCCGCTGCTCGACGAGCCGGTGCCGCCGTCCCTGGGCCGCTACAGCCGCCCGCACACCTTGGCGTGGGCGGAGAAGATCGGCTCCTTCGACGGCTACGTCTTCGTGACGGCCGAGTACAACCACTCGATCCCCGGGGCGCTCAAGAACGCCATCGACTACCTCTTCGCCGAGTGGAACAACAAGGCGGCCGGCTTCGTCGCGTACGGCAGCGTCGGCGGCATCCGCGCGGTGGAGCACCTGCGCCTGGTGATGGCGGAACTGCGGGTGGCCACCGTCCGTGCGCAGGTGGCGCTCTCCCTCTTCCGCGACTTCGCCGACATGAGCCGCTTCCAGCCCGGCCCCCGCCGCGTGGACGAGTTGGCCGTCGTCCTCGACGAGGTCCTGGCCTGGAGCAACGCCTTGGCGCCGCTGCGCCACGCGCCGTCGTGACACCGGGCCTCCCGGGCTCTGCCCGCGCCGAGGAGCGCGCCTCGCTGGTCGGCGGCACCGCGCAAGGAGGCGGCACGGGGCGTGACGACGGTGCCGCCACCCATGTTTGTCAACATTTCACCATGGCCTGAGGCGGCGGGCGCGGGCGCGGCGGGAGAGGTGTAAGCAAGAGGTATGCGTTTTCCCCCGCGCACACGCTCGCCCTGGTTCGCCGAGCGGAACCCGGTCCTGGTCGCGGTCCCGCTGCTGCTGATCGTGGCGATCGTCGTCAGCGACCTGGTGATCCCCACGGAGGGCCACCTGGGCCCGCTTCTGGTGGTGGCCCCGGCGCTGACCGCCTCGTTCGGCAGGCTCCGGCTCACCGCCCTGATCGGGGCGCTGGCAGTGGCGGCGCTCACCGTGGTCTCGGTCGCCGACGGAACCATCACCGCGTCGTACCGCCAGAGCGAGATCATCGCGCTCGTGCTCGTCTCGGCCTTCACCGTGCTCTTCGTCGTGCTGCGCGAACGGCACCAGGCCGAACTGCAGCAGGTGCGCTCGGTGGCGGAGGCGGCGCAGCAGGTCGTCCTGCGGCCGCTGCCCGAGCGCATCGGCCCGCTGTGGATCGCCGTCGACTACCAGGCCGCGGAGGACCAGGCCCGGATCGGCGGTGACCTGTACGCGGTGGTGCGCACACCCGGCGGTACCCGGCTGCTCATCGGGGACGTCCGCGGGAAGGGACTGCCCGCGATCGGCGACGCCTCCCTGCTGCTCGGGGCGTTCCGCAGCATCGCCTACCGCGCGCCCCCGCTGCCCGCGATGTACGCGCACCTGGAGGCGACGGTGTCCTGGAACGCCGCGCAGTGGTGTGGTGACGGCCAGCAGGACGACGCGGCGGTCGAGTCGTTCATCACCGCGATCCTGGTGGACTTCCCCGACGACCGGCCCGAGGTCCGCATCCTCAACTGCGGTCACCCGGCACCGCTGCGGCTGGCCGCCGACGGCCTCACCTCGCTCGACCCGACCCAGCCCGCGCCGCCGATCGGGCTGGGCCTGCTGCAGCCCTCGCATCCGGGTGTGGACACCTTCCCCTTCGCGCCCGGCGATGTCCTGCTGCTGTACACCGACGGCGTCACCGAAGCCCGCGACGCCTCCGGCCGCTTCTACCCGCTCGCCGAGCGCGTCGCGTCCTGGCCGGGCCACGGGTCCCCGAACGATCTGGTGCGGCACGTTCGCGAGGACCTCCTCGCGTACTGCGGCGGACGGCTCGGCGACGACGCCGCGCTGATCACCGTACGACGCGAGCCGGCGGGCGTCGGTCTGTCGCACCGACCGCCGGGGGTCGACGGGCGGTCGGCCCTGTCCGCGACTCCCGACCCCGGGCGCACCCGCCATCGGCTGCCGCCCCTCGGCGCCGAGTGGGAATGACCCGGGCGCCTCGTCCCGTACCCGGCCGTGTCCGGCTGCCGCACCGCTGATCTACGCTGGGCCCGCCCATGCCACCGGCGGCGCCACGGCACACCGCCGGGCGGTCCGCCCGACGGAAGGACGCTCCATGGACGAGCAGCGCCCGATCGACTGGGACGAGGCCACCTGGCTCAACATCCCGCAGCACGCCGCGGCGGAGGGATCGGCGCTGCTGGTCACCACCCGTGACCGCAGCGACTTCTGGCGCACCACCGGTTACGGTTTCGTCCGCGACGACGGGCACGCCCTGCTCACCGGATTCCCGGCGGACACGTCGGTGGAGGTGACCTTCCGCGCGGACTTCGACACGCTCTACGACCAGGCCGGGCTCATGATCCGCGTCGACGCGGAGACCTGGGTCAAGGCCGGAATCGAGATGTCCGACGGCGTGCCGCACCTGGGCGCGGTCGTCACCCGCGGGGTGTCCGACTGGTCGCTCGCGCCGGTGCCCGACTGGGCCGGCCGATCGGTCACCGTGCGTGCCAGCCGTTCCGGCGACGCGGTCACGATCCGGGCCCGCCGCGACGACGGCCCGTGGCGGCTGGTCCGGCTTGCGCCGCTCGCCCCGGACGCCGCCGCCGGCGCCGGACCGTTCTGCTGTTCCCCCGAGCGTGCGGGGCTGCAGGTGGCCTTCACCGGCTTCACCCGGGGCCCCGCGGACGCCGCGCTGCACGAGGAACCGCAGCAGGCGGGCGCCGGGGCTCACTGAGGGCGGAGGAACACGATGGGGTACGTGGGCGGGATCTGGCGGCTGCTGAGCGACGGGGAACCCGTCGGCGTCATCACGGTCGAGGAGGCCGACTTCCCGTGGCTGTCGGGACGGTTCACGCCCGGCCCGGCCTTCGCCCGGGTCCGGCCGCTGTTCGCACGGGAACTCGCCCTGATGCAGACCGCGATGACCGCACCGGCAGAGGAGGACGAGCCCTGGGCCGCGTGGGAGGCGGCGTACGAGGAGGTGCGCCGCACGGTGACGCTGCACTCCCCCTCGGGGCCCGTGGCCGAGTTCCTGCTGCACGTCGAGGGGGACCAGGCCTGGTTCCGGTGGAGCGAGGAACCCTTCGACGACGACTCGCCGAGCGCCTGACGCCCCGCTGCCCCGCCCGCGCCGCCCCCGGCCCGGGCTTCCGGGCGCTCTCGTGAGCCTGGTAGTGGCACTACCAGGCTCGATCCTTGACGTGGCGGCCTGGCAGTCGGAGCGTGGGGACGTGGGCAGATAGTGACAAAGGCAACATTTCGAACATTTCGCCGCTTGGTAGCGGGACCTCATCACCGGCAGCGGGGCTGAGGACACCGACCGGAGTGTTCGTGGTGTGCAGTCGCCGATGCACTGCCGTTCCACTCCAGGAAGCAACCTGGCTAGGAGAGTTGACATGCGTATTTCCAGGTGGCCCCTCGCCGCAGTGGCAGGCCTCGCGCTCGCGCTTGGGGGTGCGGCCACGTCGGCCGTGGCGGCACCGGCCAGCTCACCGGCAGCTGCGGTGAGCTACGCGGAGCACGGCGGTGGCGGCGGCGGTGGCGGTGGCCACGGCGGCGGCGGTGGCGGCGGTCACGGCGGCGGTGGCTACGGTGGCGGCGGTTACGACCGCGGCTACAGCGGCTACGGTGGCGGCTGGGGCGATGGCGGCGGCCACGGCGGCGGCGGCTACGGTGGCGGCTGGGGCGATGGCGGCGGCCACGGCGGCGGCGGCTACGGTGGCGGCGGCCACGGCGGCGGCGGCGGCGGTCACGGCGGCGGCGGCGGCGGTCACGGCGGCGGTGGCGGCGGTCACGGCGGCGGTGGCGGCGGCGGCCGGTAGCAGCTGCACCAGGGCCGAGTCCACAACCGTCCCCTGACGTCCGAACCACCGGCGACCCGCCGAAACGGCCTTCTGACCGACGTTCCGGCGGTCGCGTTCCTCAAGAAGACGCAGAGCCGCGCTCACAGGAGAACCGGTGGGCGCGGCCTCTGCTATCCCCAGACACAGTGCCCGCCGGCGTCCCGTTCGCACCGGGCCGGTCGTCGGTCAAGGGCGCTCCGGCGAGCCCTTCAAGCGGACGGCGCGGCGGCCGAGCCCGCCGCCAAGGGGCCGAAGCCCGTCAGTTTCGCCGGGTTGAGCACCCACATGAGCTGGTCGATGCCCTGCTCGCAGGCGCTGATGGCCAGCAGGGCCAACGGCGCGCCGGCCTTCGTGACGAGTGCCGCCGGCTGCCCGTTCGCCTCGACCCACACCACATCCGTGCCGGTCCAGAAGCGCGGGGTGAAGGCGGCGATCAGCCTCGCCACCTTGGTGCCGCCCACCACGGGCACCCTGGCCGCGTGGCGCGCCACGCCGCCGCCGTCGCCGTAGTTCACCACGTCCGCGGCGAGCAGTTTCTCCAGGCCTGCCATGTCGCCCGCCCTGGCGGCCGCCACGAACGCCTCGAGGAGCCGGCGGTGCTCGGCCTTGTCCACCTGCTCGCGCCGCCCGGCGGCGATGTGCTTGCGGGCCCGGCTGACGAGTTGACGGGAATTGGCCTCGCTCAGGTCGAGCACGTCCGCGATCTCCCGGTACGGGTAGTCGAACGCCTCGCGCAGCACGTACGCCGCCCGCTCCGTGGGCGTCAGCCGCTCCAGCAGGAGCAGCACCGCGATCTCCACCGCCTCGCCGCGTTCGGCGCCGAGTGCGGGGTCGGAGCGGGTGTCGACCGGTTCGGGGAGCCACGGCCCGACGTAGCCCTCGCGCCGGACCCTCGCGGACTGGGTGACGTTGATCGCCAGCCGGGTCGTCACGGTGGTGAGGAACCCGGTCGGGTTCTCCACGGCGTCACGGTCCGCGGCCTGCCACCGCAGCCATACGTCCTGAACGACGTCCTCGGCCTCGGCAGCGCTGCCCAGCATCCGGTAGGCGATGCCGAACAACCGGGGCCGCAAGGCCTGGAACACGGTGGCGGCTTCGCCGAGGGGGCCCTGGTCTTCCGCGTCCGCTGACTGCATCCTCGCGTCGCCCTCCACCGTCGCCTTCGCCGGCTGCCTGCCTGCCTCAGCCTACACAGCGGCCGATCCGCGCATTTGGGGGAGTCGGCGCCGGATTCGTCCCCCGGCGTGGGGTACGCAGCCGTCCGGCGGGCGCCCCGGGCACGCCGCGACGGGGCCCGTCGGCCGCCGCCCCGGGGCGCACGCCCCTTCCGTGGGACCGTGCGGCGGCCGCCTTTGTGACGTCGGACGCGTTCGGCGATCCGTGCCCGTATCACGCGCTCCGCGCACACGTCTTCACGCACTTTCGCACACGCGTTCCAAATGCGCCGTGGAGCAGGGTAACGTTACGTTTCGCAGCGAGATCCACACAGGGAGGGACGGGGCATGGAGCCCACCGGTACGACAGTGCGCCGTGGGCGCCCGCAGGGTTCTGACAATCCCGGCCCCGACGGGCTGACCAACCGTCAGTCCCGCATCGTGGAGGCGATCCTGAACTCGGTGGAGAACCGGGGTTTCCCGCCGTCGATGCGTGAGATCGGTGAGGCCGTGGGCCTGGCCAGTACGTCCTCGGTGGCCCACCAACTGGCGGTCCTGCAGCGCAAGGGCGTGCTGGAGCAGGATCCGCACCGGCCGCGGGCCTACCGTGTGCGGTGCTCCTGGCCGTCGCAGCACGACTCCGGGCCGGGCGCCGAGCCCGTCAGCGCCTCCCCGTCCGCACGTGTACCGGTGATCGGCCGGATCGCGGCCGGCACGCCGATCCTCGCCGAGGAGCACGTCGACGAGGTTTTCGTGCTCCCCCGGCAGATCGTCGGCGCGGGCGAGCTGTTCGCCCTCAAGGTGGTCGGCGACTCCATGACCGGTGTCGCCATCTGCGACGGCGACTGGGTCACGGTGCGCAGTCAGGACGCGGCCGACCACGGCGACATCGTCGCCGCGATGATCGACGGCGAAGCCACCGTCAAGCGTCTCAAGCACGAAGGCGACCGCGTCTGGCTCATGCCGCACAACCCCGCCTACGACCCGATCCCCGGCGACGAGGCGGTCATCCTCGGCAAGGTGGTCGCCGTGCTGCGGCGCCTGTGAGGCCGGGCGGGGCGGCCGCGCTCAGTCCGCCGGCCCGGTCCGATCCGCCACCCCGGGCAGCACCGACCTGAGCCCGCCCAGCAAATGGGCCCGGAAGGCCGCGTCCCGGTACGCCTGCGCGCAGTGCCCCAGCGCGGTGTAGAAGACGGGTCCCCCACCGTATGTGTGGCACCAGACCAGCGGATGGTCGCCTCCCATCGAACCGCCCGTGTACGAGCTCTCGTCGGCGGACGCCAGTACCCGTACACCGGGACGGGGACTGCGGTCGAAGTCGTACCACTCGTCGGTGACCTTCCAGGCCGCGTCCAGATGCGCGGTGGCCGGATGGGCGGCGTCCTCGACGAGGACCGTGCCCGGCTGCAGGGGCGGGTGCCCCGTGAAGCGCGCGCCCAGCAACTCCCCGAAGTACGGCCAGTCGTACTCCGTGCACGCCGCGGCGTGCACACCCATGAAGCCGGCGCCGTCCGCGTGGTGCGCCTCGAGGGCGGCCCGGCCCGCTTCGCCGAGCACCTCCCCACTGGTGGAGAGGAACACCACGGCGTCGTACGGGCGCAGGCGGGCCCCTTCGAAGTCCTCCGGCCGCTCCGTGGCATCGACCAGGAAGCCGTGCCCGGCCCCCAGTTCCCTCAGGGTCCGTACGCCGTCCGGGATCGAGTCGTGCCGGTAGGCGGTGGTGCGGGTGTAGACGAGCACACGGGGGTCGCGGCGGGGCATTCGGCTCTCCCAGGACGGTGGCGGACGGCGAGCGGACCCCCCGGTGTCCCCCGGGCCGCGCCGGAGGGGCGACCCGGGACCGGGTCGGTGCGTCAGTGCCCGATGCTGTCGATCAGCTCTCTGGCGCCCTGCCGCAGCAACGCCACCGCGACCGACGTGCCGAGCGTTGCGGGGTCGAGGGGACCCGCCCACTCGTGGGCGTCGAGGACGGTCTTGCCGTCCGGGGAGAAGACCCGCGCCCGGAGCGAGAGGCGGCCGTCGCGCTCGACGTGGGCGTACCCGGCGATCGGACTGTTGCAGTGCCCCTGCAGCACGTGGAGGAACATCCGCTCGGCCGTGGTCTCGCGGTGTGCGGCCGGGTCGCCGAGGTCGCTCACGACGTCGATCGTCGCGGAGTCGCCCTCCCGGCACTGCAGGGCGAGGACGCCCGCACCGATCGGCGGGACCATCGTCTCCACCGGCAGCACCTCGCTGATGACGTCGGTCCTGCCGATCCGCTGCAGCCCCGACACGGCGAGCAGCAGCGCGTCCGCGTCGCCCGCCGCGAGCCTCTCCAGGCGGCGGTTGGCGTTGCCCCGCATGGGGACGCAGGTCAGGTGCGGGTGTGCCGCCGTGATCTGCGCGATGCGGCGCACGGACGAGGTGCCGACACGCGTGCCGGGCGGGAGGCGGTCGAGGGTGAGCCCGCCCGGGTGCACCAGGGCGTCTCGGATGTCGTCCCGCTTCAGGAACGCGGCGAAGACCGTCCCGGCGGGCAGCGGCCGGTCGGCGGGTACGTCCTTCACGCAGTGGACGGCCAGGTCGGCCCGTCCCTCCAGCAGCGCGGCGTCGACCTCCTTGGTGAACGCGCCCTTGCCGCCGAGCCGGGCGAGGTCGCCCATCCAGCGGTCACCGGAGGTGGTGACGGGCACGACCTCCGTGCGGATGCCGGGGTGGAGCGCGGCGAGTTCGGTGCGTACGCGCTCGACCTGGGCCAGCGCCATCGGGGAGGAGCGGGAGACGATGCGGAGCAACTCGGGGACTGCCATGCGCCCACGGTACGGCGTCCGACACGCACCCCGTGCGGCAGGCCGAACCTCGCGCGAGGCGGCGACGGCGGGGCTAGTGTGTCCGGCGGCGCCCACCGGAAGGACGCCGGCGCGGGGATGCGGCGCCACACGGACAGCCCACGGGGTAAGCGCACCATGACGCAGCAGCGGCCCGCACCCGCCGGGGTGTCCCCCGACACGGTGACACCCGGCCCCTTCGCCGCCGTGCCGACGCGCCGCTTCCCGTCTCCCGCGTCGCGCCATCGCCGCGCGCTGTACGCCCTGGCCGTGGCGGCGCTCCTCGCGCAGATGGCGTTCGCCATGGTCACGACGGCCGTCCAGCAGTCACCCACCATCGACGAGCCGGTGTACGTGGGCACCGCGACGGTCTATCTGCGCGAGCACAGCCTGCGGTTCAACCCCGAGCACCCACCGCTCGGCAAACTGGTCGTCGCCGCCGGGCTGGCGTTCGCCCACCCGCGCCTCGATCCCGCCTTCGAAGGGAACCAGACGGAACTCGGCCGCAGCGTGCTCTACGCGTCGGGGAACGATCCCCGGGTCCTGATGGCGGCGGCGCGGCTTCCGGTGATCGCGCTGACGCTGCTGTTCGGCCTGGTGGTGCTCGCGTTGGCGCGCGATCTCACCGGACCGGCCGGAGGGTTGCTCACCCTCGCCCTGTACGCGTTCTCGCCTGACGTCATCGCGCACGGCTCGCTCGCCACCCTCGACGTCCCCGCGGCCGGTTTCCTGCTGACGGCCACGTGGTCGCTGTGGCGGGCCCGGGAGCGTCCCCGGCGCCACCTGCCCCTCGCCGGCGCGGCGTTGGGCGCGGCACTCGCCACGCGGATGAGCACGCTCCCCGCGGTCCCGGTCCTGCTGCTCGCGGCCGCGCTGTCGGTGTGGCACGCGGACAGGCGGGGCGCGGGGCGGCCCGCGACCGCCCGGTCCCTGCGGCGGGCCGCGGTCGCGGCGGGTGGGGTCGGGGCGCTCGCCGTCGCGGTGGTGTGGGCGTCCTACCTGGTCGTCGACCCGCGGCTGCGCTGGACGGCGCCGGACACCCTGCCGGCCCTGCACGGGCTGCGGGGCCTGGCCGTCGACGCGCTCCCGCTGCCCAAGGCCTACCGGGACGGCATGGCGGTGCAGTTCGGCTTCGAGGACGCGAGCTTCGAGGGCTTCCTCTTCGGCCGCCACTACCGCGGCGCGCTCTGGTACTACCTGCCCGCCGCGGTGCTGGTGAAGACCCCGCTCGGCATGCTCGCCCTGTGGCTCGCCGGCACCGCCGCGCTGCTCGCGCTCCCCCGGCTGCGGCCCGCCGCCCTGTACCTCCTCGTCCCTCCGGCCGTGCTGACGGCCGCCGCCATGACCGGCTCACGGGACTTCGGCGTCCGCTACGTCATCTTCCTGCCGATGTTCGGCGCGGTCGCGGCGGCCTGCGTCACCGCCCTGCGACGGCGGTGGGCGGGCATGGCGGCGGCGGCGCTCGCCGTCTTCGTCGCCGTCAGTTCGCTGCGCACCTTCCCGTACTACCTGCCGTACTCCAACGAGGCCTTCGGCGGCACGTCGAAGACCCATCTGCGGCTGCACGACTCCAACGTCGACTGGGGCCAGGACCTGGGCCGCCTCGCGGACCGCCTCCGCGAGCGCCACCCCGGCGAGCAGGTGTGGCTGGTCTACAAGGGCAGCGGAGTCCCCGCCCACTACGGCATCCACGCCGCCGACCCGCGCGAGGTCCCCGAGGACCGGGTCCACGGGCTGCTCGTGGTGTCGGACTCGGCGGTGGCCAAGGCCGAGGGCTCGCTGGCGGCCCTCATCGCCGGCAGCGAGCCGATCGACGAGGTGGGGCACTCGATCACGATCTACCGCCGCGACTGACGCCCGCGCCACCCCACCCCCGTACGTCCGGGAGGGCGGCGCCGGACGTCGCGGGGTCAGGGCTTGCGCGCCACCCGCCGGGCGGCGAGTTGGCGCAGCCCCTGCCGTATCGGGGCGAGGCGCGCCCTCGCGGCCCCGCCCTCAGCCGGAGGACTCGTGGACGTAGCACCAGCGCCAGGTCTCACCCGGCTGGTACGAGCGGATCACGGGGTGGGTGGTGGCCGCGTAGTGCGCGGTGGCGTGCTGCCCCGGGGAGCTGTCGCAGCAGCCGATGTGGCCGCAGGTGAGGCAGAGCCGCAGGTGGACCCAGTCACGGTGGCCGGCGGCCAGGCACTCGGCGCAACCGTCCTCCGGGGGCGCGGCCGCGACGTCGGCCGGGGCCTGCTCGAGATCGGGACATGCCGTGACCACTCGGGCCCCCAGTGCCTTCTGCGGATCGCTTCGGATGCACCTCCAGGCTACGACAGCCCCGCGCCCGGCGCGATCAGCGGCCTGGCGTCCGGGGCCCGTCCGGGCTCCCCCGGCGGCGGGGCGGCGGCTCAGTCGCGGAGCTCGCCCTCCAGGAGACCCATGGTGAACATGTCGTACCAGCGGCCGTCGCGTCGGAAGACCTGCCGCAGCCGGCCCTCCTCGACGAAGCCGACCTTCCGGTAGACGTGGTGCGCCGCCTGATTCTCGGTCACGACGGTGAGCGAGATCTTGTGCAGGCGCATCTTCTCGAAACCGTAGCGGCACATCGTCCGCATCGCGTCGGTGGCGAGGCCGCGGCCCCAGTACTCCTTCTCACCGAGGTAGATGTCGAGTTCGGCGCACGCGGTCTCGGGCTCGGCGTCGCGCAGCCGCACCACGCCGATGAGCCGGCCGTCCTCCCGCACCTCGATCCCGTGGAGCACGTCACCGTAGGCGTTGCGTGGCCGCTCCTCCATGCGCCTGCGCACCTGCGCGAGAGGCTGGGCGTAGCCGTCGTCCATCCAGCGCATGACCTCGGGATCGTGGTTCCAGCGCCACAGCGCCTCGGCGTCCGAGGGCTCCATCGGGCGCAGCGTCACGAGTCGTCCGGGCACCATGGGGCACCTGTCCTTCGGGGGTCGGCATGATCGTCTGGGGAAAACCCGCCGCAGTCAACCCGGCCGCCGGCGCGGGCGCAACCGAAATAGCCCGCGCCGGGCGAGGCGATCAGCTCGCCTCGGCCCTGCCCCCGTCCCGCGCGGTGAGCACGCGCTCGACGTCGGCCCACGAGGCCCCGTGTTCGGCGAGGACGTCCGCGACCACACCGGGGTGGACGGTCAGGGCGAGCAGGATGTGCTCGTCGCCGATGTGGCGGTCGCCCCGGGCCACGGCGGACCGCAGGGAGCGCTCCATGACGCCTTTGGCCCCGCGGGTGAACGGCCGCCGTCCCGAGGGACGCCAACGCCGCGGCCCGCGGCCGGCGGTGAGGGCGCCGGCACCATGGGTGTCCTCCACCCGGGCCACGATCGCGGCGACGTCGATGCCCAGGCCGGCCAGCGCTTCGGCGTCGGCCCGCGAGACCCCGCCGCGCCGGCGGGTCTCACCCAGTGCCTCCTCCAGGGCCTCGCGGCGCCGGTCGACGCCCAGCGCGGCCAGGGCGGCGGAGGCCCGGGTGTCCTGCCGGTCGAGCAGGGACAGCAGCAGATGGTCCTCGGTGACCGCCGGGGCGGCCGCCCGTTCGGCATGCGCGACGGCGCCCTCGACGACCTCACGCGCGCTCTTGGTGAACCTTTCGAACATGCTCAGTGCCTCCCGTACTTCTTGTGCACGGCCTGCCTGCTGACGCCGAGTTCGTGGGCGATCTCCTGCCACGACCACCCCTGCGCCCGCGCGCTCCTGACCTGTACGGTCTCCAGTTGCTCCAGCAGCCGCCGCAGCGCGGCGACGGCCCGCAGCCCGACCCTCGGGTCGCGGTCACCCGCCCGCTCGGCGAGATCGGTTGCCTCGGTCATGCCTGTCAATTTACGTTGACAGATGTCCGCATGTCAACCCGGGTTGACATGCGGCGTTCCGGGGCCCTCGGGCGGGGCGTCAGGCGTTCCCTCGCGCCGCCGCGCGGCGCTGCCGCTTGCCCAGCGGTGCCTGGGAGAGGTCCTCGGCCTGGGACCTGAGGTCCTTGTGACGGTAGCCTCGCTCGTCCAGCCACGCCCTGGCCGCCTCCTCGGCGCGGTCCGCCGCCTCGAGGATGTCCTCCTCCGCCTCTCCGGAGTCCAGGAAGCGGAAGGTGAAGGCGGGGCGGGCGGCGATGTCGTAGGTGAGGTGGCCCTCGGGGGTGAAGGCGGCGCGCAGGACATCGTGTTCCGGTGCCTGGGCGAGGAGTTCGGCGCGCTGCTCGGCGGCGAGTCCGTCGAAGACGCCGCGTACGGTGACGCGGAAGGTGCGAGTGCTCATCCCGTGACCCTAGAGACCGCGTCCCCCTCGGCTCCACCGCATTTCACCGGGGCCGCACACGTCGCCGGGCGGCGCCCGGCAGGCCGACCGCGGCCACCGGGCCGCCTCCCCCGAGTGGACACCTCCGCCACCGGGTCGGCCACGGCCGGGCGGCGGCGCGGCGCGGAACCCGTCTGGCCGCAGGCGGCTTCAGCCCGGGGCCGAAGTTGTCGATCATTGCTGCAGGACGCACGGAACTGGTTCCCGACACCGCCGAGGAGTCGCGCCGATGACGACGTGGACGAAGGACGAACTGGACCGCATCGAGCACGCCGACGAGCCGGCCACCGCGCCCCGGCACGTGCCCGGCACCCCGCATGCGCCGGCGACGATCCGGGGGGTCCGCGACAGCGCCGCCCTCCGCGCACCGGCCCGCCCCGGGCGCGGGGCCGCCTGGTCCCTCGCGGCGCGGGCCGGGCGGGCGAGCCGGATCGGCGCGGAAAGCGGCGAGCGGGACATCACCATTGTGGAGGCCGACGGGCCGGCCGTCAGCGGGCGGCTCGACGCCGCGTGCGGCGCGTACCCCCGCCACAGCGCCGACCGTACGGGTCCCTTGGTGGCCGGGGCCGCCCGCGTCGCGACGCTCGGGCGCGTCCCGCGCTGAGCGCGCTCACAGCGGAACACGAGGACAGACATGACGACCATGGTCATCGTCGGCGCGGGGCGGGGCCTGGGCGCCGCGGTGGCGCGCCAGTTCGGCAGCGACGGCTTCGACATCGCGCTCGTCGCCCGCGACCAGGACCGTCTGGACACGCTGGCGGCCGCGCTGGACCACGACGGCGTGAACGCGCAGGGGTTCGCGGCCGACGTCCGCGACCCGGCGGCCCTGGGCGCCGCACTGGACGCCGCCGCGGCCGCGCTGGGGCCGATCGAGGTACTGCACTACGGTCCGGCGACGCACGCGGACTTCATGCGGCCGCTGCTGGAGACCACCCCCGCCGACCTCGCGGGGCCCCTCGAGCTCTCGCTGTACGGCGCCGTCACCGCCGTCCACGCGGTGCTGCCCGACATGCGCTTCCTGGGCCACGGCACGATCCTCTTCGTCAACGGCGGCGGCGCGGTACGGCCGCTGCCCGCCCACGCCGGGACCTCCGTGGCGTACGCGGCGCAGAGCGCCTACGCGCGGATGCTGCACGACACGCTGGCTCCCGAGGACATCCACGTCGCGCAGCTGATCGTCCCCGAGGTCGTCACCACCGGGCACCCCGGGAGCGATCCCGCCGCGCTGGCGGTCGCCCTGTGGGCGACGCACCGGGACCGGAGGCAGTTCCGGCCTCGTGCGGGCGTGCCGGAGTACGAGGCCTGAACAGCGGCGCGGCGGCGACGCGGGCCCCTGGCCGGCGCGCGGGGCAGGCAGACGCGACACAGCGACGAGGATCCGGAACGGGGCGGCCCCGAATGGCCGTCCCGGCGGCGAGCCGACTTCGGAGGCGGCGGTGCGTCAGATAGACAACCAGCGCCGACACGGACCGAACGGGTCCGCCGATCGACCACCGCCCCGAGGAGCCAGCCGTGCCGCAGGAGTTGCAGGAGTTCTCCGGATCCACCGCCCTGGTCACCGGGGCCACCGCCGGCATCGGCCGGGGGCTGGCGCTGCGGCTGGCCGCGCTGGGCGCCGAGGTCGTCGTCCACGGGCGGGACGCGAACCGCGGCGCGGAGGTCGTGGCGGAGGTGGGCGCCTCGGGCGGGCGCGCCCGGTTCGTCGCCGCGGACCTGTCCGCCCCCGGTGACGTGCTGCGCCTGGCCGAGGCGGCGGGCGCGGTGGACATTCTGGTCAACAACGCGGGCATCTACCGGTTCGCGGGCGCCGCCGAGTCCACGGCCGAGATGTTCGACGTCCACATGGCCGTCAACGCCCGGGCGCCCCTGCTGCTGGTCGGGGCCCTCGTCCCGGGCATGGCCGCGCGCGGCCGCGGGGCGGTCGTCAACCTGAGCACCCTGGCGGCGACCATGCCCGCGAGGGGGGCCGCCGTCTACGGGGCCTCCAAGGCGGCGCTGGAGATCATGACACGCGTGTGGGCCGACGAGTTCGGGGCGCGCGGGGTCCGCGTGAACGCGGTGGCCAGCGGGCCGGTCCGCACTCCCGGCACCATGGAGATGGGAGAGGACGCGCTGACGGCCGTCGCGCGCGCCACCGTCCTGGAACGGGCCGCCGAGCCCGACGAGATCGTCGAGGCGATCGTCTTCCTGGCCTCGGCCCGCGCGGGGTACATCACCGGCGCCGTCCTCGACGCGTACGGCGGCCGGCGGGCGATCGGCTGACGGCGGTTCCACCCGGCGCACCGGTCCGCGCCCTTTCCCGTCCGTACCGAAGGGACCACCGCATGAAGGCGCCGCCGCATCCCGGCCTCCACGAGGACACCGTCTACCTCGACCACAACGCCACCACGCCGGTCGACCCGAGGGTGGTCGAGGCCATGGGCCCCTGCCTCACCACCAGGTTCGGCAACCCCTCCAGCGGGCACGCCTGGGCCGCGGAGCCCGCCGCGGCGCTCGCACGGGCCCGCCGCCAGATCGCGGCGCTGATCGGGGCGACGGCGGAGAGCATCGTGTTCACCGGCTCGGGGTCCGAGGCGAACAACCTGGCGCTGCGGGGTGCGGTGCTCGCCGCCGGTACCGACGGTCCGCAGGTGGTCACCCAGGTCACCGAGCACCCGGCGGTGCTGGAGACCTGCCGCGCGCTGCGGCGGCTGCACGGGGTGCGCGTCACGTGCCTGCCGGTGGACCGGGAGGGCCGGCTCGACCCGGACGTACTGGCCGCCGCCCTGACCCCCCACACCGTGCTGGTCTCCGTCATGGCCGCCAACAACGAGACCGGCACGCTGCAGCCCGTCGCCGAACTCGCCCGGCTCGCCCGCGCCCGGGGCGCGCTGTTCCACTGCGACGCCGCCCAGGCCGCGGGGAAGGTCCCGCTGGACGTGGGCGGGCTGGGCGTGGACCTGCTGACGCTGGTGGGGCACAAGATGTACGCGCCGAAGGGGATCGCGGCCCTGTACGTACGCCCGGGCCTGCGCCTGGAGCCCCTGGTGTACGGCGGCGGGCAGGAGGGCGGGCTGCGGGCCGGCACCGAGAACGTCGCCCTCGCGGTGGCCCTGGGGACCGCGGCCGAGATTGCGGCCGCGGAACTCGCCGACGACGCCGCCGGGCGTGCCGAGGCGCTCCGCGACCGGCTGCACCGGGGCCTGACCCGCGCGCTGCCCGGCCGTGTGCACCTCAACGGGTCCGCCCGCCACCGCCTGCCGACCACGCTGAACGTCAGTATCGACGGCGTGCCGTCCCACGATCTGCTCGCCGCGCTGCCCCGGATCGCCGCCTCCACCGGTTCCGCCTGCCACAGCGGCAGCCGCGCGGCCTCCCCCGTGCTGCTGGCGATGGGCCTGGACGAGGGCCGCGCCCTGACCGCCCTGCGGCTGTCGGTCGGGCGCTGGACCACCGCGTCCGACGTCGACCGGGCGGTGGGGCTGATCGCCGACGCCGCGGGCGCCCTCGCGGCACGCTCCGGCTCCCTTGCCTGAGCCGCCACCCGGTGCCGCGCCGGGTTGCGCCCGGGCCCGAGCCCGGTAGCGTCGCAGGAAGGCGGGTGCACCACGCGACAGGAGCAGGCCGATGGGCGTGAAACGGTGGATCGAGGCGTGGCCGGTGTACCGGCAGCTCACCGGGTCGGACCCGCTGGGCCGGGGCAAGGCCGCGCAGTCGGCCCGCTCGGCCGTTCTCGGTTCGCGTACGGAGAGCGCCGACCGGGTGGCGGACTCGGTGTGCCCCTACTGCGCCGTGGGCTGCGCGCAGCGCGTCTTCGTCAAGGACGAGAAGGTCGTCCAGATCGAGGGCAACCCCGACAGCCCCATCTCACGCGGCCGGCTGTGCCCGAAGGGCTCGGCCAGCAAGCAACTGGTCACCGGCCCGCAGCGGGAGCAGCGAGTCCTCTACCGCCCGCCGTACGGCACGGACTGGCAGGAACTGGACCTGGACACGGCCATGGACATGGTGGCCGACCGGGTACTCGACGCACGGCGCAAGGGCTGGCAGGACACCGACGCGGAGGGCAGGACCCTGCGCCGCACCATGGGTCTGGCCAGTCTCGGCGGGGCGACGCTGGACAACGAGGAGAACTACCTCATCAAGAAGCTGTTCACCGCGCTCGGCGCCCTGCAGATCGAGAACCAGGCCCGCATTTGACACTCCGCCACGGTTCCCGGTCTGGGAGCCTCGTTCGGACGTGGCGGCGCCACGGACTACCAGCAGGACCTGATCAACTCCGACTGCATCATCATCATGGGCTCCAACATGGCCGAGGCCCATCCCGTCGGGTTCCAGTGGGTCATGGAGGCCAAGGCGCGCGGCGCCAAGGTCTACCACATCGACCCGCGCTTCACGCGCACGAGCGCGCACGCGGACCAGCACGTCACCATCCGGGCCGGTACCGACATCGCGTTCCTCGGCGGCGTGATCAACCACATCCTCACGCACGGCCTGGACTTCCGGGAGTACGTGGCGGCGTACACCAACGCTCCCTTCCTCGTGAGCGAGCGGTTCCAGGACACCGAGGACCTGGACGGGCTCTTCAGCGGCTACGACCCGCACACCGCGGCGTACGACGCGTCGAGTTGGACGTACGCGAGCGTCCCCGCGGAGGGGCGGCCGGGCTGCCACAACAAGGAGGTGTCCGCCCCGTACCAGCACGGCGCGGGCGGCCCCTTCATCGAGGGGGCGCCGGGCGGCATCGAGTCCGACCCCACGCTGGAGCACCCGCGCTGCGTCTTCCAGGTCCTCAAGCGGCACTTCTCGCGCTACACCCCCGAGATGGTGGAGCGGATCTGCGGCGTGCCGCAAGAGCTGTTCTCGCAGATCTGTCGGGCCTGGACGGAGAACTCGGGCCGGGAGCGCACCACCGCGCTGGTGTACAGCGTCGGCTGGACCCAGCACTCGGTGGGCGCGCAGTTCATCCGGGCCGGGTCGATCATCCAGCTGCTGCTGGGCAACATCGGACGCCCGGGCGGCGGCATCTTCGCCCTCCGCGGCCACGCCAGCATCCAGGGCTCCACCGACGTACCCACACTCTTCAACCTCCTGCCGGGCTACCTGCCGATGCCGGACGAGACCCACTCGGACCTGGCCACGTACCTGGACGGAATCCGAGGGCGGGGGCAGAAGGGCTTCTGGGGCGCCGCCGACGCCTACACGGTGTCGCTGCTCAAGGAGTACTGGGGCGACGCCGCGACGGCGGAGAACGACTACTGCTTCGACTACCTGCCGCGGATCAACGGCGACCACGGCACCTACCGCACCGTGATGGACATGGTCGACGGGGGCAAGGTCTTCGGATACTTCCTGCTCGGCCAGAACCCCGCGGTCGGCTCCGCCCACGGCCGCCTGCAGCGCCTGGGCATGGCGAACCTCGACTGGCTGGTCGTCCGCGACCTCGCCATGATCGAGAGCGCCACGTTCTGGAAGGACGCGCCGGAGATCGAGACCGGGGAGATCGCCACCGAGCGCTGCCGCACGGAGGTGTTCTTCTTCCCCGCGGCCTCGCACGTGGAGAAGGCCGGCACCTTCACGCAGACGCAGCGGATGCTCCAGTGGCGGGACCAGGCCGTCGAACCGTCCGGGGACCAGCGCTCCGAGCTGTGGTTCTTCCACCAGCTCGGCCTGCGGATCAAGGAGAAGTTGGCCGGCTCGACCGACGAGCGCGACCGTCCCGTGCTGGACCTCGCCTGGGACTACGAGACCGAGGGCGACGAGCCGTCCCCGTCGGACGTGCTGCGCCACATCAACGGCATCGACGTGCGCACCGGGCGGACCGTCGACAGCTACCTCGACCTCAAGGCCGACGGCTCGACCCTCTGCGGCTGCTGGATCTACAGCGGCGTCTACGCCGGTGAGACCAACCAGTCCAGGCGGCGCACCTCCCGCTTCCAGACCGGCCCGTACGACGCCGAGTGGGGCTGGACCTGGCCGCTCAACCGCCGTGTGCTGTACAACCGCGCCTCCGCCGACCCCCAGGGGCGGCCCTGGAGCGAGCGGAAGAAACTGGTCTGGTGGGACGCGGAGGCCGGTGAGTGGACCGGCAACGACACCCCCGACTTCGAGAAGAACAAGCCGCCGGACTACAAGGCCCCGCACGGGGCGTCGGGCGTCGAGGCGCTCGAGGGCGACGACGCGTTCATCATGATGCGCGACGGCAAGGGGTGGCTGTTCGCCCCGACCGGGCTGGCGGACGGCCCGCTGCCCACGCACTACGAGCCGCACGAGTCGCCGATGCGCAACCTGCTCTACGGCCAGCAGGGCAACCCGGTGCGGAAGGTCTACGGGCGGCCCGACAACCCGTCCAACCCGGCACCGCCGGAGGCACACTCCGAGGTGTTCCCCTACGTGTTCACCGCGGCCCGGCTCACCGAGCACCACACGGCGGGCGCGATGAGCCGGCAGCTGCCCTACCTGGCGGAACTCCAGCCGGAGTTGTTCGTGGAGGTCTCGCCGGAGCTCGCCGCCGAGCGCGGGCTGCGCCACCTGGACTGGGCCCATGTCGTCACCAGCAGGACGGCCGTCGACGCGCGCGTCATGGTGACCGACCGGATGGCGCCGCTGCGCGTCGACGGGCGCGTCATCCACCAGGTCTGGATGCCCTACCACTGGGGACAGACCGGGCTCACCAAGGGTGACGTGGTCAACGACCTGATCGGCGTGGTCGCCGACCCCAATGTGTTCATCCAGGAGAGCAAGGTGCTGACCTGCGACGTCCGGCCCGGACGTCGCCCGAGGGGACCGGCCCTGCTCGAGTACGTCGCGGACTACCGCCGACGGGCCGGCATCACGACGGAGACCGGCACCCGGATAGCGACGGCGGACGGCCACATCGAGCGGGCGCACCTGGAAATGGACCGGCCGGAGGAGCCGTCATGACACAGGACAACAGCTTCTACGGACCGCTCGCGGACCCCGCCGGGAACGCCGGGCACGGCGACCACCCGCCGCGGATGGGCTTCTTCACCGACACCTCCGTGTGCATCGGCTGCAAGGCGTGCGAGGTGGCCTGCAAGGAGTGGAACGCCATCCCCGAGGACGGCATCGACCTGCTGGGCATGTCCTTCGACAACACAGGGATGCTGGGCGCGAGTTCGTGGCGGCACGTCGCCTTCATCGAGCAGCAGCGGCCGCTGGGGCGGCAGGACGCGGGCCTGGCCGGGCTGCCCGTCGGTCCGTCCGGCACGGAGGGGACCGCGGAGGTGGTGGCCGACGCGCTGGAGGTTGCCGCGCGCGGCGGCGGCGACCTCGGTACGGCGCCGGTGGACCTGGGCTTCCCCTCCTTCGACCTGCCCGGTGCCGAGACGGGCGCCGAGACCCGCACCGACTTCCGCTGGCTGATGTCCTCCGACGTGTGCAAGCACTGCACGCACGCGGGCTGCCTGGACGTGTGTCCGACCGGCGCGCTGTTCCGCACGGAGTTCGGCACGGTCGTCGTCCAGCCCGACATCTGCAACGGCTGCGGCTACTGCGTGTCCGGCTGCCCCTACGGCGTCATCGACCGGCGGCCCGACGACGGCCGGGCCTGGAAGTGCACGATGTGCTACGACCGGCTCCGCGACGGTCTGGAACCCGCGTGCGCCAAGGCCTGCCCGACCGACTCCATCCAGTTCGGCCCGCTGGACGAGCTGCGTGAACGCGCCGACCGGCGGCTCGCGGACCTGCACGAGGCCGGAGTCGCCGAGGCCCAGCTCTACGGGCGCGACCCGGACGACGGGGTGGGCGGCGACGGCGCCTTCTTCCTGCTGCTGGACGACCCCGAGGTGTACGGGCTGCCGCCGGACCCGGTCGTGCCGACCCGCGACCTGATGTCCATGTGGAAGCACGCGGGCGTGGCGGCGTCGGCACTGCTGGCCGCCTCGGCCGCGGTGTTCCTCGGCGGGGTACGGCGGTGACCCGCGACGGGGCCGGGCGGCGGCACGGCCGGGGCGGGCGCGACGACGACGGCAGCCGCGAGCGCTCCATGGTGCCGCGGGCATCGTTCCGCTCCTACTACGGGCGGCCGGTACTCAAGCCGCCGGTGTGGGAGTGGAAGGTCCCGGCGTACCTGTTCACCGGCGGGCTGTCGGCCGGGGCCGCCCTGCTCGCGGCGGGCGCGGACCTGACGCGGCGCCCCGAGCTGGCCCGGGCCGGCCGGATCGGCGGCTTCGGCGCCCTGCTCGCGAGCACGTACCTGCTGGTCGCGGACCTCGGGCGGCCCGAGCGCTTCCACCACATGCTGCGGGTCGCCAAGCCGAGCTCCCCCATGTCGATGGGCACCTGGATCCTCGTCGCGTACGGGCCCGGCAGCGCCCTGGCGGCCGCGGCCGAAGTGCTGCCCGCCGGCGTGCGCGCCACGCTGCCCGGGAAGCTGCTGCGCGCGGCCGCTCGCCCGGCCGGGCTGTCGGCGGCCCTCTTCGCCCCCGGCGTCGCCTCGTACACGGCCGTGCTGCTGTCGCAGACGGCCGTACCGGCATGGCACGAGGTCCGCCGCGAACTGCCCTTCGTCTTCACCGGCTCGGCGGCGGCGAGCGGCGCGGGCCTCGGAATGCTCCTGGCCCCCGTGGCCGAGGCGGGTCCCGCCCGGCGCCTCGGGGTGGTCGGCGCGGCGGCCGAACTCGTCGCCTCGCGGCTCATCGACCGCCGGCCGGGCCTGGTGACGGAGGCCTACACCACCGGCCGCCCGCACCGGCTGCGCAAAGCGTCGGAGTACCTCACCCTGGGCGGCGCGCTCACCGCGCTGACCTTCGCCCGCCGCAGCCGCGCGGCCGCGGCCGCGGGCGGACTCGCCCTGCTGGCGGGCAGCGCGCTGCAGCGCTTCGGCACCTTCGAGGCGGGCGTGGCCTCGACGAAGGACCCCGCGTACGTGGTCAAGCCCCAGCGGGATCGCTTGCGCGCTGCGGGGGCGGCGTGACTTCGTGCGAGTGCGCTGTGGTTGGGCGGTTCCCCCACCCTCCCGCCCTCCCCCAGCCTTCGGCCGGGGCGGCCCCCATCCCGGATGGTTGGTGCGGGGCTGCGCGCGGTGCGGGGGTGGGCCGGGTGCGGGGCCTCCGGGGCTGGACGTCCTGGACTGTCATATGTACGTGCGTGGCGGGCACCTTCTCCGGGCGCCCGGTATGCCGCACGCACATATGCCGCAGCGTCCAGAACCTCCACCCTCCCCCAGCCTGTCCAGGCCCAGGCCGAGCACGTCGGTCAGAACCCCCCGAGCTGGATCGCAGCCAGGTGGACGAGATCACCGCCGTCCACCCGCGGGGCGACTTCAAGAACGAGTTCTTGCAGGCCTACTTCGACGGACTCAAGCACCGCCCGGAGACCACGAACGGGACCGTGAATTCGGATGTGCTGGAGCATTTCATTCCCGGCTTCCGTCGCACGACCACGGTCGAGCGCATGCTGGGCGCTCCCTGGCCGAGCTGATCAGGGCGTCACAAAAGACACAACGTGTCCAAACGTGTGAGTCGCCCTCGCGACGGGCATCGTCTCGGGCGAGGTGTGTCCTTCGCCGTATTGGTCTGTGCCAATGCGGTGATGATGGCCCCGGCGGGCGCACCGTCACCGATCTACCCGCTGTACCGGGAGCGCTGGGGCCTGTCGGTCACGATGCTGACAGTGATCTTCGCGATGTACGTCGCCGGTCTGCTCGGCGCGTTGCTGACGGTCGGAACACTGAGCGACCAGCTGGGTCGCCGACCTGTGCTGGTCGCTGCACTTCTGGTGGCGGCAACCAGCACGGCGATCTTCTGGACGGCCGACGGCGTCTTCTTCCTCCTGATCGCCCGGGTGGTACAGGGCATCGCCACAGGGACGGCCACGGGCGCTCTTGCCGCCGGTCTGGTCAAGCTCTCACCCAAAAGACGTCCGCAGCTGGGGCCTACGATGACCTGCCGTGTCAGGCGGGCTTCCTGAGAATAGCTACGCTGGCGCCCCAAGCTGGAGGAGGTTGCGATCCGTATGGGTGACGGGTATGGGCCTGATCGGTCCAAGCAGGAGGACCCGCTCGGAGTCGATTGGGAGAGGCACCGGCCCGCGGTCTTCGGTGTGGCCTATCGGCTGCTGGGGACTGTGGCCGATGCCGAGGATGTCACCCAGGACGTGTGGCTGCGGGCGGCCGGAGCGGATCTGCGGGACATCGGTGATCTGCGGGCCTGGCTGGTGACGGTGGCCGCGCGACGGTCGTACGACATTCTCAAGAGTGCCCGCTTCCGCCGGGAGACCTATGTCGGGCCGTGGCTGCCTGAGCCGTTGCTGACAGGGCCGGACGCGTCGCAGCCGGTACTCGTCGACGAGTCCGTCAGCTCGGCGATGCTCCTGATCATGGAAGAACTGAGCCCGCCGGAGCGGGTGGCCTTCGTCCTGCACGATGTCTTCGGCCTTGAGTTCGGCCGGATCGCCGAAGTGCTGGACGTCTCCGGGCCGGGTGCCCGGCAGCTCGCCTCGCGGGCACGACGGCGGGTGGCCAAGGCGAAGCAGTCCACGCCGCAGGCGTCGAAGGCGGAGCGCGAACGCCTCCTCACGGTCTTCCGCGCCGCCTACGAGGCCGGGGATCTGGCCGGCCTGATCAGGCTCCTGCACCCGGACGCCGTGTACGTCACCGACGGCGGCGGCAAGGTCTCGGCGGCACACAAGCTCATTCACGGCGGCGAGCGCGTCGCCGAGGTCATGGTGCGTACGGGACGACGGTGGCACCCGGACCGTATCGACTTCGCCGAGGTCGGCGGCGAGCTCGCCCTCGTGTTGCACCGGGAAGGTCGGGTCTACTCCGTCGACACGGTCCAGATCACAGACGGCCTGATCACCGCATACCGCAGGGTCCTCAATCCCGACAAACTCGCGCGCGTCTGAGCTGTCACACCCGCGGGGGCCACCTCGTCTCCCTGATGAGAACGTGCAACGGGCGACGAAGGAATACGTGGGAGCAGGTGGGATCGATCATGCAATACGGCATACATCCACCTGAAGCCGTTATGAGCCCTGCGCGCGAACGGGCTGTGCGCTCGGGTCGCCCCTCCGCAGCAAAGGACTATATGCAAGCCATCACTGTGCGGGACCGTGACGCCGGTGTTGCCGGGATGTCTTCGACCACGGCCACCTCACCACAGCCAGACCGTCCTCATCCACGGTGCCGCGGGCGGTGTCGGCTCAATCGCGGTACAGCTCGCCCGCGAGGCCGACGCCCGCGTCATCGGCACCGGCCGGGCCTCCGACCGGGACAGGGCACTCGCATTCGGCGTCGAGACTGCGCAGCCAGTTCGAAGGTCGGCCCGTGACCACCTTCCACCAGGGCGAGAACTGGATCGAGCAGCCGGGCGCCCACCACGTCCTCATTGAGAACGCCAGTCCAACCAAGCCGGCCAAGCTCCTGGTCGTCTTCGTCGCCGACACCGGAGCCCAGCTCAAGGTCGACAACCCGGGGTCATAGGCCAGGTTGCGCAGCGGGCGACAACACTCCCTCCGCCCCTACCAGTACACACACCACCGACTACAAGACGCGCCCGAAGGGCGCGGCGCACCACACGAACGGATCAAAGGAATCATGACCGACTTCCAGCGCGTCAACATCGGCGAGCAGCACCCGGCCGCCTACAAGACTTTGATCGCCCTGTCGATGGAGGTGGACAAGGCCGCCGCCGCAGCGGGCCTCGATCCGCTCCTGGTCGAGTTGCTGAGGATCCGCACCTCCCAGATCAACGGCTGCGCGTTCTGCCTGCGCATGCACACCGGCGACGCCCTCAAGAAGGGCGAGAACCCCGACCGGATCGCCGTGCTCCCCGCATGGGCGGAGACCGGCTACTTCTCCGAGACCGACCGTGCCGCTCTCCGCCTGACAGAGGCGATCACGCGCGTGCCGGACGGACACGTCAGCGACGAGGACTACGCCGCCGCCGCGGCCGTACTCACTGCAGACCAGATCTCGGCGGTCGCCTGGCTGACGACGGTGATGAATGCCTTCAACCGCGTCGCGATCACCAGCCGCTACCCCGTCGGTAGCTGACCTCGATGGTGCCCCGGCGGTTGCGAGCCGGACTTGCTCACGCCGAGCCCGTTCCTTGGCCGTCAATCCACCGCCATCGGGATACCTCATTCTCCCGGCATGGCGCGGCCCACGGCAGCCGTCACGACCTGACGTAACCCGCACCGTTGAAGATCTCTAGCGGCTAGGGAAATCTCCGTTGTGAAGGTGATGGTGGAATCAGTCGGGCAGCTTGTGCCGGCTGCCCGGCTCACACAAGCCGAGGCGTCCGACGGCGTGGGTGCATGGGGAACGGCCAGGGGAGTTGGGTCGAGCCGCTTGTCCATGTCGAGGCGGAGGGCGTCGTACGGATTGACGTCGGATCAGAACCGGGCGGTCATGCGCGCCGGTCCTCGTGCCGTCTCGCCGACTACCGCGAACATCTGAGCGGGTACGGTCGCGACCCCAGCGATTGAAGTCGCCGACTCGGTAGAGGGGTTCGGCGCCCCGCTTGTCGAACAAGTCCGCGAAGTTCGCGTCGTTGGCGCGAGTTCAGCGCGGCGCAGCGAGCGTCAGGTGCGGCATTGCTCCGCCTGGGCTCTGCGCAGCCAGACGACGATGACGATGTCGTCCGGCATCGGGCTGGGGCGCGGCGGGCGGCGGTTCGGGGTCAGGAGTTTGCGGAGTGCTGCTTCGCACGTTGGTGAGGCCGTCGTGGGCGGCGGCCTGTGCCGGGGCGGGCAGGACGGGCGAGGGTTCGGGTGTGCTCGCCTGGGACAGCATCGGCCAGGCGTTTCAGTCCCGACAAAATTAGTGCGCGTCTGAGCTGTCACACTCGGAAGGGCCACCTCGTCTCCCTGGTGAGAGCGCGGAAACGCGCGACGAGCAGAACAAGTGCCGGACGGGGGGCATCGGTAGTACGGAATGGCATAGACCGCATACACCGACACGTATAAGCAATGCGTTCAGCCGACATGACCGAAACTTGAATTCGAGGTAAAAATGGAAGCCAAACCGGGTTCAGAATCGAAGATGCAGAAATTTGATATCTGCGTGAAGGGGATCCCGCCTCTCCCGGAGGGGACGCATGGGATGGTGCAGGTCGTAGAACTTCCGCCGGGCGATCCTGGACCGGAACCGCACCGTCACTCCGGCCCCTTGTTCGGGTACATGCTCGAAGGGGAGATGCTTTTCGAGCTGGAAGGCGGAAAGCCCTACGCGATCAAAGCCGGGGAGGGATTCTGGGAGCCCGCCGATGTCGTTCACTATCGGGCATCCAACCTGCGAGACGATATCACGAGTCGGTTCGTGGTATTCATGCTCTGCGCTCCGGGGGTACCGATGACTACATTCCTTGACGCATCTGAGATCGCAGAGCGTTCCCAGTTTCGCTACCCGAATGTGGAGATAGAGGAGTATTCTCGACGAATGCCTCCGGTGCCGTCGTCGTAAAGGATCCCGCGACTCAGTGAAGATGTTGTCCGGGGCGGCTGCTGTACGTGCGAACGGGTGCTGTGCTCGATGGCCTGACCTTGGCTGCTCCGTGGCACTCACATCAGGTCGCAACGGCCGGTTCGTCCAGTGAAACGGCTGCGACGATCCGTGACTCGGTGTTCGACGGCAATCCTTTGCGAGTGCTTGTCGGCTTGCTGCCTTCCCTGACGCCGTCGCACCGGCGGATGACATGAAAGGTCCACGGGCTGGTCACGGTGAGGGGGATCGTCCGTGGGAAGCACCCGCCGTCACGCAACGGCCCCGGTGTGCAGTTGAGATGATCTCCCGTTGTGTTTGCACTCGGCTGCCGCAGGGTGGAGGCGCTTGTCCTCCACCGCGGCGTGATCGCCTCCTATGAGACGGTCCGGCGATCGTGCACCACGTCTGCGCCGGCTACGACGACGGACTGCGTCGCGGCCGGCGCCGGCCTGGGGTGAACGGCATCTGAGGTGTTCGTCGCGGTCAGCACGGTGGGCGCGCACCCGTGGCAGGCCGTCGACGAAGACGAAGACGACGACATCCTCGAGATCCTCGTGCATCGGCACCGGACAAGGCCGTCGCCCGGTGCTTTGACCGACCTGCTCGGCACCGTCCGGCGCAGGAGAAAGGTAAGGACATCGCGGTGACTGCTCTGCGCTGGTTGCTGACGATCTGCTTCGCCGCCGTCGCTGGCCGTGCGGCGTGGCGTGCGGGCGCCGCCCGCGACGGTGGAGCGCCTGCCGGGGATCCTGCCCTCGAGCGTGTCACACACGCGCTGCACGCCCTGATGGCCGTGGCGATGGCCGTGATGACCTGGCCGTGGGGCATGAGCGTCCCCGCCACGCCGCAAGTGGCCTTCTTCTCCCTCGCGGCCATCTGGTTCCTGACCGCGGCGTGCTTCGTTCGATCCGCGACCGCGCCGCTGCCATACCGGATCCTCCACGCCGGTCCGCACGCCCTCACCATGGCCGCAACCGCCTGGATGGCCAATACGATGCGCGCCGGTTCTTCCGTCGGCGGTGGCAAAAGCGGCTCCAGCATGGTGGACATGCCCGGCATGCAGATGAGTGCACCGGGAAGTGCAGCGTCCATGACGCTCACCGGCTCGGACACCAGCGTCACCATCATCCTGACCATGGTCGCCATCGCCTCCGCACTGCGCTGGCTCACCCCGGGGTTCGATCTCGCCCGGAGTAAGCCAGCGGCGAGGACGCCGCATACGCCGATGGCGGCCGGACCGTACGACCTGGCCTACCACGACCTCATGGCACTGGGCATGGCGGTCATGCTGATCGTGATCGCCTGATCCCACACGCTCCGATGTCCGAGGGGAACCCGGCCAACGCGGCTGGGTCTCCCCCGTGATGCCTCCGTGTGATCGCGCCGGCGTTTCTCGAGCCTGCCGGGACCTGACCGACATGGTCGCCTCAGCCTCGGTTTCTCGGACCCGGGTCAATGCTCCGTCTGGTGACCCCAAGTTACGGAGTCCGTGATGTGCCCCGGAACTGGTGGAGTCATCTTGCTGGACAGATGATGCTCCAGACTCTCAAGGAGGCTCCATTGCCCCACAGTTACGCGCGTGTTCCGGCTCAAGGTCCTCGACATTGTGCCGCCGGCCGCCCCGATCCGGCGGATCGCTCACGATCTCGTAGTGATCTGTCGGATCCCGCTGGGAGTTGATCGAGCTGAGGCCGTCCGGCCTCGCACGCTGGCGCCCATCATGTCAATCGTCGACCAGCAGACTGCCGGGTGCCGGCGGGCGCGACAGGCCGGCAAACCCAGCGATCGCCACCGGCGGTGTTCACCGGGGTGGCCGCGGACGTCGGTCTGATCGCCTTCGAGATGGCCCGCACCATCGCCGGACACCCCCGTTTGACCGGGCGACGGACGGCCGGAGGGGGTCCAGATACGCCCGCGCGGCAACCCCGGACAGCTTCCCCACCCCCACCCAGGGTTGGCCGCCCCGACACGGACGGGGCGGGGTCGGTGGGGGCACCCCCGGCCGAAGGCTGGGGGAGGGTGGATGTTCTGGACGCCGCGGCATATGTGCGTGCGGCATCCGGGGCGCCCGGTGCAGGTGCCCGCCACGCACATACTTATGACAGTCCAGGACGTCCAGCCCCAAAATCCCCGCACCCGGCCCACCCCCGCACCGCGCGCCGCCCCGCACCGATCATCCGGGATGGGGGCCCCCAGCCGGGGGGCTGGGGGGCGTGAGGGCGGGACAACCCCCCGCCCCAAGCCGACGCACCCGCGAGCATCAGCCGCGCCTGCACCCTCGGCGGCCGGGGCCGCCGTACCCTGGGCCGCAGACAGGCCAGAGCGAAGGTGCCGCCGATGGACCGCGACCAGACCTCCACCGTTCCCTCCCCGCCCGCCGACGCACGCCGGCACGTGCCGCGCACCGACACGCTGCTCGCCGACCCCAGGCTCGCCGCGGCCGCGCGGCGGCTGGGGCGGACCTTGGTGAAGGACGTGGTCACCGGGGTCCAGCAACGCGCACGGTCCGGAGAGGTCCCTGTCGACGGGCTCACCGAACTCGTCCTCGCGGCGCTCCCGGCGACCGCCGCCGGGCTGCGGCCGGTGCTCAACGCCACCGGGGTGCTGCTGCACACCAACCTCGGTCGCGCCCCGCTGTCCCGGGCGGCCCGCGACGCCGTGCTGGCCGCCGCCGGGACCACGGACGTGGAACTCGACCTCGACACCGGCGCGCGCTCGCGCAGGGGGCGGTCCGCCCTGGAGGCGCTGTTGCGGCAGGTGCCCGAGGCCGAGGCGGCGCACGTGGTCAACAACGGCGCGGCGGCGCTGGTGCTGGTGGCCACGGCGCTGGCGCAGGGCCGGGAGATCGTCGTCAGCCGCGGTGAGCTGGTGGAGATCGGGGACGGCTTCCGGCTGCCCGACCTGCTGGTCTCCACCGGCGCCCGGCTCCGCGAAGTGGGGACGACCAACCGGTCCACGCCGCAGGACTACGCCGCGGCCGTGGGGCCGGACACCGGCTTCATCCTGAAGGTGCATCCCTCCAACTTCCGCATCACCGGCTTCACCCGGGACGTGCCCGTCGCCGAGCTGGCCGGCCTGGGCGTGCCCGTGGTGGCCGACATCGGTTCGGGGCTGCTCGTCCCCGATCCGGTGCTGCCGGACGAACCCGACGCCTCGGGCTGGCTGCGGGCGGGGGCGTCGCTGGTCACGGCGAGCGGCGACAAGCTGCTGGGCGGGCCGCAGTGCGGTCTCCTGCTGGGGCGCGCGGACGTGGTGCGGCGGCTGGCCCGCCATCCGCTGGCCCGCGCCCTGCGCGTGGACAAGCTGACCCTCGCGGCGCTGGAGGCGACCGTCCGCGGCCCCGAGACCCCGACCCGGGCGGCACTGCACGCCGACCCCGCGCGGCTGCGGGACCGCGCCGAACGTCTCGCGGCCGAACTGCGCGCCCACGGTTTCGACAGCACGGCGTGCGACACTCTGGCGGTCGTCGGCGGGGGCGGCGCGCCCGGTGTCACCCTGCCGAGCGCCGCCGTGTCGCTGCCCGCCGGGTACGCGGCCGTGCTGCGCGGGGCCGAGCCCGCGGTGCTGTCCCGCGTGGAGGACGGCCGGTGCCTGCTCGACCTGCGGGCCGTGCCGCAGGAGGCCGACGAGGAACTGGCGGTCGCCGTGCGCCGGGCCGGCGCCCTGCCCGGGACGGGAGCCTGACGTGCATGTCGTCGCCACCGCCGGCCACGTCGACCACGGCAAGTCCGCGCTGCTGCGGGCGCTGACGGGGATGGAGCCCGACCGCTGGGCGGAGGAGAAGCGGCGCGGCATGACGCTGGACCTCGGGTTCGTGTGGACGCGGCTGCCCGGCGCCGGGGAGATGGCGTTCGTGGACGTACCGGGGCACGAGCGCCTGGTGGGCAACATGCTGGCCGGCGTCGGCCCGGTGCCCGCGGTGCTCTTCGTGGTCGCCGCCGACCAGGGCTGGCAGCCGCAGTCCGAGGAGCACCTGGCCGTCCTGAACGCCCTCGGGGTACGGCACGGCGTCCTCGCCGTCTCGCGCTGCGACCTGGCCGACCCCGACGCGGCGCGCAAGGAGGCGGGGGCGCGCATCGCGGAGTCCTCCCTCGGTGAGGTGGAGTGCGTGGCCGTCAGCCCGGTCACCGGAGCCGGGCTCGACGCGTTGCGGGCGGCCCTGGTCCGGCTGGCGGGCGGGCTGCCGTCGCCCGATCCGGCGGCGGACGTACGGCTGTGGGTCGACCGCGCCTTCACGGTGCGGGGCCGCGGGACCGTCGTGACCGGGACGCTCACCGCGGGC
Organism: Streptomyces sp. ME19-03-3; assembly: GCA_033793685.1. GTDB lineage: Bacteria > Actinomycetota > Actinomycetes > Streptomycetales > Streptomycetaceae > Actinacidiphila. Next base: position 45,810 of record JARAXD010000026.1, on the reverse strand, counting down.
ACCGTCCGGGTCGGCGACCATCTGCGGCTCGCCCGCGACGGCAGGCCGTTGCGCGTGCGCGGCCTGGAGTCGCTCAAGGAGCCGCGGCAGGAGGCCGGCGCGGTGGCGCGGGTGGCGGTCAACGTGACGGGGCCCGGCGCCGGGTCGCTGCGGCGCGGGGACGCGCTGCTGACCCCGGACCGCTGGCTGACCACCGACCTCGTCGACGTGCGCCTGCGCGGTGACGCCGCCGGCGACCTGCCCCGGGAGCTGATGCTGCACGCCGGTTCCGCGGCCGTGCCGGTGACGGTGCGTCCGCTCGGCGACGACAGCGCGCGCCTGCGGCTGGCCACGCCACTGCCGCTGCGGGTCGCCGACACCGCCCTGCTGCGGGACCCGGGGCGCCACCGCGTTCCCGCCGGGCTCACCGTGCTCGACGTGCGCCCGCCCGCACTGACCCGGCGCGGCGCGGCGGCCGCACGGGCGGGAGAGCTCCGCGCCCTTCCCGACGTCGCGGACGGCGCCGCGGAACTGCGTCGCCGCGGCCTGGTCCCGCGTGCGGAACTGCTCGCCATGGGGGTCGGGCCGCCGGGCGATCCGGTGGCGGGCGACTGGCTGGCGGACCCGGATCACTGGGCCGCGCTGCGCGACCGGCTGCGGAAGACGGTCGAGGAGCACGCCGTGCGCAACCCCCTGGAGCCGGGCATGCCCTTGGAGGCGGCCCGCCAGGCGCTCGGCCTGCCGGACCGCTCCCTGGTGGAGGCGCTGGCCGGGGCCGCACCGGACCTGCGGCAGCGCGACGGCCGGCTGTACGGGAGCCGGGCGTGCCCGGCGCTGCCGCCCGAGGCCCTCACCGCCGTCGAGGCGGTGCGCGCCGACCTGGTGCGTACGCCGTTCCGGGCGCCGGAGGCGGAGCGGCTGGAGCGGCTGGGGCTGACCCCGAAGCTGCTGGCGGCTGCCGAGTCGGCGGGGGTGCTGCTGCGGATCGGCGAGGGCATCGTGCTGCTGCCGGGCGCGGACGCGCGGGCGGCTGCGCTCCTGGCGCGCCTGGAGCAGCCGTTCACCGCGAGTCAGGCGCGCCGGGCGCTGGACAGCACCCGGCGGGTGGTCATCCCGCTGCTGGAGCACCTCGACCGACAGGGCCGCACCGTACGCCTGGACGGTGCCCTTCGCCGCTGCCCGCCGGCGCCCGGGCCGGGAGACGCGCGTGATGCGCGATGACGCACGAGGACGGCCGGCCGGCCGGCGGAGACGGACGGGAATCGAACCCGCCTGCCCGAGTTGCTCGGACACCTCGGTTTTGAAGACCGGGAGGGCCACCAGGCACCTTGACGTCTCCCTGCCGGGCCGGACGCCCATCGAACCTCCGGCCCGCCACCCGAGTCAACGCGCCACACGGCTGTGTCACCCGGCCCGGGTGACGGCCGTGGCGGCGTCAACGCGAGAGGAGCGCGACAACCATGACGGAAACCGGCGTTCGGCAGGACAGCGTGCGGCTGACGCAGTACGCCCACGGCGGCGGCTGCGCCTGCAAGATCCCCCCGGGAGAGCTGGAGGAGATGGTGGCGGAGCTGTCCCCCCGGGGCACGGGGGGCTCGCCCGAGGTGCTCGTCGGTCTGGACACCGGTGACGACGCCGCCGTCGTCCGGCTGTCCGGCGGGCCGGGCGCGCGGGCGGTGGTGACCACGGCGGACTTCTTCACCCCGGTCGTCGACGATCCCTACGACTGGGGCCGGATCGCCGCCGCCAACGCCCTGTCCGACGTCTACGCCATGGGTGGCACACCCCTCGTGGCGGTCAACCTGCTGAGCTGGCCGCGGGACCTGCTGCCTCTGGAGCTGGCCCGGGAGGTGCTGCGCGGGGGGCTGGACGTCGCGGGCCTGGCGGGCTGCGTGGTGGGGGGCGGCCACAGCGTCGACGACCCGGAACCGAAGTACGGGATGGCCGTCACCGGCACCGCAGACCCGGACCGCCTGCTGCGCAACGACGCCGGCCGGCCGGGGGTGCCGTTGTCGCTGACCAAGCCCCTGGGCCTCGGCGTGCTCAACAACCGTCACAAGACGACCGGCGAGGTCTTCCCGCAGGCCGTGCAGGCCATGACGACACTGAACCGGGACGCGGCCGAGGCGGCGCTGGCAGCGGGCGCGGTGTGCGCGACCGACGTGACCGGATTCGGGCTCCTGGGCCACCTGTACAAGCTCGCCCGGGCCTCCAGGGTGAGCGCCGTGGTGCACGCCTCGGCGGTCCCGTACCTGGACGGGGCCAGGGACGCCGCGGCGGAGGGCTACGTCAGCGGCGGCACCCGCCGCAACCTCGCCTGGGTCGCGCCGCACACCGACTTCGGCGGTGCGGACGAGCTGACCCGGCTGCTGCTGGCGGACGCCCAGACGTCCGGGGGCCTGCTCGTGGCCGGAGAGGTACCCGGTGCCCCGGTCATCGGGGAACTGGTGCCGGCGGGTGAGCACCGGCTCGTCGTCCGCTGACCGGCGCGGCGCGGTCCGAGTCCGCCGCGACCGTGGTCGTCACCCTGCCGCGGCAGAACCGCGCCGCCGTGCCGGGCGGGCCGGCCCCGGCCCTTGGGGCACCCACCCGGCGACGCCGCCGCTACCGGAGTCTCCGCAAGGAGAACTCGTTGCCGTCGGGGTCGAGCATCAGCGCCCGGTCGCCGTCGCCCTCGCCCGGGTCGGCGCGCGTCGCGCCCAGCGAGAGCAGGCGGTCGACCTCCGCCTCCCAGTCGGCGTCGGCGGGCGGGGCCAGCTCGAAGTACAGCCTGTTCGTGCCCGTCTTCGGCGGCACGGGAGGACCACCCCACGTGATCTTCGTGCCGCCGTTCGGCGCCTGGATCGCGGTCTCCAGGTCCTGGTCCCAGACCAGCGGCCACCGCAGGGCCGCGCTCCAGAAGTAACCCACGTCCTGCGTACCGTCGCAGGCCAGCGCCCCCACGAAGCCGGTGCCGGCAAGGAACTTGTTGCCCGCCTCGATGACGCAGAACTCGTTGCCGTCCGGGTCGGCGAGCACCACGTGCCCCTCTTCGGGGAGTTGGCCCACGTCGATGTGCTTCCCGCCGAGCCGCAGCGCCCTGGCGACCGTCTGCTGCTGCTCCTCCGGGGAGGTGCTGGTCAGGTCGAAGTGCGCGCGGTTCTGACCGGTCTTCGGTTCCTGACCGGGCCGGAACCGGATCCGGAACCCGGCGGCGTCGGGCGGCACAAGCGTCACGTCGTCGTCCGGGCCGTCGGCCACCCGCCAACCCAGAAGCCCGGACCAGAACCGCGCCAGGTCCGACGGCCGGGTCGCGTTGAAGCAGATCGCCAACAGTCGACTGGTCATACCCCGCAGGTCTCCGATCCGCTGACGGTCGGCACGGCGCCTCGCCCTGCCCGCGGGCCCAGCCTAGGGGTGGCCGTGCGGCACCGGCACCCGAATTTCCCGGCAGTCCGGAGCGTCACAGGGCCGGAGTCGAGCAGCGGATGTGGACGGGCGGCTCCCGCCCGCGCGGGACCGCGCCCGGGGCGGGCTGCCGGGTGGCCGTCTGTTCGCCCTTCATGTGCCGCAGGCCGTCGAGCCGGGTGTCAGTCGCTGACGACGTCGAACCGGACCTTGCCGCTGGGCTCACCGTTGACCTGCAGTTCGAGGACGTGTTCGCCGGGGTGGAAGACCCGGGTGCTGATCGGCTTGAAGGAGCGGGTGCCGGTGTGCTCGCTGCGCTCCCCCGGCTGCAAGGTGCGAGTCGTCAGTTTGTACACCTTGGGCGACGTGGTGCCGTTGGCTTTGCGGTAGTGCACGACGTAGTCGACGACGAGGCGGAGCGGTGTGTCGCCGTGGTTCTCCAGAGTGAAGGCGAAGCACAGGTCCCCGCCGACCGCGACGACGGGCCGGGCCACGGACGGACCTTCGACCGTCAGGCCCGTCGCGGGCCCGAAGCCCAGCAGTGCCAGCGCTCCCCGGTCGCCTTGTTTGACGGCGGTGCGGAGCGCGTGGCGGACGAGCCGGGGGGTGTGGGCGTCGGGGGCCGCCGTCCACTGCCGTGCCGTCTCGACGGCCAGGTCCACCCGGGCGTGGCTGATGTCGTTGACGTGGTTGGCGACGGACCTGCGCACGTACTCCGAGGGGTCACGGTAGAGCGCGTCCAGGATCGGCAGGGTCGCCTCGGGACGGGCGAGGATCGCCGGCACACGTACGGCCCACGGCAGGCGGGGCCGGGTCCCCTCGCTGGCCAGGCGGCGCACGTGCTCGTCCGGGTGCGCCGTCCATCCGGTGACGACGGCGAGTGTCCGGTCGAGGTCGGCGCTGAGCATGCGGCGGAGCGCGAACTCGGCGGTGAGCCGCGGCGTCAGGTCCGCCAGGAGGTGGAGCCCGTCCTCGAACGCCGTGCTTTCGGACGGGCCGGCGGCGAGGGCGGCCACAGCCTCGGTGACCGGCCAGATCATCCAGCCGGTGAAGCCCGGGTCGGGCAGCGCGGCCCGTACGACGGCCTCCAGGGCCGCCGCCTCCGGCGGGCCGGAGGCGAGCATCGCGTCCCGCACGAGGTCGCTGCGCTCGCGCAGTGCCAGGCCGTCGAGCTCCGGAAGGGTGTCGCGCACCGCGGCGGCCATCGGTGCCGAGCCGGCCGCGGCCAGGCAGTCGGCCAGTCCGGCGACGGCGGTGAGGCCGAGCAGTTCGTCCGCGGTGGGCACGGGACCCCTTCCTGTGTTCCTCTGGTTGTTCCTGGCGGGTCAGGCGCGGTCGCGACCGGCGTACCGGGCACGCATGAGCTCGCTCGCGGCCGGGCCCGCCGTGTAGACGAAGGCCTCGCTGTCGTCGAGCCGCCGGCCCGTGGCCGCGTCGACCACGACCGGCTCGACCTCCTCGCCCGTCTCCGCGTCGACCAGGATCATGCTGCGTTCCTGCGGTGCGAGGCGGGCGTTGCCCCATGCCGCCAGGGCGACGACCACCGGGCGCAGTGAGCGGCCGAGGTCGGTGAGCAGGTACTCGTAGCGGGTCGGGTGGGTCTGGTACGGCCGCCGTTCCAGCAGCCCGTCCGCGACGAGGGTCTTGAGGCGGGTGGTCAGCATGCTCGACGAGACGCCCAGGTTCTCCTGGAACTGGTCGAAGCGGGTGTACCCGTCGAAGGCGTCGTGCAGGATGAGCAGCGTCCACCACTCACCGACGTGCCCGACGGTCGACGACAACGGGCACTCACGGTCCTCCAGCCGGATTCGGCTCACCATGTCGACCACCTCCGCGCGCTCGGTGCCAGAGTCCGCACCCTATGGCTTCCATTTTAGCAGCAACCCTGCCACCATCCGCCCGGCCCGCCGGTCAGACCTCGATCACCAGGCGTTCGACGAGACCGCCGCGCAGGGCGAACCGGAAGCCGCGGTGGGTCCACGGATCCGGTTCGGCGGGGGTGTGACACGCCCGCTCACAGCCTGGGGCGCGCCCCGTACGAACGCCGTCGCCACGGCCGGGTGGCGGCGCGCGCGGACCGGCGCGTTACTGAAGGTATGCAGCCGCCGACGCGCGTTCCTTCCCCCGGGCACGACGACGTGCCGCACCGTGACACGGAGCTCCCGTGAGGGGCCGCGGGCGCCACGGGCCCGCCCACGGCCTTCTGTGCGGCGCCGCCGCGGGCGCGGCGGGGACGACGGCACTCAACGCCGTCGGCTACCTGGACATGCTGCTGCGCGGCCGCCGCGCCAGTTCCGCCCCCGGGATGACCGTCGAACGGCTCTCCGAGGCGGCGCGGGTGCCGATTCCCGGCGATGACGAAGCCCGCCACAACCGCGTCACGGCCCTGGGCGCCCTCACCGGCATCGCTGCCGGATCAGGCATGGGCGCGACGCTTGGCCTCGCCCTCGGCTGCGGCTGGCGCCCGGCGCCCGCCGTACTGACGGCGACGGCCACCGTGGGCGTGCTGATCGGCACCAACGGCCCGATGACGGTGCTGCGTGTGACAGATCCACGCACCTGGTCACGCTCGGACTGGCTGTCGGACATCGTGCCGCACGTGGCATACGCCCTGGTCACCACAGCCGTCCTCACGGGGCTCCGGGCGGGACACGCGCGTACTGCCCGATGAGCGAGCCGTGCCCTCGGTACGGCGCCCGGGCGGCGCACCGAGAAGCAGGCGACGCCCATCGGCCATCCGAGGGGTGCGCCCGCGACCGGGCGCACCCACACGCCCGGGTCGTCCCCGGCGACCGCGAAGGACGGCATGATGGCCACGCCGAGGCCCTGCCGGACGGAGTCGGCGGTCGTGATGACGCCCGGGACCTCGATGACCACCGCTCCAGCCCGGCGGCGGCGAACGCCCGGTCGACCACCAGGCGGTTGCCGAAGCCCGCCGGCGAGTCGATGAACGGTTCTCCCGCCAGGTCGGCCGGCAGCACCGCCACCAGCGGCACCATGGCCGGCGACCGACCCGGCACGACACGAAGGCGACGTCCAGTCCCCCGTCGAGCGGTCCACGGTCTCCGCACCGCCCCGCTGGTCGGCGCGAGATCGGCGCAGGCGCCGGCCCCGCCGTGTGCCCACGCCGTCGCACAGGCGCCCGCCCGGCTCGGTCGGTGCAAGGTGCCGCAACAGTGAGCCCGATGCCGCTTCCCCGGGCTGCGGCGCCGGGGCTGTTCGACACCCGGCGTCCTGCCACCACGGGCCGGCTCCGGAGCCGGCCGATCCGAGCGGGGCGCGGAGCGGGAGGAGAGGCGCCCGGTCCCGTCACAAGGTGGCGTCGAGGTCCTCCGCGTAGTACGCGACAGCCCGCCGGTAGCGGGCGACGTCCGGGTCGGAACTGCTGTCGACCAGCAGCGTCAGGAGGATGCGCATGGCCTCCCGGTGCCCGCCGGTGTTGTACAGGGCCATCGCCAGGAAGGTACGGAGCGCGCCGTCGCCGGGGAAGTCCATGACAGCCGCGCGCAGCAGCCGGACCGCCTCGTCGTAGCGGCCGAGGATCCGGTAGGTGCTGCCCAGGCCCAGCAGTGCGCCGCGCCGGTCGTCGTCCGAGAGCCCCGTCCCGCGCAGTGCCTGCTCGTAGAAGGGCACCGCCTCGGCCTCCATGCCCAGCACGTCGTGCGTCCACGCCGCCTGGTAGGCCACCTGCGCGTCGCCGGGGAACCGCTCCCCCAGGGCGACCAGGCTCTCCAGCGCCGCCTGCGCCTCCCCGCGCTCACGCAGCCCCACCGCGGCCGCCAGCAGTTCGTCCCGCCCCTGATCATTCCTGTTCATGCGCACATCCTGGCAGCCCGGCACAGCGGTGGTGCGGGACTCCGGCACAGTGCGGGCACGGCGGAACACTATGGTGGGCAGCCACAGACCGGTACGACCGACTGCCGTCCACCCGCGGTGCCTTCAGCCCCCAGGCTCCGGACGGGGGGCCGGAATCCCCGGCGCGGTCAGGCGACGCCCGGCGCCCGGCGCGCCCGCTCGGCTCACGCGGCCGCGACGCCGGGGATGGGTACGGGGCGGGGGTGGTGCAGGCGCAGGCCCTCGACCCGCCCCGCCGCGTCGTGGGTCATCAGCCAGGCGACGGAGGGCGGGCAGTGGTCGGGGTTGTCCGGCGGGTTGACGATGTCCATCTCCCAGACGGTCAGCGAGCGCCCGGCGACGGCGTGGACGAGGCGCTGGCGGACGCCGGCGGTCAGGTCGCAGTCCATACCGCGGATCAGCAGGCCCCGGTCCCCCACCCGCTGTTTTCCGGCGAGCAGGGCGACTTCGGGGGACCAGCGTTCGCGTAGCAGCTCGGCGAAGTGGCCGCGTTCTGCCGCGGCCAGCGTCTCGTGTGCCTCGGTCCTGCTGGCGCTGGTGCGCCGGGCGCTGTCGTCGTGGGCGCTGTCCGCGGTGTCGGCGAGCGCCTGGGTGAGCTTGGCCCGTGCCTGGCTGAGCCGGCTGCGGACCGTGCCGACCGGCAGCCCGCAGGCCGCGGCGATCTGCTCGTACGAGCTGACGCCGGTGGTGAAGTGCCTGAGCACGAGCGGCAGCCGAAGCGCAGGCGTCAGCTGCTCGACGGCCTCCCAGATCCAGTCCCGCAGCGCGTTGCGCTCCAGCCACCGCTCGGGGCCGGAGTCCGCCGCGCGCAGGACGAGGTCGTCGACCGGCACGGTGGGGACCGTGCCGCGCAGCAGGGAACGGGCGCCGTTGCGGACGACCATCCGCAGCCACGGCCCCACCGCGGCGGGGTCGCGGACGTCGCCGACGCGGCGCAGCGCCGTGAGCGCGGCGTCCTGCAGCACGTCGTCCACGTCGGGTCCCGGGCCCAGGATGCTCAGGGCGACGGCCCGCATGCCTGCCCGGTGGCGTTCCAGGAGCAGACCGAGCGCCGTGATGTCACCGGCCTGCGCGGCCCGGGTGAGTGTCACGTCCTCGGCCTGCGCTGCCGCGGTCTCGTCCGGAGCCATCGCGTCCCTTCCGCCCGTCGTCCCTCTCCAGCGGATGCTACGGCGTCGGCTCGGCAACCCGGAAACGCTGCCCGGCAGGCTCCGGCGGCCGCTGGGAGTCCCGGTGGCGGTGCCAGGGCACCGGGCGCGCATCGCCGACACGAAAGTCAGCACAGCACGCGCAGTGCCCCCGGGCGGACGCGGGCGGTGACCGGCAGGGCGGCCGCCACCTCGCCGTCCGCCCCGTACGGGAGCGGACGGTCGGCCTCGATACGGACCTCCTCGCCGCGCACGATCTCGACCTGGGGCCGATGGACGTGCGCGCCGGTCCTCAGTTCGTTCATCAGCGCGAAGAACAGGCGGCGCGGCGCGTCGTGGATCATGACGACGTCGAGCAGTCCGTCGTCGACCGCGGCGGCGGGCGCGATGGCCCGGCCGGATCCGTACGAGCCGGAGTTGGCGGCGACGACGGTGTAGCCGCGCCCTTCGTGGACGACGCCGTCGACGGTGACGCGGTAGGCGGCGGCCCGCCAGCCGGCCACCGCGCGCAGGCCGCCCACGTAGTAGGAGGCCGGACCGCGCAGCAGCCGGGCGGTGTTGGCGTGGCGGTTGGCGACCGCGTCGACGCCGGCGTAGACGCTGCCCAGGACGACGGTCCGGTCGTGGATCGCCGACTCGACCTCGATGGTGTGCACGGCCCGCGGCTCGTCGCCAAGAGGATGGCGGCCAGTTCGGCGGGTCCGGTAGGCAGGCCGAGGGCACGCGCGAAGTCGGTGCCCCGACCGGCGGGGACGATGCCGAGGACGGTACCGGTGCCGCTGAGGGCGCCGCCGATGCCGCCCCCGGTGCCGTCGCCGCCCACCGCGAGGACGACGCGGCCCCGCTCGCCCGCCCGGTGCGCCAGTTCCTGGGCGTGCCCGAGGCTGTCACTGCAGGCGGTCTTCAGTTCCGCGCCGGCCTCGCGCAGCAGTCGTGCCGGCGGGAGGAGGGCGGCCGCCCCGGTGGAGCCCCCGGCGGTGGGGTTGACGACGGCCGTGAACTGTCGCATGTGGCGTGCCTCCATGACGGGTGCGGCTGCTCCGCGGACGGCGGGCGGGCCGGCGGAGGGCTGCGGCTGACATCCGGTTCGGCGGGCGGGCGGCCGACGAGCCGTCAGCTGGGCGGTAGGAGGATGCCGGGGTTGAGGAGTCCGTCGGGGTCGAGCGCGTCCTTGACGGCGCGCAGGGCCTCGATGCCGAGCGGGCCCGCTTCCCGGACGTACCAGTCGCGGTGGTCGGTGCCCACTCCGTGGTGGTGGCTGATGGTGCCGCCGGCCGCGAGGACGGCCTCGTTGGCGGCTTCCTTGACCGGCTTCCAGTGCGCCACGGGGTCCTCGCCCTGCGCCGAGACGACGGTGAAGTAGAGCGAGGCGCCGTTCTCGTAGACGTGGGAGATGTGGCACATCACCAGCGGAGGGGTCCCCGCCGCCGTCAGCGTCGTGGTGAGTGCCTCGCGCACGGCGTCGTACAGTTCGGCGATCCGGGACCAGAAGCCGGCGGTCTCCAGGGTCTCGGCGAAGGCGCCCGCGTCCAGGAGCGCGTCCCGCAGGTAGGGGGCGGAGAAACGGCCGCGCGCCCAGCGCTCTCCGGGTTCCTCGCCCAGGTACTCGCCGCCGCACGCGCGCAGTACGGCCGCGGCCTGTTCGCGGCGCAGCGCGGTGTCCCGCACGGAGCCCTCGTGGCCGACGATCGCCGTGCATCCGGCGGAGGCGGCGCCTTGCGAACCGATGGCGTCGGGCTGGGCGAGGCCGACCATCGTCTCGGTCTCGTCGGACAGGCGGAGCACCGTGGGGCGGGGCCCGTCCTGGGCCAGTCCGCGCAGGGCCGCCATGCCCTCTGCGAAGGAGGCGAAGCGCCAGCCCTCGTGGACCCTGGCCTCGGGGATCGGACGGATCCGCACCGTCACGGAGGTGATGACGCCGAGCGCCCCCTCGGAGCCCAGGATCAGCTGGCGCAGATCGGGACCGGCCGCGGAGCGGGGGGCCCGTCCGGCGTCGAGGGTGCCCTTGGGGGTGGCGACGGTCAGACCCAGCACCATCTCGTCGAAGCGGCCGTATCCCGAGGACGCCTGGCCGCTGGAGCGGGCGGCGGCGAATCCGCCGATGGTGGCCCACTCGTAGGACTGCGGGAGGTGGCCGAGGGTGAAGCCGTGTTCGGCCAGGAGCGCCTCGGCCTCGGGGGCGCGCAGCCCCGGCTGGAGGATCGCGGTCCGCGAGAGCGGGTCCAGCGACAGCAGCCGGTTCATGCGGCGCAGGTCGAGGGCGAGGAAGGGGCGCCCGCGCTGCGGGGCGAGGCCACCGACGACGGAGGTTCCGCCGCCGAAGGGGACGACGGCCAGGCCGTGTTCGGCGCAGACGGCGAGCAGGGCGAGGACCTCGTCGTGGCCGCCGGGCAGCACGACGGCCGCCGGGGTGTCCGCGACGTCGCCGGCGCGGATGCGCAGCAGGTCGGGGGTGGACTTGCCGCGCGTGTGGCGGATCCGGGCCTCGTCGTCCGTGCGTACGTGGGCCGGGTCGCCCACGCAGTCGACGAGGTCCTGCCGGGCCGCTTCCGTGAGCGGGCACTCGGGTACCGCGATGTCCTCCAGCGCGGCGGGTTCCGCGCCGCGGGGCTTGACGCCCAGCAGGTCGCGCAGCAGACCGGTCACGGCGTCGGGCAGCGGCGCAGCCTCGGCCGGGTCGCCCCAGCCGCTCCACAACATGTCCACGGGCTCGTCCTCACCGGTCGTCTCCGGGTGTGCCGTCGGTGCGACCCTCACGGGAGTTACACTGTGACACATGACGCCTATCCGTCACAACACCTCGGACAGTGATCCGGTGCTCGACGCGGTCCGCGACTGTGTCCTGGCCGTCGGTGTCCGCCGCACCACCCTGACCGACGTGGCCCGCCGCGCCGGCGTCTCCCGCATGACGCTCTACCGACGTCGTCCGGATGTGCGCACGCTGGTCGGCGACCTGATGACCCGTGAGTGGGTCTCGGTCGCCGTGGGGGCGATGCCGGAGCGCCACGAGGGCACCAGCGCCCGGGCGCACCTGGTGGAGGGGCTGGTGGCGGGAGTGCGCGCCTTCCGGGCCCACCCGCTGTTCGTGAAGATCCTCGACGTCGACCCCGAACTGCTCCTCCCCTACGTGCTCGACCGCAGGGGTGCCAGCCAGGACGCGCTGCTGGAGCTCCTCGCCGGCGCCCTGGAAGAGGGCCACGCCGACGGCTCGGTCCGCGCCGACCACCCTGTCCGGCAGGCCCGTTGCGTGCTGCTGGTCGTTCAGTCGTTCACGCTCTCCCTGCGCACCATGACCGACGAGGGCGATCCCGACCTGACCTCCGCGGCCTTCCTCGCGGAGCTGCGGGACATATTGGAGAGGACCCTGACCCCATGAGCCCCAGCGCCACGAGCAGCCCGGCCCCTCCGCCCGCGTCCTCGCTGACCGCCGCGCGGCGCGCCCGCGAACTGGCGGAACTCGCCGCCGGCGAGCAGGTGGACGTCCTCGTGGTCGGCCTGGGCGCCACCGGTGCCGGCGCGGCCCTCGACGCGGCGTCCCGCGGGCTCTCGGTCGCCGCGATCGACGCCCACGACCTGGCCTTCGGCACCTCCCGGTGGAGCTCCAAGCTGATCCACGGCGGTCTGCGCTACCTTGCCTCGGGCCAGTTGCACGTGGCGTACGAGAGCGCGGTGGAGCGCGGTGTGCTGATGGCACGCACCGCCCCGCACCTCGTCCGCGCCCAGCCCTTCGTGCTGCCGCTGACGCCGCTGGTCTCGCGCGGCCAGGCCGCGCTGGCCTGGTCGGGTTTACGGGCCGGCGACGCGCTGCGCCTGTCGGCGAGGACGGCCCGGGCCACGCTCCCGGCGCCGCGCCGGTTGTCCGCGGTGGAGACCCGCCACCTCGCACCCGCCCTGCGCACCGCGGGACTGCGCGGCGGCCTGCTGTCCTGGGACGGGCAACTCGCCGACGACGCCCGGCTGGTGACCGCGATCGCCCGGACGGCGGCGGCGCACGGGGCGCGTGTCCTGACGCGGGTGCGCGCGGTCTCGCTCAGCGGCTCGGGCGCTGTCGTGCGCGACGAACTGACCGGCGAGCAGCACACGGTCCGGGCGCGCGCGGTCGTCAACGCCTGCGGGGTGTGGGCGGGCGGCCTCGTCGACGGCGTACGGCTGCGACCGTCCCGGGGCACCCACCTGGTCCTGCGCTCCGACCGACTCGGCGACCTCGGAGGCCTGCCCGCGGGCCTGCACATCCCGATCCCCGGCGAGTCCCACCGCTTCGTGCTCGTCCTGCCGCAGGGCGACGGCCGGGTGTACGTCGGGCTGACCGACGAGCCCGTCGACGGCCCTCTCCCCGACGTGCCGGAGGTGCCCGAGCCGGACATCGGCTTCCTGCTCGACGTGCTCGGCACGGCGCTCGACGTCCCCGTCGAACGGGACGACGTCGTGGGGGCGTTCGCCGGGCTGCGCCCGCTGCTCGACACCTCCGCCGACGGCTCGGGCCGCACCGCCGACATCTCCCGCAGACACGCGGTGCTCACCTCCGCCGAGGGAGTCGTGACCGTCGTCGGCGGCAAACTCACCACGTACCGTCGCATGGCCCAGGACGCCGTCGACGCGGCCGTCACGGCCCGCGGGCTCGGCGCCGGGCCCTGCCGCACCGCATCGCTCCCGCTCGTGGGCGCCGCCGCGCCGCGGTCACTCATCGGTCTCAGGGCTCCGCGCCGCCTGGTGCAGCGGTACGGCACCGAGGCCCCCGCCGTGCACGCCCTCGGGACCGCCGACCCCGCGCTGCGGGAGCCCGTGGTCCCCGGCCACCCCGTCACACACGCCGAACTGGTGTGGGCCGTGCGCCACGAAGGGGCGCTCGACACCGGCGACCTCCTCGACCGGCGCACCCGCATCGGACTCGTCCCGGCCGACCGCGCGAGGGCGTTGCAGGCTGCCGAGGAGGCGCTGTCCCGGGCGTGAACGCGACCCGGGCCACGGGGCCGGGCGCCGTCCCGGTGGTCGCGGCACCGGTCCTGGAACCTCGGCAGGCGACCCCGGAAGCGGTCCGCACGGGGCGCAGGGCGCGCGCTCAGGCCGCGTCGAGGTCCTGGTGGATCACGCGGGAGACGGCCTCGATGGTGGTGACGCCGGAGGCCATCGTCCGGTCGTCGTCGGTGAGGACGGTGATGGTGTAGTCGTGTCCGCCGCCGGTGAAGGCGCCCAGGCTGTGCACCCGCCAGCCGTGGGTGGCGCGCGAGAGCCAGCCGTTCTTGACGTGGACGGCCGCGGAGCCCGGGGCGCCCGCCGGGGTGCCCCAGCGCTGGGAGGGGACGACCTCGTTCATCAGCTTCAGGGCGTAGGCACGCGCGGTGTCGCCGAGCACGGCGTTCGGCGCCGTCAGCAGGTCCAGCAGTTTCTGCTCGTCCCCGGCGGTTATCCGGGTCAGGCCCCAGGCTCCGGACGCGCCGGGCACGGTGTGGTTCATACCGGCGGCGGCCAGGAAGCCGCTGACCTTGGCCGCGCCGAGTTGCTTCCACAGCGCTGTGGTGGCGTCGTTGTCCGACTTCGTGATCATCGCGGTGGCGAGTGCGGCCTCGCGGGAGGTGAGGTGCCGGTGGTGCTGGCGGGCGTCGCGCAGGAGGGTCGCCAGAACGGTCACCTTCACCGTGCTGGCGGAGTCGAAGTGCTGATCCGCGCGCAGCGCGCACGACGTGCCCGTCGTGCGGTCGTGCAGGGAGACGGCGGTCCGGGCGGTCCCGCCCTCCAGCGCCTTGGTGATGTCCCGCTGCAGGTGCGCTGCCAGTCCCGGCGCCGCCGAGGTGCAGCTCACCTGGGGCGTCGCGGCTGCCGCGCCGACGGCTCCCGTGGCCACGGGGACCGCCACGCCCGCGACGACCGCCGCCGCGGCCGTCGCTCGCCGGGATATGCGCCTATGACCCATGTCACTCCATCCGTCGGGTTGTCTCCGGCTGTGCCGGCTGCCCAGTGTGGGCAGGCCTGTGGACGGGACGGGATGTGATGTCGGCTACGTCCGGCCGGGGCGCCGAGGCCACCGTCGGGCCTGGCGAGGCCGGCTCCCCGGGTGGCCGGACGGTCCTGCATGGCGCCCCGGGGCCGCCGCCCCGCGGCGGCGTCGCGCGGGTCCACGCCGGCTTCGCGACACGCCGGAGTCGTCGAATCGGCGTCGCTGAGCGGGATATGACGACCGGACCGGCACGCCGCGGCCCCGGCCGCGGATCGTCGCCGTCGTCCGGGAGAAGCGAGCGCGGGCTGTGTCACCGAAGGACTCCGGAGCGGGGACCACTCCAGAGGTCGAAACCCCAGGGAACCCAGGGCGATATGCCCGTAATGTGATGAACCTCGCACCCTCCCCCACGACCCCCGGCGTTGCCGACCGGCCCGTGCAGCGAGAACACCGCTCTGTGCTGACTCGTCGGTGTGGCGGCGTACGGGCCGTCACGTATGGGCGGGCCGGGTGACCCCCGCACGGCTTCGACCGGGAAGGAAACCGCCACCGACCGCGCCCACCGGTCGTGAGACGATCGCTCGGTGCCGCCCGCCCTGGACCGTGACCGCACCCTTGAAGAACTCGAACGTGTTGACTGGCCGGCTCCGGCAGCCGACGACACGCGTCTCATCACCACCGCACACACCTTGCGGCGTCGGCCGATCGGCGAGCTGACCGTCGAGGACCTGCGCTTGTTGATCGGGCAGGACATGGGCCTGCCCTACCTCCTGCCACTGGCAGTGGAGGTACTGCGGGATGACCCGATGGCGGAGGGGGACATGTACGCCGGCGATCTGCTGTCCGCGGTCCTCACCAGGAACCCGTCCGTCTGGGCCGGTTTTCCCCGACTCGGCCAAGAGCTTCGCGCGGTCGTCTCGAAGGCGACCGGCCTGCCCGCCGATCTGCAACGGAAGGTCGAGCACTTCCTGACACACCCCGACCCTACGGAGGGCCGACCGACGCGGCTACGGAAAGTTCCTTAGGAGCAGGTGCGGGCCAGGGCGCGTCGCCGCTCGGCCACGGGTGAGTCGGCGGACCGCGTACCGATCGTCGCCCAGCGCTTGGGGGCCCGCCTGCGGCAGCGGACTCGACTGGCAGGCGGTAGGGGTGGTGGCCGGGCTCACACTCCTGCGGGAGTCCGTGCCGGCCGGCTCAGGGCAGGCTGAGTTCGCGCCTGATGAGCTCGGCGAGTGCGGAGGGCTGCGACAGGAAGGGCGAGTGCGAACTGTTCAGCCGCAGCGTCCTGTCGGCGCGCTTCGCGAAGAGTTCCTGGACGAAGGGCGGTATGGCGCCGTCTGCTTCGCAGATGATGTAGGTGCTCGGAATCGTCTGCCAGGCGACCGCGGTCAGCTTCTGGGTGGTAGCGGCGTAGGACTGGTAACCCAGGGCTGCCGCCGCCTTCTCGGCTACGCTCCTGTCCACGTCGCCGTAGAACACGTCGACCGGGTTCGCGACGGTCAGGAAGTCGCCGGCGCCCTCCTGCTGGTGAAACTCCCACCAAGGCGCCGGGGCGCCGCCCGCGCTCGACAGCAGGGAGTCCCCGGCCTCGAGCTGGAACGCAGCGAGGTAAACGATGCTTTTGACGTTGGGCGCATCGGCGAGCGCCTGGGTGGTGGGCACGCCGCCGTAGGAGTGCGCGACGACGACCACAGGGCCACCGATCGCCTCGACCGCGGCCTTGATGGCTGCCGCGTCGGAGTACATGTCGCCCAGCGCCTTGGGGTCGTCACCACACGAGGTGAGGGCCACGGTATGGACATCGATGCCGGGCAGGTCATCGATGAGGAGTTGCAGATGCTCGGGCTTATGCCACGCTCCGGGCACCAGCAACAGCGACGGCAGGGTCATTCGAACCTCACAGGGCAGGTGATGCGTTGGGCATGATGTGCGGGCCCATCATGGAGGACCTCACGGCGCAGCGTCCACGTGATAGATGTCACCAATGATCTATAAGATGGGATCGGACGCGCGCCTCCGAGGGACAGCCCCTTGGTGGCGGTCTGGCACGCACTCCACGAGCCGCGGTGATGTGGCCGCAAGGTCGCCTGCTGAGTGGAGGCCGCGATGTCTAAGTGGTCGACTCCGCAAGTCCTTCGGGGGTTGACTCCGGAGCCGATCTCGTCCGTCGGGGCATGCGTAGGTTGCCGTACTTGGGGTTCGGCTCCTCGTGGACCACCTCGGCCAGAGCGGACCCGCTGATCTCTCCCGGGCATCCCCGCGGCGGGTGGCCGGGGACGTCGCGAAGCTTGTAGTAGACACACACCAGCCGGTATTCGCTCGGCCCCCAGGAACCGCCGCCGTACGGCACCATCTGCTCACCGCAGACCGGGCACCGCGTCTGTGGCCGCACGAACACCCTGGGTTCGGTGAAGAAATGCGGCAGACGCCGGTCGGTGACGGCCTGCCGTGGCAGGGTCAGCCCATAGTGCTCACCCATGATCCGGTACACGTCCGCCATCGCCACCTCGTCGAACTCTTCGTCTCCATCGATGTCGTCGGAGGGCAGGACGAGTCCGGCCTCGGCGACCAGGCGGCGGGTGAGCGAGTGGTCCGTGTGGTCGGTGCTGTACTCCCAGAACATCCAGTCGTGCTTCCCGGCGACGTTGACGTTGATGATCGGCGGGTCCATGGTGCTGTACCAGATGTTGACGACGGTGTGCTCGGACCACATGTCCCTGCCCGGGGCGAGCCGGTCGACGCGATCGCGGGCTGCTGGGGACTCGATGGCGAACGCCCAGCCGTTGCTGGTGTCGCCCAGCATCGCGTAGTCCGGCAGCTCCCGGGACCCAGGGGAGAGTTCCAGCATGTCGTGGGCGGTGTCGGGGTCGATGCCGGTGCCTGGCTGCGCGCCTAGGTAGACGGTCAGTTCTTCGTGGCTGATGCCCTTCACCATCGTGAGGGAGAAGCCCCACGCGCCCAGCTCATCGTCGATCCACTCGATTCCGTCACTCATGATCGTGACCCTAGAGGGTGGGTGCGACAGCGGCGCCGGGTGTCCTTGAGGGCTGCTCCGGCAGGCCGCTGGACGGCCCAGCCGCACTCCCCCGACGGGTTCTGGCTCGACGTCACCAGCCTCGAACGCCTCCTGACCGTGCCGGTACCGGGCTCCACCAGCGGACAGGGCCTGCCCCGACGCGGGCCCTGCCGCGTGCCGTCGTCGGCGGTCAGGTCGTCACGCCGGTTCCGCCGACATGTCGTTGCCGGACGCGCGGCGGATGGCCGCGGGCGCGGAACCCGCCGTATCGGGGTTCATCAGGTCGTCGCCCGCACCGAGGACAGCCACCTCGAGGGCCGTCTGGGCGTAGACCCGGGCCGAGTACAGCAGCCGGTGCAGGAAAGGGGACATCGCGAACCTCGCCTCAACGTGGAAGGGGAGCCCGCCGTGCCGCGTTCGGGTGGGCCGCTGTCGCGGCCCGGGAACGGCTACCGGCGATGTGCGCCGGGGAGCTCATGACGGCCACGCTACGTGCCCTTGCGCGCCGACGCTTCGGGCGGAAGTCGGACCTGTGTCCCGGCCGCTGCCACTTTCGGTCTATACGGTTCGCCGGTGCCGGCGGATGGCCCCACCGGCTCGCGGGGGTGTCCGGTGTGACCGTCTCAAGGCGCCGGGCCACGTGGGAGCCGGACAGTCGCCACTGCGCCACCGCGGTCGGGACCAGGAACTCAGCGAAGCACACGTGGCGCTGGGAAGCGCGGGTCGAGACCGCCACGCCGGCCGCGCAACCGGAGGCCGGCGTCGCATGGCCGACGTACCGGCCGCGTTCGATGACGTCGCGACCCGGCAGACGAGGCCCTGGACCAGGGCGACGACCGGGCCCGTGACGCCGAGCGTGGAGGTCAGGGCGCCGGGCAGGTCGGTCCGGCGGCCAGCCCGCCGAGCGGTGTTCGGGGTGATGAGGCGGAAGGCGGCCACCACCGCGATCAGGGCCAGCGGGAGATTGACGTACAGCACCGAGCGCCAGCCGAAGAGTTGAGTCAGTACACCGCCGAGGAGCGCGCCCACGATGAGTCCGCTGCCGCCCGCCGCGCCCCACACCGAGTAGGCGCGGTTGCGCTCGCGGCCCTCCGCGAAGAGCGTGCCGACAAGGGTGAGCGTTGCAGGGAAGAAGAACGCGCCGCCGACGCCCTGTACGGCGCGGGCCGCGATCAGCAGGCTGGGCCCTGTGGCTAGGCCGCCTGCCGGCGACGAGACCCCGTACAGGCTCAGTCCGAGCACGAACGTGCGTCGTGGGCCAAATAGGTCGCAAGCGCGACCGCCGAGGAGCAGGAAGCCGCCGAAGGAGACGGCGTACGCGCTGATCACCCACCGGAGGTGCTGCGCAGAGAAGCCCAGGCCGCTGCCGATCTGGGGTAGCGCCACGTAAACGATGTCGTAGTCGACGGAGATGATCGGTTGGGCAAAGGCGACGAGGGCGAGGGTCACGGCACTTGCCCTCCCGCGCAGTGCGAGGGCCCTGAGGGCCGGGCGTGGGTCGACCGCCGTCTCCAGGGTCGCCATCAGTGGGCCACCCTCTTGTCCTCGCCCGCGACCTTGGCGGTGCTCAGGGCGATGCGATTCCAGGTGTTGATGGTGAAGATCAGGGCAAGGATACGGGCCAGTTCCGGCTCGTCGAAGTGACGGGCGGCCTGCGCGTAGACGTCGTCGGGGACCCCGCCGTGGGAGACGAGAGTGACGGCCTCGGCCAGGGCGAGGGCGGCCTGCTCCTTCTCCGTGAAGAAGTTACGGGCCTCGCGCCACACGCCGATCATGTGCAGCCGGGCCTCGTCCTCGCCGGCCTTGCGGGCGTCGGAGGTGTGCATGTGGAGGCAGTAGGCGCAACCGTTGAGCAGCGAGGCGCGGATCTGGATCAGCTCGACCAGGGCCGGGTCGAGGCCGTCACGGGCGGCGGCGTCGAAGCCGATGAGGGCCTTGAACGCCTTGGGGGCGGCCTTGGCGAAGTCGACCCGCGGGGCGTGGCCGTGAGCGGTGGCGGGTGTGTGGCGAGCGGTCTGAGTGGTGTGCGCGTTGTCCGTCATGACCATGAACCTAGGCCCGGGAAAGACCTTGGGTATGGTTCATTCTCATGCCGGAATCATGGGTCAATTTGGCGGAGCGTATCGGCAGCGACCTGCACGTGGACCTGTCCGGTCCCGGCAGTCGTCGCGCCGTTCTCATCCGCGCACTGCGGGACGCCGTGCGCGAGGGGTGGCTCGCGCCGGGCACCCGCCTGCCGCCCTACCGCTCACTCGCCGCCGACCTGGGTCTGGCCCGCAACACGGTCGCCGACGCCTACGCCGAATTGGTCGCCGAGGGCTGGCTGACCGCGCGCCAGGGCTCCGGGACCCGGGTGGCGGAACGTGCCGCGCCGCCCAAGCCCGCCCGGAAGCCGAAGCCCGCTCCCGTGCGGCCCGCCACCCCCGCGCACAACCTGCGCCAGGGCACTCCGGAGGCCGCCTCCTTTCCCCGCACGGCCTGGCTGGCGGCCGCCCGGCGCGCGCTGAGCGCCGCACCCGACGAGGCCTTCGGGCCCGGCGATCCGCGCGGCCGCATCGAGCTGCGCCGCGCGCTCACCGACTATCTGGCGCGCGCTCGTGGGGTACGCGTCGACCCCGAGCGGATCGTGGTGTGCTCCGGCTTCGCGCACGCGCTGCGGCTGCTGTTCGATGGTTCGCGTGGCGCGGGCAGCGGGGCGCTGCGCGATCCCTTCGCCGTGGAGTCGTACGGGCTCCGCTTCCACAGCGAGATCCTGGAGGGCTCAGGCGTACAGACGGTGCCGCTCGACCTGGACGAGCAGGGCGCCCGCGTCGAGAAGTTGGTCGAGGAACCACGGATACGCGGCGTACTGCTCACGCCCGCACACCAGTTTCCGACTGGCGGCCCGCTGCACCCGGCCCGGCGCGCCGCGGTCATCGACTGGGCCCGCACCAGTGGCGGCCTGGTCCTCGAGGACGACTACGACGGGGAGTTCCGCTACGACCGCGTGCCCGTCGGCGCCGTGCAGGGCCTGGACCCCGAACGGGTCGTCTACCTCGGCTCGGTCAGCAAAAGCCTGTCCCCCGCGGTGCGCATCGGCTGGATGGTGCTGCCCGTACAGCTCGTCGACGGCGTGCTCGCCGCCAAGGGCAAACGGGAGGCGTGGGCGAGCGTCCTCGACCAGCTCACGCTCGCCGACTTCATCGCCTCCGGGCAGTACGACCGTCACATCCGCCGGATGCGGCAGCGCTACCGGCACCGCCGCGACCAGCTCGTCACCGCCCTCGCCGAACGGGCCCCGCACATCACGGCCACCGGTATCGCGGCGGGACTGCATGCGGTCCTTCGGCTGCCGCCCGGTACGGAGGCGTCCGCGGTCAAGGCCGCGTCCTGGCAGGGGATCGCGCTGGACGGCCTCGCCGAGTTCCGGCACCCACGGGCCGCGATGTCGGCGGGGGACGGTCTGGTCATCGGGTATTCGACGCCGGCGGAACACGCGTACGGGGCGGCGGTCGAAGCGCTGCTCCGGGCCCTGCCACCCTCCGACGCCCTCTCCGAAAGCCCTCCCAGGTGACCGACGTCCCCGCGGATCACGCCTTCCGTCAGTCCCGCCGAGGCTCGCGCGCGGACGAACCCGGACAGCGCTTCGGTCTCGAACTGCGTACGACTCCCGGGCGAAGAGACACAAGGCCAGGACGAAGTACACGACCAGCCGCGCCGGTAGGAGCCAGCGCCGCCGCTCAGCTCGGTCGTGCTTGGCCATCGCCGCGTCGACCAGCTCGGCCGTGAACACCTTCGTCAAGATCCCGATCCGCACCCGCTGCCCTGCTCCCCACCCCGTCACACCCGGGGAAACGTCGTCCCCGGCTCAAGAACAACTGCATCGGCCCGTGACAGCCCCTGAAGTCTCGTCGGTCCGCTACCGATCCGCGAGGCCGGAGCGCCACGCCCACAGGGCGATCTCGACGCGATTGCGGGCGGAGAGCTTGGCCTGGATGTTGCCCAGGTGGGTCTTGACCGTGCCCAGGGACACGAAGAGCGCGGCCGCGATCTCCGCGTTGGTCATGCCCTCGGCGACCAGACGGACGACCTCGGTCTCCCGTGAGGACAGGACCGTTCCCGAGGGGGCCGCGGTCCGCGGTGACCTCAGGCCCTTCAACAGGCGGATCGTGATCGCCGGACTGACCAGAGCCTCTCCGGAGTACGCGGCGCGCACCGCCTCGGTCAACAGGGCCGGTCCTGAGTCCTTGAGGAGGAACCCGCAGGCGCCGCCGCTCAGCGCTTCGTACACATACGCGTCGTCGTCGAACGTGGTGACCACGACGACCTTCGGCGCGTTCGCGGAGCCGGGTCGGTTCAGTTCGCGAAGGGCCTGCAGGCCGTCCATCCGCGGCATGCGGATGTCCATGAGGACGACGTCGGGCGTGAGCGCGCGGGCCGCCTCCAGTGCCTGGACGCCGTCGTTGGCCTCGCCGACCACCTCGATGTCGTCCTCGGCGCCGAGGATCAGCGAGAAGCCGGTGCGGACCATGGCCTGGTCGTCGGCCAGCAGCACACGGATGGTCATGAGGCACCTCTGGTCGGTATGTGCGCCCGCACGGTCCAGCCCTCCGGGCTCCTGGGGCCGGCGGTGAAGGAGCCGCCGAGCGCCGCCGTCCGCTCCCGGAGGCCCCGCAGGCCGTAGCCGCCTCCCGGCCCCTGGCCGTCCCGGCCGCGGCCGTCGTCGGCGATCTCGACCGTCACCGCGTCGGGCCGGCCGTGGCGGCGGACGAGGATGTCGAGTGTCCGGACGTCACCGGCGTGCTTGCGCACGTTGGTGAGGGCTTCCATCACCACCCGGTGCACGGCCGACTGGACGTCGATGGGGACCCCCTCGACCTCGCCCTCGATGCTCAGCCTCACCTCCAGGCTGCCGTCGGAGGTGAAGTGACCGGCGAGGTCCGCGATGTCCGCGATCGTGCCCGTGGGCGAGAGGCTGGCGTGGGCGTCGGGTTCGCGCAGCAGGGTGACCATGCGGCGGATGGCGGTCATGGCCTCGTCACCCGCCGCCTCGATGCGTTCGAGGGCGGGCAGCACGGCCTGCGGCTTGCTCGCGGCCACGGCCTGCGCGGCCTGTGCCAGCACGACCATGCCCGTGACGTGGTGGGCGACGTAATCGTGCAGATCCGACGCGATGCTCGTCCGCTGTGCCCGCTGGGCCGCGGCCATCTGGCGGTGGCGGTTGCTCTGGAACAGGCGCAGGGACAGACCGGCGGCACCGGCGATGACGCAGCCAAGCGCCACCGCCAGGGCGAGGACCAGCGCCTCTCTCCCGTACCGCAGCCGGGTGGGCTGCAGCAGCAGGGCCGCCGACAGGAGCGGTACCGCCAAGGCGGCGCGCACGGGCTCCGCCCGCCACGCGACCAGCCCGATCAGGACGGTGCCCACGGCCGCGGGGGTGAATCCGAAGGCCACGAGGTAGTAGACGTCGGGCGGCGCGACGAGCACCACCAGCACCAGGCCCGAGCCCAGGACCAGGGCGCTGGTGCCCAGCGCCCTGGATTCCAGTTGCGGCATGATCACGGCGACGGCCAGCGCCACCAGCACGACAGGCAGGCGGGCCGTGTTCACGGTCACATCCAGGCTTCCCAGCACCACCAGCGCCGCGAGGGCCGCCAGCCACCCGACACCCCGCACCAGCCGCTCGAAGAGCCCTTCAGCCCTGTCCCTCACGTCGCCGTCTTCTCCGCTCCCGCTCGCGGGCCGAGCGGGAGCGGAGCCCGGTGCCCTGCGCCAGGTCACCGATCCGCCTCGGGAGATCGGCGTCCCCTCCCCGCTGCCGCGCTCGCGCCGGCGGTGTCGGGGAGGGCGGCGGTCACCGGCTCCCCCTCCGTGCGGTCCGTCGCCGCGCCCAGGACCACCACGTCGACGACGGCCTGGGCGTGGACCCCGGTGGTACGAAGTGCTCGCTGCACCGGACCTCCGTCGGAAGTGCCGTCGTGGTGGGCGGGGGACGGATCGCACGCGTGGTCGCCGCCGCGCCGCTGTCCGCTCACTGTCGCGCCTGACCGCCGGCCGTATCCGGGGCGAGGGCACCGCGGACGAGATCGTCGAGCAGTTCGGAGTACGTCCACCCCTGGTGCGCGAACATCTTGGGGACCTGGGACTGCGCGGTCATCCCGGGCATGGTGTTGACCTCGTTGAGGACGGGACCGCCGGGGGTGAGGAAGAAGTCGCAGCGCGCCACCCCGCGGCAGCCCAGTGCCGCGAAGAGGGCGAGGGAGGCGTCGACCAGTGCGTCGTGCTCCTTCGGGGAGAGCGGGGCGGGGATCAGGAACTGCGCTCCGCCGTCGTACTTCTGCTCCGTGTCGAAGAGACGTCCGTCGTCCAGCACGATCTCCAGCGGGGGCCCCACCACCACCTGGCCGTCCGCGCGCCGCAGCACGGCGAGGTCCACCTCCCGGCCGCTCACCAGTTCCTCGACCAGGACCCTGTCGTCGATCAGGAGCGCGGCGGCGATCGCCGGGGCGAGGTCCGCCTCGTCGGTGACGAGGGACACGCCGTGGCTGGACCCCGCGGCGACGGGCTTGACGACGACCGGGCGTTCGAAGCGCACCTGGTCCGCGTTGTCGGCGGTGACCAGGAAGCCCGGGGCGACGGCGATGCCCAGCGCCTCGGCCACCAGTTTCGTCGCCCACTTGTCCATGGCCAGAGCCCCGGCCCGGACTCCCGCGCCCACGTAGGGCACCTCGGCCAGGTCCAGCAGCGCCGCGACCGTACCGTCCTCACCCAGCGGGCCGTGCAGCGCCGGGAAGACCACGTCGCAGTCGGCCAGCACCATGAGTGCCGCGGACAGGCTCGTCGCGGCCGACTTCGCGAGCGGCTGCCCGGCGGCGTCCCGCCACAACCCGTCCCGCCCGATGGTGAGGGCCACGACGTCGTAGGTGGCCGGATCGAGCGCCGAACCGACGGACGCGGCGGATGCCAGGGAGACCTCGTGCTCGGCGCTGCGGCCACCGCCGAGCACGGCGACGCGAACGCGGGCGTTGTTCTCGGCGGCGCTCATGCGGCCACCGCCGAGCCGTGCACGGTGCGACGCAGGCGGGTGCCGAGACCGGTCACTATCTCCTGCTCTATGGTTCCGGACCACCGGGCCCAGTCCTGGACGGTGGGCTCCCCACTGTCGCCCGCCCCGAAGACGGTGGCTATGTCGCCGGGCGCGGCCGGTTCGTCGCCGCAGTCCACGATCACCTGGTCCATGGAGACACGTCCCACAAGAGGGCGGCGGCGACCGCCGATGAGCACCTCGGCCCGGCCGACTGCGGCACGGGGAAGCCCGTCCGCGTATCCGACGGGGAGCAGGGCGAGGTGGGTGCCCCGCGGGGCGGTCCATTCGTGCCCGTAACCCGCCCGGGCACCGGCCGGCACCGTGCGGACCGACACCACGGGCACCCGGAGCGTCAGCACGGGGCGGAGCCGGGTCGTGTGCGTCGGATCGATGCCGTAGAGGCCGGCGCCCACGCGGCTGAGGTCGAACCGGGTCCGCGGATCGGTGAGCGTGGCCGAGGTCGCGGCCAGATGCCGCAGGCTCGGCCGCAGCCCGGCCCGTACCGCGGTGGCCGAGGCCGTCCGGAACAGTTCGAGCCCGCGGTCGGTGCACGGGTCCCCGGGGGTGTCCGCGCAGCCGAGGTGGCCCATCACGCCGGTCACCCGCACCAGGCCGCTCTGCTCCGCCTCCCGCGCCTGCTCGCACAGGTCGGGCCAGTGCCGGGGGTCCGCGCCGTCACGTGACATGCCGGTGTCCAGGTGCAGGTGCACCGTGGCGGGCCGCCCCGCCCGGGACGCGGCCCGCGCCACCGCGGCCAGGTGCTCCTGTCCGGGTACGGCGATCGAGACGTCGGCACGCACGGCCTCCTCGAAGGCGGCCTCCACCGGATTGAGCCAGCTCAGGATCGGCACCCGGAAGCCTGCGCGCCTGAGGGACATCGCCTCCTCCACGGAGGTGACGCCGAGGGAGGTGGCGCCCGCGCCCAGCGCGGCGCGTGCCACATCGTCCGCACCGTGCCCAAAGCCGTCGGCCTTGACCACCGCCATCAGGCGAGCCGCGCGCGAGGCGAGGATCCGGGTGTTCGCGGCGACCGCCGCCAGGTCCACCGTCAACTCGGGGGCCGCCGTGCTCCCTGGCGGGTGCGGCGGACCGGCGATGCGGACAGCGGGGTGTGGCAGTGCTGCGCGAGGCATGTACGACCTTTCGGATGTCGCGGTCTGACCGGCGCCATGGCGGCCCGGCCGCCATGTGGCGTCACCGGGGCGAGAGTGGGGCGCGGCCCCACGCCGCAGCGGGCTGCGGCGCCCCGGGCCGGCCGCCTGGGCGGTGCCCGTGGGGCCGGCAAATGGCGTGACGTTCATGGTACGCACGCTACGAAGCCGGGTTGCCGCCCGCCTCGGGCGGAAGTCGGAGCCCACCGCGGGGCGCTACGACTTTCGGCCGATGATCAGCGACCCCCTCGGCAGCGATCATGCGGGCGAGGCCGTCGGCCCGCTGAGCGCCGACGCCACCCTGCCGACAGGCCGAAGCCGTCGTGGTGCGTCTGTGCGGACGACCCGCAGCCTTTTCGTCCTGCGGCCCACGCACGTCGGAGAAGGACTTACGGTGCAGGTGCCGGAGGCTCCGGCCGCCCTGGGGATCGTGACAGGGGTGCCCCAGGGCGTCTATGTGATGCGGCTCTCATCCGCGCGGAGGCACTGTGATCAAGGCATTCCGCACTGACGCCCACCCACCCGGTCAGCGCGAGGAGTACTGGGGCGAGGCGGTCCGACAAGCCGCCACCCGGCTCGAGATCCGGCCCCGTGGCGACGCCGCCGTCTACGGTTCCGCCTGGGCGGCATCGGTCGGGGAGATCCATGTCGGCCACGTCGAGGCGGGTCCTCAGCGCATGGCCCGGACCCGGACGATCATCGCCCAAGCGTCCGACGCCCCCTTGCTTCTCAGTCTCCAGGAGGCGGGAGACAGCGTCGTCGCGCAAGGCCGGCGGGAGACGCTTCTCACCGCGGGGGATCTGGCCGTGTTCGACGCGCGACGGCCCTTCCTGCGCGACTTCCCCGGTCGGTTCCGGCAGAACATCGCCGCCGTCCCCTTCGAGATGCTGGCGGTTCCCGGCTCGTCTCTGACCAAGGTAATCGGCCAGGTGTATCCCCCTACGCACTACATCGGGGGGATCCTCGCCTCCTTCGTGAGCCGGCTCGCCGCGGCGGCGGAGTCCGGCGACCGCCTGCCGGGCACGGACCAGCACCTGCAGCGGGGCATCATCGACGTGCTCACCGCGCTGGCCGCACACGAGGGGCGGCTGCACACGCACGCCACGCCGACTGCCGCCGAGACCCTGCGGCTGCTGGTCCGGGACTACATCGGAGCGCACCTGCACCGGCCGGAACTCTGCCCGGCCATGATCGCCGCCGCGCACCACATGTCCGTGCGCTATCTGCACCATTTGTTCCAGGACGAGGACATGACCGTCAGCCGGTGGATCAACCACAAGCGGCTGGAGGCCTGCCGCGAGGATCTGGCGTGTCCCGCTCTGGCCGGGTCGACGGTGGAAGCGATCGCGCGCAGATGGGGCTTCGTCAGCCCCGCGCACTTCAGCCGGAGCTTTCGTGCCGCCTACGGCGTGTCCCCCGGCGAGTGGCGCCGCACGGCCGGTGACCGGAACACCGGGAGCGCATGACCGAGGGCGACGACGAGAACCCCTCGACGGACACCGTCCACGACCGGACACGGCGCTCTCTCCCCAGCGCCTGTCCCGCGCGGCGTCCGGGCCCCTGACGACCCGCCCGTCAGGGGCGCGGACACCGCGGCTCGCCGGAATCCGTCAGGCCTGGGGCACCACGCCTTCGGCCGGGCTACGGGCGGACCGGCCCGTGCGGGCGTCGGCGGTCTCCTCGGCGCGGCTGAGTGCGACGTTCCGGGTGTCGGGCATGAGGACGTAGGTGACGAGGGAGACCAGCGCGCACGCGGACACATACCAGAAGAAGGCCGTCTCGTGGCCCGCGTCCTTGAACCACAGGGCCACGTACTCCGCCGTCCCGCCGAACAACGCGTTGGCGATCGCGTACGGCAGCGCCACGCCCAGCGCCCGTACACGGGTCGGGAAGAGCTCCGCCTTCACGACCGCGTTGATCGAGGTGTAGCCGGTGACCACGACGAGCGCCACCAGCGAGAGACCAAGCGCGGGCCAGTACGAGGTGGCCGAACCGAGCGCCGTCATGATCGGGTAGGTGCCGAGCGTGCACCCCACAGCGAAGGTGATCAGCAGCGGCCGACGGCCGATCCGGTCGGAGAGCGCCCCGGCCAGGGGCTGCAGCAGCGCGAAGACGGACAACGCGGTGAAGCTGACGAGGGTGGCGGTGTTCTTGGCCATTCCGGCGCTGCCGACGAGGTACTTGGTGAGATACGTGGTGTACGTGTAGTACGCCACGGTGCCACCCGAGGTGAGCGCCATGACGAGCAGCGCCTGGCGCCGGTGCGCCCACAGCAGGCGGAGCGAGCCCCTGGCGCTGTCCGGCGTGCCGGCCTCCTCGGCGAAGGCGTCGGTCTCCTCGAGCCCGCGCCGGATCCAGAAGACCACCACCGCGAAGACCGCGCCGAGCAGGAAGGGGACGCGCCAGCCCCAGTCGTGCAACTGGTCGGTGGTGAGCACGTGCTGGAGGACGATCAGGACGGCAAGGCCCAGCAACTGACCGGCCGTCATCGACACGTACTGGAAGGACGAGCCGAGACCCCGCCGGTTTCGGGCCGACGCCTCGGTGAGGTAGGTCGCGCTGGCCGCGTACTCGCCGCCGATGCTCATGCCCTGCAGCAGCCGGGCGAGCAGCAGGACGAGCGCGCCGGCGTACCCGGCCCGGCCGTACGTCGGGGCGACCGCGATCAGGAGGGCGGCCACCGACATCATGGTGACGGTGAGGGTGAGCGCGCTCTTGCGGCCGTGGCGGTCGGCCGCCCGGCCCAGCACCCAGCCGCCGACGGGACGCATCAGGAAGCCGACCGCGAAGATGCCGGCGGTGTTCATCAACCGGGTGGTCGGATCGCCCCCGGGGAAGAAGGAGTCGGCGAAGTAGAGGGCGAAGCCGGCGTAGACGAACCAGTCGTACCACTCGACGAGATTGCCCAGCGATCCGCCCACGAGGGCGCGGCGGCGCCTGCCGCGCTCCTCGGCGGCGAGGGGTGCGGGCGTGGCGGAGGTCGACGACATCGGCGGCTCCCATGGGAAAGGCCCTGACGGGGGCGGGCAGAGGACCCGGAAGCGGACGGGCCCGCGCCTCGCCCGACGAGGTGCGGTGCCGAGATCCAACGTCCAACCCGGAACCGGGGTTACGGCGCGCCGGCGGATCGGTTGACGCCGTCGTCCGGTGTCAGGGCCTTCGCGCGGCCGCGTGCGGGGTGGCGACGGGCAACGCGGTGATCCCGCTCGGTGGCGGTGCCCCAGTCGTCCTCGACGTGACCGCCGGCGCCGACCGGACCGCGCGGCCGGTTGTCAGTGGCGGCCCCTACGGTGGGGGTGTCCCCATCCGTGTGGCTTCTCGGAACCGGACATCGGAGTGCCGGCCTGTGGCGGGCCGGCCTCCACCGGGGACCGGCGGCGCGATGCCCACAGCGCCGGCCGCAGCCTGCCCGGGCACACCGCCCCGACCGGCCTGCGACACCGACCACCGACGGGACGGGGCCGGGACGCGGGGGCGGAGGCGTGCGGGCGCACCGGGCGCCAACCCACCCTCCAGCGCATATCATTCCGATGTCACCCCTTTGCCCGGAAATGTCCATGAGGGCTCACGGGTGTCGTTCCCTGTCTTCCCGACACTCCACGCCGAGGTGGTGCACGCACCGGCGAGCAGCGAAAGTGCAGGAGGTACGCGATGTCGGACAACTTCCCCGATCTGCGGGTGCACTCCGTCCCGGCGGGAGCCGGACCCGGGGGACAGCACGAGTCCCCTGCGCGCCTGACCATCCTGCTCGGTCCCGGCGGCACCGCGCGCACCGAGGCCGTCCTGATCGGCGAGCTCGACGCCGCGAGCGCGCCGGAACTGCGCCGCGCCCTGATCGCCGCGCTGGAGGCGGGGGACGGCCTCGACCTGGACCTGCGCGACGTCACCGGCTGCGACGGCGCAGGGCTGAACGCCCTGCTGGAGCTGCGCAACCGCGCCATGGCCGCGCACCGGACGCTGACCGTGACCGCCGCGAGCGACACCGTCCTGCGGCTGCTCGACCTCACCGGCCACCGCGGGGCACTGACCCCGTCCCGCCCGTCGGCCCGGCGGCTGGGCGCGGACGTCCGGCGCCTGCACGCGGCGGTGTGCCTGGCTCTGCTGGACGCGGGCCTGCCGCTCGCCCGGCACGACGCGGGCGAGGACCACCCCGTCGTGGAGGCGGGGCCCCGCGGCGTGGTCGTGCGTTGGGACACCCTTCCGGGCACCGGCACTCCGGCGCACCCTCCGGCCGGGGCGCACCGCCGTCCCCTGCACAGGGCGGTACTGGACGCATTGGCCTTCGCCGGTTTCCGTACGGTCGAGGACAGCACGGCGACCCGCGAGATCATCGTCTCCGCCCTGCCGGAGCGGACCCGCCGCTGATCTCCGCCGCGCTCCGGATGCGTGTGCGGACGAACTCGGGGTAGGCGGCAGCGAGCCACACTGTGGCGACCCAAGCCCCCACAGGAGGACGACGTGCTGCTGGCCCACCCCGCCGTGCTGGACGACCTGGTCGACCGTTACGAGACGCTGAAGCTGCTCGACCCCGCGGACCCCGAGGTGGGGCGCCGGATGGCGGACGTCTCGTACACGCTGTGCGTGGCCACCGGCACGAAGGACGTCGACGCGGCGCTGATCGCGGCCCGGCTCCGGCTGCCGGGAGCACGTCCGGAGGACGACTCGGTGCTCGCCTGACGGGGCGTTGGCGCGCCTCGCGGTGTTCCGCACGCAGAAGGCGGACCCGCGCCCGAGGGCACATCGGACCTCGGACCCCCTGACACCTCCGGCGGCCTCCGGCCGCGAGGTGCGCCCCCGCGGCCACGTCTGCACGGCGGGGCACCGCCGACGTTCCGTCAGGCACGGCGGGCGGCGCCTGTTCCGGAACCGTCCGGCTCAGGCGCCCCCTCCCCCGCGGCCTAGAAGAAGCCCAGCTTCTTGGCCGAGTACGACACCAGCAGATTCTTCGTCTGCTGGTAGTGGTCCAGCATCATCTTGTGCGTCTCGCGGCCGATGCCCGACTGCTTGTAGCCGCCGAAGGCGGCGTGCGCCGGGTAGGCGTGGTAGCAGTTGGTCCAGACGCGGCCCGCCTGGATCGCGCGGCCGGCGCGGTAGGCGGTGTTGCCGTCGCGGGTCCAGACGCCGGCGCCGAGGCCGTAGAGGGTGTCGTTGGCGGTGGCGATGGCGTCGTCGAAGTCACCGAAGGAGGTGACGGCGACGACGGGGCCGAAGATCTCCTCCTGGAAGACACGCATACGGTTGTCGCCCTCGAGGATGGTCGGCCGGACGTAGTAGCCGCCGGCCAGTTCGCCGCCGAGGTCGGCGCGTTCACCACCGGTGAGGACCTTGGCGCCTTCCTGCTGGCCGATGTCGAAGTAGGAGAGGATCTTCTCCAGCTGGTCGTTGGAGGCCTGGGCGCCGATCATCGTCGAGGTGTCCAGCGGGTGCCCCTGGACGATCTTCTCGGTGCGGGTGACGGCCGCCTCCAGGAAGGCGTTGTAGTGGCCGCCCTGGATCAGCGCACGGGACGGACAGGTGCAGACCTCGCCCTGGTTGAGGGCGAACATCGTGAAGCCCTCCAGCGCCTTGTCGTAGAAGTCGTCGTCGGCGCTGGAGACGTCGTCGAAGAAGATGTTGGGACTCTTGCCGCCCAGCTCCAGGGTGACCGGCTTCAGGTTCTGCGAGGCGTACTGCATGATGAGCCGGCCGGTGGTGGTCTCGCCGGTGAAGGCGACCTTGGCGACGCGCGGGCTCGAGGCGAGCGGCTTTCCCGCCTCGACACCGAAGCCGTTGACGATGTTGACCACGCCGGGCGGCAGCAGGTCGGCGATCAGGCTCATCCAGAAGTGGATGGAGGCCGGGGTCTGCTCGGCCGGCTTGATGACGACGGCGTTGCCCGCGGCGAGGGCCGGGGCGAGTTTCCAGGTCGCCATCAGGATCGGGAAGTTCCACGGGATGATCTGCGCGACGACGCCCAGGGGCTCGTGGAAGTGGTACGCGACGGTGTCGTCGTCGATCTCGGCGAGGCTGCCCTCCTGGGCGCGGATGGCGCCCGCGAAGTAGCGGAAGTGGTCGATGGCCAGCGGGATGTCGGCGGCGAGGGTCTCCCGGACGGGCTTGCCGTTCTCCCAGCTCTCCGCGACGGCCAGTTCCTCCAGGTGCGACTCCATGCGGTCCGCGATCCTGCCGAGGACGCCCGCCCGTTCTGCCACCGACGTACGGCCCCACGCCGGCGCGGCCGCGTGGGCGGCGTCGAGGGCGCGCTCGACGTCCTCGGCGGTGCCGCGGGCGACCTCGGTGAAGATCTCACCGGTGACCGGGGTCGGGTTGCCGAAGTACTCGCCGCGGGCGGGCGGGACGTACGCGCCGCCGATCCAGTGGTCGTAGCGGGGCTGGTACTTCATGATCGCGTCGTCGGAACCGGGGTTGGCGTACCGGGTCATGGGGCGGCCTCCCATTGTGAGCCGCCCGCTCCGTCGCGGACGGCGGTTCGGGGACCGTAGGACGCGCGAGGTTGCAACAGGGTTGCGGCGCGGCGCGGGCGCGCAACTACACTCGGCAGCACTCCACCCGGTGCCGCCGGGCACCGGTCCGTGCCTCACTCCCGGGGACGGCCATGACTGTCTCGTACACGGCGTCCTATGCGGCCTGGCCGCCGGGAACCGATCCGGACCTCCTGCGGCGGGACGTGGCGCGTGCCCACGAGGAGTTCCTGTCGACCGGGCGGCCGCCGCGGCCGGTGCGCGAGGTCGTCCGCGATTCCTGGAAGCGCTCGCTCAGCCGCGGTGTGGACCCGGAGGCCGCCGGCCCCCGCTCCCCCGGGCTCGGCGCCGCCGAGCTTCGGGACTACCGGCGGCAGCACCCGATGGCCGCCGTGCTCCCCGTGGTACGCAGTCTGCTCGTCGAACCGGCACAGGACAGCGCGCAGTTGGTGGCGGTCGGCGACGAGCACGCGCGGCTGCTGTGGGTCGAGGGCACGCCGGGACTGGCGGCGCGGGCCGAGCGGATCGGCTTCGTCGAAGGCGCGGAGTGGGCGGAGGACGCGGCCGGCACGAACGCGCCCGGCACCGCCGTCGCCCTCGGGCGGCCCCTGCAGATCTACGCGGGCGAGCACTTCATCCGCCCCGTGCATGCGTGGAGCTGCTCCGCGGCTCCCGTCCGCGACCCGGACACCGGCGCGGTCATCGGCGTGATCGACCTGACCGGCGGCGACCACATCGCGGCGCCGCACGCCCTGGCCCTGGTGCGGGCCACCGTGGCCGCGGCGGAGGCCGAACTGCGGCTGCTGCGGCTGCGCGGCGCGCTCCCGGCCGCGCCGGCTCGGGCGGTGACGGCCGGGGCCCTCCGGCTGGAGGTGCTGGCGCGCGACCGGGCGCTGCTGGCCTCCCCTCACGGGACGGTCGAACTGAGCCCGCGGCACTCGGAGATCGTCTTCCTGCTCGCCCGGCACCCCCGGGGGCTGGGCGCCGACGCGCTCGCCGCCCGGCTGCACGAGCACGAGGCCGCGCGGGTCACCATGCGGGCCGAGATGTCGCGGCTGCGCCGGCTGCTCGGACCGCAGGTGCTGGGCTCGCGCCCGTACCGGCTGCTGCTGCCGGCCACCACGGACGCGGACGAGGTCCGCGCCCTCCTCGCGCGCGGCGCGCACCGCCGGGCGCTGGCCCGCTACCCCGGGCCGCTGCTGCCCGGCTCGGACGCCCCCGCCATCGTCGACGCGCGCGAGGAACTCCACTGGGCGCTGCGCCGTGCCCTGCGCGAGCGCGGCGACGCCGGGCTGCTGCTCGACTGGCTCGACCGGCCCGGCAACCGTGACGACGTCGACCTTCTGCAGGCGGCGCTGTGCGCCCTGCCCCCGCAGTCGCCGCGGCGTGCCGTGCTGCGGGCGGTTCTCGACCGTGCCCGGCGGTGACGTGCCGGAACCTGCCGGGACGTGACGGGGCACACTGGTGGGGTGGATGATCCGAGCATCGCGCATGTGAGCGCCGCGTCCCGGCTGGCCGACCCGGCCGAGGGCATCGGCATGGACGAACTGGGCCTGGCGGCCCGCAACCACGCGCTGCCCCTGGAGGCGCTGCGCTACGACGTCACGCCACCAGGGCTGCACTATGTCCTGGTCCACTTCGACATCCCGCCGGCCGACGCCCGGACATGGCGGCTGACCATCGGCGGCAAGGTCCGCACGCCGCTCGAACTGTCCATGGACGACCTGCGTCGGTATCCGGCCGTCACGCACCGGGTCACCATGGAGTGCGCGGGCAACGGCAGGGCCGGACTCACCCCGCGCCCGGTCAGTCAGCCGTGGCTCACCGAGGCGGTCGGCACGGCCGACTGGACGGGCGTGCCGCTGCGCACCCTGCTGCGCGAGGCCGGGGTGGAACCCGGCGCCGTCGAGGCCGTCTTCACGGGGGCCGACCACGGCGTGGAGCGCGGGGTCGAACACGACTACCAGCGCGCGCTGACGGTCGACGCGGCCACCGCCGAGGACCCCGAGGTCCTGGTGGCGTACGCCATGAACGGCGCGCCCCTGCCGCCCCAGCACGGCCACCCCGTCCGCCTGGTCGTTCCGGGCTGGTACGGCATGGCCCATGTGAAGTGGCTGCGCGACATCACCCTCACCGACACGCCCTTCACCGGGTTCCAGCAGTCCGTCGCCTACCGTTTCCGCCAGGAGCCCGACGAGCCCGGCGAGCCGGTGACCCGCATCGCGCCGCGCGCCCTCATGGTGCCGCCCGGCTTCCCCGACTTCATGACGCGCACCCGCGTCGTCCGGCCGGGCCCGCAGCGCCTGGAGGGCCGGGCGTGGTCCGGCCGCGCACCGGTCGCGGGCGTCGAGACGAGCACGGACGGCGGCCTCACCTGGCACGCGGCGGAACTCGACGACCAGGGCCACCCCTGGGCCTGGCGGCACTGGCACACCACCTGGGACGCCACGCCGGGCCACCATGTGCTGAGCGTCCGCGCCACCGACGCCGAGGGCCACACCCAGCCGCTGGAACAGCCGTGGAACCGCGGCGGCTTCGCCAACAACCTCGTCCAGCGCGTCCCGGTGGTGTGCCTGGCGCCCGGCGCCTGATCTCCGGGCGGCCGGGGATCACCCGTCTCGGGGACGGGCCGGGCCGACGCCACCACCGGCATCGGGTCGCAAGCCCGACCCGTACCGGGAAGTGTCCTTTTCACCCTCGCCCCACCGGGTGGCGCGCGGGCCGCAGGGTGGGCGCAGTTCCCGGACGAGCGGTCCGACCTGCGCTCCGGTGCGTACGTGTGCCACCGCCCCGTGGCCGGCCCCCGGCGGTCCTCGTGCAGGGCGAAGTGGGGCAAGCCGCCGCGCGGTTCGGCGACCGCGGTCGTCGTGCACCCGGTGCCCGACGACGGGGCCGTCCTCGTCCTCCTCGCGCCGGTCCCCGCCCGAACGGCGGGGACCGGCGCGGGCGGGGAAGACGCGGTTTCACGCCTGCGGCGCGCGGACCTGCAGGAACAGGGTGCGGCGGCGGAGGGAGAAGCCCATCGACTCGTACAGCCGCAACGCGTTCGTGTTGCTCACCGCGGCGTGCAGCACCGGGGTGTCCCCGCGCTCCGTGATACCCGCGGCGACGGCGTTCACCAGCCGGGTCGCCAGACCCCGGCCTCGGTGGTCGGGGTCGGTGCAGACGGCGCTGATCTCCGTCCAGCCGGGCGGCCGCATGCGCTCCCCGGCCATGGCGATCAGCCGGCCGTTCTCCCGGATGCCGAGGTAGGTGCCGAGTTCGAGGGTCCTCGGCAGGAAGGGCCCGGGCCGGGTGCGGGCGACCAGGTCCAGGACGTCGTCGGTGTCCTCGGCACCGAGTCGTACGGCCTCGGGGGCGTGCCGGACACGGAGCGCGGTGCCGACCATCTGCAGCCCCTCGCCGCCCTCCAAGACCTCCCAGTCCTCGGGTACCACCGGTGAGCCGGTGACCAGGGCGGTGCCTCCGGGACCGAGAAGTCCGGCCAGGTCGTCCCATGCGGCGGGGTCGGCCGGGTCGGCGAGACCCGCGAAGACGGACACGTCCGCCCGGTACCGGGCGGCACGGCCTCGGACCTCCGCGAAGCGGGCGTGCGGGCCGGCGAGGGCCGCCCACACCGGATTGTCCAGGACGGGCGCGGCGCCGGACGGGGAAGGAGCGGCGCCGGAGGGGGCGGGCTCCCCACCGGGATCGGCGGAGTGGTCGTGGTCAACAGTGGTGGACATGGGTGGTGCGGGTCTCCGTCCATCGAGGGGCAGGCGTTGTCGGGAGGACAACACCACGGCAGCCGCGCTCCATCCCGGCTGTGGCTGATCTCTCGCTCTCAACGGTGGCGGTGGCGATCGCTGCGGACCGGCCGCGTTCCACCTCGGCGCCGGAACCCGTCGACGCCCGGCGCTGTCAGCGGGGTCGGCGGCCGGGTTGCGTGGCGCGGTCGGCGTAATAGCGTGGCCGGGGACGGGGGCTCGCGCAACGAGGGAGATGGCGCATGGCCACACTGGTTGCCGTCAGCGTCGGCAGGCCGAAGAACGTGCCGTGGCAGGGCCGGACGACGTACACGGGGGTCTGGAAGGAGCCGGTGACGGGTCCGCGCATGGTCCGGCGGCTCAACATCGACGGCGACGGCCAGGGAGACCTCGGCGGGCACGGCGGCGAGCAGCGGGCGGTGCTGGTGTACCAGCTGGACTCCTACCGCCACTGGCAGAAGGAACTGGGCCGCGACGACCTCACCTACGGCAACTTCGGCGAGAACTTCACGGTGGACGGGCTGCCGGACGACGAGGTGTGCATCGGGGACCGGTACCGCGTCGGCGGCGCCGTCTTCGAGGTCACCCAGCCGCGGGTGACCTGCTACCGGGTCGGGATGCGCCTGGCGGAGCCCCGGATGGCCGCACTTTTGGTGGCCCACCGACGCCCCGGCTTCTACCTGCGGGTGCTGGAGGAGGGCGAGGTGACCGCGGGCGACGAGATCGTGAAGCTCGGGACCGGCCCGGAGGCCATGACCGTCGCCGACATCGACGCGCTGCTGTACCTGCCCGGACATCCCCGGGACCAGGTCGAGCGTGCCCTGCGCATCCCCGCCCTGAGTCCGGGGTGGCAGGCGTCGATGCGGGCGCTGCTCGACAGCTCGGCGGGGGACGGCGGCGCAGTCGCCGGCAATCCCGGGCTGACCGGGGCGGCCGCGCCTCCCCCGGCGTGGCCGGGCTTCCGCCCGCTGCGGGTCGCCGGGGTCCGGCAGGAGAGCGGCAGCATCTTCTCGCTGACGCTGGCCGAACGGGACGGCAGCCCGCTGCCCGCCGGGAGGCCCGGCCAGTTCCTCACCGTCCGGATGCGGCCCGACCCCGACGGGCCGCCGCTGATCCGCACGTACTCCCTGTCGGGCCGGCCCGGCGCGGCGGAGTACCGGATCAGCGTCAAACAGGAGCCGCACGGCGCGGGCAGCGGCTACCTGCGTCGGCACGTGCGGGAGGGCGATCTGCTGGACGTCGCCGCGCCGCGCGGCACGTTCGTCCTCGGGGAGGGCGACACGCCGGTGGTGCTGCTGTCCGCGGGGGTGGGCGCCACGCCGGTGATGGCGATGCTGTACGCGCTCGCCGACGCGTGTCCCCGGCGCGTGGTGTGGTGGCTGCACGTGGCGCGCGACGGCGGGAACCACCCGTTCGCCGGGGAGTCGCGGGCGCTGGTGGGCCGGCTGACCGGCGCGCACGCCTACATCGCCTACAGCCGGCCGCGGGTGGACGACCTCGCGGGCGCCGACTACACCGAGGCGGGCCGGCTCGACGCGGCGCGCGTCGCCGCGCTGGAGCTGCCGCCGGACGCGGACGCCTACGTCTGCGGGCCGCAGGCCTTCATGGACGACATGGCGCAGGCGCTGATCGCGGGTGGACTGTCCGCGGACCGCATCCACACCGAGACCTTCGGCGCGCTGTCCTCGATCAACCCCGGCGTGGTCGACGCGACGGCCCGCGCCCCGCACCCGCCCGCCGCGCCGCCCGGTGAACCGACCGGGCCGTCGGTGTCCTTCGCGCGCAGCGGCCTCAGCGTCCCGTGGCACCCGCGGTACGGCTCGCTCCTCGCACTCGCCGAGGCGTGCGACGTGCCGACCCGCTGGTCGTGCCGCACCGGGGTCTGCCACACCTGCGAGACGCCCGTCCTGACCGGCGGTGTCACGTACGCGCCCGATCCGGTGGACGCCCCCGCGGCGGGCAGCGCCCTCATCTGCTGCTCGCAGCCGCGCACGGACCTGGTACTCGATCTGTAGGGGAGAGAGCAGGCGGCACCCCGGACGGCGGCGCGCCGGCCGTCCGGCGAGCCGGCCCCGGACACCCTGCGCGGAGCCGCCGGGCGCGGCCGACGGCGGTCAGCCGCGCAGCGCGGGCTGCGGGAGGTCCTGCGCCTCCAGGGCCATGAGCTGGTCCGCGGTGGGGTCGTCCAGTTCGGCGACGCGCTGCGCCTGCCGTTCCGTCATCTCCTGGAACATCTGGCGGGCGGAACGGCCGTTGCCGAAGCCTTCGCCGCGCGGAAGGAGTTCGAAGAGGCGGGTGAGTTCCTCGCGGGCGGTGGGGGTCAGTTCGTACTGGTGCTCCGCGGCCTGGTACTCGACGATCGACACCAGTTCGTCCGCCGCGTAGTCCTCGAAGAGCAGCGTGCGGCCGAAACGGGAGGACAGGCCCACGTTGGAGCCGATGAAGCGGTCCATGTCGCCGGGGTAGCCGGCGGCGATCACGACGACGTCGTCGCGGTGGTCCTCCATCAGCTTGACCAGTGTGCCGATGGCCTCCGTGCCGAAGTCGTTGCCGGCACCGACCGGGGCGAGCGTGTAGGCCTCGTCTATGAAGAGCACGCCGCCCAGGGCGCGGGTGAACGCGGCGGTGGTCTTGGGGCCGGTGTGGCCGACGTACTCGCCGACGAGGGCCGTACGGTCGACCTCCACCAGATGGCCTTCGCGCAGCAGTCCGAGGGCCTTCAGGAGCCTGCCGTAGAGACGGGCCACGGTGGTCTTGCCCGTGCCGGGGTTGCCCGCGAAGATCAGGTGCCGGCTGAGCGGCGGGGCGGGGAGCCCCGCCTCCTCGCGGCGGCGGACGGTCTGCATCAGCTTCACCAGCGAGCCGACGTCGCGCTTGACCCGGTCGAGGCCGACGAGGGCGTTCAGCTCACCCAGCAGGTCCTCCAGGCTCTCCTCGGGTTCGTCCCGCTCGTCGTCGACGCCTGCCGCGTGCGTTCCCGGCGGTGGCGCGGCGGGGCCGCCGGGGGTGGCGGGCGCCGCGGGGGCGGTCGTCGGTGCGCCGAAGGTCAGCGGGGTGCCGTCGGCGGTGCAGTCGTCGAATTCCGGGGCGGCGCCCTCGTCCGTGCCGAGCGCGTCCGCGCACTCGCGGATCCTGCAGTGCCGGAAGACGGGGTCCGCCCCGGTGCCGACGTGGAGCGCGGGGAAGCCGGAGCCGGACACCTCGAGGGAGGTGAAGGTGCCGGCGGCGCCCTCGGCGAGGAAGACGCCGTTCTTGGCGGGCCGGTCGATTCGCAGGTCGGCCACGGTGGAGCGGGCGCCGGTCCACACGACGACGCCGGAGCCGGCGCAGTCCTCGACCGAGCCGCCGGTGAGGGTGGCCTCGGCGCCCTTGTCGACGACGACACCGGCCGCCCCGGCTCCGGCGACCCGCA
This sequence comes from Streptomyces sp. ME19-03-3, assembly GCA_033793685.1. Taxonomy (GTDB): domain Bacteria; phylum Actinomycetota; class Actinomycetes; order Streptomycetales; family Streptomycetaceae; genus Actinacidiphila. The sequence goes on along the minus strand of JARAXD010000026.1, from coordinate 6,654 downwards.
GGTCGGTGAGGACCGCGGTGCCGCCGGTCTCGACCTGCACCCCGATCTCCTTGCTCGCGGTGACCGTGGTGTGCTCGACCCGGCTCTCGGAGGTCGAGCCGACGCCGATGCCGGTGGCCACGTCGTCGATCCGGCAACCGGTGACCGTCGCCACGGCCTGCTCGGCCACGGCGACACCGGTCATGGCGACGTTCCTGATCCCGCAGTCCGCGAGTTCCAGGCGGGCCTCACCCGCCGCGTGGACGCCGTGCTCGGCGCCGTCGCGGACGAGGCAGTCGGTCAGCCGCCCGGTGGCGGTGCCGGACAGGTGGACGGCGCTGAAGGCGCTGCGGTCGATGCGGCAGTCCGCGAGCCGGGCCTGCGCGGCGCCCGTGACGAGCAGCCCGTTCGCACCGGCGTCGGCGACGGCGCAGCCGTCGGCCTTGAGCACCCCGTTGTCCTGGACCACGACCCCGCTGGCCGACGCCCCGCGGATCCGGCAGTCCGTGAGCTCGGCGCGCGCCGTGCCGGTGACGTGCACGCCGGCCGCACCGGGCGACTCGATCCGCAGTTCGCCGGCCGTGGCCTCGGCGGCCTCCTCCAGCAGCAGCCCGGCCCGGCCGGTGCCGGTCAGCGTCGAGTCAACGAGCCGCAGGCGGGCGCTGCCGCGCAGCCGTACGCCCGAGCCGGTCGTGCGGTCCAGCCGCAGGCGGGCCGCGTCCAGCCGGGCCGTGCCCGAGAGCACGACGCCCGTGCCGTCCACGCCCGTGATGCTGGTGTCCTCGGCCCGGGCGCGCACCGCGCCGGCCAGGTGCAGGCCGGCCAGCCGGGCGCGCTCGAGGCGGCAGCGCCGCAGGATCAGGGCCGTCGTACCGCTCTCCTCCTCCTCCGGGCCGCGGGCCTGGACGCGGCCGCCCTCGACGGCGCAGTCCTCCAGTACCAGGCCGGCGCCGGGCGAGACGGCGATCGCGGCCGCCGCGTCGTCGGCGCCCCACACGGTGACGCCGTGCACGGCGCAGTCCGGGCCGTCGACGGTCAGCGCGGGGCGGTCCCCCGGCGGCGCGGCCAGCACGACGCTCCCCCGACCGTGCTCCGCCGTGAGCACGACGGCGCGGTCCAGCACCACGGCCTCGGTCCAGGTGCCCGGGGCGATCACCACGACGTCGCCGGGGGCGGCGGCGCGCACCGCGTCGGCGATCCGGTGGAAGGCTCCCCGGCCACCTTGTCCTTTCGGGGCCACGGTGTGACGCGTCATGTTCCGGATCCTCTACTCCTGCTGCTGGGTGCCGGCCGACGGTACCTGGTACCACGACGGGTTGATGCTCGCACGGAACGCACCGGTCAGGTAAATCGACTGGATCGACTTCTCGAAGATCTTGAAGGGTAGCTGGATCCAGAAGTCCGCGAAGCCCTGGCGGTGGAAGAGCCGGCTCCCGCCGCTCATGACCACCAGGTTCTTCACCAGCGCGGTGGAGGCCGACGTGGTGAGGGCCGCCGTGGCGTTGATACCGCCGTCCAGGAAGGCGTCCGCGCCGCTGAGCTTGACCGTGTTCCCGTCGGCGTCGCTGACACCCCATACGGCCGCGTTCATCGCGCCGTTGACCCACCCCGAGATCCCGCTGGTGCCCGCGCTGAAGAAGAAGTCGTAGGTGCCGCCCCTCCAGCGGGTGGGGGTCTCGTTCCCGGCCCACTCGTTGGTCCAGGTCTTCTCGTGGTTGAACGGCCGGCGCTGCGGGTGCTTGCCGCTGTCGATGTTGGCCAGGGTCGTCTTGAGGTTGCCGAGTTCCCGCAACCCGGGCGCCCGGTTCTCGTGCACCGCGATGCCGACACCGGTCTTGACGCCGGAGGACACGGCGGCGTTGGCGAACGCCTTCAGCACGTCGTCCCCGTCGAACCGCTTGTGCTGGGCCGCGTCGACGATGGCGTTGACCACCAGGTTGGCGGCGAACTCCAGGACGAACTCCTGGCCGAACTCCACCAGCGCCTTGCCCCCCACCACCTGCCAGTACGGCCGGTAGCGGGCCTCGCGGAGCGCGCCGAGGCCGTCGGGGAGCACCGTTCCGGACCACGGCATGCGCTGGGCCTCCCGGACCCGGCGCCCCCAGCCGCGGATCTCGCTCAGCGGCCCGCGGTAGTCGTACTCGTTGCCGACCAGCTTCATCTGACCGAGGGGGTTGCGCTCCCAGACCAGGCCGCTGCCGGTGCGCTGGGCGAGGAGCCCGCCCGTGGAGTCGTAGCGGTTCCACTGACCCCGCCAGGCGTCGGTCTCCAGATAGGTGACACTGCCGTCGGCGGCCCTCTCGGCCCTGCGCTCGCGGACCACGGATCCGTGGTCGAACTCCTTCCACTGCGCGTGGGGGGTCGTGGCCGCGATGTCGTACTCGCGCACCCGGAGCGGGCCACCGTGGCCCTCGGGGACTTCGCGGAGCCTGACGGGGGCGCCGCCGCCCGGCAGCGGTCGCAGTTCGTCACGGAAGCACTGCGCCCCGCGCAACCACTGGTCCTGCCACGCCGTGCCGTTCCACCAGCTGCGGACCTGCGGCTCGGGGCCGACCGGCCCTCCGTCCTTGCCGTACTTCCGCGCCAGCCAGCGGCCGTTGCCGTCGCGCCATGCGTCCACATAGGCGCCGTTGTCGAGCATGCGGCGCTCACGGACGAGATTGCCCTGCGCGTCGAAGTCCCGGAAGGAGTCGTCCCACGACAGCTTCCAGTCGTTGGAGCCGCGGAAGAACTGCCTGGTGCCGGAAGGACCGAGGGCCCCGCCCTTGGCGTCCTGCTCCCGCCACGTCCACTTCGCGGACCCCGGCTTCCCCGTGCCCTCGATGAAGCTGTTCCCGCGGCCGTCGGGATTCGCCTGGCGCATCCCCGTCACGTTGCCGTGCGCGTCACGGGCGACCCAGGCCCCGAGACCGGTCGGCGTACCGACCAGCGGGGGGTCCCTGTACTCGAGCACATGCCCACCGGGCAGCCCTTCGCGGGCGACACGGATCTGCCCGTCCGCGCCCCGGAAGACGTCCTGCCAGTGCATCCCGTCCGTCGCCGGATCCTTGGGCACCCGGTAGCCGGTCAGCTTTCCGGCCTCCCACGGCTGGTGTCCCGGGGCCGCGGGAGCGTATGCGGGACGCTTCGCGTGGTCGCCGACCTTGAGCGTCGTGCCGTCGTGCAGCTTCGTGGTCAGGCGCGCGAAGTCGCCCCTCGCCGTCAGGTCGAGGATGCCGCCGTCGAAGCCGACGTACCGCACACCCGAGGTCCCCTCACCGGCAGCGGTTCCGATCGGCCGCTTCTCCCAGGTGAACAGTTGGTAGGCGTTGTCGCCGAGCACATGGGCGTACGCGTTGTCCGCGTTCCGTGCACCGGGCAGCCAGGCCTTGCGGACCCAGACGGGCGGGCGCTGCTCACTCCACCGCTCGGTGACCAGGAGTGCGCCGTCCACCCGCTCGGCCTTGCCGACCTCCTTGCCGTGCGGCGACTGGCGCTGCCACGTCCCGTCGGCCTTCCACCCGCCGGGGGCGCCGGGGTCCTGCACGAGCGTGTGTTCCTCGTACTGCCCGGCGCGTTCCGGCAGGTGGCCCATGCCCCACTTGCGCTGGGCGACGGCCTGCCCGTCGCCGGCGAGGTGGTCGGTCCAGCCGTTGTCGTGCCGGTCCGGGGTCCGCGGGCCCTCGGCGAGTTCCCTGGAGGCGCCGTCGTAGCGGTGCCAGCGCAACTCGCCGTCCGCGTTCGTCAACGCCAGCGTGTGGCCCGTGCCGTTGCCGTGCTTCTGCAGACCGGCCTGGTACTCGTGGACGACGTTGCCGCGCCCGTCGAGGTCGCGCCAGCCGGTGCCCGCCGTGTCGTACTCGCGGATGCCCGTCCCGGAGAGGACACCGTCCTCGTCCCAGCGCGCCCAATGGGTACGGGGGTTGGTACGGCCGAAGTCGATGGTGTCGGTACGGCGGAAGGAGTCGAGGACCCCGCCCCCCGGCAGCGGCCGGCGTTCGAAGACGGGCACTGGTGCGCCGGTCGCGCTGAGCAGCACCACCCTGCCGTTCGCGGCGCCCTTCAGGTCCGCCGTGCCGTGGTGGAAGACGCCCGTTCCGACGCCGTCACGGCCGGTGCGCTGCCACAGGCCGCTGCTGTGGTCCAGGACGTACTGGTAGGACGTGGAGCGGCCCCTGTCCAGGACGTTGAAGCCCTGCTTGACCAGGGAGCCGTCGGCGCCGAGTTCGATGAACTCCCCGTCCCGGGGCCCGCCGGTGCCGGCGTACGTCATCCGAAGGCCGTGGTCGGTGGCGGTGACCTCCTGGTCGCCGACGTGGGCGATGCGCGTACCGCTCGCGTCCTCCAGCCAGGAGGCGCCCTGCGGCGGGGTGACCAGGTGCAGGCCGTCCGGCACGCCCGGCAACTCCGGGAGCGGCCGGCCGGTGGCAACGAGGGCGCCGTGCTCGTCGTACCGGGTGAAGGTCCCGCCGGCCCCGTCGACCTGGCGCAGGCCGGGCTCCGTCACTTCGGAGACGTACTCGCCGACCGAGTGGAACGTCGCCGCCTCGGAGATCGAGTCCGTATCCAGCGCCGAGTGGAACGACTGCACCTCGGAGATGGAGTCCGTATCCAGCGCCGAGTGGAACGTCCCCGTGGTGGAACCGGCGTCATCCAGCTGCGACACCGGTGGCACGGGCGGCACGGGTGTGGTGAGCGCGTCCTCCGCGGCGTTCAGGCGCACCTCGACCGCCGACGCCTCGCGCAGCCGTATCTCCGCGGCGCGGACCTGCCCGCGAGCGGCGTCCAGCGCGTTCCCGCTCGAGGATCCCGTACCCAACAGGTCGAGCGCCTCGAGTTCCTGAAGACGCTTGTTCGCCTGCGCCAGATTCCGTACGGCGTCCTGTACGGCCTCGGCGGCGTCCACCTCCGTCAGCGCGTCGGCCCCGGCCGGCATCTGGTTCCTGGTCGGCGCGGGGGGTGTGACCGCGTCGTCCGCGGCGGAGGTGACGTGCGGTGTGTGGACGTGGTCGTGGTTGCGGACCTGGGTGTGAATCAGTTCCAGATAGCGGGACCGCAGCCCACCCTGCGACAGGCCCTCCGGAGCCGCATTGTGGTAATTGCCCATCAGGGAACCGTCGATCTCAGGACGGTGCCCGGCCGTCGTGTCGCGGTACTCGTCCCGCAGACCCAACTGATGACCCAACTCGTGCGCCAGATCCTGCTCGGTCGCGTCGACCCGCCACTGGTGCTGGTTCATCGCACCGTCCGAACCCACCCGCACACTCAGATGAGCGTCCGAAGCACCACCACCGACACGCTCCAACGTCACATGCAGCACACTCCCGTCCGGCAACACCTCACCAGGACGGTTGAAGACCCTCTCCACACCCCCCAGCGCACGCTCCCACAACGCATCCACCTGCGCCGGCGAAAGCCCCGCACCCTCCAGACGCACCCGCACCGTCAGATCCGTGACGGAACGATCACCCACCGAGAACGTACGCACATCAAAACCACTACGCACCTCATACCGAGGCGCATGCGCACCACCACCCCGCGGCGTCGACACCGGATCCACCCACGACTGCTGCACCGACCTCGGAACCGCCGCACCACGCGCCGCATCCCAACCCGGAACCAGCCTCAGATCCACCCGCCCCGCACCCACACCCACACCCGCACCCGCACCCGCACCCGCACCCGCGAGCACATCATCCACACCATGCACCGGCACCGGCACCGCCCGCGCCGACACACCACCCGCCTCACCCCGAACCGGGAAAGACTTGTCCCCCGTGAAGTGAACGCGCACCTCCTGCGCACCCGAACCATGAACCACCGCGTGCTTCACGTCATCCTGGAACCGGTAAACCGTGTCCACCAACTCACCCGGAGGAAAACGCCTCTCCAAAGCCTCGACGAGCTTCTGCTCCGAAACACCCAGCGCGTTCGCCAAGTTACCCGTGTTGGCCGGCCTGTTGTTCCAACCCGCCTTCGCGTTACTCGGCCCCACATGAATCGAGTTCGCCGCCGTCCCACTCGACGCACCATGCACATCGATCAGATTCTGATCACCATGCGGCCGAGCCGTCAGATGGAACTTGCTCCCATGAATGGTGACTTCCGACGCATTCTCAAGCCTGACCCCATCCGTGACCACATCAGCTTCGTTACCCGAGCTGAGCATCACATTCAGATGGACGGCCACCCTCGCTTCCGTCTCACCATCCTTGACCGTGACCACGATCGGCCGCGACACAAGGTTCTTCCCATCGTTGTTACGCGTACCCGCACCGAACTCGAAACCACCCAGCGTACGACGCGCCTCACCCCCATTCCGCCCACCCGCGCCCGTGACCACATCAAGAATCCCGTCCCCACTCAAACGCGGGACGGCCGAACCCGACGAAGCCGACGGCACCAACGGCGCCGACGGGGAGACTCGGCCTGGCCGCCGAATCTCGTTGATGCCGTCGACCAGCGCGTTACGGGTGTCGACGGCCATACCGACCAACTGCTTGAACGTGTCGTTGGGGCCACCGGAGGCCTTGATCAGCGCCTTCCACTCCGTCTTCAAGGCGGTCCCGAGATCTGTCGCCTTTATCGACAGGTTCTTGGCACTGTCCGCCTTGATGTCGTGGAAGGCGATGGCCGCCAGGCTCTTCCCGGCATTCGAGTCGTTCGCCAGCACCTGCGGGTGGTGCAACTGGAGGT